>CAWHPI010000005.1:0-225779 GCA_963831255.1 uncultured beta proteobacterium | reverse complement strand
TCGAGCTCGCGAGCCACCGCAGCACGCGTCGCGCGCGCCGAGCGACATCGTGTTGCCGGTCGGATTGGCGAAATCGGGCACCACGTAGGCGACTCGTCGTCCGCCAGCCGCGGCCGCGGTCTCGCATAGGACAACGGCGTGCGGTTCGAGCTTTCCGGCGCCAGCGTATCAATCAGGTTCGTCGGCCGAGCACGCTGCAGGGCGCCGAGGGGTCGGTCCGCGCCTCGACCAGCGCCGTGTCGTTCGGGGACAGCACAGCGCCGAGGAACTCCAGCGCCTGCTCGAACCTGGTCATCACGATGTTGTCAGGGCCGCGGCAACGCCTCTCGAAGCCGTGCGGCGATTTCCAGTCGCAGAGCGGCGCGTAGCCCTCGCTTGCCGAGTCTTGCAGCCCTTGCGCAGCGGAACGCGGATCGGACAGCAGCTCGCCGTCGGCGACCTTGGCCCGCTCCACCGGGAACAGCGCTGGATCGGAAATGCCGCCCGGCAAATGAAATCACGCCGGGCTGCTGCAGGAGCTTCGGCAGCTCGCGAATTTCCGACGAGGCATGGTGACGCTCGGTCGCGTGGCGCGGCTCGAAAACTCAGATGGACATGGGGCGTCGATCTTCCTCCGACAGCAACGCTCTTCCTAGGGGTCGCTGTCGGCGTTATGTCAGCGTTCCTGACCTATTGGCACCGCCACGGCGAGTGGGCGGAACACGCATGGACGATATGCACCCACGAAGCCCCGGCAATACCTCGGTACGGCGGACCCGCTTCTCGCCGCCATAAGTCGTGCAGAGGGCGGTCTGCGACTCGAAGAGCGGAAGTTCTGGCCGAAAGGCGCCGCGGATCGCCACGATAATCGAGGGGTAGTAGTACGGGCCTTCGTCGTCGTCTTCGTCGTCGTAGTAGCCGGCTCGCGGCCGATAGGCGCGGTCGGCGATGATGCGCCGGCGACGAGGCCAGCGCCGATGCCGAGCCCATGCCGGCCCCGGCCTCCCCGCCGCGCGCGTAACCGCCGCCGCGATAATAACCGCCCGCGCGCCGGTACTATTGCACCTCGGTGACCATGGTTCCGACGCCTGCCGCAACATCCTTACCCGAGACACTACCGGTGCCTTCCAGGCACCTACAGTGATTGCGGCCAGCACTGCTGCGGCCAACGACACGATCTTCGCTTTGAACATCGTCGCGCCGCGTGGGTGCGCCCCTCTTCCCGGTCGACGACGCTGAGCGACGCCCCTATCGTCGGCCCCGGCACCATGGTCACCGTCGGTGCTCGCCGGTGACGATGTCCCGCGCAGGTGCTGGCGGCGGCCGCCGCGAGCGGACGGTCGCCAGCCCTATTGGGCCGGCATTCGCGCTCGGATTCCACTTGCAGGTGAGCTCCGGCTCGCGGGCGGCCTTGGTTTCGTCGAGGCGGCGGCGCGGGGCCAGCCGTGGTGCCTGCTGGAAGCGCTCGACGTCGCCGGATTTCGCCGCATCTCGACGAGATCGCGCAGCGCGGCGATCGAACAGGTCGAGCGACACCTTCAATTCCAACTCGGTCGGCTCGATCAGCATCGCGCCGTGCACGACCAGCGGGAAATACATCGTCATCGGGTGATAGCCCTCGTCGATCATCGCCTTGGCGAAATCGAGGGTGGTGACGCCGGTATCCTTCGAGGAAGCGTATCGTCGAACAGCGCCTCGTGCATGCACGGCTTGTCGCCGAACGGCTGGCTGAAGACGTCCCGCAGGCCGGCGCGGATGTAGTTGGCGGTGAGCACCGCGTCCTCGGTGGCCTGCGGCATGCCGTCCGCGCCATGGCTCAGCATGTAGGTCAGCGCCCGCACGTACATGCCCATCTGGCCGTGGAAAGCCGTGAGGCGGCCGAACGGCTGGTGCCGGCTGCCTCGACCGGGTCTCGACCAGTCGATACCTGTCCTTGTCCTTTCGCGACATAAGGCAGCGGCGCGAACGGGGCAAGCGCCGCCGACAGCACCACCGGCCCCGCGCCCGGCCCGCCGCCGCCGTGTGGCGTCGAGAAGGTCTTGTGCAGGTTGATGTGCATCGCATCGACGCCGAGATCGCCCGGCCGCACCTTGCCGACGATGGCGTTGAAGTTGGCGCCGTCGCAGTAGAAGTAGGCACCGGCCGTCGTGCACCGCCTTGGCGATCTCCACGAGCTTCGGGCTCGAACAGGCCGCAGGTGTTGGGGTTGGTCAGCATGATGGCGGCGACGTCGGGCCCGAGGGCGGCCTTGACGCGCGTCGACCGAGACCGTGCCGTCGGCGCGGGCCGGGATCGACTTCACCGAGTAGCCCATGAAGGCGGCGGTCGCCGGATTGGTGCCATGCGCCGATTCGGGCACGAGCACGACCGATCGCTTCGAGCCCTTGGCCTCGTGCGCCGCCTTGATCGCCAGCATGCCGCACAGCTCGCCGTGGGCGCCGGCCTTGGGGCTCATCGCCACCGAATGCATGCCGGTTAGCTCGAGCAGATAGCCGGCCAGCATCTCCATCAGCTGGATCGCGCCCTGCACCGTCGATTGCGGCTGCAGCGGATGGATGTCGCCGAAGCCCGGCAGCCGCGCCATCTTCTCGTTGAGGCGGCCGTTGTGCTTCATGGTGCACGAGCCGAGCGGATAGAGCCCGGCTGTCGATCGAATAGTTCCTCTGCGACGAGCCGCACGTAGTGGCGCATCGCCTCCGGCTCGGTGAGGCCGGGCAATCCGATCTCGCCCCTGCGCTCGAGGCCGCCGAGGCGGCTCTTGACTTTCTTGCGGCTCCGGCAAGTCGACGCCGGTCTTGGTGGCGCTGCCGCGCCGCTCGAAGATCAGCGCCTCCTCGTGATCGAGGCCGCGATGGCCGGTGAAGGTGGACGGCGGCGCTGCGGCGCCCCGACTGCCCGCTCGGCCGGCCCTGGTTGTTCATGGTCATAAGTGGGCTCCGTTTCGTACCTCGGCCGCGATCGAATATCCGAAAGCAGGTGTCATCCTCGGGTTTGGCCCGAGGATGACGGTTGGGGGGAGGCGAGACCGCGCATCACAGCACCTCGCCGAGTGCCTTGGCGTAGGCCGCGCGGTCGTCGTCGGTGTTGACCTCGGTCGAGGCGACGACGATGAGGTCGGCAAGCGCCTCGTCGCCGGGCAGCAGGCGCGACACCGGCACGCCGCCCATGACGCCCTTCTCCGCGAGCTTCTCGATCACCGCCGCGGCATTGCCCGGCACACGGATGGTGAACTCGTTGAAGAACGCGTCGTTCAGCACCGCAACGCCCTTCGCCGCCGCCAGCCGTGTCCGCGAGGTCGCAGGCGTTGGCGTGATTGATGGCGGCGAGCCGCTTCAGGCCCGTCTCGCCCAAGCAGCGTCATGTGAATCGTGAACGCCAGCGCGCACAGCCCGGAGTTCGTGCAGATGTTGCTCGTCGCCTTCTCGCGGCGGATATGCTGCTCGCGCGTCGACAGCGTCAGCACGAAACCGCGCCGGCCCTCCGCATCGACCGTCTCGCCGGTAGAGCCGGCCCGGCATCTGGCGCACGTACTTGTCCTGGGTCGCGAACAGCCCGACATAGGGGCCGCCGAAGCTCGAGCCGTTGCCGATCGACTGCCCCTCCGCCACCACGATGTCGGCGCCCATCGCTCGCCGGCGCCTTCAGCGCGCCGAGCGACGACCACCTCGGTCACGACCGCCACCAGCAGCGCGCCTTTGGCGTGAGCGGCGTCGGCGAGCGGCTGCAGATCGCGCACGCGGCCGAAGAAGTCCGGGTATCTGCAGCACGACGCAAGAGGTCTCGCCGTCGATGCGCGCGATGATGTCCTCGACGCCCTGAGGCGTGGCCGCGGAAGCCGGCTCGACGTGCGCGCTGCCGTACTTCGACAACGTGGCGATGACGTCGGCATACTGCGGATGCAGCCCGCCCGACACCACGGCCTTCTTCCGCCGCGTCACCCGGTGCGCCATCAGCACCGCCTCGGCGGAAGCCGGTCGAGCCGTCGTACATCGAGGCGTTGGCGACATCCATCGCCGTCAGATGCGCGACCTGGGTCTGGAACTCGAACAGGTACTGCAGCGTGCCCTGCGTGATCTCGGGCTGATAGGGCGTGTAGGAGGTCAGGAACTCGGACCGCTGGATCAGGTGATCGACCGAAGCGGGCACGTGGTGACGATAGGCTCCGGCGCCGATGAAGAACGGCACGCTGCCGGCCGCGGTGTTGCGCGCGGCGCAGGCGGCCAAGCTCGCGCTCGACCTCGAGCTCGCCCTTGGCCTTTGGCAGGTCCGGCAGGCTCTTGAGCAGCTTGGCGTTCGGCACGGCGGCGAACAGCTCGTCGACCGATTTCACGCCGACCTTGGCCAGCATCTCGCGCCGGTCGGCATCCTCGAGCGGAAGATAGCGCATCAGAGTACCTCGCCAATGACTGCCGCATCGGCAGATCCAATTTCAGGTGTCTTCCTCGGGTTCGGCCCGAAGCCCCATCGAACGCGGCCATTCCCTCTCCCCTTAGCGCTCTTCGCGCATAAGGGGAGAGGGTCAGGGTGAGGGGCGGCAACGGGCGCGATGGTCGCAACAGCAATCTTGCTCAAGCCAAAAAGCGGCGTTCGAACGAGCGGCCGCCCCTCACCCTCGGCCGGGCAAGGTGCGCCCGGCCTCTGCCCTCTCCCCCGAATGGGCGGGGGAGAGGGGAAGAGTGGAGCAACCCATCACGCACTCTCCTTGACGAAGGCGTCGTAGGCGGCCTGGTCCAGCAGGCCATCGAGCTCGGACTTGTTCGCGATCTTCAGCTTGAAGAACCAGGCCTTGCCCTGCGGGTCCTCGTTGACCAACGCCGGCGAGCCGGCAAGCTCGGCATTGGCGGCAACCACCTCGCCCGAGATCGGCGCATAGACCTCGCTCGCGGCCTTCACGCTCTCGACGACGGCCACCGCTTCCTTCTGCTTCACCTGGCGCCCGACCTCGGGCACCTCGACGAACACCACGTCACCCAGCGCGCCCTGGGCGTGGTCGCTGATGCCGACGGTGGCGATGTCGCCCTCGACGCTGACCCACTCGTGATCCTTGGTGAACTTCAGTGTCATGGTGAGCTCCAGTTGGTGGTTCTGTGACCTGGGTGCGAAGGCTGATACCGCTATGGCCTGCCCTCTGAAAAGTTGTGCATTGGACACGAGCCGCGGTGCACGCCGACCCGATGTCCGATCCGAATTTAGAATCGCAGCGCCTCCTCCCCGCCGCCGTCACCTCGGTGCAGGTCCTCGCGCGCCGAGTTAGCCCGCCACCAATCTACAATTTTGCCTCCCCGGCCGCAGCGCGACAGCGCGGAGAGCCGGGGTCGCGTCGGCAGTCGGTGGCGTGAAGCGGCGGGATCGGTCGCCACCTCCTTGGACGCGATCCCCGGGTCTCGCGCTCTTCGCGCTCGCCCGGGAAGGCAATCGAGGGAGATATAGCTGAACTAGCGCCTATGGGTATGCGCCGGTATGACGGCACTGGGTGGTATGACGACGCGGCTGATTCGTTGGCCATCGGAGTAGAGCTCACCAGCTAGAACGAGTGCATCCGATCGAGTTCAAGCGTCACTATCCGCGCTTGTAGCGGTGCGGTGCGAATGGCATGGCGACGACTGTGGCCGGTAGCGGCTTGCCGCGCACCATGAGTTGCAGCGGCATGCCGGGCTTGGCGTGGGCAGCCGTCACGTAGCCCATGGCGATGGGTCCATTGACGGTCGGACCGAAGCCGCCAGAGGTGATGATGCCGATCCTGGCGCCGGAGGTGTCGACGATCTCGGTGCCCTCGCGGGCCGGCGCGCGGCCGTCGGGCTTGATGCCGACGCGCAGGCGGGCAGGACCGTCCTTCAATTCCTTCTGGATGCGAGCGGCGCCGGGGAAACCGCCCTCGATGCGCCGCCGCTTCTGGATCGACCAGGCGAGCCCGGCCTCGATCGGCGACGTGGTGGTGTCGATGTCGTGGCCGTAGAGGCACAGGCCCGCTTCGAGGCGGAGCTGATCGCGGGCGCCGAGGCCGATCGGTTGCGACGCGGTCCTGGGCCAGCAGCAGCTTGGCGAAATCGACCGCCGCCGCTTCCGCGACGGAGATCTCGTATCCGTCCTCGCCGGTGTAGCCGGAGCGACTGACATGAACCTCAAAGCCGCCGACCTTCATGGCCCGCGCCGCCATGAAGCCGAGGCCAGCAGCATCGGGTGCCAGGCTTGCGAGCACGCCAGCGGCGGCGGGACCCTGCAGCGCCAGCAACGCTCGATCGCTCCTCACGGCAAGCCGGATCCCCTTCGGCAGCCGATTGGCGATGTGCTGGTAATCGGCGTCCTTGCAGCCGGCATTCACGACGAGGAACAAGCTTCCCTCTTCACCGGCATCGAGCGGGCGCGTCACCATCAGGTCGTCGAGAATGCCGCCGTCGTCCGCCAGCAACTGCGAGTAGCGCTGCTGGCCGGGCTTGAGATTGAGAATATCGGCGGGAACCAGCGCTTCCACGGCGCGGGCTACTGTCTCGAGCTTTCCGTCCTCGGCGACGAGAAACGCCTGCCCCATGTGGCTCACATCAAAAAGACCCGCCTTTTCGCGGGTCCAAAGATGCTCCTTCAGCACGCCTAAGGGGTATTGCACCGGCATCTCGTAGCCGGCAAACGGCACCATCTTGGCGCCGAGCGAAACATGAAGATCAAAGAGGGGGGTGCGCAGCAGAGGGGCAGTCGCGGGAGTTCCGCTCATTATATGGTCCCAACCTGGCTCAAACACAGGGGCGCGTTCCTCACGCCCGAGGTAGAGCCCCCTCTGTCTTGGGACCTGAGAAATTCGACACGTTCCCCCGCCCTTGTGAGCGGACGGATGCGCTGTCTTATCCCCTTCGGTAGGACGGGTGCAGCCGCACCTCGCCCACTTTCCAGAGTGCCATCAACCTGCGGTCCGTTTGCCTGAGAGGTTCCGGGGCGGTTGCTCCTTCGGCGCCGTCACTCGAGAGAAGAGATCGGGTCTCTTCCGCAGGTCTCGATTGGCAGTGGGAGCGTAGATAGAGGACAGCGGCGCGAAGTCAATGCCTCGCGGCCATCGCGGCAAAATTTCTGTTGGGATGACGGATGACCTAGCCGGCGCCCGGCACATTGCGCTCGAAGCCGACGAACAGCTCGAACTCGCCTGGGCGCGCGCCCTCGGGCACCGTGAACGTCACGGTGCGAACCATCGAGAAGTAGCCGATCGGCTTGTCGACCGCGACCGCCACGTCGACCTTCATCTTGTCGCTGGTGATCCGCTCGCGCTTGGCGTCGGTCACGAACACGTTGAGCGGCATGGTGATGTTGCCGGCCCGGCCCTTCGGCCCGAGCAGCACGCGACCGGAGAACCCGTACTTGATCGTGACCGTGTTCCGGTCGACCTGGCACTCGCGCGCGGTCTTGGTGATCTCGCCGCGATGCATGACCGCAAGCCCGTCACCGACCCGGCCCTGCTCGTATACGGTCAGGTTGTTGTCGCGCGGCCACACTGTGAAGCGCGGACAGCCATGGGCCACGTCGCCGCCGCTGCCGGCGCCGTCGCTGTCGGATTTCGCAGCGACCAGCAGTTGCTCCTCGGATACGCCCTTGGCCTCGGCCGACTTCGACCCGGAGCCGCCGAACATGCCGCCGCCAATGCCCGACGTCAGTGTCGAGACGCCGCAGCCGGCGACAGCAACCGCCGCTACCACAGTCATCGCTAGGCGTGTCGCCACGCCCACGCGTGAAGCCGTGAGAATGCTTTTCACGTTTTCCCGTCCGTCCCGTCTGTCGTGCGACTCAACAACGCCCGACAATTAGTCCGCCCTGAGGCCAAATTGCGGCCGGTACCCCCGTTTGGCAGCCGGCTGAGACTTGACGCCCCCGTGACTCACCCTCTTAGCACCCTCGACAGCGTAAGGCCAACCGCGTAGCAAGCTTCGTAACAGTTTCCACAACCGTGAAGCCTTTGTGCCATGTCGCCGCCGACACCCCCGCGCCCGACGCCCGCGAGCAAACCGGGATTGACCCTGTTCAAGGCTGCCCCCCGGGGCTTTTGCGCCGGCGTCGACCGGGCGATCCAGATCGTCGAGCTCGCGCTCGCGAAGTACGGTGCGCCGGTCTACGTCCGGCACGAGATCGTGCACAACAAGTTCGTGGTCGACGGGCTGCGCGCCAAGGGTGCGGTGTTCGTCGAGGAGCTGAGCGAGATCCCGGACACCGAGGCTCCGGTCATTTTCTCGGCGCACGGCGTGCCGAAGTCGGTCCCGGATGCCGCCCGGCTGCGCAACCTGTTCTTCCTGGACGCGACCTGCCCGCTGGTTTCCAAGGTCCACAAGGCTGCCGGACATCACCACGAGCGTGGGCTCGAGATCGTGCTGATCGGTCATCGCGGCCATCCCGAGGTGATCGGCACCATGGGGCAACTTCCCGACGGCGCGGTCACGCTCATCGAGACGGTGGCGCAGGCCCACGCATTCACGCCGAAGGATCCGCGGCGCCTCGCCTACCTGACCCAGACGACGCTGTCGGTCGACGATACCGCCGAGATCGTCGCGGTGCTGCGGCAGCGTTTCCCGGAAATCGCGCTGCCGCTGAAGGAGGACATCTGCTACGCGACCACCAACCGGCAGGCGGCGGTCAAGGCGATCGCGCCGCGGGTCGAGCGGATGATCGTCGTCGGGGCGCCGAACAGCTCCAACTCGCTGCGCCTGGTCGAGGTCGCCGAGAAGGCCGGATGCCCGAAGGCAGTGCTGGTGCAACGCGCCGCCGAAATCCCCTGGCCGCAGTTCGACGGCATCGCCACGCTCGGCCTGACCGCCGGCGCATCGGCGCCCGAGGTGCTGGTCGAGGAGATTGTCGACGCCTTCCGCGACCGTTTCGACGTCCGTGTCGAGAATGTCGTCACCGCTCGCGAGAACATCGCCTTCAACGTGCCGCGGGAGCTGCGTGACGCAGCCCCTGCCGCGGCCGCGACACCGGCCTGAGCCGCCATGGCCGTTTACACCGAGATCGGCGACGAGGAACTCGCGCAATTCATCGACAGCTACGGCCTCGGCGCGGTGGTGTCCTGCAAAGGCATCGCCGAGGGCGTCGAGAACACCAACTACCTCGTCGCGACCGAGCGCGGCCGGTATATCCTGACGCTGTACGAGAAGCGCGTCGCGTCGAGCGACCTGCCGTTCTTCCTCGGGCTGATGGAGCACCTGGCCGCCAAGGGCCTGTCGTGCCCGACGCCGATCCGCGACCGAAGAGGACGCAACCTGCGCGAGCTCGCCGGCCGGCCGGCGGCGCTCGTCACCTTCCTCGACGGGTTGTGGTTGCGCAATCCGCAGGCCCGTCACTGCCACAGCGTCGGCGTCGCCCTGGCGCAGCTGCACGAGGACGGCCGCGATTTCGCGATCCGTCGCGCCAATGCCCTCGGGCCGGCCGGCTGGCGGCCGCTGTTCGAGCGGTTTCGCGACCACGCCGACGATGTGAAGCCGGGGCTCGCCGCCACCATCGAGGGCGAGCTCGACGCGCTGCTCGCAGCCTGGCCGCGCAACCTGCCGTCCGGCGTCATCCATGCCGACCTGTTCCCCGACAATGTCTTCTTCCGCGGTGACGAGCTGTCGGGCCTGATCGACTTCTACTTCGCCTGCAACGACCTGCTCGCCTACGACATCGCCGTATCCCTCAACGCCTGGTGCTTCGACGCCGACGTCTCGTACAATCGCGGCAAGGGGGCGGCGTTGCTGGCCGGCTACCAAAGCGTCAGGGCGCTGACCGCCGCCGAGCGCGATGCGCTGCCGACGCTGTGCCGTGGCGCTGCACTGCGCTTCCTGCTGACGCGCGCGCACGACTGGGTGCATACGCCGGCCGACGCGCTCGTCGTCAAGCACGACCCGGTCCCCTATCTCAAGCGGCTGCTGTTCCATGCCGGCGTCGTCGCCGACGGCTCGGCCGCTTCCTCCGGTCTGGAGTGAGCCGATGAGCGAAGCCACGGCGAGGCCGCGCGTCACCATATTCACGGACGGTGCATGTTCCGGCAACCCGGGGCCTGGCGGCTGGGGCGCGATCCTGATGTCCGGACCGCATCGCAAGGAGCTGTCGGGCGCCGAGACCGAGACCACCAACAACCGGATGGAGCTTTCGGCCGCCATCGCCGCGCTGGAGGCGCCGGCAGCCGGCTCACGCTCAAGCGCAGCAGCGGCCTGGTGAGCGCCGGGCTGAGCTACCGGTTCTAACGCGCCACCCCGGTGCAGCCGCGCACCGGGCTTTCACGTACAGCGGGTCTCCGAGCCAAAAGCCAATGGCTTGCATGGGCAGCCACGCGCTCAATTCACCCGCACCTCCACCTCCATGCCCGCAAACGCATCGGCCGCGCCAGCGTAGCTGCCCGAGACCGGCATCAGCAGCGTGATGTCGCGGGCCACGGCCACCGGCACCAGGTTGAAGCCGCCGATGCTGCGGTTGGTGGGGTCGAAATTGATCCAGCCCGCCCCGGGCAGATAGACCTCGGCCCAGGCGTGGGTGGAGCCCGAGCCCGAAGAGCCCGTGGCGGTGCTCTGCGGGTCGTACAGATAGCCCGAGACGATGCGCGCGCCCATGTCCAGGCTGCGCACCGCCTCGGCAAACAGAATGGCGAAGTCGCGGCACGAGCCCTTGCCGCGGTCCAGCGACTCGATGGGCGTCTGCGTGCCTTCGCTTTCGCGCACCTCGTATTGCAAGGACTCGGCCACACCGTGGCTGATCGCTTTCAACAGCTCCAGCGTGTCGGGCGCCGGGCCGCGCACAAACGAGCGCGCCCATTTCTGCAGCCGCCCCATCGGGTCCAGATACTGCTGGATCGCCAGCGCCCCGAGGTCGGCGCGGTCGTCGTTGGAATAGAAGAAGGGGTAGCTGAGCGCGGTGGCCGCGATGTTGAAGATCGGCCAGGGGTTGGCGGTGAGCTCCAGTTCCACATTGCTCTCGATACGCAACACGTCGGTCTGGCCGCTGAACGACGCCGTGGCCACCGCATTGCCCGACACGTCGTGGGCCCAGGCAATGGTGGCCTCGGGCGACACAGTCAGCTCGTGCGACAGCAGCTGCAGCTCACGGCTTTCCCGGGGCCGCAGCATCAGGCGGTGCGCGCCCAGGCTGACCGGGGTTCGGTAGTGATAAACCGTGGTGTGGCTGATTCGAACTCGGGTCACGGTGGTGTGCGCCTCCTGGGTGGTCACTCAGGGTAGCACCTCGCGTGCACGCGGACCGCCAGCCAGCCCTGGGCGGTTCACTCCAAACCCGGCAGACCTGGTTCCTGCTTCAGCTCGGCAAACTTGGCCGCCATCGTCGGGTTGCCCCGGGTGAGCTTCTTGATCGTCACGTCTTGCGCCTTGTCGTTGGCCAGGCGCAGGTTGCGGTCGGTGCCGAGCAGGGCTTCCTTGGTCTTTTGCAGGTGGTCGATCGATTTGTCGATCTCTTCGATCGCGGTCTGAAAGCGCCGGGAGGCCAGGTCGTAGTTCTTGGCGAAGGCGTCTTTGAAGGTGTCGAGATCGGCCTCGAAATTCGTGATGTCGATGCTCTGCGCCTTCACCAGCGCCAGCTCCGACTTGTATTTGAGCGAGTTCATCGCCGCATTGCGCAGCAGCGTGATCATGGGCAGAAAAAACTGCGGGCGCACCACATACATCTTCGGATAGCGGTGAAACACGTCGACGATGCCCGTGTTGTAGAGCTCGCTCTCGGGCTCCAGCAGCGACACCAGCACCGCGTATTCGCAGCCCTTCTCGGTGCGGTCTTTGTCGAGCTCTTTCAGGAAATCTTCGTTCCGGTTCTTGCTGGCGGTGCGGTCGCTCTCGTTTTTCATCTCGAACATGATCGAGACGATCTCGGTGCCCGCGTCGTCTGCATCGCGAAAGATGTAGTCGCCCTTGCTGCCCGTGCGCGCGTCGTTGTCTTTCTCGAAATACGCCCGGGGAAACGCGGTGGCCCGGATGCGGTTGAACTCGGTTTCGCAGTGCTGCTCCAGGGTTTCGCCCACCATCTTGGTCGACAGGCGCGCCTTCATGTCGCGCAGGCGCTCGATCGCGTCGTCGCGGTCCTTGATCTGGGTCTCGTATTTGTCCTTGAGCGACTTCTCGGCCAGCTGCTTTTCCAGCTCGGCCCGCGACAGACCGCTCTTCAGTTCGTCGCGCTCTTTTTCGACCGCGCTCACCGCTTCGGTGATGGCGAGCTTTTGCGCCACGGCGATGGCGTCGAGCTTCGCTTTCAGGCTCTGAATCTCGGCGTCTTTGGCCGCAGCGGCCGATTGCAGCCCGTTCACCAGCTTGGCGTCGGCCAGCTCGGTGGCGGCTTGCTGGTCGCGCCTGGCCTGCGCCAGCTCGTTGGCGAGCGCGTCGCGCTGTTTCTCCACCGCGCCCAGGGCCTCGGCCACGGCGAGCTTGCGCGCGATTTCACCGGCATCGAGCTGGGCCTTCAGGCTCTGAATCTCCGCGTCTTGCCGCGCCGCCGCCTTTTGCAACTCGCTGGCCAGCTGCGATCTGGCCAGTTCAACCGCGCTGAGCTTGTCCTGCTCGGCCAGCGCCAGCCGGTCGTGCAGCTCCTGCTCAAACTTGCCGTCGCGCACCTGCTTCAGAATGTCGGCGTACCCGGCCTCGTCCACCTTGAAGGCTTTTTTGCAGTGGGGACAGATGATTTCGTGCATGGCTGTTTCGTTCCTCGCGCCTTGGGTGGAATTTGCGGGTCATCCGGCAATCTGCCGGCGCGCGGCCATGTTAACCAGCGGCCTGTTGTGGGCAAGGTAACCTCTGGCGATTGCCAGCTTGTTTTTCCGCGCTTTACCGCAGACAACGCCTGTTTTCACCCTTGCGCCAACCGCCTTCCAGGAACCACACCATGACCACCTCGATCCCTGCCACCCTGATCCCCGGCGACGGCATTGGCCCTGAAATCGTCGATGCCACGCTGGCCGCGCTCGATGCGCTCAAGGCGCCTTTTGACGTGGGACCGGCAGGTGGCCGGCCTGGAGGGCGTCAAACAGGGTGGCGACCCCTTGCCGCCCGCCACGCTGGACAGCATTCGCCGCACCCGGCTGGCGCTCAAGGGCCCGCTGGAAACGCCCTCGGGCGGCGGCTACCGCTCGTCCAACGTGCGGCTGCGCGAAGAGTTCAAGCTGTACGCCAACCTGCGGCCAGCCCGCACCATCATTCCCGGCGGTCGCTTCGACAAGATCGACCTCGTGGTGGTGCGCGAAAACCTGGAGGGCCTGTACATCGGCCACGAGCATTACGTGCAGATCGATGACGACCCGCATGCCGTGGCCATTGCCACCGGCATCAACACCCGCGCCGGCGGGCGCCGGCTGCTGGAGTTCGCGTTTGACCACGCGGTGGCCACCGGCCGCAAGAAGGTCACCATCGTGCACAAGGCCAACATCATGAAAGCGCTCACCGGCATCTTTCTGGAAGCCGGCGAAGAGCTGTACGAGCGCAAGTACAAAGGCAAGTTCGAGCTGGAGACCGTGATCATCGACGCCTGCGCGATGAAGCTGGTGCTCAACCCCTGGCAGTTCGACATGCTGGTCACCACCAACCTGTTCGGCGACATCCTGTCGGATCTGGTGGCCGGCCTGGTGGGCGGGCTCGGCATGGCGCCGGGCGCCAACATCGGTGCAGACGCCGCCATCTTCGAAGCCGTGCACGGCTCGGCGCCCGACATCGCCGGCAAAGGCATTGCCAACCCCACCGCCCTGCTGCTCGCCGCCGCGATGATGCTCGACCACGTCAAGCTCACCGACAAGGCCACGCGCCTGCGCCAGGCGCTCGACGCCACGCTGAACATCGACAAAGTGCGCACCGGCGACCTGGGCGGCAAAGCCACCACGGCCGAATTCACCCAGGCGCTGGTCAGGCGGATTGCGAACGGCTGAGCGCCAGCATCGGCGCTTCTGTCGTCTCAGCGCTTCATTGCTTCTCCTTGCACCCTTTTGGGCGTGCGGGAAAGCAACCGACCCTCTGGCTTTGAAAGAATTTGGAATTTGGGGGCGAACGCCAAGCAAAAGGCAAGACCTCAAGCTTTGACCGTCAAGCCCCGGAACCTGGCACAACACCCGCTGGCATGGAACCCATGCCCGTCCTTGCCAAATTTTGCCAAAATCGATAGCCTTGCGCCATGTCCACCATGAACATCTCATTGCCGGATGCCCTCAAGTCCTTCGTCGACGCGCAGGTGACCGAGCGTGGCTACAGCACCAGCAGCGAATATGTGCGCGAGCTGATCCGAACCGACCAAGATCGCCGCCAGCTACACAGCTTGTTGTTGCAAGGTGCAAGCTCCACGCCGGGCGAACCGGCTGACGCCACCTACTTTGACGCGCTGCGCCAACGCGTTGCCCAACACACCAAGCCCGGTCCCAAGGTTTGACGGCCAAGACGGTGATTCCCCGCGCACAAGTCAGCGCGGATGTGGACTCGGCCATTGATCACTACCTGGCCGAGGGTGCGAGCGACGCAGCCTTGGGTTTTATTGATGCGCTGGAGCAAGCCTATGCCCACCTCAGTCGCAACGCTGCCACAGGCTCACCCCGCTATGGGCATGAACTGGGTTTGCCAGGTTTGCGTGCTTGGCCGCTGACCACGTACCCGTTTCTGGTGTTCTACCTGGAGCGAGAAGACCACATCGACGTGTGGCGGGTGCTGCACACCCGACGCGACATTCCGCAACGCATGGCAGAGCCAGATAGCCACTGACGACAACGGCTGTTTTCAGCTCACTTACAGGCGCCTATATGCGGAATCAGTTCTTCACTTCAGAAAGTACTCAAAAATATCTGGCACATTTACAAACGGCAAAAGGCATGCCCTCGTAGTTCTTCTGTAGGTCAGATATGAGGGCTTGTGTTTTGCCGTCAAGCTGTGAAAAGAAGCGCCAGGGGGCAAAAGGCAAGACCTGACCCTCTAGGAGCTTCAGCAACCGCATTCTTGTAAGAGTGGCCGGGCCCTTTCTTGCGCAAGTATGTCTGCATAAATTGAGCTCGGAACACCACTTCATTTGATAAGCTATGCGGAGGAGAAACCAAATGTCACTTGCATCTGCCCAAGAAGTCGTCGGATTCGCAAAGTCAGCCGACCTAAACGAAGCAGACACACGATTCCACATCGTAGACCGCCTGTTAAGGGAGGTCCTAGGCTGGCCTGTGGGGGCCTTCAAAATGGAAGAGTCGACCGCTGAAGGATTTGCCGACTATATTTTGACCAGAACAAATGGCAAACCGGTTCTGATTATTGAAGCAAAAAGAACCGGCGTATATTTTGATCTACCTTCAAACTACAATCACAAAAAAGCCTTCAGAGCAGTTAAAACCAGAACCCTCCTGACGAGCGAAGCATTAAAGAAGGCAATCTTTCAAGCCCAGAGATACTGCGCTGACGAAGGATGCGAATATGGTGCAGTAACAAATGGAACACAGTTCATACTCTTCAAGGCTTTTCAAAAAGGAAAGGCGTGGAGAGACTTGACTGCATTGGTGGTCTCCGATATTGCTTGGTTTGAAACAAACTTCACCGACGCAGTAAGCCTCATAGGCTATGCAGCCGTTTTAGAGAAGCAAAGTCTACAGGCCGCTTTTGATGGTAGCAGACCTGATAGTCGGGAGTTATTCTTTCCAAAAGAAAGGATCGTATCATTTCATCAAACAATTAATCCAGCAAGTACCTTGCTAAGCACATTCGATCAGTTGTCCAAGAAATATTTTGGCCCGATTGATGTAGATAACTCAGAATTCGTTGATCGCTGCTATGTATCAGAACGAGCTCACGGGATAAAAACGTGAATGGGATTCGAACATTGATCAGAGACTCTGTTTCGCCATTCATGGAAACTTACGGGATCATTGAAACAGAAGATGCCGAATTTGGAGGCGCATTTTCAAATCGACTTACAAAAGCAGTTCGAAAAGAAGAAAAAGGAGATGTCGTCATTCTTTTTGGGGGAAAAGGATCTGGAAAATCACGCTCATCCGGAAGGTATTGCTGCGTAAACCACGCCAATATTTAAAGAAGCACTCATTCCCGGTCATGTCGACCTGCTATCCGCGCCGAAGGATCCAATTTCCGTTCGAACAACCCTTTGGAGGGATTTCGTATCTAGGCTAGATTCCGAACAAATTCTGCTTGGGGACCGTGAGCAACTACTCTTACTTTTTTCCGACAGGCATGAGGTTGCAAAGAGACAAGACTTGCGAGGGTTATTTGAAGAATCAGAAACCTACAACCTGAAACTGAATGATCTCCTGCATGCGTGGAAAGCCGATGAAAGGTACGTTGCGCAGCGACTGGTAGCCTGGCATCGCAAAAACCACAGAGGCGTAATTGCGGCCATCGACAACACTGACCAACTAGAGAATCAACTACAAGACTATGCGTTTTCTCTTGCTGCTGAATTGGCTACAGACCTTGGATGTGTGGTATTAATTTCAATGCGCGAGGAGCGATTTTACGCCTCAAAAATTCGAGGCATGCTCGACGCTTACCAGAATAGTGCATTCCACATCAGCTCGCCTACTCCAGATGAGGTTTTTGGACGACGCATCGCATATGCTCTTGAGCTAATAAAGAATAGTAAAATCGAGACAGAACCTGAATTTACTGACGACATAGTCAGATTTTTTCCGAGTATCTTTAAATCGGATTTAGCCCCAATCCATCATCGCCATTAAATCAATTTATTACAGCATCCGCACACGGAAATATCCGACTTGCATTGGACTTATTTGACGATTTGATTTTATCTGGATACACCAATGCTATTGAAATGGCGCAATCGCAGAAGGGCTGGAACTTATTGATCCACCAAGTGATTAAGCCTTTATTAACCCCAACCCGGCTCTTCTACGATGAAAAGATGAGCAAGATTCCAAACTTATTTCAAATTCGAACAAGTGAAGGCGGATCTCACTTCACAGGACTGCGCATTCTAAAGAGGCTCTCGATAGCGCAAGATCCACTTTCGCCAGCATTCGTTTCAATGTCCGAGCTTCGAAGTTTCTTTTCTGAGTCTTTTGGATCCGATATAGATTTCTGTCAATGGGTTGATCGTCTACTTGCATCAAATTTGGTTGAAGCTTCTACGAGACATGACATATTTTCCCGAAGACATTGATGCATTGCGAATAACTTCTTTCGGTCAGTTTGCACTAACAGATTTATATAAGGCATTTACATACATTGATCTCATTTGCACAGATTGCGGCATGCGATAAGAAGAGTCACTGCAACTCCCTTGTTGTATTTGCAAATAACGAGGTTCAGCTTTTCTAATGAACGCAAGAGATTTGAACGCGTGAAACTGCGATCGGAAAAAATGGAGCTATTTGTCAACTACTTATCACTGGAAGAAGAAAGAGAAATTGCATACTATTCATTGGGCTCGGAATACAGAATTTCTTCCAGCGATAGCAACCAGTTGGGCGGCTGAAAAACCACGAGTATTAGCCAGCGCCAGCAGAAATAGATAACTCGGCAGACAGAGTGGAAGGCACTGGGCATTTTCTTACTTGTACGCAGCGTAACTGTGTAAATCAGGGCAGTCCTTGACCTTTGCTTCCATGCCCACACTCCGGTTTTCATGAGGGCCGGCACGGTCCAAATCGGACCAACCAAAAATTTTCAGTATCGCTCATGTGAGACCAGTCACCGAAGCATTAAGACACTAGACCTAGCAAACGCTCATCCACCTCAATGATGAGCCGACGGACGTCTGGATCGATGTTCATGAAATTGGAATAGGGCGCAAAACTCCCAGGGGATCAGATTGCTTCAAGCAGCAGACGTCTCAGCCCCACCCCCCACCGCCCGCAACACCACCAACAACTCCTTAGCCTGCACCCGGTCCCCAGCCACCACATACACGGCCTCCACCTCGGCATCGCGGTCAGCGGCCACGTGGGTTTCCATCTTCATGGCTTCGAGCGACAGCAGCGTGCTGCCGGCGTTGACGCGCTGGCCCACGGTCACGGCCACGTTGACGATCGCGCCGGGCATGGGCGCGGCCACATGCCAGGGGTTGCCGGGCTCGGCCAGTGGGCGGGCGCCTTCGGCGGCCGCGGCATTGGCGGCGGCCACGCGCACGGTGCGCGACTGGCCGTTGAGCTCAAACTGCACCTTGTGGGCGGTTTCGCCGTCGTCGGCGATGCTTTGCAGGGCCACCAGCAGGGTCTTGCCGGGGTCGATTTCCAGCGCCAGCTCCTGCTGCAGCTGCGGGCCGTAGAAAAACACGGGCGTGGGCAGCACCGAGGTGTCGCCGTTTTCCAGCAGGTGGGCGCAGTAGTCGCGCATGACCTTGGGGTACATCAGGTACGAGGCGAGCTGTTGCTCGTTCAGCGGCATGCCGCATTCGGCTTCGGCCTCGTTGCGCGCGGCGGCCAGGTCCACATCGGGCAGGTTGTCGCCGGGGCGGTAAGGGCGCGGGCGGTGCTTCGCCTTCGGCCAGCTTCAGCACCTTGCGGCTCACGGCTTCCGGGAAGCCATCGGGCGGGAAGCCCAGCTCGCCTTTGAACAGGCTCACCACCGAGGCGGGGAAGGCCACCTCGCGCGCGGGGTCGAGCACGTCGGCGGTGGTCATGTCGCTGGAAACCAGCATGAGCGCCATGTCGCCCACCACCTTGGAAGACGGCGTGACTTTCACGATGTCGCCGAACAGCTGGTTGACGTCGGCATAGGCCTGGGAGACTTCGGTCCAGCGGTGGGCCAGGCCCAGCGAGCGGGCTTGCTCGCGCAGGTTGGTGTACTGGCCGCCGGGCATTTCGTGGCGGTAGACATCGGCGGTGCCGCTGCGGATGTCGGCCTCGAACGGCGAGTAGAAGCGGCGCACGCCTTCCCAGTACATGGCGGTGGCGTGCAAGGCGTCTTGCGACAGGCCGGGGTCGCGCTCGGTGCCGGCCAGCGCGGCGGCAATGGCCGAGAGGTTGGGCTGCGAGGTGAGGCCGCTCATGGAATCGATGGCGCCGTCCACCGCGTCGCAACCGGCTTCAATGGCCGCGAGCACCGAGGCGGCGGATGCGCCGCTGGTGTCGTGGGTGTGGAAGTGCACCGGCAGGCCGGTCTCGGCCTTGATGGCTTTCACCAGCGCGGCCGCCGCGCGCGGGCGGCAGATGCCGGCCATGTCTTTGATGCCGATGATGTGCACGCCGGCTGCTTTCAGCTCCTTGGCGATGCCGACGTAATAGGCCAGGTTGTACTTGGGCCGCGACGTGTCAAACAGATCGCCGGTGTAGCAGATGGCGCCTTCGCAGAGCTTGCCGGTTTCCAGCACGGCGTCGATCGCCACGCGCATGTTTTGCACCCAGTTGAGCGAATCGAACACGCGGAACAGGTCGATGCCGCCGTCTGCGGCCTGCTGCACAAAATGGCGCACCACGTTGTCGGCGTAGTTGGTGTAGCCCACGGCGTTGGAGCCGCGCAGCAGCATTTGCAGCAGGATGTTGGGCGCGCGCTCGCGGATCTGCGCCAGCCGCTCCCAGGGGTCTTCTTTCAGAAAGCGCAAGGCCACATCAAAGGTGGCGCCGCCCCAGCATTCCAGCGAAAACAGCTGCGGCAGCTCGCGCGCCACGTAGGGCACGATGGGCAGCATGTCGGCGGTGCGCATGCGCGTGGCCAGCAGCGACTGGTGGGCGTCGCGCAGGGTGGTGTCGGTCACCAGCACCTGCTTTTGCTCCAGCATCCACTGCGCGAAGCCTTTGGCGCCCAGCTTCTCCAGCCGTTGGCGCGTGCCGTCGGGCACCGGGCTGCTGCGGTCGACCTTGGGCAACACGGGCTTGGGCAGCGGCAGGGCCGGCAGCGTGCGGCCGGCCACTTCGGGGTTGCCGTGCACGGCGGTTTCGGCCAGGAAGCGCAGCAGCTTGGTGGCGCGGTCGCGGCGCACGGTGAATTCCAGCAGCTCGGGCGTTTCTTCGATGAAGCGCGTGGTGACTTCGCCGGCTGGCAAACGCCGGGTGGTTGATCACGTTTTCCAGGAACTGCAGGTTGGTGGCCACGCCGCGGATGCGGAACTCGCGCAGCGCGCGGTCCATGCGCTGGCTGGTCTCGATGGCGGTGGGCGCCCAGGCCGTCACCTTGACCAGCAGCGAGTCGTAATACGGGCGTGATCACGGCGCCGGTGTAGGCGGTGCCGCCATCGAGCCGGATGCCGAAGCCGGCCGCGCTGCGGTAGGCGGTGAGGCGGCCGTAGTCGGGCAGGAAGCCGTTTTCCGGGTCTTCGGTGGTCACGCGGCATTGCAGCGCGTGGCCGCGCAGCGGGAATGTCGGCCTGCAGCGGCACGCCGGTGGGGTGGCGGCCGTCGTTGGTTTCCTGGTTGACGCCGATGTGGCCGCCTTCGCTGATGCGGATCTGGGCGCGCACGATGTCCACGCCCGTGACCAGCTCGGTCACGGTGTGCTCCACCTGGATGCGCGGGTTCACCTCGATGAAATAGCAGTTGCCGTCGTCGGCGTCCATCAGGAACTCGACCGTGCCGGCGTGGGTGTAGTTCACCGACTTCATCAGAGCCAGCGCGCTCTCGCACAGCTTGGCGCGGGCCGCTGCATCGAGGTAAGGCGCGGGCGCGCGCTCCACCACCTTCTGGTTGCGCCGCTGCACGGTGCAATCGCGCTCGTGCAGGTGCACGATGTTGCCGTGCAGATCGCCCAGAATCTGCACTTCCACATGGCGCGCGCGGCGGATCAGTTTTTCGAAATACACCTCGTCGTTGCCAAAGGCGGCCAGCGCTTCGCGCCGCGAGGCTTCCAGCGAACCTTCCAGCTCGGCGGCGGATTCGATCACGCGCATGCCGCGCCCGCCCCCGCCCCAGCTGGCTTTGAGCATCACCGGGAAACCAATGCCCTCGGCCAGGCGCTGGCACTCGGCCAGATCGAGCGGCAGCGGCGGCGTGGCCGGCATCACCGGCACACCAGCGGCCACCGCCGCGTGGCGCGCCGCCACCTTGTTGCCCAGGGTGCGCATCACGTCGCCGCTGGGGCCGATCCAGCGCAGGCCGGCGGCGACCACGGCGTCGGCAAAGTCGGGGTTTTCTGACAGGAAGCCGTAGCCAGGGTGAATGGCGTCAACGCCGGCTTCGCGCGCGATGCGCAAGATGTCTTCGCCATCGAGGTAAGCCGCCAGCGGCTTCTTGCCCTCGCCCACCAGGTAGCTCTCGTCGGCCTTGAAGCGGTGCAGCGCTTGCCGGTCTTGCTGGGAGTAGATGGCCACGGTGCGAATGCGCATCTCGTTGGCGGCGCGCATGACGCGGATCGCGATTTCAGAACGGTTGGCGATCAGGATCGAGCGGATCGGGGCGGGCTGCATGGAGGCTCCAGAGTTAAGACAACACCCCACATGATGCAAGATTCGTCGGCGCTCTTTCCAGCAGGCTTGGAAGACGGCTGCGCTTATCTGAACCAGCCGACGCCGTGACGCACCGGCGAAGTGTTCTATGCTGGGCCGGATGCCATCGGGCTTGCCGTGATGAGACGCAAGACTGGCGACATCCACTTGAACAGCGATCGAACGTCGGAGAAGCGGTGATGCAAATGGAAAGTTTCGATCAAGTCTGGCAACGGTCCATTGAAGCCACACAGACCGCGCTCTCCCAGCCCGAGAGCTACACCCAGGCGGCGATCATTGCGCTGATCTACCTGTTCGCATTTTTCGCTGCCAAACGCTTGCGCAAGGTCGTGCCGGTGCTTGACGACGAGCGCATCACCGCCGATTCGCACCCGGTGCTGCGCTTCATTGCCAACTGCGGCAACCTGGTGTTTCCGCTGACGGCCATTGTCTTGCTGCGCGTTTCGGTCGAGCTCAGCAACACGCTGCTGAGCCACGACTGGCTGGTCAGAACCGCCCTGACCATCGCCACGCTGTTGCTGTTCCTCACCGCGGTCAACGATTTCGTCGGCAGCGGCCTGGCGCGACGGGTGTTCAAGCTGATCGGCATTCCGCTGCTGCTGATGCATTTGCTCGGTGTGCTTGACGACCTGATCAAGATCCTTGAATCGATGTCGATCAGCGTCGGCAACATCGAGATTTCAGCCTACGGGGTGGCACGGGTCGCCATCTTTGGCACCTTGATGTTCTGGCTGGGCCGCATCTCCAACCGCGCCGGCCGCGAGATTCTGAGCCGTCAGACTGAGCTTCACGTGAGCACGCGGGAAGTGGCTTCCAAGCTGCTCGAAGTGGCCACGTTTGTCATCATCGGTTTGCTGCTGCTCAACATCATGGGCATCAACCTGACCGCGCTGGCTGTCTTTGGCGGGGCGCTGGGCGTGGGCCTGGGTTTTGGCCTGCAGGCGATCGCCTCGAACTTCATCTCGGGGCTCATCATTCTTTTCGACCGCTCCGTCACGGTGGGCGATTTTGTCGAGTTCGACGGCGGCCGCTCGGGCACGGTTCGTGAGCTCAAACTTCGCTCCACCACGCTCGAAACCTTCGAGGGCAAGGACGTGATCGTGCCCAACGAAAAGTTCATCGTCGAGAGCTTCGTCAACTGGACCCACAAAGACAAGCGCCAGCGCTACCGGGTGGATTTTTCGGTGGCCTACAGCAGCAACATCGAGCGGCTGGTTGAGCTGATCAAGGGCGTGGTCGCCTCACACCCCAAGGTGCTCAGCGGCGAGGAGCTGCCAATCGAATACCGCCCCGACTGCGAGATCGCCAGCTTTGGCGATTCGGGCGTCAACATGTTCGTGGAGTTCTGGATGGAGGGCATCGACGACGGCAAGAACCGCGTGGGCGGCGACCTGCTGCTGATGATCTTCAACGCACTGCGCGACCACGGCTTCGAAATTCCCTTCCCGCAAAGCGAAGTCCGGGTGCTCAACCCGAGCTTCAACGTGGGTCCGCTGCAAAAGAAAGACCCGGAGCGCAGCTAGCGAGACCTGGCAGCGCAAGACCGTGACAGGCCTTGCTGTCGGCGAAATTCTGACCATGCATATATAAATTGCCAGAACTTTCCCTCTGAGCAATGAGTTTTGAAAAAGTGTCAATACGGACGAAACAAGCGGAGTTGGTTCGTCCGTGAAAAATGGAACGTGTCAAAGACTCGGCTTGGAAGTCGTTCTTCCAGAACCCCTCTCCAAGAACCCATCGATCTGTCGCTCAGGGATCTGAAACAACAGATGGCACCAAAGCCTCGTACAACGTCGGGGGGCCGATCCGCCGAAGAAGCGTGGCCACTGCGGAAAGGTCGACAGCCTACATCGGCCGCAAACGCTGCCGATGATTTCCCTGGTTCTCCCCCTGAATGCGCGCCGAGCGCGCCCCGCGGAGTTCATCGACCTTGCGATCGGCCTCGTTGCCGGTCAGGGCCAGCACCTCGACAGCGGTCTCGCGTTCGAAAGCGTGTGACTTGTCGGTGTTGCGGTAGTAGCGATACATCGCCCAGTAGAAGCCGACCGCGCCGGCGGGCCCGAGGCCAGCAGCAACAGGATGCCGTCGCTGTCCATGTCGAGCTCGCGATGATCCACAGCGCGATGCGCTTCGAGCACCGTGCCGACGGTGAGCGCGGCCAGGAGCAGCTTCCACTGCTGCACCGGCACGCTGCCCATGGTTTCGCCGGTGCGGCCGTTCACGGCGATGTAGTGCAGCATGCCGCCTGCCCTGCCCGGGCTGATGGTAGGAGTACAGCCACACCGGCAGGTACATCGACACCCAGCGCGTGCCGTGCACGTCGAGGCGCTTCCTGCTCCCAGCGCACGCCGCGGTCGTAGCGCCCGCACCGAAGGCCTCGACCTGGGCGCGGGCGATCGACAGCAGCTGGTCGTCGAGCCGCGGTCGCAGGTGCGCCACGTCGAGGTCGCGCTTCTCCGAGGTGCAGCCCGATCAGGTAGGAGGCGTTCCACTTCACCGCGTTCTTCGTGTCGAACGGCAGGATGGTGTTGATGATGTTGTTGGTGTTGGTGCGCGATGTCGAGGTTGCCGCGGTCGACGCGAGGATTCCAGCGGGAGGTCGTCCACGGTGAAGTCCACATGGCGTTCAACCTGGTACACGTCGGCGTCGTAGTAGGTCTTCTTGTTCTTGCCGCTGCCCCGCGTATAGCGGCGCGTCTCGATCTCGCCCATGCCCGCCGACGTCGGCGCTCGCCGTGCGCGTCGACGATCATGTACGGCAGGTAGACGGCGATGACGTTCTCGGGCGTGAACTGCTCCTTGAATGCCTTCAGCGCGAACAGCCGCCGCTTGTGCACGAACTGGCGGATGCGCGCCACCGCGTCGTCCTTCTGGATGTGGAAGGGCAGCACCGCGTCCGGCACCGCGCCGTTGGGCACCTGCTCGTTGACGCCGAACACGTGCCGGCACCAGTGGCAGCGTGCCGTCATCTCGCTCTGCGGTGTTGACCGTCACCTCGGCGCCGCAGCCGGTGCACTTGAAGCTGCGCAGCTCGGCTGCGTCGGCCGCGATGTCGCGCGCGCCAGACGCGATGATCGTGCCCTCGCAGCTCGGTCGATGCCCTCGCCGAACCCGAACTGCTCCTCGACCCGCTCGCCGTGCCACTCGTTGCGGCAGTACGCGCAGATCAGCAGGTCCGTGCCCGGCTTGTGCCGAATGTCGGTCGCGCCGCACTTCGGGCAGCGGTTGACGCCGTCCTTGAGCTCGCTCGGCGGCGGTGTCGATGGCGACCGGGTCGGGCGCCACCAGTTCGTCGCGGATCGGCTGCGGCAGCGTGGACGGATCGACGCCGAGATGCTGCCCGGCGCACGGCGGCACGTCCTGCGGCGACCCGGGCCGGTGTACCCGCGGACTGGCGGCGGCGTATCGGGTCGCGACATGCGCTCGCCCGCGCCTAGAGGCCCAGCGCCTTGGCCTTCAGCCGCGTCGTAGTCGGCCTGCGTGATCAGGCCCAGGTCGAGCATCTCCTTCGCCTTCTTCGAGCTTGCGCGACCGGGATCTTCGCGCAGCCGGCGCAGGCGCGGGGCCACCGGCTGCTGCATGCCGCCGACCGCCCATCATGCCCGCTGGCCATGCCGATGCCCATGAGGCCGCGCCGCGCCGCCGTTTTCGCCCGCCGACTGGATGCCCTGCGCGACGCTGGCCTGCAGGTTGGAATTGCCGCGCGCACCGGTGAGCGCATCGGCGCGCTGCACGGTCTTGAGCAGCTCCCTCGTGTTCGCGTCGTACTCGATCGAGACGATGGCCACCTTGACGATGGCCAGGCCACGATCCGAGCGCCACTGGTAGGCACTCTTCACCGCCTCGGACAGGCTCTTCGCGAAGCCGACCGAGTCCTGCTGCAGCTTGGTGATGCGATTGCCCTTGCCCGGGTCGTTCGTATAGAGGCTGAACGCCGGCGCGAGCGAACCGACCACCTCGTTGAAGAGCTGGCCGGCGGCGGCGTTGTCCATGTCGGTGAAGTCGAACACCTTGCCGGGCTGCAGGTAGGTGGCCGGCACGAAGTTCTTCACGAACAGGATCGGGTCGACGATCTTCAGCGTGTAGGAACCGCGCGTCACCGCGCCGACCTGCGTGTTGAGGAAGCCGTCGTCCCAGTAGATCTCGGACTGGGTGCCGAAGCGGTTGTCCGCCAGCTCCTTGAGCGACACGAAGAACGCGGCCTGCTGCGAGCCCGGCTGGCCGCCGAACTTGAAGCGCTCCCAGCTCTGGCGTGATCAGCGAGCTCGAACAGCCCGTCGCCGGCGAAGATCGACTTCGAGTTGATGTCGTCCGATTGCCAGTTGTAGCCGCCCGGCTCGGCGGCGAAGCCGGTGATCTGCGCCGTCCTGGAACAGCAGCAGGCCGTAGCCTTCCGGCACGACGATCTTCGAGCCGTTGGTGATGATGTTCGACGAGCCCTTGGTGTTCGAGCCGCGCCCGGCATTGGTGCCGCGCGGCACGGCCGCGAACAGCGCCGCCGTCGCCGGCAGGCCCTCCGGCACCGTGTAGAAGTCCTTCCACTGGTCGGCGAGCATGCCGCCGATCGAACCTGACACCGCCTGAATCAGACCCATGATGCGTTCCTTTCGTGAGTGCGTAGCCGTACGCGGCACCGCGAACGCGGGGCTCACCGACAAAAAAATCATATCCGACCGCAGGGCCCGGCAGACTGACGTCGCCCGGAATCAATGCGAGATGAACAGTGCTGGCCCTATCATCGCAATAAAGCGGGGGGGCCCATCCGGCACCCTTTGAGGCTACCGGCCGATAGGTGCCCTCCGCTACGAGGCCTCCGACGGTTGCCTGCGGGCGGGTCCGACCGGCAGCTTTGGGACGGCGAGTCCGTTAGGGTCTTTGTCGCAGCTGGGTCGAAACCGCCAGTCCCGGTGATGAGGACGCGGTCCGTCGGACTGCGGCTGACGTGTCGCGAACGACCAATGACCGCAGTACACCCTGCAGCCGCCCTTCAGCATGCGCAGGTCGCTCTGCCCAACAGCCGCTTCGTGGTGGTCAGAATTCGAAAACGGGCGCTGAAAAACCTCACTCCACCGTCACGCTCTTGGCCAGGTTGCGCGGCTTGTCCACATCGGTCCCCTTGGCCAGCGCCGTGTGATACGCCAGCAACTGCAGCGGCACCACGTGCAGCATCGGGCTCAAGGCGCCGTAGTGCTCGGGCATGCGGATGACGTGGATGCCTTCGGCGCTCTCGATGCGGGTGTCGGCGTCGGCCAGCACGTACAGCACGCCGCCGCGCGCGCGCACCTCCTGCATGTTGCTCTTGAGCTTTTCCAGCAGCGTGTCGTTGGGCGCCACGGTCACCACCGGCATGGCGCTGGTCACCAGGGCCAGCGGGCCGTGCTTGAGCTCGCCGGCCGGGTAGGCCTCGGCGTGGATGTAGCTGATCTCCTTGAGCTTGAGCGCGCCTTCGAGCGCAATCGGGTAGTGCAGGCCGCGGCCGAGGAACAGCGCGTTGTCCATGCGGGCGAAGTCTTCGGCCCAGCTGATCACCTGCGGCTCCAGCGCCAGCACGGCCTGCAGCGCCACGGGCAGGTGGCGCATGGCTTGTCAGGTGCTCGGCCTCCTGCTCCTCGCTCAGGTGACCGCGCGCCTGCGCCAGTGCCAGCGTCAGCAGGAACAGGCCGGCGAGCTGGGTGGTGAAGGCCTTGGTGGAGGCCACGCCGATCTCGACGCCGGCGCGGGTGATGTAGGCCAGCTGGCATTCGCGCACCATGGCGCTGGTGGCCACGTTGCAGATGGTCAGCGTGTGCTTCATGCCCAGGCCCTGCGCGTGGCGCAGCGCGGCCAGGGTGTCGGCGGTCTCGCCGCTTTGCGTGATGGTGACGACCAGGGTGCGCGGGTTGGGCACGCTGGTGCGGTAGCGGTATTCGCTGGCCACTTCCACCTGGGTCGGGATGCTGGCGATGCTCTTCCAGCCAGTACTTGGCGGTGCAGCCGCTGTAGTAGCTGGTGCCGCAGGCCAGGATCAGCACGTGGTCGATGTCCTTGAACACGCCGTAGGCGCCGTCACCGAACAGCTCGGGCGTGATGCCGCTCACGCCTTCGAGCGTGTCGGCGATGGCGCGCGGCTGCTCGAAGATTTCCTTCTGCATGTAGTGGCGGTAGGGGCCGAGCTCGGCCGCGCCGCTGTGGGCGTGCACGGTCTTGACCGGGCGCTGCGTCGGCGTCGAATACGCGCGACCGCTGCGCGTCGGCCACCCAGTAGCGGCCCAGCTGCAGGTCCACCAGGTCGCCCTCTTCCAGGTAGACGATCTGGTCGGTCACGCCGGCCAGGGCCATGGCGTCGCTGGCCAGGAAGTGCTCGCCTGCCCGCCATCGAGCCCACGCCCAGGATCAGCGGCGAACCGGCGCGCGCGCCGACCACGCGGTGCGGCTCGTCCTTGTGGAACACGGCCAGCGCGTAGGCGCCGTGCAGCTGCGCCACCGCGGCCTGCAGGGCGGTGAACACGTCGCCGTCGTACAGCGAGTCGATCAGGTGGGCGATGACTTCGGTGTCGGTCTGGCTGTCGAACACATAGCCCTTGGCCTGCAGGGCGGCGCGCAGCTCGTCGTGGTTTTCGATGATGCCGTTGTGCACCAGGGCCACGCGGCCGGCCGGTCGTCGGGCGTGCTGTGGCCGGCCCGTGGCTGAAATGCGGGTGGGCGTTGTGCACCGCGGGCGCGCCGTGGGTGGCCCAGCGGGTGTGGGCGATGCCGGTGCCGCTGGCGATGTGCTCGGTCTTCACCTGCTGGATCAGCTCGGCCACACGGGCCGTGCTGCGCGCGCGCTTGAGGCCGCCGGCGTGCACGGCCACGCCGCAGGAGTCATACCCGCGGTACTCCAGCCGCTGCAGGCCCTGCACCAGCACCGGCACGATGTCGCGCCCAGAAACCCCCGCCACAATGCCGCACATCGTCCGCTCCTTCAAATGATCTGGCAGGCAGTGTAGAGGTCACACCTGAAAATTAACGTTCATATTTCGCCAAAATTTGGCAAATAATTCCAACAATTGGAATTGGCCGCGAAATCGTTCACGAAATTGCACTCCATATGGAAGCAAATCAACCTGGATGACGCCGATCTGCGGCTGCTCGATCTGCTGCAGGACGACGCCTCGCGCAGCAACCAGGCGCTGGCAGAGCTGGCCCACGTCTCGCCGCCCACCAGCCTGCGGCGCGTGAAGCGACTGCGCGCGCTGGGTGTGATCGAGCGGGAGGTGGCGGTGCTGCAGCCGGAGCGGCTGGCCGCCCTGATGGGCCACGGCCTGACCGCGCTGGTGGAGATCACGCTGGAGCGACAGGGCGCCGAGCAGCTCGATGCCTTTGAGGCGCGGGCGGTGCCAGAGCCAGCGGTGCAGCAGTGTTACCGGGTGAGCCCGGGGCCGGACTTTGTGCTGGTGGTGCACAGCACCGACATGCCGGCCTATCTGGCGCTGGCGCAGCGCCTGTTCACCGGCGACGCCAACGTGCGCAACGTCAAGGCGTTCTTCAGCGTGAAGCGCGCCAAGTTCGACCCTCGGCTGCCGCTGCCTGGCGCACGCTGAAATTCCTGCTGTGATGGCAGAAAGTGCACACAAACTGCCTTGCCAGCCGCGCCAGTGGTCGCCGCGCCACGCCAAACCGATGAGTCGCCTTCTAAAATGACGTAGCAATCTGTCACAAACCAACCTCCGGAGAACGCTCCATGTCACCGTTGTGGATAGCCATCACGATTGGGCTGGTGTTGCTCGCCGCTGGGTGTGGCTGCGTGGTTTTACACCCGCAAGACGGGGTCTGGCCTGAACGACCGCTACACCGCCGAGCCCCTGATCGTGCGAGAGCAGGTGGCCATGCTGGAATACCTGCGTCAAGACCTTTCCCGGCCAGGTGGTGGTGCCCAATGTGCCGCTGCGCAACATGCTCAGCGTGCGGCGCGCCGCGAACCGCCAGCGCGCCGAGGAACGCCTGAACAACCAGAAGGTGGACTTCGTGGTTTGCGGTGAAGACGGTCGCCCCCTGTTTGCCTTCGATGTGGAGCAGTACCACCTGAGCGATGTGAAGGCCAAGGCCCACCAGGCCAAGATCAAGAACCGCATGCTCAAAACCGCGGGCGTGCGCTTCCTGGTCCTGAAGCAAGCATCAACCGCATGCCCTCGCCAGACGACGTTCCGCGAGCAGCTGAACCTGGCGGCCCTGCCACGACCCAAGCTCAAGCGACGCGCGACCGACCGCGAGCCCGAGAGCGTGCGCCAGCAGCTGGAATCGCAGTTCGCCGAGTACGAACAGACCTATCTACCCGCCACCGAGCTTCCGGGAGTCCGAGGTCATGGGCATGAGCGGGCTGGCCGAGCTCGATGAAATGCTGGGACGCCCCGGCAGCCGCCGTGTGCGAGACAGCGGGCCGGACTCGCTGCAGTCAGGCCACAGCGGCTTCGACGGCCGAGCAACGACGTACGCGGCGGCTGAGCCGCAGCGTTTGCCGCAGCAGCCGGCTTTCAAGCCGGCTTTTTCTTGGCTGGTCGCTGCCAGTTGGCCAGGCTCACCTGCTTGCCGCGCGCCACCGACAGCGCGCCCGGCGGTGTGTCTCTTGGTGATGGTGGAGCCACCGCCCACCGTGCCACCGGCGCCAATCGTCACCGGCGCCACCAGCACGCAGTTGCTGCCCACGTGCACATCGGCCTCGATCACGGTGCGGTGCTTGTTGGCGCCGTCGTAGTTGGCGGTGATGCTGCCGGCGCCGTAGTTCACCCGCTCGCCCACCGTGGCGTCGCCCAGGTAGGCCAGGTGGTTGGCCTTGGCGCCGGCGGCCAGGGTGGAGTTCTTCACCTCGACGAAGTTGCCGATGTGCACCTCGGCGCCCAGCGTGGCGCCCGGACGCAGGCGCGCAAACGGCCCGATCAGCGACGCCGGCCCCACCGTCACGCCGGCTTTTCGCCGTCGATGTGGGTGAAAGGCTGGATCACGGCGCCGGCCTCGATCACGCGCGTTGGCGATCACGCAGTTGGGCGCCGATGCGCACGCCGTCGCCCAGCGTCACCTGGCCTTCAAACACGCAGTTGACGTCGATCTCCACATCCTGCGCCGCACACCAGCGTGCCGCGCACATCCAGCCGCGCCGGGTCGGCCAGGCGCACGCCCTGCTCCATCAGCGCCTGCGCCACGCGCCGCTGGTAAGCGCGCTCCAGCTCGGCCAGCTGCACCGGGCTGTTGACGCCGGCCACCTGCACCGCGTCGGCGATGCGGTGCGCCTGCACCGGCAGCGCCATCGGCCACCGCGAACTTCACCACGTCGGTCAGGTAGTACTCGCCCTGGGCGTTCTGGTTGTCCAGCCGCGCCAGCCAGCCGCGCAGCAGCCGCGTGGGCACGGCCATGATGCCGCTGTAGATCTCGGTGATGGCGCGCTGCGCGTCGCGTGGCGTCCTTCTGCTCCACGATGGCCTGCACCGCGCCGTCGGCGCCGCGCACGATGCGGCCGTAGCCGGTCGGGTCGGGCATGTCCAGCGTCAGCAGCGCCAGCCGCTCGCCCGCGCTCAGGTCGAGCAAGGCCTGCAGGGTCTCGGGCCGGGTCAGCGGCACATCGCCCGAGAGCACCAGCGTCACGCCGTCGTCTGCCAGCACCGGCACCGCCTGCTGCACCGCGTGGCCGGTGCCCAGCTGCGGCTCCTGGCGCACGTACTTCAGCGCCACACCCTCTGGCCGGCGCACAAGCCCGCTTCCACCTGTTCGGCGCCGTGCCCGGTGATCACCACCACCGAGCGCGCCGATACCCGCGCCGGCGGTGTCGATCACATGCTGGGCCAGAGCGCGCCCACCCAATCGATGCAACACTTTCGGCTTCGCGCTTTTCATGCGCGTGCCCTTGCCGGCCGCCATCACCACCACATCCACAGGGAACGACGCCATGAACACCTTTCCTGCGGCCATTCCGGCCCGCGGTTTGAACTGGGCCGAATTATCGCGCTCGCGGCCTGCTGGCTGGCCGCGGCCACGCTGCTGCTCGGCGGCCTGCAGCGCCACCCGCGCTGGCCTACAACCAGGCGCCCAACCTCGCCTACTGGTGGCTCGACGGCCATGTCGACTTCACCGACGACCAGTCCGCCCAGATCCGCGCCGACATCGACCGCTTCTTTGCCTGGCACCGCAGCGCCGAGCTGCCGCTCTACGCGCAGCGGCTGGCCGCAGTGGCAGGCGCTGGCGCAGAAGGACATCACCGCCGAGCAGGCCTGCGCGCAGTTCGAAGCGGTGCGCGGCAGCTTCCAGCGCATGAGTCGAGCGCGGCGTGGTGCCGCTGACCACGCTCGCGCTGCAGCTCACGCCCGAGCAGCTGCAACACATGCAGCGCCACCAGAGCAAGGGCGACGAAAACTTTGCCAAAGACTTTCTGCGCGGCACCCCGGCAGAGCGCCTGGAGCGCCGGCTCGACCGCGCGATCGACCGCTACGAAACCCTTTACGGCACGCTCAACGCCACCCAGCGCCAACAACTCGGCGTCGGCCTGCAGCAATCGGCCTGGGACCCGCAGCGCACCCAGGCCGAGCGCCAGCGCCGCCAGGCTTCCATGCTGCAAACCATCCGCGAGGTGCAGGCCAGCCACGCGGCCGCGTTCACCGCCAGCGGCGCGCGCACTCCGCCACCCGAAGCCGTGACCGCGCTGCGCAGATGGTCTGAGCGGCTGGTGAACTCCCCCACACCGGGCTACGCCGCCTACAGCGCCGCCCTGGTGAAAGACGGCTGCACCCAGTTCGCCACCCTGCACAACAGCACCAGCCCCGAACAGCGCGCCCACGCCGTGGGCGTGCTCAAGGGCTATGAGGAAGACATGCGGGCGCTGGCGTCGCAGGACTGAGATTCGACCAACGCCGCCCAACCGCAGGCCGGGCATGGCCCTGCCAGTTGCTCGCGCAAAACGCTGCGGGCGACCTCGACCGCCGAACACAAACAGATACAGTCCGCTGCGCCAGCCGTCGTTTCGGACGTATGCCTCGGGGGAGTGCCAACGGGCACAGATTCATGGCAGGCTGGCACCCTTTTTCGGTGGTGTGAGCAGCCATGGGAGCAAATGCTTCACCGCTCCCAATACGCCGCGATCAGCCCACCTTCGGCATCGAACAGCCACCACTCCACCACCGGCCTGCCGCGCGAATCGCTTCGCGGGCAGCGCCACAGCGTGAAACCAGGCGCCATGCGAGGCGCCGCAGCTTCGCGGATGCTGGCTGGCAGATCGGGATCGTCCAGCGAGACCAGTCGGTCCTCAAGTGGCTCGGGCACTTGCGGGGTTTCCCGCGTCGTGCCGGGCGCCAGCGCTGTTCGCACAGCCGGCAAAGGCTCGCCGCGCCACCGCTCAAACACCCATCGAATCCCCGCTGTCACCCAGACCGCGAGGCAAGCCAAAAACAGGAAAAACCCGGGCAATGGCCACCAGAGGCTGAGCAACAGCCCACCCACCAGCAGCAACAGCCCGAGGTTGAACATGTGGCGGTGCGCTCAACCCGGGTTGGAACGATGCATGGCGAGCTTCGGCGAATGTCAAGCCGGTGCGCGGGCAGAGCGCGCCAGGTTCAGCGCCAGCAGGCGGGCCAGCAGCTCGTCGTCGGGCATGGCGGGGGTGAAGTCGGCCCAGCCGTAGGCGGCGGCCACGGCTGCGTCGAGCTCGGCGTGGGCCATGGCGAGCCAGGCCGGGCGGGTGTTGTAGAGGTTGGTGAGGGTGCGTTTTTGCAGCGCTTTGGCGTCGGCTTCGCTCAGGCCGGGCATGGGCAGGATGCGGTCGGGATACGGGCTGTGGTCCATGCCGAGCGGGGTGACTTCGGGCACGCGCACGGTCCACTCGGGCGGGTTGAGCCAGGCCTCGCGGCGCTCGTTCAGGGTTTTGGCGGCCTCTGCGATGCGGCTGGCGGCGGCTTTGAGCGAGGCGTTGGCCATCTGCGCCGGGATGCGCGCGCCGCTGGCCAGGGCTTCGGTTTGCTGGTGCGCGGTGTCGGCGGGCGTGAGGCCTTCGGGGAAGGGGAAGGTTTCGAAGCAGGTGGTGGGGGTGTAGCGCGGCCGGTCTTCGAGCGAGGTGCCCATGCGCAGCGACCAGAGTTCGTGGAGGCGGGAGTGCAGGATGCCGAAGGTGGTGTCGTCGGCGCGGGCGGTGACGACCAGTTGGCCGTCTACAAGCAGCCAAAGGACTCATCCACACGAACAAGCGATGTTTCGCTACTCGCGCCGTCGCCACCATTCTTGAAAGCCGCGCAACTGCGCGACGCAATTCCGGCGCGGGGCGCGCATGCAACCACCATCGGGATTTCTGTCAGAGTCTCGATTGCGAGCCTGCGCTCGCTGACGGTTTGACCTGAGCTGAAACGTGCGCGAAAGGCAATTCAAACAACGCAGCATCCGCTTCGAGCAGGTCGATCCCGAAATCAACAATCCATTGGTCCAACGGTCGTCGAGTCACGTCCAGGCCGTTGAACCACGGCTTGACCACCAACGCATTGCTCTGCCCGTTCGGATTCGGTTGAAGCAACCATTTGCGCGCCATTTCACCGGCAACATCAAACGGACCGTTCTTTGATGCCACCAATGAAGCAAGCACCTTGTGTTCGCCGCGAAGGTTGCCGCTGATGTCAAGTCATCCCCAGAACCGGATTCGTTCGCAGCCTCCAGGTCAGCGTGCACGGCTAGGACCGGCAGCCCATCCAAGCACGGCGCCCTGCCGTGACTCACCAAACGCCACCAGCGACACCCGCACCTTCGCGCCGTCGTTCACCCAGGCCTCGTCGCTCCAGGCTTCGAAGATGCGGGTGGTGTCGGCGATGGCATCCAACACCTTGCGGTTGGCCCCGCCACGGATCGAGTTGGTGGACACCAAGCCGGCGGCGATGAGCTGGCCGGCTTCGATCTGGGTACGGGCCTTTTCAAACCAGTAGCAGACCAGATCGGCACCACCGGGCACGCGGCCGGCGTAAACCTTGCGCAGCGTCTCGGTGTAGGCATCACCCAGTTCAGCACGCATTTTCTTGTCACCCAAAAACGGCGGATTCCCCACCACCACATCGGCCCGGGGCCAGGGCGCTTCGCTGGCGCGGTCGCGCGGCGGTGCGGGTGGCGCGGAGGCCGGGGGCGATGTGCGAGCCCCCAGGGGGTCGTGAGCCCCCGGCGTCTGCGCCGCCCGCGCCGCTGCGTTGGCGAGGAAAGCAGGGGCGGAGGCTTCGACAGGCTCAGCCCGAACGGATGGGGTCTCAACCCGAACGGATGGGTTGGCAAGGACGGCAGCGGGCTCCAAAAACGGACTCCACGGAAACGGGGTCAGAGCCCGAGTTTGGCTTTGCCAAATCGGTGTCTGACCCCATTTCCGCTCCGTCCGTTTTCCCTCCGTCCGCTTCCGCGACCGCGCTGACCGCTGCGCCTGCGCTCCAGCTCAGCAACGCGTCGCGGCACTCGATGTGGTCCAGCGGCTCCAGCACCGGGTTGGTCTTGAACGGGTGGCCGTGGTCGAGCCGCCATTGCAGTTCACCGATCCACACCGTGACGCGCGCCAGCTCGGCAGCGTATTCGTTGAGCTCGATGCCCAGCACATTGGCCGGCCCGGTGAACAGCGCCACCTGGCGCTCCAGCCCCAGCGCCTCGGCCTCGGTGTTGGCCAGGTGCTCCACGTCTTTCAGGCACTTGAGCGCGAGGTACAGGAAATTGCCGCTGCCGCAGGCCGGATCGAGCACCCGGTAGGCGGCCAGGCGCTGCAGAAAACCGATGTGCAGCGCGGCGGCGTCGCGCCAGGCTTTGTCTGCGCGCTTCTTGCTTTTTTGCAGCAGCGCAGCAATGGCCTCGCGCGCGGTGGCCCATTCGCGCAGCAGCGGGCGGCGCAGCACCGGGTCGATGATGCGCTCGATGGTGGCGGGGTCGGTGTAGTGGGCGCCGAGCTGGCTGCGCTTGGCGGGGTCGAGCCCGCGCTCGAACAGGGTGCCGAAGATGGAGACGTCGATGGCGCTCCAGTTTTTCTCGGCGGCATTGCGCAGTTCGGTCACATCCAAGATATCGAGCCGGGGCACGGCGATGGTCTGGAACAGGCCGCCGTTGAACCAGGGCACGTCGTCCACGCCAAACAGGCCGCCGCTTTTCATGGCCTCGAACAGCTTGCCCAGGTTGTCGCCCAGGCGCTCGGGGCTGAGGGTTTTGGTGTTGATGAGGCGGTCGAACAGCTTGCCGGGCAGCAGGTTCACGTCTTCCGCGAAGCAGCAGAACAGGCACTGGGTGAGGAAGTGGGCCACGGCATCCGGGCTGTTGCCCCGCGCACGCAGGCGCTCGGCCAGGGTGGCGAAGCTTTTGGCGGCGGCTTCGGTGATGTCGCGGTTGGTGGTGCGCGGGCGAAAGCTCTCGGGCGCGGTCCACACGCGGCGCAGCAGCTCGCGCTTGTCGTGCTGCGCCAGATCGGCCAGCGCGATGTCGTGGCGCTCGCTGGGGTGGCCGTTGAACTGGGTGTGGATGCGGATGCTGAGGCGGTCGCAGACAACCAGCAGCGGCGGGTTGTCCAGCGCGAGGCTGTAGGTCTGGAGCTGGCGCAGCGCGGCGTCGAGGTTTTTGCCCGGCGCCTTGTTTTCCCAGGCGAAGGCGCCGCGTTTGTACACATCGGCATAACCACTGGCCTGCCCGGCCAGGCGCGAGCCCTGCTCAAACAGATAGCCCGGCTCGCTGCCGGGCTTGGCCACGCCGAGCAGTTCGCACAGGTCGAGAAAATGGCTTTGCGCGCCCTGCTCTTCGTTGAGCCCGCTGGCCGGGCCACCGGGGCCCCAGGTGGCGATGAATGCTTGAGGTGTCATGCCCGGTGGTGCTGGTTGGGTGGTGATGGAGGCGGCGCTGCGGGGCATGGTAGCAGCGGGGTGGAGGGCTGGTCGATCAAGGGAGCCGCGCTTCGCCCGTCCAACGTAACGACAAGCGAGACATGCTTCGATCTTTGCTTGCCCTGTCTTTTGTATATGACTAACATATACAGATGCTTGAATTTGATGCCTTATCTGGCTTCGACTGGGATGCCGGCAATGCCCGCAAAAGCGCGGAGAAGCACAGTGTCAGCCAGAGCGAGGCGGAGGCGGTTTTTTTTCATCAGCCACTGCTGGTTTTGCCCGACCCGCGCCACAGCGAGCACGAACCCCGGTTTCATGCACTGGGACAAACGCAGGACGGCCGGCGGCTGCACATCACCTTCACCCTGCGCGCGCAGGGCAGCCTGATCCGCATCATTTCAGCACGCGACATGCACCGAAAGGAAAGGAGCCTCTATGAACAAGAAAACGACCAATAAAGCCAAAGCAGCGGCCAGCGTTCCACCGTTCGCGACCGAAGCCGAGGAGCGGGGCTTCTGGGAAAACCACGACAGCGCTGAGTTTCTGGACTGGTCAGCCGCCCGGCGGGTGGTGCTCCCCAAGCTCAAGCCCAGCACCCAGACCATCTCTCTGCGACTGCCCCAGCATTTGCTGGACCACATCAAGGCGGCGGCCAATGCGCGCGACGTGCCTTACCAGTCGCTGATCAAGGTTTGGCTGCAAGAAAAGGTGACCGCCGGCTGAAGCCGGCGAACGCAAAAAAGCCCGGTTGTGACCGGGCTTTTTTTTGGGCTGCGTGCGCGCTCGTTCAGCCCTGCAACGCCGCCCACATCTCCTTGTCGCGCTCGGCGGTCCAGATGCGGGGATTCTTGATGCCCTTGGCTTCGTCGTAGGCGCGGCTGACGTCGAACGGCAGGCAGTGCTCGTAGATGAACACGTGGCCGAACACCGGGTCCATGCTCTTGCGGGTGTGGGCCATGGCGGTCTTGAGGTCCATGTTGGCGGCGGCGGCTTCTTTGCCGGCGGCAAACAGGGTGGTGACCCAGCGCTGGGTGTAGTCGAGCGCCTTGTTGACGTCGGCGTTGCCTTTCATGGCTTCGCCGCGGCCGGGCACGATGTACTCGGCCTTGAGCGCGCGCAGGGCTTCCAGGGTGGCGGGCCATTCTTCGAGCTGGGCGTCGCCGGTGTAGACGCCGGCCTCGTATTCCACCAGGTCGCCGCTGAACAAGACCTTTTCTTCTTCCACCCAGGCGATGGTGTCGCCGCGGGTGTGGCCAGCGCCGGGGTGCCAGATCTGCACCTTGACGCCGCCAAGGTCCACTTCCAGGCTGCCCTGGCGGCCGGGCTTGCCGTCGCCAATGACCAGCGTGGGCCAGGTGAGGCCGGGCACGGAATCGGCGCCGCGGAACAGGCGCGGGAAGCGCTCCATCTCGCTTTGCATGTCTTGCGCACCGCGCTCGACGATGAGCTCGTAGGTGCCGCGGCTGGCGATGATTTCGGTGGCGCCTTCGGCCGCGTAGGCGCTGGCGCCGAGCACGCGCACCGCGTGGTAATGGGTGAGCAACACGTATTTGATCGGCTTGTCGCTCACGGTGCGGATCTGGGCGATCAGGTCGCGCGCCATGGCCGGCGTGGCGGTGGCGTCGCTCACCATGATGTATTTCTCGCCAATGATCACGCCCGAGTTGGGGTCGCCCTCGGCGGTGTAGGCCCAGCAGTGGGGGCTGAGCTGCTCGAAGGTGATTTTCTTGTCTTCCAGATCGGCCTGGGAGGCGAATGCTTTGCTCATGGGGGTTCTCCGGTGTGCGTGGTTGTCTCGGGGGATGGGCGGGCGCCAGCGGTGGTGTCGCGACTGCCTGAAATTTTACCTAAACGAAATCCATTACGCATTCGTAAACGCGAAATGACCAACAAGCAGCGGCCAGGGCGCTCAGCTCAGGCCGTTTTCGAGCACCGAAACCACCTCGTCGGCAAAGGCGCGGTAGCTCATGGCGCCGCCGGGGCGCAGCCAGGTGAAGGTCCAGTTGATCATGCCGAACAGCATCATGGCGATGGCGGTCTGGTTGGCGGCGTGAACCCGCTCGGGGTAGGCGCGCCGCAGGAAGCGGGTGACGGCGGCGACCACGTCGCGCTGGCGCTCCAGAATGCGCTCGCGCTGCTCCTCGCCCAGAAATTTGGTGTCGGAGACCAGGGCGGCGTGGCGCGTGGCCGAGTGTTCGTACTCCACCAGAAACGCGCGCACCAACTCGTTCAGGGCGTCGCGCTCGCTCAGGTTCTTGCGCTGGGCCCGCGCTTCGGACTCACCAATGACGGCCAGCAGCCGCAGGGTGTAGCGGTCCAGCAGGTCGAACAGGATGGCTTCCTTGCTCTCGTAATAGTGGTACAGCCGCGCCTTGCTGGTGCCGCAGGCGGCGGCGATCGTGTTCATGCTGGTGGCGGGAAAGCTCTGGCGCGCAAAACAATCGGCGGCGATGTCCAGGATTTGCTCGCGCTGGCGGTCGTGGGTGGCGGAGATGGGGCGGGCCATAGGCGGATATTGTCTCCCCCCGCGCCGCGCTGCGCGCGTCACCCCCCAGGGGACAACGCTGGCGGCCCGGCGGAGCCGGTTCCGCGGCGTTCTGGGGTCGAGCGGCCTTCGGACCGCTCGGTGCTCGAATTGCGGTTTGCCTGGTTCGTTGCCGAATCTCGTGCAGCACTCTACGATTTCCGCATGTCCAAACCCATCACCGACCCGTTCGTGCTGCACGCCTGCGAGCTGCTGTCTGGCCTTGGACCTTGTGTGGCCAAGCGCATGTTTGGCGGGTTTGGTCTGTCGGTGGACGGCATGAACCTGGGGTTGATCGCCTGGGACACGCTCTACCTGAAGACGAACGCCGACACCGAGCCGCAGTGGCTGGCGGCCGGCGGCGAGCCCTTCGTCTACGCGGCCAAGGGCAAGCCGATGAAACTGAATTACCACACGCCACCGGCCGAGGCACTGGAGTCGCCGGCGCTGATGCTGCCATGGGCGCGGCTGGCGATGGCCGCGGCGCTCGCGGCGCGCCAGCGCAAACCGGCGACGAAAAAGCGTTCATCGCCTGGGTGACACGCGGAGCCTCAAAACCACCCTGATTCGTCAGATCCGCGCCTCAGGCGCCTCTATGATTGATGCAATCACCGCATCAATTTCCGGCCCTGCCATGTCGCTCACACCGCACCATCCCCGAACCCGTCCGATTGGCGTGGGCCAGTTGCGCACGTTCGAGGCGGTGGCGCGCCAGCTCAACTTCCGCGCGGCGGCCGAAGAACTTTCGCTCACGCAGAGCGCGGTGAGCCGGCAGATCCAGGCGCTGGAAGACGAGGTGGGCACGGCCCTCTTCCTGCGGCACACGCGGGCCGTGGAGCTCACCAGCGCGGGCCTGCAGTTGCTGCGCGCGAGTGGCCTGGCGCTGGAGCGCATTGATGCGACGGTGCGCCAGATTCGCCAGAGCGTGGGGCGGCGCCAGGTGGCCGTGACCACCTCGGTCTCGTTTGCCTCGATGTGGCTGATCCCGCGGCTGGAGGCGTTTCAGCGCCTGCACCCGGACATCGACATCCGCATCGACGCGTCGGACACGGCGCTCGATCTCTCCACCGCCGACGTCGATCTGGCGCTGCGCTACGCCGTGCCCGAGGCGGTACCGACGGGCGCGGTGCGTCTGTTTGGCGAGCAGCTCACGCCGGTGGCCAGCCCCTGGCTGCTGCGCGAGCGGCCGGTGCGCGCGGTGCAGGACCTCGCGCAGACGACGCTGATTGAAGCGGGCGACGCGCACCGCAGCCGTCACCTGGAGGCCCTGAGCTGGCAGCGCTGGCTGGATACCCACGCCAGCCCCACGCCGACCAACACCCGCGCCAAAGCGCCCGCTCGCCTGAGCCCCAAGCGCTGGCTGTATTTCAACTTCGCACACCAGATCGTGCAGGCCGCCCTGACGGGCCAAGGCGTGGCACTGGCGCGCGTGGCGATGGTGGCGCAAAGCCTGGCCAGTGGCGATCTGGTGGAGCCGCTGCCGCAAACCCGGCTCGACTCGCCCCTGGCCTACTGGCTGCTGCGCGCGCCACGCGCCATCGAACGCCCCGAAGTCAGCGCGTTGTGCGAATGGCTGCTCGCGCAGGCGGCCGAGACGCGCGCAGGCGATCGGCGATGTGCCGGACCCGGACACGCTGGATCACCCGGATTGACTCCCTGCGCCACCTTGCGTGTGCTGGGGGTTACACCCGCTCCAGAAAATTGTCGGCATCTCCTCTCGCTACCCACAAGACTTCCTGCCTGGTCTGCTTCTTTTCTCCATGACGTCTTCTGACCTGCTCGCGCGTGGCAACCTCAAAAGCATCACCGCGATGGTGATTGCGGTGGGCTGCTTCGCCCTGATGGACACGGTGCTCAAGCTGCTCTCGGCGCGCTACCCGGCGCTGCAGATCGCGGCGCTGCGCGGGCTGTGCGGCCTGCCGCTGATTCTGGGTTTCATCACGGCGCGCCGCGCCTGGGGCCGGGTCTGGCGCGTGCGCTGGCCGCTGCATCTCCTGCGGGGTGTTCTCGGCATCGCCATGCTGACCTTGTTCACCACCGGCGTGCGCGATCTGCCGCTGGCCGCCACCTACACGCTGTTTTTCATCGCGCCACTGCTGATCACGATCCTCTCGGTGCCGGTGCTGGGCGAGCGGGTACCGGCGGCACACTGGTGGGTGATCGGCATCGGTTTTGTCGGTGTGTTGATCGCGCTTCAGCCGCGCGGCGAAGACCTGCGCGCGGGTTTCGTGACCGTGGGCGGGCTGGCGGTGCTGGGCGCGGCGGCCTGCTACGCGGTGGCTGCCGTCGTGGGGCGCCTGTCCAGCCGCACCGACAGCACCGAAAGCATGGTGCTGTGGATGATGGTGATCGTGGCGGTGGGCGCCAGCGCGCTGGCCTGGCCGCGCTGGGTGCCGATCCAGACGAGCGACTGGCCGCTGCTGCTGGCGCTGGGCGTCACCGGCTTTTGCGGCCAGCTCGCGATCACGGTGGCGTTTCGCCACGGCCAGGCGTCTGCGGTGGCGCCGTTCGAATACACCGCGCTGGCCTGGGGCGTGGGCCTGGACTGGCTGATCTGGCAGACCCTGCCGATGTCGCACACCTGGCTGGGCGCGGCCATCATCGTGGGCAGCGGGTTGTTTCTGGTGCGGCGCGAAAAGCGCATCACCCGCGCGCACGCCACGGCCGAGCATCCGTGAGCGGCGCGGTTCACTGCGCCATGCGCAGGCCTTCCTCGACATAGCGGTACACCTCGTCGGGAATCAGCGGGTGCTGCGTGTAGGTGCGGTGGCGCACCTGGCCCAGACGCACCACCACCAGATCGGCCGAGGGCACCACGATCACGTATTGCCCCAGGTGGCCTTGCATGAAATAGAACGGCGCGCGGTAATTCGGGTCCATCCACAGGCTGTGGCCGTAGTAATCCACAAAACCGTTGGGCCGCGGTCATGCGCTGGACGAACTCGGCCGGCAGCAGCTGCTGCTCGTCCCAGCGGCCATCTTGCAGCAGCAACTGGCCCAGGCGCGCGAAGTTGCGCGCCGAGCTGTGGATGCAGCAATAGGCCATTTCCATGCCGCCCTCGGCGCGCGGGCGGTCCAGGCTCCAGCTGGCATCGCCCTCCATGCCCATGGGCTGCCAGAAGCGCTGCGAGAGGTAATCCGACAGGGTGAGCTCGGGCTGACGCGTCTGCAGCGCGCGCTGCAGGGCGAGCGCCAGCACCTGGGTGGAGGCGCTGCTGTATTCAAAAGCGGTGCCGGGATCGCGCTCGAAGCCCTGGGCCAGCACGGTGCCCGCCACATCGCCGCCGAAATACAGCCTGGTGGTCGGGTTCAGCGGCAGGTAGTAGTGCTCGGTCCACTCGTGGCCCGAGGTCATGGCCGAGAGCTGGGCCAGCGTGGCCACCGAGCCACGCGGGTCGCCGGCGTATTCGGGCAGGTAGGCCGCCAGCGGGGTGTCGAAACTCGGGATGAAGCCATCGGCCACGGCGGCACCCGTGAGCATGGTCACCACGGTTTTGGACATGGAAAACGAATTGGTTCGGCTGCTGGCCGTGTAGGGCTCGAAATAGCGCTCAAACAGCAATTGCCCGTGTTGCGCCACCAGAAAGGCCGCCGAACGCTCGGTTTGCAGGAACTGCAGCAGATCGGGTGAGATCGCGGTTTTTGCGGCGCGCGGGTCCAGTGGCCAGGGCTTGGGAATGCCCGAGGGCACGGCCGCCTGCGGGAAGTTGGCGGCGTCGTCGATGTGGGCCGTGTTGTGGCCTTGCAGATAGGTGTACTGGAGCGCGGTCCAGAAATAGCGGTGGCCGCCAAAGTGAACGTAGGCCGCCAGCAGCGCAACCAGCAGCAGAAACGCCAGCAGCGCGCGCCGTGCCCAGCGCCAGATGGCGGCGCTCACCGCCGGTGCTCGGGCCACATGGCCCCGGCGTCGGTCAGGATCGCGTCCAGCGGCACGTCGTGAATCTCGGGTTGCAGATCGGGCAGCCAGGCGAAGTCGTAGCCCAGGCCCACGGTGAAAGGCTTGGGCTGGATCTGCGCCAGGGTGCGGTCGTAAAAGCCGCCGCCGTAGCCAAGCCGAAACCCGCCCGGCCCGTAGCCGACGCAGGGCACGAAGATCAGTCCTGGCTGCACCACCTCGGTGTCTTTGGGCTTGGGGATGCCGTAGGCGTCTTCTTCCATCGGGCAGCCGGGGAACCAGGTGTGAAAGGTCAGGGTCTTGTCGACCTTGTTGACCACCGGCAGGGCAATGCGGCGCTGCCGCTGCGCGGCGCGGGCGTCTTCCTCCAGCCCGGCTTCCTGCCAGCGAAACAGCGCCGGCAGCGGATCGAACTCGCCCTTGATCGGCCAGTAGGCCCCGATCACCGTCTCGGGCCGCTCGATCAGCCAGACCCGCATCACGCGCTGCAGCAGGTCGTTGCGCCAGGCGCGGTCGGCCAGGGCCTGGCGCTTGTCGATCAGGGACTTGCGCCACCCTGTCTTCTGGGCGGAGAGGGAACTCGTGCCTTCTTTGTTGTCCATAATCGTTCTATGACTTTGCGCAGCGTTCGACTCGGAAAAACCCCTGGACGGGGACTCGCGGCCATTATGGCCGCGCTGCTCTGTCTGCCCGCTCTGAGCTGGGCACAAGCCCCGGCAGACGCGACCGTGCTGGAGATGCGCGACGCCTTTCGCCGCGGCAACACCACGGCGCTGACCACGCTGCTGCCGCGTGTGCGGGGCCACGCGCTGGAGCCGCTGGCGGCTTACTGGGAAGCGCGGGCCCGGCTGGAGACCGCCACACCGGAACGAGATGCGAGAGGCGCTGGCGCGCCACCCCGGCAGCTACTGGGAAGACCGACTGCGCAACGACTGGCTGCTGCAGCTGGGCAAACAGCGCGACTGGACCCATTTCAGCGCCGAGCTGCCGCGCTTCCGCATGAACGACGACCGCCAGGTGCAGTGCTACGCGCTGATGCTGGATGCCGTCAACCAGCGCGCGCCGGCGGCCGAGGTGGCGCCCAAGGTGCAGGCGCTGTGGCTGCAGCAGCGCGATGTGGACGACGGCTGCGCCACCGCCGCCCAGGCGCTGATCGACAGCGGCCACCTCAAGCCCGCCGCCGCCTGGGAGCGCGCGCGTCTCATGATCGAAGTCGGCCGCACCCGCGCCGCGGTGCAGGCGGTGGGCCTGCTGAACCCGACTGGACCGACACGGTGGAGGCGATCGCCAAAGACCCGGCCAAGTACCTCGACGAAAAAATCACCGCCATCCGCCCGCGCACCAAGGAGCTGGTGACCCTGGCCATGATCCGCCTGGCCAGCCGCGACGCGGACGCCGCCGCCCAGGAAATGGAGCGCACGCGCTGGAAGGCGCAGCTCACCGCAGGAGGAGCGCGGCTGGATCTGGGGCGTGATCGGCAAGCGCGCCGCGCAGCGCCTGCAAGACAACGCGCTGGGCTATTTCGCCAACGGCCAGCCGCGCTTCATGGCCGACGACCACCTGGCCTGGAAGGCCCGCGCCGCGCTGCGCGCCGGCAACTGGGGCGCCGTGACGCGACGCCGTGTGGCATCGATGAGACCGGAGCAGCAGCGCGAACCGGTGTGGGTGTACTGGCGCGCCCAGGCGATCGAGGCGCTGCGGCAACCGGGCGACCAGCAGGCGCTGGTGCAGGCACACGATCTCTATGCATCCATCGCCTCGGTGCAGGGCTTTTACGAACAGCTGGCCCTGGAGCAACTGGGCCGGCGCATCACCGTGCCGCTGCCGCCGGCGCCGCTGACACCGCAGGAAATCGCCGGCGCCAGCACCGACATCGGCGCTGCAGCGCGCGCTGGCCGCGATCCGGCTGGGCCTGCGCAGCGAAGGCGTGCGCGAGTGGAACTACGAAATCGCCCTGCACACGCCCGGCGGCATGACCGAGCGCGAGCTGCTCGCCGCCGCCCAGCTGGCCTGCGACAACCAGGTGTGGGACCGCTGCATCAACACCAGCGAGCGCACGCCGCAGGCGCGTCACCACGCGCAGCGTTTCCCCATGCCCTACGAGGCGGCGGTGGTCTCTCGCACCAAAGAGATCGGGCTCGACCCGGCCTATGTCTACGGCCTGATCCGCCAGGAAAGCCGCTTCATCACCGACGCGCGCTCGGGCGTCGGCGCGTCCGGCCTGATGCAGGTGATGCCGGCGACCGCCCGCTGGACCGCGCGCAAGATCGGCCTGACCGATTTCCGCCCGCACCAGATCACCGAGCGCGACACCAACATTCTGATTGGCACCGCCTACCTCAAGCTCGCACTCGACGACTTCGAGGGCTCGCTGCCGATGGCTGCGGCGGCCTACAACGCCGGCCCCAACCGCCCGCGCGCCTGGCGCAACGGCCCGGTGCTGGCGGCCGAAATCTGGGCCGAGAACATTCCGTTCGACGAAACCCGCGACTATGTGCAGCGCGTGCTGTCCAACACCACCAACTACGCCGCGCTCATCACCGGCCAGCCGCAATCGCTGCGCGCACGCCTGGGCCAGGTGGGTCCGCGTGTCGACCCAGCCCCCATCAACCGCGATCTCCCCTGACATGACAAAAAACATTCTGGTTCTGGGTGGCACCGGCTTCGTCGGCCGCCACGTGTGTGAAAAACTGCAACGCGAGGGCTGGACGACCACGGTGCCCACGCGCCGGGCCATCAACGCCAAGGCGGTGCAACACCTGCCACGCCTGACCGTGATCGAGGCCGATGTGCACGACGAAGCCGCGCTCACGCGGCTCCTGCCCGGGCACGACGCGGTGGTGAACCTGGTGGCCATCCTGCATGGCAGCGAGGCGGCTTTCGAGCGCACCCATGTGGAATTGCCCAAGAAGCTGGCGCGCGCCTGCGAGGCCACCGGCGTGACCCGCGTGGTGCATGTGAGCGCGCTGGGCGTGGCGCCGGACAGCCCGTCTCGCTACCAGCGCAGCAAGGCGCGCGGCGAGGCGGTGTTGCGCGCCGCGGCGCTGGAGCTCACGCTGCTGCGCCCGAGCGTGATCTTTGGTGCCGGCGACCGCTTTCTCAACCTCTTCGCCAGCCTGCAGGCCATTTTCCCGGTGATGCCGCTGGCCGGCGCCGATGCGCGGTTTCAGCCGGTGTGGGTGGAAGACGTGGCGCAGGCCGTGGTGAGCAGCCTCAAGCAGAGCAGCAGCATCGGCCAGACCATTGAGTGCGCCGGCCCCGAGGTGCTCACGCTGGCCGATCTGGTTCGCGTTGCCGGGCGCCACGGCAGCCAGCAGCGCCCGGTGCTGCCGCTGCCAATGGCCATGGGCCGGCTACAGGCTTGCTTGATGGAATTGGCGCCTGGCGAGCCGCTGATGAGCCGCGACAACCTGGCCGCCATGTCGGTCGACAACGTGGCCAGCGGCCAGTGGCCCGATCTGTCTGCGCTGGGCATTCGCCCGGCGTCGGTACACACCGTGGCCCCCACCTACCTCGGCACGCAGGGCGGGCGCAGCAGCCTGCTCAAGGCGCGCAGCGGCCTGTCTCGGTAAAACAGGGGATCAGGCAGGACCCGAGGGCAAACAACGCCGTTATTTGGCACACTCGGCGAATCACCGCTCAGGAACTTCCATGGCCACCACCTCCACCAAAACAACCGCCCCGGCAGACGCTGCCGCCTCCGTGTCGAGCTACCGCGGCGAGCACCAGCGCGACGTGATCAACCGGCTCAAGCGCATCGAAGGGCAGGTGCGCGGGTTGATCGACATGGTCGATCAGGGCCGGCCGTGTGAAGACGTGGCCCAGCAGATGTCGGCCGCGCGCAAGGCGATGGACAAGGCCTTCTACCGCATGATGGCCTGCACCGTGATGGAGGCGGTCGCCAGCGCAGCCTCGGAGGACGACACGCTGCGCGAGGTGGAGCGCTCCACCAAGATTCTTGAAAAATACGCATGAGGGACTGAGGCCCCCACGCTCCGCCGCTGCGCGGGTCGCTGCCCCAGAACTGGGAAGGGACCCGGTTCCTCCCAAGTCCCTGGGCTGGGCCAGCCTTGGGGCGGCCCGGCGACTGTCCCGTTGAAGGCCCCACGCTGCGCCGCCGCTCAGGTCGCTGCCACCCATGGGGGCTGCAGCATCAATTTCGCAGACATCCGGCATCAATGGTTTGGCGGCAGGCCGTAGCATCGGTTCTCTTTTCAGGAGATTCCCTTGGCCCTGCAGCTCTACATCGGCAACAAAAATTACTCGTCCTGGTCCATGCGCCCGTGGGTGCTGATGACGCAGGCTGGCATCGCGTTCGAGGAAGTCATGGTGCGCTTCGACTCGTTCGATGCCGGCTCCAACTTCAAGCAAACGCTGCGCGGCATCAGCCCGGTGGGCAAGGTGCCTGTGCTGGTGGATGGCTCGCTGGCGGTGTGGGACACGCTGGCCATCGCCGAGACGCTGGCCGAGCGCTTTCCCGACCATCAGCTCTGGCCGCAAGACCCGGCGCAGCGGGCCCGCGCGCGCAGCGTCTGCGCCGAGATGCACAGTGGCTTCACAGCGCTGCGCAGCCACTGCCCAATGAACATTGAGGCTTCGCTGCCTGAGGTGGGCCGCCTGATCTGGCGCGACCAGCCCGGTGTGCGCGCCGACCTGGCTCGCCTGTGTGGCCTGTGGGGCGAGCTCCTCGCCGCCCAGCCCGCCAAGATGCCCGATGGCAGCGGCCCGCTGCTGTTCGGCCGCTTCAGCATCGCCGACGCTTTCTTCGCCCCGGTCTGCATGCGGCTCAAAACCTATGCCCTGCCCCTGCCGGCCGACATGACGGCGTATGTGGACCGCGTGACAGCGCTGCCCGGCGTACAGGCCTGGATTCACGGGCGCGCTGGCCGAGGAAGATTTCCTCGACTTCGAGGAGCCCTACCGGCTGGGTCGCTGAAGCCCTTCACCACCTGCGCGCCAAACTGCGCCATGGAGATCTACCTGGTTGGCGGCGCGGTGCGCGATGCGTTGATGGCGCCGGCTTCGGTGCCGTCTGCACCGGCGCACGTGGACCGCGACTGGGTGGTGGTGGGCGCCACGCCGCAGGCCATGCAGAGCCTGGGCTATCTGCCGGTGGGCCGCGATTTCCCGGTGTTTCTGCACCCGGACACGAAAGAGGAATACGCACTCGCGCGCACCGAGCGCAAGACCGCGCCGGGTTACCACGGCTTTGCCTTTCACGCTGCACCGGGCGTCACGCTGGAGGAAGACCTGGCGCGGCGCGACCTCACGATCAACGCGATGGCGGTCGCCGCCAGCGAGGCCGGCAACCCCTCGCTCGCCACCATCGTCGATCCCTTCGGCGGCCAGCGCGACCTGCAGGCCCGCGTGCTGCGCCATGTCACCGCCTCGTTTGCCGAAGACCCGGTTCGCATCCTGCGGCTGGCGCGTTTCGCCGCGCGCTTTCCCGATTTCACCATCGCGCCGGAAACCGAGTTGCTGATGCGCGACATGGTGGCCGCTGGCGAAGTCGACCACCTGGTGCCCGAGCGGGTGTGGCAGGAGCTGTCGCGCGGCCTGATGGAGCAGCGCCCCAGCCGCATGTTCGAGGTGTTGCGGGCCTGCGGTGCGCTGCAGCGTCTGCTGCCCGAGGTGGATCGGCTCTGGGGTGTGCCGCAGCGCGCCGAATACCACCCCGAAGTCGACACCGGCGTGCACCTGATGATGGTGCTGGACATGAGCGCGCGCCTCCAGGCTACGCTGCCGGTGCGCTTCGCCTGCCTGTGCCACGACCTGGGCAAAGGCACCACGCCGGCCGACCTGTTGCCGCGCCACATCGGCCACGAGCAACGCAGCGCGCGCCTGCTGAAAGGCGTCTGCGAACGCTGGCGCGTGCCGCGCGAAAGCCGCGAGCTGGCCGACGTGGTGGCGCGCGAACACGGCAACATCCACCGCAGCAGCACGCTGAATGCAGCCGCCCTGGTGCGCCTGCTGGAGCGCTGCGATGCGTTTCGCCGGCCCGAGCGTTTTGAAGACGTGCTGCTGGCCTGCGAATGCGACGCGCGCGGCCGCCTGGGTCACGAGGAAGCCGCCTACCCGCAGCGCGACCACCTGCTTGCCGCACAGCACGCGGCGCAAAGCGTCAACACCGAGGCGGTGGCGCAGCAGGCACTGGCGCACAACGGCAAAGACGCACCCGGCGAACGCATTGCGCGGGCCATTCACGCGGCTCGCAGCGAGGCGGTGGCGCTGCGTCTGCCTGCGCTTGCCGACACCAGCGGCGGCGCTTGATCGCGCCAGCCCCGCGCGTTTCAGCGCGGTACGTTCCCCTGCGCCCAGCGCACGATATCGGCCGCGCCCATGGCGCCCGGTTGTCGCGCCACCTCGCGTCCGCCAACGAACAGCGCCAGCGTGGGAATGCTGCGGATGTTGAAACGGGCAGCCAGGTTTTGCGCCGCTTCGGTGTCCACCTTGGCCAGGCGCATCTGCGGCTCCAGCTGCTTGCGCGGCCTGCTCGAAGGCCGGCGCCATGGTTCGGCAGGGGCCGCACCAGGGCGCCCAGAAATCGACCAGCACCGGGAGATGGGAGCGCGCAATGTGTTTCTCAAACGCCGCCTCGTCCAGCGCCACCGGATGCCCGGCGAACAGCGGCTGGTGGCATTTGCCGCAATCGGGCGCGTCGCTCAGCTGGGCGGCGGCCACGCGGTTGGTGGTGTGGCAGTGGGGGCAGACGATGTGCAGCGGGTCGGTGGCCATGTGAAGAACTCCTGAGATTTCGCTGCACTTGACGCCCGCCGCGGATTTTTCAAGACACCTGGCAGGGGTATTCAGATTACCCGCGCGATCAGGCTGGCCAGCATGCTGAGCACGATGGTGGTGGTGATGGGCAGAAACCAGTCGCGTCCAAAAGCCCGAAAGCGCACATCGCCTGGCAGCTTGCCAAAACCCAGCCTGTGCAGCAACGGCGTGAACCAGCTGATGAGCAGCAAGGCCAGGAAGATGACGATCATCCAGCGGATCATGGAGAGGGCCGATTCAAAGTCTGTGGGTCCGGTCGCCAGCCGAGAAGCCGAGCGGTTCCCAGCCCGCGCTGCTGACCGCGGGCGCGAACGCCAGCACCTTGAACAGCTCGCCCATTTCGTGCTCGTTCACCAGCTTTTGCATCATGGCGTTCTCCCGCGCTCCGGCATCGCGGGCCAGGTCCAGCAGGCCGCTGTTGAGCAGAAACCGGCCCTGGCTGGTGTAGCCGATCACGTCCATGCCGGCCTCTTGCGCGGCCAGGGCGATGCCGGTGAAGTTCACGTGGGCGGTGATGTCTTTTTGCCCCAGGTCGCTCAGCGGATCGCTGTCGCTGCGGTGCGCGCGGTGGCAGATCAGCGTGCCCATGTGGCGCTGCGGGTGGTAGTACTCGGCCTCGGGAAAGCCGTAGTCCAGGAAAAATGCCGCGCCGCGCTGCAACCGCTCGGCCAGGGTTCGCACAAAGGCCTCGGCTTGCGGATGGATTTCGGTCAGGTAATCGTGATCGCCGTCGATGGCCAGCGGCGGGCGCAGCGCTGTCGGGCGATCGGCCCAGGCCAGCGCACCGGCCGCGTCCAGCGCCACGCCGCGCTCGTGCCACACGCCGCCGGTGCGCACCAGCAGCTGCACCGGCATGGCATCGAGCACCTCGTTGCCCAGCACCACGCCTTGCAAGGTATCGGGCAGCGCGTCGACCCAGCGCACGCGCCCGACATGCGCGGCCAGCGCGGCCTGCTGGCGCTCGCGCAAGCTGCCGGAGAGGTCGACGATGGTGTATCGGCGCGGCAGCTGACCCAGGGCCGCGAGCGCGTCGAGCAATTGCGGCAGCCAGCGCGCCACTGCCAGCGCCGAATTCCCACACCTCGTCGGTGCCGGTGGCTTGCAGGGCCTGCGCCACCTGGCGCGCCAACGTCTGGCCGAACAGCGGCGTGAGCTCGGGCGCGGTCACGAAGTCGCTGCCCTGACCATCTCTTCCTTGGGGCAGGTGGCCGAACTTGGGGCTGGGGTTGGCGTAGTAGCCCAGACCGGGCTCGTACAAGGCCAGCGCCATGAAGCGGTCAAACGGCAACCAGCCGCCCGCCTCCCGCATGGCATTGACCCACGCGCGCCAGCAAGGCGCTCGTTAAACTCGTTGGTTCGCTCACTGTGTCGGTGCTCACCCGCCGATTGTCCGTCATGACCCCACCCGAAGCCTTCGCTGCCCAGGCCACGCGCACCGTGCTCGTCACCGGCGCAGGCAAACGCCTGGGCCGCGAAATCGCGCTCACGCTGGCGCGCGCGGGCTGGAACGTGGCGGTGCACCACCGGCATTCCGTGGCAGACGCGCAGCAGACCGCAAGCGACTGCGACGCGCTCACCGGCCGCCCGGGCAGCGCCCTGCCTTTCTTTGCCGACCTGGCAGACGAGGCGAGCGTGCGCGCGCTGCTGCCAGCGGTGGTCGCGCGGTTTGGCGCGGTGGATGCCGTGGTCAACAGCGCCTCCACCTTCGAGCACGACAGCGCCGAGAGCTTCGGCTTCGCCGCCATGGAGACCCACCTGCGCGCCAACACCGGCGCGGCCGTGCTGCTGGCGCAGGCGCTGCATGAACACCTGAACGCGCGCGACGCGCGAAGGCGCGGTGGTCAACCTGCTGGACCAGAAACTCTGGAACATGAACCCGGACTTCTTCAGCTACACCCTGTCCAAGGCCGCGCTGGAAGCGGCCAACACCATGCTGGCCCTGGCGCTTGGCGCCGCGCGTGCGGGTGGTCGGCGTGGCGCCCGGGCTCACGCTCACCAGCCACTTGCTCAGCGACGACAAGTTCGCCGAGCTGCACCGGCAGTCGCCGCTGGGCCGCTCGTCCACACCCGAAGACGTGGCCGCCACGGTGGCCTTTGCGCTGGACAACCGATCCATCACCGGCACCACCCTGCTGGTGGACGGTGGCCAGCACCTGATGCGCTTCGAGCGCGATTTTTCGCTGATGTGACCGCAGACACCATGAACCTCACCACCGAGACCCAGACCGGCACCCAGATCCTGGCCCTGACCGGCCTGCGTTTCGACGCCAACCTGGGCATCCTGGATCACGAAAAGACCGCGCCGCAGCCGATCCAGGTCGACGCCGAGCTCAACCAGGGCCAGCAGCCGCTGCTGCCGCACGACGACGACATCAGGCCACGTGCTCGACTACCGCAAGGTGCGCCAGATCATCATCGACGAGTGCACCGCCGAACACGTCAACCTGCTGGAGAGCCTGATCGGCAAACTGGCGCGGCGGCTGATGCAGCTGCCCGGCGTGATCGGTGTGCGGGTGAAAATTGCCAAGCTGGAGATTTTTGACGACTGCGAAGTGGCGATCCGGATGGAATCCGGTCAGTGGTGACCCGCTGCTGAATCGGGCCTTTGCCCACCAAGAACGGCTTACGATGAACACCGAAAAAACCCGACACGAAAACCACAAGCTGGAAAAACGCCTGTGCCGCGAGGTGGGTCGCGCCATCGTCGACTACAACATGATCGAGGAAGGCGACCGGGTCATGGTCTGCCTCTCCGGCGGCAAAGACAGCTACGGCATGCTCGACATCCTGCAGAAGCTGCAGGCGCGCGCACCCATCCGTTTCGAGCTGATCGTGGTCAACCTGGACCAGAAGCAACCCGGCTTTCCCGAGCACATCCTGCCGGCTTACCTCACGAAACTGGGTGTGGAGTTCCACATCGAAAACCAGGACACCTATTCCATCGTCAAGCGCGTGATTCCCGAGGGCAAGACCATGTGCAGCCTGTGCAGCCGGTTGCGCCGCGGCATTCTGTACCGGGTGGCCGACGAGCTGGGCGCCACCAAGATTGCCCTGGGCCACCACCGCGACGACATCCTGCAGACCCTGCTGCTCAACATGTTCTTCGGCGCCAAGCTCAAGGGCATGCCGGCCAAGCTGGTGAGCGACGACGGCGGCATGTGGTGATCCGGCCCATGGCCTATGTGGCCGAAAAAGACCTGGCCTGCTGGGCCGAGATCCGCGAATTCCCCATCATTCCCTGCACGCTGTGCGGCAGCCAGGAAAACCTGCAGCGCAAGCAGGTGGGCAACATGCTGCGCGACTGGGAGAAGAAATTTCCGGGCCGACTGGAGAACATGGCCTCAGCGCTGCAAAACGTGGTGCCCAGCCACCTGCTGGACCGCAAGCTGCACCCGTTTCAAACTTTGCGCGCCACCGGCGTGGCCGATGCAGACGGCGACAAGGCGTTTGACGACGAACCATTGCCCGAGCCGATCGTGCCGCAGCGCGCAAGGGTCGATGACGGCGATGGCGGGGCAGGTGCGGATCAACCGCGCCCGGCCGGGAACGAAGCGGCGCGCCGCGCGGTCATACCCATCGCCGTTTCCTGAGCCCTTCGAATCCTTCCGCCGCTTCCCTGGAGGCACCATGACCCGTCTCTCATTGCCCGCCACCGCGCCGCGCCGCGCTGCGCTGCTGATGGCCGCCCTGGCGCTCAGTCTGCTGGGTGGTTGTGCCAGCGTTTACCGGGTGGACAGCCAGGTGCAGAGTTTTGCGCGCTGGGCCGACACACCATCGCCCGCCACAGCGACCGCGTCGGCCGCCAGCCCGATCCCGCAGGCGCCGCAGATCTACCGCTTTGAGCGCCTGCCCTCGCAGTCCGCCGAGAACGCGATGCGCGGCCAGAACGAACTCGAAGCGCTCACCCGCACCGCGCTGGCGAAAAACGGCTGGTCGCTGGCCGAATCGGGTGTGTCGGCGCGCTGGACGGTGCAGGTGGACGCCGGCACCTTGAAGCTGCCGCGCGCACCGTGGGAAGAGCCCTGGGACGGCTTCGGCTACTGGGGTGGCTACGGCTTTCCTGGGCGCAACTATGTGGTGACCGGCAGCGGACAGGTGATCTGGGCGCCGATGTTCATGCGCATGGACCTGCCTTACTACCAGCGCAAGGTTTCGCTGCTGATCCGCAACGCGGGCAACGGCCAGGTGGTCTACGAAACCCACGCGGCGCACGATGGCCGCTGGAACAGCACGCCCGAGCTGTGGGGCGCCATGCTGGACGCAGCGCTTCAGGGCTTCCCCACACCACCGGCAGGGGTGCGGCAGGTGAACACCGACCTGCCGCGCTGAACCCGCGCGTTGGTCAACGCACCACGGCCGGGTCAGCCGAGGCGGCTACTGCGACTGCGCCAGCAAACCCTCCAGCGCTTGCTGCAAAGCCTCGGTGTTGGCGGGCAGGTGCATTTTGTCCACCGCCGCGCCACTGGCCAGAAACAACACCACCGTGCCATTGACAGCGTCGTGCTGCTGGCCAAAAGCACGGCCGTTCGGTGCGCCCAGCGGCGCCACCAGAAACTCGACGCGATCGGCGTACTCACCCCGCAGCTCGTCCATCATCGCCATCACCTCCATGCCGCCCATGGACTGGATGTCGTAGGCCAACACCAGCGCCGGCTGTCCTTGGCCGATGCGGGTGAGTTCGGTCGAGTACGGGCTGCGGGGCAGCTGGCTCCAGACCAGTGCAAGCACAACTGCCGTGATGGCCAGGGTGATCAGCCATTTGCGCATGCGGGGCATGCCCTGGTTGGGTTCAGACGTCATGGGTTCTGTTCTCAAAACAAAGCGGGCAACTCAGGCCCGATACGGTGTAGGGTTATTGGCATGCGTCGAAAGCAGGCCGCACCCTACAATCCGCCCGACCATTTTCACGCAGAAAATCTTCGCTCTTTTCCTCGTTTCGCGTTGCACCGAGGGTATTGGTCCTTGACCCAGAGACTCCAAACCACCTTCGATGACGGACACCCATCCGGCCCCCCTGCTGTCTGCACATGACCTCGCCTGCGAACGCAGCGAGCGCCTGCTGTTCCAGCGCCTGAACTTCAGTCTGGGCCAGGCGCAATTGCTGCTGGTACAAGGCGGCAACGGCCAGGGCAAAACCAGTCTGCTGCGCTTGATCACCGGCCTGGGCCGACCCGACAGCGGCGAGGTCTGCTGGCGAGGTGAGCCGATCTCGCGTTGCCGCGAAACCTACCACCGCGAGATGGCCTACCTGGGGCATGCCAACGGCATCAAGGACGAGCTCGATCCGCTTGAAAACCTGCGCTTCAACCAGGGCTTGCACAGCCGGGTTTTCGAGACCGACCAAGCGGTCGCCACACTCAAGCGGCTGGGCCTGTCGCGCTGCCTCGACCTGCCGTGTCGCGCGCTGTCGTTCGGCCAGCGCCGCCGCGTCGCGCTGTCTGCCTTGCTGCTGGCAGGCGCCAGCCTGTGGATTCTGGACGAACCCCTCACCGGGCTGGACACGCACGCCGTGGCGCTGGTGGAGAGCCTGATCCGCGAACACCTGCAAGCGGGCGGTCTGGTGGTGGCCACCACGCACCAGACCATGAACCTGCAAGGCGCGAGCGTGCAGCACCTGCTGGTCGGCGAGGCTCCGGTTCCTGCACCAGCCAGCGCCGAGGCCGTCTGAGATGGGGCGGTTCTTCATCAGCGTGCTGAAGCGCGACCTCACGCTCGCCGCGCGCCGCCGCAGCGACTGGCTGACCGCGGTGTTTTTTTTCGTCATGGTGTCCAGCCTGTTTCCGCTGGGTGTCGGACCCGAGCCCGAGTTGCTGCAGCGCATCGGCCCGGGCGTGTTGTGGGTGGCGGCCACGCTGGCCTCGCTGCTGTCGCTCTCCCGACTATTCGAAGACGACCACCGCGACGGCAGCCTGGAGCAGATGGTGCTGTCGCCAGCGCCCACCGTGCTGCTGGTGCTGGGCAAGGCCACGGCGCACTGGCTGGTTTACGGCATTCCCCTGCTGCTGATGGCGCCGGTGCTGGGCATCCAGTTCAACCTGCCAGGCGAGGCCATTGCGGTGCTGGTATTTTCCTTGGCGCTGGGCACGCCCATTTTGTCCCTGCTGGGCGCGGCGGGCGCGGCGCTCACGCTGGGTTTGCGCGGTGGCGGCGTGTTGCTGACGCTGCTGATTCTGCCGCTGTACACGCCGGCCCTGATCTTTGGTGCGGGCGCTGTTGATGGTGTGATGGCAGGCACCGGCGCTGAAGCGCATTTGTCGCTGCTCGGCGCCTTCCTGCTGGTGTCGTTTCTGGTTGCGCCCTGGATCGCAGCCGCTTCCCTGAGGGTGTCTCTGGAATGAATTTCTATCACTACGCTGCCCCAAGCACGTTCTACCACCTGGCCGGCAAAGCCATCCCATGGGCCGCCTGGGCGGCGGGCCTTCTTGCCGTGCTGGGCCTGTACGTCGGCTTCTTCGTTGCGCCCACCGATTTCCAGCAGGGTGAGGCCTACCGCATCATCTTCATCCACGTGCCGGCCGCCTGGATGGGCATGCTGATCTACCTGGTGATGGCGTTCTGGGGCGCCATTGGCCTGGCGTTCAACGCCCGCCTGCCCTTCATGATGATGCGGGCGCTGGCGCCGACCGGCGCCATCCTCACCGCTGTTGCGCTGTGGACCGGCGCGGTGTGGGGCAAGCCCATGTGGGGCACCTGGTGGGTCTGGGACGCGCGCCTGACCTCAACCCTGATCCTGCTGTTTCTCTACATCGGCACCCTGGCGCTCTGGTCCGCGATCGACGACGTCAAGCGCAGCGACCGCGCCGGCGCCCTGTTGACCCTGATTGGCGTGGTCAATGTGCCCATCATTCTGTTCTCGGTGGTCTGGTGGAACACCCTCCATCAAGGGTCTTCGGTGGGCGTCTCGCACGCGCCCAGGATGGCCGCTACCATGCTGCAGGGTTTGCTCCTGATGACGGCCTCTGCCTGGCTTTACACCATCGCCGCAACCTTCTCGCGGGTGCGCCGCGTCATCCTGGAACGCGAGCGAAAAACCGAGTGGGTGAGGGCAATGCTGGATAAGGAGTCCTGAGATGGAATGGGCAAGCTGGTCTGAATTCTGGAGCATGGGTGGCCGAGGCTTTTTCGTCTGGAGCGCCTACGGCGTCACCGCCATCTGCGTGCTCGCCGAGATCGTGTGGCTGCGGCGCGAGGCCGCCCAATCGCGCCGCCGCCTGCTGCGCATGCGTCAATGGGACGCGACACCAGAAGGAGTTGAACGATGAAATCCCGGTACAAGAAGCTGTCGCTGATTGCGGTTGCGCTGGTGGGCCTGGGCGGCGCAGCGGCGCTGGTGCTCAATGCCTTTCAGTCCAACCTGGTGTTCTTTTTTTCGCCCACCGATGTGCACCAGGGCAAAGCGCCGGTCGACCGGGTGTTTCGCATCGGCGGTCTGGTGAAAGAAGGCAGCGTCAAGCGCGAGCCCGACGGCCTGACCACCAGCTTCGTGGTGACCGACACCGCCCAGCTGATTCCAGCCGTCTACACCGGCATCCTGCCCGACCTGTTCGCTGAGGGCAAAGGCGTGGTGGCCGACGGCAAGCTGGGCAGCGATGGCCTGTTCACCGCCAACCGGGTGCTCGCCAAACACGATGAGAACTACATGCCGCCCGAAGCCGCCCACGCCCTGGAGCAGGCCAAGGAAGCCGGGAAAACCCTGAAATCGTATTGATTCGAAACGCCACCGCGCCGGGCCACAGCGGAAACTTCTGGCCGCGCGTGGTGGTCACAGGCGCTGCGCTGGCTGAGCGTCTGGCAACCAAGGAATTTTTTCATGATCCCCGAAATCGGCACCCTCGCCCTCATCCTGGCCCTGCTGCTGTCCATCACGCAGGCGGTGTTGCCGCTGGCTGGCGCGCAGCGCGGCAACCGCAACTGGATGGCGGTGGCGCGCCCGGCGGCCTGGGGGCAGTTCACCTTCACCAGCATCGCCTACCTGTGCCTGGTCTACGCCTTCCTGACCAACGACTTCACCGTGATCAACGTGGCCAGCAATTCGTACTCGAACCTGCCGGCGTTCTACCGCGTCACCGCCACCTGGGGTTCACACGAAGGCTCACTGCTGTTCTGGTCGCTGATCCTGGCCGTCTGGACCATCGCGGTGGCCACCTTCTCGCGCACCCTGCCCGAAGAAATGGTGGCGCGCGTGCTCGGCGTCATGGGCCTGATCTCGGTCGGCTTCCTGTCTCTGCTGCTGATCACCTCCAGCCCGTTCCTGCGCCAGTTCCCCGGCCCGGCCGAGGGCAGCGATCTGAACCCGCTGCTGCAGGACTGGGGCATGATCATTCACCCGCCCATGCTCTACATGGGCTACGTGGGCTTCGCGGTGGCGTTTTCCTTCGCGGTCGCTGCGCTGCTGTCTGGCCGGCTCGATGCCGCCTGGGCGCGCTGGTCGCGGCCCTGGGCCACCGTGGCCTGGGCCTTTCTGACGCTCGGCGTCGTGCTCGGCAGCTGGTGGGCTTACCGCGAACTCGGCTGGGGCGGCTGGTGGTTCTGGGACCCGGTGGAAAACGCCTCGTTCATGCCCTGGCTGGCGGGCACCGCCCTGATCCATTCGCTGGCGGTGGCGGAAAAGCGCGGCGCCTTCAAAGCCTGGACCGTGCTGCTGGCCCTGATGACCTTCTCGCTCTCGCTGCTGGGAACCTTCCTGGTGCGCTCGGGCGTGCTGTCCTCGGTGCACGCCTTCGCGGTTGATCCGCAGCGCGGCGCCTACATTCTGGGCTTCATGCTGCTGGTGGTGGGTGGCTCGCTGGCCCTGTTTGCCTGGCGCGCGCCCAAGATGGTGGCCGGCGGCGCCTTCACCTGGTTCTCGCGCGAGTCGCTGCTGCTGGCCAACAACGTGGTGCTGGTGGCTTCGGTGGCCGCCGTGCTGCTCGGCACGCTGTACCCGCTGTTCATCGATGCCCTGGGCTTGGGCAAGCTGTCGGTCGGCCCGCCTTATTTCAATGCGGTGTTTGTGCCCCTGATCGCGCCGGCGCTGTTCTTGATGGGCGTGGGTCCGCTGCTGCGCTGGAAGGGCGACAGCGTGCCCGACGTCCTCAAACGCCTGAAATGGGCGCTGGCCATTGCCATGGCCACCGGCCTGCTGCTGCCGCTGACCCTGGAGGGCTACAAGCCCTGGGCCGTGCTGGGGTTGGGGCTCTCGGCCTGGATCCTGCTCACGGTGCTGATCGCGTTTCGCGAGCGCGTCAAAACCGCCGGCCAGCTGGCCAACCTGCCGCGCGCTTTCTGGGGCATGCACCTGGCTCACCTGGGCCTGGCGATTGGCGTGGCGGGCATCACCATGGTGGTCAACTACGAGCAGGAGTTCGACGTGCGCATGAACGTCGGTGAGCAAGCCCAGATGGCTGGCTACACCCTGACCTTCATGGGCACGGAAAACTACTCCGGTCCCAACTACGAGGGCACGCGTGGCACCGTCGTTGTGAGCAAGGACGGGGCTGAGCAATTCAGGCTGTACCCGGCGAAGCGCATCTACAACCGGTCGGGCTCGGTGATGACCGAGGCCTCCGTGCGCCCCAGCCTGTTCAGCGACCTCTATGTTTCGCTCGGTGAGCCGCTGAACAACGAGCTCACCACCTGGGCCGTGCGGCTTTACTACAAGCCCTTCATCAACTGGCTGTGGCTGGGCGCCCTGTTCATGGTGGTCGGTGGCTTCCTGGCGGCGTCCGACCGGCGTTACCGCATTGGCGCCAAGGCGCGCGCGCCGGCTGGGCAAGCCACGCAGGGAGCCTGAGCGATGAAGCGATGGCTGCCGCTGTTTTTTTTCATGGTGCTGGTGGGCTTTTTCGCCAAAGGGCTGTTCCTCAACCCGCGCGAAGTGCCCTCGCCTTTCATCGGCAACGCGGCGCCCACGTTCAGCCTGCCGGTGGTGGGCAATGCCGCGCAAGACTTCAGCCCGGCCGACATGAAGGGCCAGGTCTGGCTGCTCAATGTCTGGGCGCCGTGGTGCGTCTCATGCCGAGTCGAACACAAGCTGCTGATGGCGCTGGCCCAAAGCGGCACGGCACCACCCATCGTCGGGCTGAACTGGAAAGACAAGACCCGCGAGGCACAGGAGCTGCTGGCGCGCACCGGCAACCCCTACGTGGCGGTGCCCGATGACCTGTCTGGCCGGGTCGGGATCGACTGGGGCGTGACCGGCACCCCCGAGACCTACGTGATCGACCAGACCGGCATCGTGCGGCTGAAACACGTGGGCCCGATCGATCTGGACGTCTGGCAAAACAAGTTCGTCCCAAAACTCAAGGAATTGGGCACATGAGTGATTCCCGCATGAAATTGGGCCTGCTGAGCGTTGTGCTCGCCGTGTCCCTGCCCCTTCTGGCCAACGAGCCGGCCAACGGCTCGCCCACCACCCCGTCCACCGCACAACCGCTGTTTGAAGATGTGGCAATCGAAACGCGGCTGAACCATTTGTCGCGTGAACTGCGCTGCGTGGTGTGCCAGAACGAGTCCCTCTCGGAATCGCCAGCCGAACTCGCGGGCGCCATGCGTGAGGAAATCCGGGACCTGATGAAGGCCGGCAAAACCGATGCCGAGGTGCTCGCTTTCCTGACCGCCCGCTACGGCGACTTCGTGCTGTTTCGCCCCCCCTTCAAACCGGTGACCTACCTGTTGTGGCTGGGACCGTTTCTGTTCCTCGGCTTTGGTGCTCTGGTCTGGTTTGTGGCGCTGCGCGCGCGCCGCACCTTCAAGGGTGAGCCGGTGAGCAGTGCGCAGCTCGCCGCCGCTGCCCGATTGCTGGAAGACAAGCCATGAATCTGTTCTGGTCCGTCACCCTTTTCTGGGGCGCCGCCGCGGTGGCGGTCGCCCTCGCCCTGGCCTTTGTGCTGCCTTTTTTGCTGCGCAGCCAGCAGGACGGGCGCCAGCAGGCGGCACGCCGAGACATCAACCTGGCCGTTTACCGCGACCAGATGAAAGATCTGAACAACGAGCGGGCCAGCGGCCAGCTGTCAGAAGAGCAGTTCCTGGCCAGCAAGCTGGAACTGGAAACCCGCGCCGCCGAGGACGCGCTGGCGCAGGAAGACGGTGCGTCGGCACCGAAGGCCAGCCGCCGGCTCGGGTTCACGCTGGCCGCGGCGCTGCCGATGGCGGCGATCGGCCTGTACGTCTGGTTCGGCAACCCTGGCGTTCTGACCGCGGCGGCCGGCGGACAAACCGACGCTGGTTTCGCCGCCGCGCCCAGCGCGCAAGATGTGATGCGGATGATCCAGCAGCTGGAAGAGCGCACCCAGTCCAACCCGACCGAGGGCGAAGCCTGGGAGGCGCTGGCCACGGCCAACGGCCTGCTGGCGCGCTGGCCCGAGGCACTGGCCGCCTACCAGCAGGCCTACCAGTTGATGCCCACCAAGCCCGCCGTCATGAGCGGGTACGCCGAGGCACTGGCCATGACCAGCAACCTGGTGCTGGCTGGCCGGCCGATCGAGCTGGTGAGGATGGCCCTGCAAGCCGAACCAGACAACCGCAAGGGCCTTGAACTGGCTGGCATCCACGCCTACCAGAACCAGGAATTTGCCCAGGCGGCCCAGTTTCTCGGCCGGCTGTACCAGTTGCTGACGCCCGAAACACCTTATGCGCAGGACATTCTGGCGATGCGCAACGAAGCCGCTCAACTGGCTCTGTCCGCCAGCGGCGCTCCGGCGGCTGGCGCCCCGGCAGCTTCCGCCCCGGATGCACAGGTGGCCGCCGGGCCAAAGGCCAGCGTCGGTGGCAGCGTGGAAATTGCCGATGCGCTCAAGGCGAAGGTTGGTGAGCAGGACACGATCTACCTCATTGCCCGCGCGGGCGAAAGTGGCCCGCCACTGGCCGCCGCCCGCGTCTCCATGGGCGCGTTCCCGCTGCCCTTCAGCCTGAACGACAGCATGGCCATGAACCCCGCGAACGTGTTGTCGAACCACGAAGAGGTGGTGTTGCTGGCCCGCATTTCCAAGTCGGGCAACCCAATCGCCCAGCCCGGCGACCTGGAAGGCCGCGTGGTGGGCGTGAAGGTGGGCTCGGCGGATGTGAAGTTGGTGATCGACCGGGTGCTGCCTTAACCGCCGAACCGAAGGCGCTGCAACCGGCTCAGCGCGGCGCCAGCTGCGCCGCCAGCAGATTCCGGATCGCCTCGCCCAGGGCGTCCATGCTGTCCTGCTTGGCCATCACCTCGTGCACACCGACCGCACTGGCCTCGGCCAGCAGCCTGTCGTTCACATGCCCCGAGACGATGGCCACCCGCAAGTCCGGCCGAACCAGACGGCTCTCGCGCGCCAGGTCCACGCCCGACATGCCGGGCATGTTCTGATCGGTCAGCAGCAGGTCGATCGCATCGGGGTGCTCGCGTATCCAGGCCAAGGCCGACTCCCCCGAGGTGAAGGTGCTCACCCGGTAGCCCTGTTTGCGCAGCAGCCGCCCGACGAGAAACACCATGGCCTCGTAATCGTCCACGTACATCACATGCCGGCCAGATGCCGACGCGGGAAGCGCTGCGGCTGGCACCGCGGGCGCAGCCACTGCCGGCGCCTCTGCGGCGCCGGCCAGCGGCAGATAGACGTCGAAGCGCGCGCCCTCTCCCGGGCGACTGCTCAGCGCAATGGCGCCGTTGTGTGCCTTCACGATGCCATGCACCACGGACAGCCCCAGGCCGGTGCCGGCGCCGGGCGCCTTGGTGGTGAAGAAGGGCTCGAAGATCCGCTGCTGGGTGGTCGCGTCCATGCCGGGTCCGTTGTCGGCCACGCTCAGGCTGGCATACATGCCCGCGGGAATGCCACCCACCTGCAAGGCGCGAGCGGCATCCAGGCGCACCGGCCGCAAGGCCACCGTGACCTCGCCCGGACGGCCATCCAGCGCCTGCCAGGCGTTGGTGCACAGGTTCATCAACACCTGCTGTATCTGCATGGCATCGGCCAGCACGGGCAGATCGCCTCCCCCCATGCGCGTGGTCAGTTTCACCCCGGCCGGCAGCAGAGAACGCATCAGTGTGAGCGCCTCCTCCACCAGCGGCGCCAGCGGCTGGTGGGTCAGCAACTGGGCCTGGCGGCGGCTGAAAGCCAGAATCTGCTGCACCAGCTGACGCGCACGGATCGCCGCGCGGTTGATCTCGCCCAGGCTTTCCTGAGCGAGGTGCCCGGGACCCACATCTTCGCGGGCCAGCGCCAGATTGCCCAGAATGGCGGCCAGCAGGTTGTTGAAATCGTGCGCCACGCCACCCGCCAGCGTGCCAATGGCTTCCATCTTCTGCGACTCCCGCAGCTGCGCTTCCAGCAAGCGTTGCTGGGCCTCTGCATGTTTGAGTTCGGTGATGTCGCTGTGGGTACCGACCATGCGAGAAGGCTTGCCTTCATCGTCGTGGGCGATCACGACGCCACGCGAGAGCACCCATTTCCAGGAGCCATCCTTGCATTGCACCCGGTGCTCATTGCGGTAGACCAGCGTTTCGCCAGCGAGGTGTGCGGCGCGGTCGCGCTGCATCTGGGCCAGATCATCAGGATGGGTGCGGCGGTCGAGCTCGACGGCCAGATCCGGCAGTTCGTCTTCCGTGAAACCGAACATGGTCTTGATGCGCGCTGAGAAGTATTCGTCGCCGGTGCTCAGGTTCCAGTCCCACACGCCATCGCCCGCACCCTCCATCGCCAGCCGCCAGCGCCCTTCGGCCTCGCGCAGCGCGAGCTCGGTGCGTTTGTTTTCGGTGATGTCGATCAACACCCCCACGCGCACCTGCAGATCACCTTCCTGCCGCATCACGCTGCGAGCGCCGAAGCAGCCACTTCACGTCTCCATCGGGCATGACGATGCGAAATTCAAAGCCCAGCGAGTTGGATGCCCGCCGGGCATCGCGCAACTCCCGCTCCAGCGGCGCCTGGTCGTCTGGATGCCGAAAGCGGTTCACCGCATCGGGGTCGTCCATCAGCTCCTGAGGCTCCACCCCGTAGATGCCTCGAATGCCCTCACTCACAAAACGAAAACGGCGGTTGCCCTGCGGGTCCACGGCAACCACGTACACGAGCCCGGGTACCTGCGCGGTCAGCAGCCGAAGGTCGTCAGCGCTTTGCTGCAAGGTGCGCTGGTCGCGCATGCGCTCGCTGATGTCTTCTATCGTGCCCTCGTAGAAAAGCACCTTGCCATCGGCGTCGTGAACAACGTGGGCGTTCTCCGAGATCCAGATGCGTTCGCGGGTCTTGTGGCGCCAGATTTCCGAAACGAAATCGCGCACACAGCCATCGCGCGCCATCAGCTCGCGAAAGACCTCGCGCCGGGTCGGATCGACGTACCATTCGCGCGCAATGTCGACAACGCCCGCCAGGAAATCGGCCTCGGTCTCGTAGCCATTGAGCCGCACCAGCGTCGGGTTGCCGCGCAACATGCGTCCATCGGGCAGGCTTCGGTAAGCGCCGATGGGCAAAAAGGCGAAGAGACTGGAGAAATCCTCTTCGATGTGGGGCGCGCTGCTCGACATGGATACATTTTGACGCACGGGCAAGCAACATCCCAAACGAATACCGCTGAGCTTGCGGTGCTTTCCTTGCCTTTGTTCACAAGCTTTGCCGTTTCGGTTGAACAACCCCCGTCGTAGGATCGACGCTCCGCACACCGCCATCTTCAACAGGAGCCTTCTTGCAAGCCACCCGAATCCTTGCTGTTCGCCACGGCGAAACCGCCTGGAACCGCGACACGCGCATCCAGGGTCACACCGACATCGCGCTGAACGACCACGGCCGCTGGCAAGCTGAGCAGCTGGCGCAGGCGCTGCACGCCGAGCCGATCGCCGCCTGCTACGCCAGCGATCTGTCGCGCGCCCGGGAAACCGCGCAAGCCGTGGCCGAGCGGCACGGCCTGCCGGTGCAAGTCCACATCGGTCTGCGCGAGCGCGGCTTTGGCAGCTTCGAGGGAAAGACCTGGGCCGAACTGGAAGCGGGCTGGCCGGTGGAGATCGAATCCTGGCGCAAGCGGGTGCCGAACTTTGCGCCGCCCGGTGGCGAGTCGCTGCTGCAGTTGCAGGCGCGCGTGGTGGCCACCGTGGACGAGCTGGCCGCGCGCCATCCGGGCGAGCAGGTGCTGATGGTGGCGCACGGCGGCGTGCTCGACATGCTCTACCGGCTGGCCACGCGGCTGGATCTGCAGGCGCCACGCAGCTGGGAACTGACCAACACCGCCATCAACCGCCTGCTCTGGAGCCCCGAAGGCCTGGGTCTGGTGGGCTGGGCCGACACCAACCACCTTCAACAAGGCAGCCTCGATGAACGCACCACCTGACTTTGGCCACTTCGCGCGCGAGCGCTGGCAGCGCGCGCTGGGCTGGGTGGGCCAGCGCGTGACCAGCGTCGACACACCGGCGCTGGTGATCGACCTCGACGCCATGGAGCGCAACCTGGCGCGCATGGCCGATTTTTGCCGCGCGCGCGGCCTGCGCCTGCGGCCGCACGCCAAGATGCACAAGAGCGCCGAGATCGCCAGACTGCAGATGGCGCATGGCGCGGTCGGCGTGTGCGTGCAAAAAACCGACGAGGCGCTGGCGCTGGCCCGGGCCGGCGTGGGCAACATCTACATCAGCAACGAGGTGATCGCCCCGGCCAAGCTGACCCGACTGGCCCAGGCGGTGCGCGAACTGCCCACGCGTTTTGCGATCGCGGTCGACAGCGCTTTGGGCATCGTTCGTTTGGCCGAAGCCTTGCAAAAAGCGAACGTCACAAGCCCGGCGGCGATCGATGTGTTGGTGGAAATCGACGTGGGCCACGGCCGCTGCGGCGTGCCGCCGGCCGAGGTGCTGGCGCTGGTGCAGCATCTGCTGGCCCAGCCTGCCCTGCGCTTTGCCGGCCTGCAGGCTTACCACGGCAGTGCGCAGCATCGCCGCGCCAGCGCCGAGCGCGATGCCGCGCTGGCCGCGTCCGAAGCCGCCGTGCGCCAGGCATTGGCGGCATTGAGCGCGGCGGGCATCGCCGTGCCGCTGGTCACCGGCGCGGGCACCGGCAGCTTCGTGCGCGAAGCCGCCAGCGGTGTGTGGGGCGAGCTGCAGGCGGGTTCCTATTTGTTCATGGACGCCGACTACGCGGCCAACCAGGCCGATCCGGCGGCGCCGGTGTTCGAGCACGCGCTGTTCATCAAAAGCGCGGTGATGAGCCTGGCGGCCGACCACGCCGTTTGCGACGCCGGCCACAAGAGCCACGCGATCGACAGCGGCCTGCCCACCGTGTGGTTGCCCGGCGGACTGACCTACGCCAACGGCGGCGACGAGCACGGCATCTTGCGCGCAGCCGACGGCGCGGCAGCGCTGCCCGCGCTGGGCGAGACCATCTGGCTGGTGCCCGGTCACTGCGACCCCACGGTGAACCTGCACGACTTCGCCATCGGCGTGCGTGGCGGGCTCGACGCCGGCCAGGTCGAGCGCCTGATCACGATCGACACGCGCGGCGCACTCGCCTGACCCGGCCAGCATGAGCCCGAGCCAGATCATCGTTCTTGCCACGCCGGTGTTTCTGGCGCTGATCGCGGTCGAGTACGCGGTGGGCCGCGCGCGCGGACGCAACACCTACCGCTTTGACGACGCGGTGACCAGCATCGGCCTGGGCATGCTGAGCCAGGTCAGCGCGGTGTTCACCCGGCTGCTGCGCATCGGCATCTACACGGCGGTGTTCGGCGCGGTCACGCTGGTGCCCGACACCGGTTTCTGGACCACGCCGCTGGGCTGGCTGCTGGCGCTGGTGTTCTACGATTTTTGCTACTACTGGCTGCACCGCGCCGGCCACCGCAGCGCGGTCTTCTGGGCCGCTCACGTGGTGCACCACCAGAGCCAGGACTACAACCTCTCGACCGCACTGCGCCAGACCAGCAGCGGCGCGCTGTTCGGCTGGGTGTTCTACCTGCCGATGGCGCTGGCCGGTGTGCCGCCGCTGGTGTTTGGCGTGGTGGCGCTGGTCGATCTGCTGTATCAGTACTGGATTCACACGCAGCAGATCGGCAAGCTGGGCTGGTTCGACCGGGTGTTCGCCTCGCCCTCCAACCACCGGGTGCACCACGCGGTGAACGACCGCTATCTGGACAAGAACTACGGCGGCATCCTGATCCTGTGGGACCGGCTGTTTGGCAGCTATGCCGACGAAGACGATGGCGAGCGCTGCGTCTACGGCACGCGCAGCCCGCTCAACAGCTGGGACCCGCTGTGGGCCAATGCCGAGGTGTACTCGACGCTGCTGCACGACAGCTGGCACGCGCGGCGCTGGGGCGACAAGCTGCGCGTCTGGCTCAAGCCGCCGGGCTGGCGGCCGGCCGACGTGGCCGCGCGCTTTCCCAAGCCAGACTTCGACATCCAGCAGACGCGCACCTACGCGCCGCCCATGGGCCGCGCCGTGCAGCGCTTTGCCGCGCTGCAGTTCACCGCCTTGCTGGCCGGCGTGGGTGCCTACCTGTGGCTCACCGACGGCTGGCCGCTGTGGCAGAGCGCGGTCTGGTTCGCGGTCTTGCTGGCGGGGCTGTGGGCGGTGGGTGCGGTGATGCAGGGCCGCCTCACGGTGGGCGAGGCGCTGATGATCGAGTGCGGCGCGCTCGCCATGGCCACCGCGGCCAGCGGGCTGATCGAGTGGCACCGCGTGTTCAAGCCGCTCACCATGCTGTTGGCCATCGCCGTGGTGGCGCGGCACTGGCAACGGCAGCGGCCGAGGGCTTCATCCACATCGCAGCTGGGTCACGCCTGGCTGATCGCCGCGCTGCTGGGCTCGCTGGCGGGCGATGTGTTCCTGATGTTCCCGGGCTATTTCATGCCGGGCCTGGTGGCCTTTCTGCTGGCACACCTGGCCTACATCGCGCTGCTGCGGCGAGACGCGCCGCTGTTCGCCAGCCCGCGCGCCTGGCTGGCTGTGGGCGGTGTGGCAGTGCTGGTTTACGCGGTGCTGTGGAGCGGCGGCCTGCCGGACGGAGCTGCGCGCGCCGGTGGCGGCGTATGTGCTGGCCATCGCCGCCATGGCCGCGCTGGCGATCGGGCGGGCGCAGCGGCTGGGTGGCGCGGCCTGGCTGGTGGCGCTGGGCGCCGTCTGCTTTCTGGTCAGCGACGCCACGCTGGCAATCAACCGCTTCGTCTCGCCACTGCCGCACTCGCCGGTCTGGGTGCTGGGCAGCTACTACGCGGCGCAGTGCCTGATCGTGATCGGCTGGCTGCGGGGCGCAACAGGCAAAGAAACCTGATCAGCGATCACGGCGCATAAACCCGGGCGTCCAGCCCGAGCGCGCGCACCCGGTCGGCGGCGGCTTGCGCCTGATCCCGGCTGTCGAACGGCCCCACGCGCACCCGCGTGAGCGGCCCCCGCGCCGACTCGATCGGATCGCTCAACACCGGCAAGCCAGCGGCTTCCAGCTGGCGCTGAACCCGCTCGGCATTGGCCGCCACCGCAAAAAGACCCACGCTCACACCGTAGGCCTTGATCCGCACCGGCACTTCGGGCGCAGCCGGCTCGGCTGCGGCGGCCACCGGTGGTGCGGCAGCGTCAGACGCCGCGCTGGGCGGCTGGGTTTCGGTTGGTGCAGCGGCTGGTAAGACGGGCGGCGAATCGGCTGGCGGCAGGCTTTGCGCGGCGGCAGGCTGCGCGTCGATCGGCGCGGCGGCGGCGGTGTCGGGCGCTGTCACGGACGGTGTGGCGGGCAAAGGTTCGGCTGGCGGGGCAGCAGGAGCGGGGGTCACCTGCTCAACCGGGGCCGCCGCTCCAGATCCAGCGCTTGACGCAGTGCTTGGCGCGGGCCAGGACACCCAGACCCAGCCGGCCAGCAGCGCCACCAGCAGCAAGCCCGCCACACCCCAGGCGCCACGGCGGCGCTCGGCGGCGCCTCGCCACCGCAGCAAGGTGCAAGCCTCGTCAACCGTGGCCGCCTGCTTGACCGCAGCGATCATGCGCCGGCGCACCTGCGCGTGCAGCAGCGCCGTGCCGTAGAGGCCGGGCACCAGCAACAGCAAAAACAGCAAGGCCAGTGCCAGCCCGGCGCGCACGCCCAGCGGCAGAAAGTCGACCCAGGCCGCCAGCCCGTAAGCGATCAGCGTCCAGATGCCCAGCGCCACCGCGAACTCACCCGCCGCGCCCCAGAGCTGGCGGTACACCAGCCAGACCAGATTGCCCAGCGCGGCCGCGGTGTTCCAGGTGGGGCCGTTGGCGCCGCGCTCGTCAAAACGGGCAAACGCGGGCAGATAGTGCTCGGCGTGCACCGGCCCCAGTGCGGCCCGGTACAGGTCCTGCTGGGCGTTGGGCTCCGTGGCCGGCGAAATCGGTTCAGACGCGCTGGGCATGGCCGATTCTGGCACGCGAAAAGCCTTTTGTTACACCGAACCGCCACGGGCCGGGGCCACCGACTCATCGCGCGAAATCCGGCCATCGACCAGCTCCACCAGCCGATCGCAGCGCGCGCCCAGGCGGGCGTCGTGCGTGACCACCACAAACGAGGTGCCGCGCTCGGCGTGCATGCGCCGCAGCAACACGAACACCTCGTCGGACGATGCGGTGTCCAGGTTGCCGGTGGGCTCGTCGGCCAGCACCAACGGTGGCTGTGTCACCAGCGCGCGCGCAATCGCCACCCGCTGCTGCATGCCGCCCGAGAGCTCGGAGGGCCGCTTGTTCAAGGCCGCTGCCAGCCCCACCGCATCGAGCAGGTCTTTGGCGCGCTCGCGCTGCGCATCGCTCACCCGGCCCTCGGCCAGCAGCGCCGGCAGGGTCACGTTTTCCAGCGCGGTGAACGCGGGCAGCAGGTGGTGAAACTGGAACACGAAGCCCAGCAGGCGGCGCCGGCGCAGCGTGAGGCCGCCGTCGTCCAGCCCCACCATTTCCTCGCCCTGCAGCTGGTAGCTGCCGGCGCTCATGCGCTCCAGCAAACCCACGATGTTGAGCAGCGTGCTCTTGCCCGAGCCCGAAGGCCCCATGAGCGCGATGAACTCGCCGGGGTTCACCCGCAGGTCGATGCCGTGCAACACCTCGGCTTCGTTGGGCAAGCCGGGGTTGTAGGTCTTGCGCACCTGCTTGAGTTCGAGCAGCGGCTGGTCGCTCATATCCGGATCGCCTGGGCCGGGTCCATCGCTGCGGCGCGGCGCGCTGGCGCAATGGCGGCCAGCACGCCGCAAACCGTGGCCACCGCCGCCACCTGCAGCGCCAGCGCGGGAGGCAGCGAAATGTCGAACAGCGGCAGGCCGTCGGCCCCGCGCACGAAGCGGGTGAACAGCACCACCATCAGCCAGGCCAGCAACACGCCCAGCGCCGAGCCCAGCGCGCCGACCACCGCGCCCTGCACCAGAAACACCCGCAACACCTGCCCGCGGGTGGCGCCCATGGCCCGCAAAATGCCGATCTCGCGCTGCTTCTGCACCACCGAAACCACCAGCACACTGGCAATCCCGAGCACCACCACCACCAGCACCACCGCGCGGATCAGGCTGGTGCTGACCGACTGCGCGTTGAGCGCCGAGACCAGTTGCGCGTTGCTCTCCTGCCAGCTCTCGAACTGGTAGGGCAGCTGGCGGCGCAGTGCCTCGGTCATGCCCTGCGCGGCCCAGACATCGGCCACCGTGAGGTCGATGTTGGTCGCGCCGCCGGGCAGGCCGAGCAGGTTCTGCGCGCTGCGCAGCGGCACGATCACGGTGCGCCGGTTGAGCTCCTTCACACCCAGGTCAACCAGCGCGGTCACGCGCAGCGCGTCGCTTGAACCGGTGGTCTGCACGCGCAGCCGATCGCCCACGCGCAGGCCCAGGTCGGCGGCCAGATCGCGCCCCACCACCGCCTCGCCCGGCGCCAGCCGCGCCACCCCACTGACGACCTTGCTGCGCAGCCCCACGATGCGGTCGTAGCGCTCCAGATCCACGCCCAGCAGCGAGATCGCCTGGCTGGCCTCGCCGCGCAGCGCCAGGCCCGAGCCGGCCGCCATGGGCGAGACCGCTGCCACGCCGGGCATGCGCTCCAGCACCGGCAGCAGCGCCTGCCAGTTGGCCACGGTGCGCAGGCGCTGCGAGCGCACCTGCACCTCGGACAACACGGTGGCGTCTGGCAGACGCGGCGCGGCCGGCGTGACCACCTCGTCGGGCGCCTGCAGCGAAATGTGGGGCTGTGCGCCGAGCGTTTTGTTCAGCGTGTTGGCCTGCAGGCCATCGATCAGGGTGGAGATGTAGGCGATCACCGCCACCCCCGCGGCCACGCCGATGATGATCAGCAGCGTCTGCATGCGGCCCTCGCGCAAAAAGCGAATGGCCACCCGCCGCTCAAACCCCAGCCAGGCCATGCGCGGCGCGGCCTCAGCGGCCCATGGCGCTGGTCAGCGCGGTGCCAGCGTCCTGGGCAGCGGCCGCGCCCGCGGTGTCGCCTGGCTGCCAGGTGACCTCGCGCACCCGCACCCGCTGGCCGGCCTGCAGCGCCGCGCCAAGCAACACCTGATCGCCCTCGGCCAGTCCATCGACCACCTCGAACGCCTGCAAGGTGCGCAACCCCAGGCGCACGCTGCGCTCGCGCGCATAGCCGTCCTTGCTCACCAGCACGGTCGGCGATCCGTCTGCCGCGGGCGCTCGCAGCGCGGCGAGCGGCAACACCAGCGCGCCCTCGCGCCGCGCCGTTTCCACCTCGACCGACAGCGTCATGTCTTCGCGCAAGAAATCGGGCGCGGCGCCTTGCAGCGCCAGCCTGGCCTCGATGGAGCCGCGCTGCGCGTCCACCGAGGGCGCGATCGACAACACCCGCGCCGCAAAGCGCTGACCGGCAAACGCATCGGCCACCACCGAGGCACTTTGCCCCGCGCGCAGCTGGTCGAGAAAACGCTCGTCCACCTGCGCCACGATCTCCACCGGACCGGCCAGCGCCAGCCCCAGCAGCGCCTTGCCCGGCTGCACGATCTGCCCCGGCTCGACCTCGCGCAACAGCACCCGGCCATCGGCCGGCGCCAGCAGCGTGGCCTGCGCCAGCTTGGCGCGCGCGGCCTGGCTCGCGGCCTGCGCAGCGGCCAGCTGGGCCTGCGCCTGCGCCTGATCGCTACCGCGCTCACCGCTGGCGCGCGCCTGCGCCTGGGCGTTGGCCAACTGGGCCTGCGCCACCTCGCGCGCGCGGCGCGATTCGTCCAGCGCCGCGTCGCTCAGAAAGCCCTGCGCCACCAGCTGCTGGGTGCGCACCCAGGCCGCTTGCGCCGCCCGCGCTGCCGCATCGGCCTGGCTCACCGCAGCCTGCGCCGACACCTGACCGGTGCTGCGCAGGCCCGCCAGCCGAGCGGCGGCCTGGCGCTCGGCGGCATCGGCTTGCGCCAGCGCAGCGGCCAGCTCCTGCGACTCCAGCCGAAGCAAGGCCTGGCCCTGCTTGACCAAAGCGCCTTCTTCCACCAGCACCGCCTCAACCCGGCCGGTCAGCGTGCTGCCCAGATCCACCCGGGTCTGGCTGGCCACGCGGGCGGAAAACTGCAGTGTGCGCACCAGCGTTTGCGGCTGCACCGCCACCGCATCGGCCGGCGCGCCGCGCCACCAGCCCGCGAGCACCGCCAGCGCCAGCAGCAGCACGGCCAGCAACGCCGCCCAGACGTTGCGCTTGTTCATGCCGGGAAACGTCATGCGGGCGCTGCCTCAGCCACCGGGCGCAAAAAGACCGGCATCGGTCTGCGGCGGCGCCAGGCCCAGGTGGCGGTAAGCGGCCAGGGTGGCAATGCGACCGCGCGGCGTGCGCTGCAGGTAACCCTGCTGAATGAGATACGGCTCGATCACGTCTTCGATCGTGTCGCGCTCCTCGCCGATGCTGGCGGCGATGTTGTCCAGCCCGACCGGGCCACCGTCGAAGCGGTGGATCACCGCCTCCAGCAGCTTGCGGTCCATCAGGTCAAAGCCCTCGGGGTCGACGTCGAGCATGGTGAGCGCGCGCGCCGCAATGTCGACCGTGATGCGGCCATCGCCCTTGACATCGGCATAGTCGCGCACCCGGCGCAGCAGCCGGTTGGCGATGCGCGGTGTGCCGCGCGAGCGGCGCGCGATCTCGAAGGCGCCATCGGCCTCGGTCGGCGCATTCAGCAAGCCGGCGCTGCGCTTGACGATGCGCGTGAGTTCCTCGGCGGTGTAGAACTCCAGCCGCGCCACGATGCCGAAGCGGTCGCGCAGCGGGTTGGTCAGCATGCCCGCGCGCGTGGTGGCGCCCGACCAGGGTGAAGGGCTGCAGATCGAGCTTGATGCTGCGCGCCGCCGGACCCTCGCCAATCATGATGTCGATCTGGTAGTCCTCCAGCGCCGGGTACAGAATTTCTTCGACCACGGGCGAGAGCCGATGGATCTCATCGATGAACAGCACATCGTTGGGCTCCAGGTTGGTCAGCAGCGCCGCCAGGTCCTTGGGTTTTTCCAGCACCGGCCCACTGGTCTGGCGCAGGTTCACGCCGAGCTCCTGCGCAATGATGTGCGAGAGCGTGGTCTTGCCCAGCCCCGGCGGACCAAACAGCAACACGTGGTCCATCGCCTCGCCGCGCTTCCTCGCCGCGCCAATGAAGATTTCCAGCTGCTCGCGCACCTTCATCTGGCCCACGTACTCATCAAGCAGCTTGGGCCGAAGGGCGCGCTCAATGGCCTCTTCCTTGGGCGAAATCGGTGCGGCCGAGACCACACGGGGGGCGGGAGCGAAGTCGTCGGTTTGAATGCTCATGAGCGCCCCAGCTTACTTCGCCAGCGCCTTGAGCGCGAGCTTGATGCCTTCGCTCACGCCCACGCCAGCAGGCAAGGCCTTGAGCGCCGCCGCTGCGTCTTTTTCGCTGTAGCCCAGCGCCATCAGCGCCTGCTGGATGTCGCTTGCGGACTCACCCACCGCGCTGGCCGAACCGGGCAGCGGCAGATCGGCGCCGAGCTTGCCCTTGAGTTCGAGCAGCAGGCGCTCGGCGGTCTTCTTGCCGATGCCGGGCACCTTGACGATGCGACCGCTGTCCTGCGCGGTCACGGCCTGCGCCAGATCGGCCACGCTCATGCCCGAGAGCACCGAGAGCGCGGTGCGCGGGCCCACGCCGCTGATCTTCACCAGCTGCCGAAACGCTTCGCGTTCGCTGGCGCTGCCAAAGCCGTACAGAATTTGCGCGTCTTCGCGCACCACGAAATGCGTGAGCAGCGCCACCCGTTCGCCCACCGCCGGCAGGTTGTAGAAGGTGCTCATGGGCACATCCACCTCGTAGCCCACGCCGTGGCAGTCGATCAGGATCTGCGGCGGGTTCTTTTCCAGCAGCGTGCCGGTCAACTTGCCTATCATCGCGGGATTCCTTTGTTAGCTGGGCCGCTCAAGGCCTTCACCGGATTATCCGTTTGATCCTCAGACACACCTTCTCCCCGCCCGACAACACGCGCATGGGCCATTTGTGCGGCCCCATGGACAGCCACATCCGGACGCATCGAGGCGGCCTTGCAAGTCAAGGTGGCGCACCGTTTCGAGCAGTTCCGCATCGAAGGGCCCAAGGCCAAGGCCAATCAGGCGCTGGAGACCTTGCAGGCGCTGTACGAGATGGCGAGGAAACCGATCCCGCGCCGAAACCGTGCAGCTCATGCTCAGCGGCGACACCGCCCTGCCCGGCGGCGACGACGCGCTGGCCATGCAGACCCGGCGCGGCGAGGTCAAGGGCCGCACACCCAGCCCAGGCGCGCTACCTGGAGCAACATGGCCACGCACGACATCACCTTCGGCATCGGTCCGGCCGGCACCGGCAAGACCTATCTGGCGGTGGCCTGCGCGGTCGACGCGCTGGAGCGCAGCGCGGTGCAGCGCATCGTGCTCACCCGCCCGGCGGTGGAGGCGGGCGAGAAGCTGGGTTTTCTGCCCGGCGACCTGGGCCAGAAGGTGGATCCGTACCTGCGCCCGCTGTACGACGCGCTCTACGACCTGATGGGCTACGACAAGGTGGTGAAAGCGTTTGAGCGCCAGCAGATCGAGATCGCACCGCTGGCCTTCATGCGCGGGCGCACGCTCAACCACGCTTTCGTGATCCTCGACGAAGCGCAGAACACCACGGTGGAGCAGATGAAGATGTTCCTCACCCGCATCGGCTTTGGCGCCAAGGCGGTGGTGACCGGCGACGTGAGCCAGATCGACCTGCCGCGCACCCAGCTCAGCGGCCTGATCGACGCCGAGCGGGTGCTGAAGCGGGTGCAGGGCATTGCCATGTGCCGCCTGACCAGCGCCGACGTGGTGCGCCACCCGCTGGTGGCCCGCATCGTCGACGCCTACGACGCGCGCAGTCCCAGCGCAGACGACCGTCGCCCGCGCAAACGCGCGCGCCGCGCCGCCACCTGAGGCCGCACTCATGGCCACTGCCCTCGCTGAGCCTCTCGCTGCAATTCGGCGCGATCGCCGACGCCGCGAGCCACCGCGCCGCCCTGCCGCGCCACGCGGTGGCGCGCGCATTCGCCACGCGCTGGAAGCCGACGCCGAAATCACCGTGCGCATCGTCGACGCCGAAGAAGGCCAGGCGCTCAACCGCGACTACCGGCACAAAGACTACGCCACCAATGTGCTCACCTTCGACTACGCCACCGAGCCGCTGGTGATGGCCGATCTGGTGCTGTGCGCGCCCGTGGTGGCAGCCGAAGCCAAGGCGATGAACATATCGCTGGCGCAGCACTACGCGCACCTGCTGGTGCACGGCACGCTGCACGCCCAGGGCTGGGACCACGAAACCAGCGAGGCCGACGCCGTGGCGATGGAGGCTCGGGAAACCGAGATTCTGGCCGGGCTGGGCTGGCCAGACCCCTACCAGCGCTGAGGCCGCTCAGGGCTCGGGGGCCGATCAGGCGGTCATCCGCAGCGGGATGGTGATGGGCCCGTCGTTCACCAGGTGCACCTGCATCTCGGTGGCGAAACGACCGGTCTGAACCGTCGGATGTTGCGCCCTGGCCTGCGCCACGAAATGGTTGAACAGGGCTTCGCCCAGGGCGGGCGCCGCGGCGCCGGTGAAGCCGGGCCGGTTGCCGCTGCGGGTGTCGGCCGCCAGGGTGAACTGGCTCACCAGCAACAGGCCGCCGCCCACGTCCTGCACGCTGCGGTTCATCTTGCCTTGCTCGTCGCCGAAGATGCGCAGCTTCAGGATCTTGGTCAGCAGCTTGTCTGCCAGCGCCTCGGTATCGTCGGGCTCGGCACAGAACAGCACCAGCAGGCCGGCGCCAATCTGGCCCACGATCTCGCTCCCCACCGCCACCCGGGCCTCGCTCACGCGTTGCAGCAGCGCGATCACAGTGGGTCCCGCTGGTCTTCAATGTGGGCTTCCACATCGCTGGGCAGCAGCTGGATGGTGGCGCGCAGACCAGGCACCGCGCTCATCAGTGCCTGCTCCACGCTGATGCGAACGGCCGCCGCACGCCCCAGGGTCCACGAGCCGGGCATGTGCATGTGCAGGTCGACAAAGCGGCGCTGACCGGCCTTGCGGGTGGTGACATGGTCGAAGCGGATGATCTCCATCTCGCCGCGCTGGTGGGCAAAGCCCGCCAGGGTCTCTTCGATGGTGGCCAGCACCTCGGGCTCCAGCGCTTCGTCCATCAGGCCTTGAGACGAGCGCCAGATGAGGTGGTAGCCCTCTTTGAGAATGTTGAGCGCCACCGCAATGGCCACCACCGGGTCCAGCCAGAGCCAGCCGGTGAAGTGCACCAGCGTGATGCCGACCACGACACCGGCGGAGGTCCAGACATCGGTCACCAGGTGTTTGGCATCGGCCTCCAGCGCAATGGACCGGTGCAGCTTGGCAGCGCGAAACATCACCCAGGCCAGCAAGCCGTTGAGCACCGAACTCGCCACCGAGAGCGCCAGGCCCCAGCCCACCTGCGTGATCGGCTGGGGTTCGAAGAACCGGTGGCCCGCCGTCCAGATGATGGCGAGTGCCGCGACGATGATCAGAATGCCCTCGAAGCCGGACGAGAAATACTCGGCCTTGTGATGCCCATAGGGATGGTCGTCGTCGGCCGGTCGCGCCGCCACCGTGACCATGGCCAGACCAAACAGCGCGCTGGCCAGGTTCACCACCGACTCCATCGCATCCGACAGCAAGCCCACCGAGCCGGTGACATACCAGGCCATGGTCTTGAGCGCGATGGTGATCAACGCCACCACCGCCGAGACCAGCAGCAGGCGGCGGGGTGTGAGAAATTTCAGTGCAGCGGCGCTCATGGACGGCTTGGGGCCAGCAAAAGCGCGGTTTGCCCCGGGGAGATGGGTTGCGGCATCAGCTCAGCGTCACCCGGGCGAACTTGCGCTTGCCCACCTGCAACACGCGGGTGCCGGCATCGAGCTTGAGGCCCTTGTCGCTGATCACCACGCCATCAACGCGCACGCCGCCGCCATCGATCAGGCGGTTGGCCTCTCCGTTCGATGCCGCCAGGCCCGCCGATTTGAGCAGCGCACCAATGCCCATGGGAGCCCCGCAGAGGCTGATTTCGGCGATTTCGTCGGGCACACCGCCCTTGCTGCGCTGCACGAAATCCTGCTCGGCCGCTTCGGCGGCGGCTGCGCTGTGGAAGCGCGTGGTGATCTCCTTGGCCAGCATCACCTTGGCGTCTTTCGGGTTGCGCCCGCCTTCGGTTTCCTTCTTCAAGGCCTCGATCTCGGCCAGCGACAGGAACGACAGCAGCGTGTACCAGCGCCACATCAGCGTGTCGGAGATGCTCAGCACCTTGGCAAACATGGTGTTGGCTGGCTCGGAGATGCCGATGTAGTTGTTCTTGCTCTTGGACATCTTGTCCACGCCATCCAGTCCTTCGAGCAGCGGCATGGTCAGGATGCACTGCGGCTCCTGCCCGTACTCCGCCTGCAGGTGGCGCCCCATCAGCAGGTTGAACTTCTGGTCGGTGCCGCCGAGCTCCAGGTCGGCCTTGAGCGCCACCGAGTCGTAGCCCTGCATCAGCGGGTAGAGAAACTCATGCACGCTGATCGGCGTGCCGGCCTTGAAACGGTCGTGGAAGTCGTTGCGCTCCATCATGCGCGCCACGGTGTACTTGGCGGCCAGCTGGATCATGCCCGCTGCGCCCAGCGGCTCGCTCCACTCGCTGTTGTAGCGAATCTCGGTGCGCGCCGGGTCCAGCACCAGACTGGCCTGCCGGTAGTAGGTCTCGGCGTTGGCCTTGATCTGCTCGGGTGTGAGCGGCGGGCGGGTGTTGTTGCGCCCGGACGGATCGCCGATCAGGCTGGTGAAGTCGCCGATCAGGAAAATGACCTGGTGACCCAGATCCTGCAGCTGGCGCATCTTGTTGAGCACCACCGTGTGTCCGACGTGGATGTCGGGCGCGGTCGGGTCCAGGCCCAGCTTGATGCGCAAGCGGCACGCCCGTGCGCTCGGATCGGGCCAGCTTCTTCGCCCAGTCGTCGCGGGGCAGCAACTCTTCGCAGCCGCGCAAGCTGACAGCCATCGCTTCACGAACACCGTCCGTCCACTCTGGCTCGGTCAACCCGGATTTCCCAGTACTTTCGGTTGCGGTTTGGGCCTGACTCATGAGCGGAAATCCAGTTGCGGTTAGCCCTGACCCGATAGAATGGGAAGCTGTGACCGTGATTTTTGCGGGTGAGTTGGCATTTTAGAGCCCGCCCCGTTGTCCGCAGACAACAAAACTTGCGCAAACCTCGCTTGCCGCCGCCCCCGGCGCTGCCGCAACAGACCCAACCATTTCAGCGTGGCGCGTGCCCGCTGCACACAGGATCCGGATTTTGACCCACCCCCTGATCGCCCCACTGTCTCGAATCGCTCAAGCCGCAGGCCTCGCGCTGGCCCGCCACCCTCGCCGCATCATGGGCGGCCTTGGCGTGTTGCTGCTGGGCACCGGCGTGACCGCCTTTGGCATTGCCCCGCTTGGCGCCCGACGCCGCCCAGCTGCCCGTCACCGAAGTGGTTCAACCTTTCGCCATTGCGCCAGAGGCTCTCGACGCGCTGGCAGCGCCGGTGCCGCTCACCCTGTTCCGAAGCGACACGGTTCGCCGTGAAGACACTGCCCAGACCCTGCTCCAGCGCCTGGGTGTGAGCGACCGCGAGGCCGACACCTTTCTGCGCAACGACCCTACCGCTCGGCAACTGCTGACCGGGCGAGCCGGGAAGCTGGTGAATGCGCAAGCCAGTGATCGCGGCGATCTGCAGCGTCTGACCGCGCGGTGGCTGAGCAGCGAAGAGGGCCAGTTCAACCGGCTGGTGGTTGAGCGCACCGATACCGGCCTGCAGGCTCGACTGGAAGCTGGCGACTTGCAGGCGTCGACCAGACTGGCGAGCGGCACCATTCGCAGCTCGCTCTTCGCAGCCACCGATGCGGTCAACCTGCCCGACTCGGTGGCGGTGCAAGCTGGCTGAAATGTTTTCCTCCGACATCGACTTCCGGCGCGACCTGCGCCAAGGCGACCGCTTCAGCGTGGTCTACGAAAGTCTGGAGGCCGACGGCGAAACCCTGCGCGCCGGCCGCGTGCTGAGTGCCGAATTCGTCAACAACGGAACCAACCACGAAGCGGTGTGGTTCGAGGAAAACGGATCACAAGGGCGCCTACTACGGCTTTGACGGGCAAAGCTCGCGCCAGTGCGTTCCTCGCCTCGCCGCTGGAGTTTTCGCGCGTGAGCAGCGGGTACGGCATGCGCTTTCATCCCGATTCTCGGGCGCAACAGGGCCCACCTGGGCGTTGACTACGCCGCGCCAACCGGCACGCCGGTGCGCACCATCGCCGACGGCGTGGTGACTTTTGCCGGCTGGCAGCGTGGCTATGGCAATGTGATCGAAATCAGCCACCGCGACAACAAATCCACCCTGTTTGCACACCTCAGCCGCATCGACGTGAAGAAGGGACAACGGGTCGAGCAGGGCGAATTCATCGGTGCGGTCGGCTCCACCGGTATGTCCACCGGCCCGCACCTGCACTTCGAGTTCCGCGACAACGGCGTGCACCAGGATCCGCTGGAGATTGCGCGCAAGAGCGAGAACATCCCGATCAGCCCCGCCCTTCGGGCGAGGTTCGACGCGGTGGCCCAGCAGCAGCGCATCGAGCTGGATGCCGCCGCGACCCTGCAGCAGGCGAGCGCCGAGTGAGCGCGCTCGCTCAGACCGCATGCGCCAACAAAAAAGGAGCCGTGGGGCTCCTTTTTTGTTGGGCACTGAAAGCCTCAGATGCTGAAGCTGGAGCCGCAGCCACAGGTGCTTTCAGCGTTCGGGTTCTTGATCACGAACTGAGCGCCTTCCAGATCTTCCTTGTAGTCGATCTCGGCGCCCACCAGATACTGGTAGCTCATCGCATCGATCAGCAGCGACACGCCGTTCTTCGTCATTTCGGTGTCGTCTTCGTTCACCACCTCGTCAAAGGTGAAGCCGTACTGAAAGCCAGAGCAGCCGCCACCTTGAACGAACACGCGCAACTTCAGCTCAGGATTGCCCTCTTCGGCCACCAGCTCGGCCACTTTGGCCGCGGCGCTGTCGGTGAAGACCAGCGGGGCGGGCATCTCGGTCTGGATGTTTTCAGCCACTGCACTCATGATTTACCTCGTCTGTGTAAGAGAACGCCATTTCGGCGTTGAATGGATCTTGCGGGCTTTTCACCCATGGAAAACATGGTAGCCCAATACGCCAGCAGACGCTTTCAAAGGTTGTTTGCCGCCAGTTTCAGTGTGGGCTTTGTCTTCCAGCTCGCCCACCATGGGCTTGAGCTGGCCCGCGATCGTCGCGCCCTGGTGCATTTCCAGCGCTTTGTAGGAAACATCGCCCTCAATGCGGGCCTTGGGCTGCAACTCCAGCAGCTCCAGCGCATGCACCGGACCTTTGACCCGGCCATTGATGATGACGTGATCCGCGTGTATCTGTCCCGTCACGCTGGCCTCTTCGCTGACCACCAGGATGCTGGGCTGACTCGCTGCTGGCGCGGATATCGCCCACGACCTCGCCATCCACGCGCAAACCGTCGTGAAAAGTCAGGTTGCCTTCAATCCGGGTTCCTGGTGCGATCAGGCTTTTGATCGGTGGCTGCTTTTTCTTGCCAAACATGGGCTTTGTCTCCTAACGGGGTACGGTCATCAGAGTTTGACTGTCTGCACCGACCTTCACGGTGCCGCCCTGCAGCATGCGGACGGTCACTGTTTTTACCACGGCCGGTTGGCGGCACATCCACCACGCCTTCTTCGCGCAGATAGCCCTTGAATCACCACCGCGCGCGTTCTGGGAGCGCCTGCGCGGTCGACCAGGGTTTGCCGTCCTGTGTGCCGGTGAACGAGATCTCGAGCGTGCCCTTGAACTCGGGCGCATTTTTCTTTGCCTGAATCATCAGCGCCTGCCAGCGAATCTGGCTCTCGGCCACCCGCTCCACCTGCAAGCCCCGAATGTCCAGCGCTTCGCTGCCGGTGCCTGGCATCAGGCGTTCGAAGAAACCCAGGTCGTTGCGCAGCGTCTGGTTCTCTGCTTCCAGTTGCCGCATCTGCAAGCGGCATTTGCTCCTGCGCCACGCGCTCGGCGGTCAGCAGACTGTCGGACGTGTTGGAGACCAGACTGCGACCTGCTCAGCTCCTCACGCAACACCACGCACCTCACCCCGCAGGCGCTCCAGCTCCTGCTTGGCGTTGCGATCCAGACCGGCAATGTCTTTGCCAAACTCGAACGCCCATAGAGTCAACGCGCCAGAGAATCCCAGCACCACAGCACCGAGCAGCCAGCGCAACGGCCACGGCAAGGCGCTGCGCACCGACATGCGCGGCGTGCTGTGGGTCAGGCGTTCTGCGCATCAGACGAAACCGCATTCAAGTTCCTCTTGTCCCAAAAGTGCAAGCCAACGTAACCAGATGCCAGAAAGCAAAAAACCGCCCCAAGCACGCTTGAGGGCGGTTTTTGCAGCAGGCAGCCAGGCGGTTAGCGCTTGCTGAACTGCTTGGCGCGGCGTGCAGAGCGCAGACCGACCTTCTTGCGCTCGACTTCGCGCGCATCGCGCGTCACGAAACCGGCTTGCGACAGCTCGGGCTTGAGCGTGGCGTCGTAGTCGATCAGGGCGCGGGTGATGCCGTGGCGCACAGCGCCGGCCTGGCCGGATTCGCCACCGCCATGCACGTTGACCATCACGTCGAAAGTTTCGGCGTGGTTGGTCAGCAGCAGGGGCTGCTTGGCGATCATGATGGAGGTTTCACGGCCGAAGTAGGCCTGGATGTCCTTGCCATTGACCACGATCTGGCCGGAGCCCTTTTTCAGAAACACCCGGGCGACGCTGGATTTGCGACGGCCGGTGCCATTGTTCCATTCACCAATCATTGCTGGCTCCTTCAGATGTCCAGCACTTTCGGCTGTTGGGCGGTGTGGGGATGCTCGGCACCGCCGTACACCTTGAGCTTCTTGATCATGGCGTAACCGAGCGGACCCTTGGGCAGCATGCCCTTGACGGCCTTCTCGATCGCGCGGCCAGGGTGCTTGGCCTGCATGTCGCGGAAGTTGGTGGCGTAGATACCGCCCGGGTAGCCGGAGTGGCGGTAGTAAATCTTGTCCTGGGCTTTGTTGCCCGTGACGCGGATCTTGGCCGCGTTGATGATGACGATGAAGTCACCGGTGTCGACGTGAGGCGTGTAAATGGCCTTGTGCTTGCCGCGCAGACGGAGAGCCACTTCACTGGCAACTCGTCCGAGGACCTTGTCGGTCGCGTCAATCACAAACCACTCGTGCGTCACGTCAGCGGGTTTGGCGCTGAACGTTTTGGTCATGAGTTTCTCTGTTGAAGAGGGTTTGGCGGCTCTTTTCCACGGTCGGTGTTTCTCTGCTGGAAACCTCTTAGGTGGGTTTGCAAAGCGCCGGGCACTTTGAATCGCCCGATCATTTGCCTTCGCCGCGGAGCCTGGTTGTGCGCTGCGAAGCCCTCGATTGTACGAAGTTTTGGCCAGTGCGCACAAGTTTTCTCGGGCATGTGTGTCGGTGGCGCTACCATCCACCCACCATGTTCAGCTACCGACACGCCTTCCACGCCGGCAACCACGCCGATGTGCTCAAGCACACCACGCTGATCGCCACCCTGCGCCACCTGATGGAGAAGGAGACGCCGATCACGCTGGTGGACACCCACGCGGGCGCTGGCCTGTACCGGCTGGACGGCGACTACACCGAAACCGGTGGCGAGGCCAAGGACGGCATCGTCAAGCTCATGGCGGCACTGCGGCCAGCCCAGGGCGCCGGCGTTCCCGCCTGCCCCGCGCTGGACGACTACCTGGACCTGATTGCGGGCTTCAATCCCTCTGGCAGCCTGCGCGTCTATCCAGGCTCGCCGTTCGTGCTGCAAACCCTGCTGCGCGATTCGGCTCGGGACCGCCTGAAGCTGTTTGAGCTGCACCCCACCGACGGCAAGACGCTGGACGCCAACATTGCGCAGCTCGGCGCCGGGCGCCAGATCGCGGTCAGCCGGCAAGACGGGTTTGAAGGGCTCAAGCCGCTGCTGCCACCACCGCCTTCGGCCACTGGCTCCAAGCGCGCGCTGGTGCTGATCGATCCCAGCTACGAGATCAAGAACGACTACGGCAAGAGTGAGCGCCTGCATACAAGAAGCGCTCCGGCGCTTCCCCACCGGTACCTACCTGGTCTGGTACCCGATCATTCCGCGGCCCGAGGCACACGATCTGCCGCGCCGCCTGAAGACGCTGAGCACCCAGGCCAAGCGCCCTTGGCTCCACGCCACGCTGGCGATTGGCCAGGATCCGACCCATGGGCCGGAGGACCGCCCCGGCCTCACCGCCAGCGGCATGTTTGTGATCAACCCGCCCCACACGCTCAAGCCGGCGCTGCAAGCAGACATTGGCCATCCTGCTGGAGGTGCTGGGCCGCGGGCGCGGCAAGGCGCAAAGTCGTGGAGTCCGGCGGCTAGAAGCCGATGACAGAACTCAGGGCCGGGCCAGCACCATGGTCCAGTAGCGGCCGTAAGTGCTGCCCGTCTGCTGCACGCAGGCGACCGCCACGTCCTGGTAGCTGGGGTTCATGATGTTGCGGCAATGGCCCTCGCTGGCCAGCCAGCCGTTCATCACGGTGCGTCACATCGCGCTGCCCGGCGGCGATGTTTTCGCCTGTGGCCCGCCAGACATAGCCCGCGTCGGTGACCCGACGCGAGGCTGTTCGCCCGTCCAGGCTGGTGTGGGAGAAATAGTTGTTGGTCGCCATGTCGCGCGAATGGCCCTCGGCGGCGGAAAACAGCTTGGCGTTCCACGCGAGCGACGTTGTCCCTGCGAAAACAGTTGCGCCGCAGCTTCGGCCAGCGGCGCGCGCCGCGTTGATCTGCTGCAACAGGTCGGCCTGGAAGTTGGGCAGGTTGCAGGTGCTGCCGGGCGCGAGGCTGGCCGAAGCGACCGGGCCGGACGCAGCAGGCGTTGGCGTGGAGGTGGCAACGCTGACCGGCGCACTGCTCAGCGTGTTGCCGGCGGTTGGCGTGGCTGGGCCGTCGGCGCTACCGCCACCACCACAGGCTGCGAGCGCTCCCAGGCTTGTGGCAAGTACCAACAGCGTCCAGCGGGGCGCGGCACGGGCAGAAGAGAGCAGTTTGGGTTGGGCAGGCGTGACATGGGCGTGAATTTAAAGCCCTTGCCCCATCGGCACGGTAAGCGATTGTGTTGACCCGCTGCGCTGCGTGAAAACCCTGACGAATGGTCAGACAATTAGCCGACCGATCGGTCGGCTAATTGTCTATACTGCATTTTCCGCCGCATTCCAGAAGCAGGAGACAGTCGCATGTACACCCAGTCGTTTTCAGTACGTCCGACCGGAAGTCAAGCCCGGCGAAGCCACCGTGGTGGCGCCCATCAGCAGCGAAGACCGCCGCCCTGCAGGCGCACTTCGATGCCGTGATCGACGCCGACGGCAAGATCGAACCGCGCGACTGGATGCCCGAGGCCTACCGCAAGACCCTGGTGCGCCAGATCAGCCAGCACGCCCACAGCGAGATCGTCGGCATGCTGCCCGAGGGCAACTGGATCTAGCCGCGCGCCCAGCCTGAAACGCAAAACCATCCTGATCGCCAAGGTGCAGGACGAAGGCGGTCACGGCCTGTATCTTTACAGTGCGGCCGAGACCCTGGGCACCAGCCGCGACCAGATGCTCGACGGGCTGCACAGCGGCAAGGCCAAGTACAGCTCCATCTTCAACTACCCGACCCTGAACTGGGCCGACGTGGGTGTGATCGGCTGGCTGGTCGACGGCGCGGCCATCATGAACCAGATTCCGCTGTGCCGCTGCAGCTACGGGCCCTACGCCCGCGCCATGATCCGCGTCTGCAAGGAGGAAAGCTTCCATCAGCGCCAGGGCTACGAGGCGCTGCTGGTGATGATGCAGGGCACGCCCGAGCAGAAAGCCATGGTGCAAGACGCGGTGAACCGCTACTGGTGGAAGTGCCTGGCCATGTTCGGCCCGCCCGACGCCGACAGCGCCCACAGCGAGCAAGGCATGCGCTGGGGCATCAAGCGCATCAGCAACGACGATCTGCGCCAGAAGTTCATCGACGCCACCGTGCCGCAGGCCGAGGTGCTGGGCGTGACCCTGCCCGACCCGGATCTGAAGTGGAACGAAGCGCGCGGTCACTGGGACTACGGTCAGATCGACTGGGACGAGTTCTGGGCCACGGTCAACGGCCACGGCCCCTGCAACAAGGAGCGCCTGGCCACGCGCGTGAAAGCCCATGAGCAAGGCCAGTGGGTGCGCGACGCCGCCCTGGCCCACGCGCGCAAGCAACAGCAACGCGCAACAGAAGGAGGCCGCATGACGCGCCAGCACACCTGCCCTGAAGGAATGGCCACTCTGGGAAGTGTTCGTTCGCAGCAAACAAGGCCTGGAGCACAAGCACTGTGGCAGCCTGCACGCCAGCGACGCACGCCACGCGCTGCAGATGGCGCGCGATGTCTACACCCGGCGCCAGGAAGGCGTGAGCATCTGGGTGGTGCCGTCCAACGCCATCACCGCCAGCGAGCCCGACAGCAAGGACAGCTTCTTCGAACCGGCGGCCGACAAGATCTACCGGCACCCGACCTTCTACGACATCCCGGAAAAAGTGGGGCACATGTGATGGCCGCCACCGACCCGAGTGCCGCGCAGGGCCGCCCCAAGCCAGCGAGCACCCCCGCGGGGGCAGCGAACCACGCGAAGCGGGAGCGTGGGGGCTCCCATTGACTACGTTTTGCACCTGGCCGACAACGCCCTGGTGCTGGGCCAGCGCAACGCCGAGTGGTGTGGCCACGGCCCCATCCTGGAAGAAGACCTCGCCCTGGCCAACAACAGTCTGGACCTGATCGGCCAGGCCCGCATGCTCTACCAGCACGCCGCCACGCTGATCAACGCCGACCCCGCCGAGGCACAGCGCTTCGCCCACCTGCAAGGCGCGCGCCAGAACGGCCAGATCACCGAAGACACGCTGGCCTACTTCCGCGACACCGCCGAGTTCCGCAACCACACGCTGCTGGAGCTGCCGCACCACGGCGCGCTGGTGGGCTACGCGGTGGCCGAGCGCGACTACGCCACCACCATTGCCCGCAATTTTCTCTACAGCGCGCTCATGGTGCTGGTCTGGCAAAAACTTCAGACCTCCAGTGACACGCAGCTCGCTGGCATCGCCGCCAAGTCCCTCAAAGAAGTGCGCTACCACCTGAGCCACGCCAGCGACTGGCTGGTGCGTTTTGGCGACGGCACCGACGAGTCCCATGCGCGCGCGCAGGCCGCGCTCGATCACCTGCTGCCCTATTGCGAAGCCTTCTGGGCGGCCAATCCGGCAGAGGATGCTGCGGTAAAAACCGGCACCGGTGTGCGTGTGGCCGAGCTGCGCGACGACTGGAACGCCATCGTCAACGAAACCCTGGGCGACGCCACGCTGCAGCGCTGCGACACAAAGCCGCATGTGGGCTATGTGGCGCAAGGCCATGTCGGCGTGCACTCGGAGCACCTGGGCTTTCTGCTGGCGGACATGCAAAGCCTGGCGCGCGCCCACCCGCAAGCGGTGTGGTGAACGCGGTGGCTGCCCCGGCATGAACACCGCTGCCATTGCCCACGCCGATTTGCAGGCCATCGAGGCCGCCATTTCGCACCTGGCCGACCCGGAAATTCCGGTCATCATCGCTCAGCGAGCTGGGCATTCTGCGCGCGGTACGAACCGGCGCTGACGGCATGGCCGAGGTGGTGATCACCCCCACCTACAGCGGCTGCCCGGCCATGGGCCAGATCGAGGACGACGTGAAGGCCGCGCTGGCAGACAACGGGCTCAGCGCCCGTGTCGTCACCCAGCTCACGCCCGCGTGGACCACCGACTGGATGAGCGAGGCCGCGCGCGAGAAGCTGCGCGCCTATGGCATTGCGCCGCCGCAGTGCGGCAGCGCGGGCGATGCCCGCCGTGGGCACCGTGAAGTTCAGCCGGCACGCAGCCCGAAGCGAAACCGTCCCCTGCCCCCAATGCGGCTCGGGCAACACCACCGAAGTCTCACCCTTCGGCTCCACCGCGTGCAAGGCGCAGTACCGCTGCCTCGACTGCCTGGAACCCTTCGACTACTTCAAACCCTACTAGGTGGCTCACCCCCTGCGCCGAGCTTCGCTCGTCACCCCCTCAAGGGGCAGCGTTGGCGGCCCGGCAAAGCCGGTTCCGCGACGCTCTGAACGGGTCACCCCTCGCTCCTCTGGAGTTTTTCAATGACCACATCACCCCGCTTTCACGACCTGCCCATCGCCCGCATCAGCCCCGAAGCTGCGGGCGCGGTGGCCATCACGCTGGCGGTGCCGCCCGATCAGCGTGGCGCCTTCACCTTCAAGCCCGGCCAGTTCCTCACGGTGCGCGCCACGCATCAACGGTGCAAGACGTGCGGCGCAGCTACTCGATCAGCAGCCCGCGCCAGCCTGCTCACGCGCCAGGGTGAGCTCACGCTGGGCATTCGTCCGGTGGAAAACGGCGTGTTTTCCAACTGGGCCGCCACCGCGCTCAAGGCGGGCGACACGCTGGCGCGTGATGCCGCCCGACGGCCGCTTCACCGTGCACAAGCCGCGCGCCCTGCACCGCGTGGGCTTTGCCGCCGGCTCGGGCATCACGCCCATCCTGTCCATCCTGGCCAGCACGCTGGAAGACTCGCCCGACGCCAAATTCACCCTGGTCTACGGCAACCGGCGCATGGCCAGCGTGATGTTCAACGAAGCCCTGCAAGACCTGAAAGACCGCTACCCCGGCCGGCTCACGCTGATCCACGTGCTGTCGCGCCAGGCCCAGGAAGTGCCGCTGCTGCAAGGCCGCATCGACGGCGACAAGGTGCGCGAGATCATCGCCACCCTGCTGCCGGTGGGCAGCATGGACGAGGTCTTCATCTGCGGCCCCGAGGCCATGATCGAAGCCACCGAAAAGGCGTTGCTCGATGCTGGCGTGCGGCCCGACCGGGTGCACACCGAGCGCTTCACCTCGCCCACGCTGGAAGCGCTGCCGGCGGCGCAGCGCCAAGCGGCGGTGCTGGGGCACCCAGCCGTGCGCACCGACGGCGAGGTGGCGCTGACCGTGGTGCTCGACGGCAAGCCGCACAGCCTGCGCATGAACAAGGACGAGCACGTGCTCGACGTGGCGCTCAACGCCGGGCTGGACCTGCCCTGGTCGTGCCGCGGCGGCGTGTGCTGCACCTGCCGCGCCAAGGTGATGGAAGGCAGCGTGCACATGGACAAGAACTTCACGCTCGAGCCCTGGGAAACCGACAAAGGCTTTGTGCTCAGCTGCCAGGCCCGCCCCACCAGCGACACGCTGGTGGTGAGCTACGACGAGCGCTGAACAACGCGACTGGTGTTCAGCGCTGGCCCGCCAGCGCCGCCTCGTAATCGGGGCGGCCGTCCAGTGTGTTGTGGCCCGCGCCGGCAATCACCACCACCCGCGCCACGCCCGGTGCAAAGCGGCTCACCAGCGCATCGGACCTCGCCCGGCGGATCACTTCGTCGCGCTCGGCAATGATCACCGTGGTGGGTGCGCTGCACCTGCGGCGCGAGGGCAGCGGCGTCGAACCGGTCCTTGATCAGCCAGCGCACCGGGAACACCGCGTACTGCTGCGCCGCCACCGCCTCGATGCTGTCGTAGGGCGTCACCAGCACCAGCCGGCTCACGCGTTCGCTGAGCCGCCAGCGACACCGCCAGACCACTGCCCAGGCTGCGACCCACCACGGTGATGTCCGCCCGCTCACTGGCGACGTGGTCGTACACCGCCAGCGCATCGGCCTGCAAGGCCGGTTCACTCGGGCTTCCGGTGCTGCGGCCATAGCCGCGGTAGTGCAAGGCGTACACCGCGTGGTCGGGAAAACTCGCGGCGAGCTCGGCCAGGCTGGCCGACACGTCTTCGGCGTTGCCACCGAAATAGAGCACGGCGCGCGGCCCCGCACGCTCGTGCACCGACACCTGCAACTGCGCATCAGGCACGCTCAGCTGCAGGCTGGGCGCATTCACCCGAGCCGGCTGCGGGAAATACAGCAGCGAGCGCTGAAACACGTAGAGCACCACGCACAGCGCGGCATACACCAGCGCGGCGCCGCCCAGCCAGGTCAACACGCTGCGCAACACGCCGACCTTCTGCCCAGAGCGCCTGCGCCGCGCCGCGTCACACCGCGGCCAGCGCCTGCTCCAGATCGGCCATCAGGTCGTCGATGTGTTCGATGCCGATCGACAGGCGGACCATGTCGGTGCTCACGCCGGCCTTGGCCAGTTCGGTTTCATTGAGCTGGCGGTGCGTGGTCGAGGCCGGGTGGCAGGCCAGCGACTTGGCGTCGCCGATGTTGACCAGGCGGGTGAACAGCTGCAGCGCATCCTGGAACCGGGCACCGGCTTCGATCGGCGTTGGACGACTTGAGGCCGAAGCTGATGATGCCCGAGGCCTTGCCGCTCATGTACTTCTTCACCAGCGCGTGGTCCTTGTGATCGGGCAGGCCGGCGTAGTTGACCCAGGCCACCTTGGGGTGGCTCTTCAAGTGGGTGGCGATCTTCACCGCGTTCTCGCAGATGCGGTCCATGCGCAGCGCCAGCGTCTCGATGCCTTGCAGGATCTGGAACGCGTTCATGGGCGAGAGCGCCGCGCCCATGTTGCGCAGCGGCACCACGCGCGCACGGCCGATGTAGGCCGCCGGGCCCAGCGCTTCGGTGTAGACCACGCCGTGGTAGCTCACGTCGGGCTCGTTCAGGCGCTTGAAGCGGGCCTTGTGCTCGGCCCAGGGGAACTTGCCGCTGTCCACGATGGCGCCGCCGATGGTGGTGCCGTGGCCGCCGAGGTACTTGGTGAGCGAATGCACCACGATGTCGGCACCGTGTTCGAACGGGCGGCACAGGTAAGGGCTGGGCACGGTGTTGTCCACGATCAGCGGCACGCCGGCCGCGTGCGCCACCTGGGCCAGCGCGCCGATGTCGGTCACGTTGCCCAGCGGGTTGCCGACCGACTCGCAGTAGATCGCCTTGGTGCGCTCGTCGATCAGCTTGGCGAACGAGGCCGGGTCGCTGGCGTCGGCAAAGCGCACCTCGATGCCCTGCTGCGGGAAGGTGTGGGCGAACAGGTTGTAGGTGCCGCCGTACAAGGTGGCCGCCGAGATGATGTTGTCACCTGCTTCGGCAATGGTCTGGATCGCCGCGGTGATGGCCGCCATGCCCGAGGCCATGGCCAGCGCGCCGATGCCGCCTTCCAGCGCCGCCACGCGGGCTTCGAGCACGCCATTGGTCGGATTCATGATGCGGCTGTAGATGTTGCCCGCGACCTTGAGGTCGAACAGGTCGGCGCCGTGCTGCGTGTTGTCGAACGCGTAGGCCACGGTCTGGTAGATCGGCACCGCCACCGCCTTGGTGGTGGGATCGGGCGTGTAGCCGCCGTGCACGGCGAGGGTTTCGAGTTTCATGCTTGTCTCCTGAGGGTGGGTAAGGTCGGACAGAATTGTGCCGGATGGCGGACTTCAGGGTCGCAGCAGGACCACCGGGCCCACCCCCGCCTGGATCAGCCCGATGGCGTCTGCGGCGGCGCGGCTGAGGTCGATGATGCGCCCGCCGGTGAACGGACCCCGGTCGTTGATGCGCACCTCCACCTCGCGGCCGTTGCGCGGGTTGCGCACCCGCAAGCGGGTGCCAAACGGCAGGCTGGGGTGGGCTGCGGTCAGCTCGTTCATGTCGAAACGCTCGCCGCTGGCGGTGCGGCGGCCTTGAAACTTGTCGCCGTACCAGGACGCCAGACCACGTGCGATCTCGCCCTCATCCGCGGCTTCTGGCTGGGCAGGTACGGACTCACCCGGCGCGCGGCCGCGGCCGGACGCACAGCCCGCCAGCACCAGGCTGAGCAGCCCGAGCGCGGCGAGCCGGCGCGACGGGTTCACGGTGCCAGACCCAGGCGGTGCGCGATTTCCAGTGTGGCCGCGCTCTGGTTCATGCTGTAGAAGTGCAGCCCGGGCACGCCGGCGTTGCGCAGCTGGTCGCACAGGTCGGTCACCACGTCCAGGCCAAAGGCCTTGATGGATGCGGTGTCGTCGCCATACGCCTGCAGGCGCAGCCGGATCCAGCGCGGGATCTCGGCGCCGCAGGCATCGGAGAAGCGCAGCAGCTGCGACGAGCTGCTGATGGGCATGATGCCCGGCACCACCGGCACGTCGGCGCCCAGGCTGGTAGGCGTCGTCCACGAAGCGGAAGTAAGCATCGCTGTTGTAGAAGTACTGGGTGATGGCCGAGTCCGCGCCGGCCTTCACCTTGGTCACATAGGCCTGCACATCCGCCTCGGGCGATTTCGCCTGCGGGATGCACCTCGGGGTAGGCCGCCACCTCGATGTGGAAGTCGCGCCCGGTCTCTTCGCGGATGAAGGCCACCAGGTCGCTGGCGAAATGGAACTCGCCACCCAGCCCGTAGCCGCTGGGCAGGTCGCCGCGCAGCGCCACCAGCCGCTTCACGCCCATGGCCTTGAGCGTGGCCAGCTGTTCGCGCACGCTGGCCTTGGTGGCGCCCATGCAGGAGAAGTGCGAGGCCGCGGCCGCGCCCTCGGCCAGGATCTCGCCCACGGTGTCGAACGTGCCTTGCTGCGTGGAGCCGCCCGCGCCGTAGGTCACCGAGCAGAACTCGGGCTTGAGCGCATACAGCTGCTGGCGCACCGCGCGCAGCTTGACCGCGCCTTCGGGCGTCTTGGGTGGAAAAAACTCGATGCTCAGTGGCAATGCCATGGTGTTTCCTTGCTGCCCGGGGCACCGCGCCTCAGGCGCTGCGGCTGGCCCAGACAAAAAATTCCCGGTTGCCATCACCGCCGGTGATGGCGCTTTCAAAATAGCCGCGCTGCGCCAGCCCGTGATCGGCGCAGGCCTGCTCGATGCGCTGCCGGACCAGCGCATAACTGCCGGCATCCTTCACCAGCCCGCCCTTGCCGATGTGCTCCGGCTGCAGCTCGAACTGCGGCTTCACCAGCATCAGCATGGCGCCCTGGGCGTTCAGCAGCGGCACGATCGCCGGCCACACCAGCGTCTGCGAGATGAACGACAGATCGCCCACGATCAGGTCGAAACTGGCATCGCTTCGCGCCTTGGTCCAGCAAGCCCTGCGCCGTCAACTCGCGAGCGTTGCATTTTTCGATGCAGACCACACGCGCGATCGCCGATGCAGGTTCGGGTGCAACTGCCCCTGCCCCACGTCCACGCCCACCACGGCGGCGGCGCCGCGCTGCAGCAGGCAATCGGTGAAGCCGCCGCTGCTCTGGCCCACGTCGAGCACGCGCATGCCCGCGCACATCCATGCCGGTGTGCGTTCAGCGCGGCATCCAGCTTCAAACCGCCGCGCGACACAAAGCGGGTCTCAGCCGTATCGAGCAACTGCAGCTCAGCGCCCTCGCGCAGCTCCTCACCGTTCTTGCGCAACCGCTTTCCAGTCGCCGTCAGCCGACGCGCCAGCGCACGCCAGCGGCAATCAGCCGCTGTGCCTGGGAGCGCGAGGCGGCCAAGCCGCGTTCAACAAGAAGCTGGTCAGCACGCATGAAAAGACAAATCCCATCAAAGCCCAGAAGCCGACGTAAATCGAGCGGTCCGAAGGCCGCTCGACACCAGGGCGCCGCGGAACCGGCTTTGCCGGGCCGCCAGCGCCGCCCCCTGGGGGGTGACGCGCAAAGGCGGCGCGGGGGGGTGTTCAATACCGATACGTGTCGGCCTTGTACGGGCCTTGCTTCGGCACGCCGATGTAAGCCGCCTGCTCGTCGCTCAGCTCGGTCAGCATGGCGCCGACCTTCTTCAGGTGCAGGCGCGCGACCTTTTCGTCCAGGTGCTTGGGCAGGGTGTAGACCTTGCCCACGTCGTAGCTGTCGGCGTGGCAGAACAGCTCGATCTGCGCGATGGTCTGGTTGGCGAAGCTGGACGACATCACGAAGCTGGGGTGGCCGGTGGCGCAGCCCAGGTTCACCAGGCGGCCCTTGGCCAGCAGGATGATCTTCTTGCCGTCGGGGAAGATGATGTGATCCACCTGCGGCTTGATCTCGTCCCACTCGCACTTCTCCAGCGCGGCCACATCGATCTCGTTGTCGAAGTGGCCGATGTTGCAGACGATGGCCTGGTCTTTCATGGCGGCCATGTGCTCGTAGCGGATCACGTTCTTGTTGCCGGTGGCGGACACGAAGATGTCGGCCTTGTCGGCGGCGTATTCCATGGTCACGACCTTGAAGCCTTCCATGGCGGCCTGCAGCGCGTTGATCGGGTCGATCTCGGTCACCCACACCTGGGCGCTCAGTGCGCGCAGGGCCTGGGCCGAGCCCTTGCCCACGTCACCGTAGCCGGCCACCACGGCGACCTTGCCGGCGATCATCACGTCGGTGGCGCGCTTGATGGAGTCCACCAGCGATTCGCGGCAGCCGTACAGGTTGTCGAACTTGCTCTTGGTCACCGAGTCGTTGACGTTGATGGCGCGGAACATCAGCGAGCCCTTGGCCGACATCTCGTTCAGGCGCAGCACGCCGGTGGTGGTCTCTTCGGTCACGCCGATGATCTGCGCGCTCTTGCGGCTGTACCAGGTGGGGTCCTCGCGCCAGCTTGGCCTTGATGGCGGCGAACAGACAGGTCTCTTCTTCGCTGCCTGGGGTTGGCGATCAGCGAGGCGTCTTTTTCGGCGCGCTTGCCCAGGTGCATGAGCAGCGTGGCGTCGCCGCCGTCGTCCAGGATCATGTTCGGGCCTTCGCCCTCGGTGTTGGCGGCGCCGAATTCAAAGATGCGGTGGGTGTAGTCCCAGTAGTCGGCCAGGGTCTCGCCCTTGATGGCGAACACCGGCGTGCCCTTGGCGGCGATGGCGGCGGCGGCGTGGTCTTGCGTGGAGAAGATGTTGCACGAAGCCCAGCGCACATTGGCGCCCAGGGCTTGCAGGGTTTCGATCAGCACCGCGGTCTGGATCGTCATGTGCAGCGAACCGGTGATGCGCGCGCCCTTGAGCGGCTGCTTGGCCGCGAACTCTTCGCGGATGGCCATCAGGCCAGGCATCTCGGTCTCGGCGATCTTGATTTCTTTGCGGCCCCAGTCGGCCAGGCCGATGTCGGCGATGACGCAGTCTGCGTTGACGGCTGAGGGAATGCGTGCGTTCATGGAAATGCGCTCCATTGAGGTGGTTGAAGAACCCCTGACGGCGCATTGAGCGGGCAAAAAAAAGCCCATCGCACCAGGTCAGTGGATGAGCGTCGTTGCAAGATGACTCCGAGCCTCACGCTCCTCGCCGACCGGGGGTCGGGGGTGCGCTGCAACGCTCCTCGGAAGCTGACATTCTATCGCAGGCCGCCCGATTTGCGCGTGTGCGAAACTGCCTGCCTTTATGAGCCTCACTTCCCGCCTTTCCGACTGGCCTTGCCAGGCCGACGCGCCGGCGTGCACGGCGTGCTCACCGACATCGACGACACCCTCACCACCGAGGGCGCGATCACGCCCGACGCGCTGGCCGCGCTGCACGCGGCTGCGCGTCTGCCGGTCTGCCGGTGTTTGCCATCACCGGGCGTCCGGCCGGCTGGAGCGAGGCCTTTGCACTGGCCTGGCCGGTGAACGCCATCGTGGCGGAGAACGGCGCCGTGGCGCTGTCGCGCGGCAGCGACGGCGCGGCTGCAGCAAGGCCTACCTGCAGGACGCGCGCCACTCGCCGCGCCAACTTCGAACGCTGCAGGCGGTGGCGCAACACATCCTGCAGACCTGCCGCAGGCCCGCCTGTCGCACGACAGCCCCGGGCGCGAGACCGACATCGCCATCGACCACAGCGAGTTCGCCCACCTGGGCGAGACCGAGATCGCGCAGGTGGTGGCGCTGATGCGCGCGGGCGGTCTGAACGCCACCGTGAGCTCGATCCACATCAACGGCTGGATCGGTGGCCACGACAAGCTCGCAGGCGCGCGCTGGATCGTGCGCGAGCACCTGGGCCGCGACGCTCGACGACGAGCTCGACCACTGGGTCTACGTGGGCGACTCGACCAACGACGCGCGCATGTTCGGCCACTTCCCGCACAGCGTGGGCGTGGCCAACGTGGCGCGCTTCTGTGACCGCAGCTCGCGCACCGGCCGCGCTACGTGACGGCCGGCGAGCGCGGCGCCGGGTTCGCCGAGGTGGTCGAGGCGCTGCTCGCGCGCGCAGCGCGGCCGCATGAGCGAACACCCGCTGCCACCCGGAGCACGGCGGTACGAACGCCGTGACTCGGCGCCGGCCGCCCCTCAGGCCCGCCTGGGCTCTGGTGGCCATCTTCGGCTCCACCTTCTTCGAACTGGTGGGCTATTTCATGCTCACGCCGTTTCTGCATCTTGCGGCTCAAGCAGCGACGGCGTGTCGACCGCGACGATCGGCCTGTTCGCGGCCACCGGCTGGCTCGGCATTTTCCTCATGACGCCGTTTGCCTCCGCCATCACCCAGCGCCTGGGCCGGCGGCCCACGCTCTGGCTGGCGGCGCTGATTCCGGTGCTGACGACCATCGGGTTTCTCTCCACCACTCGCTGACCAGCTGGTTTGTGTTCAACCTGATCGGCGGCATGGCCTCGGGCCTGCGCTGGGTGCTGGCCGAAGCGGTGGTGGCGGAATTCGCGCCGCCAGGGCAGCGCGGGCGCGCCATCGGGGTGTTCGAGACCATGGTGGGCACCACCTTCGTGATCGGCCCGGCGCTGCTGGTGTGGACTGGCGCGCAGAACGACGCTGCGCTCTGGGTGGCGCTGGGGCTGCTGGTGGTGGGCCTGGGCTGGAGCCTGCTGATTCCGCCGCATGCCGGCAGCGGCCGATGCGCACAGCGCTCGCGTTGGGCTGGCGGGCGTGTGGCACGCCTTTCTGGCGCACCCGCTGATCATGGCGATCGGCTTCATCGGCGGGTTTTTCGAGAGCGGGCATCACGAGCATCCTGCCGCTGTACGGCCTGTCGCTGGGCCTGGGCGCAGCGGCCGCGGCGCTGCTGGTGTCGAGCAGCGGCCTGGGCAGCGCGCTGACGATGCTGCCCGCCGGCCTGCTGGCCGACCGGCTGGCGCACCACCCCCAGCAGCGCTTTGGCGACGACTTCGCGGCGCGGCGCCTGATCATGCGCGGCTGTGCGGCGGTCACGCTGATCGCCACGCTGGTGATTCCCTTCGTGGCTGGCGTGCCCTGGCTGGCCGCACCCGTGGCCTTCGTCTGGGGCGGCGCCGGTGGCTGCCTGTACACCATGGTGATGATCGACATTGGCTCGCGCGAAGAAGGCATCACCCTGGTCAACAGCACCGCGGTGCTGGTGCTCTCGTACACGCTGGGCGGCGTGTTGGCGCCAGCGCTGGGCGCCGCCAGCCTGGCAATGGTCACCCGTGCTGGGCTTCCCGGCGCTGCTGATCGGCGTGGCCGCGGTCGGGCTGCTGGCTGCTCTGGCGCAGCCGCTGAGGCAGTCGCCTTCAGGGTGCGGCTGCCGAGGCGGCGGCCACCGGTGCGCTTGGCGAATCTGGCAAACGGTTTCGGGGCCGGTCGAGCAGGTAGTCGGCCGCACCGCCGCCGATCCACATGCCCCCCAGCGTGAGCCAGGCGGTCACGGCGAAGATGGCGCCGCCGGTCATGCCGGCGCCCACCGCGCACCCCCCGGCCAGCATGGAGCCAAAGCCCATGAACACGGCGCCAATGATGTAGCGCGGCATGGTGTAGGCGCCGCCAAAGCCTTCCAGCTTCCAGTCGCCGCCCACCAGCGCGCCAACCAGCGAGCCCAGGAACACGCCGGGCATCAGGCCCAGGCCGAAGGTCCAGGGTTCGCCCGGCTCGGCCAGCACACGCATCAGCCACTCGGCCGAAGGCCCGCTGAAGGTCAGGCCCTGGATCTGCACCGGCTCAAACGAATTCGACACCACCGCATAGGTGAGCCACCAGGCCAGCGCCACCATCAAGCCGGTGCCGATGCCACCGGCCCATTTCCAGAACGCCCAGCCGCTGTGATAAGCGAAAAAAAGCGCGGTGATCAGCCAGACGGCGGCGAACACCAGCCCATCCCAGGGCCCTGCGCCGATTTGCGCCAGCACGCTGCGCGATGGGCCGCCGTCCACCACCCACCAGTTGGAGATCGCCAGCCGCAGCGGTGCAAGCACGCCAGACAACGAGGCCTGCGCCGCGACCGCGAACACCAGGCCAGACAACAGCGCCCGCAAGTTGCCGTTGGCCGAGAGCACCAGCAAGCGGCTGGCGCAGCCGCGCGTCATGACCATGCCGACGCCGAAAATGATGCCGCCCAGCAGCGCGCCCGACAGGCTGCCGCGCGCCGAAAGCTGGCGCGCGGTGCTCACGTCCAGCGACCCGGTGACGATCAGCAGCTGCACCCCCACCACCGCCGCGCCGAAGGCCAGCAGCCAGACGGTGAGCTTGTCGCCAAACTTGCCGTGCCAGAACTCGATCACCGCCGCGCGCAGGCAAAAGCGCGAGCGCTGGGCGAAAAAGCCGAAGCCCAGCCCGGCCACCAGGCCACACACCGCCAGCACCGCGGGCTCACCAAAACGCTCGATCCAGCCAGCCCAGTCCATGATTGATGGCTCCAAACATTGAAATATAAGCAATGGCACATGTTATGCCCGCATGGCCTCGCGGTGTTTGACGCGGCGCAAATGCGGCCCAACCAGCGCAGCGGTTTAAGCTGACCCCTCCCGTCGTGCTCAAACCGCACCCGGCCCACCCACTGCAGCCCAAGGAGCCCCCATGCCCATTCCCTGGATGGTCGCCCTCAAAGTCATCCCCTGGGGCGACGTCATCGAACACGCACCGAAGGTGCTCAGCGCTGCGCGCAAACTGCTCGACAAGAAAACCGGCGAGGCGTCAGAAGCCGACGTGGTCGCCAGCAGCGCGGTGCTGGACGCACCCGGCGCCCCGCCGCCCAGCCTGGGCGAACTCAAAAACCGCCTGATCGCCGCACAACACCAGATCGACCGCCAGGCCGCAACACAAGAGCAACTGGCGCAGACCCTGGCCGAGCTGGCCGAGCAGAACGCCCGGCTGGTGGCGGCGGTCGCGGTGCTGCGCACGCGCACGCGGATGCTGCTGTGGGGCGGCGCAATTGGCTTGCTGGGGCTGGTGGCGCTGGCGCTCAGCCGTTGAACGCAGGGCGCCACCCAGGGAACGCATCGGAGCGCATTGCATGACGGCCCCAAACCGCTCCTTCGCCAAGATCGCCACCATCGCCATCGCCCTGCTGCTGGTGGCGCTGAGCTGGTACCGCCCCATCGAGACCATGGCCGAGAGCCAGCTCAACGACGGCCTGAAGCGCTCGCTGGTGAGCTTTGCCTCGGCGCGCGCACTCAACGGCGTGATTTCGGTGGTTCAGGGCACGCAGGTGGCGGTGCAGCCGCTGGGCGTGGGCGTGTCGCTGTCGGTCGGGGAAATTCTGGACCCGATCAACGACCTGGTGGAGGCGTTCTCCACCGTCATGCTCACCGCCAGCGTCGCCTTCGGCATGCAGTTGCTGCTGCTGAATCTGGGCTCAAACGCCTGGGTATCTGCGGCCGTCAGCGGCATCGCCGTGGCTTGGGCGCTGCTCTACTACCGCGGCCGGTCGCCGGGCTGGTTGACGCGTTTGCTGCTGGTGTTGCTGTTTGTGCGCTTTGTGGTCCCGGTGGCCACCATCGGCAGCGCGGCGGTTTTTGACCGCCTGCTGAAACAGGACTACGAGAGCCATCAGCAGGTGATCGACCTCACGAGCGAGCAGCTGAAAACCTTGAACAACGCCTCGGCTGCGGCCAACCCGGGCAACGCGCCCAGCGAGCCCGCCGACAGCAAAAGCGCCTGGGACAAGCTGAAGGACTCGGTCACGGGAACCGCCGACGCGGTGACCGGCAGCTTCAAGAACCCGCTGCCCAAAGCGCTCGCAAGCTACGAAGCCATCAAGCAAACGGCCGAACGCGCAGCAGAAAAGATCATCGCCCTGATGGTGATCTTTCTGATGCAGACCATCGTGCTGCCGCTGCTTCTGGTCTGGGCTCTTTACCGGATGTCCGCCGGGCTGCTGGCACCGCGCGCCAGCGGCGGCGGCTGAGTTCAGGCCTTGGCGGGAGAGTGTCCCAGCACCGCCTTGGTTTCCAGGAACTCGCCAAAGGCCACATCGCCCCACTCGCGCCCGTTGCCCGACTGCTTGAAGCCGCCAAACGGCGCCATCATGTCGGTCCCCGCGTTGTTCAGGATCACCTGGCCCGCGCGCAAGCGGTTGGCCACGCTGTGCAGGGTGGCGGTGTCGGTGCCTGAGACGTAGGCAGCCAGGCCATACGGCGTGTCGTTGGCGATTTGCACCGCCTCATCCAGCGTGTCGTAGCCGATGATGACCAGCACGGGACCAAAAATTTCTTCGCGCGCCACCGTCATCTGGTTGTTCACACCAGCCAACACCGTGGGCTTGACGAAATAGCCTTTGTCCAGCCCATCGGGTCGGCCCAGGCCGCCGGCCACCAGCGTGGCGCCTTCGTCCAAGCCGGTTTGAATCAGGCCCTGAATCTTGTTCCATTGCGCCTTGGACACCACGGGTCCGATGGCGGCACCGCTGTCAGGCGCGCCCACCGTGGTTTTTTCTGCCGCCGCCTTGGCTGCAGCCAGCGCCTCGCTCATCTTGTCGTTGGGCACCAGCATGCGCGTGGGCGCGTTGCACGACTGGCCCGAGTTGCCCATCACGCCACGCACGCCGCCGGTGACCGCTTTGGCGATGTCGGCATCGGGCAGGATGATGTTGGGCGACTTGCCGCCGAGCTCCTGGTGCACCCGTTTGACGGTGGGCGCGGCGGCCTGCGCCACCGCAATGCCGGCGCGGGTGGAGCCGGTGAACGACACCAGCTCGATGTCGGGGTGGCTGGAGATGGCAGAGCCCACGCCCGGGCCATCGCCGTTGATCATGTTGAACACGCCCGCCGGCACGCCCGCCGCGTGCAGCACCTCGGCCAGGATCTGGGCCGACAGCGGCGCCATCTCCGAGGGCTTGAGCACCATGGTGCAACCGGTGGCCAGCGCTGGCGCCACCTTGCACATGACCTGGTTGGTCGGCCAGTTCCAGGGCGTGATGAAGCCGCAGACGCCGATCGCTTCCTTGCGCAGCAAGGTGGTGCCACGCTGCTCTTCAAACGCGTAGGTCTTCAACACGGCCAGAGCGGTCTTCAGGTGGGCCACACCAATGCCCGCCTGCGCCGTTTTGGCCAGACCGGCGGGGGCGCCCATCTCGGTGGAAATCGCCGCCGCGATGTCGGCAAAGCGTTTCATGTATTCCTCGATCACACGCTCGATCAGTGCGCTGCGCTCGGCCACGGTGGTTTGCGAAAACGCCGGGAAAGCCGCCCGTGCCGCCGTCACCGCGCTGTCCACATCGGCCGCCGAGCCCAGCGCGATGCGCGCCACCACCGCCTCGGTGGAGGGGTCGATCACATCGTGCGGGCGCAGTGTGTCTTGCGGTGCCACCCAGGCGCCGTTGATATAAAACTTGTAGAGCTCTTGCATGGTGGGTATCTCCTGGAAAAAAGGGTGCGATGACATTCGCAATGCATGTGGGGCCAATCGTTGCCACTGGCCGCAACCCCCATCCTACCCACACGGGAGCCGAGGCCGGGTCGCTTGCGTTCACAACGCCATGGTTGGCACCGCGTTCAAGGACGCAAACGGGTGTCGACCTGCAAAGTGGCATCACACCCCACCCCCGCCGCGATCCAGCGCCGGGCCAGGCGGCGCAGCAACGGCGCCGCCCAGCGCCAGCGCGTGCCGAGCACGCTTTCGGGCTCGCTGAGCACGCCGCAGCGGTACAGCGACTGCGCTGGGTCCCAGCGCAGGGCATCACAAGCGCCGGAGCGCTTGCGCGAGATCACCTGACCCAGCGGGCAGGGCTCGGCCAGGCAGCACAGACCGCAGCCATTGCATGGCGCGCCGAGAGCGGGCTTGGCTGGCGCCGCCGGGTGGATGTGGATGACCTGATCACGGGACATGGCTGCCTCGGATCGGAGCGATCAGGCACGGGCCAAAACAGGCCCAAGCACCTTGCCGGTGTGCGTGCCCAGCCGCACCACCTCGTCGGGCGGCGCCGCCGCCACGATCTGGCCGCCGCCCGAGCCGCCTTCGGGGCCGAGGTCGATGATCCAGTCGGCTTCGGCCATCACGTCCAGGTCGTGCTCGATCACCACCACGCTGTGGCCGCCGTCCACCAGGCGGTGCAGCACGCGGATGAGCTTTTCCACATCGGCCATGTGCAGGCCCACCGTGGGTTCGTCGAGCACGTAGAGCGTGTGCGGCGCCTTCTGGCCGCGGCGGGTCACGTCGTCGCGCACCTTGCTGAGTTCGGTCACGAGCTTGATGCGCTGCGCCTCGCCGCCGCTGAGCGTGGGGCTGGGCTGGCCCAGCGTGAGGTAGCCCAGGCCGACGTCTTTCAGCAGCTGCAGCGGGTGGGCGATGTTGGGCATGGACGCGAAGAACTCGACCGCTTCGTCCACCTCCATCTGCAACACGTCGCCGATGCTCTTGCCCTTCCAGCTCACCGCCAGGGTTTCGGGGTTGAAGCGCGCGCCGTGGCAGACCTCGCACGGCACTTTCACATCCGGCAGAAAGCTCATCTCGATGGTGCGCATGCCCTGCCCTTCGCAGCCCGGGCAGCGGCCTTCGCCGGTGTTGAAGCTGAAGCGGCCGGGGCCGTAGCCGCGCGCCTTGGCTTCCAGCGTGTCGGCGAACAGCTTGCGCACCGTGTCCCAGAAGCCGATGTAGGTGGCGGGGCAGCTGCGCGGGGTTTTGCCGATGGGCGTCTGGTCGACTTCGAGCACGCGGTCGATGGTTTCGGTGCCGAGCACCTTGCTGCAACCGGTCCAGGTGGGGCGTTCGCCCTTGTCCCAGGCCTGGCGGCCGGCGAAGGTGCTGCGGCGGCTCACCGCTTCCGCGACGTTGGTGAGCAGCACGTCGCGCGCCAACGGTGGACTTGCCGGAGCCGGAGACGCCGGTGACGACGACCAGGCGCTGCAGGGGGACGGCGAGGTTGAGGTCTTGCAGGTTGTGGAGGTTCGCGCCTTTGACTTCGATCCAGGTGGTTTCGTTTGACTGGGTCGGCGTTGGCTCCGCTGTTTCTGCCACGGCTCTGCGCGCTTGCAGCGGGTGCTTCATCGCGTGCAGCAGGTAGCGGCCGGTGACCGAATCGGGGTTGGCCGACAGGTCGGCCACGGTGCCTTGCGCGACCACGCGGCCGCCGCGTTTGCCGGCGCTGGGGCCGATGTCGATGATGTGGTCGGCGCGGCGGATGGTGTCTTCGTCGTGCTCCACCACCACCAGCGTGTTGCCCATCTCGCCGAGCTTGTGCAGGGCGTTGAGCAGGATGGCGTTGTCGCGCGCGTGCAGGCCGATGGTGGGCTCATCGAGCACGTAGCACACGCCCTTGCAAATTGCTGCCGAGCTGCGCCGCCAGGCGGATGCGCTGGGCCTCGCCGCCGCTGAGCGTGGGTGCGCCGCGGTCCAGCGTGAGGTAGTTCAGGCCCACCTCTTCCAGGAAGGCCAGACGGCTTTCGATTTCAGGCAGCAGGTCACGCGCGATATCGGCTTCGCGCGGCGACATCACAAATCCCCGTTCGGGCTGAGCCTGTCGAAGCCCTGGCGCACTGGGAGACCCTTCGACACGCTCAGGGTGAACGGGTAAATCCATCAACCCGCGAACCCACCCGCGCACCTCGTTCACCGCCAGCCGGGCCACGGCCGTGATGCCCACGCCACCAAACTTCACCGCGCGCGCCTGCGCATTCAACCGCGTGCCTTCGCACGTTGGGCAGGCCGCGTCGTCGGCCACGTCCACCTCGGGCTCGGCAAAGCTCTGCTCGCGGCCTTTTTCCTGGTCGTCGCGCACCGAGTCGTCCAGCGCCTTGCGCTGCTCGCGCGTGAGCGCCAGACCCGTGCCCACGCAGTCGGGGCACCAGCCGTGTTTGCTGTTGTAGGAAAACAGGCGCGGATCCAGCTCGGGGTAGCTGGTGGCGCAGACCGGGCAGGCACGGGTGGTGGAAAACACCTCCAGCTTGCCGATGCCGCGCGTGGAGGCGCCAGCTTCCATGGCTTCGCCCAGGCCTTGCAGCTCGCTCAGCACGTGCACCTGGCCCTTGCCGATCTCCAGCGCCTTGCTCAGCTGCGTGCGCAGCCAGGGCTCGTTGGCCGGGTCGACCACGCCGTCGGCCACCGGCAGCTCGATGGTGTGTTCCTTGAAGCGGTCGATGCGCGGAAAGCCGGTGGTGGGCAGGAACTCGCCGTCCACCCGCAAATGCGTGTGGCCGCGCGGGCGTGCCCAGTCGGCCAGCTCGGTGTACACGCCCTTGCGGTTGACCACCAGCGGCGCCAGCAGGCCGATGTGTTGGCCTTTGTAGCGCTGCAGGATGGCCGCGGCGATGCTCTCGGGGCTTTGCGGCATGACCGCCGCGCCGTCGTGCACGCAGTGCTGCGTGCCCAGCTTCACGTAGAGCAGGCGCAGGAAATGCCAGACCTCGGTGGTGGTGCCCACCGTGCTCTTGCGGCCACCGCGAGAGAGGCGCTGCTCGATCGCCACCGTGGGCGGGATGCCGTAGACCGCGTCCACCTCGGGCCGGCCCGCCGGCTGCACGATGCTGCGCGCGTAGGCGTTGAGCGATTCGAGGTAGCGGCGCTGGCCTTCGTTGAACAGGATGTCAAAGGCCAGCGTGGACTTGCCCGAACCGCTGACGCCCGAGATCACGTTGAACTGCCCGCGCGGGATGTCCACGCTCAGGTTCTTGAGGTTGTGTTCCTTGGCGTTGACGATGCGGATGGCATTGGGCGCGGTGGACACCGGGCGCGCGACCGCCTTCAGCGCCGGCGCCAGGTAATCGACCGCGCGGCCTTCGCCCGCCGCGTGCACCTCGCCCATGGACAGCGGCGTATTCGCGCAGCGACTTCGCGGTGTGGCTGCTCGGGTGCTTTCGCACCTCTTCGGGCGGCCCTTCGGCCACGACCAGACCACCGGCGTCGCCGCCTTCGGGGCCGAGGTCGATCAGCCAGTCGGCCGAGCGGATCACGTCCAGGTTGTGCTCGATCATCACCAGCGAATGGCCGGCTTCCAGCAGCCGGCGCAGGCTGCGCATGAGCTTGGCGATGTCGTCGAAATGCAGGCCGGTGGTGGGCTCGTCAAACAGAAACAGCGTGCCCTTTTGCGCCAGACTCTGGCGGCTGGCGCTGGCGGTTTTGGCGGCGGTCGGCCAGAAAACCCGCGAGCTTGAGGCGCTGCGCTTCACCGCCCGAGAGCGTGGGCACCGGCTGGCCCAGCTTCACATATTCCAGACCCACATCGACGATGGGTTGCAGGGCGCGGATGACTTCGCGGTCGTGGCGGAACAGGTGGGCGGCTTCGCTGACGGTGAGGTCGAGCACGTCGGCCACGTTGAGGGAGCGGGTTTGCCTTTGGCCGGTGGCTGAAACGGGGTCAGAGCCCGATTTCGTTGTGGCGCTTCCCCCTCCGGACACCAGACTTCCTGAATCGGGATCTGACCCCGTTTCAGCTTTTGTATCGCGCTGAATGCGCACCTCCAGCACCTCGGGCCGGTAGCGTTTGCCGTCGCAGTCCGGGCAGCGCAAATACACGTCGCTCAGGAACTGCATTTCCACGTGCTCGAAGCCCGAGCCGCCGCAGGTGGGGCAGCGGCCGTCGCCGCCGTTGAAGCTGAACTTGCTGGCGGTGTAGCTGCGCTGGCGCGACAGCGGTGCGTCGGCGAACAGGGCGCGGATGGCGTCCCAGGCACCGACATAGCTCACCGGGTTGGAGCGCGCGGTCTTGCCGATCGGCGACTGGTCGACAAACACGACCTCGCTCAGGATGGTCGGCACCAAGCAGGCGGTCGTGTGCGCCCGGCGCGTCGGTGGATTTGCCGAAGTGGCGCAGCAGCGCGGGAGCGAGCACGTCCTGGATCAGGCTGGACTTGCCCGAGCCCGACACGCCCGTGACGACCACCAGCCTTTGCAGCGGGAAAGTCAACGGTGACGTTCTTCAGGTTGTGCTCGCGCGCGCCTTCCAGAATCAGGCGCGGCGTGCTGTCGGTCACCATGCGCTTGAAGCCCATGCCGACCTGCTTGCGCGCGCCGAGGTAGGCGCCGGTCAGCGTATCGGCCTGGCGCACGGCTTCGGGCGTGCCGTCGAACACGATCTGCCCGCCGCGCTCGCCGGGGCCGGGGCCCATGTCGATCAGGCGGTCGGCCGCCAGCATCACCGCCGGGTCGTGCTCCACCACCACCAGCGTGTTGCCCGCATCGCGCAGGCGAAGCATGGCGCTGTTGATGCGCGCCATGTCGCGCGGGTGCAGACCGATGCTGGGCTCGTCGAGCACGAACAGGGTGTTGACCAGCGAGGTGCCGAGCGCGGTGGTGAGGTTGATGCGCTGCACCTCGCCGCCGCTGAGCGTGCGGCTCTGGCGGTCCAGCGTGAGGTAGCCGATGCCGACCTCACACAGGTAGCGGATGCGCGTGTTGATTTCGTCCAGCAGCAGGCGCACCGCCTGCGCCTGCCCGGCACCCAGGCTGTCGGAGCCGGCGGGCAAGAGGGTTTGCTCCAGCGCGCCGAAAAACACCCGCAGTTGGTCCAGCGGCAGCAGCATCAGGTCGTGCAGGCACAGGCCGGGCAGCGCTTCGAGTTGCGCACGGCTCCACTTCGCGCCCGTGGGCAGGTGACGGCGCCCCGGAGCCATCACGGCATCGGCCTGCGCCTTCGTGCCGATGCGCCACAGCAGGCTGTCGGTTTTCAGACGCGCGCCGTGGCAGCTCGGGCATTCGGTGTAGCTGCGGTACTTGGACAAGAGCACGCGGATGTGCATCTTGTAGGCCTTGCTCTCCAGGTACTCGAAGAAGCGCGCCACGCCAAACCACTGCTGGTTCCACTTGCCGTTCCAGTTCGGCGAGCCGGCCTTCACCCAGTGCTGCTGCTCGGGCGTGAGCTTGTTCCAGGGCGTGTCGCGCGGAATGCCCGCAGCCTCGGCGTGGCGCATCAGATCGTCCTGCGCCTCTTTCCAGGCCGGCGTCTGGAACACCTTGATCGCGCCGCCGCGCAGCGTGAGCTTGTCGTTCGGGATCACCAGGCCGTAGTCGACCCCGATGACGCGGCCAAAGCCCCGGCAGGCCTCGCAGGCGCCCACCGCCGAGTTGAACGAAAACATCGAAGGCGCGGGGTCGCTGTAGCGGATGTCGCTCTCGGGGCAATGCAGCCCGGTGGAAAACCGCCACAACAAATCGGGGTCAGATTCCAATTCTTTCTCGGGCAGCACGTAGACCAAGAGCTTGCCGCCGCCGCGCTTGAGCCCAGCTTCAATCGCCTCCATCACGCGCGCCTGTTCGGCGGTGCCGATGCGGAAGCGGTCGGCCACCACGTCAAGCACTTTCACCGACTCGATCGCCGGTTTCGCGGCCTTGGTTTTGGCCGTTCCCTTGGCCTTTTTGTCGGCCTCTGCCGCCACCGGTTTCTGCATGATGCGCTCGGCCTGCACCCGCGTGTAGCCGCTGGCAGAGAGCCACTGCTCGATTTCTTCTGGCGTGGTGCTGGCGGGCAACTCGACCGGGAAAGTGACCACCAAGCGCGGATCGTTGAGTTCGGCACAGCGCTTTTGCAGCTCGGCGTAAATCGACTCCGGCGAATCGTGCCGCACGGGCAACGCGGTATCCCGATCGAACAGATCGGCGCCGCGCGCGAACAGCAGCTTCAGGTGGTCGTTCAGCTCGGTCATCGTGCCCACGGTGGAACGCGACGACCGCACCGGGTTGGTCTGATCGATGGCAATCGCGGGCGGCACGCCGTCCACCCGGTCCACCGCCGGCTTGTCCATGCGATCCAGGAACTGGCGCGCGTAGGCGCTGAAGGTCTCCACATAGCGCCGCTGACCCTCGGCGAACAGGGTGTCGAACACCAGGCTGGACTTGCCCGAACCGCTGGGGCCGGTGACCACGGTCAGCTCGCCGGTGCGGATGTCGAGATCGAGATTCTTCAGGTTGTGCTGGCGCGCGCCGCGAATGCGGATCAGCCCGGTCTGCCGCGGTCCCGTCGCCGCCTCGTGGTCGGGGCCTGGCGGGGCATTGCTTGGGGGAGATTGGTCAGACATGGCAGCTTCCGTGAAGGAGGCAAACATTCTAGGAGCCAGTCGGACTTGCGGGTGGCCGCGGGGCATCGGTCGCAGCGCAACCAAGGGGCTTGATCACGCCAACCCCTCGACAAAGAAAAATGTGCTCCAGATGGGCCAATGCGCCCTTACCCAAGACGGGACCAGGCCCCGCCGGGGCGCTACACGAAACCGATGCGGCGGTTGCTGCCGAAGTTCGGCAGGTTGGGCAGGATGGCGTTGAGCTGGCTGTCGTTCGCGCCCATCCAGCCGAGCAGGGTGGCGGCGTACTGGTCGACACTGAGCTTGGGGATCCAGCGGCCGTGCAGCTCCCAGGTGTCTTGACCCACATCGTCGGGGCCACCGAGCACCAGTTCGGGATAGGTGCCGTAGGTGGCGCCGCCCTTGCACCGCGCCGCCCATCACCAGCTGGTGGTTGCCCCAGGCGTGGTCGGTGCCGCCGCTGTTGTTGGGCTTGAAGGTGCGGCCGAAGTCGCTCTGGGTGAACAGGGTCACGCTGTCGCCCATGCCGATGGCCTTCATGGCGTTGTAGAAGCAGGCCATGGCATCGCCCAGCGACTGCGAGCAGGCGCGCATGCTCGCCCTCCTGGCTGGTGGCCGCGATCTGCTCGTTGTGGGTGTCGAAGCCACCTTGCTGGGCGAAGAAGATCTGCTGACCGCCCTGCACCGTGACACGGCCTTGCACCAGCTTGGCCACCTGGTAGAGCTGGCGGCCGATCGGCGTGTTGATCCGGCCGTTGGTGGTGATGGGGGCAAACGCGGCGTCGAGCGCCGAACCGGCCTGGTCGCCGGGCTTGACCGCCACCAGCGAAGCCCAGGCGAGCCGACATGTCGAAGGCATCGCGCTGCTGGCCCATGTAGGCGTTGAGCACCGCGTTGCTGTCGCCGCCGGCGTACAAGGCCTCGAGCGCCCGCTTGCGTTCGATCTCCGGGCCCCAGCCCGGGTTCTCCAGCCCGGTGAGGCCGAAGGTGCCACCGGGCTCGGGCAGCACCAGCGGCGTCTGCAAGGCCGACAGACCGAAGCGGCCGTTACCGCCGACCGAAATCACCGGGTTGACGGTGCCCAGTATGGCCGCCGCCCGACCGCCCCAGCCGGTGCGCTCGACCACGCTGGGTGCTGGCCGTCTCCCACAGCACCTGCTGGTCGGAGTGCGAGAACAGGTTCTGCGGCACGCGGAGATCGGTGGCGAGCAGGCTGCGGAACTCCGCTTTGGTCAGCGGGCGAAACAGCGGACCGACGTTGAACACCGGCGCCGAGCCTGCGGTCGGCTCCAGACGGCGGCCAGGGCGGACAGCGAGGGTGCAGACCGTAATCGGTGCCGGCGAGGTTGACCAGGCTGCCGCGCGGCAGCGCGAGCGCACCGCGCACGGCGGCGTACTGGTTGTAGCGGGTGGTGTCGGTGGGAACAACGGTGTTGCAGCCATCGTTGCCGCCGTACAGGAACACGCAGACCAGCGCCTTGTAGCCCGACTGGGCTTGCGCGGTGGCTGGCATGCAGGGCCGAGAGGCCGGTGGCGCCCAGGCGCCGGCCAGTGTGGCGCCGGACAGTCCGCAGCCATCGGCGGCGGTTGAGTTCCATAGCGTGCGAGTCGAGGGAGGGGTGTGCTTCATGGCGTGGCTCTCAACGGACGATCTGGTACTGCGGCGAAGCAAAGATCAGGTAAGCCGCCTGGCGCACGCGACTGGCGCGGTAATCGTCGCCGTTGTTCTGCGGCGTGTAACTGCGACACCGCCTGGATCACCGCGTTGCGCGCTGGCGGCGGGCAGGGGCTCGCCCAGCGCGAGCAGCGACAGGCGGTCGACCAGCTTGGCCGGGTCGTCGGCATCGGCGGTGAAGGCGCTCAGGTTGACGCGGGTGCCGAGGCATTCGGCACATTGGCGTCCGGGCCGGAGCCGTTCCAGAACAGTCAGGTAATTGACGAAGTTGACGCGCTGCAGCGCGGCTTTGGCGTTGTGGATGCCAAAGGCTGGGCCAACCAGCGGCGGTGGCGGGCAGCGGGTAATCGGGCGGGTAGTAATTGAACACCGAGGGCGAGCGGAACATGTGCTGGCGCAGCGCCTCGCCCCACCACCAGCCCAGCGCGTCGCCGTCGGTGCGGCCGTTCAGCGCGCGCAGGACGCCGGTGAACAGCTGCGCCGGTTCGCGCAGCCGCCGCGGTGCGCGGTCCTGGCGTCGGCACGTCGGGCCTCGGCGTCGAGCAGCACGGCGGCCACCGTCGCCTTCAGGTCGCCGCGCTGTCCGTCGCCGAATGCGCCGGAGCGGCCGGTGTGAAATGCTGTGGCCACGCGCCGCACATAGGCCGGGCTGGGGTTGCTCGTGACCAGGTGCTGGATCAGCTGCTTGCCGATGAAAGGGGCGGTGTTGGGGTGCGCCATCAGGCTGTCGAGCACGACGCTTCGAGTGCGGCGGTGGCGTTGTGCCCGGCCGGCAGGGCAGCGACCGCCGAGCAGGGTGCGCGCCTGGGTGTCGTGAAACGCGGCCACCGGCACCATGTCGCCCTCCGGTAGTGTCGCAGTTGGCGCCGCTGGGCCAGCAGCCGTAGGGCGTGCGCGCCGCCGGCGGGGATAGGTCCAGCCGGTGAGTGCGTAAGCGTAGTCGCGCACCGTCTCGTTGTCGTAAGTGGGTTGACAGGCGCCACCCTTGCAGGGTGCCATCGGTGTTGAGCTCGCAGGTGCCCAGGGCAAACAGCTGCAGCAGCTCACGCGCGAAGTTTTCGTTGGGCGCGGCCTTGTCGTTGTTCACGTTGTCCAGGTAATCGCCCATCACAGGCGACAGCGTCACCGTTGCGCAAGCATCTCGCGGTAGTTGCCGAAGGCGCGCTCCAGCAACATGTTGTGGTAGCCGCGCAAGCCGTAGGTACCGAACACCTCCAGGTTGGACACCACCACGATCTGCTGCAGCGCCAAGGCCACGCGCTGGCGCAGCTGGTCGGGCTGGCTCACGGCGTTGCGGTAGAAGTCCCAGAGCAGCGGCGTGGTCGAGGATACCAGTCGCGCCAGCAGGTGTCGCCGCTGCCGTCGCAGAAATCGCCTGAGCCGCTGTGCTGGTGCACCGCGCCCTGCCGCCGCGGTGTAGCGGGCGCCCGTGGCGGCCATCTGGTCGGTGATCCAGCCTGTGCGCCCTGGCTGCGGATGGTGTCGCCACCAGGCCTCGGTGGGCCGAAGGCTGCCCTGGTTCGGCCAGACGCACCGCCGCATCGTGCGGCGTCGTCGGCGCCGGAGGCGCGACGGCGATGGCGAAGTCGTCGGCGTGGAGTCGGCGTACCGGTTGCCGGGTGCGGGCGTTGCACTGCCTGAGCCAGCAGCGCTTGGCCAGCATCCGAACCGCCAGTCGCCACCGCCGCCGTGCGAGGAGCAACGGCGAAGACGCGAGCAACGCGGCGCCACGCCGCCACAGGCCGCGAGGCCGATGCGGCAATCGGCGCGGCAGTGACCGCTGAGCGCACAGATGGATGTCGGCGATGTGCATGGACAAAGCGTGGGGACTCTTGCATACGCTCCGTCCGTCTCAGGCCGATGAGCAGCCTACGTTACTGGACGTAACCGCTCGGCCACACAACTGTCAATACATAAGACCGACAACACCGATTCGACTCCGACCAACGCTAGGACCGTTCGATTCGGCGGCTTGCCAGTGCCGCGCCTCAGGCCTTGACGATAAGCACCGGCAACTCGGCATGGGCCAGCACCTTTTGCGCCACGCTGCCCAGAATCAGCGACTTCAAGCCGTGCCGACCGTGCGAGCCCATCACGATCAGGTCGCAGCCTTCGGCGCTGGCGGTTTCCAGAATGCCCTCGTGCACCACGTTGCGCTCGATGGTGTCGCCAGCGAAGCTCACGCCCTCGGCCGCACACGCCTTGCCCAGCATCTCCAGCGCCTGGCCTGCCGCCGCCTTGGCTTCAGACAAATAGGCCTGCAGGCCAACGGCCGAAGCGTCGCCAATGCCGATGTAGGGAAACGGGTCGATCACATAAACACCAATGATCTGCGCGCCCTGGCTCTTGGCCAGCTGGGCCGCGGTTGACGCCGCCGCTGCCGCCTGGGCGGAACCGTCGGTGGGAACGAGGATTTTCTTGAACATCGCGGTCTCCTGTGGAATGAAAAACCGAAACACCGGTTCGGCGTCACGTCAACCACATGCTACCCCCAGCACCCGCGCGCGGGCTTGCGTTGCGTCAACGCAGCCAGCCGCTCAGGACAAGCGCTGGACCCCAACCGGGATATCGCCCGCAGCGCCCCAGGCAGGCCCCTCAAACCAGGCGTCGCCGTCGAGGCAGGCGCGCAGCATGGGCAATGCGTCCTGCCCCCAGAAAACGCGCTCCCCCAACACGAGCGACGGCACGCCGAACAGGCCCAATGCCAGGGCCTGCTCGGTGTTGGTGCGCAGGCGCAGCTTCACGGTGTCGCTGTCGGGCTCAACCCAAGGCCGTCCGCACTGCGCCATGTGGTCTTGCAGGCGCGCTTGCAGATCGGCCAGGCGCTGGGGGTCGGTTGCGCTGAGGCCGCCATGCCAGACGTGTTGCATCAGCTGTTCGGTGACCCAGCGGCTGGTGTCACCGGGCGCTTCATCGGTGGCGCAACACAGGCCCAGGCGCAGCAACGCCAGCGGGTTGAACGGGTGCTCGGCCGGCAACTCAAGCGCCACGCCATGGTGATGCGCCAGCCAGCCCGCCTGCCGATAGGTCCACTCCCGTTTGCCCGCGATCTCGGCTGGACCGAGCTGGCCGTGGGCCTTGAGCAGGGCGGCGAACAGCACAGGCTGGTAACGCACACGAACGCTGTGGCCCATGAGCGCTTCGGGCAGCCGTTCAAAAGCGAGGTGGGCGTAAGGCGAGATCGGGTCGTAGAAAAAACGAATGTCGTGCAGCGGGGGCGCAGCGGCGGTGTCGCTCATGGTGCAGAGACCGATTGCCGGGCTTCGATGCGCGCCCAGATCGCGAGCTTCTCGGCATCGCTGGCCTGGCCCCAGGCCGCAATCTCGGACAGCAACCGGTAACAGCCGCCGCAGCGGCCCTGTGCCTCATCCAGTTCGCAGATGGACACGCAGGGCGAGGGCACACCGGGGCCGTTGTGCTGGGCTTGCGCATCGCGCAGGTTGATCAGCGCGCTCATGGTTGCTCCGTGACGTCGTGCACCGGTGCGCCGGTGAGGGACTGCAGCTCGGCGGGGGTGAGGCGAAACACGCCGTGGGGATGGCCGGCCGCGGCCCAGATGTCGGCAAAGCGAAAGAGCTGGGCATCGATCAGCGTCACCGGCGCCGTGGCGTGGGCCAATGGCGAGACGCCGCCGATGGAAAAGCCGGTCTTGGCCTTGACGAACTCGGCGTCGGCCCGGCCCAGTTTTCCGCCTTCGGCGCAGACGATGGCCTGCACCTTTTTCTCGTCCACCCGCAGGTCACCCGAGGTGATGACGAGCACCGCCACGTCGTCCACCTTGCGGCGAAAGATGATGCTCTTGGCGATCTGGCCCAGGGCCACGCCCAGCGCGTCGGCCGCCTGTTGCGCGGTGCGCGCGGCGTCGCTGAGCATCAACGGTGCATGCGGATGACCGGCGGCGGCCAGCGCATCGGCCACGCGCTGCAGGCCGAGCGGGCGTTCGCTGGAGGGCTTGAAATCGGGTTCTGCCATGGTGGCCAATGGTAGCGACGCGGCAACACCCGCAGAGCCAGTCGGGTCAGCCCGCAGCGCGCTTCACCATCAACAGGCTCGCGCCCATGGCCATCAGCACACCGCCAAACACCCGGTTCTGCGCGACGCGGGCGCGGGCGGTGGAGAGCCAGCGTTGCGCGCGAGAAGCGAGTGCGGCGTAGCCGTGCATCACCACCACCTCCACGGCCACCGAGGTCACCAGCAAGATCAGCAACTGCAGCCACAGCGGGCGGTGCGGATCGATGAACTGCGGCAACACCGCGACCATGAACACGATGCCTTTGGGGTTGGTGGCGTTGGTCAGAAAGCCGGTGGTCAAGCGTTCGCGAACGCTGGGCAGCCTGGTGCGTGCCGCCACCGCGGCAACCTCACCGGTCGGCAGCGCGTCGATCGCCACCGGCGCGCGCCACTGCTGCCAGCCCAGCCAGATCAGGTAGGCCGCGCCCAGCACCTTCACCACGGTGAAGGCCACGCTGGACGCCAACAGCAAAGCGCCCACACCCGCACCGGCCACCAGCAACACCAAGGCCAGCCCGAGGCCCATGCCAGCGATCGTCACGCTGGTGTGGCGAACGCCATGCGCCAGCCCATGGCCGAGCGACAACACCGCCGCCGAGCCGGGTGAAATCGAGATCAGCCAGGACGCCGCGAAAAACGCCCACCAGACGTGCGCGTCCACTTCAGCTCACCCGTTTCGCCAGCAGCGCGCGCGCCACGCGCGAGCCGCTGGGCCGGCCCAGCTGTTCGCTGATCCAGGCGCCGGCGTCCACCAGCGCGTCGAGGTCGATGCCGGTGGCGATGCCCATGCCGTGCAGCAGGTAGACCACGTCTTCGGTCGCCACATTGCCGGTGGCGCCCTTGGCATAGGGGCAGCCGCCCAGCCCGGCCACGGACGACTGGAAGTTCCACACGCCCATCTGCAGCGCGGCCAGCGTGTTGGACAGCGCCTGGCCGTAGGTGTCGTGGAAATGGCCGCTGATACGTCGATCGATGCCGAAGTGCTGCAGCGTCGCCTCGATGGCGCGCCTGCACCTTGCGCGGCGTGCCCACGCCAATGGTGTCGGCCACGTCGACGCGCTGCACGCCGATGCCCTTCATCAGCCCCGCGAGATACGCCACGCGCTCGGGCGCAATCTCGCCCTCGTAGGGGCAGCCCACGGTGCAGCTCATGGCGCCGCGCACCGCGATGCCCGCCGCCAGCGCCGCCTCGACCACCGGCGCAAAGCGCTCGATGCTCTCGGCGATGGAGCAGTTGATGTTCTTCTGGCTGAAGGCCTCGCTGGCGGCGCCGAACACCACGATCTCGTCGGGCTGGTCCTGCACGCGCCGCTTCGAAGCCCTTGAGGTTGGGCGTGAGCACCGAGTAGCGCACGCCGGGCTGGCGCTGCATGCCTGCCATCACCTCGTGGTTGTCGGCCATCTGCGGCACCCACTTGGGGCTCACGTAGCTGGTGACCTCGATCTCTTTCAGGCCGGCGGCCTGCAGGCGGTGCACCAGCTCGATCTTGACCGCCGCCGGCACCGGCTGCTTTTCGTTCTGCAGGCCGTCGCGCGGGCCGACGTCGATCAGTTGGACTCGGGAAGGCAGCGTCATCGTGTTGTTCTCAAGGGTTTCAATAACCACGTGCCGGGATCGACCACCCCGGCCACCGGCTCGCCGCGCTCCAGCGCCGCGATCTTGCCGACGATCTGGGCGATGCTCTCAGCGCGCAAGGTGCGCGCCGAGGTGTGCGGCGTGACGCGTGATCTTGGGGTGTTGCCAGAACGGGTGGCTCGGCGGGCAGCGGCTCGGTGCGGAACACGTCCAGCGTGGCGCCCGCCAGGTGGCCGCTGTCCAGCAGCGCGATCAGGTCGGCCTCGACCAGGTGGGCGCCGCGCGCCACGTTGATGAGGTAGCCACCGGGCTTGCAGCAGCGACAGCGTGTCGCGGTTCAGGATGTCGCGGGTGTCGGGCGTGAGCGGCAGCAGGTTGACCAGCACGCGGCACTGGCCGCAGGAAGCTGTCGAAGCCGGTCCGGCCCGCTGTGGCAGACCACGCCTTCGAGCGTCTTGGGGCTGCGGCTCCAGCCGTGCACCGGAAACTCGAACACGCGCAGCGCCTGCGCCACCCGCTCGCCCAGCACGCCCAGACCCAGCACGCCGACGGGAAAGTCGGCGCGGCTGCGCGGCTTGCGAAACGACCACTTGCCCTGCTCTCACATCGGCCTCGTAGCCATCGAACTCGCGGAAATGGCGGATCACCGCATGGCACACGTACTCGGCCATCTGCACCGACATGCCCGCGTCGTCCAGCCGCACGACCTGCGCGCTGGCGGCAGGCAGCTTGAGCTTGCAGCAGCGCATCGACGCCGGCGCCGATGTTGAACAGGGCCTTGAGCGCGCGGCTGTTCGTCGAGGAACTGCTGCGGCGGCGCCCAGACCACGGCGTAGTCGGCCGGCGGCGCGCCCGGTTGCCAGACGTCGACGCTCGCCTCGGGCAAGGCGGCGCGCAGGCCGTCCAGCCAGGGTTCGGCCTTGGTGTCGGTGCAGCAGAAGGTGATGTTCATGCGCCGAACTCTAGCCGAATCGGCGCCGCAAGCTGTCATGCGGAGGCCACCGAGATCTTCAGCAGCTCCGCGCCTTCGGCCACCTGGTCGCCCGGCGCGTACAGCAGCTCGGCCACCGTGCCGTCGGCGGGCGCGGCGATGGTGTGCTCCATCTTCATGGCCTCCATCACCGCCAGCGCCTGGCCCTTCTTCACCGCGTCGCCGGCCTTGACCGCAGAACGACACCACCTTGCCCGGCATGGGCGCGGTGAGGCGCCCGCCATCGGCGGCGGCCTCGCCGGCATGGGCCAGCGCGTCGATCTCGGTGATCGACGGTGGCGCCCAGGTCGCAGAACACGTGCACCAGTTCGTCGCGCTGCCAGGTCTGCACCGTCTGGCGCTGGCCGTTGAAGCGCAGGTCCATCAGCGTGCCGCTGTCGGTCGGCAAGGCGTTGAAGACCAGCGGGCCGCTGCATCTCGCCCACCGCCAGCTGCAGCGCGCCGTCGTGCAGGTAGGTCAGCTGGGCCTGCAGCGCCTCGCCCTGGTATTCGAAGTCGAAGCGGCGCACGGTGAGGCCATACGGGCGCCAGCCGTCGCGGCGCGAGAACGGGTCGGCGCCTTCGCTGGCGCGCTCGGCGAGCAGGGTCTGCGCCACGGCAGCGGCCACGGCCAGCGGCGGCCCACCTTGTCCTGCTTGAACAGCACGCCGGCCTCGCGCGGGATCAGCGCCGTGTCGAGCTTGGCGCTGCGCAAACGACGCGCTGGCCGACCACATGGCGCAGGAACTGCACGTTGGTCGACAGGCCGACGATGCGCGTCTGCGCCAGCGCGGCGTCGAGCTTGGCCAGTGCCTCGGCGCGGGTGGCGCCGTGCACGATGAGCTTGGCGACCATGGAGTCGTAGAACGGGCTGATCGCATCGCCTTCGCGCACGCCGTCGTCGACGCGCACCGCGCCGCGCTCGAAGCTCGCTGCAGCCGGGTTTGCGGTAGACGTCGAGCCGGCCGGTGGCGGGCAGGAACTGGTTGTCCGGCGTCTCGGCGCAGATGCGCGCCTCGATGGCGTGGCCGTGGATGTGCAGCTCGTCCTGCTTCAGCGGCAGCGGCTCGCCCGAGGCCACGCGCAGCTGCCACTCCACCAGGTCCAGCCCGGTGATGGCTTCGGTCACCGGGTGCTCCACCTGCAGGCGCGTGTTCATCTCCATGAAGAAGAAGCGCATGTCCTGCGGCGTTCGTAGCCACCGGGCTGCTCGACGATGAATTCCACCGTGCCCGCGCCCACGTAGTTCACCGCCTTGGCCGCCGCCACCGCCGCCTGCGCCCATCTGCTGCGCGCAGCTCGGGCGTCATGCCGGGCGCGGGCGCTTCTTCCAGCACCTTCTGGTGGCGGCGCTGCACCGAGCAGTCGCGCTCGAACAGGTAGACGCAGTTGCCGTGCGTGTCGCCGAACACCTGGATCTCGATGTGGCGCGGGCGCTGCACGTACTTCTCCACCAGCACCGCGTCGCTGCCGAAGCTGTTGAGCGCCTCGCGCTGGCAGCTGGCGAGCGCGGCGGCGAAGTCTTCGGCCTTCTCCACCGCGCGCATGCCCTTGCCGCCGCCGCCCGCGCTGGCCTTGATGAGCACCGGGTAACCGATGCGGTCGGCCTCGTGCTGCAGCATGGCCGGGTCCTGGTCGGCGCCGTGGTAGCCCGGCACCAGCGGCACGCCGGCCTTTTCCATCAGCCGCTTGGACTCGGCCTTCAGGCCCATGGCCTGGATGGCCGACGACGGCGGGCCGATGAAGACCAGGCCTGCTTTCGCGCAGGCGTCGGCGAAGGCTTCGTTCTCGCTCAGAAAGCCGTAGCCGGGGTGGATGGCCTGCGCGCCCGTGGCCTTGGCCGCCGCGATGATGCGCTCCCACTGCAGGTAGCTGTCCTTGGGCGCGCTGCCGCCGATGTGCACCGCCTCGTCGCAGGCCGCCACGTGCTTGGCGCTGGCGTCGGCGTCGGAATACACGGCCACGGTGCGCACGCCCAGGCGGCGGGCGGTGGCGGCGACGCGGCAGGCGATCTCGCCGCGGTTGGCAATCAGGATTTTGGTGAACATCAGACTTCCTTCGGGGCAGCAGACAAACAGGGCGCTCATGCGGCGGAACGACCGCGCGCAGGAACTTGAACAACATCCAGGTGACGATCCACATCAGCACCACCACGATCACCAGCAGCACGCCGAAGGCCAGCGGGTGGTTGGTGGCCAGCCAGACCGCGCCGACCACCAGGCCGTCTTCGAGCAGGCTCATGCCGATGTTGGAAAACGGCTCGGGCGAGGTGTTGATGGCCGCGCGCGTGGTGGTCTTGGCGGCCTGCGAGGTGGCGGCCAGGCCACCGCCGAGCAGCGCGCCCACCAGCGCCATGGTGGCGCCGTCGGCACCCAGCGCGCCCGCGGCCAGCGCAGCACCGGCGGGGATGCGGATCACGCTGTTGAGCATGTCCCACAGCGAGTCGAGGCCCGGGATCTTGTCGGCAAAAAATTCCACGAACAGCATGAAGCCGCTGGCCAGCAGCAGCGCCGGGTGCTGCAGCACCTGCAGCCCCGGGGCAGCGCGATCCAGCCCAGCCGCACCGGCCGCGCCCACCAGGAACACCACCGCGTAGAGCCGGAAACCGCTGGCCCAGCCCAGCGCCGCGGCCAGCGCCAGCAGGCTGGGCATGTCCAGCTGGTTCGCGGCCTGCGCCACGCCGGCGCCCACCTGCGCGCCCACCTCGGCCACCGGGCCGCTGCCGAGGTGCAGGCCCAGGCCGTGCAGCCAGGCCACGAGCTGTTGCCAGAGGTTGGGGTCGGTGGGGTCCATCGGCAGGTCTCTGCTTGGGGTGAATCTGAGTTTCAGTCCACCAGCCAGGACGGCTTGCGCTTTCTGCAGGAACGAGTGCACGCCTTCGCGGCCCTCGTCGCTGGCGCGGATGTCGGCGATGCGGCGCGCGGTCTCGGCGAGCAAGGCCTCGCTGATCGGCACGCCGCTCACGTCCTGCACCAGGCGCTTGCAGGCGCGCGAGGCCTGCGGGCCTTGGCCACCAGCGGTGCGCACCAGCTCGTCGACCTTGGCGATCCAGCGTCTCGGCCGTGCGCGAGTTCGTGCACGAAGCCGAGTGCGTGCGCCTGCTCGGCGCTGAAGCGCTCGGCCGTGACCAAGTAGCGGCGCGAAGCGCGCTGCGCCCATGGCGCGCATCACGTAGGGGCTGATGGTGGCGGGCATCAGGCCCAGCCGCGCTTCGGACAGGCAGAAGGTCGCGCCCTCCACCGCCACCAGCACATCGCACACCGCGGCCAGCCCCATGCCACCGGCGTAGCAGTCGCCCTGGACGCGGCCCACGATGGGCACCGGGCACTGGTCCAGCGTCCACAGCATGTCGGCCAGCTGCTGCGCATCGGCGCGGTTCTCGCTCCCAGCTGTAGTCGGCCATGGCCTTCATCCAGTTGAGGTCGGCGCCGGCGCAAAAGGCCTTGCCGTGCGCGCCAGCACGACCACGCGCAGCGTCGTCGTCGTGCCGACAGTTCGGCGAAGGTGGCGGTGAGCTCGGCGATCACCTGCGTCGTTGAAGGCGTTGCGCACCTCGGGGCGGTTGAGCCAGACGCGCGCCACCTGCGGCGTGGGGCGGGAGATATCGAGAACGTCACTCATCTTCAATCCCCATTTCAATAGCGTTTCGCGACTTCTTCCAGCATCACCTCGGTCGCGCCGCCGCCAATGGCCAGCACGCGCGCATCGCGCCACAGCCGCTCGATCGCGGTTTCGCGGATGAAGCCCATGCCGCCGTGGAACTGCTGGCAGGTCTGCACCACCTCGTTGACCAGTTCGCCGGTCAGCGCCTTGAGCATCGACACCTCCTGCACGATGTCCTTGCCCTGCGTCACGCGCCAGGCGCAGTGGTACATGAACTGCCGCGCGGCGCGGGTCTTGGCGTCGAGCATGGACAGGCGCTGGCGGATGGTCTGCTGGTCCCACAGCGTGCGCGCCGAAGGCCTGGCGCTGGCGCACATGGTCCAGCGTGAGCTCGCAGCGCCTGCGTGCAGTGGCCGATCGCCATCGCGGCCAGCGCGATGCGCTCGGTCTGGAAGTTCTTCATGACCGAATAGAAGCCCTTGCCCTCCTCGCCCAGCAGGTTCGTCGGCCGGGATGCGCACGTCGTCGAACACCAGCTCGGCGGTGTCGCTGGAGAGCCAGCCCGTCTTGTTGAGCGCGCGGCCCACGCGTGAAACCGGGCGTGCCTTTTTCGACGATGAACATGCGACATGTCGTGCGCGCGCGCGTGCCGGTCTTGGCGGCCACGAAATACAGGTCGGCGTGCACGCCGTTGGTGATGAACATCTTGGTGCCGTTGAGCACCCAGTCATCGCCTTCGCGGCGCGCGCTGGTGCGGATGCCGGCCACGTCCGAGCCCGCGCCTGGCTCGGTGATGCCCACCGCGGTGATCATCTCGCCCGCCGTCACCACGGGCAGGTACTTCGCCTTCTGCGCCGCGCTGCCGGCGTGGTGCAGGTGCGGGCCGGCCATGTCGGTGTGCACCAGCACGGTGATGATGAAACCGGCAAAGGTGGACTGCGACAGCGCCTCGGCGAACACCAGGTTGGTCATGCGCGTCGGCGTCGGCGCCACCGTATTCGCTCTCGAACGCAATGCCCAGCAAGCCCGCCTGACCCATGCGGCGCAACACGTCGCGCGGCACCATGCCGGCCTCTTCCCAGGCGGCCGCGAACGGCTCGACCTCGCGCGCCAGAAAGCGCGCCACCTGGTCGCGCAGCAGCTCGTGGTCGGGGGTGTCGTAAATGGTGGGGGTCATGTTTTTGCTTCGTCCGGTCTGAGGGAATGCAGGTGGTTGTGTGGCAAGTCAAACGCGGGGGAGAGCTCCCTCAATGCGGCCAGGTGTCGAGGTCGCCGAGTGTCTTGAGCGATTCAAAATCGGCATCGCGGTGCAACAGGGTGTGACCATGGGTGATGCAGTAACTGGCCAGCAGCACGTCGATGGGGCTGCTCACGGTGCGGCCTTGTTGGCGCAAGCGGCGGTAGAGCGAAGCGGCCTGCAAGGCGTTGTCGAGCCCGCCGATCTCCACCACCTCCAGCGCCAGCAACAGGTCGCGCGCCCGAGCCTGCTGCTGTGCGCTGGAAAAGCCGCGCACCACCTCAAACACCACCAGATCGGCCACCGCCAAATCGGGCGGGCCATCCTTGCCCGACAACCAGCGACGGAACTGCTCGGTTTGCGGGTTGGTGGTGCCTCGAAAGTGATCGATCAGCACGCTGGAGTCCACCAGGATCATGGCGCCTTGTTCCGATCGCTGGGTTTTGCCTGGCCCGCAACGGCTCGGGCTTTTCCTGGCTTCGCTGCAGACTTGGCGGCGTAACGAGAAGAAGGCTCCTGCACGGCTGCTGCAAGCGAGCCCTGCTCCTCCCGCGCCTTCGCCCAGGCTTCATCGGAGTCGTCCCAGAACAAGGTGCCGCGGGCGGCCAACAGATCCGCGTAGGCTTTCTTGCGCTTGAGCAAGCGCAAACCTTCCTCGACCGCTTCTTTCTTGGTCTTGAAATCGCCACTGGCCATCACGTCGGCCATCAGCTTGTCGTCGATCACGATGTTGGTGCGCACGTCACACTCCTTGATGTGTATGAAATATACAAATCATACACATCACATCCGGAACACGCCAAACTTCGGCTCGCCAATCGGCGCGTTGAGCGAGGCCGACAGCGCCAGGCCCAGCACGCGGCGCGTGTCGGCCGGGTCGATCACGCCGTCGTCCCACAGGCGGGCGGTGGCGTAGTACGGGTGGGCCTGGTGGTCGAACTGGTCGAGCATCGGCTGCTTGAACGCCGCTTCTTCCTCCGCGCTCCAGCTGCCGCCTTTGGCCTCGATGCCGTCGCGCTTGACGGTGGCCAGCACGCTCGCGGCCTGCTCGCCGCCCATGACGCAGATGCGCGCGTTGGGCCACATCCAGAGAAAGCGCGGGCGAGTAGGCGCGGCCGCACATGCCGTAGTTGCCGGCGCCGTAGCTGCCGCCGATGATCACGGTGAACTTGGGCACCTGGGCCGTGGCCACGGCCGTGACCATCTTGGCGCCGTGGCGCGCGATGCCTTCGCTCTCGTACTTCCTGCCGACCATGAAGCCGGTGATGTTCTGCAGAAAGACCAGCGGCATCTTGCGCTGGCAGCACAGCTCGATGAAGTGCGCGCCCTTTTGCGCGCTCTCGGAAAACAGAATGCCGTTGTTGGCGACGATGCCCACCGGCATGCCCTCGATGTGCGCAAAGCCGCAGACCAGCGTGGTGCCGTAGCGCGCCTTGAACTCGTCGAACTCGGAGCCGTCGACGATGCGGGCGATGATCTCGCGCACGTCAAAGGGCTTGCGCGTGTCGGCGGGGATCACGCCGTACAGCTCCTGCGGGTCGTACTGCGGCGCGCACCGGCTCGCGCAAGGTCTGCGGCACTTCCTTGCGGTGGTTCAGCGTCGCCACCGCCTGGCGCGCCAGCGCGATGGCGTGCGCGTCGTTCTGCGCCAGGTGGTCGGCCACGCCCGAGAGGCGCGTGTGCACGTCGCCACCGCCCAGGTCTTCGGCGCGTGACGATCTCGCCGGTGGCGGCCTTCACCAGCGGCGGGCCGCCCAGGAAGATGGTGCCCTGGTTCTTGACGATGATGGTCTCGTCGCTCATGGCCGGCACGTAGGCGCCGCCCGCCGTGCACGAGCCCATGACCACCGCGATCTGCGCGATGCCCTGCGCGCTCATGTTGGCCTGGTTGTAGAAGATGCGGCCGAAGTGGTCGCGGTCGGGGAACACCTCGTCCTGGTTCGGCAGGTTGGCGCCGCCCGAGTCCACCAGGTAGATGCAGGGCAGGTGGTTCTGCTGCGCCACCTCCTGCGCGCGCAGGTGTTTCTTCACCGTCAGCGGGTAGTAGGTGCCGCCCTTGACCGTGGCGTCGTTGCAGACGATCATGCAGTCCACCCCGCTCACGCGGCCGATGCCGGCGATGACGCCGGCGCAGGGCGCGCTGTCGCTGCCGTCGCGGTCCGGGTACATGTTCAGCGCGGCCAGCGGGCTCAGTTCCAGGAACGGCGTGCCCGGGTCGAGCAGCATCTGCACGCGGTCGCGCGGCAGCAGCTTGCCGCGCGCGGTGTGCTTGGCGCGCGCCGCCTCGCCGCCGCCCAGCGTGGCCTTTTCGATCTGCGCCTTCAGGTCGTCCACCACCGCGCGCATGGCGGCGGCGTTGGCCTGGAACTCGGCGGAGCGGGCGTTGAGTTGCGTCTCCAGTGTCTGCATGGGGGCATCCGGTAAGGGGGTTGGACCATTGTGGAGGATAGGCCGCTGCGTGCCATCCGGGTCGCCACCAGGTTGCAAATGGTGCCAGTCGTTGGCAGACTGCCCGCATGTCCGCACCTCCAGCACCCGCGCCAAGCCCGCTGCCCAGCGTGCGCCGGCAAAGGCCCCTCGCGCAGCCACACCCATGGCCTTTGTGCAAGCCATCGTGGCGGCCTACGCCGCCAGCGGGCCTGGACCCCAGCTCTGCGCTGAACGTGGCACAAATTGCGCCAGGTTCCGTGGCCGAATCCCGCCGCGCGCATCACCGCGCGCCAGATGGAAGCGGTGTCAGAAGCCGCCATGCGCGAGCTGGACGACGAAGCCCTGGGCTGGTTTCGCCGCGCCCTGCCCTGGGGCAGCTACGGCATGCTGGCGCGCGCCTCGCTCTCGGCCCCCACGCTGGGCGTGGCGCTCAAGCGCTGGTGCCGCCACCACGGCCTGCTGACCGACGACATCACGCTGGCGTTGCACACCGACGGCGAGGCCGCCCGCATCGCTGCACCGAACACCGCCCGCCGGCGGCCCCGGCAGCGCTCACCGAGTTCTGCGTCGTCTCGGTGCTGCGCAACGTGCTCGGCCTGGCCTGCTGGCTGGTGGATTCGCGCATCCCGCTGCAAGGCGCTCGCTTTCCGTTCGCCGCGCCGCCGCACGTGGACGCCTACCGCCTGCTGTTCGACGGCCCCACCAGTTCGACGCCCGCGAGCCGCACTGCGCCTCGATGCGCGCTACCTCGCCCTGCCGATCCGGCGCGACGAAGCCGCCATGAACCAGATGCTGCAGCGCGCCCTGCCCCTCACGGTGCTGCCCTACCGGCGCGACCGCCTGCTGGTGCAGCGCGTGCGCCAGGTGCTGGCCAGCCAGCCGCTGGACAGCCACAACGCCAGCGACCTGGCCGCGCTGCTCAACCTGTCGGCCCGCACGCTGCACCGGCAGCTGAAAGAAGAAGGCGCCTCGCTGCAGGCGCTGAAAGACGAGGTGCGCCGCGACCGCGCCACCGAGCTGCTGCAGCGCACGAACCGGCCGGTGAAGCAGGTGGCCCTGGCGGTCGGGTTTCGAGAACGAGAAGAGCTTCATCCGCGCGTTCAACGGCTGGACGGGGGTGAGCGCCGGGGGAGTGGCGAGGGCGGGGATGAGGCGCGGGATGGCTGGTTTCGACCCTAACCGGCCATTCGAGGCCGAGGTCTGCGCCGCAGCGCCGCTTCACCAAACCAGCCATTCACGCATGGCGCGGCATTTCCACAGGCATGACGATCGCAATGCGGAAAAACCGACATTTGTAGGTGCAGCGGATCTCCATCTTCCCTATTTGCCGACTCCATCTGCGGGTTCTCGGACTTCGCTCGGCGATAAACCGGTCCAACGGCGAAAGCTTCTGAAGAAACTGTTCGGATCGCTGTAAGCCAGCAAGAAAGAGATTTCCTTGTTCGCCAACGAGCTCTTGGTCAGGTATCTCGCAGCGCAAGGTCTTTGCGCGTTGTATCGAGGATTTGCTGGAACGTCGTGTCCTCGTCGCGCAATCGCCGTTGCAAAGTGCTGCGGCTGACGCTGAGTTCCTGGCACACCGTGACCACGTCAGCTTTGCCTAACGGCAGTTGTGTCAGCAGCGCGCTTGAAACCAGGGCGGACATCTTGCTGGTTCGGGCTCGCGCGGCAAGTTGTCGTTCGAGATCCTGTTCCATCGCTTTCCACAGCCCTTGGGCCTCGGATAGGAATGGTGCCGTTGCATCGGCGCGCGAGAAGCTCAGGGTGGCCTTTTCGCCATATCTCGGCATCACGCCGAGATGCCGGGCGAGTGTGTGTCGCGCATCTTCGTCAGCCCTGAGCGTTGCCGCCACCGGGACCATCGGGCGGGCAGTCATCAGCCGCGCTTTTTCAACGACGAACGCAAGATAGAGCGCCAGTATGGAGGCGGGCAAATCAAGCCCCGGTATGCTGCTGTCGTATTCAACTGTCAGTTCCGCATCATCGCCGAACACGTGCATCCGGGTAGGACCGATAAGACTCTTATAGCGGGTGATCCGGCGCAAACCCTGTTCAAGGTCAGGCGCACAATCCAGCGCCAGAAAGACAGGAACGATCGGCCCGCGCGCAATGGCGATGCCCAGTTGGCTCGGCAAGTCATCGCGCCCTGCCAGACAGACCATCGCGTCCCACGCGGCCACATATTGTATTGCGGTCACTCCAAGAGCTGCCTGCTTGGGATCGAGATCGCCGAGACCGGCCTGGCGGAGCATGTCTATGGGGTCGATCCCGAGCATACGGCAGGCGTTCAGTCCGAGCGCGAGCGGATATGTTCTCCTGCACCGTAGTCTCCCTATCAGCTGGCGGTCCCTTCGTAGATCATTGCGCCAAAACATCCCTCTTGCAAGTTCTGCAAGTCGATTGGGACGAAATGCAAGCGTTTGACCGCATCTGCATGTTCCAGATCTAAGCGTTATAGCTTAACCTGACCTCCAACTCAACCAATCAGGATCAGAAAAATGAGGTTTGAGACCACGACAATAGACGGCGTCATGATCCGCTTTGCGGCCAGCCGGAATGAAGGCAAGCCGCAGCCCTTGCTGACCTCGCAGCAACCCATGAGCGTGCTGACGTATCGCAATTTGTGGGATCAACTCTCGCAGAGCTTTGACGTGGGGGCGGTTGCCCGAGCAACGGCACCACGGGTCCAAGAGGTTTGATAGGATCGCAGTTACAGCGGCATGTTGGCGGGCGAAAGTTCTACTTGAGTAATATCTGATGGATTTAACATTACTCGCAGTTACAACCATGGCGTTCCGATTGCGTTAGCCCGCCGATCAGTCACAGATCGGGTTCGCCATCGACCATTTGCCTACGTCACGATCGTTTGGTTTCTGGTCGCTCTGTTGTTGCGCAAATTCCATTCTTCCAAAATGAGCAGACGTGGATGGCCGTAGACGGAAGCGTTTTATAGCGTTTGGTACGGCACTCATGGTTCCGGTGGTCGGCTTACTGCTGGCGTGGGAAGAAAGCAGTGCCTTTCGGACTTTTCTTGAAGAAATCCCGACCTGGCTCCTGGTGTCGACCCAAGTGTATCGTATGGCGGGTATATTTTTCTGACTCGCCGCTTCAGGGCACTTTACCCGGCAGATTGGTTTGGTGAATGGAGTACTGATGGCAGAGAACCGCAGCAGTGCCTGTCGCTACGTTGGTATATAAATACGGGAAACGAAAGCTAACACGGCGGTACTCGTTTGGTGTGACATTAGGGTTATTGGATTTTACTCTGGCATTCGCGGTTGTTGGATTGTCGTTTCTGGGAATGATAAGTATCGCTCCAGCACCAGCAAGTATGGATATGTTCTCACTCTAAACGCTTATATCGATATTTCATCAAGACCACTCGCGATGTTCATCCATATTTATCTGATCGCTCAGAAGTGACCAAGCAAGCGGCCAAAGAGAACTCTCTCGATCAAAAGAATTATTCTTTGCCCGCTCTGCCCCACCAATCCTTGAAGGAAATAAAATGTACCGGTTATCCCGCATCTTCGATTTGATCGGCTCGCCAACACTTTATGCTGGGCGTTGTCGCACACGAATGGCTCGGAAGCCCACAGATGTTGGGGCCGCTTGAAGCATCCGGCCTGCCTCCTGATGTCGTCTGGATTCACCATTTCTCTTGGCACGTCGATACGGTCGCGGTCCTGGCGATGGTCGTCATGTTTACCCTGGCGGCGCGCCACCGGGAGCATGTCGCGCTCGCAATCATCGCATCAGCCATGAGCGCATCATTCGCAGTCATCGGTGTCGGTTGGCCGACCTTCGCAAATGCCGCGCTTTGGACCACGCCAGCGCCTTACGCCGGGGGCCAGTCGCTATCATTGGAGCGTTGGGTGTGTTCCTGCGTGGGACACCTTATCAGCCAACAAACAATCGCTAGGCGGCCAAGAAAAGGTTCACCGTTCATCGATTCCGATAGCGGCTGTAACATGTAGCCGCAGCATCATTTGAGTGTCAGCTACTACCTTCTTGCCATGTCTGGCATGCACATGCAGCGAACGTCCGGAGTCCGCCCATAGGAACGCTTTCATGCAAAGGATTGGCTACGTCTGCTCCTGGCCGAGTGCAGTCATCAAGACTCCACTGCAGAGCTTTCAAGCGCGCGCAGCAACGCGCTTGCAATCGCTTCAAGAATGGCGCGGCGAGCCGAAAATCCTTTTGGCAGTTGCCATGCAGGCAGGCATGCCAAGGGCTTGAGCGCTGGCCTCCTTGACGCCGGTTGCGTCAACCCCGCTTGAACCGATGGGCCAGCGCCGCAATGTGGCTGGGCCCCAGCCCACAGCAGCCGCCAAACGCGGTCACGCCCTGGCGCTGCCAGCCTTGCGAGCGGTCCACCAGATCGTCGGGCGATATGAGGTCGACGAAGCTCCACTCCGGCATCTTGAAGTAGCCGCTTTCCGGGTACGCGCCGAGTGGCCCTTGCCAGTGGCGTTTGACGATGTCGATGGCGTCGGCCGTGTCGCTGGACGACGAATGCATGATGCTGATGTGCGCAGGCCCCGTGGCGGCGAGCACGCGCACCACGTCGTCCAGCAGCTGGTCGTGGTGCCCGAAGCCCACCAGCTCGCCATCGGCGCGGCGCTCGGTGGCGATGCCCACCCACACCGGCAGGCCGGTGGCCAGCGCGGCCTGCGGTGGCCCACAGCGAGTAGCGGATGTCTCGCATCATCTCCATCAGCAGGAAATCGACGCCGAGTGCCGCGAGGTGGTTGGCCTTGCGGGCAAACAGCTCACGCGCGCGTGTCCTCGGGCCAGTCCTGGTGCAGATCGGTGCGGTCGGTGCCCACCACCACCGGGCGCATGGTCGAGATCGAACCCGCCACCGCCACCGGCCTGCCCTCGGCCGCCTCGCGGGCAATGTTCACCGCGGCGCGGTCGATGTCCAGCAGCTCCTCGTCGCGGCCCAGCGCGTTGAACAGCAGCGCGCTGGTGGCGAAGGTGTTGGCGGTGATCACGTCTGCCCCCACGGCGATGTAGTCGTCGTGCACGGCGCGCACGATGTCGGGGTGCGTCAGGTTGACCTCGGCGCACCAGGTGTCGCCACTCATGGGGGCGCCGCGGCGCTGAATGTCGGTGCCGGTGCCGCCATCCAGAATGATGGTCTCGCCGCGCTGCAGCTTCAAGGCAATGTGTTGGTACATGGGCTGGGCGCCTTTGCGTCTGCTGTTGGAGAGTGGCCTGCATTGTGCCCATGCGAGCCAGGGTCATGGCATCCCCCGAACTGGGTTGACGCTGGCCCGCACACGTTGCACCCTTGAGCCAACCGCCACAGGAGGAGCACCATGGACATCACCATTTACTACGCCACCAACCGTGCGCACGAAGGCGCAGAGCGCTTCCGGCCCGATCGCTACGGGTCGCGCTTCTCCAGCGATGGCATGGAGAACCTGCGCTTTGGTCGCGTCACCTTCAGCGCCGACGAGGCGCACGTGCGCGCCCTGCTCGACCGGGACCGGCCACGCACAGGCCCGGGCGACGGCGAGGCGCTGCAAGACTATTTTTCAGCCTGCGTGAAGCAGACGCAGCGCATCGAGGCCTACGAGGAGCTGATCCCGAACGAGCAGTTGAACGAGGCGGGGCAGAAACAGGTGCTGCTGGGCTCGAAGGCCATGTTTGCCGACTTGCAGCACGACATGCAGCAGGGGCGCGACATGATGGTGCTGATCCACGGCTACAACGTGAGCTGGGAAGAAGCGGTGGGCACCGCCGCTGCGCTGGAAGGCACCATGAACCGGCACGATCCCGCGCCACCAGGCAGCAGCGGCACCACCCCGCCCACGCAAGCGGTTCGCGTGGTGCTGTTCACCTGGCCCTCCAATGGCCAGGCCCTGCCCTTTGTGAGCTACAAGAGCGACCGGGGCGACGCCGCCGGTTCATCGGGCGCGGTGGGGCGCGGCTTGCTGAAGGTGCGCGACTTCCTGCACGCGCTGGGCCGCGATGTACGCGCCAGCAACCAGCGTGTGTCGCAGCTGCGAACGGAACTGGAAACGCAGGGCGTTCGCCCAAGCGAGGTGGACCGCGCGGTGGCACAGCTGGAGGCCACCGAGGTCTGCGGGCGCCGCATTCATCTGCTGGCGCACTCCATGGGCAACTTCGTGCTTCAGCATGCGTTGAACCGGCTCTGGGAGTTCACGCCCGGCACGGCGCTGCCTCGCCTGTTCGACCGGGTTTTCCTGTGTGCCGCCGATGTGGACGACGATGTGCTCGAACCCGGCAAGGCCATGGAGCAGGTGCACCAGGTGGCCAACGAGGTGTCGATCTATCACAACCCGAACGACAACGCCCTGCGCGTGTCCGACTACACCAAGGCCAACCCCGACCGCCTGGGGCAGCGCGGCGCCGCCAGGCCCCAGGCGCTGCACCAGAAAATGCTGCAGGTGGACTGCAGCGCCCTGGTCACCGGTTTCACGCAACACAGCTACTTCACCAACGGCCGCATCGCGCGCGACATTCGCCTGTCGCTGCAGGGCATGCCGCCCGACGCCGCCGAGCGCAACCTGCGACGCCTGCCCGGCGCACCCAACATGTGGTGCTTTTAAAACCTGCCGCGAAGGCTTCTCGCGAGCGAGCCGGGTGCGGCTGTCAGCCGTGAACCGAAGACCATTTCTTTTGCCAGTTCGGCAGCGCAAAAGATGCCTGGTGCACATCGGCGTTGTAATGCCGGCCCTCAAACGCCTTGACGGGTTTGCGCAGCGACACGCCATCGCGGCTGTAGAGGAAAAATCCGAAATCGGCGCCGGGGTAGAGCGGGATGTTGGTGTGATAGACCTCGATGTGCGGCAGCAGCCTGGTGCGTTGCATCACGGTCACCAGGTTGTCGCCATCGCCGCTCACCTCTTGCAGAAAATCGCCGCCGCTTTGCGACAGGTAAATGCTGTCGGAATCGAGAATGACGCCGGTCTCTGAGACCAGGGACACCACTTCGGTGAGGAATTTTTCGGTGAACAGGCAGGAAGAAGGCCCAACCGGCTCGGTGAGGTCGAGCACGATCAGGTCGTAGCGCTTGCCGCTGCTCAAAGCCTGGCTGACAAAGTTGGCGGCGTTGTCGATGACCAGCTTCACGCGGGGATCGCCGTAGTCGCCGTTCACCGCCAGGTACTCCTTCGCCAGCTCGATCACCCGCCGATCGATCTCGACCATGGTGACGCTGGTCACGAAATCGTGTTTGAGGCTTTCGCGCAAGATGCCGCCGTCGCCCCCGCCGATGATGAGCACCGAGGCGTCTTTGCGCTCGCGACCCAGCAGCGGCACGTGCACCGCCATCTCGTGATAGATGAACTCGTCGGCCTGGCTGGCCTGGATGTAGCCATCGAGCACCAGCAAGCGGCCAAACGACTGGTGGTCGTAGATTTCAATGCGCTGGTACGGGCTCTGCTCCGAATGCAACAGCTTCACCTCCACCGATGTGGTGATGCCATGGCCGTCAGACCGCTCGTGCCACCATTTGAATTCACTCATGAACTTCGCCTCTCAAAATTTCCTGAACGTCGGCACGCTCGGCCTCGAAGGCCTCGCGCATGATCTCGATGCAAACCTCTGGCTGGGTGTTGCCACACATGAAGACATCAAAAGCGGCAAAGCGGCTTTCGGGCCAGGTGTGCACCGAGATGTGGCTCTCAGCAAGCACCGCGACACCACTGACACCATCGGGCTCGAAGCGGTGCAGGTGGATGTGCAGCAGCGTGGCCTTGGCGGCCTCAACGCAGCGGCGCATGGTGTTTTCAATGTGGGCCTGGTCGCTGAGGTGCGAGGCGCCATGCAGGTCGATCAGCAGGTGAACGCCCGCATAGCGTTTGCCGTTGCGGGTGATGAAATGGTCTTTTTCCAGTGGCAACAAGGCGCTGTCATCGCGCCGATCCGAGAGCTCTGTCGTCATCCCATCCTTTCATGCTGGTGGCGGGTTCCCGTCAAGAACCCAAGCCTTGAGGATAGGGCAGCCGGTCCGGTGGGTCGAGGCGCTGGTATGAAGCGGTTGTTGAGGGGCTTGCCATGCGCTGCCATCAGCCCAAAGCCGCTGCCAGCTCGTCCATGTGGCGAAAGACCCGCGCCAGCGTCATGCCCGCAAACGCCTGCCCATGCCCGGCCGGGCAATAGCCCCAGACCGTGGCACCGGCGGCGAGGCCCGCTTGCGCGCCGGTGGCCGTGTCTTCGATCACCAGGCAGCGCGCCGGGTCTGCGCCCAGGTGCGCGGCAGCGGCCAGGTACACGTCGGGGTGGGGCTTGGAGCGCGGCAGGTCGTGGCCGCTGAAAATGCGGTCTTCAAAATACGGTGCCATGCCGGCCATGTGAATCTGCATCACGACCTTGGGCCGGTCGGCGCCGGAGGCGCAAGCGATGCGGCCGGCCGTGTGGCGGTGGGCGGCCATCACCGCTTGCAGCGCACCGTCCATGGCTCGCAGCTCGGCGCGCAGGCGCTGGTCGCGCCGGGCATAAAAAGCGCGCATCCACTCAAGGGTGAGCGGCTTGCCGGTCTCGGCTTCGATGCGCGCGGTTTCGTCGCGCACCGCCTTGCCGATGAAGATCCGCATGCACTCGGCCTGGCTGAGCGCCCAGCCCGATTCGTTCAACACCTCGCGCAGCACGCCGTTGGTGATGGGTTCGCTGTCGACCAGCACGCCATCGCAATCGAACAGCACGGCGTCAAACACCCGGCTCCCACAACAGGTCTCCATCCACATAACAACCAGCCCCCGCCTCTCACGCACAAAGCGGCTGCGTTCGTGAAGGCGCTGCGCGCGCCCGGCATGGCGCGAACGGGCGACGAACTCCACCTCGGCATGTTCCGCGTCGATCGTGCGGTGCCCGCGCACCTCCAGGCCCAGCCATTTCACGTTGTCTCCAGCGACAGCTCGGCTGGTCGGGTGCCCGGGTGCCAGGTGGCGAGCAGGTGGTCGGCACGCCCGAGCACGAACGCGCTGTAGCGCGAGCGCATCAGCCGCTCGGCATCGGGCGCGGGCGTGTCGTGATCGAGGTAGCGGCCGCAGCAGGCTGCTGTGCGCCAGACCGCGGCGTTGCGCGGCCGCATGGGCACGGCGCCGCCGGCGACGCACTCATGCCGCGGCGGGTTTGCGCGCGGCGTGGGCAGCCTTGTGGGCGGCCAGGGTTTCGGTGGGGCGCCTCGGCCTTCAGCCAGGCGCCGAAACCGCCGTCGATGTGGGCCACGTTGGTCATGCCCATGTCTTGCAAGGCCTTGGCGGCCAGCGCGCTGCGCCAGCCGGCGCCGCAGAACAGCACGAACTCCTTGCTCTCGTCGCCAAACGCGGGTTTGAAATAAGGCGACGCTGGATCGACCCAGAATTCGAGCATGCCGCGCGGCGCCAGCAACGCGCCCGGCACCGTGCCCTCGCGCTCCAGCTCGCGCGGGTCGCGGATGTCGACCACTTGCAGCTCGGGTCGTGCCCAGACGCTCGCGCACCTGCTCCACCGTGTAGGTGGTGACCTGGGTAGTGGCTTCGTCCACCAGCTGGCGGAATCCTTTGGTGATGGGCATGGCTTTCTCCGGGTTGAATGAGGGTTTCGGTGGAACTACTTCCGCCAGAACTGCGCCGTGAACAGCACCAGCACCGACAGCAGCTCCAGCCGGCCCATGAGCATGGCGAAGCTCAGCACCCAGAGTCTGGAACTCGCTGAGCACGCCGAAGTTGCTGGCCGGCCCCACCAGCCCCAGACCGGGGCCGATGTTGTTGACGGTGGCGACCACGGCCGAGAACGCGGTGACCATGTCCAGCCCGGTGAGCAGCATCACCATGGTGAGGCCGATGATGACCGCGCCGTAGATCAGCATGAAGCCGAAGGTGGCGGTCATGACCGACATGGTACCACGCCGCCCAGCGTCACCGGGTTCACCACGCGCGGGTGCACGATGCGCACCAGCTCGCGCCGCGCCTGCTTGATCAGCAGACATCATGCGGACCATCTTGATGCCGCCGCCGGTGGAACCAGCGCAGGAAACAAAGCTGCCCAGAAACAGCAGCAGCACCGGCGCGAACACCGGCCACAGCGCGTAGTCGGTGGAGGCGTAGCCGGTGGTGGTGGCCAGCGAGACCACGTGGAAGGCGCTGACGCGCAGCGCCCCAGCACGTCGGGTAAACACCATGCACCAGCAGCAGCACGGTGAGCACCGCGATCGAGGCCAGCAGCACAACGCCGTAAGTGCGGATCTCGCGGTCGTGCACCAGCGGGCGGACCGAGCGGCTGCGCAACACGATGAAATAGCGCAGCGAAGTTGATGCCGGCCAGCGCCATGAAAACGATGGCCACCCGCTCCACCGGCGGCGAGTCGAAGTGGCCGATGCTGGCGTCGTACGACGAAAAACCGCCCAGCCCCATGGTGGTGCACATGTGCATGAAGGCATCGACCCAGCTCATGCCGGCCCAGCTGTAGGCCAGCATGCAGGCAGCCGAGAACACGAAATACACGCCCCACAGACCGCGCGCGGTCTCGGCAATGCGCGGCGTGAACTTGGCGTCTTTCATCGGCCCCGGGGTCTCGGCCTTGTAGACCTGAAAGCCACCCAGACCCATCATGGGCAGCACCGCCACCACCAGCAGCATGATGCCCAGGCCGCCCAGATCACTGCAGGAAGCAGCGCCACACGTTCACCGACACCGGCAGCGTGTCCAGCCCGCTGAGCGCGGTCGCACCCGTGGCGGTGAGCCCGCTCATGGCCTCGAAATAGGCCTTGATCCAGGTGATGTCGGGCACGGTGTACATCAGCGGAACTGCCGCGTAGGCCGGCAGCACCAGCCACACCAGATTCACCAGCAGAAAACCATCGCGCGGCTGCAGCTCGCGCCGGTGGTTTCGGGTGAAAGCCAGGAGCAGCAGGCCGCTGCCCAGGGTGATGCCAAAACACACCTCCCACAGCAGCGCGTGTTCGTTGGCGTCGAGCGCGAGCGCCCAGCCCAGGGGCACGAAGAACGTTGGCGAGAACGCGATCAGAATGCGCGCGAAAACGCCGAGAACGGGCAGCAGGCTGTACATGCGGTAACGCCTCAGCCGAAGAAGGTGGCACCGACCTGAAACAGCTTCTCCACCTCGCGCACCTGGCGCTTGTTGGGGATGAAGATGATGATGTGGTCGTCGGTCTCGATCAGCGTGTCGTGGTGCGGCATCAGCACCTGCCCGTCGCGGCCCTCACCGCGCACGATGGCGCCGATGCTCGCGCCCTTGGGCAGCTTGATTTCTTCAATGCGGCGGCCCACGAGCTTGGAGGTTTTCACATCGCCACGCGCAATGCCCTCCAGCGCCTCGGCCGCGCCTCGGCGCAGGCTGTGCACCGCCGCCACGTCGCCTCGCCGCAGGTGCGCCAGCAGCTCGCCGATCACGGTCTGGGCCGGGGAAATGGCGATGTCGATCGTGCTGCCCTGCATCATGTCGGCGTAGGCGCGGCGGTTGATCAGCGAAAGCACGCGGTTGGCGCCCAGGCGCTTGGCCAGCATGGCCGACATGATGTTGTCTTCGTCGTCGCTGGTGAGGGCGAGAAACATGTCCATCATGCCGACGTTTTCGTCTTGCAGCAGGTCTTCGTCGGCACCGTCGCCCTGCAAGATCAGCATGGAAGACGGCAGCTGGCTGGCCAGGTATTCACAGCGCTTGGGATCGCGCTCGATGATCTTCACCTCGCACTGCCCCGCCAGGCTGCGCGCCAGCCGCATGCCCACGCGCCCGCCACCCGCAATCATCACCCGCTGCACCGGCTTGTCGATGTTGTGGATGGCGCCCAGCACCTGCCGGATCTTGCGCGAGTCGGCCAGCACAAACACCTCGTCGCCGGGCAGGATGCGGGTGTCGGGCCGAGCTTCCATCTCGGTGTCGAGCCGGTACAGCGCCACGATGCGCATCTCGGCACCCGGAAAGCGATCTCGCAGCTCGCCGATGGTGTGGCCCACCACCGCGCCGCCACCGGTGGCGCGCACCACCATCAGGCAGACGCGCTGCTGCGAAAACTCCACCACCTGCAGGGCTTCGGGGTAGCTGATGAGCTGGTGGATGTAGCGCGTGACCGACTCTTCGGGACAGATCACGTGATCCACCGCAAAGCCGTTCTTGCCCAGCAACTCGTCGCCCTCGATGAACTCGGGCGAGCGCAGCCGCGCCACGGTGCTGGGCACGTTGAACACGTCGTGCGCCACCTTGCAGACCACCAGGTTGGCCTCGTCGTTGGCGGCGCAGGCGATCACCATGTCGGCATCTTTGGCGCCAGCTTCGCGCAACACGGAAGGCTGAATGCCGTTGCCCACCACGCCGCGCAAGTCAAAGCGCTCCTCCAGCTGGCGCAAACGCGCGGGATTGGTGTCGATGACGGTGATGTCGTTCTGTTCCGAGGCCAGGCTCTCGGCCACACTTTCACCGACGCGCCCGGCGCCCAGGATGATGATGTTCATAAAAGGATGTTACCCCCGGCGACGGGCTGGACGATCCCCCCGCGCCCGCTACGCGCTCACCCCCCAAGGGGCGGCACTGGCGGCCCGGCGAAGCCGGTTCCGCTGCGCCCTGGGATCGAGCGGCCTGCGGACCGCTCGAAGCGCGCCTTTGGCGCGCAGGACTCGCTGTTGCTCAGGTGCTCACAGCGCTCGCTGAATGATAATCTTTTGCACGTCGCTCGTGCCTTCGTAGATCTGGCACACGCGCACATCGCGGTAGATGCGTTCAACCGGGAAGTCGCTCACGTAGCCGTAGCCGCCATGAATCTGGATCGCCTGGGAACAGATTTTTTCGGCCATTTCGCTGGCGAACAGCTTGGCCATGGCGGCCTCTTTCAGGCAGGGCTGGTTGGCGTCGCGCAGGGCGGCTGCGTGGTGGGTGAGCGCTCGGGCTGCCTCGATTTGCGTGGCCATCTCGGCCAGTTTGAAACCCACCGCCTGGTGGTTGAAGATGGGCTGGCCAAAGCTCTCGCGCTGCTTGGCGTAGGTCACGGCGCAATCGAAGGCGCTGCGCGCCATGCCGATGGCCTGCGCGGCGATACCGATGCGTCCGCCTTCGAGCGCGGAAAGCGCAATGCGGTAGCCCTCGCCTTCGCTGCCGATCAGGTTCTCGGTGGGCACGCGGCAGTTTTCAAAGCGGATCTGCGCGGTGTCGCTGCTGTGCTGGCCAAGCTTGTCTTCCAGCCGGTCCACGATGTAGCCGGGCGTGTCGGTGGGCACCACAAACGCGCTCATGCCCTTCTTGCCGGCGCCCTTGTCGGTGACCGCGATGACGATGGCGAGTTGTCCGTTCTTTCCGCTGGTGATGAACTGCTTGACGCCGTTGATCACATACGCGTCGCCCTCCTTCACCGCCGTGGTGCGCAGCGAGGAAGCGTCGGAGCCGGCCTGTGGTTCGGTCAGGCAGAAGGCGCCCAGCATCTGGCCGGCCGCGAGCGGACGCAGCCAGGCTTCCTGCTGCTGCGGGTTGCCGTAGCGCATGAGGATGGCGTTGACCGGGCAATTGGTGACCGAGATCACGGTGCTGGTGCCGCCGTCGCCGGCGGCGATTTCTTCCAGCACCACCGCCAGCGTGGTGTAGTCCAGCCCGGCACCACCCAGCGCCTCGGGCACGCAGATGCCGTAAGCGCCAAGCGCGGCCAGCCCCTGGTGCACGTCCTTGGGGAAGTGGTGCTCTTTGTCCCATCGCGCGGCGTGTGGCCAGAGCTGTTCCTGGGCAAAGGCGCGCACCGCGTCGCGAATCATCAGTTGGTCTTCATTGAGCAGCATGGTCGGGTCCCAGTTGTCGGTTTCAAAATCGATGTCACCAGTGGTCGGCACGCCGGCCATCGTGGTGAATCAGGCGGCCGTTGTCGGCCTCGGTCAGGCCGGCGATGACATCGCGCAGACCAGCCACGCTGCCGGCCACCGTCAGCGGGGCGGCGCCACCGCCCATGTCGGTCTGCACCCAGCCCGGGTCCAGTGCCACCAGGCGCGCGCCGGGGTAATCGAAGCGGGCGCTGGCCACCGCCATGTTGAGCGCGGCCTTGCTCACGCGGTAAAGCCACGCGTTGCTGGCCGGTACAGCGCCAATCAGGCTCATGCTGCTGGAGAGCACGCCGAACACACCGCCGGCAGCCTGCACGCCGGGCATCACCTGCGGCAGCACCTGCATGGCGCCCAACACATTGGCGTGCATCACGCGGTCAAACGCGTGGCGGGTCGGCGGAGTGGAGGCATTGGCGCGGTCCATCACACCGGCCACATACAGCGCCACATCCAGCTTCTCGCCATGGAGCTGCAAGGCCAGACCGCTGACGCTGGCCGGGTCGGCCACGTCGAGATGCAGCGGCTCGGCGCCGGCCTCGCGCAGACGCGCCAGCCCCGCAGCCTCACGGGCGGTGGCGATCACGCGCGCGCCCGCGTCAAGGTACTGGCGCACCAGCTCCCAGCCGATGCCGCGCGAGGCGCCGATCACGAACACGGTTGCCATGCGCTCAGATCAGCTCAATGGCCATCGCGGTGGCTTCACCGCCACCGATGCACAGCGTGGCCACGCCGCGCTTGCCGCCGCGCGCCTGCATCGCGTGCAGCAGCGTGACCAGAATGCGCGCGCCGCTGGCGCCGATGGGGTGGCCCAGCGCGCAGGCGCCACCGTTCACGTTGACCTTCTCGTGCGGAATCGAGAGCTCGGTCATCAGCGCCATCGGCACGACCGCAAAGGCTTCGTTGATCTCCCACAGGTCCACATCGCCCACCTTCCAGCCGGTCTTCGCCAGCAGTTTTTGCGTCGCGCCCACCGGGGCCGTGGCAAACCAGTTGGGTTCCTGCGCGTGGGTGGTGTGAGCCACGATGCGCGCCAGGGCTTTCAGGCCTTGCGCCTTGGCGGTGGATTCGCGCATGAGCACCAGCGCGGCCGCGCCGTCGTTGATCGACGAGCTGCTGGCGGCGGTGATGGTGCCGTCTTTCTTGAAAGCGGGTTTGAGCGAAGTGACCTTGTCGAGCTTGACCTTGCCCGGGCCTTCGTCGATGCCGATCACGCGCTCACCGCTGCGGTCTTTCACCGTGACGGGTGCGATCTCGGCCGCAAAGGCGCCGCTCTCGGTGGCGGCCTTGGCGCGGGTCACCGAGGCAATCGCAAACGCGTCTTGCTGCTCACGGGTGAAGCTGTATTTGGCGGCACAGTCTTCGCCGAAGGTGCCCATGGAACGACCGGGTTCGTAGGCGTCTTCCAGGCCGTCGAGCATCATGTGGTCGTAAATCTTGTCGTGGCCCATGCGGTAGCCGCCACGGCCCTTGAGCATGAGGTAGGGCGCGTTGGTCATGCTTTCCATGCCCCCGGCCACCATCACGGTGGCGCTGCCGGCCAGCAGCATGTCGTGCGCCAGCATGGTGGCTTTCATGCCCGAGCCGCACATTTTCGACAGCGTGACCGCACCGCTGGAAAGCGGCAGGCCACCCTTGATCGCCGCCTGGCGCGCGGGCGCCTGGCCCTGGCCGGCCATCAGGCAGTTGCCGAACAGCACCTCGTCCACCAGCTCCGGCTTCACGCCGCTGCGCTCGCACCGCGGCTTTGATCGCCACGCCACCCAGATCGTGCGCCGACTGGGAAGCGAAATCGCTCTGGAACGAGCCCATGGGTGTGCGGGCGGCGCCGACGATGACGATGGGGTCGATGGTGGAAGTTGTGCTCATGCGGGGTCTCCTGAAAGTTGAAAAGGTGTTGGAGGGAAGCGAAGAGGGAAGTGAAAAGATCAGGCCGGTGTATCTGCATCCAGATGCAGACGGCGCTCGCGCTCGTAGGGAAACACATCGTGCACGTGGCCGGCGGCGATGCGCTCCTTGTGCGTTTGCCAGAAACCGGGTTCGAGCAGGTCGGCGTGGTGCTTCATGAACACGGCACGCACCAGCGGGTTGCCCAGCAGGAACGGGCCGAAGGTTTCGGGGAACACATCGTTCTTGGCCACGCTGTACCAGACCTCGCCCGACATCTCGTCTTCCTCGTTGCGCGGCTCGGGCACATGGCGGAAGTTGCAGTCGGTGATGTATTCGATTTCGTCGTAGTCGTAGAACACCACCTTGCCGTGGCGGGTGATGCCGAAGTTCTTCCACAGCATGTCACCGGGGAAGATGTTGGCGGCCACCAGGTCTTTGATGGCATTGCCGTACTCCACCACCGCGCGGGTCAGCTGGGCGCTTGGCCAGCGGGTCGTCGGGCGTGGTTTTCAGCGTGTCGAAGGCTTCCTGCAGGTAGATGTTGAGCGGGATCATGCGGCGCTCGATGTAGACGTGCTTCAGCACCACCTCGATCGTGCCGTCGCCGTCGCGGTCGCTGATTTCGAGCTGGCTGGGCGCAAACTTTTCGATCTCGGCGATCAGCTCGTCGGTGAAGCGGTCGCGCGGAAAACCGACCTCGGAAAACTCCAGCGTGTCGGCCATGCGGCCCACGCGGTCGTGGTGCTTGACGAGCTGGTATTTGTCTCGAATGCGCTCGCGCGTGGTGTCTTTCTGCGGCGGGTAGTAGTCCTTGATGAGCTTGAACACGAACGGAAAACTCGGCAGGTCGAACACCAGCATCACCATGCCCTTGATGCCGGGCGCGATGCGGAACTTGTCGCTGCAGTGCTGCATGTGGAACAGGAAGTCGCGGTAGAACAGCGTCTTGCCCTGCTTGGCCAGACCGAGCGCGTTGTAGAACTCGGCGCGCGGCTTGCGCGGCATCATGCTGCGCAGAAACTGCACGTAGGCGCTGGGGATCTCCATGTCGACCATGAAGTAGGCGCGCGCAAACGAGAACACCAGCAGCAGGTCGTCTTCGCCAAACAGCGCGGCATCGATCACCAGCTTGCCCGTCTTCGTTGTGCAGGATCGGCAGCGCGAACGGCACCTCCTGAAAGCCGTTGATGATCTTGCCCACGACGTAGGCGCCCTTGTTGCGGAAGAACAGGCCCGAGAGCACCTGGAACTGGAAGTTGGCGCGCAGCTTCACGTGGTCGAAGTGGCGGCTCATGGCGCGCCAGCACCAGCGCGGCGTCGCGCTCCAGATCGTCGAACGGCACGCGCAGGCCGAAGTCCTGAATCATGCGCAGCACCTCGGCCTGCATGTGTCTGCGCGGTGGGGTAGTAGCAGCGGTAGGTGGGCAGCGCGCTCGGGCTCGTCGTTTTCGATGTACTCGGTGGACACGGCCGGGCGCACGAAGATGAAGTCGTTCTGGAAATAGGCGCGGCGCAGGATCTTGGTGGTGACCGAGTTGAAGAAGGTCTCGGCCAGCTCGGGCTGGTGGTGGTTCACCAGCAGCCCGATGTAGTGCAGCTTGATCTGCTCCCACACGTCCATCGGCTGCGCCTCGGCGCCGAACTCCTTCATCAGGCGCTTCACGCATTCGTTGACCCGCATGTCGTAGAACTCGATGCGCTCGCGCTGGGCGCGCTGCTGGCCGCGCCAGTCGCGCGTTTCGAAGCGGTGCTTGGCGCGCGCCGACTCGGTGCGAAACAGCCGGTAGTGGCGATTGAAGCCGTCGAGCATCGCCTTGGCGATGTCATAGGCCACGCTGGAGTCGAGGCGCTGGGGCGAGGTCTTGTTCATGGGCGGGCTGGCTTGGACAGCGACGGCAGGTGCTGGTTCGGTGGGCGTTCCGACGCCATTACAACGCAGCGACCACCAGCGGTCAGTGCCGCTGGCGCTCCACCACCGCGTTCACGGCGCGGGCGTGGGTTTCGGCCAGCACGTCTTCGCCGCGAATCACCATGTGCAGGTCTTGCAGCAGGCCGTCGCTCAGGCCATAGACCCAGCCGTGCAGCGTGAGCGGCTGGCCGCGCGCCCAGGCGTCTTGCACCACCGTGGTGTGCGCCACGTTCATCACCTGCTCGATCACGTTGAGCTCACACAGCGCATCGAGCCGGTGGTGCTCGGCCAGCGCGGCGCAGCAGATCGGCATGGCGGTCGCGCACGTCCTTGATGTGGCGCAGCCAGTTGTCGGCCAGGCCCACGCGGGTGTTGTTGAGCGCTGCCTTCACGCCACCACAGCCGAAGTGGCCGACCACCATCAGGTGTTCGACCTTGCAGCATGTCGACCGCGAACTGGATGGTGGACAGGCAGTTCAGATCGGTCGGCACCACCACGTTGGCGATGTTGCGGTGCACGAACACCTCGCCAGGCTCCAGACCGGTGATCTGGTTGGCCGGCACCCGGCTGTCGGAGCAGCCGATCCACATGTAGCGCGGCGTCTGCTGCTCGGACAGGCGCGTGAAAAAGCCCGGCCGCTCGGCCTCCATCTGGGCCGCCCAGGTGCGGTTGTGGTCTAGCAGGCTGCGAAGTGGCATTACATGGTTTCCGAAAACAGCTCGCGGCCGATCAGCATGCGGCGGATTTCGCTGGTGCCGGCGCCGATCTCGTACAGCTTGGCGTCGCGCCACAGGCGGCCCAGCGGGTATTCGTTGATGTAGCCATTGCCGCCAAAGATCTGGATGCCCTCGCCCGCCATCCAGGTGGCCTTCTCGGCCGTCCAGAGAATGACCGAGGCGCAGTCCTTGCGCACCTGTCGCACGTGTTCGGTGCCCAGCAGATCGAGGTTCTTGGCCACGGTGTAGGCGAACGAGCGCGCCGGCCTGCTGCACGGTGTACATGTCGGCCACCTTGCCCTGGATCAGCTGGAACTCGCCGATGCTCTGGCCGAACTGTTTGCGGTCGTGGATGTAGGGAACGATGTTGTCCATCACCGACTGCATGATGCCCAGCGGCCCGCCGGTGAGCACCGCGCGCTCGTAGTCGAGCCCGCTCATCAGCACCTTGGCGCCCATGTTGAGACCGCCCAGGATGTTCTCGGCCGGCACCTCGACGTCGTGGAACACCAGCTCGCCAGTGTGGCTGCCGCGCATGCCGAGCTTGTCGAGCTTTTGCGCGATGGAAAAGCCTTTCATGCCTTTCTCGATCAGGAAGGCGGTGACGCCGCGCGCGCCGAGCTCGGGCTCGCTCTTGGCGTAGACCACCAGGGTGTCGGCATCCGGGCCGTTGGTGATCCACATCTTGCTGCCGTTGAGCAGGTAGTAACCGCCCTTGTCTTCGGCTTTGAGCTTCATGGAAATCACGTCCGACCCGGCGCCCGGCTCGCTCATGGCCAGCGCGCCCACGTGTTCGCCGCTGATCAGCTTGGGCAGGTACTTCGCCTTCTGCGCCGCGCTGCCGTTGCGGTTGATCTGGTTCACGCAGAGGTTGCTGTGCGCGCCGTAGCTCAGGCCCACCGAGGCGCTGGCGCGGCTGATCTCCTCCATGGCGACCATGTGGGCCAGGTAGCCCATGCCGGCGCCGCCGTGGCTTTCAGGCACCGTGATGCCGAGCACACCGAGATCGCCCATCTTGCGCCACAGGTCGGCCGGGAACAGGTCGCTGCGGTCGATCTCCTCGGCACGCGGCGCGATCTCCGCTTGCGCAAAGTCGCGCACCGCATCGCGAAGCGCGTCGATGTCTTCACCGAGCTGAAAATTGAGGCCGGGCAGGTTGGTCATGGCTGTCTCCTGAGGGGTTTGAAAAGCAGATTCGGGTTCAATAGGTTTTGGGCACGGGCACCAGCGTTTGCTGCATCACCGCGCAGTCCGAGCGCTTGCCGTCGGCCGCCACGTGCACCACCTCGGCGGTGGCCACGATGATGCGCCTGCCGGCCTTGACCACGCGCCCGGTGGCCTGCAACTCACCGCCTTGAAAGGCGGCGAGAAAGTTGATCTTGTATTCCACCGTGGTCACCTCCATGCCCTCGGGCGCCACGGTCGAGCGCGGCATAACCGCCGGCGATGTCGGCCAGCGCGCCCATGGCGCCGCCATGAAAACCGCCCTGCTGCTGCGTCACGCGGTCCGAGTACGGCATGGCCAGCGTCACGCTGCCCGGCGCCACCGCCAGCAGGCGCACGGCCAGCGGCTGCATCATGCCCTGACGGTCCAGGCTGGCCTGCACGCGCTGGCGCAAGGCTTCGTTGATCAGCGGTCGAATCGGTCATGGCTGGCTGGATTGGATTGACGTTTACGTAAACGTCAATTATCACCGAAGCGCCTGCGGGGCGGCAAGAGGAACCCGCCGCCAGCCACCATACTTCCCTCATGCCTTTCGCCCTGGCTTCCCCGGTCCACAGCGACTTCACGCTGCGCAAGAGCCGCTTCATCGGCTGCGTCGAACCCTGCGCCGGGCGCGAGGCGGCATTGGCTCGGGTGGCGCAGTTGCGTGCTGAGCACCCTTCGGCCAGCCACGTCTGCTGGGCGCTGATGGCGGGCGGCCACTCGGCGGCCAACGACGACGGTGAGCCCGGTGGCACCGCTGGGCGGCCGATGCTGGAGGTGCTGCGGCACCAGGATCTGGAAGGCGTGTTGGCCACGGTGGTGCGCTACTACGGTGGTATCCAGCTGGGCGCCGGCGGCCTGGTTCGCGCTTACACCGACGCCGTGGCCCAGGCGCTGCTGCAGGCGGAGAAAACACCCATCACGCCCCAGATTGTTCTGCGCTGCGCGGTGCCTTACGCGCTCGAAGGCTGGCTGCGCCGGGCGCTGGACCAAGCTTCGGGAACGCTGCTGGACGTGGCCCACGGCAGCGCGGTGGTGGCCACATGGCGCCTGCCGGCGTCGGAGGTGGCGGCCTTTCGTGTGGCACTCAACGATGCCAGTCAGGGCCAGGCACGTTGGCTGGCGGTGGACTGCGATCAGGAACCTCAGGAATAGCTGACGGGTCGCGCCGAGCAAGGCGTGGCTGAAGCTGGGTCAGGTGACGCTGGATTTCGGCACCACCCGGTCGGCCTTGGCCAGCAGGGCGCGCGCTTCTTTTTCGTGCACCTTCACCTCGTCGAGGTTCGCCAGCAGATCGGCCAGCTGTTCTTCGAGCTGGCGCTTGTGGTCGGCCAGCACCGCGAGGAACTTGCGCAGCTGCGGCCCGGTGTCGCGCGGGCTGTCGTACATGTCGATGATTTCCTTGGCCTCGGTCAGCGACAACCCCAGCCGCTTGGCGCGCAGCGTGAGCTTGAGGCGGGTGCGGTCGCGCGCGCTGTAGACCCGGTTGCGGCCACCCGGCCCCTCGCGCTGCGGCTGCAGCAGGCCCATGTCTTCGTAGAAGCGAATGGCGCGCGTGGTCAGATCGAACTCGCGCGCGAGGTCGCTGATGGTGTAGGTCGGTGTTGATCGCCATGGCACAGGAAACGCAAGAGGGAAGCTGTCGGCTGGCGGACATCGGCAGCTGCCGCCGCTCCGTAGAATGCCCCACGCTTTGACGTTTACGTTCAACGTCAATGGTTTTCATCTTACCGGAATCGCCCCGCATGACCGCACCCACCAAAGACGCCGCTTGAAGCCCGCCTGCACTACCCGCAGGGCGACGCACTGCCCGAACCCGGCCGCGCGCTGCTGGTGGCGCCGGGCGTGAAGTGGATCCGCATGACGCTGCCCTTTGCGCTCGACCACATCAACCTCTGGCTGCTGCGCGACACGCTGGAGGGCGTTGAGGGCTGGACGGTGGTGGACTGCTGCATCAGCCGCGACGAGGCCAAGGCACAGTGGGAAGCAGATGTTCGCCCACGAGCTCGAAGGCCTGCCCATCCTGCGCGTGATCGTCACCCACATGCACCCGGACCACATCGGCCTGGCCGCACTGGTTGTGCGAGCGGTGGTGCGTGCAGCCTGTGGATCAGCGCCACCGACTACCACACGGCACGCATCGGCTCGCAGAGCACCACCGGCTTCGGCGGTGACGGCGCGGCGGCGTTTTTCGCGTCCCACGGCATGATCGACCCCGGACGAGTCTGGACAAGATCCGCCGGCCGCGCCGGCTACTACCCCGACCTGGTGCCCAGCGTGCCACTGCGCCTACCGCCGATTGATGGACGAGCAGATGGTGCGCCATCGGCGGGCGCGACTGGCGCTGCATCAGCGGCTTTCGGCCACGCGCCGGAGCACATCGCGCTGTATTGCGACGAGCTGCAGACGCTGATCAGCGGCGACATGGTGCTGCCGCGCATCTCCACCAACGTGAGCGTGTACGACACCGAGCCCGAAGCCGACTCGCTCACGCTGTTCCTCGACTCGCTCGACAAGTTCCTGCCGCTGCCAGAGGACACGCTGGTGCTGCCCTCGCACGGCAAACCGTTCACCGGTCTGCACGAGCGCGTTCAGCAACTGCAACGACCACCACCGAGACCGTCTGGCCGAGGTGATGCGAGGCCTGTGGCGCTGAACCCTGCAGCGCGATGGACATCATTCCGGTGCTGTTCACCCGCGCGCTGGACCTGCACCAGATGACGTTTGCCATGGGCGAAGCGGTGGCGCATTTGCACCGGCTCTGGTTTGCCGGTCAGCTGCATCGCGAGCGCGGCGCTGACGGGGTGTACCGCTTCCGGGCCGCCTGAGGGCGCGCGCTACTCGGTCAGCGGTACCGCCGATTGGCGCAGCGCCTGCCGGCGCTGTTTGTGATCGGGCAGCACGCTGGCCACCACGTCCCAGAACTGCGGGCTGTGGTCCATGTGGCGCAGGTGGCTGAGCTCGTGCACCACCACGTAGTCGACCATCGCCAGCTTCAGGTGAATGAGCCGCCAGTTCAGGCGGATGGTGCCGTCGGCGCTGGCGCTGCCCCAGCGGGTGCCGGCGCTGGACAGGCGCAGCTTTTGATAGCGCACCCCCAGCTGCGGCGCAAAGTGATCAAGCCGCTCGGCAAACACGCGCTTGGCCTGGCGCATCAGCCAGGCCTGCGCGGCATCGCGGATCTGCGCCTCGCGCGTTGTGCGCCAGCCCCAGGCGCAGCGTGGCCGGGCCATCGGGCGCGTCGCCTGGCGCTGGCTCCAGCACCGCGCCGACCTGCGCGAAGCCGTGCGTGGGGTCGAGCAACAGGCGCACGCGCTGCCCCAGGAAATCGAGCTCGGCACCATCGGCCCAGACGGTGCGGGCCTGCGCCAGCTCGCTGGCGCGTTCGCGCGACTGCTTGCAGCTTGTCCAGACCCAGGCGGCTTTGTTGTGCAGCAACGCCTCCACCTCGGCCAGCGGCGTCCAGCGCGGCGCACTCACGCTCAGGCCCTCGGGGCTGACCGACAGACCGATGGTGCGGCGCTTGCCGCGCTTGAACTCGTAGCCACATCACAACCCCGCCCAGCGTGACGCTGCGGTTGGCGCGCGGATGCTGCCAGCTGGCGGGCTGAAACACCTCGGTCATCGGCAGCGCGGGCGGCGCTTCGGCCTCTCGGGGTGGCGCGATCGGCTGGGGTGCGCGCGAGACCTCTGGAAGAACCGGCTCTGGTCCACCCAGAAAATCAAACGCCATTTGCAGCAATTGCTTCATGCTCAGCGACGTGGATGACAGTTCAGACCAAATGTTTTGACGCTGCACAAATCGCGGCGCCAACGAAGGGAAGCCAAACCCAGAACATCGCGGAACTGGCCTTGGCCTGTCCTGAGCTTGCCGAAGGGCCAGGCCGCAGATGTTGCCCCCTTCGGGGGTGACGCAGCTACGCTGCGGCACGGGGGGAGCCATAAGCACCCGGATCCAGTCTGTGCATCTCGGCCTCGATCCAGGTCTTCGACTTCGCGCATCAGCTCGTCGGGCTCGCGCCCCGCGCTGGGAATGGGCTTGCCGATGGAGAACTCCACCATGCCCGGCGTCTTGATGAACGCCTTGCGCGGCCAGCACTTGGCCGAGGTCACCGCGATCGGGATCACCGGCGCACCGGTGGCGATGGCCAGGCGCGTGCCCCCGCTTTTGTACACACCCTTCTCGCCGCGCGGAATGCGCGTGCCTTCGGGAAACATGATGACCCAGGTGCCCTGATCCAGCAGCCGCTGACCCTGCTCGCACCACCTTGTTGAAGGCTTGCGCGCGCTTGCTGCGGTCGATGTGGATCATGTCCATGCGGCCCATGGCCCAGCCAAAGAACGGCACATAGAGCAGCTCCTTCTTGAACACATAGGCCAGCGGATGCGGCATGAGTGCCGGCATGGAAAAGGTTTCCCAGGTGGACTGGTGCTTCACCAGCAAGACGGCTGGCGCGGTGCTGCCCACCGGCAGGTTCTCAAAGCCGATCACGTGGTTGCGAATGCCCAGCAGGATTTCGCCGCTGCGCACCGCCAGCTTGAGCCAGCCGGTGCACATCCAGTAGATGCGCGTGCTGTTCAGGAAGGGCGCTGCGATCACCACCGCCAGCGCCCAGGGCACCACGGTGATCACCATGAACAGCATGTGGAGCAGCGAGCGGATCAGGTTCATGGTGTGTGTGTCATGGGCGGCATCTGGCGCAGGCGCATCCAGCGCCTCCTGCGCCAGCAGCCAGTCGGCAAAGGCATTGAGATCGTGGTGCACGCGGGTGCCAGGCGGCAGCTCGGCGGCGAGCAACGAGACATCGGCATCCGGCCCCAGGCGTTCGCGCAGGTGCTCGGACTTCCCGGTCAGCAGCAGATGGGCCGGGCAACCGGCCGCGGTGGCTGCCTGAACATGGCGCAGCGCATTGCCCGCCACGGGCATGGTGGCCAAGGGCACGCCGAAGCGCGCCGCGATCTGATGCAACAGACCCGGCTCGGGCTTGCGGCAATCGCAGGCATCTTCTTCGCGTGCGGGCAGAAAAACACCGCATCCACCCGCGCGCCTGCCGCCGCCAGCTGGCGGTGCATCTTGGCGTGGATGGCGTTGAGCGCGGCCATGTCGAACAGGCCGCGCCCGATGCCGCTCTGGTTGGTGGCCAAGCACCACCCGCCAGCCGCCCTGGTTGAGCCGCGCCACCGCCTCCAGGGCGCCGGGCAGCGGCTCCCACTCATCGGGCGAGGCCACATAGTCGTCTCGGCTGCGGTTGAGCGTGCCGTCGCGGTCGAGGATGAGGAGTTTCATGAGTGGCTTCCGAGAGAAGGCCGCAGCGCAGGGCCGCCCCAAGCAAGGCCGCGTCCCCTTGGGGGCAGCGACCCGCGAAGCGGCGGAGCGTGGGGGTCTTCATGTGGCCAGGCGCGACAGGTCGGCCACGCGGTTCATCGCCGTCGTGCAGCTCGCGCAGCAAGCCCAGCCGGTTGGCCTTGAGTGCAGGGTCGTCGGCGTTGACCATCACGCCGTCGAAAAAGGCGTCGACCGGGCCGCGCAGCGCGGCCAGGGTTTGCAGGCTGGCGGTGTAATCGCCAGCGTCGAACTGCGCATTGGCAGCGGGCACGGTGGCCTGCATGGCGGCGTACAAGTCTTTCTCTGCGGGCTCGGCAAACAGGGCTGGGTCCACCGTCGAAGCCCTCGCCTTCGGACTTCTTCAAGATGTTGCCGATGCGTTTGTTGGCAGCGGCCAGGGCCGGTGCTTCGGGCAGCGCGGCAAAGGTGCGCACGGCCTGCAGCCGCTGTGGCACCGAAGCCCAAAGCCCCAGCTGTTGCGCGTAGATGGCCGCGTCGACTTCCGGACCGGAGAAACCCGTGTCGCGCAGGTAGCCCTTGAGTCGCTCGATGAGGAACTCGTCCAGTTCAACGCGCTTGTCTTGCAGCAAGGCCGCTGGGAAAGACGGCGAAGGCCAGTCTCGTCAGCTCGTGAAAATGAAGCGACAGATCGACTCTCGATCAGCATGCGCATCACGCCCAGCGCATGCCGCCGCAGTGCAAACGGGTCCTTGTCCCCGGTCGGCAAGTTGCCGATGCCGAACATGCCGACCAGCGTTTCCAGCTTGTCGGCCAGCGCCACCACCACGCCCGTCAGATTGCGCGGCAGCTCATCGCCGGCAAAGCGCGGCTTGTAGTGGTCTTCAATGGCAAACGCGATGTCTTCGGTGAGTCCGTCGTGGCGCGCGTAGTAGCCGCCCATGATGCCTTGCAGCTCGGGGAATTCGCCCACCATGTCGGTCAGCAAATCGGTCTTGGCGAGCTGCGCGGCGGTGTCGGCGCTTTTCGCCAGCACATCGCCACCGAGTTGTTGGCCAATGGCCCGGGCAATGGCGCGCACGCGCTCCACGCGCTCACCCTGCGTACCGAGCTTGTTGTGATAGACCACCTTGCCCAGACCCTCCACGCGCGAGGCCAGGGTTTTCTTGCGGTCCTGATCGAAGAAAAACTTGGCGTCGGCCAGGCGGGGGCGCACCACGCGCTCGTTGCCCCCGATCACCGCGCTCGGATCATCGGGCGTGATGTTGCTGACCACCAGGAACTGATTCGTCAGCTTGCCCGACGCGTCGAGCAGCGGGAAGTATTTCTGGTTGGCCTTCATGGTGAGGATGAGGCACTCGGGCGGCACGTCGAGAAACTGCTGCTCAAACGCGCACACCAGCACGTTGGGCCGCTCCACCAAGGCCGTCACTTCGTCGAGCAGCGCGTCGTCTTCGATCGGCCGGCAACCGCCGCCCACCCGCGCTGCAGCGGCCGCGAGCTGGCGCACGATCTCGGCGCGCCGCTCGTCAAACGACGCGATCACGGCACCGTCTGTGGCCAGCGTGGCCGCGTAGCTGTCGGCGTCTTTCAAAACCACCGGGTCCGCCGCCGCTTCGAAGCGGTGGCCGTGCGTGGTGTTGCCCGAGGTGAGTCCGAGCGCCTTCACCGGAACAACTTGGCTGCCGTGCAGCGCCACAAGCCCATGGGCCGGACGCACGAACTGCACGCTGCTCCAGCCCGGCAGCTCGCAGTCGGTCTCCAGCTGGTAGGTCATGACCTTGGGAATCGGCAACTTGGCAATGGCTTCGTCGAGCGCTTTCTGCAGGCCAGCTGCGAGGTCCACCCCCGCCGCCACGCTGTCGTAAAACAGCGCCTCGGCCTTGCCATCGGGCGCGCGCCGCAGAGCCGGCCACTGCCGTGGCGTCGGCGCCGAGCGCGGCCAGCCGCTTGAGCAGCGCGGGTGTGGGCTGGCCGCTGGCGTCCAGACCCACGCTCACCGGCATCAGCTTTTGCGACACGGCCTTGTCGGCTGCGCGCTCGGCCACCGCCGTCACGTGCGCAGCCAGGCGCCGCGGCGAGGCGTACGCAGTCACCACCGCATCGGCGCTGGCCAGGCCCTGCGCCTTGAGCTGCTCGCCCAGCACACTGGCAAATGCATCGCCCAGTTTCTTCAGCGCCTTGGGTGGCAGCTCTTCCACAAACAGTTCAACGAGGAGATTGTTTTGTTTCATATCTGAGGTCAGCGGCGCAAGCACTGGGCCAGCGCGTGTCGGCATTTTGGTGAGCCGTGGGAGAGGCTCCGGGAAAACGGGTGGGGCGCGGTCACGCGGCTTTCTTGGCCATCTGCGCCACCCACTCGCGCGGCGCCAGCGGGAAGCCCAGGCGTTCGCGGCTCTCGTAGTAGCTTTGTGCCACGCTGCGCGCGAGGTTGCGGATGCGGCCAATGTAGGCAGCGCGCTCGGTCACGCTGATGGCGCCGCGCGCGTCGAGCAGGTTGAAGCTGTGCGCGCACTTGAGCACCTGTTCGTAGGCGGGCAGCGCAAGCTGCGCCTCGATCAGGTGCTTGGCCTGCTTTTCGTGTGCGGCGAAGGCGGTGAACAAAAAGTCGGCGTCGCTGTGCTCGAAGTTGTAGGTGGACTGCTCGATTTCGTTTTGCAGGTAGACGTCACCGTAGCTGATGCTGTCGGTCCATTTCAGGTCGTAGACGTTGTCCACGCCCTGCAGGTACATCGCCAGCCGCTCCAGGCCGTAGGTGATCTCGCCGGTGGCGGGCTTGCAGTCGATGCCACCGACCTGCTGGAAGTAGGTGAACTGCGTCACCTCCATGCCGTTGAGCCAGACCTCCCAGCCCAGACCCCAGGCGCCCAGCGTGGGGTTTTCCCAGTCGTCCTCGACAAAACGGATGTCGTTCTTCTTGAGATCGAAACCCAGCGCCTCAAGAGAACCGAGGTACAGCTCCAGGATGTTGGCCGGGGCTGGCTTCAGCACCACCTGGTACTGGTAGTAGTGCTGCAACCGGTTCGGGTTTTCGCCGTAGCGACCGTCTTTCGGGCGCCGACTCGGCTGCACATAAGCGGCCTTCCAGGGCTCGGGGCCGAGCGCGCGCAGAAATGTGGCGGTGTGGCTGGTGCCGGCGCCCACCTCCATGTCGTAGGGCTGCAAGCAGCGCGCAACCTTGCGCGTCCCAGTAGGACTGCAGTTTCAGAATGATTTGCTGGAAGGTCAACATGCGCGGGGAATCGGGCGTGGCCCGAGCCGAAGGAAGAGGTCTGAGGGGCAGCGTGCCAGCAGGGAAGCAGCGCGCGGCGCAAGGCCCGATTTTACGGGCGAGTGCCCGATGGAGCGCTCAGCGCCGGCGACCACCGCGGGGGCGCAGCGAGCCAATGGCCAGCACCAGCGCGAGGCACCCGACCCACAGCGGTGTCAGCCCCCAGCGGCCCGCCCAGCGGGCATAGGGCGTGGTGCCCTGTCGGCCCTCCACGCTGGCCTCCAGCCGGTCGCGCGTGAGACGGGGCAGCGCGTGCGTGACCACACCTCGGTGGTCGATCACCGCGGTGGCGCCGGTGTTGGTGGCGCGCAGCATGGGCCGGCCCAGCTCCAGCGTGCGCAGGCGCGAGATCTGCAAATGCTGATCGATGGCGATGCTGTCGCCAAACCAGGCGATGTTGCTCAGGTTGATCAAGACGGTGGGCGCCACGCCGGGCGCTCGAAACGAGGCCGCCAGCTCCTCGCCGAACAGGTCTTCGTAGCAAATGTTGGGCGCCACCCGCTGCCCTGAAACAGTCCCAGGCCGCCTGCGGCAGAGCGCCGCGGCTGAAGTCGCCCAACGGGATGTTCATCAGGTTGATGAACCAGCGAAACATCGGCGGGATGAACTCGCCAAACGGCACCAGGTGGTGCTTGTCGTAGCGGTAGAAAGCGTTGGCGGGCAGTTCACCGAGCTTCCCCTGGGCCAGGGCATGCGAGGCGGTGGCAGCGTCCAGCCCCCAGGCCGAGTTGGTGTAGCCCTCGGTGTAGCTGCCCAGCGGCAGGCCCAGCAGAACGGCCAACGGCTCGCGCACGCCCGGCTGGGCCAGCCCGCCCAGCAGCGGCGGCCAGAAGTCCGGCGCGAACTGCGCCGGCAGCAAGGGCAGCGCGGTTTCGGGTGCGACCACGAGCTGTGGTGCATTCGCTGCGCCGGCGGCCGTGGCGCGAACCGCCGCGGCGATCTGGTCCGGGTACCAGGCCAGTGCCTGCGCCATGCCGGTGCCCTCCACAAACTTTTCGTTTTGGGCGATGTTGCCCTGCAGCAGCCAGACCCTCATGGCACCGGCGCCCGACGTGTCGCGCTGGCCGTCTGGCAGCCACTGCGCAGGCCAAGCCAGGGCCACCAGCACCACGATCGACGCCGCAACCACCAGCGGTTGGCGCCAGGGCGCGATCCAGCCGCCAGCGGCGCGCGCAGCACGGCCGTAGGGGCTCGGCGGCGCGCGGTGCAGGCGCACCGGGCGCGTGAGCCATTCAAGAAGGCCACGCACCGCAGCGGTGATGGTTGAGGCCAGCGCATAGGCCAGCAGCGCCGCGATCGCGCCCATGCCGTAAACGCCCACCCATGGTGCCCAGGGAGCCAGCAAGTCCACCTGTGCGTAACCGCCAGCGCCCCAGGGAAAACCGGTGAACCACTGCCCGCGCATGAGTTCGGCCAGGGTCCATGCCGCCGCAAACAGCAGCGCCTGACCCACACGCGAGCGCGGCGCCAGCCAAGCCAGCACGCCGGTGGCGGCCGCGTAGTAAAGCGCCAGCGCACCAGCAAGCGCCAGCACCGCCACCACCGCCAGCCAGGCAGCGAGGCCGCCGTAGGTGTGCAGGGAAATGAACAGCCACCAGAAGGTGCCAGCCAGCCAGGCGGTGGCAAACACCCAGCCCCGCCAGACCGCCATGCCCAGGCGGGAAGACTGCTGCAGCGCCAGCACCATCAGCGCCAGGGAACCCACTTGCAAGACACCGCTGGGTTGCCCTGGTGAGAGACCCGGCGGCACCCAGGCCTGGAGTGGCCAGGCCAGCGACGCGGCCTGCAACAAGCCCCCAACCAGGCACGCCAGAAACCAGAACAGCCCCGCCCAGACACTGCCGCGACGCGGCGGCTGTCGGCTCATGGGGGAGAAGGTGGACGGCGTGTGCAGGTTGCCGAACAGACTGCGCATGGCTGGGAAGGGGGTAGGCCCGCGCGCGCAGCCGAGCGATCAGGCGCCCGACGGCGTGGGCATGACCTTGAACCAGGTGACGGCGCCACCCTTGCTGTGCAGCACGATGAAGCGCAGTCCTTCGAGCTCGTGCGTTTCGCCGCGCTTGGGCACGTGGCCCATGGTGTGCGAAATCAGGCCACCGATGGTGTCGAAGTCGTTCTCGTCCAGGTGCAGGCCGAAGGACTCGTTGATCCGCTCGATCGGCGTGTCGCCGCTGACGCGCCAGGTGCTGTCGGCCAGGGCGAAAATATCGCCATCGTCCGATGCCACATCGAACTCGTCCTCGATCTCACCCACGATTTCTTCCAGCACGTCCTCAATGGTGATGAGGCCCGCCACGCGGCCAAACTCGTCGATCACGATCGCCAGGTGATTCCGGTTGCCACGAAACTCGCGCAGCAAGTCGTTCAGCCCCTTGCTTTCGGGCACGAAAGTGGCAGGGCGCAGCAAGGCGCGGATGTTCAGCTCGGGGGCACGCTGCAGCTTGAGCAGGTCTTTGGCGAGCAAGATACCGATGATGTTCTCGGTGTCGCCTTCAAACACCGGGAACCGGGAGTGCGCGGTCTTGATGACCTGATTCAACAGCTCCTCGAAAGGTGCCTCGATGTTGAGCGCATCCATGCGCGGCGCGGCCACCATGACGTCGCCGGCGGTCATGTCGGCGATGCGAATCACCCCTTCGAGCATGATGCGCGACTCGGCGTTGATGATGTCGTTGTCCTCGGCGTCCGCCAAGGTTTCAATCAGCTCGTCTTTGGAGTCGGGTCCGGGGTGGATGAACTCCGCGAGTTTTTGCAGGAATCCACGTTTGTCTTCTTGCCGCAGGCTGCGCTGCGGCCCGGGACTGGGGGGGGAGTCGGCCACTGGGGATCGGGTTGGTTGCTGGAGGGGCGAAGGATACCGCATGGGGTGCCTTGCCTGCAAAGTCAGGCCATGTGGCCATGAGTTGCCACGGCACCGATGCGCTTGGTGTGAAAAGCGCCGCAGCGCTGCGGCGGTGAATGGTCAGCCCAGCAGGCGCTGCTGCACGTCCTGGCGCATGCTTTGCAGGCGCCGCAACACGGTCCAGAACTGCCTGGCCTGGGCCTTCAGGCGGTAGTCGGTGCGGGCCATCTGTTCGCTGACCAGCTCGGTGACCCGCGAATCGAAATTGGCTGGTGGCAGGCTCAGATGGGCCTCGCTCTCCGAGCCATCGCGCTCGATCACGGCGCCCGCACCGCGTGCGATCCGGAGCATGGCGGTGTTTTCAGACAGGGCGTGGATGAACAGCATGGTCACCCCCTCGTTGCGCGCATGCGTCACCGCGCGCTCAAACAGGGCGCTGCCATAGCGCCTGCCCCGCGCAGCCTCGGCCACCGACACGCCAAACTCGGCGCAGCTCTGGCACTGCGGATCGACCGAGAACGCCAGATGGGCCATGGCGATCAGCTCGAGCTTGCGGTTGAAAATGCCAAACAGCTCGTCGCGTTTGAAGTTGAGTTGCGCCACATACCGGCGAATCTGTTCGTCGTTGGCGGCATACCCAAAGCGGAGATAGCGATCGGGTGGGGCGAGGGCCAGCAGGTGGCTTGCGATGTGCTCGCGGTGGGATGGACCAATGGACCGGATGGGTACCGCCGTCGACTGATGTGCTTCCAGGCGCTCGCTGAAGACAGCGGCTGCCTTGGAGAGGCCAGCCGCCTCGCCGTTGTCGGGCGCGGAGCGAAACCACGAAAAAACTTGGACCATGGCGTCCAATGTACGGGTTTTCCCTGATTGATCAAGGAGGTAGCAACCCAATTGCCCCTCTGAGGCGACAGACGGACACCACTCAAAGTCAATCAGTGTGTGTGATCACTCACACAGGAAGAGCCGTCGTGCCTTTCACCCGCTCCATCACGAAGCTGGTTCGGCAGTCCTGAACGCTGGGGTGTTTCAGCAGCGTGTCCATCATGAACCGGGAGTAGGCGGCCATGTCGGCCACCACCAGTCGCAGCTGAAAGTCCATCTCGCCTGTGAGTGCCGCGCACTCCACCACCTCGTCCCAGCCCTGAACGCTGGCCCGGAACGCGTCCATTGGATGGCGCTTGCCGTGATCGCTGTGCTTCTCCAGCCGGACGTTCACATAAGCGGTGAGACCCAGACCGACCGCTTCCGGGCGCACCAGCGCCACATAGCGATCGATCACACCCGCCTCTTCCAGCCGCCGAACGCGGCGCAACACGGCGCTGGGAGACAGCGCAACGGTGTCGGCAATCTGGTCGAAGGTGGCACGCCCATCTGCTTGCAGACTGCGCAGAATCTGACGATCAAGCTTGTCCAGTGTTGTCATGAAAGATATTTTGCAGGATTCGTGTTTCACGAATGAATTTTGGGCTCGAATACGCTGCATTCGTGACACGTTGCGCCACTACAGTCGTGGTTTGGCCGCACATTTGCCACCACCGCCAACGGAGACCAGCATGCAGACAGCCACCCCCGCCCACAGCACAACCACCGCCAACGCCGACTGGCCCAACCCCATGGGCACCGACGGTTTCGAGTTCATTGAGTACGCCGCGCCAGACCCGGTAGCCATGGGCGCGCTGTTCCAGCGCATGGGCTTCCAGGCCATCGCCAGGCACCGCCACAAAGACGTGACCCTGTACCGGCAGGGCGAGATCAACTTCATCATCAACGCCGAGCCAGACAGCTTTGCACAACGCTTCGCCCGCCTGCATGGCCCGAGCGTGTGCGCCATTGCTTTCCGGGTCGCCGATGCCAAGGCGGCCTACGAGCGCGCGCTGTCGCTGGGCGCCTGGGGTTACGCGCAATCGGCTGGCCCGGGTGAGCTCAATATTCCGGCGATCAAAGGCATTGGCGACTCCATCGTTTACTTCATTGACCGGTGGCGCGGCAAGAACGGGGCGCAAACCGGCGACATCGGCAACATCGGCTTCTTCGATGTCGATTTCGAGCCCTTGCCCGGCGCCACGCTCAACCCGGTCGGTCACGGCCTGACCTACATCGACCACCTCACCCACAACGTGCACCGTGGCCGCATGGACGAGTGGGCCGGTTTTTATGAGCGCCTGTTCAATTTTCGCGAAGTGCGCTACTTCGATATCGAAGGTCAGTCGACTGGCGTGAAGAGCAAGGCCATGACCAGCCCCTGCGGCAAGATCCGCATTCCGATCAACGAAGAAGGCAACGAAAAGGCGGGCCAGATTCAGGAGTATCTGGATCGCTACCAGGGCGAGGGCATCCAGCACATCGCCATGGGTTCAACCGATCTGTACGCCACGGTGGACGCACTGGAGCTGGCGGGGGTGAAGCTGCTCAACACGAGCGACACCTATTACGAGCTGCTCGACAAACGCATACCGGGCCACGGCGAGGATCTCGATGCGCTGAAATCGCGCAACATCCTGGTGGACGGAAGGCCCGGTGAGCTGCTGCTGCAAATCTTCAGCGAGAACCAGCTGGGTCCGATCTTTTTCGAGTTCATTCAGCGCAAGGGCAACGAAGGGTTTGGCGAGGGTAACTTCAAGGCCCTGTTTGAGACGATGGAGCTGGACCAGATTCGGCGCGGCGCGCTGAAAGACTGACCTCCGAGAAGCGGCGCAGGGCGTTGTTGCAAGGGCTAGCCGTGGCGCTGCCACTGTCTGCGTCCTCGCGCCTAGCCCTGCACCGTTTTCGAAGGTCTTGTGTGGCCTCTCGATTGATGACTGTTTGGAGCATTCATGGCTGTTGAACCTGTTGTTTACGGTGCCAGCGAGCGCCCACCGCGCGGCGACTACACCCGTGCGCAAGATGACTACACCTGCGCACAGAATTGGTCCGCCTACACGGACGCAGATCACGACACCTACCGCCGTCTGTATGAGCGGCAATCGGCGCTGCTGCCGGGGCTGGCTTGTGATGCGTTCATCGAAGCCTTGCCTTCACTCGGCGTGAAGGACCGCATCCCGCGCTTCGAAGAAATCAACGAACGGCTGAAACCGGCCACCGGTTGGGAGATCGTGGCGGTGCCAGGTCTGATCCCCGAGCGCCCGTTCTTCGATCTGCTGGCCAATCGCCGCTTTCCGGTCACCGACTGGATTCGCAAGCCCGAAGAGTTCGACTACATCGTCGAGCCCGATGTTTTCCACGATCTGTTCGGGCACGTGCCACTGCTGTTCAACCCAGTGTTTGCCGACTATGTGCAGCGCTACGGCGCGGGAGGCCTGAAAGCGCACGATCTCGGCGCGGGTGAGCTGCTCTCCCGGCTTTACTGGTACACGATCGAGTTCGGGCTGATCCAGCAGAGCGATGGATTGCGCGCTTACGGTGCGGGCATCATCAGCTCGGCCGGCGAACTGCGCCACAGTGTCACAAGCCCGCTACCTCAGCGAATCGCACTTGACCTGCTCCGCTGCATGCGCACCCGCTACAAACTCGACGACTACCAGGCCACCTATTTTGTGATCGAGAGTTTCGAACAACTGTTCGATCTTTCCGCACCCGACTTCACTGCGCTCTATGAAGCTGCGCGTCTCTCTGGCGAACTGGCGGCAGACGCCAGTATCGCCAGCGATTCGCGCATCACCCTGGGGTGAAACGCGAGCGCCACGTGAGCCACGCCGGCCACGTGGCGGTTGTCGGCGCCCGGCAGCATGGCGGTCGAGGCCGGAAACACGATGTTGTCTGCATTGGAGTACCAGCAGACAAACCGCTCATAGGGCACATCGGCCCTGCTGGTTTCACCAGCCGCCAGTGTGGCCAACCACTCGTGGTTCTGTCGCATCTGCTGACCGTTGGCGCCGAAGCTGAAGCGGCTGATCCAGGTGCCGTGATGAGGCGTCCCGATGGTGATCACCTTGTGCACCCGCTGGGCCGACTGGGGGTCGTGCGCCAGCCAAGCCCTCGCGGCCAATCCACCCATGCTGTGACAGAACAGAAGCGGGGGTTGGCCCGTGAGACGCTCCGCGCGCGAGACCGCCTCTTCAAGCAACGGAACGTAGTCGGCAATCGAGCCAAAGATGGGCTCCAGGTTCACCGAGGTGTACGGGACGCCCATCTCCCTGAGCTGATGCATCCATGGCAACCAGAAGCCCCGGTTACACAAGAACCCATGCACGAACACCACCGCCCGTGTTCCATGCACGGTTGAGTCGAGATCGGTGGTGTCGGGGAGAGTTCGCCATTGAAACGGCTGGCGCCAGCAAAACACCTTTGGCGCGACCCGGACCTCTCCCCACCAAGCACCAACCAAAGCTGCCAGACTGGCTGGAGGCACGCTGTCACCTCTGTTCACCTTGGCCACCGCGATGAACTCCAAGGCCATCACCACCGCATAGCCCACCAGCACAAGCAACAGCCCAGTCATCCCCAACCAGGGTGCGCTGCCCCAGAACCAGATGAGCCAGGTCAGCGAAGCCGTCAACACGGCACACAACAGTGACTGCTGCAGCCGTGCCAATGTGGAGCCGCGAATCGCTTTGGAAGGCGGCGGGTTTCGCCTCTCTACGGGGCTAGGGTTCATCTAACTACTATCGCACGGGCGCGGTCATCATCAAACCTTCAGCACTGATGAGAAGAGCCTACGCTCCAATGTGGGTGGGCGACTAGACTTTGCCCATGAGCACCGAACTTGGAACCGCAGAGCGCATTCGGGTCTACCTGCGCCAGGTGGATCACCTACGCGGACAGCTTGACACCCCGGCAATGGTTGGTGCGATTAAGAAGATCAAGCAGCTGCAATCGCGTAGATTTCGCGCCACCTACGCAGACTTCCTGCTTTCGCCTCGATACCAAAGCGCCACCCGATTCTTTCTGGAAGAGCTCTACGGCGAGCACGACTTCACCCTTCGAGACTCGCAGTTCGCGCGAATTGCAGGTGCGATTGAAGGATTGTTTCCGGAGGCTGTGGGGCAATTGGCGGTAGATCTGGCCGAGACGCATGCGTTGTCGGAACGTCTGGATCACGAGATGGCCGTGCGGTGGGCATCTCTTAGCAAGAATCCAGACGACTCGGTGCGATATGTACAGTGCTGGCGCGAGACCGACCAGCGCCAGGATCGCCACAGGCAACTCGCGGTGGTGCTCCACATGGGACAAGAGCTTCAGCGCCTGACGCGAGGCAAGTCGCTGTTGATCGCACTCAAAATGATGCGCAAACCAGCAAAGCTTGCCAACCTGTCCTCTTTGCAACAGTTCCTGGAACGGGGTTTCGTTGCCTTTTCAGCCATGTCCAACGCAAGCCCGTTTCTCGAAGCGATAGAAGAGCGGGAGTCGATCTGGATTGCCAGCATGTTCGACGGCGATTTGAAGACGTGCGCGCAACAACTGGCCAGTGACTTGGCGACCTTGCCGGCGATCCAGTCGTAAACGGATGCCAACATTCAGATAGCCAAGGTACAGCAATCAAGGCGAACAACCCCCATTTTCCCAAAGGCAAAAGCCCCACTCTGGACATACCGGAGTGGGGCTTTTGCTGGCTGTAAGAGACTGACGATGACCTACTTTCACACGGGAACCCGCACTATCATTGGCGCAAAAGCGTTTCACTGTCCTGTTCGGGATGGGAAGGAGTGGTACCACTTTGCTATGGTCGTCAGACATAAAGGGTTGTCCTGACAGACTGAGTCTGTCGGGACGAATTCATAGAGTCTTGAATCAGTTTTTTTCGATTGCTGGCAACGATTGTGCAGTCATTATTTGACTGCTTGCTGGCATAACTGACATTTGAACCTGATGATGACTCATCAAAGTTATAGGGTCAAGCCTCACGAGCAATTAGTACTGGTTAGCTTAACGCATTGCTGCGCTTCCACACCCAGCCTATCAACGTCCTGGTCTTGAACGACTCTTTAGGGGGCTCAAGGCCCCGGCAGATCTCATCTTGGAACGAGTTTCCCGCTTAGATGCTTTCAGCGGTTATCTCTTCCGCACTTAGCTACCCGGCAATGCCACTGGCGTGACAACCGGTACACCAGAGGTGCGTCCACTCCGGTCCTCTCGTACTAGGAGCAGGCTTCCTCAAATCTGCAGCGCCCACGGAAGATAGGGACCAAACTGTCTCACGACGTTTTAAACCCAGCTCACGTACCTCTTTAAATGGCGAACAGCCATACCCTTGGGACCGACTACAGCCCCAGGATGAGATGAGCCGACATCGAGGTGCCAAACACCGCCGTCGATATGAACTCTTGGGCGGTATCAGCCTGTTATCCCCAGAGTACCTTTTATCCGTTGAGCGATGGCCCTTCCATACAGAACCACCGGATCACTATGTCCTGCTTTCGCATCTGCTCGACTTGTCAGTCTCGCAGTTAAGCACGCTTATGCCATTGCACTATTAGCACGATGTCCGACCGTACCTAGCGTACCTTCGAACTCCTCCGTTACACTTTGGGAGGAGACCGCCCCAGTCAAACTGCCTACCATGCACTGTCCCCGATCCAGATAATGGACCTAGGTTAGAACCTCAAACACACCAGGGTGGTATTTCAACGTTGGCTCCACCGGAACTAGCGTCCCGGCTTCAAAGCCTCCCACCTATCCTACACAGGTCTGTTCAAAATTCAATACAAAGCTACAGTAAAGGTTCATGGGGTCTTTCCGTCTTTCCGCGGGGAGATTGCATCATCACAAACATTTCAACTTCGCTGAGTCTCTGGAGGAGACAGTGTGGCCATCGTTACGCCATTCGTGCAGGTCGGAACTTACCCGACAAGGAATTTCGCTACCTTAGGACCGTTATAGTTACGGCCGCCGTTTACTGGGACTTCGATCAAGAGCTTGCACCCCATCAATTAATCTTCCAGCACCGGGCAGGCGTCACACCCTATACGTCCACTTTCGTGTTTGCAGAGTGCTGTGTTTTTAATAAACAGTCGCAGCCACCAATTTTTTGCAACCCGTTCGTGCTCAGATGTTCTCATCACACTACAAGGGCACACCTTCTTCCGAAGTTACGGTGTCAATTTGCCGAGTTCCTTCTCCAGAGTTCTCTCAAGCGCCTTAGAATACTCATCTCGCGCACCAGTGTCGGTTTGCGGTACGGTCAATTACAAGCTGAAGCTTAGTGGCTTTTCCTGGGACCTCGTTCAGTTACTTCGCGAGCAAGCTCGCTCGATCAACAGCCTCGGTATATGACACGCGGATTTGCCTACGTGTCGCCTACATCTGTCTAAACCGGCACTTCCAACCGCCGGATAACCTATTAAGATCCGTCCCCACATCGCACTTGTAATCGGTACAGGAATATTGACCTGTTTCCCATCAGCTACGCATCTCTGCCTCGCCTTAGGGGCCGACTCACCCTACGCCGATGAACGTTGCGTAGGAAACCTTGCGCTTACGGCGAGGGGGCTTTTCACCCCCTTTAACGCTACTCATGTCAGCATTCGCACTTCTGATACCTCCAGCATCCTTTACAAGACACCTTCACAGGCTTACAGAACGCTCTCCTACCACTTGCAATAAATTGCAAATCCGCAGCTTCGGTAACTGGCTTAGCCCCGTTACATCTTCCGCGCAGGACGACTCGATCAGTGAGCTATTACGCTTTCTTTAAATGATGGCTGCTTCTAAGCCAACATCCTGACTGTTTTAGCCTTCCCACTTCGTTTCCCACTTAGCCCGTTTTAGGGACCTTAGCTGGCGGTCTGGGTTGTTTCCCTCTTGAGTCCGGACGTTAGCACCCGGTGCTCTGTCTCCCAAGCTGTACTCGTCGGTATTCGGAGTTTGCCTTGGTTTGGTAAGTCGCCATGACCCCCTAGCCAAAACAGTGCTCTACCCCCGACGGTAATACTTGAGGCACTACCTAAATAGTTTTCGGAGAGAACCAGCTATTTCCAAGTTTGTTTAGCCTTTCACCCCTATCCACAGCTCATCCGCTAATTTTGCAACATTAGTCGGTTCGGACCTCCAGTACCTGTTACGGCACCTTCATCCTGGCCATGGATAGATCACTTGGTTTCGGGTCTACACCCAGCGACTGAATCGCCCTATTCGGACTCGATTTCTCTACGGCTTCCCTATTCGGTTAACCTTGCCACTGAATGTAAGTCGCTGACCCATTATACAAAAGGTACGCAGTCACCCCTTACGAGGCTCCTACTTTTTGTAAGCATGCGGTTTCAGGATCTATTTCACTCCCCTCCCGGGGTTCTTTTCGCCTTTCCCTCACGGTACTTGTTCACTATCGGTCGATGATGAGTATTTAGCCTTGGAGGATGGTCCCCCCATATTCAGACAGGATTTCTCGTGTCCCGCCCTACTTGTCGTCAGCTCAGTACCACACGTCTCTTTTCACATACAGGGCTATCACCTTCTTTGGCCAACCTTTCCAGATCGTTTTGTTAAGAGTCGTGCTATCACTAACAGGCTTCTCCGATTTCGCTCGCCACTACTTTCGGAATCTCGGTTGATGTCTTTTCCTCGAGCTACTGAGATGTTTCAGTTCACCCGGTTCGCCTCGCATGACTATGTATTCATCATGCGATACCTACTGCTAGGTGGGTTTCCCCATTCGGAAATCTCCGGATCAAAGCTAATTTGCCAGCTCCCCGAAGCTTATCGCAGGCTACCACGTCCTTCGTCGCCTATCATCGCCAAGGCATCCACCACATGCTCTTATTCACTTGACCCTATAACTTTGACGTCTTACGCCAGCTTGTCAACCAGGCAAAACCTCATCGTCACAATTCAAGCAAATGTCTGTCAGGTCTCTCACCTGACGCGTTATGCCGTTTCAATTCATATCTTTCGATCAAATTGAATATTCGTTGACGCAATCAAAAAATGTTGCTGATGGCACGGTGCGTACCAAACCTTTACGAATGTACGCTTTCCATCAGCAACCTGATTCGACTCTATGAATTTTTAAAGAACAGCCGTTGCAGTTAGAAAACTGCTTGTCAATCGATCGATATCAATCAACATCAAAGTACTCTCGGCAGAGAACGCTTTGATGTTGAATTCCGCCTTGAGGGCAGCGTGTTCAAGAAGTGGTGGAGGATGACGGGATCGAACCGACGACCCCCTGCTTGCAAAGCAGGTGCTCTCCCAGCTGAGCTAATCCCCCATCTTCGTTCACAAGAGATGCACACTGGTGGGTCTGGTTGGGCTCGAACCAACGACCCCTGCGTTATCAACACAGTGCTCTAACCAGCTGAGCTACAGACCCAGGACAGACACTGATAAATCTGACTTTCGCCAGATCGTCAATGACATCTCTTGAACAACCGATAAGTGTGAGCGTTTGAGCTTGATTGCTTGATCCACTGCCGCCACCTGCGCTTGACCTTGCAAGCAAGATCAGCATTCAAATGACTGGTGTGGATTTTTCCAGAAAGGAGGTGATCCAGCCGCACCTTCCGATACGGCTACCTTGTTACGACTTCACCCCAGTCACGAACCCCGCCGTGGTAAGCGCCCTCCTTGCGGTTAGGCTACCTACTTCTGGCGAGACCCGCTCCCATGGTGTGACGGGCGGTGTGTACAAGACCCGGGAACGTATTCACCGTGACATGCTGATCCACGATTACTAGCGATTCCGACTTCACGCAGTCGAGTTGCAGACTGCGATCCGGACTACGACCGGCTTTATGGGATTGGCTCCCCCTCGCGGGTTGGCTACCCTTTGTACCGGCCATTGTATGACGTGTGTAGCCCCACCTATAAGGGCCATGAGGACTTGACGTCATCCCCACCTTCCTCCGGCTTGTCACCGGCAGTCTCATTAGAGTGCCCAACTAAATGTAGCAACTAATGACAAGGGTTGCGCTCGTTGCGGGACTTAACCCAACATCTCACGACACGAGCTGACGACAGCCATGCAGCACCTGTGTTATGGCTCTCTTTCGAGCACGAATCCATCTCTGGAAACTTCCATACATGTCAAAGGTGGGTAAGGTTTTTCGCGTTGCATCGAATTAAACCACATCATCCACCGCTTGTGCGGGTCCCCGTCAATTCCTTTGAGTTTCAACCTTGCGGCCGTACTCCCCAGGCGGTCAACTTCACGCGTTAGCTTCGTTACTGAGTCAGAAGAGACCCAACAACCAGTTGACATCGTTTAGGGCGTGGACTACCAGGGTATCTAATCCTGTTTGCTCCCCACGCTTTCGTGCATGAGCGTCAGTGCAGGCCCAGGGGATTGCCTTCGCCATCGGTGTTCCTCCGCATATCTACGCATTTCACTGCTACACGCGGAATTCCATCCCCCTCTGCCGCACTCCAGCCTTGCAGTCACAATCGCAATTCCCAGGTTGAGCCCGGGGATTTCACGACTGTCTTACAAAACCGCCTGCGCACGCTTTACGCCCAGTAATTCCGATTAACGCTTGCACCCTACGTATTACCGCGGCTGCTGGCACGTAGTTAGCCGGTGCTTATTCTTACGGTACCGTCATTAGCCCAGGGTATTAACCCAGACCGTTTCGTTCCGTACAAAAGCAGTTTACAACCCGAAGGCCTTCTTCCTGCACGCGGCATTGCTGGATCAGGCTTGCGCCCATTGTCCAAAATTCCCCACTGCTGCCTCCCGTAGGAGTCTGGACCGTGTCTCAGTTCCAGTGTGGCTGGTCGTCCTCTCAGACCAGCTACAGATCGTTGGCTTGGTGAGCCTTTACCCCACCAACTACCTAATCTGACATCGGCCGCTCCAATCGCGCGAGGCCCTTACAGGTCCCCCGCTTTCATCCGTAGATCGTATGCGGTATTAGCACAGCTTTCGCTGCGTTATCCCCCACGATTGGGCACGTTCCGATGCATTACTCACCCGTTCGCCACTCGTCAGCACCTTGCGGCCTGTTACCGTTCGACTTGCATGTGTAAAGCATGCCGCCAGCGTTCAATCTGAGCCAGGATCAAACTCTTTAGTTCGATCTTGAATTTACTCATAAAAACGAAAATGAAGTGAACCTCACTTCTATTCTCATGAGCGTTTAAAGTCTTGCGACTTGGACTCTTTCGAGTCCGTTTTCGCAATCGCCTTCAAACGCCCACGCTTATCGGCTGTAATTTTTTAATGATCTGACAAGCCAATGAAACCCGAAGACTTCGCTTTGCTTGCCTGACTCAGCTTCGATCAGCTGAGCCTCGCATTATGGCACAGTTTTCAGCGCCTTGTCAAAATATTCAGGGTTTTTACCAAGAATTTTCGACCCGGCAGCCTTGCAGTGAACTTCAAAACCAGCCCCTGAGAACCCTCAGAAGCTTGCTCTGCGCACCTCCAAAACCTGCACCTTCCCTCGCGCTTTTCTGACCTTGCTTGAAAGCTTGGCAGTGAGCAGCGAAGCCTTGCAGTATACGACAGATTTTGACGAGCTGTCAAAGCTGTCGAGAAAATTTCTCCGTAGACGTACTGCCTCGGAGCTTCGGAGGTCCACACAGGCGGCGAGGCTGCGCCGGGATAATCGAGACACTCTTCTTATAAACAACCTACATGGCACTCATCTCCCTACAAGACGCGCAACTGGCTTTCGGCCACGTGGCGCTGCTCGATCACACCGACTTCTCACTGGAGGCGCAGGAGCGCGTGGGGCTGATCGGGCGCAACGGCACGGGCAAGTCGTCCATGCTGAAGATTCTGGCCGCACTGGAAAAACCCGATGACGGGCAGCTGCAGACGCAGACTGGGCTTCGAGTGGCCTATGTACCGCAGGAGCCGGTTCTGGACTTATCGGCCACGGTGTTTGAAGCCGCAAGCGTGGGCCTGGCCGACGCCCGTGAGGCACGCGAGCAGTATCTGAGCGGTGCGGACGGGCTCGATCTGGACGCCTTGCAGAACCGGATCGAAGCGCTGGACGCCTGGAACTGGGAGCAACGCGTAGAGGAAACGCTGCACCGCCTGCACCTGAACGGTGAAGATCGCGTGGGCGCGCTCTCGGGCGGCAACAAGAAGCGGGTGGCGCTGGCGCAAGCGCTGGTGAGCAAGCCCGATGTGTTGCTGCTGGACGAGCCGACCAACCACCTGGACCTGGACAGCATCACCTGGCTGGAGGACCTGTTGCTCGAATACCCGGGCAGCGTGGTGACGATCAGCCACGACCGGGCCTTTCTCGATCGCGTGGCCACGCGCATGGTGGAGCTGGACCGGGGTCGGTTGCTGAGTTACCCCGGCAATTTCGCGCGGTATCAGGTATTGAAGGAAGAGCAGCTGGCGCAGGAATCGGTGATCAATGCCCGGGCTGACAAGCTGCTGGCGCAGGAAGAGGTGTGGATCCGCAAAGGCGTGGAAGCACGGCGGACACGGGCGCAAGGCCGCATCACGCGGCTTGAGAACCTGCGCAACCAGCGCGCTCAACGCCGCGATGCCCTGGGCAACGTGAAGCTGGAAGTGGCCAGCGGCGGCGCCAGCGGCAAGATCGTGGCCGAGCTGGAGAAGGTGAGCAAATCCTTCCCGCTGGCCAGCGGTGGCCAGCGCACAGTCATTCGCGACTTCACTTCCACCATTTTGCGCGGCGACAAGATCGGCCTGATCGGACCCAATGGCGCCGGCAAGACCACGCTGCTCAAGATCATTCTGGGCGAACTGGCGCCCGACAGCGGCACCGTGCGCCTGGGCAGCAAGCAAAGCGTGGCGTACTTCGACCAGATGCGCGACCAGATCGACCTCGACGCCACGCTGGAGGACTTCATCAGCCCGGGCAGCGAGTGGATCGAGATCGGCAACAAGCGCACCCACGTCAAGAGCTACCTGGCCGACTTCCTGTTTTCCCCCGCCCGCGCCAACGCCCCGGTGCGCACGCTCTCGGGCGGCGAGCGCAACCGCCTGCTGCTGGCGCGCCTGTTTGCGCGCCCGGCCAACGTGCTGGTGCTTGACGAGCCGACCAACGACCTGGACATCGACACGCTGGAGCTGCTGGAAGACCTGCTGCAACAGTACGACGGCACGGTGTTTCTGGTCAGCCACGATCGGCGCTTTCTGGACAACGTGGTCACCAGCACCATCGTGCACGAGGGCGAGGGCCGATGGCGCGAATACGTGGGCGACGTGCAGGACTGGATGACCCAGTCGGCCCGAACCCAGGCCATGCAGCGTGAGCGCGACGCCGCCACGCCCGCAGCCAGCACCAAGGCCGCGCCACCCGCCGCCGCGACGCCGGCTGTGACGACGGTTGCGCCCAAACGCAAGCTCAGCTACAAGGAGCAGCGCGAGTTGGACACCCTGCCGGCGCAAATTGCTGCGCTGGAAGCCGAACAGGGTCGGGTCGAACGCGATCTGGATGGTGGCGCCCTCTACGCTCGCGATCCGGAGCGGGCCGCTCAACTTGGCGCCCGACATGCCGAAATCGAGGGGGAGTGGCTGCAATCCATGGAACGCCTGGAGGTTTTGGGCGGCAGCTGACACCCTCTCCAACCACCAGCCAGGCGCTGGCCCGTCACGTACATGTCTGCATCGCCCGACCGTCTCGCCCAAGATTTCCAACGCGCCTTGCAGGACCTGCAAAAGGAGAAGGCGCGCACGCAGCAGCTGCTGCGTGAACTCGATCGCCAGAACGCCGAACTCGACCGCCTGCGCAGCTCGGTGCACCGCGAGTCCAACAGCCGGCTGCTGGCCGAAGAAGCGCTGGACGAAACCCGCGACCGGCTGCAACTGGCGGTGGACGCCGCCGGCTTGGCCTTGTGGGACTGGCAACTGCCATCGCCCGAGGTGTTTCTGACCGCTCGCTGGGGCGAAATGCTCGGCGACGTGGCGATGGATGGCTACTGGAAGACAGCCGACCTTCTGGAACGCTTGCACCCCGACGACCGTTCGCGGCTGCAGGTCATGGCCCGCGGCCTGCTGGAGGGAAAGCAGACCAAGGGCGCCGCGCAGTACCGCATGCGCAGCGCCACCGGCTGGATCTGGATGGAAAGCCACGCCATGGTGGCCGAGCGGGATGCCCGGGGCAAGCCCTTGCGTTTGATGGGGACCCACGCCGACATCGGCGAGCGCAAGCAGGTGGAAGCCGAAATGGATCGGGCGCGCGAGTTGGCCGAACAGGCGAGCCAGGCCAAAAGCGAGTTTCTCGCCAACATCAGCCATGAGGTGCGCACGCCCCTGAACGCTCTGATGGGGCTGACCCGGCTGCTGATGGATTCACCGCTCAACACCGAACAAAAAAGCTGGCTCGACCTGATGGACAGCTCGGCCCACGCCCTGCTCGGCCTGCTCAACGACATCCTGGATCTCTCGCGCATCGAGGCGGGCAAGATGGAGCTGGAGCAAGAGCGTTTCCATTTGCACGGACGCGCTCAATGAGGTGAGCGCTGTCTATGCCGAACAGGCGCGCGGCAAGGCCATCGACTGGGCTTTGACTTTGGCGCCCGACCTGCCAGCCCACCTGGAGGGCGATGCCGGCCGTCTGCGCCAGGTGCTGAGCAACCTGCTGTCCAACGCGCTCAAGTTCACGCCGCGCGGCGGCCGCATCGAGCTGGCCGCCGGCCTCGCCGAACCGGGCGCTGACGGCGCGCGGTGCTGGGCACTCCGGGTGAAAGACACGGCGTGGGCATCTCGGCCCGGCAGCAGCTCACGCTGTTCGACGCCTTCACCCAGGCCGACGCATCGACCGCACGGCGCTACGGCGGCAGCGGCCTTGGACTGGCGATCTGCTCGCGTCTGGTGCGGCTGATGGGCGGGCAGCTCACGGTGAGCAGCGCACTGGGCCAGGGCAGCTGCTTCACCGTCACATTGCCGCTGCACGAGTCACCACTGGCAACGACCCAGCGCGCACCGCAGGAGCTCAACGAGCTGGCTGCCGCTGGCGAGCGCTTTTCCGGATTGTGCGTGCTGGTTGCCGAAGACCACCCGGTCAACGAGCTGCTGATGAACCAGCTGCTCAAGCGCCTGGGCTGCACCGTGCGCAACGCGCGCGACGGCGAACAGGCGGTGGCGCAGTGGGCGCTGGGCGGTGTGGATCTGGTGCTGATGGACGTGCAGATGCCGGGCACCAACGGCCTGCAGGCCACCCAACGTATCCGCCAGCATGAAACGCAACGCGGCCTGCCGCGCACACCCATCGTCGCTGTGACCGCCAACGCCATGTCGGACGACCGGGCCATCTGCCTGGCCGCGGGCATGGACGGCTACACGCCCAAGCCGGTGAGCCCGCAGGCGCTGATCGCCGCCATGGACGCCGCGCTGCTGGGCCCACGCAACCCGCTCGCTCCGACCGCGCAGGCCGAACCGGTGGATCCGCCCGCCGCACCGCGCAGCCCCGCCGCCGCCGACGCGCTCGACATCGACAAACTGCGCCGCCGGCTGGACGGGGACGAGGACACGCTGCGCCAGCTCGCGCTGGCGATGCAGGCCGACTTGCGCGAGCGGCTGCTGGCGCTGCAAGGCGCGCTGGCCAAACAGAACGCCGAGGCCGCGGTGGCGCACGCCCACGGCCTGAAAGGCTCCCTGGGCAGCATGACGGCCGAACGCGGCGCGCGGCTGGCCAAGGGTCTGGAGCTGGCGGCGCTGGCGCGCGACTGGGGCCTTTTTGCGCGCGCCCTGCCGCTGCTGGTGACCGAGGCGCGCACGATCGACGCCGCGCTGGCCGCCGTGCTCAGCGCGAAGCCGTCAGCAGCCGGCTGAAGACGCGCCAGAAGGCCGCTTCCTGGGTGGTGGCGAAGTTGATGCGCATCAGCGTGCTGGGTGCACGCGCGGCATGGAACAGCGCTCCGGGGGCGATCAGGTAGCCCTCGTCCAGCAGGCGCTGCGCCAGCGCCTCGGTGTCCACCCCGGTGTCGACCCAGCCAAACAGCCCCGAGGGTTCGGCCACGAAGCGGCAGCCGGCGGCGGTGGCCAGCTTCACGCTGCGTGCCCGTGCCCCGTCGAGCCGGGTTCGGATGCGCTCGGCGTGGCGGCGCAACTGGCCTTGCTCGATGCAGTGGGCCAGCGCACGCTCCAGCAGGCTGGGCGTGGTCAGGGTGCTCAGCAGCTTGGTGTCCAGCAGCCGCTCCACCAGGTCGACCGGCGCGGCCAGATAGCCCACGCGCCAGTTCGGCGCCAGGATTTTGGCGAATCCGCTGACGTAGATCGTGCGCTGCAGGCCGTCGAGCACGCTCATGCGGGTGGCGTGCTCGGGCGCGAGATGGCTGTAGGTGTCGTCTTCGACCACATGGAAGTTGTGCGCCTGCGCCAGTTGCAGCACGCGGTGGGCACTGGCGGGCGACAGGCCGTAGCCGGTCGGGTTGTGCAGCACGCTCACGCTCACGAACAGCTTGGGCGCGTGCGCTTCGCAGTAACGCGCCATCACCGCCAGATCGGGGCCCAGCGGGCCACGCGGCACCGGCAGGATGCGCATGCCCAGCGCGTGCAGGCGCGCGAACTCCACCGCCCAGCCCGGCTCCTCCACCATCACACAGTCGCCCGCCTTCAACAGGGTGCGGCTCACGATGTCCAGCGCATGGGTGGCGCCCACGGTGGTGATGATGCGTTCTGGGTCGGCCGGCATGCCCAGGCCCTGCAGGCGATCGGCCAGCACCCGGCGCAGCTGCGGGTCGCCCAGGGGCTCGCCGTAGCGCAGCGAGCTCTCGGCCAGCGCCTTCGGGGCCGTGACGCGGCGCACCGCCGCGGCCATGAAGTCGGTTTCCAGCCAGTCCGGCGGGAACACGCCCATGCCGGGCTGGGGCCGGTCGCCACGGGCGTGAAACATGCCGCGAATCAAGGCTTCGGCGTTCACCGGCGCTGCCATGCGCGGCGCACCGGACGCTGGCGCAGCCGAGTCTGACACGCTGGCGCGCGTTCTCGCACAAAAAACCCGCGATTTCGCCGCGCCTCGACCAGGCCCTGAGCCAGCAGCTGGTCGTAGGCCGCCACCACGGTGGACGGGCTCAGGCCTTGCTGCGCTGCACACTGCCGCACGCTGGGCAGCCGCGCCCCAGGCACCAGCAGGCGGTCACGAATGCGGCTGGCAAAGCGCTCGGCCAGCTGTTCGGCCAGCGTCTGCGAGCCGGCGCGGGTCAGCGGTGCGCTGGCCCCGGCCAGCGCTTGACTGGGTTCGGTCGGTGCAGTTTCGAGCATGGCTGGCAAGAAAGAGTGGCGGCTGTACCGCAGGGAGCGACCACACAGTTTTGAGCGTGACACGGCCAACTGTGTGGTCTGTGTGTGGTCGAGCAAGGATAAAGTGCGGGGCATGTTTTTGCAACGTTCTCCCGTCAGGTACCCCCTGCGCGCCCGGCCATGACCGCCGCCGAATTCAGCGCCCTGCTGCTGCTGGCCACGGCCAGCAGCTTCACGCCTGGGCCCAACACCACGCTCTCGGCCGCGCTGGCGGCCAATGGCGGGCTGCGAAGCGCGATGCGGTTCGTGTGCTGCGGTGCCGGTGGGCTGGGGTCTGCTGTTCGCGCTGAGCGCCGCTGGCCTGGGGGCTCTGGTGGTGGCGCAGCCGCTGCTGCGCACCGCCATCCTGATTGGCGGCGTGACCTACCTGGCCTGGCTGGCGCGTCGGCTCTGGGGCAGCCGCAGTCTGAACACCGTCGACGCCGCGCGGTTGAAGGTCACGTTTCTGCAAGGCGTGGGTCTGCAGTTTCTGAACATCAAGGCCTGGATGCTGGCGCTCTCGCTGGTGGCGGGCTGGGTGGCGGGCCGGCCGGACGCGCTGGAACGGTTTGCGCAGGTGTTGCCGGTGATGCTGGCTTTCGCGTTTTTCAGCAACCTGACCTACGCGGCCGTCGGCTCGCTGCTGCGGCACTGGCTGGCCGGGCCGGTGGTGGATGGCGTGCCCAGCGGTGCGCGGCTGCTGGTGTTCAACCGCGTCATGGCCAGCGCCCTGCTGATCACCGCGGCATGGATGCTGTGGAGCGGGCTGGGCCTGTCGGTCAGCGGCGCCGGCACATGACGCGCGCCGCATCGATCAGCCGCCGACGAACGCCAGGCCACGCTGGGCCTGTGGCTGGGTTTTGTGGGTGTGTTCGTGTTCGGCCTCACCCTGCCCATGACACGCCTGGCCACCGGCACGGCCGATGCGCCGCAGCTCTCGCCCTGGTTCGTCACCTGGGGACGGGCCGCGCTGGCCGGGGGCCTGTCCATCGTCTACCTGCTGGCCACGCGATCGCCCGTGCCAGCGCGGGCGCATCGCCTGCCGCTGGCGCTTTCGCTGCTGGGCAACGTGATCGGCTACCCGCTGCTGCTGGGCTGGGCGCTGCGCGAGGTCACGGCCAGCCACGCCGCGGTGATCACGGCGCTGCTGCCGCTGGTGACCGCGGCCATGGCAGCCTGGCTGCTGCACCAGCGCGCGCGGCTGGGCTTCTGGCTGTTTGCGGCGCTGGGCAGCGCGCTGGTGGCGGTGTACAGCCTGCTGCGTGCGCAGCAGCTGGGCCATGGCTATGCCCCGAGCCATGCCGACCTGTTGCTGCTGGGTGCGGTGGTCGGCCGCTTCGCTGGGCTATGTGGCCGGCGCCAAGGTCACCCCCGCGCTGGGCGCCGAGCGCGTGATCAGCTGGGTCTGCGTGATGGCGTTGCCGCTCACCGTGCCCGGCGCGCTGCTCACCTGGCCCGAGCAGCCAATTGCCCTTTCCGCCTGGTTCGGCCTGGCTTATGTGGGCGTGTTTTCCATGTGGGCCGGCTTCTTTGCCTGGTTCCGCGGGCTGGCGATGGGCGGCGCGCTGCGCGTGAGCCAGATGCAGCTGCTGCAACCCTTCATCAGCATCGCAGCCGCCGTGCCGCTGCTGGGCGAGTCGCTGGACGTGATGACGCTGGGCTTCGCGCTGGCGGTCGTGGCCACCGTGTTCATGGGCCGGCGCATGGCGACGCCACGGCCGGGACTCACCCGATGAAGGCAGATTTCACCGAGCTGATGGCCAGCCTGCCGCTGGCGGCCTCGGCGCGCTACCCGCATGGCACGCCGTTTGTGCAGGCGCTGGCGCGCGGGTCGATGCGGGTGGAGCTGTTTGCGCCCGCCGCCGCGCAACTGGGTGTCGACATCCAGCAGCCGCACGCGCAAGACGAGCTCTATGTGGTGCAAGCGCGGTTCGTCCGGCTTCTGGCTCGATGGCGAGGTCTTGCTGGTCAAGGCGGGAGATCGTGTTGTTCGTGCCCGCTGGCAAACCTCACCGTTTCGAAAATTTCAGCGACGATTTTGTGACCTGGGTCGTGTTCTACGGCCCCCCTGGAGGAGAAGCCCCATGAGCAACTGGACCCTGGCGCAGCGCGCGCACAAGATGAACCCCTCGGTGATTCGGGAGATCCTCAAGGTCACCGAACGGCCCGGCATCATCAGCTTTGCGGGTGGCCTGCCGTCACCCCAGACGTTCCCGGTGGCCGCGTTTGCCGACGCCTGCGCCCGCGTGCTGCGCGACGATGGCCCGGGCGCACTGCAGTACGCCGCCAGCGAGGGCTACGCGCCCTTGCGCGAATGGGTGGCTGCGCAACTGCCCTGGCCAGTGGACCCGGCGCAGGTGCTCATCACCACCGGCAGCCAGCAGGGCCTGGACCTGGTGGGCAAGGTGCTGATCGACGCGGGCAGCCGGGTGCTGGTGGAAACGCCCACCTACCTGGGCGCGCTGCAGGCCTTCGCGCCCATGGAGCCCGAGCCAGTGGGCGTGGCCAGCGACGCCGAAGGCCCTGACCTGCAAGACATGAAAAACAAGGCAGGCAGCGGCGCTGGCGCGGCCCGCTTCCTCTACGTGCTGCCCAACTTCCAGAACCCCACCGGGCGCAGCATGAGCGAAGCGCGCCGCGCCGCGCTGGTGGCGCAAGCCGCCGCGCTGGGTCTGCCGCTGGTGGAAGACAACCCGTATGGCGACCTGTGGTTCGACCAGCCGCCGCCCTTGCCGCTGACCGCTCGCAACCCCGACGGCTGCATCTACCTGGGCTCGTTTTCCAAGGTGCTCGCGCCTGGCCTGCGGCTGGGCTACCTGGTGGCACCCAAGGCCGTGGTACCCAAACTGCTGCAAGCCAAACAGGCCGCCGACCTGCACAGCCCCAGCTTCAACCAGCGGCTGGTGGCCGAGGTGCTGAAAGACGGCTTTCTGGACCGGCACGTGCCCAGCATTCGCGCGCTCTACAAGGCGCAGTGCCAGGCCATGCTGGCTGCGCTGCAACACGAGATGACAGGCCTGGACCTGGCCTGGAACGCGCCCGACGGCGGCATGTTCCTCTGGGCGCGGTTGCCGGCGGGCATGGACGCCATGGCCTTGTTGCCCCGAGCGGTGGACGCGGGCGTGGCCTTTGTGCCCGGCACGGCGTTCTACGCCGACCACGCCGACCCGCGCACCCTGCGCCTGTCGTTTCGTGACGGCCAGCGTGGAGCAGATTCACGACCGGTGTGGCGGCGCTGGCGCAGGCGGTGCGCGACATGGTGGTTACAGCCTGATGGAATCCGCCATGGTCTGCGCCTTTGGGGGCGCATCAGCTCCATCAACGTCCGCAAGGTGGTGCTGTGCGCGCAGGTGCTCGGAGCTGCCGTTCGAACGCATCGACGCTGGGCTGGCCTTTGGCGTGGTCGATACCGCCGGACTACCGGCGACTCGAACCCCAACCGCCTGGTGCCGCTGCTACAAGACGGTGACTTTTCGCTCTGGGAATCCAATGTGGTCGTGCGCTACCTGTGCAGACGCACGGGCTCTGCGCTTTACCCGCGTGACCTACAGCAGCGCAGTTCGACGCCGAGCGCTGGATGGACTGGCAGCAGACCACGCTCAACCGCGCGGGCGGTCCGGCTTTCCTCCAGTGGATTCGCACGCCCGTCGACCAGCGCAACCTGCAGGTCATCGCCGCGATCGGTGGCGGCCACCGAGCCGCTTGTTCGCAGCATGCTTGACGATCACCTCGTCGCGACAGGCATTCATGGCGGGCGACGCGCTGACCATGGCCGACATCCCCATCGCCTGCGAGGTGCACCGCTGGTGGGGCTTGCCGCAACCGCGCCCGGCGTGGCCAAACCTCGAACGCTGGTACGCCCATTGGCTGGCCCTGCCCGCCAGCCGTGGTGTGCTCGATCAACCGCTTTCATAAAACCGTCCATGAAAACCCGCCCATTCAAACAGGTCGACGTGTTCACCGCCACGCCCTACCGCGGCAACCCGCTGGCGGTGGTGCTCGACGGCGAACGGCCTCGACACCGAGGCCATGCAGCACTTCACGAACTGGACCAACCTGTCGGAATGCACCTTTTTGCTGCCGCCGACCGACGCGGGCAAGGCGCAAGGCGCCGACTACCGCGTGCGCATCTTCTGCCCCGGGCGCGAGCTGCCATTTGCCGGCCATCCCACGCTCGGCACTTGCCATGCCTGGCTGGAAGCGGGCGGTGTACCGCGCGGTGAGCACATCGTGCAGGAATGTGGTGTGGGTCTGGTGAAGATTCGGCAGGACGCTGGCCGCCTGGCGTTTGCAGCGCCACCATTGATCAGAAGCGGCCCACTGGATGAAGCCGATCTGGCGCTGATCGCGCGCGGGCTGGGCGTGGCACGCAGCGACATCGTGGCCCACAGCTGGTGCGACAACGGGCCGAACTGGCGCGGCGTGATGCTGGCCAGCGCCGAGCAGGTGCTGGCGCTCAGGCCCGATGGGGCGGTGCTGGCCGGGCTGGACATCGGCGTGGTGGGCCCGCGCGGCAAAGTCGGCGTGGTCGGCGCCAGCTCGCGGGCCAGGACACGCAGTTTGAAGTGCGCGCCTTCTTCCCCGGCAACAACGGCATGGCCGAAGACCCGGTCACCGGCAGCCTGAACGCCGCGCTGGCGCAGTGGCTGATTGGCGCGGGTCTGGCACCCACCGCCTACGTCGCTGCGCAAGGCACGGCGTTGCAGCGCGAAGGCCGGGTGCACATCGAGCAAACCGGCGACGGCATCATCTGGGTCGGCGGGGCATCGGTCACCTGCGTCAACGGCGACGTGACGCTGTGAGCGCGCACACTCGACCACCTGGTGATCGCAGCCGCCACGCTGGCCGAAGGCGTGGCCTGGTGCGAAGCCACGCTGGGCGTGGTGCCCGGGCCGGGTGGTGAGCACGCTTTGTTTGGCACGCACAACCGCCTGCTGAAACTGAGCGCGGCGGGCTCGCCCAACGCCTACCTGGAGATCATCGCGATCAACCCGCAGGCCGAACCCACGCGCGCAGCGCCGCTGCAACGCTGGTTCGACCTGGACCAGCCGGCGCTGCGCGCGTCGCTGGCGAAAAACGGTCCGCAGCTCATCCATTGGGTCGTCAGCGTGCCGAAACTGGATGGCGCTTTGCTCACCTGGCAGAAGCTGGGCATGGACCGTGGACCGGCGCTCACCGCATCGCGCCCCACGCCAACCGGCCTGCTGCGGTGGCAGATCGCGGTGCGCGACGACGGTCAGCGCCTGCTCGACGGCTGCCTGCCCACCTTGATCGAATGGGGCGACGTGCACCCGGCACAGTCCATGCCGGCGAGCGACCTGGTGCTGCAGCGTCTGAGCTTGCAACACCCCGAAGCGCCCCAGCTCGACGCGGCGCTGGCCGCCATCGGCTTCACGGGCGCCAGCATCGCGACCGGCCCGGCCGCGCTGACCGCCGAGCTGCAGACCCCAAGCGGCCCGCTCGCCCTTCGTTCCATCGCCTGACACACACCATGACCCTGCCCACCCTCTCCGAGATCGAAGCCGCCGCCGAGGTGGTCTACCGCGAGTTTGCCGCCACGCCGCAATACCGCTGGGCCACGCTGAGCGCGCGCCTGGGCACCGACTGCTGGGTGAAACACGAAAACCACACACCGGTGGGCGCGTTCAAGATACGCGGCGGCCTGACCTACTTCGATCGCCTGAAGCAGCGCGGCGCGCTGCCCAAAGAAGTGATCAGCGCCACGCGCGGCAACCACGGCCAGAGCGTGGGCTGGGCGGCGCGGGCGCACGGCCTGGCCTGCAGCATCGTGGTGCCGCACGGCAACTCGGTGGAGAAAAACGCGGCCATGCGCGCGCTCGGCGTGAACCTGATCGAGCACGGCGACGACTTCCAGGCCAGCCGCGAACACGCTTACCGGCTCGCCGACGAGCGCGGCGCCCACATGGTGCCCAGCTTTCACGCCGACATCCTGCGCGGTGTGAGCACCTACTGGTGGGAATTCTTCAAGGCCGTGCCCGCAGCTGGACGTGGTGTACGTGCCCATCGGCCAGGGGTCGGGCGCATGCTCGGCCATCGCGGCCAAGCTCGCGCTGAACCACCCGGCGCGCATCGTTGGCGTGGTGAGCGCGCACGCCACAACCTACGCCGACTCGATCGCGGCCGGGCGCGTGGTCGAAGCCCCGGTGAGCACCGTGCTGGCCGACGGCATGGCCTGCCGTGTGGCCGATGCCGAGGCGCTGGCGGTGCTGCGCGAGCACCTGAGCGGCATCGTGCAAGTGACCGACGACGAAGTGGCTCAGGCCATGCGCGCCCTGTTCGCCGACACCCACAACGTGGCCGAAGGCGCCGGCGCTGCGAGTTTCGCCGCCGCCTGGCAGCAGCGCGAACAGCTCAAAGGAAAAGTGGTGGGCACGACGCTGTGCGGCGGCAATGTGGACAGCGCGGTGTTCGCCGAGGTGTTGGCAGAGCACGCACACGCTGCCTGAGCACGATCTGATCGGACGAGTGCTTCGACAAGCTCGGTCCGAACGGGAGTAGGGCTGATCGCCTGCCCGCAGCGCATGCCTAAGCCAGGGCACCGCGGAACTGGCTCTGCCAGGCCGCCAGTGACGCCCCTCAGGGGGGTGACGCCGCAGGCGGCGCGGGGGGGCTTTTTCACTCACCAAGCGCGCCACCATCGCACAAAAATCTTCCACCGCGTCGGTCTTGAACACCACCTCGCGCACGCCGGCCGCCATGGCGTCTGCCTGCAATTCGTCGGTGATGTAGCCCGAGGCCACCGCCACCGGCAGCGCGGGGTTGATGGCGAGCACCGCCTTGGCCACCTCCAGACCGGACATGCCGGGCATGTTGTAGTCGGTCAGCAGGAGATCGAAGCCGGTGGGGTTGTCGCGCACGGCGTCGATCACGTCCTGCTGGTTCAGCATGGCGGTGACGCGGTAGCCGCGGCGCTCCAGCAGGCGGCGCACCAGAAACACCAGGGTGTCGTCGTCGTCGAGGTAGAGGATGTGTCTGGACGGGGAATCAGCAAGGTCGGCCATGTGGGGCGGCTCCTGAGAATGGGCATCGGGCAGTACGGGTGGGTGCCGTTGCGCTGGGGTGTCAGGGATTGTGCCCGCAGCAGCGGGCTCGCTGGCCGGGTGGCCTGTCAATGCATGGACGCCGCGCGCATGAGCGGGCTCGGCAGAGAGTCCATCGTTTGACAACGGGGACAGAATGGCAGCCCCGACAGCGGCCACCGCCGGAAAGCACAGGGTGAACGTGGTGCCTTCGCCGGGCCGGGTCTTGAGGTCGATCACGCCGCCCAGCGTCTGCACGATGCCCATCACCACCGGCAGGCCCAGACCGGTGCCTGAGCCAACCGGCCGGGTGGTGAAGAAGGGCTCGAAGATGCGCTCGCGGGTGGCCTCGTCCATGCCGCAGCCGTTGTCTTGCACCTCGATCCGCACGGCGCCTTGGCCGCCCTGGGTCACCAGCCCCGGCGGGATGCGCCGGTCTCCTTCGGGCAGCGCATCGAGCCGGAATTCGACCCGCCCGCTGCCGCCATTGAACGCGTGAATCGCGTTGGTGCCCAGATTGAGCAGCACCTGCCCGAGCTGGGTGGCATCGGCCGAGATGAAATGCGGCCGCAGGTCGGTCGGGTGAACCAGCTCCACCTGAGGCGGCATCGCCGCGCGCAGCAGACTGCACGATTCGCTGAGCACCACCGCCAGATTGACCGGGCGCCGCTCCATCGGCTGCTGCCGGCTGAAGGCCAGGATCTGGCGCACCAGCTCGCGCCCGCGACGGGCTGCGGTGCTGATCTCGTGCAGGCTTTCGCGGGCCGGGTCGGTGGGCGACATGTCCTGGCGTGCCATTTCGGCGTTGCCCAGGATGGCGGCCAGGATGTTGTTGAAATCGTGCGCCACGCCGCCGGCCAGCGTGCCGAGCGCCTCCATCTTTTGCGACTGCGCGAGTTGGACCTGAAGGTGACGCTGCTGGGCCTGGGCCTGGCGCAACGATGAAATGTCGACAAATGTCAGCACCACATGGCGCAAGCCGCCCTGGGGGTTGTTCTCGGGATAGGCGGTGCACAGCGCCCAGCGCGTCTCGCGGCCATCAGCCACCGGCATGCCCATGATCATGTTGCTCACAGGCATGCCGGTGGCCAGCACACGCTCAAAGGGCATTTCGTGCCGGCGCATGCCGCTCCCGTCTTCGTGTAACAGCCGCCAGGCAGGACCCATTGGCTCGGGCAGATGCGAATTGGCGCCGCCTTCACTCCAGCCGAAAAAACGGCGTGCAGCGCCGTTGATGCGGGCCACCGTTTGATCCGGACGGAACACCACCACACCCGCGCTCAGGTAATCAATCAGTGCCCGCGAATCTGCACCCCGCTGCGCCAGCGCCTGACGGCTTCGATCACTTTCACGCTGCAGCCGCTCGGTCACAAGACCGGTATAAAGAAGCGTGCGAGCCAGCACGGCGATCAAGAACGCGGCCAGGATAGGCGCGAGTGTGCGATTTATTTGCAGCGGATCGCCAGAGCCAGAAAACGACACGGACGCCAACAGCCAGGCTGCCCCCACCAAGGCAACCAACTCGAACCACGTGAGAACCACAAGGGCACGGATGCCAGGTAGGCGACCATGCTCGCCCAACCGCAGCAGATCACGCAGGGTGAGCCCTACGATCAGCAACTGGGCTCCGAAGAAGAGGCCCAGCCGGACAAAGGAGAGATTCCAGACCTCGTGCAAGAGCAGGTTGGTCAGGGTCAAGCCTGCCATCGCCACGAAGCTCAATAACAGCGGCAACCTCAGCCCAAGGTAGCTACGCAGTCCGAGCCAAGCCAGCAACACGGGCATGATCAGCAGCGGATTGACCAGTGAAATCACCCAAGCGTCCGGCACCACTGTGCGAGCCCAGAGAGCTGGGGTGGCCAAAACGGAACAGGCCGCAGCAAACGCCCACCAACGCGGCCCCTCAACGGTGGCGTGGCGGCGCGAAAGTCCCCAGAAGGAAATCGCCACCATTGAGTCCAATGAAAGCCGGACAACCAGAACGGTGGACAGGTCAAGTTCCATGGGTTTGCACTAACAGGTACATGTATTCAATTGCAACACACCACAGCATCGGGGAAATGTGGAATAAGCACGTAGACAGACCGCTGATCGGCCTGGGCGTTCGCGCCAACACGTCAACAGACACCTCTGTGACCCGAAGTCGCGCAGCCCGGCGGGCAGAATGGACCGATGGGAACGCTCTACCTTGTGCGCCACGGCCAGGCCTCGTTTGGCGCCGACGACTACGACCAGCTGAGCGAGCTGGGCCAGCGCCAGAGTGAGCGTCTGGGGGCTTACTGGGCCGAGCGCGGCCAGCGCTTCGACGCGGTGATCACCGGCTCGCTGAAGCGCCATGCCCAGACCTGGGCTGGCATCTCAGCCGGCGCCGGGCTCGACCTGAAACCGCTGATCTGGCCCGGGCTGGACGAATACGACAGCCTGGCGCTGATCCGCACCATCCACCCGGCACCGCTGGCCAAACCCGACACGCCCGAGCTCTACCGGCACCACTTCCGGCTGCTGCGCGACAGCCTGGCGTTGTGGATGGCGGGCACCGCGAGCCCGCAAGGCATGCCGAGCTACACCGACTTTGTGCGCGGCGTCGCAAGCGCGCTCGATCTGGTGCGCGCCGAGCATGTGGGGAAAAACGTGCTCATGGTCTCCAGCGGCGGCCCGATCAGCACCGCCGTGGGCCAGATCCTGGCCCTGAGCCCGGAGCGCACCATCGACCTCAACATGCGCATCCGCAACAGCGCCGTGACCGAGTTCGAGTTCAGCGCCAAGCGCCACGCCTTGTTGACCTACAACACCTTGCCGCACCTGGACAGCCCGCCCCACCGGGCCTGGATCACTTACGCATGAACGCGGTGTGGTCGCTCAGCGTGTCGGCCGGCAGGCGGTCGATTTCGCCCAGCAGCGCGGCGAGTGCGCGGCCTGCCGCGTCGAGCAGGGCGCGGCCTTTCTCGGCCGTGGCTGCGCCGGCGTTGCCGACCGCGCCTTCGGCGTTGTAGTCCTGCATCTGCCAGCCGAGCTTGGCGCTTTTGCCATTGCCCAGAATCGGAAAGCCGGTCGCGCGCGCCTGTGAGGCAGAGCGGAAGTAGCCCGCCTGGTCCATGCGCACGCGCTCGGGCCGCAGCGCCAGCATCATCGAGGTCTCGATCTCGCCGGCGTGGATGCCGAATCGGTGTTCTTCGGCGCTGAACATGCGCGTTCACGTCCTGGCCCTGCGCATCGAGCAGCGGCAGGTTGAACCAGTTCACGCTGTAGACCAGCAAGCCCAGGCGCGCGCGCAGGTCGCGCGCCACCAGATCCAGCGCGCCCACCTGCCCGCCGTGGGCGTTGAACAGCACCAGCTTCTTCACGCCGCTGGCGGCCACGCATTCCCCGATCTCGGTCCACACCCGCATCAGCGTCTCGGCCTTGAGCGTGAGCGTGCCGGCAAAGCGCGTGTGTTCGGGGCTGAAGCCCACCGCCTGCGTGGGCAGGAACATCGCGGGCAGGTCGGGCGCCAGGTGCGGCAGGGCGGCGGCGATGACGCCGTTGACGATGTCGGTGTCCACCGACAGCGGCAGGTGCGGCCCGTGCTGCTCGGTCGCCGCCACCGGCAGCACGGCAATGGCGCGCGTGGTGTCCAGGGTGGCGAAATCGGCGGTGGTCAGATCGGACCAGAGGTGGGACTTGAACGGCATGGCTGGCAGTTTACGGCCGGGCGCGGTCGGTGCCACGCCATGCGCAGCGTCAGAAATGCCGAACCTCGGCCGACATGGCCCAAAAAGCAGCCGCCGCTTATATTCAGAACACGCGGTCACGTGCCCCGCTCCCCGGAACTTGGTGGGCCGCGAAGCGCTCTCACCTCCCCACGCCGCTGGGTGGCCTGCCCCCTTTTTTTGCTCTGGTTGCCGATGCCGATGTTTTCTGCCCTCTCACTGCCGCTGCGCCTTGCCCGCAGTCTGCGCTGGATCGCCGCGCTGGCGCTGGCCGCCCCGCTGCTGGCGCCAGCGCAAAACCTGGTCTCCCGGCTGACCGACACCACCGTGGTGCAAAGCGAGCAGGCGCGCGCCGAGCTGCTGGCCCATGCGCCTGAAGGTGCCGGCCCGGGCAAGCCGATCTGGGTGGGCCTGCAAATCACGCACGCGCCCGACTGGCACACCTACTGGAAAAACTCGGGCGACTCGGGCCTGCCCACCGAACTGCAGTGGACCTTGCCGCCCGGCGTCACCGCCGGGGCCATCGGCTGGCCCACGCCGCGCAAGTTCCCGCTGGGCACGCTGGCGAACTACGGCTACGACGGCACGGTGCTGCTGCCGGTGCCGCTCACGGTCGACCCCGGCTTTGCCGGCAAAGAGATCGAGGTCAAGCTCTACGCGGCCTGGCTGGTCTGCCGCAAAGAATGCATTCCCGAAGAGGGCAACTTCACCCTGCGCCTGCCGGTGCAGGGCTCCACCGCCCTGAACGGCCGCGCCTTTGAAGCCACCTTTGCCGCCGCGCCGGCCGACCAGCCGGCCGGCGCCAGCCAGCTGGAGCCGGTGGACAGCCAGCTCAAGGTCTCGCTGGCTGGTCTGCCGGTGGCCTGGCGTGGCCAGCCGCTGGAATTCTTTCCCGAGACGCCCGGCCTGATCGAGCCCGGCGCCGCCTGGACCCAGACCTGGGACGGTGAGCGCTGGACCGCCAGCGTGCCACTCTCGCCGCACCGCAGCGACAGCCCCACCGCCGTGCCGCTGGTGGTCGCGCTGGCCAACCCGCCGGGCGAAGGGCCGGGCAGCCCCGGCGTGCGGCTGGAGGCGCCGGTGCAGGGCAGCTGGCCCGCCGCTGCGCCCTTGCCTGCGGCGGCGGTGTCCGATGAACTCATCGCCGCACTGCAGGAAAACGCCTCGCGCGCCGCCAGCGCGCCCGCCAGCAGCGGCCCGCCCATCACGCTCTGGGCCGCGCTGCTCGGCGCCCTGATCGGCGGCATGATCCTCAACCTCATGCCCTGCGTCTTCCCGGTGCTGGCGATCAAGGTGTTGTCGTTTGCGAAACACGCCGACGACCGCAGCGCGCACCGGGCCAACGGCCTGGCCTACACCGCTGGCGTGGTGCTGAGTTTTCTGGCGCTGGGCGGCCTGCTGCTGGGCCTGCGCTCGGCAGGCGAAGCGATTGGCTGGGGCTTTCAACTGCAAAGCCCGACCGTGGTCGCCACGCTGGCGGTGCTGTTCACCGTGATCGGGCTGAACCTGGCGGGTCTGTTCGAGTTCGGCAGCGTGCTGCCCAGCTCGGTGGCCAGCCTGCAGGCCAAGAACCCCACCGCCGACGCTTTCCTCACCGGCGTGCTCGCCACCGCCATCGCTTCGCCCTGCACCGCGCCCTTCATGGGTGCCTCGCTCGGCCTGGCCATTGGCCTGCCCACGGTGCAGGCGCTGGCCGTGTTCGGCGTGCTGGGCCTGGGCATGGCCCTGCCCTACCTGGCGGCGAGCTGGTGGCCGGCGGTAGCGCGCGCGCTGCCGCGCCCTGGCGCCTGGATGAACACCTTCCGCCAGCTCATGGCCTTTCCCATGTTCGCCACCGTGGTCTGGCTGCTGTGGGTGCTGGGCCAACAAAGCGGCATCGACGGCGCCGCCGCGCTGCTCATGCTGCTGGTGGTGCTGGCGCTGCTGATCTGGGCGCTGGGCCTGCGCGGCAAAGGGCGCACCGCCATTGCCAGCCTGTCCATGCTCGGCCTGCTGTGGCTGGGCTGGACCGTGGGCCCGAACGTGACGCGCCTGCAGGCCGTCAACGCAGCCACCGCGCCCGTGGCCACCGCTGTGGCCGGCGTGAGCTGGGAGGCATGGAGCGCGGAAAAGCAGGCGTCGCTGCTGGCCGAAGGCCGACCCGTGTTCGTGGACTTCACCGCCGCCTGGTGCGTGACCTGCCAGTACAACAAGCGCACCACCCTGGCCGACGTCGGCTTGCTGAACGACATCGCCGCCAGAAACATGGCGCTGCTGCGCGCCGACTGGACGCGGCGCGACCCGACCATCACCGCCGAACTTGCCCGCCTGGGTCGCAACGGCGTGCCGGTTTACGCGATTTACCAAAACGGCCAGGCGCCACAGCTGCTCTCCGAGGTGCTGAGCGTGGACGAGGTGCGGGCGGCGCTGGCCGGCCTCTGATGCACTGAACCAAATGCGCGCTCGCCTGTCGTAAAACCTCAACCAATCACCGGAGCCCCGACATGCTGCAACGCCGCCACTTCAACGCCCTCGGCCTGAGCGCCTTCGCGCTCCCCGCAGGCCTGCTCGCATCAGGTGCGGCTCACGCCGCCAGCGTTGGCCAGCCCGCGCCCGACTTCACACTCACCGACACCGCGGGCAAGACGGTGAAGCTCTCGGACTTCCGCGGCAAACCGGTGGTGCTGGAATGGACCAACCCCGGCTGTCCCTTTGTGCGCAAGCACTACGGCGGGAACATGCAGTCGCTGCAAAAGGAATTCACCGCCAAAGGTGTGGTGTGGCTGGCCATCAACTCCACCCGCGACGACAGTTCCGACTACCTGAGCCCGCCGCAACTGGCGCGCTGGAAGGCAGACAAAGGAGCAGCGGCCAGCGCCGTGCTGATGGACGAAGACGGCACGGTCGGCCAGGCGTACAACGCCCGCGTCACGCCCCACATGTACATCGTCAACACGCAGGGTGTGCTGGTTTTCGCGGGTGGCATCGACAACGTGCCTTCGGCCCGCGAGGCCGACATTGCCAAGGCCACCAATTACGTGCGCCAGGGCCTGGGCGAGCTGCTCGCCGGCAAACCGCTGAGCACGCCCACCAGCCTGCCCTACGGTTGCAGCATCAAATACAAAAACGCAGCAGCGTGAAAGCCGACGTGCGGCATGCGCCAGCAGCCCTTGGTACGCGCCGCCGACCGGGGTTCGCCGCGGCTCGCTGCAAAAAGGGCACGCGTCGCCCGCGCTCTGACTGAGCCGGCCGTCCACACCCGAAAAAAAACCGGCCAGTTGGCCGGTTTTTTCATGGCGCAAAGCGCTGCAGACTTCAGTAGTTGCTGCGGCCGCCGCCGTATCCACCGCCGCCGCCACCCGTGCGTGGCTCCATCGGACGCGCTTCATTCACGACCATGTCGCGGCCTTCGACCGACTTGCCGTTCATGCCGCTGATCGCTGCCTGCGCTTCCGCATCGCTGGACATTTCAACAAAGCCGAAGCCCTTGGAACGGCCGCTGTCGCGGTCGGTCATGACCTTGGCGGACTGAACCGAGCCGAAGGCGCCAAAGGTGTCTTGCAAAGTGTGATCGGTCACCGAGTAGGAGAGGTTGCCGACGTAAAGTTTCTTGCCCATGAGAGGCCTTTCAAAAATCGCCCGGCGCCATGCGTTTCATCGATGGCACCCGGCGGAGATGCCCAGCTGGTTGATTTGCCAGGCATCGGAAATGGCGCGTGGTGAGAAACCACGTGCTGAGGAACTGGGCAGGAACATGCCGAAAAAGAATCCGGCATTGGCCCAGGTTGCGGGTTGGGTTGGGGGAGAAGAAGAGAGCCGGTGACGAGGCGCAGCGGGAGCGGCGCGTGTGAGAACCGGGGCGGAGGGGCGCTGTCAACCTTGGCGGTGCGCGCCCATCTCGGACGCGTCGGAACCATGTCGGACAGCGGCTACCGAAGATGAAAACATTTTGAGTAACCCGTGCAGTTTAGTGCACTTGACCCAACAGCCGGCGGCGGGCTTTCACGGGAGCGTTCAAAAACATCCCGCCATGCGGGTTTGGCAAAGGGGGAGCCAGGCTTCGCGCTGCGCGTTCGGCCTGGGTCTATTTGTACCGTGCCGCCGTGATGAACTCGCCAAAACTCTCGCACCACACGATCACGCTGCTGTATTGCGAAGGGTCGACATCGGGTGGCACTTGCACCAGAAAGTTGCTGAAGGTCTTCACGTCACCCACCAGCACCATCTGCGATTTCAGTCGGTTGAAATCCTGCTCGGTCTCGACAAACGCAGGAGACAGGTAGAGCTTGAAGTCGGGTCCCGGCGAGAGCTTGCCCATGTGCGATATCGAGCGCGCGCCCACAGACACCGTGCCCTCGCCCCAGTGCAGCGCATCGCTGTCTTGCAGGTCCCGGCGGAACTCGCCGGTGTAGGTGGCCGCCGCGGCGACCGCAGAGACCTCGGCCGAAGTGGGTGCGTCTGGTGCGATCAGAATGGGCAGCGCATAGATACCGCCGGCAAAACCAGCGGCTGCAACGACGCCATGGGATGCCAGAAGAAGGATGAAATGCCTGGTCTTCATGGGAGCGCTCCTGTTCTTTGGGTGTTTGTCAGTCGGTCAGACGCGTTCGGCCAGCCGTCGTTCCAACGCAGACCGAACCGCCGGCCACTCCGTGTCGATGATGCTGTAACGCATGGACGACCGCTTTCTGCCATCGGGCATGATGCGTTCGTTCCGGATCAGCCCCTCCTCCACCGCGCCCAGCCGAAGAATGGCCGCACGAGACGCTTCGTTGAGCACATCGGTCGTGAACTGCACGCGCACGCAGTCGAGTACCTCGAAAGCGTGGCGAAGCATCAGATACTTCGCCTCGGTGTTGGCCACCGATCGTTGCCAGCGCTTCGCCAGCCAGGTGTGGCCGATCTCCAGGCTTCGGTTGGCGGGGTCGATTTTCCAGAAGCGCGTGCTGCCGATCACCTCTCCTGAGGCAACAGATACGGTCACGAAGGGCATCACGGTTTGCTCACGCCAGCCCCGCAAGGCCGTCGACACATAGGCATCGATCGTCTCTGCGCTGGGCACCACCGTGAACTTCAACCGCCAGAGCTCGCCATCGCTGGCGGCAGCCACCAGCGCTCCAGCATCCGCCGCCGACATGATCCGGAGCGACACGTGTTGACCTTCAAGGCGCGGCACGTTCATGGTGTCAGAGGTTTTGGGTGCGGTGGCAAACAACAGTCGCTCAACCGCATGGGTGTACCGAAACTGGCTTTGACAGGGACTCAATGGTGCTGATACAGAAAAGCGCCCCGTGACGCGCAAGCCTACACGAGCAGACACCGCTGGCCAGACAGACCGGCGCCGCGACACCACACGGGATAATGCACCCTGACCCATCCCCGAACCGCACCGGAACCGCCCATGCCCTTCGCTCCCCTGCAAAACGACAGCTTTCTTCGCGCCTGCCTGCGCCAGTCCACCGACCACACGCCGGTGTGGCTGATGCGCCAGGCCGGCCGGTATTTGCCCGAGTACTGCGCCACGCGCGCCAAGGCGGGCTCGTTCATGGGGCTGGCGACCAATGTGGACTACGCCACCGAGGTCACGCTGCAGCCGCTGGAGCGCTATGCGCTGGACGCGGCGATTTTGTTTTCCGACATCCTGACCGTGCCCGACGCGATGGGCCTGGGCCTGTCTTTCCAGATCGGCGAGGGACCGAAGTTTGCCAAGACGGTGCGCACCGAGGCCGACGTGGCCACGCTGGCCGTGCCCGACATGGACAAGCTGCGCTACGTGTTCGATGCCGTGACCTCGATCCGCAAGGCCTTGAACGGCCGGGTGCCGCTGATCGGTTTTTCTGGCAGCCCCTGGACGCTGGCCTGCTACATGGTCGAAGGCGGCGGCTCGGACGATTACCGCGCGGTCAAGTCGCTGATGTACAGCCGCCCCGATCTGATGCACCAGATCCTGGCGATCAACGCCGACAGCGTGGCCACCTACCTCAACGCCCAGATCGACGCCGGCGCGCAGGCGGTGATGGTGTTCGACAGCTGGGGCGGCGTGCTGGCCGATGGCAAGTTTCAAGCGTTTTCGCCTGGCCTACACCCAGCGGGTGCTGGCGCAGCTGCAGCGCGAGAAAGACGGCGTGTTGATCCCGCGCCTGGTCTTCACCAAAGGCGGTGGCCTGTGGCTGGACGAGATGAAAGACCTGGACTGCGAGGCGCTGGGCCTGGACTGGACGGTCAACCTGGCCAAGGCCCGCGCGCTGGTGGGTGACGCCAAGGCGCTGCAGGGCAACATCGATCCCAACGTGCTGTTCGCCCCGCCCGAGCGCATCGACGCCGAGGTGGCGGCCGTGCTGGAGAGCTTTGGCCGGCCGCACCAGGGCGCGGGCACCGGGCCCACGCACATCTTCAACCTGGGCCACGGCATCAGCCAGTTCACCCCGCCCGAGCATGTGACGGCGCTGGTGAACGCGGTGCACACGCATTCGCGCCGCATTCGTGCCGCCGCCTGACCCTGTCTGGTGGCGGGCCAGGCTGCCGCCTGTAGCGCGCAAGGCCCGGCCCGCTTGAGACTGCGCAGGATCGGCAGGCTGTCAAGCGGGAAAAGCGAAATTTAGCGAAAAAAAGTGTTTGACACAGGCCGGTTATGCACACAAACCGTGCTACGGCTTGACCCATTCCCCGCAGACCACCCAAACACGCTACCGAACTGGGGAATTTTTTAAGTCATTGATTCGATTGACTTTTTCCCGCTTGCTGTTTTTCTGTGCAAGCCAAGCAAGCCCTTGATTTACAAGGCCTCCGAGCCGGCGAACACGAGCTATCAACAAAGTTATCCACAGAAACTTGGGACAGCTTGATAAGCCCTGCCATATCAACGACTTACGCCATCTTTCTACAGTTGAACTGAGGAAAACACGCCAACCATGACCTGCTGGCCCAGCGTGATCGTGGCCACCCCTGCCCACAGCGGCGTGGGCACGGCCCTGACCTACCGAAGCGAAACGGCGCTGCACCCGGGGACGCTGGTGCGCGTGCCGCTGGGCACGCGCGAGGTGCTGGGGGTGGTTTGGGACTGCCCGAGCACGCCACCCGAGGGGCTGAGCGAGGCCCAGACCAAGGCTGTGGCCGGCACGCTGGCAGGCCTGGCGCCGCTGAACGCGCGCTGGCGCCAGCTGGTGGCGTTTGCCGCCCACTACTACCAGCGCAGCCCCGGCGAGGTGGCGCTGGCCGCGCTGCCGCCGCAGTTGCGCGAGCTCGACGCGGCGCAACTGGCGCGCCGGCTCAAGAAGCGCGCCAAGCGGTCCACAGCGACAGCAGCCGACCAGGCAGGCACCACGCCCGCCCCACCCGGTGGCCCGCCCGCATTGAGCGACGAACAGGCGCAGACGCTGGCCGCGCTGGACACGGCAAGCGCGCCGGTGCTGCTGTTTGGCGCCACCGGAAGCGGCAAGACCGAGGTGTATCTGCGTGCCACACAGACCGTGCTGGATGTCCCCACGGCCGAGGGGCAAGCGCCCACACAGGTGCTGGTGATGGTGCCCGAGATCAATCTCACGCCGCAACTCGAAGCGCGATTTCGCGAGCGCTTCGAGCCGGCCTGTGGCACCGGCGCCGTGGTCAGTCTGCACAGCGGCATGACGCCGGCGCAGCGCCTGGCCAGCTGGCTCTCGGCCCACACCGGCGTGGCGCGCATCGTGCTTGGCACGCGCATGGCGGTGTTTGCCAGCCTGCCCGGTCTGCGCCTGATCGTGGTCGACGAAGAGCACGACCCGAGCTACAAAAGCCAGGAGGGCGCGCGCTACTCGGCGCGCGATCTGGCGGTCTACCGCGCCAAGATCGAAACCGAGGGGCTGGTGGCATCGGGCGCTCAGACCGGCGCGCGCTGCCAGGTGATTCTGGGCTCGGCCACGCCCTCGCTGGAGAGCTGGCACGCCGCCAACCAGGGCCGCTACCTGCGGCTGGCGATGCCGGCGCGCATTGGCGGCGGCGCGCTGCCGCGGCTGCGGCTGGTCGACATGAACCACCAGCCCAAGGGTGCGCTGATCGCGCCGCCGCTGCTGGCCGCGATGACCGAGCGGATCGAGCGTGGCGAGCAGTCGCTGGTGTTGCTGAATCGGCGGGGTTACGCACCGGTGCTGGCCTGCCACGACTGCGGCTGGAAAAGCGGCTGCCCGCACTGCAGCGCGTTTCGCGTGTTCCACAAGCTCGACCGCACGCTGCGCTGCCACCACTGCGGCTTCACCGAACGCGTGCCGCGCGCCTGCCCGGATTGCGGCAACCTCGACATCGCCCCCGTGGGCCGGGGCACCGAGCAGGTGGAGGAACAGCTCGCCGCCCTGCTGGCCGACGCCCGCCGGCCCGACGGCGGCCCGGCCCGCGTGGCCCGCATGGACGCCGATTCGACCCGCCTCAAGGGCAGCCTGGAGGTGCAGCTGGCCGCCTTGCACAGTGGCGAGGTGGATGTGCTGGTGGGCACGCAGATGATTGCCAAGGGCCACGACTTCCGGCGCATCACGCTGGTGGCCGGCATTCAGGTCGACAGCGGGCTTTTCGCCAGCGACTACCGCGCGCCCGAGCGGCTGTTTGCGCTGCTGATGCAGGCAGCCGGGCGCGCCGGGCGCGACGCCACGCAGAGCGCGGGCAGCGAAATGTGGGTGCAAACCTGGACGCCACAACACCCGCTGTTTGCGGCGCTCAAAACCCACGACTACCCGGCGTTTGCCGCCGAGCAGCTGGCCGAGCGCGAATCGGCCGGCATGCCGCCGTTTGGCGCGCAGGCGCTGCTGCGCGCCGACGCGCGCACCCAGGCGGCGGCACAGGCGTTTCTCAACCTGGCGGCCGAACAATCGGCCGGCTTGCCGCTGCGCGACGCGGTCACGGTCTACCCGGCGGTGCCGCTCACCATCCAGCGGGTGGCCAACGTGGAGCGCGCGCAGATGCTGGTGGAAAGCGGCTCGCGCGGCGCGCTGCAGCGCTTTCTCGCCGCCTGGCAGCCGGTGTTGCACGCGACCCGCAGCGCGCCCGCGGCCAAGGGCCTGGTGCGCTGGGCGATCGATGTCGACCCGCTGGTGATCTGAACCCGGGTGTCGATTGCAGGCGATTCAGGGAAGCGCTGCCTCGCTGGCCGCCGGTTGCGCCACGGCAGCCGGGGCTGCGGGTTGTGGCTCGGCGCCTTCGGCTGCCGGCCAGAGCTGCTCCACCGTGTGGATCACATCGCGCAGCCGAAACGGCTGCAACAGCAACCGCTGCACGCCCAGCGCCTTCAGCCTCACCGCCTGCTCTTTGGTGCAGGCGCTGGCCAGGACCACCACCGGCATCGCCGAATCGCTGGCAAACGCCTTCTCGCGCAGCCGCGCCAGCAGATCCAGCGCCGCATCGCCGTCAGCGAGCGACAGCATCAGGCCGTGCAACGAACCGGTTTGCAGATGCTGCTCCCCCTGGGCCAGGCTGGTGGCCTGGACGATCTGCGCGAGGTCCAGGTCTCGACAGACCGAGGCCACGGTGCCACGCACCAGGCCGTCCGGCTCCACCAGCAAAACCTGCGCCGCGCTGCCTGGTGTCTTCGCGTTCATGCGTGCACCTCCTCGCGCCGCAGCAGCTCCTCCACCACCAGATCGCGCAAGCCACACAACACCGCCACGTCGAGCCGGTCAAAGGCGCGCGGGCGGCGATCCATCACACACAGCGTGCCCACCACCTCGCCATAAGGCAGTCGCAGGCCGGCGCCGGCGTAGAAGCGCACATAGGGGTGGCCAGTCACCAGCGGGTTGTCGGCAAAGCGCGGGTCCTCCAGCGCATCGGGTACCACGAGCGGCGCCGACAAGGTCACCGCGTGACCGCAGAAAGACACGTCGCGCGGCGTTTCACGCGCCTCCAGCCCGAAGTTCGACTTGAACCACTGCCGGTCGCGGTCCACCAGCGACACCAGCGCCATCGGCACGCCGAACTCCTGCGCGGCAAACGCCGAGATTCGGTCGAACCGCTCTTCGGGCGGCGTATCCAGAACCAGCAGATCCCTCAGGGCTTTGAGACGCTGCTTTTCGTTGTGGGGCAATGGAGCGGTGATCAATTGAAACCTCCGGAAATGGCGAGCTTTAAAGAAAGCTTCGGCCAATGGCGGCCGGACTTGAGTGCGACACACGCCCGACCGAAACATAAGCAAACTGCGATATAAGCAAAATATCGATAAGCAACTGAGGAGTAGGTCGTGCACACAAACACCTTGAAGTCCCTGCCCTGGGTGGCGCGCACGGCGCTCGTTTTCCTGATCGCCGCGAGCGCCGGTCTGGCCCAGGCCGCCAACCCAGAGCCCGCCATGAAGGTCGCACAGGTCGGCCCGCACAGCTACTACGTGCAAGGCCTGTCGCAACTGGGCTCCACCAAAAACCAGAACTTCATCTCCAACGCCGGCTTCGTGATCACGCCCACCAGCGTGGTGGTGATCGACGCGCTGGGCTCACCGCGCCTGGCCGAGCGCCTCACGGCCGAAATCAAAAAGCTCACGCCACTGCCGATCTCCGACGTGATCCTGACCCACTACCACGCCGACCACATCTACGGCCTCCAGTACTTCAAGCAGCTGGGCGCCAAAGTGACGGCGCATGTGGCGGCCAAGGAATACATCCAGTCAGACACTGCGCGCTTGCGGCTGGAGGCCTCGCGCACCGACCTCGCACCCTGGATTGACAACACGACGCGGCTGGTGGAGGCCGACACCTGGATCGACGGGCCAACCGCCCTGAAGATCGGCGGCTGGGTGTTCGAGATCGACCACGTGGGCCCCTCGCACACGCCGGAAGACCTCACGGTGTTCGTGGCCGAGGAGAAGGTGCTGTTTGCCGGCGACCTGTTCTTCAACGGCCGCCTGCCTTTTGTGGGCAAGGCCAACAGCAGCCAGTGGATTCTGTCGCTCGAGCAGATGCTCAAGCACGACGCCACCGCCGTGGTGCCCGGCCACGGTCCGGCATCGATGACCCCGAAAAAAGACATCGCCATGACGCGCGACTACCTCAAGTACCTGCGCAGCAGCATGGGCTCCGCGGTTCAAGACTTCGTGCCGTTTGAGGAAGCCTACAAGGCCACCGACTGGAGCGCGTTTGAAGCCACGCCCATGTTTGGCTTCGCCAACCGCATGAACGCGTACAACACCTACTTGCTGATGGAAGAAGAGGCGCTGGAGCAGAAGCGCTGAGCAGACCTGAAACCGCAAGGCGCCAGACGCCTGCTGGGGCTGGACCCGATCATTCGGGCAGGGAATTCGGCTGGTGACCTCGCGGCGAGAAGGCCTCGCAGCCAGGACATGCCCGGGTGGGGTCGCTGATGGCGCGACCTCAACCCGGACAGGAGTCGATCAGTGCGTCTGGCGGCGGCGAAGCGTGACGCCCAGCGCGCCCAGTCCCATCAGCATCAACGCCAGCGCACCGGGCTCGGGCACCTCCGAAGACGCCAGGAAGGAGGTGTAGCGCAGCGTGAACTGCGTGCCTTCGAATCCGGTGGGATTCATGAAGAAGCTCAGGTTGAACTTCGCCAGATCGTCGATTGCGTCGGTGCCAGCAAGGCATTTCGTTCCGGCGGCAACCGCGCCGCACGTCTGGAATCCCGTCGTCGTGGTCAAAGCCGTGACGAGCGCGTTCAAGTCAGCGTAGGCGGTGCCGCTATTCCCGTCGGCGATTTTTCCGATGACACCGGCACTGCTCACGCTGCGGTTTTGCACCCAGCTGCCATCGGCGAGCTGGTGCGCGATCAACACGTTGTCGGTGGCGGCGTCCCCATCGTCGTCGAAGAAATAACCTTGCGGTAATTGGTCGTAGGACAGAACCGAGCCAAATAGACTGCCGTAATCGCCAAACAGCCCGGTCGACGAGAAGCTGTCAGCACTGTCGAAGGCGAGGTTGAATCCGGTGCGCTGGGTACTGAAATAACCCTCCAGCGGGTGGATCTCGTCAATGGCACCAAAGAGGCCGTTGGAGAACAGCGCGCTGAACTGGCTGTTGTTGAGCGCGTTGGTGCCGAACGACTGGACGAAGCTCAGACCGTCGCTGGTGGTGGAGGCCAGGAAACTCTCGCCGACGCCCGTTCCCAAGCTCACCTGAAAGCCGTCCAGGAATGTGCCGGTGTCGTTGCCGAAGGCCTGGAACACCTTGTAAAAACCGTCGTTGCCTGCGGTGGTGAAACTGCCGTTGGGGTTGACGTTGAACACCATGTCGGTGGGCGCGCTGCCGGTGGTCTGAAACTTGAAGCGCTTGCCAGTTTGTTGCGCCGCATTGCAGGAGCTTGCCGAGTTGGCCATGATGCAGTTGACGCCGTTGGATCCAGACCCGGTGAACAGCGGGTCATCGTTGATGATTTTCACGCCGGGTGAGTTCGCCTCGTCGCCGTCGAAGGTGACCCGGCCAGTGGCCGTCGCTCCAGCGTCGGTCGCTGCGCGATCGAAGATGGTGCTTGTTCCCTCGACGCTGGAGGCTGAGGTGCTGACTGCGACGTTGTCGAGGTTCCAGCCGGTGATGACGGCCGCCGCCGAGGCGGTACCGCCCGTGAACAGCAAGGCCGCCGCAACTGCCAAGGATTTTTTGGTGTAAGAAGACATAAATGACACTCCTATGTGTTGCCGATGGTTGTTGAATCTGCTGCCGCCGCAAAAAGACGGCGGCATTCAGGCCTCGGCATCAAATACCCGAACCCCTACCCCTATCCAGGAAGGGTGCGGTGATCGAGTAAGCAAACGTTGTGCCAAATTATTCAACTTATTGATATATATGGATATTCTCCCTTTAGCCTGCAACCAGCAGGAGGCTTGTGTAAAAAATGTCGACAGTTTTCGGGTCGGGTCACGTCAGCCGATACAAGGCAATCGAGGTGACGCGCGGCAGGGCGCCAATGCGAAACCCATCGCAGCAGGCCCCCGTTTTTCGCAACCACGGCTTACTGTGTGCCCCAAGTCAGCAGGCATCGCGTTTGAGCTCGCTGTGCGACGTGCAACCGGGCGCGAGCCGCGCTCCATGCGCTTCCTGTAGCCCGACCTGGGTTTTTCAGAAGCGGCCGGCGAGACTTCAAAACGCTCTCAGAGCAGACGGGGTGTTGCCTTTGTCGCGCGCGACCATTTGCGACGCTTTGGCCAGCAAATTGCTGATGGAAAACTGGCGCTGGAGCAGAAACGCTGAGGCTCTTTCAGGCACCCAAAACAAAACAGCCCCGCAGGCGCAGGCCTGCGGGGCTGTTTTGCCGAGGGCCGCTGGCCTATTTCAGGTCAAAGCGGTCCAGGTTCATGACCTTGGTCCAGGCCGCCACGAAGTCGCGGGTGAACTTGGCGGCGCCGTCGTTTTGCGCGTACACCTCGGCCAGCGCTCGCAGCTGCGAGTTGGAGCCAAACACCAGGTCGACGCGGGTGGCGGTCCATTTCACCTGGCCGCTCTTGCGGTCACGGCCTTCGTAGCTGTTTTTGCCGGTGGGCGTCCAGGCCGTGCCCATGTCGACCAGGTTGACGAAGAAGTCGTTCGTCAGCTGGCCGGGCCGCTGGGTGAACACGCCGTGGGCCGAGCCGCCGGTGTTGGCGCCCAGCACCCGAAGGCCGCCCACCAGCACCGTCATCTCGGGCGCGCTCAGGGTCAGCAGCTGGGCCTTGTCCAGCAGCATTTCTTCGGGCGCCACCGTGAAGGCCTTCGTCTGAAAGTTGCGGAAACCATCGGCCTGCGGCTCCATCTCGGCGAACGCACTCCACATCGGTCTGCGCCTGGGTGGCATCGGTGCGACCCGGCGCAAAAGGCACCTCGACCGCCTGGCCAGCCGCTTTGGCGGCGGCTTCCACGCCGGCGTTGCCCGCCAGAACGATCAGGTCGGCCAAGGAGACTTTCTTGCCTCCCTTTTGCGCGCCATTGAACGCTTTCTGGATGCTTTCCAGCGTGGCCAACACCTGGGCCAGTTGCGCCGGCTGGTTGGCTTCCCAGTCTTTCTGAGGCGCCAGCCGGATGCGCGCACCGTTGGCGCCACCGCGTTTGTCCGAGCCACGGAAGCTGGCGGCCGAGGCCCAGGCGGTCGACACCAGCTCGCTCACCGACAGGCCCGAGGCCAGCACCTGCGCCTTGAGGGCGGCGGCGTCTTTCGCGTCGATCAGCGGGTGGTCCACGGCGGGCACGGGGTCTTGCCAGATCAGGTCTTCGGCCGGCACTTCCGGGCCGAGGTACAGGCTCTTGGGGCCCATGTCGCGGTGGGTCAGCTTGAACCAGGCGCGGGCATAGGCGTCGGCAAACTCGTCCGGGTTGGCGGCGAAATGGCGCGAGATCTTTTCGTAGGCCGGGTCGAAGCGCAGCGAGAGGTCGGCCGTGGTCATCATGGGCGCGTGTTTTTTGCTGGGGTCGTGCGCGTCCACGATCATGTCTTCGGGCGCCACATCTTTGGCGCGCCACTGATGGGCGCCCGGCCGGACTCTTGACGAGCTCCCACTCGTACTTGAACAAGACCTTGAAGTAGCCCATGTCCCATTTCGTGGGGTTGGGTTTCCAGGCGCCTTCGATGCCGCTGGTGGTGGTGTCGCCGCCCTTGCCACTGCCGTGCGTGTTGATCCAGCCAAAGCCCATTTGCTCGATGGGAGCGGCCTCGGGCTCGGCCCCGACCTTGGCGGGATCGCCTGCGCCGTGTGCCTTGCCGAAGGTGTGGCCGCCGGCGGTGAGGGCCACGGTTTCATAGTCGTTCATCGCCATGCGCGCGAAGGTTTCGCGCACATCGCGGCCAGAAGCCACGGGGTCTGGGTTGCCGTCCGGGCCTTCCGGGTTCACGTAGATCAGGCCCATCTGCACCGCGGCCAGCGGGTTGGCCAGTTCGCGGTCGCCGCTGTAGCGGCTGTCGGCCTTGTCGCTGGTGGCGAGCCATTTCTTTTCGGCGCCCCAGTAGATGTCTTCTTCGGGTTGCCAGATATCGACCCGGCCACCGCCAAAACCAAAGGTCTTGAAGCCCATGGACTCCATGGCCACGTTGCCGGCCAGGATGAACAGGTCGGCCCAGGAAATGGCGTTGCCGTATTTCTGCTTGATCGGGCCAGAGCAGGCGGCGCGCCTTGTCGAGGTTGCCGTTGTCGGGCCAGCTGTTGATGGGGGCGAAGCGCTGGTTGCCGGTACCTGCGCCGCCGCGTCCGTCGGCCGTTCGGTAGGTGCCGGCGCTGTGCCAGGCCATGCGGATGAACAGGCCGCCGTAGTGGCCCCAGTCGGCCGGCCACCAGTCTTGTGAGTCGGTCATGAGCGCCACCATGTCTTTTTTCAGCGCGGCGAAGTCGAGTTGCTGGAAGGCTTCGGCGTAGTCAAAGTCGGCGTCCATGGGGTTGGAGGCCGGGGCGTGCTGATGCAGGATGCCCAGGTTGAGCTGATTGGGCCACCAGTCGGCGTTGGACTGGGCGGCCTGCCGGGTGCGGGCGCCGTGCATGACGGGGCATTGGGCTTCGGTTTTGGACATTCGGTTCTCCTTGGGGGTGATCGGGGTGGTGGGGTGCGGCTCAGTTCTGCGGCTCAGTGCGTTTCGGCCAGAGCGGCCAGCAGGTCGAGCCAGGAATGGGTGGGCGGGGTGGCGGGTGTCATGGCAGGCTCCTGGGCTGGTGAAGGCTTTCACTCTAGGCGCGTTGCAGCGACTCGCCAAGTTGATTGACATTACTCCATCAATAGCCATTTGCTATTGATTCGCACGCACCGTCAGGTCAGGAGTGCGACCGCGCCAGAAAAGGTGAAAAACGCCGCCACCGTGGTCACCAGGATGATGCGGGCGATGCGCCCGTTGTCCGCCCCCAGGCGCTCGGCCAGCAGCGAGACATTGCTGGCGCTGGGCAGCGCCGCCACCAGCACCATCACCGTGAGCGCAAACGGATCCAGCGGCACACCGAGCTGGATCGCGGCCGCGCCCACCGCCAGCACCAGCAGCGGGTGCAGCACGAGCTTCATCAGCGCCACCGGCAGGTAGTCCGAGATCGGCATCGGGTGGTTGGCCTGGAGCTGCGAGCGCGCCAGCACCGCGCCGATGGTGAACAGGGCCACCGGCGAGGCCGCATCGGCCAGCAGCCACACGGTTTTCTCCACCGGGCCGGGCAAGGTGAACTGCACCGAGGAGGCCAGGGCGCCCAGCAGGATGGCCCAGGGCATGGGGTTGGCCGCCGCGCCGCGAAGCGCCTTGCGCCCGGCCACCAGCATGGCACGACGGCCGCCGGCGCTGGCACTGCCATCGTCTTCGCTGCCGTCGCTGTCCAGGCGCGAGAGCGCCACGCAAAGCGAGCTGATGACCACCATGTCCAGCAGCATGGTCAGGATCACCGGCCCAGCCGCCGCCTGCCCGAGCAGCGCCACCAGCAGCGGCACGCCCATGAAACCCGAGTTGGGGAAAGCCGCCACCAGCGCGCCCAGCGAGGCATCGTTCCAGCGGATGCGCTCGTTCATCGACATGACGATGGCAAAAGCCACCATCACCAGCGCACACAGCAGGTAAACGCCGGCCACCGAGGCATCGAGCAGCTGCGCGATCGGCGTGGTCGAGCCGAAGCGGTAGAGCATGCAGGGCAGCGCAAAAAACAGCACAAAACCGTTGAGCCCCGGAATCGCCTCCAGCGGCAGCATGCGCCGGTGCGCCGCCACATACCCCGCCAGAACCAGCGCAAAGAACGGAAAGGTGATGAGCAAGACGTTGAGCACCGGCGAATTCTCGCAGCTTGGTGAAGTGCGCCTGCTCCCAGCCTGTCGCGGGTGCACGGTGGCGCGTTCGGCTCACCAAAGCGAGGCACGCGGTTCCCCGATGTAGGCCTCGAATTCGAGCCGATGCGGCGTTGATTTTTGTCAATGACACAGCTTCGTAACGATTTGAAACTGGTACTTGTAGGGGTTATTTCTACACGTTCTCAACTCATCGACAGGAGGCAGCTCATGACATTCAAACCAAAGAAACTCGCCGTGCTGGGGGCTGTGGCGGTGGCCGGCCTGGCCTACGCTGCGACGCAGATCCAGCTGAACCCGGAAATCAACGTCAGTCTGGGCGGCAACGGCCACAAGCCCAAGATCCAGCGCCTGGGGGCGGACGGCACGCTGGTGATGGCTTATGGCGACAGCGCCCCGGGCGCGCAAGATGTGTACGACACCAAGGCGCAGGCTGAGCGCAAGGCGCGCGACATTTACGTCCGCTATTGCAAACCCACGCCTGAGACCGACACCACGACCACGCCTCGCGTCACCTGCGACGTTGAGAGCGAATGGTCCACACCCTTCAACGTCTCCAAGTCGGCCGACAAGTCCAGCATTCAGACCGCATGGAAAGTGACAGCGCCCGGGCTGGCACCTGTTCGAGCGCCTTTCTATGGCGACATCGACAAGCCCAACATCAAGACCAGCGGCTCGGTCAACGTGCTGACCTGGACAAGCAACTACTGCCCCAACGCTGATTTGACGCAACCAGATGCCGATGGCGATCAAAACCTGAACCAGCGAGCCATCCGCTACCTGGATCGAGAGAGCCGCGTCATTCCGTTCTCCTGCACCTGGATGGCCTATGGCAGAACCGGCGGCACGGTGTGGAGCGAGCCCATCCAGCTGAGCAATGGCGAACGAGACGCCAAGCAGGACTCCAGCTCCGGCACCTTCCTGGCGCCCAACGCGCGCATCGCGATCTCCTGGCAGGAAGATCCCGAGGGCCTGCAGCCCGGCGATGCCGACGGCCCTGGCGATGGCGCTTCGGGCGCCAACGTCACAGGGGGTACCGACGTCTGGTACACGAGCGCGACCATCAATGCGTCCACCGGCGCGATCACATTTGCGCCTGCCACTGCGGCATCCCCTCGCACCAAGGCCACCCGCGTCACCGACAACTGGAGCGGCGCCTACGGCCTGACCGGGCAGATCACGAATGTGTTCGCTGCCGACGGTTCCCCGGTGGACGGCCAAACCGTCGAGAAGGGCAATGCCGGCGCATCGCGTCCCAACATCGGCGTGGTCGGCACCGACACCGTGCTGGCCTGGGAGGAAACCAAAGGCGCCGAGGGCCTGGCCACCGGCAAGTTCGTGCGCTACCTGAGCTTCCCCTATGCCACACCCCCCACCGCCACGCCTGGCTGCATCATCAGCAACCCGCTGAAGAACGCCCGTCGCGTGCGCTTCCTGACCCAGGACGAGTCGGCAGCACCAGTCGGGGGTGTCAACATCGCCGTCTTCTGGAAGGAAGGCATCTCTGACAACGGTGGTCCTTCTGACATCGTCGTACGCCGGGGCATGGGCGGTCTGCAGCCGAGCAACATGCGGCCTGCGGTCGACCCCAACTGCGCCACATCCGTCTACACGACAGCGGTTGGCCTGGCCAACGGTGTGGCTGAAAACATCAGCAGCCGAGCCCCTGGGCTGACCGCGACCGACAGCGGCCTGAGCGACGACACCGAGGTGAACAATGCGGAAAACGCGCTGGCCCACCGCGGTGTGCTGCGTGGCAACGAGCTCTGGATTGGCTACAACTACACCAACGATCTGGTGAAGATGTGGGCCCAGCTGGACAACTACAACTTCTGGGTGCGCAAGTACACCTTCGACGAAGGCAGTGGAACAGGCAGCTGGGCGCTGCCGTACAACATCACCAACATCGCCGACAAGCGCATCAACGTGCGGGAGCCACGCTTCTTCGGCACACCACCGAGCCAGCCGGCAGGCTGCCCAAGCGGGAATCCTGCCGACCCGAATCCGGGCGACCCGACAAAGGCTGATCCGACCGTGTGCCAGGCGAAGAACATGATCTTCGTGGCCTATGGCTCGCAGGCCAACGTGAGTCCTTTTGACCCGAATGGCGGTGACGACCTGGGCATCTACCTCACAGTGAGCAAGGACAGTGGCCTGAGCTTCGCGCCGCCCGTCGAGTATTCCAACGAGCGTGGCAGCCTGTTCGACGACGAAGACTATGCCTTCGAAGCCCAGGTGGTGGCCCGCCCGGATGGTGGTCGCATCTATGGCGCCTTCAACACCGAAAACGCAACCGGTTCCACGGCGGCCTACCGCAGCGCGAACATCACCGACGATGGCACGACGCCTGGTACGACACCGGGGACGACGACCTCCACCGACGGCGGTGGCGGCTGCACCACGACCAACGGCCAGACACCGTTCGATCCGATGCTGCCGTTGCTGGCTGCGCTGGGCCTGGCCGGCTGGGGGCTGCGCCGCGAGCGTCGCGTCTGACGCACCCTTGCCCAGGGTTCATCGCCCCGCGGCCGCACGCCCCACCACGCAGGCGTCTGAGCGGCCAGCGCCGCCCATGGGAAGATGCCGGCCATGGCGTCGGCATCCGCATTTCTGCGACAGCTCGCGCGCGAAAGCGGGCTGGCTTCACCGCGCCTGGCGGCGCCGCCCTGGTGGCGCGACCGCCACTGGCTGCTCGCCGGCTGGCGGCGCTGCCGGTCTGGCTGGCGCTTGGCCTGGGCGCTCGGGCCAGCGCTGCGACTGGCCCGCCACCCTGCGCGCCTGGCTCTGGTTTGTGCTGCTCTGGCCGCTGCTGGAAGAGCTGCTGTTTCGCGGAGCTGCTGCAAGGGCAGCTGCTGCGCCTGACTGTGCGCGGCGGCGAGCCCCGCCGCATCGGGCCCATGAGCTGGGCCAACGGCCTGACCACGCTCGCGTTTGTCGCGGCGCACCTGCCCGCGCAGCCAATGGCCTGGGCGCTCGCCGTGGCGGTGCCTTCGCTGGTCCTGGGGCACTTGCGCGAGCGCTTCGCCAGCGTCTGGCCGGCGGTGTGGTTGCACATGGTCTACAACGCCGGTTTTTCCGGGGCCGCGTGGGTCGCTCGGTATCATCCAACCATGCTCTGAACGCTCCCTGCCCGGGTCACACCCGGCGCCATCTCGCCCCCCCGCATGTCCGCCTCCACCGGCCCCGGTCTCAACCAGGCCCAGCAAGACGCCGTGAACCACCTGGGCGGCCCCTGTCTGGTGCTCGCCGGCGCGGGCTCGGGCAAGACGCGCGTGATCACGCACAAGATCGGCCGGCTGATCCAGGCCGGGCTGGCGGCCGACCGCATCGCCGCCATCACCTTCACCAACAAGGCCGCGGCCGAAATGCGCGAGCGCGCCAAACAACTCGTGGGGCGTGACGCGCGCAAGGTGCTGATCTGCACCTTCCACGCGCTGGGCGTGCGCCTGCTGCGCGAAGACGGCGAAACGGTGGGCCTGAAGAAGAACTTCAGCATCCTCGACACCGACGACATCACCAGCCTGCTGAAAGACTGCGGCAGCACCACCGACGCCAACACCGCGCGCGCCTGGCAATGGGCCATCAGCGCGCTGGAAGAGCGCGGGGCTGACCGCCGATCAGGCGCTGGCGCAAGCCAAGGACGACAGCGAGCGCACCACCGCCACCATCATGGCGCGCTACGAGGAACGCCTCACCGCCTACCAGAGCGTGGACTTCGACGACCTGATCAGCCTGCCGCTCAAGCTGCTGCGCGACCACGCCGAGGTGCGCGAGCGCTGGCAGCAAAAGATGGGCCATGTGCTGGTGGACGAGTACCAGGACACCAACGCCACGCAATACGAGCTGCTCAAGCTGCTGGTGGGTGAGCGCGCGCGCTTCACCGCGGTGGGCGACGACGACCAGTCCATCTACGGCTGGCGCGGCGCCACGCTGGACAACCTCAAAAAGCTGCCGCAGGACTTCCCCGAGCTGCGCGTGATCAAGCTGGAGCAGAACTACCGCTCCACCAGCGCCATCCTGCGCGCGGCCAACGCGGTGATCGGCCCCAACCCCAAGCTGTTTCCCAAGACGCTGTGGAGCGACCTGGGCGAGGGCGAGCCGGTGCGCGTGGTCGATGCCGACAACGAAGAGCACGAGGCCGAGCGCGCCGTGGCGCGCATCCAGAGCCTGCGCACCACCTCGCCAACACAAGGAGTGGCGCGACTTCGCCATCCTCTACCGCGCCAACCACATGGCGCGCGCGTTCGAGCAAGTCGCTGCGCCGCGCGCAGATTCCGTACAAGGTCTCGGGCGGTCAGAGCTTTTTTGACAAGGCCGAAATCCGCGACCTCTGCGCCTGGCTGCGCCTGCTGGTCAACAACAACGACGACCCGGCGTTTCTGCGTTCGGCCACCACGCCCAAGCGCGGCATCGGCCACACCACGCTGCAGCAGCTCGGCAACTTCGCCACCCAGTACAAGCTCAGCCTGTTCGATGCGCTGTTTTCCCACTCGCTGCCCAGCGCGGTGCAGCGCGCGCGCCATCGCCACGCTGCACGAGTTCGGCCGCGCCGTGAACGACCTCGAATACCGCGCCCGCCACACCGTGGGCCATGAGGCGGCGCGCGTGTTTCTCACCGAATGGCTCACCGACATCGGCTACGAAAAACACCTGCAAGACAGCGAAGACAACGAAAAGCTCGCGGCCTCGCGCTGGACCAACGTGGTGGACTTCTGCGACTGGATGGCCGGGCGCTGCGGTGGCCAGATCGAGGACGACGCCGGGGTGCAGATCGAGACCGAACGCAAGATCGCTGCTGGAAGTGGTGCAGACCATCGCCCTGCTCTCCACGCTCAGCGAGCGCGAGCAAGACCAGAACGTGGTGACGCTCTCCACGCTGCACGCTGTCCAAGGGCCTGGAGTGGCCGCATGTGACGCTGGTGGGCGTGAACGAAGGCCTGCTGCCGTTCAAGATGGACGAGGCCGCGATGGACCTGCCGGCCGAGGCGCTGGCGCAGCGGCTGCAGGAAGAGCGCCGCCTGATGTACGTGGGCATCACCCGCGCGCAGCAGCACGCTGGCGGTGAGCTGGCTCAAACGCCGCAAGAAGGGACGCGAGACGGTGCCCGGCCAGCCGAGCCGCTTCATCAAGGAGATGGCGCTGGACGAGGCCACCGTGCGCGAAGACCCGCGCGAAAAGCTGCGCGCGCTGCGCGCCGAGTTTGCCCAGCGCGCCACCGATCAAGCCGCCGTCAAAGCGGCCGAGACACCATGAAGCTGCATCGAATGCTTGCTGCGCACTGCCTGTGGTTCGCCTGCGCGGTCTGCCTGCCCGCCACCGCACAAACCCCGGCGGCCAACACCACGCCCGCCGCCGTCTGCTCCAGTCCGGCCGAGTTCAGCACCGTCCAGCTTTATGGCCAGTGGCAGCTGGTGCTGTGGGTCGAGAGCGACTCACCGGAGCGCCCCACGTCCACCGGCACGCTGCGATTCGAGCGCCACCCCGAGTACCCGGGCAGCGTGCGCGGACAGTTGCAGCGCAGTGGCGCGCAAACCCCGGGCAGCGGCGCGGTGCAGGCCCTGGTGTCGGGCGACGCGATTGACGGTGCGTTCAATCTCGACGAGTCGGCCGACGGCGTGGCGATGGACGCGGTGTGGGAAGGCGCACCGGCCAACTGCGGGCGGGAAATTCGCGGCCTGCGCCGCCCGGCCGAGGGGCAACCCAATGCGGGCCCGGCGATGAATTTTCTGCTGAAGAAGGCGCCTGGCTGGGGCTGAGAAGCGGCAGCCCGACGCGCGTTTCAGTAGAGGCGCACCGCGCCGTCGAACTGCCAGGTGCGGCGGATCTCGACCACGTCGTACTGACTGGCCAACACAGGTGAAAACGCCGGGTAGCTGGCCTGGCCGCGCACGATGCGCTCGATGGCCGCGTCGACCGCCGGCTGGCCGCTGGACAGCTCCAGCTTGACCGACTCCACCGAGCCATCGCTGCGAACCGCCACCGTGACCACCGGGTTCGTGTGCGGCTGGCGGCTCAGCTCGCGCACCGTGTCGGCGGGTGTGTTCATCTGAATCTTGCGCGCCCAGGCCTCGGCGTAGTTCACGAGTTCCGCGTTGGCATCGGAACGGCCAAACAGCTTGATTCGGCGCTGGCTGCTGACCGAGCGCGGCAAGCGCGCCGCCGCCTCGGCCTCGGCCTGGCGCTGGTCGGCCTCGGCATTGAGCTGGCGGCCAATGGCCTGCAGCAACTGCTCGCGCCGCGCCTCGGCCGCCTGCCGCTCGGCGAGTTCCCGGGCGGCGGCGTCGCGCGCCGCTTGCTGCTGCGCAGCGGCCTGTCTGGCGCCTTCGTTCGCGGCCTCCCTCGCTGCCGACTGCTGATCAGCGGCTTGTCTGGCGAGGGTTTGCCGGGCGGCTTCCTGCTGCGCTGCCGCCTCGCGCGCCGCCGCTTGCTCAGCGGCCTGTTGCTCGGCGGCGGCTTGTCTTGCTGCGGCCTGCTCTGCTGCTTGCCGCGCAGCCTGTTGGCGGGCGATCTCGGCCTGCGCCGCGGCTTGGCGCGCGGCCTCCTCACGAGCAGCGGCTTGACGCGCCACTTCAGCCAGTTCGGCGGCCTGACGTGCTGCCGCCTGCTGTGCCGCTGCCTGACGGGCCACTTGCTGGGCCTCTTGCTGTTCGGCCAGTTGGCGGGCCGCTTCGGCTTGAGCGGCGGCCTCGCGCGCCGTCTCTTCGCGCACACGCGCTTGCCGCGCAATGTCTTCGCGCTCGGCTGCCTGACGTTCCGCTGCCTGCTGCGCTTGCGCCTCCCGGGCTGCAGCCTGCCGGGCGGCTTCTTGACGGGCCAGCACGGCCTGCCGCTCCGCGTCGAGGCGAGCCGCGTTCTGCTGCTCGCGCGCCTGCCGATCTGCAGCCTGCTGCGCGGAAGCCTGGGCCGCTGCCTGGCGCTCCTGGGCGGCCAGTCCTTCGGACTTGCAGACGATCCGCTTGCTCACGCTCGGCTTGGGCTTGGGCTTGGGCTTGGGCTTGGGCAGCTTGTTGCCGAAGCGCCTCCTCGCGCTGTACCACTTGCGCTCGCGCGATCTGCTCGCGCTCCAGCGCCTGACGCGCGGCTTCGGCTTGTTGTCGCGCGACCTCCTCATGAGCAGCTGCGGCTGACCGTTGCGCCTCGGCCAGAGCAGCGGCTTCGCGCGCCTGCGTGGCCTGTCGTGCCACTTCTTCTCTCTCAGCTTGCGTGCGCTCGGCGGCTTGGCGTTCGGTGGCAAGGCGCTCAGCCTCAGCCCGCGCGGCCGCTTCGCGCGCCAGCGCTTCCTGCTGGGCCACCTGCCGTTGCCGTTGCCGTTGCCGTGGCTTCGGCTTGCGCGGCCGCTGCCTGCTGCAGCGTCGCTTGCCGCTCAGCGTCTTGCAGCGCCAGAAGTTCCCGCGCCAGGGTGGCTTGCTGCGCCGCGTTTTGCTGTTCAGCCGCCAGCCGCTCCGCCACGGCCAGCGCCGCCCGCTCGCGCAACGCCTGCTGTTGCGCTGCCGCCCGCTGCTCGACTTGCTGGCGCTCGGTCTGCTCGCGCATCGCCTCAAGGCGCCGTGCGGCTTCATCCGACGCATCCGCTTCAGCCTGCCGTTGCGCCTCTCGCTGTGCTGCCTCGGCCTGCATGGCTGCAGCGTCGATGGCCTGCTGCGCAGCGGCTTGCTCAGCAGCTGCCCGCCGAGCCGCGAGCGCGCGCCTGGCCGCTGCTTCCTGCGTGGCAGCTTTCTCTTTGGCCGCTTGCTCGGCCGTCACCGCTTGTGCAGCCGCATCTGCCTGAGGGGAGTCAGGCTCTGGGGGCGCGCGCAAGGCCAAAGTGGTGACAGGTGGCGGTGCCGCCGCCGGTTGCACGGAACGAATGCTCGGCGGCGGTTCGGCGGCAGCGGCTGGTGCAGGGCGCGGCGCAACCGCTGGGGCATTGTTCGCGGCGGCGGGCGTGCTGGTGCTTGGCTCCGCTGCCACACCTGCGGCCGGCGGAGTCGCGCCTGGGGTCGGTTCGGGCGCAGCTTCGAGAGCAGCCTGCTCAACCGCGGCAGGCTCTGCCGCTTGCGCCGGCGGTGCCGCCAATCGCACACGCAACTCGGGCACCTCGGCGCGCCGCTCCTGCCAGGGCCAGCCCAGGCCAGGCAGCCCAAGCGCCGAATCGCCGAAGGTGAGGCTCAGCAGCGCGCCATGAACCAGCAGCGAGATCAGCAGCGCCACCCGCTGATGCCGGCGCTCAGCGCCCAGGCGCTGCCCGGCGCGCCAGACCACCGGCGAGGTGGCGGCACGCGGCGGCGGTGTGACGCGGGGCCCGGGGGACTGCATGCCGGGCATTGTCGGTCACGGCATTGGTCAACGTGCCTGAGGGCGGCTCCAAGCAAAAATGCCGGGCGGCGGTCGCCTGGGGCATTTTTTCCGTGGGGTTGAGGGCGAACTGGCCAGGCAGGTTGGTATCCGACGCCGTCTCAGCAGCGCCCACACAAGAACCCCAGGGGCCCCACGAGCAAGCGAAGAACGGGTGCGCTGCATTCCACCGCGAATTTCACGCGGGCGCTCTGTCCCGGCTGCCTGACCGCTACAGATATCCACAGAAGGTGTCGATACCCCTCTCAGAAGACCGGAAACCGCCTGCGGCCTTGCCCGCTGGCGATGCTGCGATGGAACGGAATGCCAACGCCAACCCGCCGACCTTGTTCGTTTCCGGGCCGGGCAGCCGAGCCGAATCGCATCCAAGCCGGATGCCTTCGTATTCACGGCCACTTTTTGGACGCACCCCCCGCATGACAGCCCAACACCCAACACCTGGCGCCCCGCACACAGACACGGTCAACGACCGCAAGCTGGCACTGCTGCAAGCGGTGTTCGACGAAATCCCCGACGTCATCACACTGAAAGACGCGCAAGGCAATTTTTTGCTTTGCAACCAGACGGTGGCGCGGCTCTACAACACCACGCCCGAGCAGATGGTGGGCAAGCACGACGACGACTTTGGTGTGCCCAAACCGCTTGCTGACGCGTTTCGAGCCAATGTGCTCAAGATCATGGCGCGCGGCGAAACCGAGGTGGTGTTTGAAGACAGCTGCGACGCCGCCACGGGCGAGGTGCGCCATTTCAAATCCATCAAGCGCCCCTTCAAGGATGCGCAGGGCAACAACCAGATTCTGGTGATTGCGCACGACATCACCGATGTGGTGCGCGCCCAGCAACAGGTGGCGACCAGCGAGCGGCGGCTGCAAGAGGTGATGACCGCCACCCAAGAGGGCTTGTGGGACTGGCACTTGCCCACCGGCAAGGTGATACACAACGATCACTGGTGGAGCATTCTGGGGTTTTCCGAGGGTGAAATTGCCGACAACGTGGACGCCTTTTCAGCCCATTTGCTTGCCGAGGATCGCCCGCGGGTTTGGGAAAACCTGCAGCGCCTGCTGAGCGGCTCAACCACCTACTACCACTCCGAGCACCGCATGCTGCGCAAAGACGGCTCCGTGATCTGGGTACAGGACCGCGGTCGCGTGGTGGAAAGAGACGAACAACAGCGGCCACTGCGCGTGGTCGGCGCCTATGCCGACATCACCGAGCGCAAACGCAACCAGGCCGCTTTGGAGCAGGCCCTGGACATGGCGCACAAAGCCACGCGCGCCAAGAGCGATTTCCTGGCCACCATGAGCCACGAGCTGCGCACACCCCTCAATGGCGTGCTGGGCATGGCCCAGCTGCTGCAGATGCCAAACGTCTCCGAGGCAGAGCGGCTGGACTATGCACAGACCATTGTGAAATCGGGCCAAATCCTGCTGACCTTGCTCAACGACCTGCTGGATCTGTCCAAAATTGAAGCTGGTCAGATGGACCTGGAGCACCAGACCTTTGGTCTGATGAACCTTGTTCAAGACACCGTGAAAGCCTTTGAGGACCAGGCGAAGCGAAAAGGCATTTGTGTGTCCATTGACACCTCCGGCCTGCACCGCGACACCTGCCTGGGCGACGCACACAAGCTGCGGCAGATGTTGTCCAACTACCTGGGCAATGCCATCAAGTTCACGCCCCAGGGCGATGTGTGCGTGAAGGTGACCGAGCAACTGGACCTCGCCCAGCGCTCCATGCTGGAGTTCTCGGTCAGTGACAACGGCATTGGCATTGCGCCTGAAAAGCAGGCGCTTCTGTTCAAACCATTCACCCAGGGCGACAGCTCCACGACGCGTGAATTTGGCGGCACTGGCCTGGGCCTGTCCATCGTGGCCCGCATGGCCGAACTCATGGGCGGGCGTGTGGGCCTGCAAAGCGTGCCCGGCGCGGGGTCGCGGTTCTGGTTTTGTGTCCCGATCGAATGGGGCACAGACACGTCAGCCCCCGGGTTGCCTTTGGCGGCCGCAATGACCAAGCGCAGCGAAGACGCCGGGCCAGCGCTGAGCGGTCACTTGCTGGTGGCCGAAGACAACCTGGTCAATCGCATCGTCATTGGTGCCCTGCTGAAAAAACTGGGGCTGACGGTGGACTTTGCCGAAGACGGTCAGGCGGCGGTTGACGCGGTGACGCAGGGCACCCCGTACCAAATGGTTCTGATGGACATTCAAATGCCCAGCATGGATGGCCTTGAAGCCACGCGCCGCATTCGGCAATGGGAATCCGAAAAAGGACTGTCCCGACTCACGGTGCTGGCGCTGAGCGCTGGCGTGTTTGAGGACGACCGGCAACGAAGCCTTGAAGCGGGCATGGACGACTTTCTCTCCAAGCCCATCAATCTGGCCAGCCTGTCAAAAACACTCAAGCAATGGCTCAAGCCATCGAACTTGGTTGCCAGCGGCCCATGAGGCCATCGGTTGTGGTTTCTTGCCCGATCCCCGTGGTCGCGCGTCGAAACGCTCAGCCCGGTTGCGCCGAGGGATGGTCCCCAGCTCTTTCCACCCGCACCGCGCAGTACTTGAACTCGGGGATCTTGCCCATCGGATCGAGTGCGGCGTTGGTGAGCAGGTTGGCCGCCGCTTCCACGTAGGCGAACGGAATGAAGACCACGCCGCGCTGGATGCCGTCGTCGGCGCGAGCGGTGAGCTCCACCGTGCCGCGGCGGGATGACACGCGCAGGCGGCCGCCGGCCGGCACGCCGAGCGCGGCGAGGTCGGCGCTGTGCATCGACGCGGTGGGCGCCGGCTCGATGGCGTCGAGCATGGTGGCGCGCCGCGTCATGCTGCCGGTGTGCCAGTGTTCGAGCTGGCGGCCGGTGATGAGCACCAGGGGGTAGTCGGCGTCGGGCTGTTCGTCGGCGGGGATGAGCGTGGTGGGTTTGAGCTGCACGCGGCCGTCGGCGGTGGGGAAGTCGTCGGCGAACACCACCGGCTGGCCGGGGTCTTCCTCGCTCAAACAGGGGTAGGTCACGCTGCCTTCGCGCGCCAGCCGCGCCCAGGTGATGCCGCCAATGGCCGCCTGCATGGCCTGGCGCATTTCTTCATAAACGGCGGCCACGCCGTGGTGTTCGGCGCCGGCTGCGTCGTAGGCCCAGCCCAGCGCCTGGCCGTCGGCGCGGCCGATGCGCTGGGCGAGTTGCTGGATGATCCAGAGATCGGCGCGCGCTTCGCCCGGCGGGTCAATGGCCTGGCGACCCAGCTGCACCATGCGGTCGGTGTTGCTCACGGTGCCGGTCTTCTCGGGCCAGGCGCTGGCGGGCAGGACCACGTCGGCCAGCCAGGCGGTTTCGGTCAGGAAGATGTCTTGCACCACCAGGTGGTCGAGGCTGGCCAGGGCGTGGCGCGCGTGGTTCAGATCGGGGTCGCTCATGGCGGGGTTTTCGCCCATCACGTAGAGGCCGCGGATGCGCGCCGGATCGTCAGACGCGAGCTCGGCCGCGCGCAATATTTCCACCACCGTGAGGCCGGGCACGGCCGAGAGCGGCGCGCCCCAGAAGTGTTCGAACCAGCGCTTCACCTCGGCCTGGTCCACCGGCTGGTAGTTGGGCAGCATGAAGGGGATCAGGCCAGCGTCGCTCGCGCCCTGCACGTTGTTCTGCCCGCGCAGCGGGTGCAGGCCGGTGCCGGGGCGGCCGATCTGGCCGGTGAGGCTGGCCAGCGCGATCAGGCAGCGCACGTTGTCGGTGCCGTGGATGTGCTGGCTCACGCCCATGCCCCAGAGGATCATGGCGCGCTCGGCGCCGGCGTAGGCGCGCGCCACTTCGCGCAATGGTGGCGGCGTCGATGCCGCAGACCGGCGCCATGGCTTCGGGGCTGAAGGCTTTCACCGCTTCGCGCACGGCGTTGACGTGATCCACCCGCTCGGCGACGAACGCGGCATCCACCAGGTTCTCTTCAAAGATCACGTGCAGCAGCGCATTGAGCAGGGCCACGTCGGTGTCGGGCCGGAACTGCAGCGTGCGCCAGGCGTGGCGGGCGATGTCGGTGCGGCGCGGGTCGGCCAGCACGATGCGCGCGCCGCGCTGGGCGGCGTTTTTCATCCAGCTCGCGGCCACCGGGTGGTTGCTGGTGGGGTTGGCGCCGATGAGCAGAATGAAGTCGGCCTGCTCGACATCGCTCACCGGGTTGCTCACCGCGCCCGAGCCCACGCCTTCGAGCAGCGCGGCCACGCTGGAGGCGTGGCACAGGCGGGTGCAGTGGTCAACGTTGTGGTTGCCGAAGCCGGTGCGCACCAGCTTCTGGAACAGGTAGGCCTCTTCGTTGCTGCCCTTGGCCGAGCCAAAGCCGGCGAGCGAAGCCGGGCCGTGTTGTTCGCGCAAGGCCTTCAAGCCGCCGGCGGCCAGCGCCAGCGCTTCGTCCCAGCTGGCTTCGCGGAACACGCTGCGCCAGTCGGGTTTCTCGGTGATGTGGGCCGGGTCTTTGGCCACGCCGGCGATGCGCACCAGCGGGCGCGTGAGGCGCTCGGGGTGGTGCACGTAGTCAAAACCAAAGCGGCCCTTGACGCACAGCCGCCCGCCGTTGGCCGGGCCGTCGCGGCCTTGCACGGCGACGATGCGCTCGGGGGTTTCGGCGGTGGCGTCCTGCACCTGGTAGGTGAGCAGGCAGCCCACGCCGCAGAAGGGACAGACGCTGTCCACCTCGCGGTCCACCTTCAACTGCCCGTTGGGCAAGACGGCGGCGCCCGGCGCCTTCACGCTGAGCGCACCCGTGGGGCAGGCCTGCACACATTCGCCGCAGGCCACGCAACTGCTTTCGCCCATGGGGTCGCCGAGGTCGAACACCACCTGCGTCTGCGCGCCGCGCTGCGCCATGCCAATCACGTCGTTCACCTGCTCTTCGCGGCAGGCGCGCACGCAGCGGGTGCACTGGATGCAGGCGTCCAGGTTCACCGCCATGGCGGGGTGGCTGAGGTCGGGCGCGGGTTGTTCGCGCTGCAGGGCGGCGAGCGCGGGGCGCACGGCCACGCCCGTTTGGGCGAGCCAGTCGCTCAGTTCGCCGGCCTGCTCGGGATGCGGCAGGTCGGCGGCCAGCAGCTCCAGCACCATTTGCTGACTTTTGCAGCGCGCGCGGGCTTTGCGCCTTGACCGTCCATGCCTGGCGTCACCGCTCGGCAACAGCTCGCCGCCAGCACGCGCTCACCGTCCACCTCGACCACGCAGGCGCGGCAGTTGCCGTCGGGCCGCAGGCCGTCGCTGTGGCACAGCTGGGGAATGGCCACGCCGTGGCGCCGCGCCGCGTGCAGGATGGACTCGCCCTCGCGCGCCAGCGCGGGCTGGCCGTCGAGCGTGAAGGCCACGGTGGCCTCGCCCGTGGCGGGCGTGTGCGTGCCGTGGCGGCGCACGCCTTCGGGCCAGTGAACGTTGGGTAGGCGGGCGTTCACGCGCTCACCCCCGAAGGGCCAAGACCGATCTCGTGCGGGAAGTACTCGATCACGCAGCGCAGCGGATTCGGCGCGGCCTGACCCAGGCCGCAGATGGACGCATCGGCCATCACGGTGGCCAGGTCTTGCAGCGTGGCCACGTCCCATTGCATCGCGCGCCATCAGCTGCGCGGCCTTGTCGGTGCCGGTGCGGCAGGGCGTGCACTGGCCGCAGCTCTCGTGCGCAAAAAAGCGCATCTGGTTCAGCGCGGCCTCGCGCGCGCTGTCGTGCTGGCTCAGCACCACCACCGCCGCCGAGCCGATGAAGCAGCCGTGGGGCTGCAAGGTGTCGAAGTCCAGCGGCACATCGGCCAGCCGCGCCGGCAAAATGCCGCCGCTGGCGCCACCGGGCAGGTAGGCGTAGAGCGTGTGGCCCTCGGCCATGCCGCCGCAAAACTCGTCGATCAGTTCGCGCAGCGTGATGCCGGCTGGCGCGAGCTTCACGCCGGGCTGCTTCACCCGGCCGCTCACGCTGAAGCTGCGAAGACCCTGGCGGCCATGACGGCCGTGGCTGGCAAACCAGTCGCCGCCTTTCTCCACGATGTCGCGCACCCAGTACAGGGTTTCAAAGTTCTGCTGCAGCGTGGGCCGGCCGAACAGGCCTTTTTGCGCGATGTAGGGCGGGCGCAGGCGCGGCAGGCCGCGCTGGCCTTCGATGCTCTCGACCATGGCCGACTCTTCGCCGCAGATGTAGGCGCCCGCACCGCGCCGCAACTCGATGCGCGGCAGGTCGCACGGCGGGTTGGCCTGCAGCTCGGCCAATGCGCGCTGCAGCAGACGGCGACCGTGGTGGTACTCGTCGCGCAGGTAGAGATAGACCGCTTCGCAGCCGACCACACGGGCTGCGACCAGCACGCCTTCGAGCAAACGGTGCGGGTCGCGCTCCAGGTACCAGCGGTCCTTGAAGGTGCCGGGCTCGCCTTCGTCGATGTTGACGGCCAGCAGGCGCGGCGCCGCTTGCTCTCGGACAATGCGCCACTTGCGCCCGGCCGGAAACCCGGCGCCGCCCAGGCCACGCAGCACAGCGTGTTCCAGTGCTTCGATCACCGCCTCTGCGCTGTGCTCGCCGCTGGCGACCGCAGCCGCCAGCGCGTAGCCGCCCTGCGCGCGATAGGCGTCGAAAGACGATCGGTGTCGCTCGCCACACAGGCCTGCGACGCGTCGGGCAGTGTCCATTGCGCGTCGTCAAAGCGCGCGGGCGCCTGCGCGGCCAGTTCCGCCACCCGCTCGGTGGATGCCGCGCCCAGCGGCCACTGGCCGACCTGCACCGCCGGCGCCTGCTCGCAACGGCCCACGCAGGGGGCGGGCACCACCCGCACGTCGTCGCGGCCCAGCAGCATAGGCAGGCGCGCCTGCAGATCGGCCAGCAGGGGCGCCGCGCCCGCGAGCTGGCACGACAGACCGTCGCACACGCGCACGGTGAGGCCGGGCGCGGCGGCGCCGTCGCGCAGGATCTGGAAGTGGTGGTAGAAGCTTGCGACCTCAAACACCTCGGCCACCGACAGCCGCATGGCCTGCGCCAGCGCCACCAGGTGCGTGTCGGGCAGGCCGTTGCTGTGATCGTTGATCCGGTGCAGGTGCTCGATGAGCTGGTCGCGCGCATGGCCTTCGGCGGGCGCGGGGCCGATGAGCCGGTTCACCAGCGCCAGCGCATCGGCATCCACCGCACGACCCTTGGGCCGCGAGCGCGGTTGGCGGGCGGTGGCGCGCAAGGCCTCGGGCGTGCCCAGGACCTTGTTCATCGCCTCAGACCCGCTCGACGATCAGCGCGATGCCCTGGCCGACGCCGATGCACATGGTGCACAGCGCGTAGCGCCCGCCGGTGGCGTGCAGCCGGTTGACCGCGGTGGTGACCAGGCGCGCGCCGCTGGCGCCCAGCGGGTGACCGAGCGCGATCGCGCCGCCCCAGGCGTTGACACGCGCATCGTCGTCTTGCAAACCGAGCTCGCGCAACACCGCCAGGCCCTGCGCGGCAAAGGCTTCGTTGAGCTCGATCACATCGAGCTGCGCCAGCGTGAGGCCGGTGAGCGCCAGCACCTTCTGCGTGGCGGGCGCTGGGCCAATGCCCATGATGCGCGGCGGCACGCCAGCCGTGGCCATGCCGACCACGCGCGCCTTGGGTGTGAGCCCGTTTTTCGACGCGCTGGCTTCGTCGGCCAGCAGCAGCGCACAGGCGCCATCGTTCACGCCGCTGGCGTTGCCGGCGGTCACCGTGCCGTCGGGCTTCACGATGGGCTTGAGCTTGGCCAGCGCCTCCAGCGTGGTGGCGCGCGGGTGTTCGTCGGTGTCGACCACGAGCGCATCGCCCTTTTTCTGCGCGATGCTCACCGGCGTGATCTCGCGCGCCAGGTGGCCGGCCTGGATGGCGGCCAGCGCGCGGGTCTGGCTGGCCAGCGCCATGCGGTCCTGCGCCTCGCGCTCTATTCGGTAGTCGGTGGCGACGTTTTCCGCCGTTTCGGGCATGGAGTCGACCCCGTACTGCGCCTTCATCAGCTTGTTGACGAAGCGCCAGCCGATGGTGGTGTCATAGACCGCGTTGGCGCGCGAAAACGCGGTGTCTGCCTTGGGCATCACAAACGGGGCGCGGCTCATGCTTTCCACACCGCCGGCAATCATCAGCCCGGCCTCACCGGCGCGGATGGCGCGCGCCGCGGTGCCCACCGCATCCAGCCCCGAACCACACAAACGGTTGAGCGTGGCGCCGGGCACAGCCAGCGGCAGACCGGCGAGCAGGCTGCTCATGTGGGCCACGTTGCGGTTGTCTTCACCGGCCTGGTTGGCGCAGCCGTAGAGCACATCGGTGATCGCTTCCCAGTCGACGCCGGGATTGCGCTGCCATGAGCGCGCGGATCGGGATGGCGCCGAGGTCGTCGGTGCGCACGCTGGACAGCGCGCCGCCGTAGCGGCCGAAGGGGGTGCGGATGGCGTCGCAGATGAAGGCTTGGTTCATGGTGAGCAAGGGCAGTGTCGTTGAGCGGTGCGGCAACAGCGCAAATGCTGGGCGCCGCGACGCATCAAGCATACGGCCAGGCGCGCGGCGGCGGCTGTCCTGTGCGCGGCTGGGTCAGTAGGTTTCGAGGTGCAGCCTGCCGTCGCGCTTGAGCGTGGCACCCACGGTGTCCCAGTTCAGGCCGGCGCTGGTGGCGATGTCCTTGCAGCGCGAGCACCACGCCCTCTTCCATCGCCTTGAGACCGCAGACATAAAAGCAGCAGTTGGGGTCGGTGAGCAGCGGCGCCAGGTCGGCGGCGCGCTCGCGCATCGCGTCCTGCACGTAGCGTTTGGGCTGGCCCAGTGTGCGGCTGAAGGCGAAGTGGCTGTCGATGAAGTCCTTGGGCAGGTTTTGCAGCGGGCCGAAGTAAGGCAGCTCTTCCTGCGTGCGGGCGCCGAAAAACAGCAGCAGCTTGCCGCCCTCGAACTTGCCGGTGGCGCGCTGGCGGCGTCGCCATTCGGTCATGGCGCGCATGGGGGCGCTGCCGGTGCCGGTGCAGATCATCACGATGTGGGAGCGCGGGTGGTTGGGCATGAGGAAGCTGGCGCCAAACGGCCCGATCACCTGCACGCTGTCGCCCACCTTCAGGTCGCACATGAAGTTGCTCGCCACGCCGCGCACCGGCTGGCCCTGGTGGTCTTCGAGCACGCGCTTGATGGTGAGCGAGACGTTGTTGTAGCCCGGGCGCTCGCCGTTGCGCGGGCTGGCCACCGAGTACTGGCGCGCGTGGTGCGGCTTGCCCTGCGCATCGACACCGGGCGGGATCACGCCGATGGACTGGCCTTCGAGCACCGGAAACGGCATGGCGCCAAAGTCGAGCACGATGTGGTGGGTGTCGTAATCGCTGCCGACCTCGGTGACGCGGAAGTTGCCGGTCACCTTGGCGGTGATGGACTTCTCGGCCGCCTTGGGGCCGTAGAGGTTGGTGTAGGCGTGCGCGGCCGACCAGGGCGGCAGGGTGGCGCCGTATTGCGCGCTGTGAAAAACCGGCTCAGGGTCGGCGGACGTTGAGCGCACGGGTGCCACGGCGACGGGCTCCGCGGTTGCCTGATCCGCATCGGCCAGGGCCTCGGGCGGCAGCTCGGCGGGCAGTTCGTCCCAGGTCAGCTGCTCGGCCACCGAATAGGCCTTCACTGCGCACCACGCTGCGCCAGTTGTCGATCGAACCGGTGGGGCACGGCGGGACACAGGCCATGCACAGGTTGCACTTCTCGGCGTCGACCACGTAGTTGCGGTCGTCGTGCGTGATCGCGCCCACCGGGCAGGTGGCCTCGCAGGTGTTGCAGCGGATGCAGATCTCGGGGTCGATCAGGTGCTGCTGGATCACGGCGGCTTCGGCGGGTGCGTTCATCTGATGCTCTCTTCGGCTTCTGTTCTGTTCGGGTTTGTTGACTTCGTGGTGGCGTCGCACGGGCTGGGACGACCGGCTTCGTTCATGTCCCCCGCCGGCCTGCGGCCGGCTCCTCCTTCACTTCACTGCGCCGGTCACCCCAGCCCATGCTGGTTGGCGAGGAAAGACCAAATCAATGCCTTTGATCTTCCAGTCCCGATCCGGAGCGCGTGCCTTTAGCTCAGGGCGCCGCGGAACCGGCTTCGCCGGGCCGCCAGCGTCGCCCCCTGGGGGGTGACGGCGAAGCCGGCGCGGGGGGATTCAGCAATGGCGCCGCGAAGCGGCGCAGGGGGGAGTACGAATTCAAGCGAAGCGCACGTAGTCGAAGTCCACCGGCTGCCGGTTGATGCCCATCACCGGCGGTGCGATCCAGTTGGCGAACTTGCCCGGCTCGACCACGCGGCCCATGAGGCTGGCGACAAAGGCGCGGTCCGACTCGCTGGGCAGCCAGCTGTCGCGCCTGGCGTTCCACTCGGCCTCCGATACCACGTGGCCATCCGGTGCAACCTTCACGCCCTTGAGCAGACCGATGTTGCGGTGGAAGGCCTTGTGCGGAACGCTCAGGCGCACCGGAATGCCGGCCTTCTCGATCACCTTGTTCCAGCGCTCCACGCCGCCCACGCTGTCCTTGATGTAGTCGTCGCGCAGCACTTCGTTGAGCGCGTTGAGCATCGGCACTTCTTTTTCCACCAGCTGGCCGTTTTGCACGTTGAGCACGCGGTAGGTCTGGCCCTTGAGCACGTGGTCGTCGTTGCGCTTGCCTTCTTCGTAGCGGCCCTTGAGGCCGGTGGAGTAGAAGGTGGCGGCGTTGCTGGACTCGTCGGCGCCGAACAGGTCGATGGTCACCGAGAAGTGGAAGTTCAGGTAGCGCTGGATGGTCGGCAGATCGATCACGCCGGCGGCGCGCAGCTTGGTCGGATCGTCGGTCTTGAGCTCGTTCATCACCTGGCAGGTGCGGTTGATGACGCGGCTCACGCCCGACTCGCCCACGAACATGTGGTGCGCCTCTTCGGTCAGCATGAACTTGGTGGTGCGCGCCAGCGGGTCGAAGCTGCTTTCGGCCAGGGCGCAGAGCTGGAACTTGCCGTCGCGGTCGGTGAAGTAGGTGAACATGAAGAAGCTCAGCCAGTCCGGCGTTTCTTCGTTGAAGGCTTCCAGGATGCGCGGGTTGTCGGCGTTGCCGCTGTTGCGCTCCAGCAGGGCTTCGCCTTCTTCGCGGCCGTCCTTGCCGAAGTACTTGTGCAGCAGGTAGACCATGGCCCAGAGGTGGCGGCCTTCTTCCACGTTGACCTGGAACAGGTTGCGCAGGTCGTACATGGCTGGGCGCGGTCAGGCCCAGGTGGCGCTGCTGCTCGACGGATGCCGGCTCGGTGTCGCCCTGCGTCACGATGATGCGGCGCAGGTTGGCGCGGTACTCGCCGGGGATGTCCTGCCAGGCGGCTTCGCCCTTGTGGTCGCCGAAGTGGATCTTGCGGTCCTGCTCGGCCGGGTTGAGGAAGATGCCCCAGCGGTAGTCGGGCATCTTCACATGGCCGAACTGCGCCCAGCCCTGCGGGTCCACGCTGATGGCGGTGCGCAGGTAGACGTCGAAGTTCTGCGAACCGTCCGGGCCCATGTCGTCCCACCACTTGAGGTAGTTGGGCTGCCACTGCTCGAGCGCGCGCTGCAGGGTGCGGTCTTCGCTGAGGTTGACGTTGTTGGGGATCTTGTCGCTGTAGTCGATGGTGGACATGCTGTTTCTCCTGCGGGCTGAACGGTCGGTGGACTGTCGTTCGGGGTTGCGGCTGGCTCCACCGGGAGACCCACCGCACAACAGACTCAAGAAATCGGCTCAAACGCGGGTCCAGTCGAAAGCAGACTTTTCGCCGGTGCCGTAGACCTTGAGCGCGCCCTTCTCGCCCACGGCGTTGGGGCGCTGGAAGATCCAGTTCTGCCAGGCGGTGAGTCGGCCGAAGACGCGGGTGGCCATGGTCTCCACGCCGTTGAAGCGCAGGTTGGCCTCCATGCCGGTGAGGGCGTCGGGGTTCATGGCCACGCGCTCTTCGATGGCCATGCGCACCTCGTCGGCCCAGTCGATGTCGTCGGGGTTGGCGGTCACCAGGCCCAGCGCAAAGGCCGCGTCGGCGTCCAGCGGCTGGCCGATCTGGCGCGCGCACGGCGTCCAGCTCGGAGCTCGTCGTCGTAGAAGCGGCGCTGCCAGGCGGCTCTGGTCGGTGGCCATGGGGTAGGTGCCGAAGTTGATCTCGCCCACGGTGAGCTTGGGCGCGCGGCTCGCGTCGTCGGGCAGGGCCAGGTGTAGCTGCGGTCGCAGGCCAGGGCCAGCTCCAGGCAAGCTGCCGGCGAAGCAGGAGCCGGCTTCGATCAGCGCGAACAGGCTGCGCGAGGACACGTCGAGGCGGCTGAAGGTGCGGCGCAGCAGCGCCGATGGTTTCGCGCACCAGCCAGTGGTCCTGGTGCGCCAGCAGGGTCGCGTCCATGGCCAGCACCGCCGCGGCGTCGCCCTCGGTCTTGATCAGCCAGGTGCCGATCTCCAGCTCGTTGGTGCGCAGGTGCAGGATGGCGTCGTCCAGCTCGCGCGCCATCTGCAGCGGGTACCAGGCGGCGCCCGGCGGCTTCGATGCCGGCGATGTCGGTCGGCTGCGCGCCGGTCGGGCGCTTTCACGGTCCAGGTGGCGGTGCGCTTGGCGCGGTCGATGACCACGTTCACGTGGTGGTAGGCGATGCCGTCGGCGCTGATCGGTGCGCTCAGCGGGGTGAGCGTCACGCCTTTGGCATCGGCCGGGCGGTCGCTCTGCTCGGCCAGCTGCAAAGCGCGTTCCTGCACCTTGGCGGCGAACTGCTGCCGGCTTGGCGATGTGCGTCCACCAGGCGCCAGTCCTTGGCCTTCTGGCCGCGCACGCCTTCGTTGGTGGTGCAGAAGATGTCGGCCAGGTCGTGGCGCACCTTGCGCTTGTCGGTCACGCGGGTCAGGCCGCCGGTGCCGGGCAACACGCCGAGCAGCGGCACTTCGGGCAGGCTGACCGCGCTGCTGCGGTCGTCCACCAGGATGATTTCATCGCAGGCCAGCGCCAGCTCGTAGCCGCCGCCGGCGCAGGCGCCGTTGACGCGCGGCCAGGAACTTCAGGCCGCTGTGCTTGCTGAGTGTCTTCCAGGCCGTTGCGGGTTTCGTTGGTGAACTTGCAGAAGTTCACCTTCCAGGCGTGGCTGCGAGACGCCGAGCATGAAGATGTTGGCGCCGGAGCAGAACACCTTGTCCTTGGCGCTGGTGACCACCACGGTGCGCACGGCGGGGTGCTCGAAACGGATGCGCTGGATGCGCGTCGTTGCAGCTCGATGTCCACGCCGAGGTCGTAGCTGTTGAGCTTGAGCTTGTAGCCGGGGCGCAGGCCGGCGTTTTCGTCGAAGTCGGCCTTCAGGGTGGCGACCGGGCCGTCCACGCTCAGCGCCCAGTGGCGGTACTGGTCGGGATGGGTTCGGTAATCCACCTGCTCGGGCAGGACGGCGTGCAGCGGGACAGGGGCGTTCATGGGGTCTCCTTGGGCGGAGCTGCACCGGAGGCAACTCGTTGACATGCATTATCGTGCATGTCAACCACAAGTCAAGCAATGTTTTGCATGCGACAGGGTCAAGCTGCCAGCGACAGTTCGGCCCGCACCGCCTGGCGCAGCAGGGCAAAGGTGTCGGCCAGCGGCTGTTCGCTGGTGTTCACTTTCACATGCGCCTTGGCGTAAAACGCCGAACGCCCGGCCAGGATGGTCTTCAGGTCTTCCATCGCCTCGGGGTTGGCCGCCATGGGCCGCATGTCGCCCTGGGCGCGCACCCGGTTCATGTGGTCTTCCGGGTCGGCCTGCAACCAGACCGTGGTGCAGTGGCCGAGCAGCAGGTTGAAGGTGGCGGCGTCCGACACGATGCCCCCCGGCGTGGCCAGCACCGCCTCGGGGTAGATCTGGATCGCCTCTTCCACCGCGCGCCGCTCGTAGCGCCGGTAGGCGTTCTGCCCGTAAAGGCCCTGGATTTCCGACACGCTGCAGCCGGCGAACTTCTCGATCTCGCGGCTGAGCTCCACGAACGGGTAGCCCAGGTCGTCGGCCAGCAGCTGGCCCAGGGTGGACTTGCCGGCGCCGCGCAGGCCGATCAGCGCCACGCGGTGGCTGCGCGGCCCGGTGGACGAGCCGGTGCCCAGCAAGTCGGCCAGGGTGGTGCGCGCCTGGCGCAGCGTGGCCTCGTCGCGCCCCTGCAGCAGCTCGCGGATCAGCATCCACTCGGGCGACTGCGTGGTCACGTCGCCCAGCAGCTCGGCCAGCGGGCTTTGCAGCGCCTGCGCCACCTGCAGCAGCAGCAGGATGGACACATTGCCCTCGCCGTATTCCAGGTTGGCCAGGTGGCGCTCGGACACGTCGGCGGCCAGGGCCACCGCCTTGCGCGTCATGCCCCGGCGCGCGCGCAGGCTGCGCACGCGCTCACCCAGCGCCACCAGAAACGGGTGTTTTTCGGGCCCGGGGCTGGCGGCCTTGGCTGGCTCGGCAACATGCAATATATTGCTTGACATCGTCTGCGGTCTTGTTAATCTTCAAGGCATGCACGATATTTCATGTCGGGGCAAACATCAAGCATCCGAGGAGACCACCATGAGCCAGCCCGCCGACGTGCCCGCCCCGGGCGAGACCTTCAATTTCGCCCAGCACCTGCTGGATGCCAACGCCGGGCGACCCGACAAGGCGGCCTTCATCGACGACCACGGCACGCTCAGCTACGGTGAACTGGCCCGGCGCGTGCGGCAGATGGCCAGCGCCCTGCTGGCCCAGGGCGTGAAGCGCGAAGAACGCGTGATGCTGCTGATGCACGACAACCACCACTGGCCGGTGAGTTTTCTGGGCGCGATGTACGCCGGCATCGTGCCGGTGGCGGTGAACACGCTGCTCACCGCCGACGACTACGCCTACATGCTGGAGCACTCCCGCGCGCAAGCGGTGCTGGTCTCGGGCGCGCTGCTGCCCACGCTGGCGGCGGCGATGGTGAAGGCAGACCACGAGGTGAAGCTGGTCATCGTCTCGCACCCCCAGGCGCCCTTGCATCCCGCCGAAGTGGGTTTCGACGACTTCCTGCAGCGCCACCCGCCCGCCACCAAGTCCGCCGCCACCAGCCCCGACCACCCGGGCTTCTGGCTGTACTCCTCGGGCTCCACCGGCCGCCCCAAGGGCACGGTGCATTCGCACGGCAACCCTTACTGGACTGCCGAGCTCTACGGCAAAGGCGTGCTCGGCCTGCGCGAAGACGACGTGTGCTTCTCCGCCGCCAAGCTGTTCTTCGCCTACGGCCTGGGCAACGCGCTCACCTTCCCGATGGCGGTGGGCGCCACCACGCTGCTCATGGCCGAGCGGCCCACGCCCGAGGCGGTGTTCAAGCGCTGGACCGGTGGTGTGGCCGGCCTGAAGCCGACCGTGTTCTACGGCGCACCCACCGGCTTCGCCGGCATGCTCGCCCACCCGGCGCTGCCCAGCGCGCGAGGCGGTGGCGCTGCGCCTGGTGTCGTCGGCCGGCGAAGCGCTGCCGGCCGAGCTGGGTGAACGCTTCAAGGCGCACTTCGGCGTGGACATCGTCGACGGCATCGGCTCCACCGAGATGCTGCACATCTTTCTGTCCAACCGACCCGAGCGCGTGCGCTACGGCAGCACGGGCTGGCCGGTGCCGGGCTACGACATCGAGCTGCGCGGCGATGACGGCCAGCCGGTGCCCGATGGCGAACCCGGCGACCTCTACATCCACGGCCCCTCGGCCGCCATGATGTACTGGGGCAACCGCGCCAAGACGCGCGACACCTTCCAGGGCGGCTGGACCAAGAGCGGCGACAAGTACATCCGCAACGAAGACGGCAGCTACACCTACGGCGGGCGCAGCGACGACATGCTCAAGGTCAGCGGCATCTACGTGTCGCCCGTTCGAAGTCGAAGCCACGCTGGTGCAGCACCCGGCGGTGCTCGAAGCCGCGGTGATCGGCGTGACCGACGCCGACGGGCTGACCAAGACCAAGGCCTTTGTGGTGCTGATCGACGGCCAGCGCGCCGACGAAGCCGACGCTCAAGGCCTTCGTGAAGGACAAGCTCGCGCCCTACAAGTACCCGCGCCAGATCGCCTTCGTGAACGACCTGCCCAAGACCGCCACCGGCAAGATCCAGCGCTTCAAGCTGCGCGAACAGGAAGCCGGCAGCGCATGAGCGCCGCCGCGCAGGACCTCTGCGCTGTGGTGTGGCGCGGGCGCACGGTGCTGATCGAACACCGCTGGATCGCGCCCGAGCGCAGCGGCGCACCGCTGATGGTGTTTCTGCACGAGGGCCTGGGCTCGGTGTCGATGTGGCGCGACTTCCCGACCCAGCTGTGCGACGCGCTGGGCTGGCGCGGCCTGGTGTATTCGCGCCCGGGCTACGGCCGCTCCACGCCCCGCGCGCCCGACGAACACTGGGCGCCCGACTTCATGCACCAGCAGGCGCTGGAGGTGTTGCCTGCGCTGTTCGATGCGCTCGGCATCAACACCGGGCAACAACCGCCCTGGCTGCTCGGCCACAGCGACGGCGGCTCGATCGCGCTCATTCACGCCGCGAACTTCCCCGACCGCGTGGCGGGCATGCGTGGTGGTGGCGCCGCACATTTTGGTGGAAGACATGTCGGTGCGCAGCATCGAGCAGGCGCTTGTGGCCTATCAGCAGGGCGACCTGCGCGCGCGCCTGGCGCGCCACCACGACGACCCGGACTCGGCCTTCCGGGGCTGGAACGGCGCCTGGCTTTCGCCCGCATTTCGCCGCTGGTCGCTGGCGGCCGAGTTGCCGCGGCTCACCTGCCCGCTGCTGGCGGTGCAGGGTGAGGACGACGAGTACGGCACGCTGGAGCAGATCCGCGGCATTGCCCGCGCCGCGCCGCAGACCGAGCTGCTGGAGCTGCCCGCCTGCGGTCACTCGCCGCACCGCGACCAGCCCGAGGCGCTGATCGCCGCGGTGCAGCGCTTCGTCAATCCGAGCCAGTGAACCCGGGCTGATCAGCCCAGCGTGATCTTGGCGAAGTTGGCCACGCGCTTCCACTTGGCCGCGTCGGCCGCCATGAACTCGCCCATGGCCTTGGCGTTCATGAAACCCACGTCGGCGCCGCGCGACTCCATGGCCTGGGTCACGTCGGCCATGGCCAGCACCTTGGCCAGTGCCATTTCCATGCGGCTCATCACGTCGGCGGGTGTGCCCGCGGGGGCGGCCACGCCGTAGAACGAGCTCACGTCAAAGTCGGCCACGCCGGCTTCGATCATGGTGGGCACATTGGGCAAGGCCTTGCTGCGCTGGCGGGTGGTGACGGCCAGGGCCTTGACGGTGTTGCCCTGGATCTGGCCCAGCGCCGATGGCAGGTTTTCAAACATCATGTCGACCTCGCCGGCGATCAGGCCGGTGATGGCCGCCGCCGCGCCGCGGTAGGGGATGTGGGTGATGAAAGAACCGGTGCTGCTCTTGAACAGCTCCGAGCTCAGGTGCAGCGAGGTGCCGTTGCCGTTGGACGCGTAGTTCATCTTGCCCGGCGCCTGCTTGGCGCGGGCGATCACGTCGGCCACGGTGTTGATGCCCGACTTCGGGTTGACCAGCATCACGTTGGGCACGCGACCCAGCAGCGACACCGGCACGATCTGCTCTGGCTTGTAGGGCAGCGAGGTGTAGAGCGCCGGGCTGATGGTGAGCGGCGGCGAGGCCATGAGGAAGGTGTAGCCGTCGGGCTGGGCGCGCGCCACCTCGGCCGCGCCCACGTTGCCGCCCGAGCCGGGCTTGTTCTCGATCACCACCGGCTGGCCCAGCTCCTGCGCCAGCTTGGGCGCGATCAGGCGCGCCATGTTGTCGATCAGACCACCGGGCGGGAACGGCACCACCAGGCGGATCGGGCGGGCCGGCCAGGCTTGCGCGAGTGCCAGACTGGGTGCGGCCAGGGCCGCGCCACCGATCAACAGGGCCTGGCGGCGGGACAGGGCATTCAGGGAGAACTTCATGACAACCTCGACGGTGGGGGTGTGGGGGAAGGAAATCGCTCGGCCTGCAAGACCGCGCATCGAAATGGCCAGCGATGCAGCCGGACAACAGGCCGGGTTTGCCTCAAGTTGTACAGTCATCATACAAGTCGACACGCCACGAACAGCCCGGGTTTTCCCCTGTCGGGTTTCGGAGATGGCGGGTTTATTGCGCCGGTCGCGCGCCGGGACGACCGGCAGCAACCGCTGCGGTCAGGGGGCTGGCCAGGCGATCGCCCTCCTGCTGCCAGAAGGCGGGATCGGCCTGCCGGATGCGCTCCAGCGCGTTGTCCATGTGGCGCGATGCGGCGCGGCGCGCGCGCGGTGCATCACCCGCTTCGATGGCCTTGGCAATGGCCTCGTGCTCGGCGTGCACCTGCCGTGCGAAGTCCTGGCGCCGCGCCTCGTTGGCGCGGGTCACGCGCGTCACGCCGCGCAGGAACTGGCGCAAATAGTCCAGCGTGCTGATGAGAAACGGGTTGCGTGCGGCCAGCGCGATGGCGCGGTGAAAGGCCACGTCTTGCTCGGCGCCGTCGCCGCCGGCGCGCACCGCCTCGTCCAGCGCCTGCATGGCCTGGCGAATGCCTTGCACGTCGGCCGGGCCGCGCCGCTGCGCCGCCAGCGCCGCCACCTCGGCCTCAAGCCCCCGGCGCACCTCCACCATCTGCACCACCGCTTGCAGCGACTGCGCCGAACGCGCGTCGAAGCTCAGCGGCACGCAGGCAGACTCCACCACAAACACGCCGCTGCCCTGGCGCGAAGTCACCAGCCCCAGCGACTTGAGCCGCGTGACCGCTTCACGCACCACGGTTCGGCTCACGCCGTGGGCGCTGGCCAGCGCTGCTTCGGCGGGCAGCCGGTTGCCCGGCGCCATGCGGCCCGCCCGGATCTCGTCGGACAAGCGAGCCGCAAGCCGCTCAGACAGGCGTTCGGGCGGCTCGATGGCGCCCGCTACCGCGGGCAAGGAAGGAAGTGAACGCATGGTCTGCATTGTCTGTAATCTACGCGCCAGCGACCCCACTGCAACCCACCACCGATGAACGACACCCACGCCCCACCACCGCCGCTGCTCGCCCTTCTGCGCCACTGGGGCCCACGCTGGCAGACCGAGATGCCCGCCGCGCGCGACGCGATGTTCGCCGCCTACGCCGCCCTGCTGGACCCGACAGCGCCCAAGGGTGTGCAGGTGCACATGGACCTGCCCTACGGCGCCGACTCACGGCACGTGCTCGATGTCTACGCGCCGCCCCGCGCGGCACAGGCCAGGCCGGTGATGGTGTTCGTGCACGGCGGCGGCTTTGTGCGCGGCGACAAAGACCAGGGCGGCGGCCTGTTTGCCAACGTGCTGCACGAGTTTTCGGCCGCGGGATGGCTGGGCATCAACGTCGAATACCGGCTCGCTCCGCAAGCCGCATGGCCAGCGGGCGCGCAAGACGTGCGCGATGCCCTGCGGTGGGTGCACGACCACGCAGCGGCACACGGCGGCGACACGCAGCGCGTTTTCCTGTTGGCCCACTCCGCCGGCTGCGCCCACGCCGCCAGCGCCGTGTGGGACGAGCGCCTGCGCCCAGCCGGTCAGGCCCTGCCACTGGCCGGCCTCATCCTGGTCAGCCCACGCGTGCGCGCCGACCTGCGACCCGACAACATCAACGCCGCCGGCGTCGCCGCCTACTTCGGCAACGATCCCGCCCAGTTCGATGACCGCGCGCCCCTGCTGCATGCCCGGCCCGACGCGCCGCCCACCTTCGTGGCGCTGGCCCAATACGAAAACCCGCTGATCGACATCTACGCCCTGGAGCTCGCCCACCAGCTGGCGCAAATCCACGACACCGCCGGCGGTCCCATGCCCCGCGTGCTGCAGCTGCCGGATCACAACCACTACAGCGTGATGGCGCAGTTCAACAGCGCGCACAACGCGCTGGGCGCAGACATTCGCGACTGGTGCGCGCGGGTGGAGCGGGGTGAGTATTCGGCGAAGCGGCCGGCTTGACGAACGCCTAAGCTTCAGCAGCCAGAAGAACTGG
>CAWHPI010000004.1:0-283354 GCA_963831255.1 uncultured beta proteobacterium | reverse complement strand
GGCATCGTGTCAGAGCCTCACAGCATGTGACAGTTGAGTGGGGGGCCGTCGGTCTGCATGCCGTGTATGCATCGGGCGAGTCCGCTTCCGCCGGCCTGTTGAAAGACGTTGTCCGCCTACTGGCGGGCTCCGTTGACCTGGTCGTTGCTCTTGCGGATATCCGCCGGCCATTGCGCCTTGATCCAGGAGAGTACAGCGACGATTTGTTCGTCGCTGAGGATATCGGCATAGGCAGGCATCGCCGACTTGTAGGTCTTATCCCCGATCACTTGGGCAACCCCTAGCTTGGTGATTTGGAAAAGGGTTTTGTCGTCGTGATGCCAAGTATGACCGCTGGCATCGTGAGGTGGAGCGGGGAGCAAGCCATCGCGTCCGCGAGATCGCCAGCCGGGTTGCCCTTGAAGACTTGCGCCATGGCACGACGCACAGTGTGCTTCGTAGATCTTTGCTCCGGACGCCACCATGCGAGCATCGTCCGGCTGCAGCTGATAGGGACTTTGAGTCCCACCATTCGGTCTAAGACTGAATACCGCAACTGCCGCAGCTGCAACGGCCAATGCAAGAGTCAAAACAATCGTTTGGGCTTTCATGTCCTATTTGCTTTCACCCAGAACCTAAGAAATTGCCACATCGTTGTCTGGGTCTGACTAGGTAACGACCCGGTAGTTGCGCATCAAGCCTGTGTCTTCATGTTCAAGCATGTGACAGTGATAAAGAAACAGCCCCGTGTGGTCGGCGAAACGAAGCAGGATTTGAACGCGCTCACCCGGCATCAAGAGCACCGTGTCTTTCCATCCATCGTCAACCAAGCCATTCTTGACCGGATCGTATTCGCTAGAAAACCCACACTTGGGCTCAATAGCATGAGACCAAACGCAATTCAAGCTCACGCCCGTGGCTGGTACGCAATGATCGCCATGCCGAGAAGCGTTATAGCGCCACCAGCCATGTCCCAGTTGCTCGGGCGCACGCCGTCCACCCACCACAACCACCCGAGCGCGACAGCTACGTAGACCCCGCCGTAGGCTGCATACACGCGGCCCGAAGGAGCGGCGTGCAGGGTAAGCAGCCAGGCGAAGGTGCCCAGACTCACGGCGGCAGCAGGCAGCAGCCACCATCCTGAGCCTTGGCCGCGCAGCCACAACAGCGGCAGATAACAGCCGACGATCTCAGTCATGGCTGTGACAAGGTAGAGCAGCAGTGTTTTCATGGCGGCAGGGGATTGTTCAACCCTCCATGGAGTTCAAAAGCGTGAGGATGTCTTGCGCGATCACACCAGGTTCCGCTCCATAGCTCGAGAACAGCCGCACCCGACCCTCGGTGTCAAACACATACTTCCCAGCCGAGTGGTCCATCGTGTACGAAGTCGGCGTAGAGCCTTCGACCTTGCGGTAATAGATCTTGAAACTGTCCGCCACACTCTTGAGTTCAGACGGCTCAGGACGCAATGCCAGAAACGTCAGATCGAAGTTGGTCATGTACTCCTTGAGCAGCGGCAGCGTGTCGCGCTCCGGATCTACGGTGATGAAAATCACCTGCAACCTCTCCCCTTCGTCGCCCATCAGGCGCTTGACCTCGCCCAGGGTGGTCATGGAAGTGGGGCATACATCGGGGCACTGCGTGAAGCCGAAGAAGACCACCACCGCTTTGCCGCGGAAATCCGCCATGGTACGCACCTGCCCGTTGTGATCGGTCAGTTTCAGGTCTTGTGCAAAAGCAACGCCGGTGATGTCGGTGCTCTGGAAAGTGGGGGCTTTGGGCGAGCAACCTGCCAGGAACCCACCGCCGACAAGCCATGCTCCGCTTAGTGCCAGCACCATGCGACGGCTGGGGGGAGATGTGTGCTGCCTGTCGGTCATTTCTTCGCCTTGGCCACTTCTTCTGCCACCAGGGCAGCCAACTGGTCAGGTCCGAAACTCGGAAGGCTGCGGCCATTGACAAAGAAGGTGGGCGTCTTGGTGACCTGCAGCGCAGTGAGGTCTTCAATGTCCTGCTGCAGCAAAGCCTGCATGCCGGGTTTCTCGATATCCTGCCGTGCTTTGACGAGGTCAAGCCCAGCCTGCTCGGCGACCTGAAAAGCAACCTCGATGTTGGGCTGACCATGGTCGGCCCAGGAGGGTTGCGCAGCCAGCACGGCCTCCAGTACCGTCTGGTACTTGCCCTGGGCCTTGGCTGCTTCGAGTAGCTTGACCACCAGGTCAGAGCCTTGGTGAAAAGGTGCGTAACGGATCACGAGCCGCACGTCGTTGGGGTACTGCGCCATCAGGTTCTTCACGATGGGATAGAACGCGCGGCATGTTTCGCAGGCTGGGTCGAAGAACTCCACGATAGTGACCGGGGCCGCTTGTGGGCCAAAGACCGGTGAATGCATGCGCACAAGGCGAGTTTGTTCGGCCTTGACCTGCACTTCCTGGGCGTTGTGCACGCGCTTCTGATAGGCATTCATACCCAGATAGAAGAAGAGGGAAACGATGGCCACCAGGCCAATGACGGTGAATTTCTTGGCATTCATGAACGTGTCTTTCTCAGATAAACAAAAAGCAGGATGACGATGGCTATGAAGGCCGCGAGCGACAACCAGGGAATCTGGATGCCGCCCAAAATCTCAAGGCTTTGCTCGCTGCAGGAGGGGCCAGTGCCGCAGGGCACCCACCACTTGGGCACCCACCCGGCGATCAACGCGGAGTGGTAGCCGGCCATGGCTACGCCCCCCAGCGCCAGAGGTAACGCATAGACGGCACCCCGCCGGTCTTCGGCGAAGGCGGCCGTACCGAGAATGAGCGCCAGCGGGAACATGAAGATACGTTGGTACCAGCAGAGCAGGCAGGGCGTCATGCCCATGACCTCACCCATAAAAAGCGCACCGAGTGTGGATACCAGGGCTAAGGCCCAGGCGGACATGATCCAGAGCCAGCCACGCTTCATAAAGGCAACTCCTCGGGCATCTTTCGAGGCGATTGGCGTGGAGGAGATCTCATTGAAGCGACGCACCAGACCAAGACGGAACAGACGATGAAGACATCGGCCATGTTGAAAGCGGGCCAGTGGATGTTTCCCCAGTGGAAGTCGAGGAAGTCCACCACGGCGCCGATTTGGACCCGGTCCACCAGGTTACCGCCTCCCCCGCCGACCACGAATGCTCCCACCCACCGATCCAGCGGTTCGGCCTGCCGCGCGAGACACACCACCGAGACCACACCGACCACAACTACCGTCACGCCGATGAAGAACCAGCGCTGCCAGCCTCCTGCGTCAGCCAGGAACGAAAACGCTGCTCCCGCGTTGAGCACATGCACGAAGTTGAGCCACTCGGTCACCTTGATGGCTTCACCGAGTTCAAGGGTGGTTGAGAAATACGATTTGCTGAGTTGATCAACAAGCAAGAGAGCCGCGACGCAAGTAAGCCAAGTCCATCGCGGGTTTCGCTGGTTCCAGCGAGCATTCATGTGAGAGTCCTTCCAAAACGATCCGGGGTAGGCCTCCATGTGAGATGGCGACCAGTTGATGCCAGCGGATCGGGGAAGATGTGCCTGTCAGCGCCTCAGGCGAAAGCTTTCATCCCCGAACCTTGCGGGGCGGACCATTGGGGCCTGTAGGGTTGCTCGTGCCAGGGCGGCAAGACGAGTTCAACGAGGTGCTCGCCTCGCTCGATGCCAGCGGGGTCTGCCATGGTCTCGGTCGTCGCCATGACCGCTGCCGCGCAGTTGGCGTGGCACGTTCCACAGTCAAGATCAAACCCTAAAACGTCTGAGGCCAACTCTTGCGCACCCTGAACCTGCGGTAGGTGGATTGGCTGGTGGTGTTGGTTTGATGATTCTTGGGAAACTGCAGCGTGGCCGCAGCAATCTGCCGCCGCCGCAGCAAAGAATTGCAGCGGCAGCAGAGCGAACATCAGAAGAGCCAGGAGCAGGCGCATGGCTGAATTTTAGGGCCGCAGGGTAGACCAGTCGAGGCGTGGCAGTTCACAACGCAAGCGCTTCACCACTCGCTACCTGCTGAGCAAGCAAGCGCCACCGACGCTCTCGATGCCGGTAGAACGCCTGTGCAAATAACCAAACTGTGAGCGTGAGCAGACCGGCATTGATGATCACCGGATCTTTATACCGGGTTCGCCGGACCCTGATCTGATGGAGATGGTGTGGTCCCAAACCTTGATGGCGGCACCGTAGTCGTTGTCACGGAGAAGGAATTCGCCAGGAGCTTGGCCTGATCGGTGTGAAGTGAACCAGCGCATGGGCAACGAACTCCAGCAGCCGCGTGTATTGGCATGGGCGATCGCTTGTTTACCCGAGCAATCAAGAAACGTGGAAATATCGATCTGCATGTCTGGACAGGCTTGCTTTCGTTGGAGGATCTTCAACGCAGCGGCTGGGCCGCTTGAGCAATCAGCTCAGCCAGTTCCTGACGCACGGGAAGCGGCTCGAAGGCGCTCACGGTCGACCGACCCGGGTTACCCAATGGCAAGCGACCGCTCAAATGGCCCAAGGGCACCAAGGCCAGCCTGAGCACCTGGCCAGCAGCCTCTGGCCAGTCGCGGGTGCGCCAAGCCAAATCCAGCATGAGGGCGTGCGTCTGCAGATGCGGCTTGAGGTGAAGCTGACCCACCACATGCGCGGCCTCAAGGTAAAGCCAAGCCTGCTCGGTGGATCCAGCCACCCTCGCCTCATGTACGAGTCGAGCGTAGGTAGGTTTGTCGAACAGGCGGCCTGCGAGCGTGTCAGTGGACGTGGCCATGGTGGTCTCCTTTGGTATTACCCTCTCCGAGCTCTCCCCGGGCCTGTCGCAACACCGTCCAGCCACCGTGCAGCGCCAGCCCCGCCATTAGGCTGGCCACAGCCAGGTCGGGCCAGGCGGAACCGGTGCCAAACACGCCGAGCGCAGCCATGAACACCGCCACGTTGCCGATGGCGTCGTTGCGCGAGCACAGCCACACGCTGCGCATGTTGGCATCGCCTTCGCGAAACGCGTAGAGCATCCACGCCACGGCCACGTTGGCCAGCAGTGCCAGCAACGCCACCGCACCCATGGTCATGGCCTGGGGCACGCCGCCGTGCCACACCGCCCACACCGCCGCGCCCAGCACATACAGGCCAAAGCCCATCATGCTGACCGCCTTAAGCATGGCCGCGCGGGCGCGCCAGGCCAGCGCCGAAGCGAGCACGGCGAGGGACACGGCGTAGTTGAGCGCGTCGCCCGCGAAGTCCACTGCGTCGGCCAGCAGCGAGAGCGAACCGGCCTGTACGCCCGCACCTATCTCAATGAGAAACATAGCGGCGTTGACGACCAAGGCGATCCAAAGGATCTTGCGGTAGCGGCCCAGGTTGACGATGGTCTCGGCTTTAGGGGTGTCGTGGTCACAGCAATGAGCTGACATGGTTTTTCCTTTCAATGCCTGCATTGGAAACCCTGAAGTCGCTACAGAGTCAACCAAATTTTTTAGCCAAGGGCTTCACCATGATGATCAAGGAACTGGCCCGGGCCACAGGCGAGGATGTGGAGACCATTCGCCACCACGAGAAGCAGGGCATGCTGCCCGAACCGGCGCGGCGCAACAACGGTTACCACGACTACGCGGAGGAGCATCTGGAGCGCCTGTCCTTCATCCGCCACTACCGCGCGCTGGACATGCCGCTGGCCGATGTGAACCGGCTGCTGAGTTTTACGGACGCCCCCAGCGCCGACTGCAGCGACGTGGACCTGCTGGTGGACGATCAGCTGGGCCGCGTGCGCGCCCGTCTCAAAAGGATGAGGGCGTTGGAGACGCAATCGCTGCAATTGCGAGTGGAGCTCTGGCACGCATGAGGGGCACTGCGGCATTCTGGACGAGCTGGGATCAGCGGCGCACGGCGAGGCATGCGTATGCCGTTCAGGGTAGCGCCACCTCAACGACCGGCATGTGTTGATGGTCGAACATTGCCTTCCGAAGCGTGAACGGCATTAACGGGTCTCGAAGAGCCAATCGCCTTGGCAGGGCAGAAGTCGCTCGGCACCTAGTGCGCCCATTGCTGGTGAATGGCCGCTACAGGAGGTGCAGCGGTCGGCCACCTCGCAGGATCACGAATGGCAGGTTTCGGCTGCGGCTGTCACTGGGCTGCGAAACCTGACCGGCTGCACTCAGCCTTCAAGCGACCTTCGATTTTTCAAGTTCGGCTGTGCAGCGATGGCTGTCGGCGCTTGCTGCCCAGCGTTTTCACGCGAACGGGCACAAAGCGGCTGTTGGCCACGGCGAGAGTTGCTGGCCGGAATGACGGATGTCCGAGGCACAGCGGGCATCGGAATTCCTTGACGTAGCGACTGCGGCGCAAAAGATGTCGCCTTCATGGTCAGGCTGTGAGCGGCAGCCGAGCGTATTCGCGACCGCCGCCCCTTATTTGCCGGATCAAGACCGGAGTTGGCCGGCGCTTGATCTCCGCATCAGCCGATAGATGCCGGCACCACGAACATCGACAGCAGCGGCGCGCTGATCATGCCGCCCACCATCGGCGCGGCGATGCGCTGCATCACTTCGCTGCCGGTGCCCGCGCCCCAGAACAGGGGCAACAGGCCGGCCAGGATCACGGCCACCGTCATCGCCTTCGGGCGCACCCGCAGCACGGCGCCTTCGCGAATCGCGTCGAGCAGGTCGGCGTCGGTGTTCAACCCTTTGCCCAGCCGCGCTCGCCCAGGCCTGCTTCAGGTACAGCAGCATGATCACGCCGAACTCGGCCGCCACGCCGGCCAGCGCGATGAAGCCGACCACGCTGGCCACCGACAGGTTGTGCCCGAGCAGCCAGAGCAGCCAGATGCCGCCGATCAGCGCGAAGGGCAGCGTCGCCATGATCAGCAGGGCTTCGTCGAAGCGGCCGAAGGTCAGGTACAGCAGCACGAAGATGACCAGCAGCGTGAACGGCACCACCAGCTTGAGCTTCGCGGTGGCACGCTCCAGAAACTCGAACTGGCCCGACCACGACACCGAATAGCCGGCTGGCAGAGCCACCTGCTCGGCCACGACCTGCTGCATGTCCAGCACGCGCCGACGCAGGTCGCGATCGCGGATGTCGACGTAGACGAAGCCGGACAGCCGCGCGTTTTCGCTGCGCAGCATCGGCGGGCCGTCGGTGATGCGAATCGGCGACGTCGCCGAGCACCAGGCGCTGGCCGCGCGGCGTCACGATCGGCAGCTCGCGCAGCTCGGCGAGCGAGTCGCGAATCTTCGCGCGGGTAGCGCAGGTTGATCGGAAAGCGCTGCAGGCCCTCGACGGTCTCGCCGATGTTCTTGCCGCCCACCGCACCGCGAGATCAGTCCTGCACGTCGGCGATGTTCAGGCCGTAGCGGGCCGCGTCGTCGCGGCGGATGTCCACATCGATGTAGCGCCCACCGGTCAGGCGCTCGGCCAGCGCGCTGCTGACGCCGGGCACGTCCTTGACCACCGTTTCGATCTCGGCGGTGAGGCGGTCGATGGTCGCCAGGTCGGCGCCGGCCACCTTGACGCCGACCGGGCTCTTGATGCCGGTGGCGAGCATGTCGATGCGGTTGCGGATCGGCGGCACCCAGATGTTGGCCAGGCCCGGCACCCGCACGATGCGGTCGAGTTCGTCGACCAGTTTGTCCGGTGTCATGCCGGCGCGCCACTGGTCGCGCGGCTTGAACTGGATCGTGGTCTCGAACATCTCCAGCGGCGCCGGGTCGGTGGCGCTGTCGGCGCGGCCGGCCTTGCCGTACACGCTGGCGCACCTCGGGCACGGTCTTGATCAGGCGATCGGTCTGCTGCAGCAGTTCGGCGGCCTTGCCGGCCGACAGGCCCGGGCAGCGCGGTCGGCATGTAGAGCAGGTCGCCCTCGTCCAGCGGCGGCATGAACTCGGCACCGATGTGCTTCAGCGGCCAGAGGCTCGCCCCCAGCAGCAAGGCGCGCCACCAACAGCGTCATCTTCGGCGCCGCAGCACCGCATTCGAGCAGCGGCCGGTAGAGCGCGATCAGACAGCGGTTCAGCGGGTTGGCCGTTTCGTCGGGAATGCGCCCGCGAATCAGATAGCCCATCAGCACCGGGATCAGCGTGACCGACAGGCCGGCCGCCGCCGCCATCGCGTAGGTCTTGGTGAAGGCCAGCGGCGCGAACAGCCGTCCCTCCTGCGCCTGCAGCGTGAACACCGGGATGAAGCGACAGCGTGATGATCAGCAGCGAGAAGAACAGCGCCGGGCCGACCTCGGCGGCCGCGTCGCCGATCACCTGCCAGCGCGCTCTCGCCTTCGAGCGTCTCGCCCGGGTGTTCATGCGCCCAGCGCTCCAGGTGTTTGTGCGCGTTCTCGATCATCACCACCGCCGCATCGACCATCGCGCCGATCGCGATCGCGATGCCGCCGAGCGACATGATGTTGGCGTTGACGCCCTGCTAGTGCATCACGATGAAGGCCATCAGAATGCCGAGCGGCAGCGAGACGATGGCCACCAGCGCGGAGCGCAGGTGGAACAGGAACAGCACGCAGACCAGCGCGACGACGATGAACTCCTCGAGCAGCTTGAAGCCGAGGTTCTCGACCGCGCGCTCGATCAGCCCGGAGCGGTCGTACACCGGCACGATCTCGACGCCCTTCGGGCAGGCCCCGTTTGCAGCTCCGCCAGCTTGGCCTTGACCGCGGCGATGGTCTGCAGCGCGTTCTTGCCCGAGCGCATCACGATCACGCCGCCGACCGCTTCGCCCTCGCCATCGAGTTCGCCGATGCCACGCCGCATCTCCGGGCCGACCTGGACCCGTGCCACGTCGCCCAGCCGCACCGACACGCCGGCGTCGGTCGTCGTCAGCGGCATCGCCCGGAAATCGTCGAGCGTCTTGCAGGTAGCCGGTGGCGCGCACCACGTATTCGGCCTCGCCCAGTTCGAGCACCGAGCCGCCGGCCTCCTGGTTGCGCGCGCCACGGCCTCGCTCACCATCTGCGTGCGTGATGCCGTAGGCGGCCAGCTTGTCCGGGTCGAGCACGATCTGGTACTGGCGCACCATGCCGCCGATGCTGGCGACCTCGGCCACGTTGGGCACGGTCTTCAGCTCGAAGCGCAGGAACCAGTCCTGCAGCGAGCGCAGCTGGGCCAGGTCCTGTCGCCGCTGCGGTCGATCAGCGCGTACTGGTAGATCCAGCCGACGCCGGTGGCGTCGGGCCCGAGCGATGACTTCGCCGTGGCCGGCAGCCGCGACTGCACCTGGTTCAGGTACTCGAGCACCCGCGAGCGCGCCCAGTACAGGTCGATGCCGTCGTCGAACAGCACGTAGACGAAGCTGTCGCCGAAGAACGAGAAGCCGCGCACCGTCTTCGCGCCGGGCACCGACAGCATGGTCGTCGTCAGCGGGTAGGTGACCTGGTTCTCGACGAGCTGCGGCGCCTGGCCGGGCCAGGTGGTGCGGATGATGACCTGCACGTCCGACAGGTCGGGCAGCGCGTCCAGCGGCGTGCGCAGCATCGAGACCACGCCCCAGGCGGTGAGCATCACCGTGGCCAGCAGCACCAGGAAGCGGTTGCCGATCGACCAGCGGATCAGCCGCGCGATCATGGCTTCGCTCCCTGAGGCTTGGCGGGCTCGGATGCGCGTGATCTGCGGGATGTCGCCATCCTGCATCTCGAACTCGATCTGGACCGGTCTACCCACCGCCAGACCCGTGGGTCGCTGGTCGGCCGGTGGCAGCCCGAACTCCATGGTCATCGCCGGCCACTTGAGCGCCGGGATGGCCGGATGGTTGAGGGTGACGGTGTCGCCATCGACCGCCTTGATCTCGGCGGGCGTCTGATGCGTTGCCGTGTGGCATGGTGCCTGGCTGCTCCGCTCGATCGTGCGTCATTGGCTTGTCCATCCTCGCCTCTGAGCCGGGCTCAGCCGTGCCAGCACCGTTGAGGCTGGCTTCGGAGTCGATCAGGAACTGTCCCGAACGCACCACCCGCTGGCCGGCCTGCAGACCTTGCAGGATCTCGGTCTGGTCGCCCGCTTCGCGCCCGGTGCGCACCTCCACCGGCGTGAATCGGCCATCGCCTTCGGCCACCATCACCACGCTGCGCTGGCCGGTGTGGATCACCGCGTCGCTGGGCACCAGCAGCACCTTCTGCCGCTGTCGGGGTTGGCCAAGCGCATCTGCACGAACATGCCCGGCACCAGCCGGCCCTGGGGGTTGTCCAGTTCCAGCCGCGCCTTGATCGTGCGCGTGGCCGGGTCCACCGACGGCAGCATCGCCTGCACCGTCCGTCGAAGGTCTGACCCGGGGCGGCCGGGCTGGTGGCGCTGACCTCGGCGCCGGGCTTGAGCAGGGCGGACCTGGCTCTCGGGCACCTGGCCTTCGGCCCAGACGCTGCCCGTGCCTTGCAGCCGCATCAGCGGTCATGCCCGGCATCACGGTCGCCCCTTCGCGCACCATCAGTTCGGTCACCACGCCGCCGAGCGGCGCGCTCAACGTGAAGCGGGGTTGCAGACTGCCGGTCGCGCACCACGCGCTCGATCTGCGCCGGGCTCATGCCCGCCTGTCGCATGCGCTGCGCGCTGCCTCGCGCAGTGGCGCCAACTGCGGGTCCTGTTCGGCCATGCGCGTCACCGACAGATACTCCTCCTGAGCAGCCACCCAGCTGGGCACGTAGATGTCGGCGAGCGGCGCACCTTGTCGCGACGCGGTCCAGCGTGGCGCGCACGTGCAGACTTCTCGACGAACCCCATCGAGCGGGCGCTGACCAGCACCTGGTCGCGCTCGTTCCAGGCCACGCTGCCGACCACCGACACCGCGCTGTCCAGCGTGCCTTCGGCTCACCTCCACCGTGCGCAGGCCCAGGTTCTGCTGCACGCGCGGACTGACGGTGACGCCGCCGGTGTCGGCCGCGCCGCTCAGCCACCGGCGTAGCGCGGCACCAGCATCATGTCCATGAACGGCGACTTGCCCGGGGCGTCGAACTTCTTGCCCGGCACCATGGGGTCGTGGTAGTTGAGGATCTTCGAGCCGGTCACCGGGTCCACGTCGCCCGCCTTCAGGCCGTCGCGCATGTGGCGCTCGGTGGCCTCGAACCCCTGGTTCATGCTCCAGGTGCTGGGGTCCTGTGTAGATGCGCTCGCTGCGCGCACGTCGGTGGACGCGCCCTGGGGTGTGGCCATGCCCATGCTCATGCCAGCGTTCATGCCGACGGTCCAGGCGCCGTAACCCACTGCGCCCAGAAGGGCCAGAGCGACGACCGAAAGGCCAATGGAGGTGGAGGTTTTCATGGTGTCAGTCCTTTTGTGTGGGGGCCGCGGCCGTGTCGGGGGCCGCTGCTGCGGTGGAGTGGCTCAGGTCAGCGGGCTCAGGCAAGAGGTATTCGAGCCGGGCCCACAGGCGGGCCGTCGAGAGCTGCACCTCGATGCGTTCCATCTCCAGCGCCAGGGTCATGCGCCGCGCCGCCAGCACATCGCTCAGCCGGGCGTTGCCGCCCCGGTAGGCCGCCTGCGCCAGATCGGCGCGCTGGCGCGCCAGGGGCAGGCGCTCCTTGTCGATCAGCGCGAGTTGTTCGAGGCCGCCACGCCAGGCCGCCAACCAGCGCTCGGCCTCGGCGAGCAGCTCGCGCGAGCGCTCTTCGCGCTCGGCCTGCAGCTCGTCCACCCGGGCCAGCCGCGCCGCCAGCAAGCGGTCTTGCCGCTGCGCGCGGTCCCATTGCAGGGGCACCGATACCGCCAGCGAGACCATGTTGTCAAAGCCCGGCCGCCGGTGAACAAACGCCAGCTCGCCTGTCCAGTCGGGCTGGCGGTCCTGCCGCGCCAGTTCGGCGTCGGCTTCAGCTGCCGACAGGCGAGCGCTGAACAACGCCAGATCCGGATGTTGCTGCAGGTGCGGCGCGAATCCCGTTGCCGAGAACGCCAATGACCTCAGTGCGGGCGCTTCGCCCAGGGGCTGGCCGAGCGGCGTGCCGGTCCAGCGGGCAAGCGCCTGGCGCGCGTTGTCCAGGGCGGCCTCGGCCCCCAGCAGGGCTTGCTGCGTCTGGGCGAGCGCGTCGCGCGCAGTCAACCACTCCACCGAGGGGCTGCTGGCGCCAGCGGGCAGCGCGCCACGCGTGGCGGCTTCGGCCGCCTGGAGCTGCAGGCGGTTCTCGTTCAATTGTGCACGCAGCAGGGACACCCGCTGTTCCTGGGCCTGCCGTTCAAACCACGCGATGGCGGTGTCGCGCCGCAGGCTGGCGGCGCGCTGTGCCCTTGTGGCCAGGACCACGTCGGCTTCGCGCTCGAAACGCTGCGAGCGGGCCTGGCGCTTGCCCTCGGCAGGGAACGCCTGCATCAGCGACACGGCCTTGCTGGTCATCCTCTCGCTGGATGTGCTGAAGCGGTTGTCGCCTTCAATGGGCAGGTTGTTGAGCGAGAACCGCAGCACCGGGTCTGGCCGCTGGCCCGCTGCCACAGCAGCATTTCGCGCCGAGCGGGCAGCGGCGTCCTGCGCGCTCAGGGCTTGCGAGCGCGCCAGCGCAGCCTGAACCGCCATGGAAAGACCCAGCGGCCCTTGCTCCGATGCCCGCGTGGGTGATGCGATGCCCAGCCACAGGGCGAGCAGCAGGGCGGCGGTGTTGAAGACGTGTTTGGGCGCAATGGCGCCAACCAACGGCTGGGCTTGCCGGTTGTTGCCAGGTGGAAAGACATGCATGTCTGTGCTCCATGAAGATGAACATGGGCTGCAGGCGCCATGGGCGCGCAGCCACGTCACGGAACACGCGACTGCCTCCGCAGCAGCGCGCAGTCCGGATCAAAGGAGTCAGATCGTGGGGGGGCGCCAGACGCTGGCGGGAGCGCCGTCGAGAGGCGTGGGTGAGCCGGTTACGAGCGGGACGCTCGACGGCTCGAACTCAGCGACTGCCTGCAACAACGGCAGCAACCAGCCGGTGGGTACCTGGCACTTCTGGCCGGTTTTGCAGAGTTTGCCGGTCAGCGCATAGGTGGCTGCGTCGTTGCAGCAGTCACCCAGATCAGCCTTGGACTCTGCGCCGCTTTCCGCAGGCATCGAGGCTTGCATGGCCATCATGTTGCCCATGGGGCACGGCGCCTGCACACCCGCAGCCGCCGCCCATCCCTGGAGCGAGATGCTCAGGCACAGCAGGAAGGCGACGAACGAGCGCATGGGCGGATTCTAGGCCGACATCTCGGATTTCGTGCGTGGCGGCCGGAACACCCCGATCAAAGCTTGTCACAACTGCTGCATTGGCCGGTCTGGATGGGCGGACATGGCACCGAGCCGTAGGAGCAGAACACGCAGCAGTCACCGGGCTGGGGCTTGAGCACTTCGTGGCACTGCTCACATTCATAGAACCACTGGCACGCATCGGTGGGCATGGTTTCGGTATTGCAGTGTCCGCAATGGGGGCAGGTGAGCGTGGAGATCAGGTTCACCGCGCTCATGGCTGGCGCTCCGCCAAGGTGGATGAGTAACCCGCTCCCGCCGTGGCACGCATCAAGGCGTCGACCTGGGTCCGTTCGCTGTCAAACGTGACCAGGGCTTCTTTCCTTTCGAAGTTCACTTGAGCCTGGCTGACCCCTGCCACCTGGAGCAAGGCCTTCTTGATGGTGATCGGACAGACCGGGCAGTCCATGGTCGGCACGGACAGCCTGACGGTCTGGGGGGCGGCCACCGCAATGCCCGCTGTCAGGAAGAGCGCCAGAGACAGACAGATCTTTTTCATGAGGGGCCTTTCAGTAAAACCAGTGCGCGATGAATGGGAACACCAGCGCCACGGCGATCAGGGCCACGGCCAAGCCAAACAGCCATTGGTAGGCGCGCTTGACCGGAGGCAATGCACAGACCTGACCCGGTTCGCAGACCTGAGCCGGTCGCCATATGCGGCGCCAGGCCAGCACCAATGCAAGCACCGCCGCGCCGAGGAAAACGGGTTGCAGGGGGCCCAATTGAGTCAGGTGGCCAATCCATGCGCCAGAAATGCCCAGAGAGATCAACAACAAAGGCCCCAGGCAGCAAGCAGACGCGCGCAGGGCCGCCAGCCCGCCCGTCAAAGGGGCCCACAGACCGGTTTTCTGACTGGAGTTGGTGGATTGGCGGGTGTTCATGGCGTAAGCTTAAAACCGTACCTAAGTACGGAGTCAAGCACCAGGCCTCCTGGCACTTTCACCATCGGAGCCCTGGCGCAAGCCGCCGGGGTGAATCTGGAAACCATCCGCTTCTACCAGCGCCGGGGATTATTGTTCGAGCCGGAGCGGCCTCAAGGCGGCGTCCGCCGCTATGGAGAACCTGAACTGGCGCGGGTGCGTTTCATCAAGTCGGCACAGCGCCTGGGCTTCAGCCTGGACGAGGTGACCGAGTTGCTGAAGCTGGAGGACGGCTCGCAATGCGGTGAAGCCCGCGCGCAAGGAGAACGGAAACTGGCCGATGTGCGCGCCCGACTGGCGGACTTGCAGCGCATCGAACGAGCCTTGTCCGAATTGGTGGAGCGTTGCCACAGTGCGCGAGGACGGGTGTGTTGCCCGTTGATCGCATCGCTGCAGAGTTGATCGATTGCACCAATCAGCTCTGCACCGTGAGCGGCACGTCGCTGTTGAATGGCCGCTGCTGAAGATGCAGCGGACGATCGCCTTGCAGGATGACAAATGTCAGGTTCCGGCCGCGGCTGTCATCGGACTGCAAAACCTGATTGGCTGGAGTCTTTCGGGGTCAGCTGATCCCAGGCACAGGACCCCTACCCTTGAGAGGCCAACCGAGCTGGGGGCAGGTGCGATCAAAGCAGATGCGAAGCCATGCTCTGCAGCTGCGCGGATGAAGGCGTTTTCTTCGGGGGATGAGCAGGTGAGGTAGCTGGCACGGGTGGGTTCCGCGTCGCACGATGCATAGCGCAACCAGGGATCATGTTCGAACCATCGTTGAGAAGCGTACTCCGCCGGCCATGCTGGATCGCATGCCCAAAACGACCGAAATGAGGTTCGGGTTGCATCGTCTCGAAGGCAACTCAGGAAGTAGCCTGCATCAGCTCCCAGACCCACAACGGCCTCGCGAAACAGTGAGATCACTTCGCCCGGGGACCTCGCATCTGTGATCAATGGGAGGATCTGAAAAACGCGCGCGTTGTCCTCTATCGCAGGTCTGCCTGAAGCAGGCTCGATGCGGTCAGGGGTGGATTGCAAATGCAGCATGACCCTGTCGTCCCAGTTTGCTGAACAGCAGGCCATCATCAAAACGCAACGGCTCGACCGCACACCAGCGGTCGAAGCTCTTCACGTCATGAAAGACCATCGTCTGCACCAGCCGCATGCCCGAAGCTTGGCGTTGGGTGCGCTCCATCAGCAGACCGTAGCGGGTGGCGCGCAGGAGGAAGGTCACGGTGCCATCGTGGTTTGCCAGCAAGGTATCGCCCTCAGCGATGCGCTCCGCATGGCGGTCAGACGTCGATGAGGCAGCGTTGGTGCGCTTTGCGATCAGCGCCAAACGTTTGGAGCCCAGTGGGCGGGCGGGTGCGTCGATAGGATCGATACGGCGTTTGACCGAAGGGCGTGTCACAACCGCAGATGCTGACGGCGTCACCTCGGGAAGTTGAAGGTTGTTCATCCCCACTCCTGCAGGTCTGGTTGACCGACAGGCCACGCAGTGCTGACACCGCGTAACCCACGCACCAAGTCTCAAGAGACTGGATAGAGGGTAGGGTAGACAAGCGCGTCGCGCGATGTCAAAGGAAATCCGGGCAGGGCGACCAAATCTGCAGCGGGTTCAGTCGCGCTAAACGACGAAGACCCAGGATACGCAGCACATCAAATCACTGCCGGTGCGCTGCTGTGGCTCAAAGCGTTCAGCAAAGAGAACGCGTCATCGGCTCGCTCAACCGGAATGAACAGGTGATCGTGGTGGAAGGCGGCGACCGCATTGCAAGGGATGCCCGCTTTGGCCAGGGCTGTGGAGATCATGGCCAGAAAGCCGATGGCCTCCAGCGACGAGTGCACGGTGAGCGTGATGAGTTTGGCCTCAAAGATGTAGGGCACCTTGGCCTGAATGGCTTGAGAGCGCTCAACGATGGCCGTCAATCCTTCGGTCTCCCTGAACGTGCAGATGGGGGAGAGGTCAGCAGGGAGGCGATGGTCCTGGAAGGTGCAGTAGACGTAGGTCTCTGGCCGAAGGTCAGGGGCCATCATTTGCTGCAGCCGAACTTGGTCTTTTTCTCCGCTCACTCCGATGTCCTCCTGCACAGGGAAATGGTGTTGGCTTTCGGCGTTGATTATGGGCGGCTGGCGTTGACCCGGCGTGTGCACAAGTGCGCAGGTGCACCGCAGAAGGGACTGGTTTAGCTGAATTGACGCGAGGCCAAAGTTCCTAAACCACCGCGCGCTGCTGGGATCTCCTGCTACCGTTTGGCGCGGCCTGGGCCTTGTGCTCCGACATACGCTACCGTGCGCTGCGAGGCCGTCCGCAGCCGCACGCCGTGAGGAAGGAGTGTCCACCATGACAACGACTTCGCATGTCCTTTCGGACATGGCCGCGCTTCGATCAGAGCTGCGCCAACAGGGTGACCCGCACTGTGAACTGTTTCGGCTGGCGCCCTGGCGCGCCGTGCTGGACATTGCCTTCGACTGGCTCATCGTTCTCAGCTCGGTGGCGCTGGTCGTGTGGTGGAGCGAGCTGTTCGCGCCACTGGCTGTTGTGCTGATCGCCAACCGTCAACGCGCGCTCGGCAACATCCTCCACGACGCGGGGCATCGGAATCTGTGGCGGGATCGACGGCGAAATGACCTGGTGGCGCGCCTTTTCATCGCGCCCTTGTTGTTCGCGAGCCTGACCCGCTACCGCGAAACGCACTTCAAACACCACATGGAACTCGGGACCGATGGGGGTGACCCCGATCTCCTGTTTTTCGCTCGAAGTGGGCCAACGACCTGGTTCTCGAACTACCTGGACCAGGTCTTTTCTTTGAGCGCTTGGCTGTCGTCGATGGGTGGGCACCTGTTCTCGCGCCAGGTTCGCACGGCCAGTCAGCTCTACATCCTTGGGTGGTGGCTTGGGGCGGTGGCGTTGATGTGGGTTGTGGCCGGCCCCGACTTCACGGTCACCTTTCTGGTGCTGTGGCTGCTGGCCAGGGCGACGGCATTCCATCTGATCACCACCTTCCGCGAGATGTGTGATCACTTCGGCCTTCGGCCGGGCGGCGTGTTCACCTTTACGCGTGACATGGCTTGCCACGGTGTCTGGCGCTGGCTGATCCACCCGCGCAACAACGGGTACCACCTCACCCATCACCTTTTGCCAGCGGTGCCTTACTACCGACTGCCCGAGGCGCACCGGTTGCTGAAAGGGCAAGAAGTCTTTCGGGATCGCGGCAAGGTCTGCTGTGCCTACTTCACCGGCGCCGATCCAGTGACTGGCGCCTGGCAGACGCAAGGGCGGGTTCCATGAACAGGGCGCTGGGTAGCTTGCAGGTTGCGGCACTCCTGGTCTCGGCCAGCTACGGGATTGGTTTCCTTTTCGGGTCGGGCGAACTGGCACTTTCCCACGGCATGGCAGGCAGCATCTATGGGGTGGCCACCGGCTTTGGCATGCTGGTGTTGGCTGCGTTCGCACGGCAGCTGTGGGCAACTGGGCTTCCGGTCTGGGATCTGTTTGGCCGTGCCTATGGCAAGCAGCTTCAAGGCGTGGTGGCGTTGCTGTCATTGATCTGGATGTCGGGCGTGCTGGCTGCCCAGATTCAGGGCGGTGTTGCGGTGCTGGAGTTGTTGGGCCTTGAACAGACACACAGCTACCTGGCGATCTTGCTGCTGATCTACGGCGCATCGCGATTGGACCTGCGGTTCGCATCGGCGCTGTTCGCCATGTGTCTTCTTGCGAGCGCCGCTGTCCTGGTCTACGCGCTGGTCGTCGCCAACGGCATGGGCGTCTACCTGCAGGCGATTCCCGCTTTTGCCGAAGACCTGTCCACGTTCAGTGCATCCCGCGTGGTGGCCATTTCTTTGGCCGTCGGCTTGCTGGTGTGTACCGGTGCCGACTACCAGCAATTTGTATTGGCCGCGCGCTCACCCTTGGCCGCCGTGGGCGGCTGCGTTCTGGCAGGGCTGCTGCTCTTCGTGATCGCTTTCTTGCCGTCGGCCGTGGTGGTCGCCATGCAGAGTGGTGGCATGTTGGGCGACTTGGCGGACACCAAGCAGGTGGTTCCCTGGGTGCTGGGGCAGGTCGCTGGGTCGGTGGGGCAGGGCGCAGACAAGTTGATGCTCATCGCGTTGTCGGTGGCAGCGTTGGGTGCAGGCGCTGCGATCTTGCGCGCCATGACGGAAGCGCTGGCGTGCGCCGCCTCTGGCAGTCGTTCTGCGGGTCACCCGATGTTTGCGCTCATTGCCTTGGGTTTGAGCGCGTTGCTGGCCTCACGTGACCAGGGCATTGTGGACACCATGGTGTCGGTCAACGTGGTCTACATCGCCAGCATCGGCGTTTGCTTTGCCACCATGGTCACAGGCATCGTCGTGCCGCCGCAGCACGCAAAGTGGATCGTGGCGGTTGGCTTTGCAGCTTCAGTCGCCGTGCATCTGGCGGGCTGGTTGGGGCAGTATGGTGAAGACACCGACGTGGTGTCACTGCTGCTCGGATGCTTCTTGTCCGCTGGCACCGCCCTGTGGCTCCGCTTTGTGGCCGGAGGGTGGGCTCGGCGATGGTCCAGTCTGCGCCGTTGATGGCTCGAACCCGACCGAAGGCTCCAGGCTGTTTCTGGCCACCTTGACGATCAGGGCAGTGATGTCACTGGCCATTGGTGGTTCGAGGTCCCAGTGGTGCCAGAACAGGTCCACCATCTCTCGCTCATCGGGGCAGACGTCCACGAGCTGTCCCGCTTCCACCAAGGGAGCCGCCTGCCAGCTGGGAATCAGGCCATAGCCAGCGCCCATGGCAACCCCTTCGAGCAAGGCGACGGGCGAGGGCAGGTAGTGTCTGGCGTACCGCTCAACGGCAAACCCAAAATGCCTTTTCAGGAAGTCGTCGTGCAGCGAGTCCTTGCGGTTGAACAACACCGCCGGTGTTGAGAGCACAGCGGGCACCGTGAGCCCGTTCGGAAAGTGCGTGGAGGCGAAGGCTGGCGTCGCATAGCAGCGGTATTCCATGGCGCCCAGGCATTCGGCCAAGAAGCCATCGGCGGGTTTGGCAGATGTCGATATGCACCCGATCACATCGCCGCGAGCCAGCAGGGCAGAGGTGTGATCCTGATCGTCTGCGATCACCTCCAGGGCCACCAGCTGACCCATCAGCAGCTCCTTGAGCACTTCAGGAAACCAGGTGGCCAGGGAATCGGCATTCACCGCAATGGCCAGCGACACGGGTGCGTGTGGCTTGGCGGTTGGCGCAAGTTCTTGGAGTGCCGATCCTTCAAGGATGCGCAGCGCCTTCACATGGCGCAGCAGCACCTCACCGGCATGCGTGGCCGCCACCGGCCGTTCGCGCTTGACCAGCACCGTGGACAGCGATTCTTCCAGCGCCTTGATGCGCTGGGAGACAGCGCCCCGCGTGATGCTGAGCACGCTGGCCGCGCGGTCAAAGCTTTGCTGCTCGACCACAGTGGCAAACGTTTCCAACTGATCACGATCCAGCATATGGGGCGTGCTCCGGCAGTGCCAGCAACGGCAGATCGCTGACTGCATCCATTTAGCTGGGAGCTGCGAAATCCTGTCTAGATGGCGCGGGTATCGTGCGCGTCTCAATGGTTTCCAGTCGTTTCCGTCCGTCGGAGCTTCTTGGAACGAATTGATGGCACGCGGCGTTTCACGAACCGAGATTCATGGAGTCGAGTTCCCGCTGTGTGAGATCGGTCCTTCCGACAATCTTCCCAAGGTGCCGCCCCTGAAATTTCGCCGCTCGCCGACTTGCGAACCATAGCGCTGCCGGCGCAGTCGCCAAGGCCTTTCGCGGCATAAACGGCCGCCTTCCCACCGCCGTTTCACTCTGGTGGGCCCCTTCCATTTATTCCACGGTGCCCAGGCGCTCGCGCCTTGACGCAGCGCTTTCGGTGTCGCACGGCGACCGACGAATGCGGGGCAGGGTGCACACCTGAACAGACTCGATGACCGAGGGACGGATTCCCAATCCAGCTCCCTCGGAAATTGGGGCAGTGTTCCTTGGGGAGCAGACGACACGATTTTGTGGATCACTGGGCAGGCCATGGACCCGCGAGCGATGAAACATCTTTTACGGTTGTTTGCCGTGTGGATTCAATCACCGGGTGCGATCTGGCAATCTTTGAGCGTTTGTCGGTTGCCTTTCCATTCTGGGCAGTGCCGTGGGCCGAATGGACGAGAAGAACAGCGGACTGGATCTGTGACGCAAGAAATGACAGGAGGTTGGTATGTGGCTGCTCGTTGCGCGTGAACCCCGGGCCAATGCACCGCACTGGACCGGTCGACGATGGCTCGCGGCCATCGATGCGGTGGCCTGGCCGCTGTTCTGGGTATTCCTGTTGAGCCAGATCGATGCGCCCGTCGGAATCGTCGGCCCCATGGTCGTTGCGATTGCGCTCCTGGTTTCAGCAGAGCGAATCCATCGCGCGGTGTGGGTCAATCACCGCTACTGGTTCACCACCTGGCGCTGGGGTCGGATCGCCGTCGCGCTGTTCGTGATCGGGATGGTGCTGAAGCTTGCTGTTTCGGTTTGACCGCAGGTTTCCTGTGCTATTTGTTCGAGAACTCCGCTGGATCGTTGGCCGTGTGGGTCCCTTTGGAGCGGGGACTGAGGAAGGTCACCGCCGTGATGTGGTCACGCACCGAGTAGATGCCGTGTTCGGCATCGGCAGAGCCCACGCTGGGCGGAAAGCACTCATCCCACCCTTCGCGTGGGCCGCCCACTGGCGCAATCGCCCAGAGCTTGGTTGGCAGCGGCTGTGCGGCGTTAGCCATCTTCACGTGCTCGTTGATGAAGGCGACATCCATCGGATAGAACACCCACGCATCATCTGCCCCCAGCCGGAAGAACTGGAAGTTGCATCCCAGCGCGTGGCCTGGATAGGCGGGGAAACGGGTTCCACTGGGCGGGGTGCTTGCAGTAGGTTTCGGCGCTGGGGACGCCTGTAGCCCTACATCACGCAGTACAGGGGGGGCATCGTAAGGTCGCTCCAGACGTTTGCCGATTTCAGCCCATCGTCTCCCCGCTGCGTTGGCGCGTTCGCGCTGCAATGCCTCGGTGCGCTGTCGCACGGCACTCTCCTCGGCCTCTATGGCATCTTGTGCGGCGGCCCGAAGACCCAGCGTGTCGGGGTGATACCCCCAGCGAAAGCTCACTGTCTGCTTGAGAATGGCCACGGCGTCCTCGCGCGTGCGAGTGCCTGGTGGCCATGCGGCTGAGACCACCAGTGAGCCGTACGCGCAGTGCTCAGGCAGGTCGTCGACCTGAGGCACGCCCGCGTCGCCCACCTGGACGAACAGCGCAAAGGCAGCACCCGTGTCCAGCGCACCGGTGGCCACCACCTTGGACTTCGGGGGATGCTCTCTCCATGCGAGAGGGCCTGAAATTTGAGCGTTCCACTCTACGGCTTGTGAGCGGTCCAGCCACGCCGAGATAACGCCTGCCGAGGTCCTGTATTCGGGCAACACCAGCGACCCACGCTCAGCCAACTCGCGTGCAAATTCGATGCCCAGGCTTCTGGCGAGGTTCTCCGCACCGGCTTCGCACTCGGGGCGCTCCTGTGAGGCCTCGTGTGAGAAGTGCCATTCATTCGCTCTCCCCTGTTTGGCCACCAGCGGGCTCTTGCACATGGGGCAGAAACATCCGCACGCAGCCCCTCGTAAGACATCGCCGACGAAGCGTATGGCTCCGCTGGCATCAAACGCCATGATCAGGATGCTGGACATGGGTTGCTCAGTCCTCTCGCGCGTACCGATTCAAAGGTTTCACCAGTGATGCCAGAAGAAGCATGCGTTTGCAGTCCTCGTCCAGCGGCAAGCCCTGGTACAACCCCACTAGATCCAGCAGCTCGGACACGGCTCCGTTTTCCACGCCTGTAGGTTCAAGGTGTTTCATGCACTCCACATCGACCATAACGAGCACGAGGTCCTGGCGATCGACCGGGATGGTGCTGCGCGCTTGTGGGCCTTGAGGGCGTACTTGCGCTCCTCGATAGGCTACGAAGAATGTATTTTGACCCTGAAGTCGGCGACTCGAAGGGGCTCGGACTCATTGAGCAGGCAATCAAACTTCAAAAGCTTGAGGACTCGAATGCCTGACTATCCTCTCCGAGTGGTCCCGATGGAGTGCCTGTCCGTTTCAGTGCGATGTCGCTGGGCGTGTCTGGCTCCATAGATCCAGTTCGCTGCGGCGCCAGGCCACGGCGCGCACACCGAGGCGAACCGGGCAGGGGAACTGTTGTTGGGCCATGAGCCTGTAGATCGTGGATCGACCCAAGCCCGTCATCTGCATGACGGATGGCATGCGCAGAAACACGGTCGGTACTTGATCGTGTGTATCGGAGTGGTGGGGCGGATGTCTGCTGCACGGCATTCTCCCGGTGGAGGCATGTTGGTAACTGTAGGGCGCTGGTGGGCACCTTGGTCATGCTGGATTCGCTGACAAATCTTGCGCACAGAGATCTGTCGCAGAAGCCGCTGACGAACGTCTCTGCGGGACTGCCGTCTGGGCAAGGCCGAGTCTGTTGCGATCCGGACACATGGATCGGTGATCCGCTGGACGACATTCATCGGACCACGATGAATTTCGGACACGTGTCGGACACGGCGATCCAGAAAGCAAAAAAGTCAGCAGGCGCTAACCTGCTGACTCTCGTGTTTCTTGGCTCCCCGACCTGGACTCGAACCAGGGACCTGCGGATTAACAGTCCGTCGCTCTACCAACTGAGCTATCAGGGAACAGCCTCAAATTATAGCGGTATTTTTCTGGTCTTTTGCTGTGCGGTGCACCTCAAGGCGCCAACACGTTCGCGATCGTCGCATCGGGCCACAATCGAGCGAGCTTGCCCTCCGAATGACAAGGCCCTCGCTGGGAGGGCCTCGGGAACGGTTCGTGGTGCGTGGCGCGGCTCAGTCGAATACCGGCGACTCGACACCGAGCACCTTGTGCAGTTTCGGGCTGGTGGTGGTGTATTGCAAGAACACCTTTTTCTCGGGCGAGATGATGGGCATGGCGCCAAAGGCGGCCAGTGCGCACTCATGGAAACCCGAGAGGATGAGTTTCTTCTTGCCTGGGTAGGTGTTGATGTCGCCCACAGCGAAGATGCCGGGGATGCTGGTGGAGAACTTTTCGGTGTCCACCACGAGCTGCTTGCGTTCAATCTCAAGACCCCATTCGGCGATCGGGCCGAGCTTGGGGCTCAGGCCGAAGAAGACCAGCAGCACATCCAGGGGAACCACGCGGGTCACACCATCGGACCCGGTGACTTTCACGCCCGCCAGTTTGTTGTCTTTTTCTTCAAAGCCGGTGATCTGGCCGACGATGAACTGCATCTCGTAGGCTTCGCAAAGCTCCTTCATCTTGGCCACGCTCGCGGGTGCGGCCTTGAAGCCGTCGCGGCGGTGAATCAAGATGACGCTTTCGGCCTTGTTCGGGCCTTCAGCCGCGAAATTCAGCGCCCAGTCCAGAGCCGAATCGCCGCCGCCGACGATCACCAGGTTTTTGCCTGCGAAGTCGGCTGGGTTTTTCACCCGATAAAAAAGCTGTGAGCCATCAAACCGATCCAGCCCGTCGACCTTGAGCAGTCGCGGTTGAAACGCGCCCACGCCAGCGGCGATGAAGATGGTCTTGGTGAGGAAGCGGGTGCCTTTGGAGGTTTCCACGAAGAAGCGGCCGTCTGCCTGCTTGTCGACCGTGACCACTTCCTGACCCAGGTGAAAGGTCGCGCCGAACGGCTCGATCTGCTTGAGCAGGCTGTCGGTGAGTTCCTGGCCGGTGCACACCGGGATGGCCGGGATGTCGTAGATCGGCTTGTCGGGGTACAGCTCCACCGGTTGGCCTCCGGGATAAGCCAGCGAGTCGATCACGTGGGCCTTGATCTCCAGCAGACCGAGTTCGAACACCTGGAACAGGCCCACTGGGCCTGCGCCGACGATCACGGCATCGGTCTCGATCGGCCCGTCGTGCGCGGCGGCGGTGTCCATCACTTCTTGCTTCAGTTTCGGTTCCATGGGTCTTTATCGCAGCAGTTCGGACAGCTTGCCCGTTTTGTCTTTCCATTCGTCCGCATCGGGCTGCGGCTCTTTGCGCTTGGTGATGCTTTTCCAGCCGGGCAGACGTGCCAACTCTTCGTTGAGCTTGGTCATGTGGAGCTGGTCCTTGGGCAGGTCTTCTTCCGCAAAGATCGCGCTCACCGGGCACTCGGGAATGCAGACAGCGCAATCGATGCACTCGTCGGGATCGATGGTGAGGAAGTTCGGGCCTTCGCGAAAGCAGTCCACGGGGCAGACATCCACACAATCTGTGTATTTGCAGCGGATGCAGGATTCGGTGACGACGTGGGTCATGGTGTAAGTGGGGAGACGCTGGAAACCCAACATTTTAGGGTTTCCCATAGGGTAAGGCAGGTAGGCAATCCTGCGCTTGACATAAGGCAAGGGTGAAGGTTGCGCTCAGCGCACCAGCAAGGCGCCCGCTGTTCGGTGGCTGGCGGTGTCCACCAGCACCAGCGAACCCAGGGCGCGGGACCGCGCAAACGGCCGCGTGCTCAGAGGTTCGTGCAGCGCGAGTTCGATCTGGCCGATGGCGTTGGCTTCGAGCTGCGTGGCGGTTTCTTCGGCCAGGGTGTGAATGTCCACGCGGTGCAGGATGCGTTGAACTTTCGCCTTGACCCAGCGATGACCGTGCAGCGCCCAGTACACGCGCCCGACCGCGAGCGGCTCGTTGTCCAGCCAGGCCACGGTGGCTTGCAGTGTGTTGGTGGCGGGTGTAACGCTGTCGTCCTCGGGTGCAGCCAGCAACCAGTCGCCGCGCGACACGTCAAGTTCCCGGTCCAGCACGATGCCGGCGCTGTGGCCTGCCGCCACCGCTTGCGGCCTGCGAGTGTGGTCGAGCACCTGGGCCACTTGCGCGATCTGGCCACCAGGCATCACCCGAATCGACTGGCCTGGCTGCACGGCGCCAGCGGCCACGCGGCCCCAGAAAATGCGGCGGCCCTGGCGGGTGTCGGCGGAGGAGGAAAATTTCTCGACCCATTGCACCGGGAACGCGAATGGCAGATGGGTGTCGGCCGGGGTGACCGGCAACTGCTCCAGGAGCCGGATCAGGCTGGGGCCTCGGTAGCCGCACCAGTCTGCATCGCTCGCGGGGTCCACCACATTCCAGCCCTTGAGGGCCGACACCGGCACGGTCGCGGTCACGGTGATGCCCGCTTCGGCCGCGAAGGCCGCGAGCGCCGCGCGGATGCGGGTGAAAGCCAGTGTGCTGTCGGTCACCGCATCGAGCTTGTTGACCGCGAACACGATGGAAGGCACGCGCAGCAACTTGAGCAGCAGGCTGTGGCGCCGGGTTTGCGGCAGCAGCTGTGGCGGTGCGCTCTGCCAGTCGAGCTTGGTGGCGTCGACCAGGACCACGGCGGCGTCGGCGCTGGACGCCGCGGTGACCATGTTGCGCGTGTACTGCTCGTGTCCTGGCGCATCGCCGATGATGAATTTACGGGCTTCGGTGTTGAAGTAGCGGTAGGCCACGTCGATGGTGATGCCTTGCTCCCGCTCGGCCGAGAGGCCGTCGGTCAGCAAGGCCAGATCGGTCTCGCCCTGGCGCTGCACGCCGGCCAGGTGGTCTTGCAGCACCGCCTTGCTGTCCACCAGCAGGCGGCCGATCAGCGTGCTCTTGCCGTCGTCCACCGAACCGCAGGTGATGAATTTGAGGGCGGGGCGGGTGTACGGCGGGGGCTTCGACAGGCTCAGCCTGAACGGAGATGGTGGTATTCATACGGTGTCCATGGTGAAAATGTTGGTGCACAGGGGCGAACCGAAGGCGCAGGTCTTAACCCAGTGATGCCGTGGAACCGGCTTTGCCGGGCCACAGGCATCGCCCCCCAGTGGGGGGTGACGCGCCGCAGGCGCGGCGCGGGGGGCGTCAAAAGTAGCCGTCGCGCTTCCGCTTCTCCATCGAAGCGTCCGAGGTCTTGTCGTCCATGCGCGTGGCGCCGCGTTCGCTCACGTCGGCGGCCAGGGTCTCGATCACGATCTCGCCCGGTGTGGCGGCCAGGCTTTCGACCGGGCAGGTGCAGGTGATGTCGCCCACGGTGCGAAAGCGCACGTCGCGCAGCTGCACCACCTCGCCGTCCCTGGGCGGCGTGAGCGGCGGTCACGGGCACCAGCAGACCGCGGCGGTCGACCACCTCGCGCCGGTGCGCGTAGTAGATCGAGGGCAGGGCGATGTGTTCGCGCGCGATGTACTGCCACACGTCGAGCTCGGTCCAGTTGCTGATGGGGAAGACGCGAAAGTGTTCGCCGGGCGCCAGGCGCGTGTTGAACAGGGTCCAGAGCTCGGGGCGCTGCGCCTTGGGTTGCCACTGGCCGAAGCTGTCGCGGTGCGAAAAGATGCGCTCCTTGGCGCGCGCCTTTTCCTCGTCGCGGCGCGCGCCGCCGATCAGCGCGTCAAAGCGGAACTCTTCAATCGCTTCGAGCAGGGTCACCGACTGGTGCACGTTGCGGCTCTCGCCCGCATGGGCCAGGCGCACGGTGCCGCGCTGCATGGAGTCTTCCACGTGGCGCACGATGAGCTCGGCTTGCAGCTCGGCGGCGCGCTGGTCGCGAAACGCGGTCACCTCGGGGAAGTTGTGGCCGGTGTCGATCATCAGCAGCGGGTAGGGAATGCGGCCGGCGCCGAACGCCTTTTCGGCGCAGCGCAGCATCACCAGCGAATCCTTGCCGCCGGAGAACAGCAGGGCGGGGCGCTCAAAAGCGGCGGCCACTTCGCGCAGGATGAAGATGGTTTCTTCCTCCAGCGCGTCCAGGTGGGCGTTGCTCAGGTGGTGCTCTGCGGTCTGCAGCAGGGCGGCGTCGGTGCGGGCGTTCATGCTTCGGCTTTCTCGGTGGGAGGGCGACAAGGGCGATGGTGGGGACACGTGCAGGCCGCACTCTTTGGCGCCCGCCTGTTCCCACCACCAGCGCCCGGCGCGGAAATCTTCGCCCACGGCGATGGCGCGGGTGCAGGGCGCGCAGCCGATGCTGGGGAAGAACTGGTCGTGCAAGGCGTTGTAGTCCAGCTGGTGCAGGGCCACGAAGTGCCACACATCGCCCCAGGTCCAGTCGACCAGGGGGCTGACCTTGATGCGCTCGGCCTCTTGCACGACGTCGGCCACCTCGGCGCGGGCGTTGGACTGCTCGCGGCGCAGGCCGGTGATCCAGCCGTCCTTGCCTTGCAGGGCGCGCTGCAGCGGCTCCATCTTGCGGATGTCGCAGCAGCCCTTGCGCAGCTCCACGCTCTCAAACATGGCCTGCTCGCCGTGCTGGCGCACGAACCTGATCACCGCGTCGTTTCTGGGTCGGAACCGTTCCACGCTGCGTGCGTAGCGTTGCTCGATCTTGGGAATCATGGCCAGGGTTTCAGCGTGCAGCTTGCCGGTGTCCAGCACGAAAACGCTGGCCTCGATGCCGGCCAGGTGGATCAGGTGGGTCACCACCATGTCTTCCACGCCCAGGCTGGACGCCTGCGTGAGCGCGGCCCGCTCGGCGGCCACGCGCTGCAGCAGCGCGATGCTGTGGGCGACCTTGGCGTCGAAGGTCGGGGACGGGCGGTTGTAGAGGTCGAGCGCGCTCATGGGGGCTCAGACCGCCGCTGAGGCGAAGCGGGGTTGGGGCGCCACCGCGTCGCCCTGGTAGAAGCCGGCGTAGCGCGCGAGCTGGCGTTGGCCGGCGGCCAGGTCCTGGTCGGCGCGCAGCTCGGCCTGGCTGAAGCCGCTGCGCTGCATTTGCTGCAACTGGTCGATCAGCACCTCGCCGCTGGCGCGGATGTCGCCGGTGAACCCGAGGCGGCGGCGCAGCAGAAAGGCCTGGCTGAACGCGCGGCCGTCGGTGAAGACGGGGAAGTTCAGCACCACGGTGTGCACGCCAGCGAGGTTGGCTTCGCGCGGGTCGGCGTCGTTGGCCAGCGTCAGGATGCCGGACGATCGGCGGGTTCAGCGAAGTGCCCGGCGGGGAAGAGTTGAAGCTGGGGTGTCGTCATGGCGGTCAGGCGGTCAGGCGGCCACGGGGGCGCGGGCGGTGGTCACGCGCACCGCGTTGGCGGCGGTCTTGAAGGGTTCGATGCCGACGCGCTGCACCGTGTCGCGTGAAGGTTTCGCGCTCGGCGCGCTGCGTTCGGTAGGTGTCGAGCAGGGCCTCGATCACGTCGGCCACTTCGGCCGCCGCAAACGACGGGCCGATCACCTTGCCGGGCACGGCGTCGCCGGAGAGGCGCGTGCCGTCCGAGCCGCCCAGCGTGACCTGGTACCACTCCTGGCCGTCCTTGTCGACGCCGAGCATGCCGATGTGGCCGCTGTGGTGGTGGCCGCAGGAGTTGATGCAGCCGCTGATGTGCAGGTCGATCTCGCCCAGGTCGTGCAGCTCGTCCAGGTCCTGGTAGCGCGCGATCAGGGCCTGCGCGATCGGCAGCGAGCGGGCGTTGGCCAGGTCGCAGAAATCGCCGCCGGGGCAGGCAATCATGTCGGTGAGCAGGCCGATGTTGGGTTTGGCCAGGCCCAGGCGGCGCGCTTCGCGCCAGAGTTCGGGCAACTGGTCGCAGCGCACCCAGGGCAGCAGCAGGTTCTGCTCGTGGGTCACGCGGGCCTCGCCGGCCGAGAACCGGTCGGCCAGATCGGCCGCGCGATCCAGCTGGTCGGCCGTGGCGTCGCCCGGCGCCGAGCCCAGGCGCTTGAACGACAGCGTGACGGCGCGCAGGTCGGGGTTCTGGTGCGGCTTCACGTTCTGGGTGAGCCAGCGGCTGAACTCCACGTCGTCTTCGGCGGCGGCTTTCAGGATGTGGGCGATCTTGGCGTCGGCGCTCTTGCGGTCGCAGTTGAGCGCGGGCGGCACGAAGGACGCGCTCACGCGGTCGAGTTCGGCCTGGGTGATGGTGTGCGGTGCGCCGTCGTGTTCGACGATGGCGCGGTACTCGGCTTCGACCTGATCGGTGAACGCCTGGCCCTTCGGCCTTCACCAGGATCTTGATACGGGCCTTGTACTTGTTGTCGCGCCGGCCAAAGCGGTTGTAGGCGCGCACCACGGCTTCGAGGTAGTTCAGCACCTGGTTCCAGGGCAGGAACTCGCGGATCACGCTGCCGATGATGGGTGTGCGGCCCATGCCACCGCCCACGCGCACCTGGAAGCCCAGGTCGCCGTCCACATTGCGCAGCAGGCTGCAGGCCCACGTCGTGCCAGGCGGTGGCGGCGCGGTCTTCTCGCGCGCCGGTGATGGCGATCTTGAACTTGCGCGGCAGAAACGCGAACTCGGGGTGCAGCGTGCTCCACTGGCGCATGATTTCGGCGAACGGGCGCGGGTCGGCCACCTCGTCCACCGCGATGCCGGCCAGCGCGTCGCTGGTGATGTTGCGGATGCAGTTGCCGCTGGTCTGGATGCCGTGCATGTCGACGCTGGCGAGCAGGTCCATCACATCGGCCGAGCGGTCCAGGGGAATCCAGTTGAACTGCACGTTTTGCCGCGTGGTGAAGTGGGCGCAGCGGTCGGGCAGGGTGCCAAGCTCGGCCAGGCCCGCCACCGCGTGGGTCGTGTCGTGGTCTTCTTTGTGATCGAACTCGCGGGCAATGCGCGCCAGCACGCGCAGCTGCCGGCTGGAGACCTCGCCATAAGGCACGGCCACGCGCAGCATGGGCGCGAAGCGCTGCACGTACCAGCCGTTTTGCAGGCGCAGCGGCTTGAACGCGTCTTCGGTCAGCGTGCCATTGAGGCGGCGCTCCAGCTGGTCGCGGTACTGCTCGGCGCGTTGGCGCACGAACTGGCGGTCGAAGTCGGTGTACTGGTACATGGTGGGCGGATCGGAATCAGAGGGTGATCAGCTTGGTGCCGGCGTAGGCCAGCAGCAGCGAGAGCAGCGAGCGCACCAGGCGCTCGGGCGTGTGGCGCATCAGTCGGGTGCCGAGCCAGATGCCGGGCAGCGAGCCGATCAGCAGCTTGCCCAGCAGCGGCCAGTCCACCGAGCCCAGGCTGGCGTGGCCCAGGCCGGCCACCAGGGTCAGCGGCACGGCGTAGGCGATGTCGGCGGCCACGATGCGCGGCAGCGGCAGCAGGGGAACAGAGCAGCAACAGGGCCGACACGCCGATGGCCCCGGCGCCGACCGAGGTCAGCGTGACCAGGGTGCCGATCACCGCACCGAACAGCACCGGCAGGCTCCAGTGGCGCGGCCGGCTGGCGTGCTGCCAGCTGGGCGTCGTTGCAGGGTGCGGGGCAACTGGGCGCCGCGTGCCGCCTTGTAGAACATGGCCGCGGCGGTGAGCAGCAGCGCCACGCCCAGGGTGTGTGTCATCACCGATTGCACCGCCTCGCTGGCCGGCCCGAGCTGGTGCAGCACCAGCAGGGTGGCGATGGCGGCCGGCAGGCTGCCGGCGCACAGCAGGCCCACCACCCGCCAGGGCACCAGGTGCTGGCGCGCGAGGTTCACCGTGCCGCCGAGCTTGGTGAAGGCGGCGAACAGCAGGTCGGTGCCCACCGCCAGGTAGGGCTTGACGCCAAAGAAGAAGATCAGGATCGGGGTCATCAGCGAGCCGCCGCCCACGCCGGTCAGGCCCACGATAAGGCCCACGGCGAAACCGGCAAAGATGATGGCGATATCAGGCATGCCGCGGACTTTATGGAGGTTTGTTTATTCTGAAAAGAACATGTTTGCTATTTCTTAATATCGATATGGACATATAAAAGGGCGAAAGCCGGTCAGCACACGGCGCCTGGACGCCAAGTCGACACAGATTTCCGGGACATCACCATCGTCTTGCCCTGCGCCGAATTACCATTCGCCGCATGCAGAAACAGCGCATTTATGTGAGCGTGGTTGGGTTTTCCGACGTGGAGCGGCACGCCTTGAACACCATGTTTCGGCTGTCAGAAGAGCGAGATCTGTCGTATGCGCCGTGGTCGCCCTTGTTCGCGCCGGGTGCAGACAGCGCTCTGGCGGCGGCGCAGGTGATGCTGGTTGACGGGGAGAGTGCCGAGGCCGTGCTGCCGCACGCTCGGGGGCTGCCGGTTGGGCAGCGTCTGATCTGGGTCGGTGCCGATGCGCCATCTCACGCCTGGCGCGTACTGGAACGGCCGATCGCGTGGTCCGGCGTGCTGCACGATCTGGATGCCGTCTATGCCGCGCGCCAGGTGGATTCAGGCTACCTGGATCTGGACATCACCTCGCCGGGCTCGCTGGAGGGGGAGGCGCCAGTCAGCCGAGGCTTTGAGCGCCGCGCCCTGCTGGTGGGCGTGGACGCGGTGGACACCGAAGTGTTGCGCTCCGGCCTGACGCTGGCCGACACGCCGGAGCTCGATCTGGTTTTCAACACCGACATGGCCGTGACCCTGATGGGCCGCAACACCTACAGTTGCGCGGTGTTCAACCTGGACGAGCACCAGGTGGATGCCTGGGCCCTGGCCCGGCTGTTTCGCACCCGTTTTCCGCGGGCCATGAGCTTTGCTCTGAGCGAAAGTGCCGGCCCGCTGGGCGATTGGTGGAACCGGCGGCGGGTGCGGCGAAACAGCGAGCAGGCGGGCGTTTCGGCTTTGCTGGCGCGCCCGTTGCAGGCGCGCGACTTCACGCCCTGGATCGATCTGCTTTAGCGCCGGCGGCTGGCTGGCGTCGGGCCTGCTTCCAGGCGAAGCGGGCTGGATCGAGTGCCCGGATCAGGTCTGGCTCAATCGGTGTCTCGCCTGCTGAGCCACCATTGATCTGGCCCGCCAGCAAGCTGGCGCAACAGTGCGCCAGACTGAGACCGCGCGATCCCAGGGCCGTGAGCAGATAGAGCCCAGGCTGGCGCGGTGCATCTTCCAGCGCCAACCGTCCGCGGCGCTTGCCGGCGGCATCCATCGATTGCTGCAAGGCTTGCACGTCGGGCACCGCACCCACCAGTGGCAGGCGATCCAGCGAGGCGCAGCGCACCTGAGCCCATCCCAGCAACCGCCCTTCGGCGAACTCTCTGCGCAAATGATCGGCCGCTGCGGGGTGCATGGCAGCAAGGCTGCGGGCGTTGTCTTCGTGGGCTGCGTCGCGAATGTCGGTGTGGGCTTGTCCTCGGGCGTAGGTCGAACCCATGGACCAGATGCGTGCCGGCCAGTCGGGCGGCAAACCGGCGTCCTCGTAGTCGGGCACGAACACGCCCGCCTGGCGCTGCGGCCGCGCGGCCAGTGGCGCGCCTTGCAGCGCGCCCAGACTCATCTGGCCCTGCACCGGGCGCAGCGGCAGCCCGTCATCGGTCAGCTCGGGCCAGCCGTCTTGCAGCAGCGCCACACTGCCGTGCGCACAGGCCACCACCACCACGGGCGCCTGCGCCAGTGGCCGCTGCCGATCGTCCAGCGCCACCCAGCCTGATGGTGTGCGGCGCAGCGAAGCGACGCTCTGGCCCCATTGCGTTTCCAGCTGGGTCAGCGATTGCGCTTCTTTCAACCAGGCCTGGACCAGTGCGGCGGGGCGCACCAGGGCGGCTGGCCAGCGCCCTGGGTCGTGCTCCAGGTTGTCGACTTCACAGGCTTGCCAGCCGTGCCCGGGTGCGATCAGACGCGCCAACTCCCGGCGCGTGTCTGCCACGCCGAGCGCGCTCAGGCGCGACAGCGGCGTGGGTGCGCGGGTCACGTGGGGGCTGAGCATGCCAACCGGCAGGCTGGAGGCGGCCTGGGCCGGGCCGCTGGCTGCATCGGTCAGGGAGACGCGCCAGCCGAGACGGGCCAACGCGACGCAAATGGCCGATCCCGCCAGACCGGCACCGATGACCAGCGCGTGGCGGCTGTCTGACGGCGGTGTCACGGTTTGGCGAGCACAAAGCCGGTTGAGATCCGGCACTGTGCCCGTACGCGGTGAATCAGCCCTGGGCGGGCGGTGGCGTGTAGCCGACGGCGGCGTCTGCGCCTTCGCCAAAGAAATGCTTTTCCATCTGGCGCGCGAGGTACTGGCGGGCGCGCGCATCGGCCAGGTTCAGGCGGTTTTCGTTGAGCAACATGGTCTGGTGTTTGAGCCAGTCGGCCCAGGCCTGCTTGCTCACGCTTTCAAAAATGCGTTTGCCGAGGTCGCCGGGGTAGGGCGGAAAGTCCAGGCCGTCTGCCTCTTTGCCGAGCTTGATGCAGTTGACGGTGCGTGCCATGGGAGTGTCCTTCTCGAATGCGTTGACGGCTTGCGCCGGGGTGGTCAAATTGTGCCCGCTTCGGGAAACCCTTTTTCCGTTTGGTGTTCCAATGCCTGACGTTGCTTGTGCCTGTGGTCAGGCGCCACCTGTTTCCATCGCTGCCCATGTCTCTCTTTTCCCATTCCCGTCGCTGGCTTGCGCTGGTCTCCATCGGTTGCTTTGGCCTGCTGGCCTTCGGGCTTTATCTGCAACATGCCGTGGGGCTGGAGCCGTGTCCGATGTGCATCGTGCAACGGTACGCACTCGTTGGTGTGGCCCTGCTGAGCGCGGTGGCAGCGGCCGTGCCACTGGGCCCGCTGCGTTGGTCTGTCACGGGGGGCGTGGTGTTGGTGGCTGGCTTCGGTGCTTTTGTGGCGGCACGCCAGAGCTGGCTGCAGTGGTACCCGCCCGAGGTGTTGAGCTGCGGGCGCGATTTCTACGGAATGATCGAGTCGTTCCCGCTCAAGCGCGCCATCCCAATGATCTTCAAAGGCAGCGGCGATTGCTCCACGGTCGACTGGACTTTTCTGGGCCTGACCATCGCCAACTGGTCGTTCCTGTGCTTCGTCGGCGTGATGTTGCTGGCCCTGCTGCTCTGGCAGGCTGCGCTCGCGTCGCTGAAGCGTCAGAGCATAGCGCCCGGCGCTCGCCGCGCTCGTAGACCACGTGGGCGCGTCCCACGATCAAGTGAGTCGAGCGTGCCCACGTTCTTCATGTCTTTGTTGGTGTAGGGCAGTTTGTGCAGCAGGTAGCGCATGGCGTTCAGGCGTGCGCGCTTCTTGCAGTCGCTCTTGATCACGGTCCACGGCGCGTCGGCGGTGTCGGTCTCGAAGAACATCGCTTCCTTGGCTTTGGTGTAGTCGTCCCATTTGTCCAGCGAGGCCAGGTCGATCGGGCTGAGCTTCCACTGCTTGAGCGGGTGCGCCTTGCGTTCCTTGAAGCGGCGGCGCTGCTCTTCGCGGCTGACCGAAAACCAGAACTTGATCAGGTGCACGCCGCTGCGCACCAGCTGGCGTTCAAACTGCGGCGCCTGGCGCATGAATTCCTGGTACTCCTCGTCGGTGCAGAAGCCCATCACCCGCTCGACGCCGGCGCGGTTGTACCAGCTGCGGTCGAACAGCACGATCTCGCCGGCGGTGGGCAGGTGTTGCACATAGCGCTGGAAGTACCACTGGCCGCGCTCGACCTCACTGGGTTTCTCCAGCGCCACCACGCGCGCGCCGCGCGGATTGAGGTGTTCCATGATGCGCTTGATGGTGCCGCCCTTGCCGGCCGCATCGCGTCCTTCGAACAGGATCACGATGCGCTGACCGGTTTCCTTGGCCCAGGCCTGCAGCTTGAGCAGCTCCACCTGCAGCAGGTATTTGTTGCGCTTCGTAGACGCGTGCGCGACAGCAGGTTCTTGTAGGGGTAGGCGCCGCTGCGCCAGTCTTTGGAGAGTTGCTCGTTGGGATCCACCGCTTCGGCCCTGGCGCTGGCACTGGCCTTGGCCTGCCCGCGCAGAGCTGGCGAATGGCCTTCGCATCGTCGGGCGCCGCGCCTTCCAGAATGGCGCGCAGGGACTCGGCCTTCTCGGCCTTGCTGTTGTTCCTTGCGCGAAAGGATGTCTCGCACCGCTGCCAGCTGCGCACCCTGGCGAGCCTGACCACGGCCTGGCCGACCACGCTTTTTGCGAATGCGTGCTGGGTTGCTTGCTGCCCAGTCGTGTCGCCCAGCGCGACGCGGCGGGGGCGTTCTGCTGGGCAGGTCGATGCGGCTTTGGTCCGCGTGGCCTTGCGAGGCGCGGCCTTGCGCGTGGGCGCCTTTGCTGTTCGGGCTGGCGGTTGGGCTGCCGGTGGAGCGTCGGGGTGGCGGGCGGGGTGGTGCGTTCGGTCATGGTTGGTGTCATCGAATGTGTCATCAACACACCAGTATGACCATGCGCCAGCGCAGCGATTTGACATTTGATCAAGCCAGCCGCGCGAACCGCGTCAGCTCAGCTTCTTCACCAGCACCTGGCTCTTGCGGTCCCAGTTGTACTTGCGCTTGCGGGCCTCGGGCAGCCAGTCGGGGCTGACCTGCACAAAGCCGCGCTTGAGGAACCAGTGCATGGTGCGGGTGGTGAGCACGAAGATGCTCTGCAGACCCTGGGCGCGGGCGCGCGTCTCGATGCGTTTGAGCAGGCGTTCGCCGTCGCCCTGGCTCTGCGTGTCGGGCGAGCACGGTGAGCGCGGCCATCTCGCCGGTGCGTTCCTCGGGGTAGGGGTAGAGCGCGGCGCAGCCGAAGATCACGCCGTCGTGTTCGATGATGGTGTAGTTGCCGGCGTCGCGTTCGATCTCGGTGCGGTCGCGCTTGACCAGCGTGCCGTCTTTCTCGAACGGTTCGATCAGCGGCCAGGATGCCGCTCACGTCGTCCATCGTGGCCTCGCGCACGCTCTCCAGCTTTTCGTCCACCACCATGGTGCCGATGCCGTCGTGCACGTAGATCTCCAGCAGCAGCGAGCCGTCGAGCGCAAACGGGATGATGTGGCTGCGCTCGACGCCGGCCTTCGCAGGCGCGGATGCAGTGCTGCAGGTAGAAACGCGGTGTCGGTGGGCTGGGTTGGCGGCGGCAGGCTGGCCACCATGCGCTTGGCATCGGCCAGCGGCAGCTCGGTGTCGATCTCGCTCTCCGGGTCGTTGGCTGTCGACGCGGATGCCCGGCACTTCGGTGAGGAAGATCAGCTTGTCGCTCTGCAGCGCCATGGCCACCGAGGTGGCCACGTCTTCCATGCTCAGGTTGAAGGCCTCGCCGGTGGGCGAAAAGCCGAACGGCGAAATCAGCACCAGCGCGCCCATGTCCAGCGTGCGCTGGATGCCTTCGGTGTCCACCTTGCGCACCAGGCCGGAATGCTGGAAGTCCACGCCGTCGATCAGGCCCACCGGGCGCGCGGTGATGAAGTTGCCCGAGATCACCCGCACCCGTGGCGCCGGCCATCGGCGTGTTGGGCAGGCCCTGGCTGAACGCGGCCTCGATCTCGTAGCGCAGCTGGCCGGCGGCTTCCTGCGCGCAGTCGAGCGCCACCGAATCGGTGATGCGCATGCCGTGCGAGTACTTTGGCTTCGTGGCCCTTGAGGCGCAGCTGCTCGTTCACCTGCGGCCGAAAACCATGCACCAGCACGATCTTCACGCCCATGGCCTGGATCATGGCCAGGTCCTGCGCGATCGAGGCCAGCTTGCCCGCCTCAATCGCCTCGCCGGTCAGCCCGATCACGAAGGTCTGGTTGCCGGAACTTGTGGATGTAGGGCGCGACCGAGCGGAACCAGGGCACGAAGGTGAAGTTGAAGACGGTGGACATGGATGGCGGGTGGGGCAGGCGGACGGGCGGCACGGGATAATCGCCGGTTGCCTGATTTTGACTGAAGTTCCCCCTTGTCCTCCGCGCCGCTGCACATCGAATTCCCCGAGTCCCTGCCCGTCTCTGCCCGCCGGCACGAGATCGAGGCCGCCATGCGCGAGCACCAGGTGGTGATCGTCTGCGGCGAAACCGGCTCGGGCAAGACCACGCAGTTGCCCAAGATCGCGCTGCAGCATGGGGCGCGGCAAGCTCGAACGCCAAGCCGGGACAGCGCGGCCAGCTGATCGGCCACACCCAGCCGCGGCGCATTGCGGCCAGCAGCGTGGCCAAGCGCATCGCCGAGGAGCTGAAGACGCCGCTGGGCGAGGTGGTGGGCTTCAAGGTGCGGTTCCAGGACCGGCTGTCGCAAGGACGCCTCGGTCAAGCTGATGACCGACGGCATCTTGCTGGCCGAGACGCAGACCGACCCGACCTGCGCGCCTACGACACCATCATCATCGACGAGGCGCACGAGCGCAGCCTCAACATCGACTTCCTGCTGGGCTACCTGCGCCAGCTGCTGCCGCGCCGGCCCGACCTGAAGGTGGTGGTGACCTCGGCCACCATCGATGCCGACCGGTTTGCGCGACTACTTTGCCTCCAGAAAAGGCCCGGCGCCGGTGCTCATGGTGTCGGGCCGCACCTTCCCGGTGGAGGTGCGTTACCGGCCGTTTGAAGAAAGCCGCGACTACGACCTGAACAGCGCCATCGCCGATGGCGTGGACGAGCTGTGGCGCGGCGCCGCAAGGCGGGCGACATCCTGATTTTTCTGCCCGGTGAGCGCGAAATCCGCGAGGCCGCCGACCACCTGCGCAAGCACCTGAGCCACCAGCCCGCGCTGCGCAACGCCGAGGTGCTGCCGCTGTTTGCGCGCCTGTCGCCAGGCCGAGCAGGACCGCATTTTTCAGCACCACAGGCGGGCGCCGCATCGTGCTGGCGACCAACGTGGCCGAAACCTCGCTCACGGTGCCGGGCATCCGCTACGTGATCGACGCCGGCACGGCGCGCGTCAAGCGCTACAGCTTCCGCCAGAAGGTGGAGCAGCTGCTGGTCGAGCCGATCAGCCAGGCGGCGGCCAACCAGCGCGCCGGGCGCTGCGGCCGGGTGGCCGACGGCATCTGCATCCGCCTGTACGACGAGGCCGGCTTCAACGGCCGCCCGCGCTTCACCGACCCGGAAATCCTGCGCAGCTCGCTGGCCGGCGTGATCCTGCGCATGAAGGCGCTGCGCCTGGGCGCGGTGGAAGACTTCGCGTTCATCGAAGCGCCGCAGAAGCGCGCCATCGTCGACGGCTACCAGTTGCTGACCGAACTCGGCGCGGTGGACGACGCCAACGAGCTGACCCCCATCGGCCAGACCCTCTCGCCGCCTGCCGCTGGACCCGCGCGTGGGCCGCATGCTGCTGGAAGCGCAGCAGCGCGGTGCGCTGGACGAGGTGCTGGTGATCGCCTCGGCCCTGAGCGTGCAGGACGTGCGCGACCGGCCGCTGGACAAGCAGGCCCAGGCCGACCAGGCGCACGCCAAGTTCGACGACGAAAAGAGCGAGTTCAGCGGCACGCTCAAGCTGTGGAAGTGGCTGGAGGACAGCAAGGGCGGGCACGGCACCGACCACAAGCTGAGCCACCGCCAGTACGAAAACCTGCTGCGCGAGAACTTCATCAACGTGCGCCGGGTGCGCGAGTGGCGCGACATCCACACGCAGTTGCACACCGTGGTGGCCGAACACAAGTGGCGCTCAACACGGCGCCCGCGCAGCTACGAGCAGCTGCACCTGTCCATGCTGGCCGGCCTGCTGGGCAACATCGGCCAGAAGAACGAAGCCGAAGACTGGTACCTGGGCGCGCGCGGCATCAAGTTTTACCGCCACCCGGGCGCCAACCTGAGCAAGAAGCCGGGGCGCTGGATCGTCTGCGCCGAGCTGGTGGAGACCACGCGCCTGTTTGGCCGGGGCATCGCCAGCCATCGAGCCGCAGTGGCTGGAGCAGGTGGGCGCGCACCTGCTCAAGAAGCAGCTGCTGGACCCGCACTGGGAGAAGAAGGCAGCGCAGGTCACGGCGCTGGAACGCGCCACGCTGTATGGCCTGGTGGTCTATCACAACCGCCGCACCGACTACGGCCGGGTGGACCCGGCGGGCGCGCGCGAGATCTTCATCCGCGAGGCGCTGGTGGCCGGCGAATGGGAAACGCGCCTGCCGTTTCTGGCCGCCAACCAGAAGCTGGTGAAACAGGTCGCAGGAGCTGGAGCACAAGTCGCGCCGGCAAGACGTGCTGGTGGACGACGAGCTGATCTTCGCGTTCTACGACGCGCAGATCCCGGCCGAGGTGTTCAGCGGCGCGAGCTTCGAGCGCTGGTACAAGGACGCGCAACGGCTCAACCCCAAGCTCCTGATGCTGACGCAAGGAAGAGCTGATGCGCCACGAGGCGGCGGGCATCACCACGCAGGCGTTTCCCAAAACCATGCGGCTGGGCGGCGTGGACTGCGCCTGCGCCTACCTGCACGAGCCGGGCGACGCGCGCGACGGCGTGATCGGTCACGGTGCCGATTTTTGCGCTGAACCAGGTCAGCGAAGACCGCTGCGACTGGCTGGTGCCCGGCATGCTGAAAGACAAGCTGCTGGCCCTGCTCAAGACCCTGCACCAGCGCCCGCGCTCGCGCCTGGTGCCGCTGCCTGCGACCGCCGAAAGATTTGTCCAGGCCCTCAACGAGCCCGCGGTGTTTGGCGCTGGCAACCTGATGGATGTGTTGCTCAAACTGGTGCGCGATGCGACCAGCCTCGACATCGTGCGCAATGACATCAAGCTCGACATGGTGGCAGCGCACCACTTCATGCACCTGCGCGTGGTGGACGAGCACGGCCGACAGCTTGGCCAGGGCCGCAACCTGGGCGCGCTCAAGGCCGAGCTGGGCGGGCAGGCGCGGGGCGCGTTTCAGGCGTTGGCGTCGCATCAAGCTGGACAGCCTGCGCCCCGGCCCGAGCGAACCCGCCGCGCGTGCCGAGGCCAAGCCGGCGCAAGGCCGCAGCAGCCCAGGCCGCGAGCAGCCGCACCACCGCGTCAGCGCCAGCCAGCGCCACACCAGCTGGGACTTCGGCGAACTGCCCGAGCTGATGGAAATCCGCAAAGGCGGGCAGACGCTGATCGGCTTTCCGGCGCTGATCGACCTGGGCGACGCGGTGGCGCATCGAGGTGTTTGACGAGCCCGAAATGGCCCAGGCCACGCCACCGCGAGGGCCTGCGCCGCCTGTTTGCGCTGCAGATCAAGGACGCGCTGAAGTACCTGGAGAAAAACCTGCCTGGTCTGCAGGCCATGGCCGCGGCCTACATGCAGGTCGGCAAGACCGACAGCGGCTCGGGTGGCGGCACGCTGGAAGAGCTGCGCAACCAGATCATCGAGCTGGCGCTGGACCGCGCCTTTCTGATCGATCCGCTGCCCACCGATGAAGCCGCGTTCAAGAAGCGCGTGGAAGAGGGGCGCGGGCCGCCTGACCCTGATCGCCAACGAAATCGCGCGCAAGGCCGGTGCGATCCTGGCCGAATACGCGGCCGCCGCGCGCAAGCTCAAAGACAGCAAGGCCGCCGGCCGACGTGGCGACCGACATCGCACAGCAGCTGCAGCGCCTGGTGCCCAAGCGCTTTCTGCTGACCACGCCGTACGCCCAACTGCAGCACTTCCCGCGCTACCTCAAGGCGGTGCAGCTGCGGCTGGACAAGCTGCGCACCGACCCGGCGCGCGATGCCGCCAAGCTGGCCGAGCTGCGCCCGCAGGACCAGCGCTTCTGGCGCCTGGTGGCCGAGCGCAAGGGCGTGCAAGACGCTCGGCTGCAGGAACTGCGCTGGTTGCTGGAAGAGCTGCGGGTGAGCTTCTTCGCGCAGGAACTGCGCACCCCACAGCCGGTCAGCGTCAAGCGGCTGGACAAGGCCTGGGCGCAGCTGAACACCTGAGCGCGCGGCGCTTGCCGCCTCACGAACGCGGCAAGCGGCAGGTCATAGCCGCCCCAGTCGGCGCAGGGCTTCGTTCAGCGTGTCGTCGCGCTTGGCGAAACAAAAGCGCACCACCCGCTGGTCAAAGCCATTGCCGTAGAAGGCCGAGAGTGGAATCGCCGCCACACCGACCTCGCGCGTGAGCCATTGGCAGAACTCGGCCTCGGGCAGATCGCGCTCGGGCACCGCCAGTTCTGCAATGTCCACGCACTGAAAATACGTGCCTTCGCTGGGTAACAGCCGAAAGCGCGTGTTCGCCAGACCGGCGCGGAACAGATCGCGCTTGCGCTGGTAGAAAGCCGGCAGCTCCAGGTAGCTGGCCGCGTCGGCCATGTAGGTCGGCCAGCGCGTGCTGCACCGGGGTGTTCACCGTGAACACGTTGAACTGGTGCACCTTGCGGAACTCGGCACGTGAGCGGCGCCGGGGCCACCACCGTGCCGACCTTCCAGCCGGTCACGTGGTAGGTCTTGCCGAAGCTGCTGACGATGAAGGCGCGCGCCGCCAGGCCGGGAAAGCGTGCCGCGCTCTGGTGGGCTGGCCGTCGAACACCATGTGCTCGTACACCTCGTCGCTGATCAGCAGCACCTCGGTGGGCGCCAGCAGGTCTTGCAGCCTGAGCATGTCGGCCTCGCTCCACACCATGCCGCTGGGGTTGTGCGGGCTGTTGATGATGAGCGCACGGGTACGCGGCGTGATAGCGGCTGCGATGAGGTCGAAATCGGGCCGCAGGCTGCCGGGCGTCAGCGGCACCCGCACCGCCACACCGCCGGCCAGCTCGATGTTGGGCACGTAGCTGTCGTAGCAGGGCTCCAGCACGATCACCTCGTCGCCCGGGTGCACAACCGCCAGCAGCGCGGTGAAGATGGCCTGGGTGGCACCTGCCGTCACCGTGACCTCGGTCGCCGGGTCGCAGCGCAGGCCATACAAAGCCTGCATCTTGGCCGCCATCGCCTGGCGCAGCGCCGGCACACCCGGCATCGGCGGGTACTGGTTGTGACCGGCCTGCATGGCGGCGGTGACCGCGTCGACCAACGCCGGATCGCAATCGAAATCGGGAAAGCCCTGACCCAGATTCACCGCCCCGGTCTCAGCAGCCAGCGCCGACATGACCGTGAAGATGGTGGTGCCGACCTTGGGCAGGCGGGAGGTGAGGGCGGGGGTGTGAGAGGCGATTTCAGGCGAGAGGGTTGTCATTTTCTGGAGCCAAGGCGATCAAATGGCGATGTCGTTATGCAAGCAGCGAAGCAGATCGAGAGCGGTGCATTTTTCAGAATGCCGCGGAACCGGCTTCGCCGGGCCGAAGGCATCGCCCCCTGAGGGGTGACGGCGAAGCCGGCGCTGGGGGAGTCAAATTTCATACGCGTCCGGCGTGCCCTTCATCGCCTGCTGGATCGAAGCGCGGGTGAGGCGGTCGCTCAGCAGTTCGGCAAAGCGCAGCACGAAATGGCGCAGATAGGCGCCGCGCTTGAAGGCCACGCGCGCCAGGTTGTGGCCAAACAGGTGCCCAGCGGGCCGCGCCACCAGGTCGGGGGTCTGGCTGTCGCCCTGCATCGCCATCTCCGCCACGATGCCCACGCCCATGCCGAGTTTCGCGTAGGTCTTGATGACGTCCGAGTCGATCGCTTCCATCACCACGTTGGGCTTGCAGCCCACGCAGCGCAAACGCCTGATCGATGCGGGTGCGCCCGGTGAAGCTGGGGTGGTAGGTGATGAGGGGCACCGTGGCGAGGTCTTCGAGCGCGATGCGCTCGCGCTGGAGCAGCGGGTGGTCGAACGGCAGCACCAGCACGTGTTGCCACTCGTAGCAGGGCAGGGTGATCAGCTCGGGGTAATTGGCGAGTGACTCTGTGGCAACGCCGATCTCGGCCACCTCGTCGATCAGCATGCGGGCCACCTGATCGGGCGTGCCCTGGTGCAGGCTGATGCCGACCTTCGGGTAGCTCTGGCGCAGCTGTGACACCGGGCCCGGCAGCACATAGCGCGCCTGCGTGTGGGTGGTGGCGATCGAGAGCGTGCCGCTGTCTTGCGCCGAATACTGCTGGCCGATGCGCTTGAGGTTGTTCACTTCGCGCAAGATGATGTCGATGCTGTTGAGCACATGCTGGCCCGGCTCGGTCACGCGCTTGATGCGCTTGCCGTGGCGCGCAAAGATGTCGATGCCCAGCTCGTCTTCCAGCTCGATGATGCCCTTGGACACACCGGGTTGCGAGGTGTGCAGCGCCTTGGCGGCCTCGGTCAGGTTGAGCTGGCGCCGAACAGCCTCCTGCACAAAGCGGAACTGCTGCAGGTTCACGGAATGGGCTCCAGCGCGATCTGGGCCAGCAGAGCGGTGAGGCGCGGGTCTTCGCCCGCGGCGGGCAGCTGCTCCAGGCGCACGCCCGGGTGCCGCGTGGCCAGGTCTTTCATGATCTCGGGCAGATCCTCGCGCGCGTGCTTGCCCATGCCAAAGAACAGCGGCAGCACACGCACCGAGGTGGCGCCCGCGGGCCACCAGGTCGGCGACCGCGGTGGGCATGTCGGGCTCGCACAGCTCCAGGTAGGCGCTCGCACACCAGGGCCTGCGGGTCGTGCTCGCGCAATGCGGCGAGACACCGCTTCCACCGGCGCGCGCCACAGCGGATCGCGCGAACCATGGGCAAACACCATCACACCAAGCATTTCCAAACTCCTTAACGTCGCAAAACCAGCCAGCCGAAAGCGCCCAGCGAGACCAGCGAGTAGATCAGCGCCGGCGATGCAGCCGCCAGCCAGGGCTGCCACTGCCTCAGGTTGCCCACATAGCCGAACACGTTGTTGAGCAGAAAGAAACTGATGCCGATCATCACGCCCATGAACACATAGCCGGTGATGCTGCCGGAGCGGAAATGCAGGTAGGCAAAAGGCAGGGCCAGCACCACCATGACCAGGCAGGACAGCGGATAGAACACCTTGCGCCAGAATTCGATTTCGTAGCGCTGCGCAGTCTGGCCGTTGGCCTCCAGGTGCTGCACATAGGCAAACAGATCGGTGGTGCGCATGCGGTCGGGCTTGAGCAGCGCGACAGAGACCATTTCGGTGCTCAGGCTGCTGGGCCAGCGCAGGCTGGGCAGTTCGCTGCGCGTGATCCGCGCCGAGGCCAGGCCCGCGGTGTCGAATTCGCGCCGCAGCACGTTCTTGAGCGTCCAGGCGTCGTCACCTTCGATCTGACCCGAGCGCGCCTGCAAGGTGGAGACCAGAAAGCCCCGGTTGTCGAATTCGAAAATACGCACCTCGCTCAATTCGCCTTCTGGCGAGAGCGCGCCCACGTTGACCGAAAAGTTGCTGTAGGCCTGCCTCTCCTTCAGCCAGGCGCCGGTCTGGCCGACGCTGATGCCGCCCTTGTAATTGGCCTTGAGCAGCTGCGCGGTGCGGTCGGCCGCTGGCGCCAGGTAGTCCCCAATGGCAAAGGTCAGCGCCACGAAGAACGCACCCAGCCCCAGCATGATGCGCAAGGCCCGCCAGGGCCCCAGGCCGCTGGTTCGAAGAATCGTGTATTCCGAGCCCTGGGCCAGCCTTGCCAGCACGAACACCGAGCCGATCAGCACCGCGATCGGCATCAGCTCGTAGATGTGGCTGGGCATCAGCAGCGTGACGTACACCAGTGCATGGTTCAGACCATAGAGCTGCGTGGGGTCGCCGATGGCGGCGCGCCCCAGGTCCGCAAGTTCGTCAACAAAATCGAAGAAGAAAAACAGCGACAGAAACGCCAGCAGCACGAAGCCCACCGCCGCCAGCACCTCGCCGTAGATCAGGCGCCGAATGGTCTTCATCGCGCCACCTCCGCCACGCTGCTGTCACGGTGGCGCCAGCCGGCAAGCCAGCCGAGCAGCGACAAATTCCAGTGTCGCTTGAGCAGCCAGAGCGCAGCCGCCACAAACACGCTGCCATGCAGCGCCAGCATCATGGGCGCCAGACCGATCAGGTCGCGCGCCACCCAGCTCTGCCCCATGTTGAGCAGGTTGTAGTAAACGATGAAGGCAAACAGGGTGAAGAACAGGTTGCCACCGCGACCCGCGCGCGGATTGCCCGCTGTGGTGGCCACCGCAATCAACACAAAATTGAGCGCGGTCAGCGCCATGCCCAGACGCCAGCCCAGCTCGCCCCGGCTGGCCGGGTCTGGCGCTTGCACAAGCTCCCAAGTGCTGGCCGATTTGAGGCGCCCGCCACCGCCACCAGCGAGCGCGCTGGTGCCGATCTGGGTGCCGTACTCCTCAAACTCGCTGACCTGAAGGCGCTGGTCGACGCCGGTTTCCAGGCGCTGACCGTTGCTCAACAAAAGATACTGCTGTTCACCGATCCATTCGACGCGGCCCGAACGTGCCGAAATGATCGACTCGCTTCCATCGGGCTCGCTGCTGGAGACAAAGATGTTGCGGCCTTCGGTGCCATCGGCGGTGTTCTTGTCAATGAAAAAAACCCGTCGGCCGCTGGACGATTCCTGAAACTGTCCGGGTGTGACACGCTCCAGATCGCCCCGCCGTTCGAACCGGCTGCGCAACTCGTCGGTCTGCTCGTTGGCCCAGGGCCAGACCAGAAAAACCATCAGGGTGATCACCACCAGAATGGGCCATGCAAATCGCAACACGGGGCCGAGAAATCCCCCCAGCGAGCGGCCACTGGCGAACCAGATGATCATTTCGCTGTCCCGGTACATGCGCGACAGCGTGAACACGATGGCAATGAACAGCGCAAGGGTGAGGATGGTGGGCATGCGGCCCAGCACCGTGTAGCCGAGCACCAGCATGATCTCCTCCGGGTTCACGCTGCCTTGCGAGGCCAGCCCGAGCGTGCGGATCAGCAGCATGGTGAGCACGATGGTGAACAGCACGACCAGCGTGGCGCCGAAGCTGCGCGCCAGCTCTCTGCGAATGGACGAATGGAATAACATCAATCAACCAAAAAGGAATGAGCAATTATGGACTTCGAACTCAAATCCGTTTCCCTCGCCGATGCGGCTAAGTGGCCTGCCGACGCGCTTGTGGTGCTGGTGCCCGACGCTGTGCCACCAGGCAAACCCGACTCCCCGCTGGCTGAGCTGATCGCTCAGGCGACCAAGAGCGGCGCCCTCGAATCGGGTCTTGCCAAGTTGCTGCCTGCCTACCTGGTGAGCGGCGTGCAGTCTGCGCGCGTGGTGCTGGTGCGCGCGGGCGACGGCTCTGCGGTGGCGGTGCGCAAAGCGGTGTCTGCCGCCGTGGCTTCACTCAAGCAACCCGGCATTCAAAAAATTGCACTCTTGCTCAGCCTGGTCGAGCCCGGTAGCGATGCGGTGTGCGCGGCGGTGCAAGCCTGCGCCGACGCGAGCTATGTTTACACCCACACCAAACCCTCGGCCAAAGCGCGAGCGCTGCGCAAGGTGATCCTGGGTGTTGGCCATCCCGAGGCGGTGCAGGATGGCTTTGTGCGCGGCAAGGCGCTGGCGGTTGGCGTGGAGGTGGCGAAAGAGTGGGCGAACCGCCCTGGCAACCATGCCACGCCCAGCGATCTGGCCGACTTTGCCCGCCAGCTCGGTCGAAAGCCCGGTTTCAAGACCGAGGTGCTCGGGCCCAAGGAGGTGAAGGCTCTGGGCATGGGGGCGTTTCTTGCCGTGGCGCAAGGCTCTGCCGAGCCGCTGCGGTTCATCGTGTTGCGCTACAACGGGGGTGCCAAGTCCAGCGCACCGGTGGTGCTGGTGGGCAAGGGCATCACGTTCGATACCGGGGGCATCTCCATCAAGCCGGCGCCCGAGATGGACGAGATGAAGTACGACATGGGTGGCGCTGCCAGCGTTCTCGGCACCTTTGCCGCGCTGGCCGAAGCGCGTCCGGCCATCAATGTGGTGGGACTGATCCCGAGCTGCGAGAACATGCCGGACGGCCTGGCGGTGAAGCCCGGCGACGTGGTGACCAGCATGAGCGGCCAGACCATTGAAATTCTGAACACCGATGCCGAGGGCAGGCTGATTTTGTGTGACGCTTTGACCTACGCGGCGCGCTTCAAGCCGCGCGCGGTGGTTGATATCGCCACACTGACCGGTGCCTGCGTGATCGCACTCGGTGCCGTTCGCTCGGGGCTGTTCAGCCCCGCTGATGAGCTGGCCGCTGCGCTGCAGCTGGCGGGCGAGACGGCATTGGATCCCTGCTGGCGCATGCCGCTGGATGACGAGTATTCAGAGGGCCTGAAGTCCAACTTCGCTGACATGGGCAACATCGCCGGGCGCGCAGCCGGCTCCATCACGGCGGCCAAGTTTCTGCAGAAGTTCACCGCCGAGTTGAACTGGGCGCACCTGGACATCGCGGGCACCGCCTGGAAGAGCGGTGCGGCCAAGGGCTCGACCGGTCGGCCGGTGCCCTTGTTGCTGCAATACCTGATGAACGAGGCCGCCAGCGCGGTCCCGCTGGCGCCGCCGCCACGCAAATCTCCAGCCAAACGCGCGCGGAAAGCCTGACGCAGTCCCTTCACCGTGGCCGATGTTGCTTTCCACGTCAACGCAGCCGACAAGCGAGGCTACGCTTGCCGCTTGCTGCGCAAGGCCTATCTGCAGGGCGCCCGGGTGCTGGTGCTGGCGGAACCGGCAGAGGTGCAAGCCATCGACGCTGCCCTGTGGACTTTCGGCGGGCGCGACTTCATCCCCCACGCGCGGCTGTCTGGCGCGCCCGAGCTGCAGGCCCACTCTCCCATCCTGATTGGCCACGAATGGCCTGCGACCATGGATAAGGCACAGGATTCGGTGCTGCTGAACCTCAGTCTCGGTTTTCCTGTGGGGTTCGAGCAGTTTGCGCGTGTGATCGAGGTTGTGAGCCAAGACAAGCCCGATCGAGAGCGCGCCAGGGAGCGCTGGAAGCGCTACCGCAGCGCGGGTGTCGAGCCGGCGCACCACGAAGTTGGCGCCGGCTGAGGGCTTTCGGGCGTGTTCGCCCTGTATTTCCATCTCTAATGCCCTGCCTGTTGGGGTCGATCAAACCCCGGGCAAACCCTTGAACGGGCGCATTGCTTTGTGCGGCCCGGCTGCTGAGCCCGATTTTTCGGGTATCTTTATGGGCGTGGAGAAAAAAGTTCCCTCCGCATCTCAAACCCATCCTTATCGAGGACCAACATGCAACTGAACATCAAACTGGCCGTGATCGCCGCGGCAGTGGCGCTCGCCGCTTGCGGCAAAAAAGAAGAAGCCGCTCCGGCGGCGGCTCCTGCTGCCGCTGCTGCACCTGCCGCTGCGCCAGCAGCTGGCGACAACGTGATCAAGATCGGGCACGTCGGGCCCACCAGCGGTGCCATTGCCCACCTTGGTAAGGACAACGAAAACGGCGCCCGCATGGCGATCGAAGAGCTGAATGCCGCCAACGTCACGATCAACGGCGCACCGGCCAAGTTCGAGCTGCTGCCCGAAGACGACGCTGGCGATCCCAAGCAGGGTGTTGCTGCCGCTCAGAAGCTGGTCGACGCCAAGGTCGCAGGCATCATCGGTCACCTGAACTCGGGTACCACCATTCCCGCTTCCCAGCTGTACAACGACGCTGGCATTCCTCAGATTTCCCCTTCGGCAACCAACCCCAAGTACACCCGCCAGGGCTTCCAGGGCGCGTTCCGCATGGTGGCTGATGACGTGCACCTGGGCGGTACGCTCGGCAAGTACGCGGTGGAAACCCTCAAGGGCATGAATGTCGCCGTGATCGACGACCGCACGGCCTACGGCCAGGGCGTTGCCGATGAGTTCGAAAAAGGCGTGAAGGCCGCTGGCGGCACCATCGTTGGTCGCGAATTCACCAACGACAAAGCGTCCGATTTCAACGCCATCCTGACCACCCTGAAGGCGAAGAAGCCCGATGTCGTGTTCTTCGGTGGCATGGACGCTGTGGCCGGCCCGATGCTCAAGCAGATGAAGTCGCTGGGCATCAACGCCAAGTTCATGGGCGGCGACGGCATCTGCTCCAGCATGCTGCCCACGCTGGCTGGCGACGGCATGGCCGACGACCAGGTGTATTGCGCTGAGGCCGGTGGTGTGGAAGGCGAGCAGAAAGTTGGCATGGACAAGTTCCGTGCCGATTTCAAGGCCAAGTACAACGCTGAGGTGCAGGTGTACGCACCCTACGTGTACGACGCTGTGAAGGTGATGGCCGCAGCCATGGTGGCTGCCAATTCTTCCGATCCTGTCAAGTACCTGCCAGAGCTCAAGAAGATTCAACACTCAGGCGTGACCGGCAACATCGCATTCGACGAAAAGGGCGACATCAAGAACGGCGCCCTGACGCTGATGACCTACAAGGGCGGTGTGCGCACCACGATCGCCGTGATTCGCTGATCGTTGCTTTCGCCTGTGACGCCTGAAAGGGCGTCCTGCGAAAAAAGGGCCACCTTTGGGTGGCCTTTTTTTCGCTTTCAGATGGGTGATTTCGCTGTGCGTTGGCGCCTTGCCAACCTTTGACCGAGCCTCATTTCATGAGCGAATCCTTCAGAGATTCATCGATTCAGATAAGCGGTTCGAATCGCCTCGATGCGCTGGCGGTTGGCGCCGAGGTCCTCCTGCCCCAGACGGCTCGCGCTGCGCATGTCGATCACGCCCGCATCGAGGTTCACCCAGAACTCCAGGTCATCGACGAAACCCAGCCAGCGTGTACGGGCCTGGGCGAGCACATAGTCGGGCGTCTGCTGGATCACCGTGATTCCGGGCTGACCCGCCAGCACGCTCGCCAGCGCTTGCATGGCCGCCTCAGGTGTGTCCCCGCGCAAGGCAATCGGGGCGATTTCGGCGTACACGCGCTGCGGATGGTCTGGATAGAGATTGGCCTGGCTGCTCACGCTGTTGCGGGTGGTCGAGGGTGGCTTGAGCCGGCCGTTGGTCACGCCAATGTCGGTGGGAGCGTTGCCGCTGAAGGCGCCCAGCTGGCCCGCGACCAAGGCCGCCAACGGCGCGGCGATCAACAAGGGCAGCAGCGCCCGGCGCAAACGCCCCGCGTTTTTGTGGTCGCTCAACGTTTGCCACCCATCAGGCCGCCCAGGATGCCTCGAACCAGCTGCCGCCCCAGGCCACTGGCCACGCTGCGTGCCGCGGTTTTTGCCATGGTCTGCACCAAACCGTCGTATTGGCCACCGCGCGGACCGGTGCGGCCGAATAATGCTTCGTTGAGCATGCCGCCTATGCCGCCACCTTCTACCTCGCTGGTCTCGGGCTGGGCAGCGCCAGGAATGCGCGGCGTTTTGGCGGTGGGGGGCGCCTCGGCGGCGCGCGCGTCGGTTCGGGCGTTGAACACCTCGTAGGCGCTTTCCCGGTCCACCACTTTTTCGTAGACGCCGGCCACCAATGAGCCCTGGATCAACGCCTCGCGTTGCTGCGGGGTGATGGGGCCAAGCTGGCTGCCCGGTGGCAGCACAAACACCCGCTCGGTTTCGGTGGGCCGGCCTTTTGGGTCCAGAAAACTCACCAGCGCTTCGCCCACCGCCAGTTCGGTGATGGCCGCTTCGATGTCCAGCCCGGCTTTCGGGCGCATGGTCTGCGCGGTGGCTTTCACCGCCTTCTGGTCGCGTGGGGTGAAAGCGCGCAGGGCGTGTTGCACCCGGTTGCCGAGCTGGCCGAGCACGCTGTCGGGAATGTCCAGCGGGTTCTGAGTTACGAAGTACACGCCCACGCCCTTGGAGCGCACCAGTCGCACCACCAGCTCAATGCGCTCGACCAGCACCTTGGGCGCGTCGTTGAACAACAGGTGCGCCTCGTCAAAGAAAAACACCAGCTTGGGTTTGTCGGGGTCGCCGATCTCGGGCAGTTGCTCGAACAGTTCGGACAGCATCCACAGCAGGAAGGTGGCGTAGAGACGCGGCGCGTTCATGAGCTTGTCGGCGGTGAGGATGTTGATCACACCCTTGCCGCCAACGGTCTGCATGAAGTCCTGGATATCGAGCATGGGCTCGCCGAAAAACCGATCGCCACCTTGCTGCTCGATCTGCATCAGGCCGCGCTGGATTGCGCCCACGCTGGCGGCGCTGATGTTGCCGTACTCGGTGGTGAACTGCTTGGCGTTGTCGCCCAGGTGCTGCAGCATGGCCCGCAGGTCTTTCATGTCCAGCAGCAGCAGGCCATTGTCATCGGCGATCTTGAACACGAGGTTGAGCACGCCGCTTTGCGTGTCGTTCAGGTCGAGCATGCGCGATAGCAGCAGCGGACCCATGTCGCTCACCGTGGCGCGAACCGGGTGCCCCAGCTCGCCAAAAACATCCCAGAGCGTGGTGGGACAGGCCTGTGGCGCCGGCAGCGTGATCCCCCGGTCTTTGAGCACCGCGCTGATCTTGTCCCCGAACTTGCCGCTTTGGCTGATACCGGTGAGGTCGCCCTTCACATCGGCCATGAACACCGGCACGCCGATGTTGGAAAACTGCTCGGCAAGCGTTTGCAGGGTCACGGTCTTGCCGGTGCCGGTTGCCCCCGTGATCAGGCCGTGGCGGTTGGCCAGGCTGGGCAGCAGGTGGCACTGCACCTGGGCGTTCTGAGCGATCAGCAGCGGTTCGGCCATGGGGCGCATCCTTGTGAGTAGACAAGCGGGAACGTAAAATTGCCCTTGATTACACCAAACTCCGGTCAACCAAAGGACGCACGCGTGGCAGGACACAGCAAATGGGCCAACATTCAACACCGCAAGGGCCGGCAGGACGAGAAGCGGGGGAAGATCTGGACGCGAGCCATCCGCGAAATTTCGGTGGCGGCGCGCGCTGGTGGCGGCGATCCGGCCATGAACCCGCGCCTGAGGCTTGCGATTGAAAAAGCCAAGGCGGCCAACATGCCGGCCGACCGCATCAAATACAACGTCGACAAAGCCTCGGGCAACCTGGAGGGGCAGGCGCTTGAGGAAATTCGCTACGAAGGCTACGGCATCGGTGGCGCGGCGATCATCATCGACACCATGACCGACAACAAGGTGCGCACCGTGGCCGAGGTGCGCCACGCGTTGAGCAAACACGGCGGCAACATGGGCACCGAGGGCTCGGTGGCGTTTCAGTTCAAGCACTGCGGCCAGCTCGTTTTTGCACCCGGCACATCGGAAGACAAGGTGATGGAGGTGGCGCTGGAGGCTGGCGCCGAGGATGTGATCGCCGGAGAGGACGGCGCGATCGAGGTGCTCTGCCCTGCGCCCGACTTCGAAGCGGTGAAGCAGGCGCTGGAGGCCGCTGGCCTCACGCCCGATTTGGCCGAGGTCACGATGCGGGCGGAGAACACCATTGACCTGGCGGGCGAAGACGCTGAGCGCATGCAAAAGCTGCTCGATGTGCTGGAAGATCTGGACGACGTGCAGGAAATCTTTCACAACGCAAATCTTTAGATTGGCTCCCCCCGCGCCGGCCCGATGCTCGGGCCGTCACCCCCCCAGGGGGCGACGCTGGTGGCCCGGCAAAGCCGGTTCCACGGCGTCCTGGAATGAGACAGTTCTCCCCGGAAAAGCCCATGATTGGGCAGGCGCCTTGTTTTTTTGGAGTAATTTTTGAAAATTCTCGTCATTGGTGGCGGTGGTCGTGAACATGCGCTGGCCTGGAAGCTCAAGCAGTCCGAGGGTGTGAGCCAGGTGTTTGTTGCGCCCGGCAATGCCGGCACGGCGCGCGATCCCGATCTGGTCAACCTGGCCATCACCGACAACCTGGCCTTGTGCGAATGGGCGCAGGCCAACGGCGTGGGCCTCACGGTGGTGGGGCCTGAAGCGCCGCTTGCCGCTGGTGTGGTGGACGTGTTTCGTGCCCACGGCCTGGCCATCTTTGGCCCGACCCAGGCCGCAGCACAGCTTGAGAGCTCGAAGGCGTTCTCCAAGGCCTTCATGCTGCGCCACCGCATTCCGACCGCCGCTTTCGAGAGCTTCACCGACGCCGCCGCGGCCCACGCCTATGTCGAGACGCAGGGCGCGCCGATCGTGATCAAGGCCGATGGCCTGGCCGCTGGCAAGGGCGTGGTGGTGGCGATGACGCTGGCCGAGGCCCACGATGCCATCGACTTCATGCTGCTGGACAACACCCTGGGCGTGGCGCACAACGCGGGTGGCGCTCGGGTGGTGATTGAGGCGTTTCTGGAAGGCGAAGAGGCCAGCTTCATCGTGCTGTGCGATGGCGTGAATGCCTTGCCGCTGGCGACCAGCCAGGACCACAAGCGATTGCTCGATGGCGACCAGGGTCCCAACACGGGCGGCATGGGCGCGTACTCGCCCGCACCGGTGGTCACAGCGGCGGTGCACCAGCGCGCGATGGACGAGGTGATTCTCCCGACTTTGCGCGGCATGGCCGCTGATGGCATAGCGTTCACCGGTTTTCTGTACGCCGGTCTCATGATCGCGCCCGATGGAAGCATCAAGACGCTGGAATTCAACGCCCGCATGGGCGACCCCGAAACCCAGCCGATCCTGATGCGCCTGAAGAGCAATCTCGCCCAGGTGTTGCTCGCCGCCACGCGCGGCGAACTCGACCGCGTGGAGTTGCAGTGGGACGACCGCGTGGCGCTGGGTGTGGTGGTGGCCGCTGCCGGCTACCCGCTGACGCCGCGCAAAGGGGATGTGATCACCGGGCTGCCGGCCGACGCCGCCGACGCCATGGTTTTTCATGCGGGCACCGCCAACGGCGCCAGTGGCGAGGTGGTCGTCAGTGGCGGTCGGGTGCTGTGTGTTACCGCGCTGGCCGATACGGTGGCGCAGGCGCGCGTTCGCGCCTACGCTGCGCTGGCCGGCATCCATTTCGATGGCATGCAGTGCCGCCGTGACATCGGCCACCGTGCCCTCTGACACCCACCACGCCTGCTTCAAACACACCCGCCCATGAGCTCATCCACCCAACTGGTCAGCCGTTACCTCACCGGTCTGCAAGACCGCATCACCTCGACCGTGGCCCTGGTGGACGGCGGACGCTTTGTGAGCGACCGCTGGAAGAAGCCCAAGGGCGAGTTGCTGCAAGGGCAGGGCATCACGCAGATTCTTGAAGGTGGCGCGGTGTTCGAGCGCGCCGGCTGTGGTTTCTCGCATGTTCGTGGGCCGCGCCTGCCGCCATCCGCCACCCAGCACCGGCCCGAGCTCGCCGGTGCACCGTTTGAGGCCATGGGTGTGTCGCTGGTGTTTCACCCGCGCAATCCGCATGTGCCCACGGTGCACATGAATGTGCGCATGATCGCCGCACATCCGTCCCAAGGCCCAAGCGTGAGCTGGTTTGGCGGGGGCATGGACCTCACGCCGTACTACGGTGTCGAGGAAGATGCGGTGCACTTTCACCAGACCTGCAAGAACGCGCTCGACCCGTTTGGTGTCGACAAATACCCGCGGTTCAAACAATGGTGTGACGAGTATTTTTTCCTCAAGCACCGGGGGGAGCAGCGCGGTGTGGGTGGCGTGTTCTACGACGACTTCGCCGAGTTTGGCTTCGACGGCAACTTCGCCATGATGCGCGCGGTGGGTGACGCTTTCCTCGACGCTTATCTGCCCATCGTCGATCGCCGCCAGCACACCGCCTATGGTGAGCAAGAGCGCGCGTTTCAGCTGTACCGCCGTGGGCGCTATGTCGAGTTCAACCTGGTGTGGGACCGTGGCACCCATTTCGGGCTGCAGTCGGGCGGTCGCAGCGAATCCATTCTGCTGTCGATGCCGCCACTGGTGAGCTGGTCTTATCAGCGTGTCGACCCCAAGGATTCGCCCGAGGAGCGTCTGACGCGGGAGTTTCTGGTGCGCAAGGACTGGCTTTGAGCCCATCGACCGCCCCGCGCCGGGTGGGCATGTTCGGCGGCGCGTTCGACCCGCCGCACCTGGCGCACCGCACACTGGCGCAGACCGCGCTGGAACAGTTGGACCTCGATGTGCTGCATGTCATGCCGACCGGGCAGGCCTGGCACAAAGCGCGCCCGCTATCGCCCGCCGAGCACCGGGTGGCGATGTGTCGCCTGGCCTTCGGTGACCTGCCACACACCCGCATCGACACCCGGGAAACGCTCCGGCAAGGCCCGAGCTACACCGCCGACACGCTGGCCGAACTGGCGCAAGAATACCCTGGCGCTACCCTGTACCTGGTGCTCGGCGCCGACCAGTTGCTGGCCTTCAAGGGTTGGGTGCACTGGCCCGAGGTGCTGGCGCGCGCGCAGCTCGCGGTGGCCAACCGAGCGCTGCACATTGGCGCCGACGCGGCCTTCGACCAGCGCGAAGAAATGGACTTGTCGGCTGTGGATCTGCCCTTTGTGCGCCTGTCCATGCCGCTGGAAAACATCAGTGCCAGCGCGGTTCGTTTGCGCGTGGAGCAGCCTGCGGTACAAGACGCCACCTTCGCCCGGCTGGTGCCGCCGGGCGTCGCAAGCTATATTTCAGACCATTCCCTTTACCAAGATCCTTCATGACAGCTTCCGCTTCCGCCAAAAAAGACGTTCAAAGACTCCAACGCGCCATCGTCGATGGGCTGGAGGATGTGAAGGGTCAGGACATCGTGGTGTTTGACACCGAAGCGCTGTCGCCGCTGTTCGAGCGCGTGATCATCGCCAGCGGCACCTCGAACCGCCAGACCAAGGCGCTGGCCGCCAGCGTGCGCGACGCGGTGCGCGAGGCCGGCTTCGACAAACCGCGCATCGAAGGCGAGGACAACGGCGAGTGGATCATCGTGGACTGTGGCGCTGCGGTGGCACACGTGATGCAGCCTGTGATTCGGCAGTACTACCGCCTGGAGGAAATCTGGGGCGGCAAGGCCGTGCGCCTCAAGCACGGCGCGCCCAAGCCGGTGGTGGCTGCTGCTGCCAAGCCGGTGGGCAAAAAGCCTGTGGCCAAAAAAGGTTCGCGCGCTGCGGCCGAGAAGCCGGTAGCGCCAGTGGCCGCCAAGAAGGTGGTTCGCAACCAGGCTCGGGCTGGCTCAGCGGTTGCGTTGGCAGCAGCGGCAAAGAGTCCCGCGCGGCCCGCCGCCAAGGCCCCGGTTAAGACGGCGAAACCCAGCGCGGGCAAAGCGGTGGCGAAGGTGCCGGGCAAGGCGAGCGCCAAACCCGCAACGAGCAAGACGGCTGCCAAAGCGCCAGCCAAGGCACCCAGCAAAGCACCGATGAAGACGGTGGTGGTCGGCGCCAAGGCAGCACCGAAGGCGTCGCCCAAGGCAGCGACGAAAACCGTTGCCAAGCCGAGTGTCAAACCAGCGGCCAAGAAGCTGCCGGGTCGCAAAAAGGCATGAAGCTGCTGATCGTCGCGGTCGGGCAGCGCATGCCCGACTGGGCCCAGACTGCCTACGACGATTACGCCAAACGGTTTCCGCCCGATTTGCGGGTGGAGATCAAGACCGTCAAAACCGAGACACGCGGCTCCAAGACCCTGGAGACGCTGCTGGCCGCCGAGCGCGAGCGGATTCAGGCGGTGCTGCCCCGCGGCTGCCGCGTGGTGGTGCTCGACGAGCGCGGCACCACGCTGACCACCAGCTGCTGGCCGAGCAACTGCGCAGCTGGCAGCTGGATGGCGACGACGTGGCCCTGGTGATTGGCGGCCCCGATGGTCTGGAGCCCGCCTTTCGCGCCGCTGCTCACCAGCGCATCCGACTGTCCGATCTCACCTTGCCGCATGCGTTGGCGCGGGTGTTGTTGATCGAGCAGCTGTACCGCGCCTGGTCGATCAACGCCAGGCATCCGTATCACCGGGAGTGAGCATGGCCCCCACGCTCCACCGCTGCGCGGGTCGCTGCCCCCGCAGAGGGCTCAGTTGCGCCTTGGCGGTCGGCCACGTGCGTGCGACAACGCTTTTCTGGAATGACCATGGCTGATTTCATCTACCTCGCCTCGCAAAGCCCGCGCCGCCTGCAACTGCTGGAGCAGTGGGGTGTGCGCTGCGAGCTGCTGCTGGCCGACGAGCAGGAGGATGTCGAGGCGCTGGAGGCGGTGCGACCTGGCGAGGCACCTGCGGTCTATGTTCGGCGTGTTACCGGCGCTCAAGCTGCAGCCGCGGCGTTGGATCGTCTGCGGCGTCGAGGCTTGCCGCGCGCGCCGGTGCTGTGTGCCGACACCACCGTGGCGCTGGGCCGTCGCATTCTGGGCAAGCCGCAAGACGGCGCAGACGCGCGGTCCATGCTGGCTGACCTGTCGGGGCGCGAGCACCGCGTGTTGACCGCGGTCGCCGTGGGCAAGCTGGTGGGCCGCACCGAGCGCAGCTGGTCGGCGTTGTCGGTGTCCCGGGTGCGGTTTGATGAACTCACCCCAGCGCAAATCCGCCGCTATGTGGCCAGCGGCGAACCGATGGGCAAGGCTGGCGCCTATGCCATTCAGGGTCGAGCGGCGCTCTGGACCACGCAGATGCACGGCAGCTATTCGGGCATCATGGGCCTGCCTGCGCGGGAGACCGCGCAGGTGTTGGCCACAGCGGGCATCGCGCTGGTCTGATCAGCAACACCCTCAGAAAAAACCGGGACACATTCGCACCATGAGCCACGACATTCTGATCAACTGGGCGCCGCAGGAAACGCGGGTGGCGGTGGTGGAGCAGGGCGCGGTGCAGGAAGTGCACCTGGAGCGCACGCTGGAGCGGGGCCTGGTGGGCAATGTCTACCTGGGCAAGGTGTCTCGCGTGTTGCCGGGCATGCAGTCCGCCTTCATCGACATCGGCCTGGACCGCGCGGCCTTCCTGCATGTGGCCGACCTCATGCCGAACATCAACGCGAAACACGCAGCACCGCGCAGCAAAGACGCCGTGCCTGCGCCTGCGGACAGCGTGCCTGCCCCGGGCGGCAATCCGCGCGTGCTCACGCCCAACCCGGTGCTGCCCATTGAGCGCCAGATTTTTGAGGGTCAGGCGCTGATGGTGCAGGTGCTCAAAGACCCGATCGGCAGCAAAGGCGCGCGCCTGACGGCGCAGATCAGCATTGCCGGGCGCCTGCTGGTGTTTCTGCCGCAGGACAACCACATCGGTGTTTCGCAGAAGATTCCGCTGGCGCAACGCGAGGCCCTGCGCCGGCGGGTGCAGGCGCTCGCGGCACCCGCTGCGGGTTCTGCCAGCGGTGGCTTCATTCTGCGCACCAACGCCGAGGACGCGAGCGATGAAGAGCTGAGCGACGACATCGCCTACCTGCGCAAGACCTGGCAGCGCATCAAGGAGGCCGCCACCCGCCAGCCCCCACCCGCGATGCTGCACGAAGACCTGAACCTGATGCAGCGTGTGCTGCGCGATCTGGTCAGCAGCCAGACGCAGTTCATCCGCATCGACTCACGCGAACAACATGGGCTGATGCATGCGTTTGCCGCCGAGTTCATGCCCGACACGGTGGAGAAAATTCAGCACCACACGGGCGAGCGGCCGATCTTTGATCTGTTCAGTGTCGACGAAGACATCGTGCGCGCGCTGGCCCGGCGGGTCGATTTGAAGTCGGGCGGCTACCTGGTGATCGACCAGACCGAGGCACTGACCACGGTGGATGTGAACACTGGCGGATTCGTGGGCGCGCGCAATTTTGACGACACGATTTTTCGCACCAACCTCGAAGCCGCGCAGACCATCGCGCGCCAGCTGCGGCTGCGCAACCTGGGCGGCATCGTGATCGTGGACTTCATCGACATGGTGCGGGAAGACCATTGCGAGTCGGTGCTGGCCGAGTTCCGCAAGCAGCTGGCTCGCGATCGCGTCAAGACCATGACCGGTGGCTTTTCGCAGCTGGGCCTGGTGGAGATGACGCGCAAGCGCACCCGCGAGTCGCTGGCGCAAATGCTCAGCGAAACCTGCAAGGCCTGCAGCGGGCGCGGTGTGGTGAAGACCGCGCGCAGCCTGTGCTACGACATCCTGCGCGAAATCCTGCGCGAAGCGCGGGCCTTCAACCCGCGCGAGTTCCGCGTGATCGCCTCACCTCAAGTGGTTGAGCTTTTTCTGGACGAGGAAAGCCAGCATCTGGCGGGCTTGTCGGACTTCATCGGCAAACCGATTTCCCTGCAAGCCGACAGCGCGATGACGCAGGAGCAATACGACATCGTGTTGCTTTGAGCCCCCTGCGCCGCTGCGCGTCTTCCCCAGGGGACCACGCCAGTGGCCCGGCAAAGCCGGTTCCACGGCGTGTGCTGGATGGGACACGCATGCCGGAGACTTTGCAGTTTTTCTTGCGCCCCTGAGCGAGTGGATCAGGCTTCGGGTCCCAGGCCTTGAGAATGCAGCCGGGCATACAGCCCGTCGGCGGCGATCAGTTCGCGGTGACTGCCCTGCTCGGCGATGCGCCCTTCGGCCAGCACCACCACGCGGTCGGCGTGTTCGATGGTGGACAGGCGGTGGGCGATCACGAGTGTGGTGCGTCCCGTCATGAGGCGGCTCAATGCGTCTTGCACCAGCCGCTCCGATTCGTTGTCGAGCGCCGAGGTGGCCTCGTCGAGGATCAGGATCGGTGCGTCCTTGTAGATCGCACGGGCGATCGCCAGCCGCTGGCGCTGGCCGCCCGAGAGCTCCGCCGCGTTGTGCCCCACGGTCGTGTGGATGCCTTGTGGCAGGCGCTCCACCAGCTCACCCAGGTTGGCTGAAACCAGCGCAGCGGTCACCTTCGTTTCGTCGATTGCGTTCTCGGCGGCGCCCAGCGCCACGTTGGCGGCCAGCGTGTCGTTGAGCATCACCACATCCTGGCTGACCATGGCGAACTGGCGCCGCAGACTGACCAGATCCCAGTCGGGCAAGGCCACGCCATCGAGCATCACCTCGCCGCTCTCCACCTCGACAAACCGCGGCAGCAGGTTGGCCAGTGTGGTCTTGCCCGAGCCAGAGGGGCCGACAAAGGCCAGTACCTCGCCCGGGCGCACGCTCAGGTTTACCCCGCGCAGGGCGGCGCGGTTGTCCTGGTTGTGCTGGGCCGCGTCTTCGCTGATTCGAGCGGGGTAGCGAACCCACACGTCCTTGAGCTCGATCGCACCTTGCGCGCGCTCGCTCTGGTGGCTGCCACCACTTTGGTCGGGCGTTCCTTCGATCAAGGCCAGGCCCCGCTCCAGCGCGGTCAGGCCGCGGGTGATCGGGCCGGCGATCTCGGCCAGCTGGCGGATCGGCGTGATCAGCATCAGCATGGCGGTGACGAAGGCCACGAAGTTGCCCACCGTGACCCCGCTGCTGCTGCTCTGCCACAGCGCCATCGTGATCACGGCCGACAGTGCGGCGGCGGCCAGCATCTGGGTCAGCGGCGTCATGGCGGCCTGCGCCACGGTGGACTTCAGCGCCAGCCGGCGCAGCTGCAGACTCAGGCCGTCAAAACGTTGGGCCTGGCGGGCCTGCGCGCCGTGCAGCCGCACCATGCGGTGCGCCAGCGCGTTTTCCTCCACCACATAGGCCAGCTCGTCGGTGGCGTGCTGGCTTGATCTTGGTGAGCTTGTAGAGGCGTCGCGAAAGCACGCGCATGACCAGCACCAGCGCCGGAAACAGCAGCAGCACGATCAGCGTGAGCTTCCAGTTCAGGTACAGCAGGTAGCCCAGCAAAGCCACCACCGTGAGTCCATCCTTGGTCATCGTGAGGAAGGCGCTCACCAGCATGCTGGAGCCGGTCTGCACCTCGTACACCAGGGTGTTCGAGAGCTTGCTGGCGCTTTGCTGCGCGAACAGCGACAGCTGCGGCGTCACCCAGCTTGGCCATCATGGCCCGGCGCAGATTCAGCATGCCCAGGCTGGCGGTGTGCGACAGCGCGTACTGCGCGATGAACACCGCGACACCGCGCAGGCCAAACAGCCCGATCAGCGCCACTGGCACCATCCACAGCGCAATCGCGCCGTCGGTGAAGCCACGGTCGAGCAGGGCCTTGAGCAGCGCCGGAATCATGGGCTCGGTCAACGCGCCAACCAGCGTGGCCACCGCCGCCAGCGCAATGCCGCCGCGCGCCGACCGGAAGTAGGGCCAGAGGCGCTTGCAGCCGTTGACGCACCGAATCGACAGGCAGAGGTATGGGGGTGTTCTCGGTGTTCAAAAGCGGCGAAGCAAAGGGCGGTGGTTGCGGAACATTTTCGCGCGAGCCGGATCACGAGCAGGCCTGCAGCGGGTGCCGACGCGGTTTTTCAGCCTGCGCCGGCGCGTGTCTCTCACATCTTGTCACGGGGGGTGAAAACCCCTCCGTTATTATCAATGGCTGTCACGAAAGCGCCTGAGTGCTTGACTTCGCAACCATCTCCCGAACAAAAAAGGACGCCCGACTTGACCCGTTTTGACCCCAGGGCCCAGGCTCAACGCCGCCAGTTGCTGGGCATCGCCGCGGCATCCCTTCCTCTCATGGCCTGGCCTGTGCGCGACGCGCTGGCGCAGTTTCGCGTGGAAGTGTCTGGGGTGGGCCTGACCCAGTTCCCGTTTTCGGTGGTGGGCTTCCGCGGCAACGACGCAGCCAGCGAAGACATTGCCGCCATCGTTCGCGCCGACCTGGAGCGCAGCGGCCAGTTCCGCTTCGTGCCAGCGATCGCTGGCGGGCTCGACGAAACCTCCCGCCCCGATCTCGCGCCCTGGCGCGACAAGGGTGCCGATTCCCTGGTGACGGGTAGCGTGACACGGCTGGCCGACGGCCGTTTCGACGTCCGCTTTCGGCTTTGGGACGTGGTGCGCGGTCAAGACCTGGGCGGCCTGAGCTACCCGGTCAGCGCGCAGACGCTGCGGCTGGCGGCGCACCGCATTGCCGATTACGTGTTCGAGAAGCTCACCGGCGACAAGGGCGTTTTCTCCACCCGCATCGCTTACGTCACCAAAGCCGGCACCCGCTACACCCTGTGGGTGGCAGACGCCGACGGCGAGGGCGCGCGCTCCGCGCTCAGCAGTCCCGAGCCCATCATTTCGCCCAACTGGGCGCCCAGCGGTGCGCAGCTGGCCTACGTGTCGTTTGAAGCACGCAAGCCGGTGATTTATGCCCACGATGTGGCCACTGGCAAGCGTCGCCTGCTGGCCAATTTCAAAGGCTCCAACAGCGCCCCTGCCTGGTCGCCCGATGGCCGCCAGCTGGTGGCCACGCTCTCGCTCTCGGGCAACGCGCAGATCTACCTGGTTGGCGCCGACGGTGCCGATCCCAAGCGCCTGACTCAGACATCCAGCATCGACACCGAGCCGGTGTTCAGCCCCGACGGCAAGAGCATCTATTTCGTGAGCGACCGCGGCGGCTCGCCACAGATCTACCGGATGGACGCAGCCGGTGGCAATGTGAAGCGCCTCAGCTTCAACGGCAACTACAACATTTCGCCGGCGCCCAGCCCGGACGGTCGCTGGCTGGCTTTCATCTCGCGGGTCAATGGCGCATTCCGTCTGCACCTGCAGGAGCTGGCCACCGGCACAGTGACCGCGATCAGCGAAACCAGCGCCGATGAGCGCCCCAGCTTCGCGCCCAACAGCCGCATGATCATTTACGCCACCCGCGACAAAGGCCAGGAAGCGCTCATGACCACCAGCCTGGACGGCCGCATCAAATCACGTCTGGCCGGCGCGCAAGGCGACATTCGCGAGCCCGCCTGGGGACCGTTCCAGCGCTGACCCCTCCCGTCTCATGTCTCTCAACTTCTTCACCACGATCACCCGATAAAGGAAAAACCATGCGCTCTTTGTTTCAACTGCTCAACCGCCTGCCGCTTGCCCTGCGCGCCAGAGATCTGCGCCTGCGCGTTCTGCTTGGCAGCACCGTGCTGGCACTCGCCGCCTGCACCAATGTCCCGCTGGAGGATGTGCAGGTCCAGGATCGCGCTGGTACTTCGGTGAGCGCGTTGCAGCAAGGCAATGCCGCTGGCGGCTCAACCTCGGGCGCTGCGGGTGGCGGGGTGGCCGGCGTGGAGGTTGCGGGTGCCGACAAGGCGCAGCCCAGCGCGTTGCAGCGGGTGGTGTATTTCGACTTCGACAGCTTCGAGATTCGCCCGGAGTTCGCCTCGGTGCTGGAGGCCAATGCAAGGTATCTGGCGGCCGACGCCAGCCGCCGCCTGGCGCTTGAAGGGCACACCGACGAACGCGGTGGCCGTGAATACAACCTCGCCCTGGGCCAGAAGCGGGCCGAAGCGGTGCGCCGTGCCATGGGCTTGCTGGGCGTCAGGGACAGCCAGATGGAAGCCGTGAGCTTCGGTGAAGAGAAGCCTGCGATGACGGGTCTCGATGAAGCAGCATTCGCCAAGAACCGCCGCGTCGAGCTGACCTACCGTTGAGCGCCATGCTGTTGATGTCCCGTCTGCTTTCTCTCCGAGGCCGTGGTGTTCTGGCGGCGCTGCCGCTCGCGCTGGCCACCCTTTGGCCGTTACAGGCCCACGCCCTGTTTGGCGACGACGAAGCCCGCAAGGCCATCATCGAGCTGCGCCAGAAGGTCGATGCCAACCAGCAGGCTGCCGAGGCTGCCCGACAGGCGCTGCAGGCCAAGAACGCCGAAAGTGACGCCACCACCCGCCGCAGCCTGCTCGATCTGTCCAACCAGATCGAGCAGTTGCGTGGCGAGGTGGCGCGCCTGCGCGGTCTGAACGAGCAGCTGGCACGCGACGTTTCAGAGTTGCAGCGCCAGCAGAAAGATGCCCAGGTCGGGATCGACGAGCGGCTGCGCCAGGTCGAGCCGCTGAAGATCACGCACGACGAGGTGAGCTTCACCGCCGCACCCGCCGAAAAGCGAGATTTCGATGCTGCGCTGGAGTTGCTGCGGGGTTCGAACTTCGCAGGCGCCATGCAGGCTTACACCGCTTTTCTCAACCGCTACCCCACCAGTGGCTACAAGCCATCGGCTCTGTACTGGCTGGGCAATGCGCAGTACGCCACCCGCGCCTACAAGGAAGCGATGGAAACCCACCGGCGCCTCATCACGCAGTTTCCTGCTCATATGCGCACGCCTGAAGCCATGCTTGCCATGGCCAACAGCCAGGTGGAACTCAAGGACACCAAGGGCGCGCGGCGCACGCTGGAGCAGCTGGTCAAGCAGCACCCCGGCACCGAAGCAGCCACCGCCGGCGCCGAGCGCCTGACCCGCTTGCGCTGAGCAGGTTTCAGAACGCCCGGCTGGCCGAATGTGATCGGCCCAGCTTCTACAATGCCGGCCATGCCCATCGTCGACATTCAAGCCCTCGCGGCGCTTCAAAACCAGGTTCTGTGGGCTGCGTTTGCGGTCTCCATCGCCTTCGGGTTCATTGCCCAGCGCACCCACTTCTGCACCATGGGCGCCATCAGCGATGTGGTGAACATGGGCTCGTGGACACGCATGCGAATGTGGGGCATGGCGGTCGGCGTTGCCACCATCGGCTTCTACGGCATGGCCTGGCTTGGCTGGATCAATGCCGACAAAACCATCTACACCTCGGGCCGCATCATCTGGCTGTCCGCCACCATCGGCGGCTTGCTGTTTGGCTTTGGCATGGTGCTGGCCTCGGGCTGTGGCAGCAAGACCCTGGTGCGCATCGGGGCGGGCAGCCTGAAGTCGCTGGTGGTGTTTTTCGTGATGGGGTTTTTTGCTTTCGCCACCCTGCGCGGCGTCATCGCTGTGTGGCGCGTGAACACGGTGGACACGGTGTCGTTCGAGATTGCGGCGGGCGGCGCCTTGCCGCACTGGGTGACAGCCGCCACGGGCCTGAACGCCGGGCTGGCGGGGCTGCTGATGGCCTTGCTGGTGGGCGGTGTGCTGATCGCCTGGGCGCTTGCAGAGCGCGACTTTCGCACAGGCAACAACCTGCTCGCCGGTCTGGGCCTTGGCGCGGTGATTGTGACGATGTGGTGGGTCAGCGGCCAGCTCGGCTTTGTGGCCGAGCACCCGGAGACGCTGGAAGCGGTTTACCTCGCGACCAACACCGGGCGCATGGAATCCCTCACCTTCACCGCACCCATGGCCTACACGCTGGACTGGCTGATCTTTTACAGCGACACCTCCAAGCTGCTCACGGTCGGTGTGGTCACCGTGGTCGGGGTCGTGGTGGGCGCTTTTGCGCAGGCCATGCTGGAGCGCAGCTTTCGCTGGGAAGGGTTCCGCAGCACGCAGGACACCGCGCTGCATCTGGTTGGCGCGGCCTGCATGGGCGTGGGTGGCGTCACCGCGCTGGGTTGTACGGTCGGGCAAGGGCTCTCCGGCCTGTCCACCTTGAGCGTCACCAGCGTGATTGCTGTTGCCGGTATCGGGCTGGGCGCCGTCATGGGCTTTCGGTTTCAGATGTGGTTGCTGGAACGCGAGTGACGCCAGACTTCGAGCGCCGCTTTGGCGGATTGCGTCGCCTGTATGGCGTGGCTGGCGCAGACCGGATCTTTGATGCCCATGTGGTCGTGGTTGGCATCGGTGGTGTCGGTTCCTGGGCCGTGGAAGCACTGGCGCGCAGCGGCGTGCGACGGCTCTCGCTGATCGATCTGGACCATGTGTCCGAATCCAATATCAACCGCCAGATCCACGCGCTCGATCTCACACTGGGTCAGGCCAAAACCGAGGCCATGCGCGAGCGAATCGCGCAGTTTCACCCAGGCTGTGTGGTCGACGTGGTCGACGAATTTGTGACGCCGCAAAACTGGCCGGCTTTGCTGACCGCAACGCTGGGTGGGGTGCGCCCCTTGGCGGTGATCGATGCCTGCGACCAGGTGTCGGCCAAGACCGCACTGGCGGCCTGGGCCATGCGCGAGCGCGTGGCCCTGGTCAGCGTGGGCGCGGCGGGCGGCAAGCGTCAGGCGCAAGCGATGGAAGTGGCCGATCTTGCGCAGGTCACACACGACCCGCTGCTGGCGCAGCTGCGCTACCGCCTGCGCAAGCACCACGGCGCAGCTCGGCAGGGCGCCATCGGTGTGACCTGTGTGTTCAGCCGAGAAGCGGTTGCCGCGCCCGATGCTTCGTGCGGTGTCGGCGATTCGGCCGATGGCTCACTCAACTGCCACGGCTATGGTTCGGTGGTCAGCGTCACCGCCAGCTTCGGGCTGTGCGCTGCGGGCTGGGTGATCAACACCCTGGCAGAGAATCCGTCAGCGCCTTCTCATGGTGCTTCAGGAATCGCTGAAAAAGACGCTATAATCTGAGGCTTCGCAGCAAGCCACAAGCGAACTGCGGAGCCGAGTGGGACGTTAGCTCAGTTGGTAGAGCAGCGGACTTTTAATCCGTTTGTCGTGGGTTCGACCCCCGCACGTCCCACCAAAAACACAAAGCCCTGATCGAAAGATCAGGGCTTTTTTGTTTTGGCCTTTGTTGTACCTGCTCCTATTTCTTTTTCACCAAGCCGTAGATCACCAGCAAGACGATGGCGCCGATCACCGAGGCGATGAAGCCGACTGGTTGACCGGGGGAATACAGGCCCAGCGCGGCTCCGCCGTAGCTCGCCAAGAACGAGCCGGCAACGCCAAGCACGGCCGTCATGATCCAGCCCATGCCGTCGTCGCCTGGTTTGATGGCGCGTGCCACGAAACCGGCGATCAGGCCGATGAACAGGGTGCCGATGAGAGACAGCATGGTGGCTTTCCTTTGTTGAAACGTTGATGAATGGCCGCGTGGAGGTCCGCCTGTGGCAGGCCATGGTTGCAAAGAGGTCGGGCCCTATTCTGCTGCCACCGCCTCAATCTGCTCGGTGAGCTCCAGCCAGCGCTCTTCCAGTGGTTCCAGGCTGGTGTTCACGGCCTTGAGCTGGCGCCCTGCATCGGCCAGCTCGGCGGGTGACGCTGGCCCGCTCATGGTGGCCTCCAGGGCGTCGCGTTCCTGTGTGAACTGCGCCATTTGCTTCTCGATGCGTTCGAGTTCCTTTTTCAGCGGCTTGAGCTGTTCTCGCTTGAGCGCCTCTTGCTTGCGCTGGTCCGGGCCCGGCGTTGCCACCACCGCTACGGGGGTGGGAGTTGCCACAGGCGTCGCCTGCGCCGCGCGCTGTTCCTGCCGCTGCGCTTCCCGCGACTGCTTGGCCACGTCGAGCAGGTAGCGCTGGTAGTCGTCCAGATCGCCGTCAAACGGCGCAATGCCGCCGCGCGAGACCAGCCAGAACTCATCACACACCGCGCGCAGCAGGGCGCGGTCGTGGCTGACCAGCATCACGGTGCCTTCGAACTCGTTGAGCGCCATCGACAAGGCCTCACGCGTGGCGAGGTCCAGGTGGTTGGTGGGTTCGTCGAGCAGCAGCAGGTTGGGGCGCTGCCACACGATCATGCACAGCACCAGGCGGGCTTTTTCACCGCCGCTCATGCTGCCCACAGCCTGCTTGACCTGATCACCCGTGAAGTTGAAGCTGCCCAGGAAGCCGCGCAAGTCCTGTTCGCGCGTGGCCTGGCCTTGCAGGCGGCCTTCGGCCGTGCACTCTTTCACCAAGCGGATCATGTGCTCCAGCGGTGTGTCGGCGGGCCGAAGCACGTCGAGCTCCTGCTGCGCGAAGTAGCCGATGTTCAGGCCCTTGCCCTCGGTGACCTGACCAGCCAGTGGCTGCAGGGCGCGCGCAATGGTCTTGACCACGGTGGACTTGCCCTGGCCGTTGGCGCCCAGGATGCCGATGCGCTGCCCGGCCTGCACCGAGCGGCTGATGCCGCGCACGATGGTGATGGGCTCGCCGCTGCCAGTGGGCGGCGGGTAGCCAAAGTCCACGTCCTGCATGGCCAGCATGGGGTTGGGCAGGTTTTGGGGTTCGGTGAATTCAAAGGTGAAATCCGCCTCGGCCAGCACTGGGCCGATCTTCTCCATGCGCTCCAGCGCCTTGACGCGGCTTTGCGCCTGTTTGGCCTTGCTGGCCTTGGCCTTGAAGCGGTCGATGAACTTCTGCAGATGCGCCATCTTCTCCTGCTGCTTGGAGAAGGCGGTGGCCTGCAGCGCCATCTGCTCGGCGCGCATGTCTTCAAACTTGCTGTAGTTGCCGCCGTAGCGCGTCAGCTGAGCGCGCTCGATGTGCACGGTGACGTTGGTGATCGCGTCGAGAAATTCGCGGTCGTGGCTGATGACCAGCATGGTGCCCTGGTAGCGCTGCAGCCATGCTTCGAGCCAGACCAGAGCGTCCAGATCCAGGTGGTTGGTGGGTTCGTCGAGCAACAGCAGCTCGCTCGGGCACATGAGGGCACGCGCCAGTTGCAGGCGCATGCGCCAGCCGCCAGAGAAGCTGTCGACCGGGCGCTCCAGCTCGTCGGTGCGAAAACCGAGGCCGAGAATGAGCGCCTGGGCGCGGGCCGGTGCATCGTGCGCGCCGGCATCGTGCAGCGCCATGTAGGCGTTGCCCATGCGCTCGCCATCGTCGCTGGCCTCGGCCTCGGCCACCTCGGTCTGAGCGGCGAGCAGCGTGGTGTCGCCCTCGATCACGAACTGCGTGGCGGGGATGCTGGTCTCGGGCATGTCCTGTGCCACCTGCGCCATGCGCCATTGCGGCGGCACATAGAAGTCGCCCTTGTCTTCGTGCAGCGAGTGATCGAGCAGGCGAAACAGGCTGGACTTGCCGGCGCCGTTGCGGCCGACCAGGCCGCATTTTTCGCCCGGATTGATGTTGACAGAGGCGTTGTCGAGCAGCACCTTGGTGCCGCGTCGCAGGACGATGTTCTTGATGGTGATCATGGGGCGGGCGCGGCCAGCGAGGCCTGCGCCGAAAGGGATTCGGTGGTGAGCAGGAGCACCTGGTCGTCGCCGGCGCTGGTGGACAGCCACACGGCTTCGAGTTGCGGGAATGCGGCTTCGAAGAACGGGCGCTCGTTGCCGATCTCCAGCACCAGCACGCCTTGGGGTGACAAACGAGAGGGCGCATCGCGCATCAGCTGGCGGATGAAGTCCATGCCATCCGCACCGCCCGCCAGGGCCAGCTCGGGCTCGGCACGGTACTCGGCGGGCAGGGCGCTCATGCTCTGGGCGTTCACATACGGCGGGTTGCACAGGATGAGGTCGTAAGGGCCGGGGCAGGCCGCCAGGCCATCGGACTCCACCAGGCTGATGCGCTCGGCCAGCCCGTGTTGGTCCACGTTGATGCGCGCCACGGCCAGGGCATCGGTCGACAGATCGGCGCCGGTCACGCTCACATCGGGCCAGGCCATGGCGGCCAGCACGGCCAGGCTGCCGTTGCCGGTGCACAGGTCGAGCACGGTTTGCGTGTCTTCGCCAAGCCAGGCGTCGAAGCCTCCCTCGGCGATCAGCTCGGCGATGAAGCTGCGCGGCACGATGGCGCGTTCATCCACATAAAACGGCACGCCTTGCAGCCAGGCCTCGCGGGTCAGGTAGGCGGCGGGCTGGCGCGTTTCAATGCGGCGGGTGATCAGCGACTGAACCGCTTGCAACTGCGCTTCGGTGACGGCATCACCAGCCAGTGCGTCCAGATCGCTGTCCAGCGGCAGGCCGAGCTGCCAGAGCATCAGCCAGGCCGCTTCGTCGCGCGCGTTGCTGGTGCCGTGGCCATAGGCCAATGGCGCGGCCGCCAGGCGCTCGGTGGCCTGGGCCAGGAGGTCTTGCAGGGTCATGGCTGCTGGCCACGGGCCTGCGCGGCCAGGTTGTCCAGCACGCGCCGGTAGATGTTTTTCAGCGGCTCGATGTCGGCAACGGCCACGCACTCGTCGATCTTGTGGATGGTCGCGTTGGGTGGGCCGAGCTCGATCACCTGCGGGCAGACCTGGGCGATGAAGCGGCCGTCGCTGGTGCCGCCGGTGGTCGAGAGCTGGGTCTCGATGCCGGTAACGCTCCGAATGGCGTCGCGCACCGCGTCCACCAGGGTGCCGGGCGGCGTGAGAAAGGGCAGGCCGCTCAGGTTCCAGTCCAGGTCGTAACCCTCACCCGGTTGCAGCTGGTGCGCCGCCAGGATGGCAGCGACGCGCTCCTTGAGACCTTCTGGCGTGGACTCGGTGGAGAAGCGGAAGTTGAAGTCGATCACCACGGTGCCGGGGATGACGTTGCTGGCACCGGTGCCGCCGTGGATGTTGCTGACCTGCCAGCTGGTGGGCGGAAAAAAGGCGTTACCCGTGTCCCAGACTTCGGCAGCCAGGTCGGCCAGCGCCGGCGCCGCCTGGTGGATCGGGTTGCGGGCCAGGTGGGGGTAGGCGATGTGCCCCTGAATGCCCTTGACCGTGAGCTTGCCGCTGAGCGAACCGCGGCGGCCGTTCTTGATCATGTCGCCGGTGCGCTCAACCGAGGTGGGCTCGCCGACGATGCACCAGTCCAGCCGCTCACCGCGCCGGGTCAGCTCGCGGCAGACGATCACCGTGCCGTCGGTGGCCGGGCCTTCTTCGTCGCTGGTGAGCAGAAAAGCGATGTCGATCGGCGGCTGGGGCGTGGCGGCCAGAAACTCTTCGCAGGCGACCACCATGGCCGCCAGCGAGGCCTTCATGTCGCTCGCGCCCCGGCCGAACAGCTTGCCGTCGCGGTGCGTGGGCACGAACGGGTCGCTGCCCCAGGCGCTCACCGGGCCGGTGGGCACCACGTCGGTGTGGCCCGCGAAGATCAGGGTGGGTTGCTGTCCGCTGCCCAGCCGCGCCCAGAGGTTGGTGACGCGAAGATCGGCCGGGCCGCTGTCCATCGATTCACAGGCAAAGCCCAGCGCCGCCAGCCGCTCGCCGATCATGGCCTGGCAGCCCTCGTCGCGCGGGGTGACGGAGGGGCGGGCGATCAGGGCTTCGGTCAGGCGCAGGGTGGCGGTCATCAGAATTTGACGTCGAGCGTGAACTCGGTGAAGGTGGCCGCGTCGGCGTTGTCGTCTTCCAGCGGCACCGAGGATGAGTTGGATCGGGCGGCGTTGAAGTCGTTTTGCAGGCGCCAGAGCAGGTTGTTGGGCGAGTCGGCGTGGCTCAGGCCTTCGGTTCGGGTCACGATGCCGTCCACGATCAGACGCGCCAGGTCTTGCTCGAAACTCTGGGAACCCTCAGCCAGCGACTGTTCCATGGCCTCGCGAACGCCCGAAAAGTCGGCTTTCTGAATCAGGTCGGTCACCAGCGCGGTGTTGAGCATCACCTCCATCGCCGGCACACGCCCGCCGGTGTGGGTGCGCAGCAGGCGCTGCGAGACGATGGCTCGCAGTGCCGCGGCCAGATCGCCGAGCATGGTGGGGCGCACCTCCACCGGGTAGAAGCTCAGGATGCGGTTGAGCGCCTGGTAGCTGTTGCTGGCGTGCATGGTGGCCAGGCACAGGTGGCCCGACTGCGCGTAGGCAATCGCCGCCGACATGGTTTCGCGGTCGCGAATTTCGCCGATCAGAATCACGTCGGGCGCCTGGCGCAGCGCGTTCTTCAGCGCGATCTGCAGCGAGGCGGTGTCGGGCCCGACTTCGCGCTGGTTGATCACCGAGCGCTTGTTCTTGTAGACGTATTCGATCGGGTCTTCGATCGTCGAGAATGTGGCCGGTGGTGTTCTCGTTGCGGTGGTCGATCATGGCGGCCAGCGTGGTGCTCTTGCCTGCGCCGGTCGCGCCCACCATCAGGATCAGGCCGCGCTTGTCCATCACCAGATCGGCCAGCATCGGTGCCACATTGAGCGAATCCAGCGTCGGCACTTCGTCGGGCACGAAGCGGATCACCACCGCGTAGCTGCCGCGCTGGCGCATGGCGCTGACGCGGAAATTGCCCACACCCTCCAGCGGCACCGCCATGTTGAGTTCGCCCGTTTCGGTGAGCTCCTCGATGCGGGTCGGTGGCACCAGCTCGGACAGCAGGTTGCGCGGCGCCTCGGGCGGCAGCACCTGGCTGTTGATCGGAATCGTCTGGCCGTTGATCTTGATCATCGCCGGCGCGTGCGCCGACAGGTACACGTCAGAGGCCTTCTTGTCGGCCATCAGGCGCAGGATGCGCTCCATCGTTCCGCTGCTCATAAGAGACCTTTCAGGCGATCAGAAGAAAAAACGGTCATGTCAACAAAGGGTGGCCGGCTCAGCACACCACGGTTGGCCGCCTGGCAGGGCCGCAGCTGTTGCCCCTTGCGAGGGCAGCGACCCGTGAAGCGGCGGAGCGTGGGAGGCATCAATCCCGCAGCAGTTCGTTCAAGCTGGTCTTGGCGCGGGTCTGCGCGTCCACCGTTTCACGATGATGGCTGCGTACAGTGCTGTATTTGCCGCCGGCCTTGGGCAGGCTGCCGCTGATGACCACCGAGCCAGCCGGCACGCGGCCATAGCTCACGGTGTCGGTTTCGCGGTCGTAGATCGGGGTGCTCTGGCCGATGTAGACGCCCATGGAGATCACCGAGTTTTCCTCGATCACCACGCCTTCGACCACCTCGGAGCGCGCGCCGATGAAGCAGTTGTCTTCGATGATGGTGGGGCCGGCCTGCAGCGGCTCCAGCACACCGCCAATGCCGACGCCGCCGGAGAGGTGCACGTTCTTGCCGATCTGCGCGCAGGAGCCGACCGTGGCCCAGGTGTCGACCATGGTGCCTTCGTCGACATAGGCGCCGATGTTCACGTAGCTGGGCATCAGGATCGCGCCCTTGGCGATGTAGCTGCCGCGGCGCGCCACGGCGGGCGGCACCACGCGCACGCCGGTGGCTTTCATTTCGGCTTCGCTCAGATGGGAAAACTTGGTCTTCACCTTGTCGTAGAAGGCCAGATCACCGCTTTTGATGATCTCGTTGTCTTTCAGCCGGAACGACAGCAGCACCGCCTTCTTGATCCACTGGTGCACCGTCCACTGGCCCACCGATTCGCGGGTGGCCACGCGCAGCTGGCCGCATGTTGAGCTCGGCGATCACGTGATCCACCGCGTCCATCACCTCCTTGGGTGCGGAAGCAGGGGAGAGTTCGGCGCGGTTGTCCCAGGCGGTGTCGATCAGGTTTTGCAGTTGTTGGGTCATGTCTTGGTGGCGGTGTGAGCGAAGTAGGGTGTGAACAGGGATCAGCCGCGGCAGAAGCTGGCGATGCGCTGCGCAGCTTCCAGGCACTCGGTGGTTTCGGCCACCAGTGCCATGCGAATCCGGCCGGTGCCGGGGTTCTGGCCATTGACCTCGCGAGCGAGGTAGCTGCCGGGCAGAACCGTCACATTGTATTGAGCCAGCAGCGCGCGGGCGAAGGCCTCGTCTGCGCTCAGACCATCGGCGGCCTGGGCAAACCGGGCGGGTACGCCGGCCCACAGGTAAAACGCGGCGTCGGGCAAGCGCCACGTCCATCACCTCGGCCAGCAGCGGCGTGACCTGGGCGAACTTTTCGCGGTACATGGCGCCGGTTCTCGACCACATGGTCTTCGTCGTTCCAGGCCGCGATGCTGGCCGCCTGCACCACCGGGCTCATGGCGCCGCCGTGGTAGGTGCGGTAAAGCAGGAAGGGCTTGATCAGCGCCGCGTCGCCGGCGACGAAGCCGCTGCGCAGACCGGGCACGTTGCTGCGCTTGGACAGGCTGGTGAAGGCCAGCAGGTTCTTGAAATCGCTGCGGCCCAGCTGCGTGGCCGCTTCCAGGCCGCCCAGCGGTGGCTCGTCGCGGAAGTAGATCTCGCTGTAGCACTCGTCGGAGGCGATCACGAAGCCGTGGCGGTCGCTCAGCGCAAACAGCTTGCGCCATTCGTCCAGCGGCATCACGGCGCCGGTGGGGTTGCCGGGCGAGCAGACGAACAGCAGCTGGGTGCGTGGCCCAGACCGCTTCGGGCACGCTGTCCCAGTCGGGCGCGAAGTTGCGCGCCGGGTCGCTGGCCACGAAGTGAGGCGCGGCGCCGCCGAGCAGGGCCGCGCCCTCGTAGATTTGGTAGAACGGGTTGGGAAACACCACGGTGGCCCCGGGGCGCGTGGGGTCGATCACGGTCTGCGCGAACGCAAACAGCGCCTCACGCGAGCCATTGACCGGCAGCACCTGGGTCGCCGGGTTCACCGCCACACCGTAGCGGCGCTGCACCCAGGCAGCGCAGGCCTCGCGCAGCGCTGGCTCGCCGGCGGTGGCGGGGTAGCTGGCCAGGCCGGTGTCGAGCGCAGCTGGCCAGCGCCTGCTTGAGAAAGCTGGGCGTGGCGTGTTTGGGCTCACCGATGCCCAGGCTGATCGCGCGGTGGGCCGGGTTGGGCGTGACGCCCTGGCAAACAGCTGGCGCAGCCGCTCGAACGGGTAGGGCTGCAGGAGAGACAACTTGGGGTTCATCGGCCCGATTATCCGCGCCAGCGGTTGCCGCCGCGGGTGCAGGGGCAGCTCCGGCGGCTGGCTGCGGCCGGGTGCCGCGCGTTATCATGCTGGGCGATTGGCGGCCTGGATGCGAAACGAAAATTCGTTACAAATCAAACGCTTAGTCATTTTTTCGCGACCCATTTACGGTCTTTTCCCCATCTCCCGTGCGCCTCAATTCCATCAAGCTCTCCGGCTTCAAGTCTTTCGCCGAGCCGACCAACTTTCTGTTGCCCGGCCAGCTGGTGGGCGTGGTGGGGCCCAACGGCTGCGGCAAGTCCAACATCATGGATGCGGTGCGCTGGGTGCTGGGCGAGTCCAAGGCCTCCGAGCTGCGCGGCGAGTCGATGCAGGACGTGATCTTCAACGGCACCACCAGCCGCAAGCCAGCCAGCCGCGCCAGCGTGGAGCTGGTGTTTGACAACAGCGACCACCGCGCCGGCGGCCAATGGGGCCAGTTCACCGAGATCGCGGTCAAGCGCGTGCTCACGCGCGACGGCACCAGCAGCTACTACATCAACAACCAGCCGGTGCGTCGCCGCGATGTGCAAGACGTGTTTCTGGGCACCGGCCTGGGGCCGCGCGCCTACGCCATCATTGGCCAGGGCACGATCAGCCGCATCATCGAAAGCCAGCCGGAGGAGCTTCGGCTCTTCCTGGAAGAGGCCGCCGGGGTCTCCAAATACAAAGAGCGCCGCCGCGAGACCGCCAACCGCCTGGCCGACACGCGCGAAAACCTGACCCGTGTGGAAGACATCCTGCGCGAACTCAACGCGCAACTCGACAAGCTCGAACAGCAGGCCGAGGTGGCCACGCGCTACCACGCGCTGCAAGCCGGTGCCACCCTCAAGCAGCACCAGCTCTGGTTTCTCAAGCGCGCCGAGGCCGAGGCCGATCAGACACAGGTGCAACAGGCCGCCGCGCAGGCGCTGACCGATCTGGAGTCGCGCACCGCCGATCTGCGCCGCGTGGAGTCCGAGCTGGAGACCATCCGCCAGGCGCATTACGCGGCGGGAGATCAGGTCAACCAGGCTCAGGGCAAGCTGTACGAAGCCACCGCCGACGTGGGCAAGCTGGAGGCGGAGATCCGCTTTGTGGTCGAGGGCCGTACCCGGGTCGAGCAGCGTCTGGTGCAACTCAAAGAGCAGATCGGCTCCTGGAGCACCCGCAGCCATGAGGCACAGCTGGAGCTGGAGCAGATCGCCGAAACCCTGCTGGTGGCCGACGAGCAGTCGGTGGTGCTGGCCGCGCAGGGCGAAGAACAGGCTGGCGCCTTGCCCGCGCTGGAAGACGCGCTGCGCCAGGCGCAGAGCCGCGCCAGCGAGCAGCGCAACAGCGTGGGCCAGGTGCAGCAGCAGATTCAGGTGCTGGCGGCCGAGCAGCGCAGCATCGAAGAACAGAGCCGCCAGCTCGGCCAGCGCCACGAGCGCCTGAGCGCCGACCGCAGCGCGCTGGCCGCACCCGACGAGGCCCGCGTGCAGGAGGCGCAGGGCGAGCTTGCCGCCGCGCAGGAACAGGCCGAGGTGGCCGAGGCGGTGTTGCACGAGCTGCAGGAGCGGGTGCCCGAGCTGGACGACGCACGCCGCGCCGCGCAGCAGGCGGTCAACCAGGAATCGGCCCGGCAGGCCGATCTGTCGGCGCGCATGGAGGCGCTCAAGGCCTTGCAGGAGAAGGTGAAAACCGACGGCAAGCTCGCGCCCTGGCTGGCCAAACACGGGCTCGATGGCCTGCAAGGCCTGTGGAGCCGCATCCATGTGGAGCCGGGCTGGGAAAACGCGATGGAGGCCGCGCTGCGCGAGCGCCTGGGCGCGCTCGAGGTCTCGCGACTGGAGATGGTGCGCGCCTTCGGCAACGACGCGCCGCCGGCCAAGCTGGCCTTCTACCACCCACCCGCCACCGCCGCTGTGGCCCAGCCCGGTGGGTCGGGACTCAAGCCGCTGGCAGACTGGCTGCGCCTGAACGACGCGGGCCAGAAAGGCTTGCTGGCCGACTGGTTGCAAGGCTGTCTGCAGCGCGCCGACGCTGGAAGACGCCATGGCGGCGCGCGAGCGCCTGGCGCCAGGCGAGACCGTGTTTGTGCCCGGCGGCCACGCTGTCAGCGCCCACAGCGTGAGCTTTTACGCGCCCGACAGCGAGCAGGCTGGTCTGCTGGCGCGCGCACAGGAAATCGAAAATCTGGACAAGCAGCTGCGTGCCCAGGTGCTGCTCAACGAGCAGGCGCGCTCGGCGCTGGTGCGCACCGAGGCCGCCTACACCGATGCCTCGCAGCGCCTGGTGAGCGCGCGCCGCGAAGGCGCCGACACCCGCTCCCGCGCCCACACGCTGCAGGTTGAGGCGCTGCGCCTGAGCCAGCTGGCCGAACAGTCGCGCGCCCGTGGCGCGCAGATTGCCGCCGATCTGGCCGAGGTCGACGCGCAGCTCGACGAGCTGCAGGAGCGCCGTGTGACCGCCGAGGCCCGCTTTGAAGAGCTTGACCTGCAGCTGGCCGACAGCCAGGAGCGCCACGCGCAGCTCGACGACGGCGTGATCGCCGCCGAGCGCGCGCTGAACCAGGCCCGCGAACAGCAGCGCAGCCTGGAGCGCAGCGCGCAGGAAGCCACCTTCTCCCTGCGCAGCCTGCAGGCGCGCCAGGCCGAGCTGCAGCCGCTCGGTCGATACCGCCGCTGCGCAGGAAACCGCCTTGCTCGATGAGCAGCAGCGCGCCAGCGACGAACTGGCCCGGCTCAACGACGCCGCGGCCCAGGCCGGTCTGCAAAGCGCGCTGGCGATGAAGCTGGAGCGCGAGCAGGCACTGGGCGCGCTGCGCAGCCACTACGACGATCTCACCGCCAAGCTGCGCGCCAGCGACGAGCGCCGCCTGCAGCTCGAGCGCCAGCTCGACCCGCTGCGCAGCCGCATCACCGACTTCCAGCTCAAGGAGCAGGCCGCGCGCCTGGGCGTCGAGCAGTACAGCCAGCAGCTTGCTGAAGCCGAAGCCGATCTGGCGGCGGTGGCGCAGAGCGTGACCGAGGGCAATGTGCGCCTGAGCGGCCTGCAGGGCGAGATCGATCGCCTGCACCGCGAGATTCAGTCGCTTGGCGCGGTCAACCTGGCCGCGCTCGACGAGCTCAGCCAGTCGCGCGAGCGCAAGACCTTCCTCGATGCGCAAACCGCCGACCTGGTCGAAGCCATGACCACGCTGGAAGACGCGATCAAGAAGATCGACAACGAAACCCGCGAGCTGCTGGGCAGCACCTTCGAGACCGTCAACGACCCACTTCGGCAGCATGTTCCCCGAGCTGTTCGGCGGCGGCAACGCGCAGCCTGGTGATGACCGGCGAAGAAATTCTGGACGCCGGCGTGCAGGTGATGGCGCAACCGCCGGGCAAGAAAAACCAGACCATCCACCTGCTTTCGGGCGGCGAGAAGGCCCTGACCGCGATCGCGCTGGTGTTTGCCATCTTCCAGCTCAACCCGGCGCCGTTCTGTCTGCTCGACGAGGTGGATGCGCCGCTGGACGACGCCAACACCGAGCGTTACGCCCGGCTGGTCACCACCATGGCCAAGGAAACGCAGTTCCTCTTCATCAGCCACAACAAGATCGCCATGGAAATGGCGCGCCAGCTGATCGGCGTGACCATGCAGGAACAGGGCGTTTCGCGCATCGTGGCGGTCGACATGGAGTCTGCCGCCGGTATGCTCGAGGCCACCTGACCCAACGCACCCAGCACACACCATGAGCACTCTGCAAGTCAGCCTGGCCATCATCGGCGGCCTCGTTCTGGCCGGGGTGGTGGCCTACAACGCCTGGATCACCCGGCGCAACCTGCCGCGCACCGTGCGCGATCGCGGCGCCGACCCGGCCGAGCGTGGGCCTGGCGACCCCCCGGTGGCTTCGACCTTTCCGGAAACCGCGCCTGGAACCGACGAACACGGTCGCATCGAGCCGGTGCTGGACGACGACATGCCCACCCGTCCCGACGATCTGGGCGGTCTGGATAACCCGGATCGCGCACCCACCGCGGCATTCGCGGTGCCACCAACGCCCGGTCCCGCGTCGGTGGCGTTCAACCCCATGGTCGCCGCGCCAGAAAAGCGCCCCGCGCTGGACGCCCTGATCGACGTGATCGCCCCGCTCGCGCTGGAAAACGAGGTGTCTGGCGACGCGGTGCTGGCCGCCTTGCCCGGCACGCGCCGGGTTGGCAGCAAGCCTTTTGCGGTGGAGGGCCAGAGTGCCGCCAGCGGCGAATGGGAAACGCCACGCCTCGGGCTGCGCTACCGCGCGCTGCAGACGGGCGTGCAACTGGCGAATCGCGCCGGCGCCTTGAACGACATCGAATTTTCCGAGTTCGTGGTCAAGGCGCAGGCCTTTGCCGACGCGGTGGGCGCTGCGCCCGACTTCCCCGACATGCGCGCCGAGGTGGCCCGCGCCCGCGAGCTCGACGCCTTTGCCAGCGGCCACGACGCCCAGCTCGGCTTCACCCTGCGCGCGCGCCGCGCCGCCTGGAGCCCCGGCTACGTCACCGCAGCACGCCGCCCGCCAGGGCTTTGTGGCCGGTGCGCTGCCCGGGCGCATGGTGCTGCCCGGCAGCGGTGCCGGGCAGGCGCCGTTGCTCAGCCTGGCGTTCGACCCGCAGGCCGCCATGGCCGAAGACCCGGAGCAAAGCGCGCTGCGCGAGCTGGCCTTGTCGCTGGAGGTCACGCACGTGCCCCGAAGCGAGCAGCCGTTTGCGCGCATGCGCCAGGCTGCTACCGCGCTGGCCGAGGCGATGGACGGCGTGGTCACCGACGACGCCGGCCAGCCCCTGTCGGTCGAAGCGCTGGACCAGATTGGTGCCGACCTTGAGGGTCTGTACGACGCACTCGATGGGCGCGATCTGTCGGCGGGTTCGCCGCAGGCGCGCAGGCTTTTTAGCTGACCCCGCGCCGCGCTTTCAGCGCGTCACCCCCTTTCAGGGGGCGATGCTGGCGGCCTGGCGAAGCCAGTTCCGCGGCATCCTGGGCTGACTTCCCCGCCAGGCCCGTCTCTGTATGTTTCCCATGAGCACCTCCGATCTCTTTACTTCCGAGCCCGATCCGTCTGAGCGCGCCGCGGCCCTGCGCGCGCAGCTGCATCACCACGCGCACCGCTACTACACGCTCGACGACCCCGAAATCCCGGATGCCGAATACGACCGGCTGTTTCAGGAACTGCAGGCGTTGGAGGCGTGCACACCCGGAACTGCTCACACCCGATTCGCCCACGCAGCGTGTTGGTGGGCGGGTGCTGGAGGGCTTCTCGCCCGTGCGCCATGTGGTGCCCATGCTCTCGATCAACACCGAGACCGACACCGAGGCCAGTGGCGCGCTGAATTTCGACAACCGGGTGCGCCGTGCGCTGGGTCTGGCCGAGAACGATCCGCCGGTCGAATACGTGGCCGAGCTCAAGTTCGACGGCCTGGCCATGAGCCTGCGCTACGAGCAGCGGCGTGCTGGTGCAGGCCGCCACGCGCGGTGATGGCGAGGTGGGCGAAGACGTCACCGCACAATATCCGCACCATTCATCAGATTCCGCTCCGTTTGCCCGGCGATGCGCCGCCAGTGCTCGAAGTGCGCGGCGAGGTCTACATGCGGCGCGACGACTTCGATGCGCTCAACGAGCGCCAGCGCGCCAAGATCGCCGCCGGCGTCAAGGGTGAAAAAACCTTCGTCAACCCGCGCAACGCCGCTGCCGGCGCGGTGCGCCAGCTCGACTCCGGCATTGCGGCCCAGCGCCCCCTGAGCTTCTTCGCCTATGGCCTGGGCGAGATCACGCCGCCCGAGCAGGGCGGCCCGGCGTTCGACACCCACCTGCGAGCTGCTGATGCAGCTCAAGGCCTGGGGGTTTCCGGTGGCCGAGCAGACCGCGCTGGCGCTGCGGTGCCGACGAGCTGGTGGCGTTTCACCAGCGCATCGGTGCCAGCCGCGACCAGCTGCCCTACGACATCGACGGCGTGGTCTACAAGGTCAACTCGCTCGCCTTGCAGCGCCAGCTGGGCTTCGTCACCCGCGAGCCGCGCTGGGCGGTGGCGCACAAATACCCGGCGCAGGAACAGCTCACCACCGTGCTCGCGATCGACGTGCAGGTGGGCCGCACCGGCAAGCTCACGCCGGTGGCCAAGCTCGCGCCGGTGTTCGTGGGCAACGTCACCGTGACCAATGCCACCCTGCACAACGAGGACGAGGCGCGGCGCAAAGACGTGCGCGTGGGCGACACGGTGATCGTGCGCCGCGCTGGCGACGTGATTCCCGAGGTGGTCTCGGTGCTGGTCGACAAGCGGCGTCGGCGAGCCCGCGCCGTTCACCATGCCGCAGCCATTGCCCGGTGTGCGGCAGCGACGGCGGTGCGCGAAGAAGGCGAGGTCGACCACCGCTGCACCGGCGGCCTGTTCTGCGGCGCGCAGCGCAAGCAGGCCATCCTGCATTTCGCACAGCGCCGCGCGGTGGAGATCGAAGGCCTGGGCGACAAGCTGGTCGAGCAGCTGGTGGACGCCGGCGTGGTCAAGACCTTGCCCGACCTCTACCGGCTGGGCCTCACGGCGCTGGTCGAGCCTGGAGCGCATGGCGGAGAAGTCGGCGCAGAACATCCTGGTGGCGCTGGAGAAATCCAAGCAGACCACGCTGCCGCGCTTTCTGTTCGGCCTGGGCATCCGCCACGTGGGCGAGGCCACGGCCAAGGAGCTGGCGCGCCATTTCGGCAGTCTGGACGCGATCATGGACGCGACCGTCGAGCAGCTGCTCGAGGTGAACGACGTGGGTCCGGTGGTGGCGCAAAGCCTGCGCACCTTCTTCGACCAGCCGCACAACCGCGAGGTGGTCGAGCAGCTGCGCGCCTGCGGCCTGCACCTGGGACGAGGGCGAACCGGCCGAACGGGCGCCGCAACCGCTGGCGGCAAGACCTTCGTGCTCACCGGCACCTTCCCCACGCTCAGCGCGCGAACAGGCCAAGGACCTGCTCGAAGCCGCCGGCGCCAAGGTGGCCGGCTCGGTCAGCAAGAAAACCGACTACGTGGTGGCCGGCGCCGAGGCCGGCAGCAAGCTGGACCAAGGCGCAGGAACTGGGCGTGGCGGTGCTGGACGAAGCGGGCATGATGGCCTTGCTGGCACACCCAGATCCGCCATCCGGCTTCACTTGAACTTGTAATGGTCCCGGTTCAGCACCGCCGCCACGGCAGTGACTTCTTCCGGGAACATGCCCAGGTTCATGTTGGTGTTGCACATCTCCACCATGCCGCGCAGCAGACCCGCCGTGTTGATGCGCCCGGCGGGCTTGTACATCTTGCTGCCGTCGCCGCCGACCTTGCTGATGTGGCAGGCCACGCACTTGTTGTCTGCAATCAGCTTTTGCGCCCAGCGCCAGATCGGCGCCTTTGAAGATGTCTGCGCCCTGGGCGTTGGCGCTGCTCAGCGCGAGCGCACCGCCCAGCAGGAGCAGGCTGGCAGCGGCCAGGCGCAGCCTGCGGTCCGGGGTGGAGGCGGGCAGCGTTGGGGTTCGGTTGCGGGTGTGGATTGGCATGTGGGGAACCTCCAAAGGACAAGTCAGCACGCGCCGACGTGGGTCACTCTACCTGCATCAAAATCCCCTGTCATCCCGGCCACCCCGCAAGGCCTGTGTTTCACATCGCTGCCTACAGCCGCTTTCACCATGACCGTTCACACCATTCTGAAGATGGGCGACCCGCGCCTGCTGCGCACCGCCCAGCCCGTCACCGCGTTTGACACCCCCGAGCTGCACCGGCTGGTGGCCGACATGGACGAGACCATGGCCGCGGCCAATGGCGCCGGCCTGGCGGCGCCGCAGATCGGGGTCGACCTGCAGCTGGTGATCTTTGGCACCGGCGCCGTCGTGCCGCGTTACCCGGACGCCGAGCCGGTGCCGCGCACCGTGCTGATCAACCCGATCATCACCCCGATCGGGGACGAAGAGGCGGAAGACTGGGAGGGTTGCCTCTCGGTGCCGGGCCTGCGGGCCGTGGTGCCGCGCTGGCGCAAGGTCCGCTACCAGGGGTTCGACTTGCGGGGCGAGCCGATCGACCGTGTGGCGGAGGGCTTCCATGCGCGCGTGGTGCAGCACGAGTGCGACCACCTCTGGGGCAAGCTCTACCCGATGCGGGTGCGCGACTTCACGCGCTTCGGTTTCGTCGAGGTGCTGTTCCCCGACCTGGTGGACCAGGCGGACGACTGAACAGGCGACCAAAACAGTTTCGGGGCCTTTGGTGTTACAAAACGCGGTTGCGCCGAGACAAAACGACACAACATGCAGCGGGCTGTCGGCCATGATGGCGCCGCTCACTGTGCCGATCGCGTGCGCTGGCCGCGCAGCAGGCTGCTGGGGTGTCGCCCAGCGCCCGTTTTTTCTGTTTTTCAGGAATTTTCCGTTGATCACTGTTCGATCTTGTGCTGCCTTGTTGGCGGCCTCTCTGCTCGGAGCCTGCGCGGTCACGCCACCGCCCGCACCAGAGCCGCCAGCCCTCTCCGCCGCCTGGTACGCGCCGCCGCTGGCGCACCAGGGCAGTTCGGCCGATCTGGCGCGGTGGTGGTCTCGCTTCAACGACCCGGTGCTGGCCGACTGGCTGACCCGCGCGCAGGCGCTGAGCCCCAGCGTGGCCGAGGCGCGGGCCCTGGTGTTCGATGCCCGGGCACAGCTGCGCGCTGAGCAAAACGCGGGCGCACCGCAGGTGGCGGCGGTGGCCAGCGCCAGCCGCGGGGGGCAGGTGCTGGGCCAGTCGCTGGCCACCACGCTGGGCGCTGGGGTGCAGGCGTCCTGGGCGCTGGATGTGTGGGGCGGTGCCCAGGCGGGTGTGAATGCCGCGCAGGCCCGGCAAGACGCGGCCGGCGCCGGTTGGCATGAGGCCAGGGTGTTGGTGGCGTCCGAGCTGGCCGCCGGTTATTTCGGTTTGCGCCTGTGCCAGGTGCAGCTGCAGGTGGTGCAGGACGACCGCGACTCGCGCTCGGCCACCGCCCGCGCCACCGCGCAGAGCGAGAGCGCTGGCCTCACGGCACCCGCGGTCGCGGCCCTTGCCCGCGCGAGCGCGGCCGATGCCGCCAGCCGCTACCAGCAGCAGGCCCAAAGCTGCGAGCAGCAACTGAAATCGCTGGTGGCGCTCACCGGCATCACCGAGCCGGCCTTGCGCGCCCAGCTTGCCCAGGCGCCAGCCCTGCCCGCCGGGCCGGCGCTGGAGGGCCTGCTGGGTGTGGACGCCGTGCCCGCCGAGGTGCTCCGGCAGCGCCCCGATGTGTTTCGCGCGCAGCGCACCCTGGTGGCGGCCGCCGAGTCGGTCGGTGTGGCGCAAGCCGCGCTGTTGCCCAGCCTCAGCCTGTCGGGCAGCCTGTTGCGCAGCCGGGTGAGCACCGCCGGTGTGGACGCCACATTCAACAGCTGGTCGGTCGGGCCGTTCACGCTCAGTCTGCCGCTGACCGGGCGCGGCGCCTTGCAGGCCGGGGTGGACAGCGCGCAGGCGCGTTACGACAGCGCTGCCGTGGCCTACGCCGCCACGCTGCGCAATGCGGTGGCCGAGGTCGAGCGCGCGCTGGTGGCGCTGGCCTCGCTGCGCGAGCAGCAGACCAGCAACGCCACCGCGCTGGCCGGCTACGCCCAGTCCTTCACCGGCACCGAGGCGCGCTACCGGGTCGGCTTTGCCAGCCTGAACGAGCTGGAGGAGGCGCGCCGCCTCAAGCTCAACGCCGACAGCGGCGCGGTCGCCCTGCAGCAAAGCCGCATCCAGGCCTGGATCGATCTGTATGTCGCCCTGGGTGGCGGCTTCGATGCTGCCCAGGTGTCCGCGACGCCCGAACCCACCGACAACGCCTTCAAGAATCCATCATGAGCTCTGAAAATTCCTCGGCCACGGGCCGCAAAAAATGGCTGGTGCTGGCCGCCGTGATCGCGGTGGTGCTGCTGGCCGCGCTGGTGTGGTCGCTGCGCAAGCCAGCCGGTGGCGCACCAGCGCAGGCCGCAGCCGCCGCCGCGCCGAAACCGGTGATGACGGTCTCTGTCACCGAACCCAAGCTCGAAACCCTGCCCATCACGCTGCTGGCCAATGGCAACGTGAGCGCCTGGCAGGAGGCCAGCGTGGGTGCCGAGGTCAACGGGCTGCGGCTGGCGCAGGTGACGGTGAACGTGGGTGACGCGGTGAAAAAAGGCCAGATCCTGGCCACCTTCACCACCGACACCGCGCGCGCCGACATCCTGCAAAGCCAGGCCAGCGTGGTGCAGGCCGAGGCGGCCTATCTCAATGCCAAGGCAGACGCCGACCGCGCGCGCTCCATTCAGGACAGCGGCGCGCTCTCGGCCTCGCAGATCGCCCAGTACCTGACCCAGGAAAAGGTGGGCAAGGCGCAGTGGGAAGCGGCCAAGGCGCTGCTCGGTGCAACCGAAATCCGCCTGGGCAACACCACGGTGACCGCGCCCGACGATGGCGCTGATCTCAGCCCGCAGCGCCACCGTGGGCGCGGTGGTGGGCGCTGGCCAGGAGCTGTTTCGCCTGATTCGCCAGGGCCGCATGGAGTGGCGCGCGGAAGTCACCGCCAGCGAGGTCGGGCGCATTCGCATCGGCCAGAAGGCGCGCGTGACGCTGGCCACCGGCACCGAGCTGGATGGGCAGGTGCGCGCCATCGCCCCCAGCGCCAGCGAGCTGACGCGCAACATCCTGGTCTATGTGGACCTGCCGCGTCACAACGACCTGAAAGCCGGCACCTTTGCGCGCGGCAGCTTTGCGTTGGGCCAGAGCGAGACCTTGACGCTGCCCACGCCCGCCATCGTGGTGCGCGACGGCAACAACTTCGTGTTCGTGGTCGACGCGGACAACAAGGCCACGGCCCGCCAGGTGCAGACCGGCCGGCGCGTGGGTGAGCGGGTTGAGGTGGTCAAGGGGCTGCAGCCGAAGGACCGGGTGGCGGTGCAGGGCGCCGGTTTCCTGAACGACGGCGATCTGGTGAAAGTAGTCCAATGAAAACGACACGCCAAACGACGCACGGCTGCGAGAAGAAGCGCCCATGCCAGGGCACCGCGGAACTGGCTCTGCCAGGCCGCCAGTGCCGCCCCCTCGAGGGGTAGCGCCGAAGGCGATGCGGGGGGAGGCAAATGAACGTCTCCGCCTGGTCCATCCGCAACCCGATTCCGGCCGTCGATGCTGTTCGTCATGCTGACGCTGGCGGGCCTGTTCTCGTTCAAGCTCGATGAAGGTGCAGAACTTCCCCGATCTGGACGTGCCCAACATCACCATCGTGGCCACGCCTGCCCGGCGCGGCGCCGAACCAGCTCGAAAACGACGTGGCGCGCAAGATCGAAAACAGCCTGGCCACGCTGCAGGGCCTGAAGCACATCTACACCAAGGTGCAGGACGGCGTGGTCTCCATCACCGCCGAGTTCCGGCTGGAGAAGGGCACGCAGGAAGCGCTGGACGACGTGCGCTCCGCCGTGGCCCAGGTGCGCGGCGATCTGCCGAGCGACCTGCGCGAGCCGATCATCAACAAGATCGAGCTGGCGGGCGGCGCGGTGCTGGCCTACACCGTGTCGCTCCGACAAGATGGACGACGAGGCGCTGTCCTGGTTTGTGGACAACGACGTCGCCAAGCTGCTGCTGTCGGTGCGCGGCGTGGGCGCGGTCAACCGCGTGGGCGGGGTGGACCGCGAGGTGCAGATCCTGCTCGACCCGCTCAAGCTGCAGGCGCTGGGCGCCACGGCGGCCGACATCTCGCGCCAGCTCGCCAAGGTGCAGATCGAGAGCGCGGGCGGCCGTGGCCGACATCGGTGGCAGCCAGCAGCCGCTGCGCACGCTGTCCTCGTTGAAGTCGGCCGAGGAGCTGGCGGCGCTGGAACTGTCGCTGTCCGACGGCCGCGCATCCGGCTGGACCAGATCGCCACCGTCGAAGACACCATCGCCGAGCCCACGCGCGGCCGCGTTTCTCGAACGGCAAGCCGGTGGTGGGCTTCGAGGTGGCGCGCAGCCGTGGCGCCAGCGAGGTCGAGGTGGGCGCCGGCGTGCGCAGCCGCCCTGCAAGGGCTGCGTGACAGCCCGGCCCGATCTGCAGATCACCGAATCCTTCGACTTCGTGACCCCGGTGCAAGAGGAGTTCGACGGCTCCATGGCGCTGCTCTACGAGGGCGCGATGCTGGCCGTGCTGGTGGTGTGGCTGTTCCTGCGCGACTTCCGCGCCACGGTGGTCTCGGCCGTGGCCCTGCCGCTGTCGGCCATTCCGGCCTTCATCGGCATGCACTACCTGGGCTTCACCATCAACGTGGTGACGCTGCTGGCGCTCTCGCTGGTGATCGGCATCCTGGTGGACGACGCCATCGTGGAGGTGGAAAACATCGTGCGCCACATGCGCATGGGCAAGACGCCGTACCAGGCGGCGATGGAGGCGGCCGACGAGATCGGCCTGGCCGTGATCGCCACCACCTTCACGCTGATCGCGGTGTTCCTGCCCACCGCGTTCATGTCGGGCATTCCGGGCAAGTTCTTCAAGCAGTTCGGCTGGACCGCGTCGCTCGCGGTGTTCGCCTCGCTGATCGTGGCGCGCGCGCTCACGCCCATGATGGCGGCCTACATCCTGCAAGCCCGTCGTGCTGGCCAAAGACCGCCCGCACTGGGCGCGCAGAACGCGTTCTGGGCGCGTCTGGGCCTGGATGACCAACCAGGACGAACCCGCCTGGCTGCGACACCTACCAGGGCTGGGCCGCCTGGTGCATCCGCCACCGCTGGATCACCATGTCGTGGCGGCCTGTTCTTTGTCGGCTCGCATCATGCTGATTCCGCTGCTGCCGCAGGGCTTCATTCCGCCCGACGACAACTCGCAGACGCAGGTCTACCTGGAGCTGCCGCCGGGCACCACGCTGAAGCAGACCGTCGCCATCGCCGGAGCGCGCGCGCGTGCTGGTCGACCGCGGTGCCACACGTGCAAGATCGGTCTACACCACCATCGGCTCGCGGCTCGGCGGGCAGCGACCCGTTTGCGCCGCAGGGCGCGGCCGAATCGCGCAAGGCGGCGCTCACCATCCAGCTCGATCGCGCGTGGCGAGCGCCCGCGCAAGCAGGTGATCGAAAACCAGATGCGCGAGGCCATGTAGCAACCTGCCGGGCGTGCGCAGCAAGGTGGGCCTGGGCGGTTCGGGCGAAAAATACATCCTGACGCTCACCGGCAACGACGCCAACGCCCTGACCACCGCCGCCGCGCGCCATCGAGCGCGACCTGCGCACCATCGCCGGCGTGGGCAGCATCCAGTCCAGTCGCCGCGCTGGTGCGCACCGAGATCATCGTCACGCCCGACCTGGCGCGCGCCGCCGACCTGGGCGTGACCAGCAGCGCGATCGCCGAGACCCTGCGCATCGCCACCGTGGGCGACTACGACAGCGCGCTGCCCAAGCTGAACCTGCCGCAGCGCCAGGTGCCCATCGTGGTCAAGCTCGACGCGGCGGCGCGCGAAGACCTGGACGTGCTGGGACGCCTGACCGTGCCCGGCGCCAAGGGCCCGGTGATGCTCGGCCAGGTGGCCACGCTGACCTTCGGCGGTGGCCCGGCCGTGATCGACCGCTACGACCGCTCGCGCAACATCAACTTCGAGGTCGAGCTGGCCGGCATCGCCGCTGGGCGACATGAAGACCGCGGTGGAGGCGCTGCCCAGCATCGAGCAACCTGCCGCCGGGCGTGAAGGTGCTGGAGATCGGCGACGCCGAGGTGCAGGGCGAGCTGTTCGCCAGCTTTGGCCTGGCCATGCTGACCGGCGTGCTGTGCATCTACATCGTGCTGGTGCTGCTGTTCAAGGCCTTCCTGCACCCGTTCACGATCCTGGCCGCGCTGCCGCTGTCGCTGGGCGGTGCCTTCGTGGCGCTGCTGCTGGCCGACAAGAGCTTTTCCATGCCGTCGCTCATCGGCCTGATCATGCTCATGGGCATTGCCACCAAGAACTCGATCCTGCTGGTGGAGTACGCCATCGAGGCGCGGCGCGAACACGGTCTGAACCGCTTCGACGCGCTCATGGACGCCTGCCACAAGCGCGCCCGCCCCATCGTCATGACCACCATTGCCATGGGCGCCGGCATGCTGCCGATCGCGGTGGGCTGGGGCGCGGCCGACAGCAGCTTTCGCTCGCCCATGGCCGTGGCCGTGATCGGCGGCCTGATCACCTCCACCTTCCTGAGCCTGCTGGTGATCCCGGCCGTGTTCACGGTGGTGGACGACGTGGCGATTTTCTTCAACCGGCTGTTCGGCCGCAGCCCGGCAGACACGGCCAGCGGGAAAGTAGCGCCGGCGTCAGCGGCCTGAGTGACCACCGATCGGTGACGCCCATGCGATGGTATTGAGCCATTTGCCCGGGTGTTCACCCAACGGCTTTTACCTCGAAACGAATTGAGGTTTCCTGTTTAGTCTTTTGATTTAAAACAAGTTTGTTTGATCACCAGGATGGGTGTCCGGTATCACATGGCCGCAACCAGCATGGCACGGTAGTCGTCCGCGCGAGGCCAGGCGGGGGTTGGTCTTGTGGCAGTGGTCGGCCAGGGCGCCCTCGATCACCCGGTCGAACAGATCGGGCGTGACGCCCATTGCGGCCAGGCCGCTCGGCAGGCCCAGGCGGGCGTTCATGGCTGTGATGGCGTCGGGTACCTCGCTGCCGCTGCTCAGGCCCATGGCGTGGGCCATGCGGTCCAGGCGGCGCTCCTTTTTCATGGACTCTGCCTCTGCATTGAAGCGGATCACGGCGGGCAGGAACATGGCGTTGAGCGTGCCGTGGTGCAGGCGCGGGTCCACGCCGCCCAGGCTGTGGCTCAGGGAATGCACGCAACCCAGGCCTTTCTGGAACGCCATGGCGCCCTGCATGCTGGCGCTCATCATGTTCAGGCGCGCCTCGCGGTCGCTGCCGTCGCGCGTGGCGCGTTCGATGTGGGCCCAGCCGCGCGTCCAGCCCGTCCAGCGCGATGCCATCGGCCGGGGGGTTGAAGGGCGGCGCCATGAAGGTTTCCATGCAGTGGGCGATGGCGTCCATGCCCGTGGCAGCGGTGAGCATGGGCGGCAGGCCGAGCGTGAGCTCGGGGTCGAGCAGGGCGGTCTTGGGCACCAGGTGCCAGCTGTGAAAACCGAGCTTGCGGCCGTCGTCCACGATCACGATGGCGCCACGCGCCACCTCGCTGCCGGTACCGGCGGTGGTGGGCACGGCGATCAGCGGCGGCACCCGGTCGGTGATCTTGGGCGAGCCGCCTTCGATGGTGGCGTAGGTCCTGAGCGGGCCTTCGTGCACCGCGGCAATCGCCACGCCCTTGGCGCAGTCGATGGCACTGCCGCCACCGAGGGCAATCAGGCCGTCACAGGCCTGCGCCTGGTAGATCTGCACGGCGGCGCGCACGGCCGCCTCGGTCGGGTTGGAAGGCGTGGCGTCGAACACGGCGGGGCTGAGGCCGGGCAGGGCGGCCACGGCCTTGTCCAGCAGGCCAGCGGCTTTGACGCCGGCGTCGGTCACGATGAGCGGTTTTCGAATGCCCACCCGCTCGCACTCGGCCTGGAGCTGTGCCAGCGCGCCGAAGTCGATGAGCACGTTGGTGATGTAGAGAATCTGGGCCATGCTGGATTCCGATGTCCCCCCGCGCCGCTTCGCGTCTTCCCCTCAAGGGGGACCACACCAGTGGCCCGGCGGAGCCGGTTCCACGGTGTGCGCTGGGTGGCTCTTCGTCTCTCGAAGGGGGTTGTGATGCCCAGCGCAGCACTGCGAGAACTATACGGGTCTGCCGGTCCGGCGCTGCGTCACCCACGGGTCAACCGCATTCAGGTTCGCGATGCGGTCGCGGGCAGAATGGCGGCCCATGTCGCACCACACCAACCCCCGCGCTCTGCTCACGCCCGCCATGCGCGGCGTGCTCGAACGCATCGCCCGCGCCGGGCATCTGCCCATGCATGCCCTCTCGCCCGTTCAGGCCCGGCTCGCCTATGAGGCCGGTGCCGGCGTGCTCGACATTCCGCCACACAAGCTGGCGCGGGTGGAAGACCTGCGCGTTCCCACGCGCGACGGCGCCGAGTTGCGTGCGCGCCTGTTTGCCCCGGCGTCTGAAAGTCCGTTGCCGGTGCTGCTGTACTTTCACGGCGGCGGCTTCACCATCGGCAGCGTGGCCACGCACGAGCCGCTGTGCCGTCACCTGGCCCACCTGGCCCATTGCGCGGTGATCTCGGTCGACTACCGGCTCGCACCTGAGGCCAAATTCCCGACCGCGGTGGACGACGCCTGGGACAGCCTGGCCTGGCTGCGCGAGCACGCCGCAGGCCTCGGGCTGGACCCGCGGCGCATCGCGCTGGGCGGCGACAGCGCCGGCGGCACGCTGGCCGCGGTCACCGCGATTGCCGCGCGCGATGCCGGCTGGCCGCTCGCCTTGCAGCTGCTGTTCTACCCCGGCACCGGCGGTCACCAGGGCACCGTCACCCACAAAACCTTTGCTCACGGGTTTCTGCTGGAAGAGCCGCAGATCACGTATTTTTTTGATCACTATCTGCGCAGCGCCGCCGACCGCGACGACTGGCGGTTCGCGCCGCTGGATGGCGTGGATGATCGCGGCGAATCGCGCGATCTGGAGGGTGTGGTGCCCGCCTGGATCGGTCTGGCCGAGTGCGACCCGCTGACCGACGAGGGCGTGCAGTACGCGGACCGGCTGCGTCTGGCCGGCGTGCCTGTGGACCTGGACATTTACCGCGGCGTGGTGCACGGCTTCATCCAGTTCGGTCGTGCGATTCCCGAGGCGCTGACTGCCCACGGCGATGCTGCGCGCGCGCTGCGCCAAGCTTTCGTTGCGGACTGATCCGGCGTGACGCGCGCGGCGAGCAACCGCCGCAAGCCGACGGCGCATTCGAGAGAACGCCGCCCAAGAAAAAGCCGCCCGAAGGCGGCTTTGGAACGCAAGCGGAGCGCAGGTCAGTCGGCAAACTGGCCAGCGGCCTCGATCACGGTCTTGAGCTTGGTGATCTGGTCAGACACAAACGCTTTGTGGCCGGCTGGCGTCATGCGCTTGTCGGTCACCACCGCGGCACCCAGTGCCTCCTGGCGCTTGACGAACTCGGGGTCTTTCAGCGCAACCATCAGCGCGTCGTTGAGCTTTTTGGTCACGTCGGGTGGCGTGCCCTTGGGCGCGTACATGCCGTGCCAGATGGTCAGGTTGAAGTCCTTCAGGCCCATTTCCTGCAGCGATGGGTAGTCCTTGAGGATCTTGTTGCCAGACAGCGGCTTGGCGGTGGTGACGGCGAATGCCTTCACGCGACCGGCTTCGATCTGGGCCACGGTGTTGGTGGTCTGGTCACACATCACATCCACCTGGCCGCCGATCAGGTCGTTCATGGCCGGGCCGGTGCCGCGGTAGGCGATGGTGGTCATGGCCTTGTCCAGCTTGACCGCCGACTGCCACATCAGGCCGCACAGGTGCGAAGCCGAACCCAGACCGGCGTGCGCCAGGTTGAGTTTGCCGCCGTTGGCGCGGATGTAGTTCTCGAAATCGCGGTAGGTGTTGGCGGGCAGCTTGGGCGAGCCGATGAGCGTCATGGGCACATCGTTGATCATGCCCAGGTACTCAAAGTCGGTCAGCGCGTTGAACTGGAGCTTGCGGTACAGGCCTGCGGTGGAGGCCATGCCGATGTGCCAGACCAGCAGGGTGTAGCCGTCGGGCGCGGCGCGTGCCACTTTGGTGCCGGCGATCGTGCCGCCAGCACCAGCCGCGTTCTCGATGATGATGGTCGCGTCACCCAGCGGCTTGCGCATGGCTTCGGCGAGTTGGCGGGCCACGGTGTCGGTCGGGCCGCCAGCCGCAAACGGCACCACGATGGTGATGGGCTTGCTGGGGAAGCCTTGGGCAAATGCGCCGGCCGATACGGTCGCGGTCAGCGCCAGCGCGAGAATGTTCTTGTTCATCTGGAATCTCCTGGGTTGAGTGTCAAACCCGCGCATCCTAACGGCGCAACGGCATTTCGACACCTAGGAAAATACTGAGACGGTGTTCTTAAATCACGCTTGTCGCATGCCTGACCGGCCCACAGGTCGATCGCGTGAAAAATTGCAGCGACCCCACGAACGCTCCCCCAATCCCAGCACCGAACCCGCCATGCCACAGCAACGCTCCGATTTCCGATTTTTCCACCGCCTGCGCGTGCGCTGGGCCGAGGTGGACATGCAGAAGATCGTCTTCAACGCCCACTACCTGATGTACTTCGACACCGCCATCGCCGACTACTGGCGCGCGCTGGCGTTGCCGTATCAGGCATCGATGGATCTGCTGGAGGGCGATCTCTACGTGGTCAAGGCCACGGTGGAGTTTCACGCGTCTGCCCGGGTGGATGACCAGATCGAGGTGGCAATGAAATGCAGCCACATCGGCAAATCGTCAATGGTGTTCCACGGCGCCATCTTCCGGGGCGACGAGCACTTGATTTCGGGCGAGATCGTTTATGTGTTCGCCGATCCCGCCACGCAAAAGTCCCGCCCGGTGCCAACGGCGTTGCGCGAGATCGTGCTGGGCTACGAGGCTGGCGAGGCGGTGAGCACGGTGAAAACCGGCCGCTGGGACGAGCTGGGTGGCGACGCGCAACCGATCCGCACAGCCGTGTTCGTGGAGGAGCAGCGCATTCCCAAAGAGCTGGAATGGGACGCGGCCGACGCCGATGCGGTACACGCGGTGGCCTACAACCGGCTGGGGCAGGCGGTGGCAACCGGGCGGCTGCTGGCGTACCAGCCCGGCGTGGCCAAAATTGGCCGCATGGCGGTGAACCGGGTGCTGCGCGGTGGCCATCTGGGGCAGCAGGTGCTGCGGGCGCTGCTCGACGCCGCTGCCCAGCGCGGCGAGCGCGAGGTGATGCTGCACGCCCAGCGCAGCGCCGAGGGTTTTTACCGGCGCCTGGGCTTTGAGCAGCGCGGCGAGCCGTTCGAAGAGGCCGGCATTGCCCACGTGGAGATGTTCATTCGCGTGTGAACGGCGCTGCGCCGCGGGCTCAGGCGGGCTGAAAGGTCAGGGTTTCGCTGTGCAGCCGGTTTTCGTCCCAGCGGTGCGGCTGGTCGAAAGCGCTCGGGGTGTGCGTCCATTCGTGCGCGTCGAGTCGCAAGCCCTGCGCGTCCGGCGCAGCCGCAATGCGCAGCGCCAGGCTGCTGCGGGTGCCATAGGCGTGAGCCGGCAGACGCACAAACGCGCTGGACAGGCCCGTCTCGCGTTCCAGGGCAAGCCCGGTGGCGGGCAACTGCTCGGCAGGCGCGGTGGTTTCGTCGGCCAGCGCGCGGATCAGACCGCGTTCCCAGCCGACTGACCGACCGGGCTCGCTCGCAATGCTCAGCGCTTGCAGGGATTCATTCAGCGCCGCTTTCAGACGCAAGGCTTTGGGCCAGGGCGTGTCCAGCGCGGCGTTGGACAGGCCGTAAACGCCCGGTTGCAATGCGCGGCTGGTGAGTTGCGCCACCACGCCGGCGTGCGGTTGCCTGGGATTGCAATTGCTCAGCCAGTGCCAGGCGCCGGTGCGCAGCTCACCGACCACCAGGTTGAAACCGCCATAAGCCTGCGGGTCAAGCTCGGCACACAGGGCTTGCAGATGCTGGCCCGACAGCCAGCGCGTTGCCAGCTCACCGCGGCTGCGCCGAGCGGGCGCGGTCTGCGCGCCGCGCACGTTGGTGAGCATCGCCACCCGACCAGAGAGGCTCACGCCCAGCCAGGTGCCGCCGTCTCGCAGATCGCGGCCAGCCAGCACCTCGCCGCCCGCCGGCAAGGCCCAGCGGTGCAGCGGCGCGGTGGGGCGCTCGAAAAACTCGTCGCGGTTGGATGCGAGCAGCAGCGGCAGACCGGGCTGCGCCTGAACGGCGAAGGCGATCAGGCACATGGGCGCAGCCGCAAAGCGTCAGATGTCGTCCAGCAGGTCATAGGGGAGCGGCAGCAGGGTGAGCGCCGGGCCGCCGACCGGGCCGGCGCTGAGCTGGCCGCCGTCGGCCGCTTTGGTCTGCATGGAGACGATGGCGTTCCACCCGCCGACGGGGTTGGCGGCCGCGGCCACCACCGTGCCGCAGGGCTGCTCGGCATCGCTGTCGTGAAACACGTCCTGACCCACGGCCATGGGCTCGTTGGCCGCAACCCGGTAGGCGCGGCGCTTGAGCGTGCCGCGGAACTGGCTGCGCGCCACCACCTCCTGGCCGGGGTAGCAGCCTTTCTTGAAGCTCACGCCGCCGACCGACTCGTAGTTCACCATCTGCGGCACATAGGCATCGACCACCGGCTGGGTGATGGTGGCCACGCCGCTCATCACCTCCAGCCAATGCCAATGCGCCAGGTCCAGCTCGGGGCCGGCGGGTGGCTGGGCCGTTTCTCCTTCGGGTATCGGGGCCACACACAGGGCGCGTGCAATGCCCTCGGCCGGGTACAGGCGGGTCCAGCTGCGGCCGTCTGCCGTGTGGATCTGGCTCCAGGGCGTGGCGGCCAAACCGGCGTCTGCTTCTCCCGCGACACCCCAGACGGCAAACGCCTCGCTGGCATCGCTGAGCTTGACCTGTGCGCGCATCACAAACATGGACAGTCGCTTGAGCGTGGATGCCAGCAGATCGCGGCTGCAGATCAGCAGAATCTCGTCGGGCGCGCGTTTGAAGCCAATGAAGCTGGCCAGCATGCGGCCCTTGGGTGAGCAAAACGCGGTGAGTCTGGCCTCGGCAGCGCCGAGCAGGACAAAGTCCTGGGTGAGCTGGCCTTGCAGGAACTTGGCGGCTTCCGCGCCGTGGGCGCGGATCACGCCGAGGTGGTCAAGGCGGGCAACGCCGCGGGGCAGGGTGGGGGAGTTCATGGGCGATCCTGACTGGGCGCTCGGATGTGACGGCGCAAGGGGGTCGATTATCATCCCCCTGCCCATGGCGCCTGCCCTGCCGGCACCTTGTCCACACCGCCAGAACGTCTCGGGTTCCCGCCCGCCCAGCCCCTTGATCCGTCTGTTGAAACGCCTGCTGATTGTGTCGCTGCTGCTGGCCATGCTGTCCGCCGGCGCGGCCGCCTGGTGGCTGCAGCGGCCGCTGGTGCCCGCCAGCGCGAGCCAGCCGCTGGAGCTCACGGTGTCCCCGGGCATGGCGCCGCGGCGCGTGGCCGAAGCGCTGGCCGAAGCCGGTGCCCAGACGCCGGCCCTTGCCCTGTTCGCCTGGTTCCGTCTCTCGGGCCAGGCGCGCGATATCAAGGCCGGCAGCTACGAGTTCGAGCCCGGTTCCACGCCGCGCAGCCTGCTGGACAAACTGGTGCGTGGCGAGCAGGCCCTTCGCAGCCTGGTGCTGCTTGAGGGCTGGAACATTCGTGAGGTGCTGCAGGCGGTGCGCGCCTCGCCCGATCTGAAACAGGATCTTGACGGGCTGAGCGAAGCCCAGATCATGGAGCGCATCGGCTTTGCCGGGCGCCATCCCGAGGGCCGCTTCTTCCCCGACACCTACCGCATGGTGAAAAATGCACCGGCCTCGACCGTGCTGCGCCAGGCCGCGCTGGCGATGGACCAGCGGCTGGCAGACGCCTGGGCCCAGCGAAGCGCCACCACGCCGCTGCGCTCGCCGCAGGACGCGCTGATTCTGGCCAGCATCGTGGAAAAGGAAACCGGGCTGGAGAGCGACCGCGGACAGATCGCCGGCGTGTTCAGCAACCGGCTGCGCATCGGCATGCGCCTGCAGACCGACCCGACCGTGATCTACGGCCTGGGTGAGCGTTTCGATGGCAACCTGCGCCGCATCGATCTGCAGACCGACACGCCCTACAACACCTACACCCGCGCCGGCCTGCCGCCCACACCGATTGCCATGCCGGGCTGGAACAGCCTGCTGGCCGCGGTGCAGCCCGAGGCCACGCGTGCGCTGTATTTCGTCTCGCGCGGCGATGGGTCGAGCCAGTTCAGCGCCACGCTGGCCGAACACAACGCAGCGGTGCGCCGCTTCATCCTGCAACGCTGATGTCCGATTCCCTTGCCCACAGCGGCCTGTTCATCAGCTTCGAAGGCATCGACGGCGCCGGCAAGTCGACCCACATCACCCGGCTGGCCGATGCGTTTCAGGCCCAGGGCCGCAGGGTCACACTGACCCGCGAACCCGGTGGCACACCGCTGGCCGAGAAACTGCGCGCCTTGGTGCTCGGTGACCCGATGGACCCGCTGTGCGAAGCGCTGCTGATGTTTGCGGCCCGGCGCGACCACCTGCAACAGATCATCGAGCCAGCGCTGGCCAGCGGCGAGGTGGTGTTGTGCGATCGCTTCACCGACGCCACCGTGGCCTACCAGGGTTTTGGGCGCGGGTTTGATCTGGCCGTGCTGGGCCAGCTGGAATCCTGGGTGCAGGCGCTGCCCGCAAGGTGGCCTGCGCCAGCCTGAGCTCACGCTGTGGTTCGACCTGCCACCCGAAACCGCCGCCGCGCGCCTGGCCAACGCGCGTGCGCCGGACCGCTTCGAATCCCAGCCCGTGGCCTTCTTCAGCCGCGTGGCGGCCGGCTACGCGCACCGCGCCCAAGAGCAGCCAGAGCGCTTTGCCCGCATTGCGTCTGACCAGCCGGTCGAAGCCGTGTGGCGCGCGGTGCGCTCGGTGTTCGAGGCGCGCGGCTGGCTTGCTCCAGAGGCGCAGGCATGACCACGCCCGCGCCGCTGGCGCCCTGGCTGCTGCGGCAGTTGCAGGCCGCGCTGGGCCAGCGCGGCCACGCGCTGCTGCTTGCCGGCCCGTCTGGTCTGGGTCAGTACGACCTGGCCTTGGCCCTGGCGCGCGCCTGGCTCTGCGAGCAACCCGGCGCTCAAGGTGCTTGCGGTGTCTGCGGCAGCTGTCACGCGATCGACGTGCGCACCCATGCCGACTTGTGCGTGCTGCTGCCCGAAACCCTGAGCCTGGAACTCGGTTGGCCGCTGGACGAGGTCACGCAGAAAAAGATCGATGACAAGGAGCGCAAACCCAGCAAGCTGATCCGGGTGGAAGCGGCGCGCCAGGCGGTCAGCTTCACGCAGTCCACCCGAGCGCGTGGCCCGTGCAAGGTGGTGCTGGTCTACCCGGCCGAGCGCATGAACATCGAGTCGGCCAACACCTTGCTGAAAACACTGGAAGAACCCAACGGCGTTGTGCGCCTGGTGCTGGCAACCGAGGCCGCCGATCAGCTGCTGCCCACGATCCGCAGCCGCTGCCAGACCCACGCCATGGCCTGGCCCGACGAACGCGAGGCCGTCGCCTGGCTGCTGGACCAAGTGAATCTGGGCGGCACATCGCGCGCCACCACCGAGCAGGCACAGGTCTGGCTGCAGGCCGCCGGCGGGCGGCCCGACGACGCGCTCGACTGGGCGCGCAGCGGGCTCAGCGTCGAGGCGTGGCACGCGCTGCCCCAGGCACTGGCACGCGGCGACTGGTCGTTGCTGGCGCCGTGGCCCGCCGCGCGCCAGCTGGCCGTGTTGCAAAAACTGTGTCACGACCTCATGGCGCAGGCCAGTGGTGCCGCGCCGCGTTTTTTCCCTTTGGCGCAGTTGCCGCCCGCGCCGCGCTGGACTGCTTTGGCGCAATGGTCGAAGGAATTGCTGCAGGCGGCTCGTTCGGTGGAGCACCCGTTCAACCCCGGTCTGATGCAAGAGGCGTGGGCCGCACGGACCCGCCAGGTGCTGGCACGCCAGCCCGCGAAGTCCTGAAAACCGAAGTCTGGGCCCGGTTTTGCCGGGTTTTTGCAGGCTCGCCCGCCGGTGTTTGCCGCTAAACTCGACCGCCATGAGCACCAACCCGCCAGCCAGCGCATCGCGCCCCAGCGTGATCCAGCTCTCCATCAAGGAGAAAGCGGCGCTGTATGCGGCCTACATACCGCTGTTTGCCGATGGGGGCATCTTCATTCCCTCGTCGCGCGACTACAGCCTCGGTGACGATGTGTACGTCTTGCTCAGCCTGCCAGACGACCCGCAGCGATACCCGGTGGCTGGCAAGGTGGCCTGGGTGACGCCGGCCAAGGCGCAGGCCGGCCGCACGCAGGGTGTGGGCATCCGTTTCCCCGCCGACGAAAAATCGCGCCAGCTCAAACTGCGAATCGAAGAAATTCTGGGCACCCAGCTCGGCTCTGACCGGCCGACCCAGACCATCTGAGACACTGGGTGCTCCACGCGCCCGCGGCTGCCACCCGGTCGCCACCACACATGGGGCTGCGCTCATCACTGCCCACGCATGTTTACCGATTCCCACTGCCACCTGAGTTTTCCCGAGTTGCGCGAGCAGCTGCCTGCCATCCTGGATGCCATGCGGGCCGCCGAGGTGGACCGTGCCCTGTGCATTTGCACCACGCTGGAAGAGTTTGAAGATGTGCACGCACTCGCCCGTTCGCACGACAACCTGTGGTCCACCGTGGGCGTGCACCCGGACAACGAACAGGTGCAGGAGCCGACCGTGGCCGATCTGCTGGAACGCGCCTCGCGTCCGCGGGTGGTGGGCATTGGTGAAACCGGGCTGGACTACTACCGCCTGAACGGCAGAACGGTGGCCGACATGGCCTGGCAGCGCGACAGGCTTTCGGGTGCACATCGCCGCCGCCCGCCAGACCGACCTGCCGCTGGTGATCCACACCCGCAGCGCCTCTGACGACACGCTGGCGATTCTGCGCGAAGCCGGTGGCTTCGTTGGCTCAGGCGAGGGCGATGATGGGCTGCCGCTGGCGCGCGGCGTGTTCCACTGCTTCACCGAAACCGAGCAGGTTGCGCGCGCTGCGCTCGATCTGGGTTTCTACATTTCCTTTTCCGGCATCGTCACCTTCCGCAACGCCACCGATCTGCGCGATCTGCTGCGCTGGATCCCGCTGGATCGCCTGCTGATCGAAACCGACAGCCCCTATCTGGCGCCCGTACCGCACCGTGGCAAGACCAACAGCCCGGCTTTTGTGCCCTTTGTCGCGCAGCAGGTGGCCGAGATCAAAGGGCTGCCGGTGACCGAGGTGGCGCAGGCCACCAGTCGGAATTTTGACCAGCTTTTCAAGCGCGTGGTGGTGCAATCATGCTGAGACATTGCTTTAACTGTTTCAAAAAGACAATTGTTATTGCTGGAATTGTTCTGCTTTCAACAGCGGCTCATGCCAGTTCCTTTGATGATTTCTTCGCGGCCGCCCGAACCGACAACGAGTCGACCGTGGTGAACCTGGCGTTTCGCGGCTTCGATCTCAACACCCGAGACGAGAAGGGCGAGTCGGCCTTGGTGATCGCGTTGCGCCAGGGCTCGCTCAAGGTGGCCGATTTCCTGCTCAAGCAGAACGTGGTGAATGTGGAGGCTCGCAACCTGGCCGGCGAAAGCCCGCTGATGATGGCCGCCCTCAAAGGCCATCTGCCGCAGGCGCGCCGCCTGATCGAGCGCCGCGCCGAGGTCAACAAGCCCGGCTGGGCGCCGCTTCACTACGCGGCCAGCAACCCGGGCGAGGACAGCGCGGCCATGGTTCGGCTGCTGCTGGCGCACTTTGCCTACATCGACGCCGAGTCGCCCAACAAGACCACGCCCCTGATGATGGCCGCGCGCTACGGCACCGATTCGGTGGTGAAGTTGCTGCTGGAAGAGGGCGCCGATCCGCTGCTGCGCAACGAGCAAGGGCAGTCGGCGATCGACTTCGCCCGTGCCGCCAGCCGCCCGGCAGCGGTGGAACTGATCGCTGCGCAGGTGCGAGCGAAGCAGCCTGCCGGCAAGTGGTGAGTTCGGCCGGGGCGCCCATGGCGACCGCTTTTCGGCGAAGGGCTCCAAGGCGCGACGCGGCAGGGCCTGTCGCCGCTGTTCCACTTTTTTTGCTCATTAAGGGCAACCACTGTAGGAACAGGTCCTCTTTCGCGTTCAATCGGCGCCTGAGCCGAACGGCACGTTGCCGTCGATCGGCAGTTTCTATTCAGGAGCGACTTTGAAAGACAAAGACATTCGGGACATCATGGGCGGGTTCGGCCTGGCCGCCATCGGTGTTTTTGCGGTTGTGTACGGCCAGCGCTACGAGTTTGGCGACCTCAACCGCATGGGGCCGGGCTATTTCCCGGTTGCACTCGGTGCAATGCTGGCCGTTCTGGGCGTGCTGATCGCGCTGCCGGCTTTTTTCCGGCGTGGCGAGCCGATCACGGTGGCCTGGAAAACATTTGCGCTGATCATGGCCAGCATCGTGGTGTTCGCGTTCACGCTCAAGCTGCTGGGTCTGGTGCTTGCCACAGCGATCACGGTGATCGTGGCCTCGCTCGCAGACAACGCCTCAAGCTGGAAAGGGCGCTTGCTTACCGCAGCCGGTATCGCGGTCATCACTTACCTGGTGTTCAAGCTTGGCCTGGGCATGGTGCTGCCCACCTGGCCCTGGAGCCTTTGATGGTTCGTCAATCTCTTCCTAAAACAAAACACGGCGAACTCCCATGGAAATCCTGAACGGACTGCTGATCGGCCTCGAAGCGGCCATGAACCCGGTCACCCTGCTGTACTGTTTCATCGGGGTGTTTCTGGGCACCCTGATCGGCGTGCTGCCCGGCATCGGCGCACTGGCCACCATCTCGTTGCTGCTGCCGGTCACGTATCACATTCCGCCCACCGCGGCGATCGTGATGCTGGCCGGTGTGTACTACGGCGCTCAATATGGCGGCTCGACCGCGTCCATTCTGTTGAACCTGCCGGGTACCCCGTCCTCCGCGGTGACCACGCTGGACGGTTACCCGATGGCCAAACAGGGCAGGGCCGGTGTGGCCCTGTTCATGACCACCATCGCCTCGTTTGTCGGATCGATGCTGGGCATTCTGGTGCTGGTGCTTTTTTCGCCGGCCATTGCCGAGCTGGGCCTCAAGTTTGGGCCGGCCGAGTATTTCGCCATGATGCTGCTCGGCCTGATTGCGGCGTCTGCGCTGGCCTCTGGCTCGCCCGCCAAAGGCCTGGCCATGGTGGTTTTCGGCCTTTTGCTGGGCACGGTGGGTACCGATATCAACTCTGGCCAGGCGCGTTTCGAATTCGGCATCCCCGAACTCACCGACGGCATCAACCTGGTGGCGCTGGCGATGGGCATGTTCGGCATCTCGGAGGTGGTGTCCAGTGTGAACCAGGTGCGCGAGGGCGAGGTTCGCGAAGACATCAACATGCGCACCATGACACCCACCCGGGAAGACGTGCGGCAATCCATCATGCCCATGCTGCGCGGCACGGCGGTGGGCAGTTTCTTCGGAGCCTTGCCCGGCACAGGTGCATCCATCGCCTCGTTCATGTCCTACGCGGTCGAAAAGAAGGTGGCCAAAGACCCAAGCCGTTTTGGCAAGGGCGCGATCGAAGGGATCTGCGCACCAGAAGCAGCCAACAACGCAGCCGCCCAGACCGCCTTTGTGCCCACGCTGTCGCTGGGCATCCCTGGCGACGCTGTCATGGCCCTGATGCTGGGCGCGCTGATCATCCACGGCATACAGCCGGGCCCCTTGCTCATGACCCAGCAGCCCGAGCTGTTCTGGGGCCTGATCGTGAGTTTTGGCATCGGCAACATCATGCTGATGGTGCTGAACCTGCCCCTGATCGGTCTGTGGGTGGCCATTTTGCGCATTCCATACCGTGTGCTGTATCCGGCCATCCTGGTGTTCATCAGCCTGGGCGTTTACAGCGTCAACAACAACACCTTCGATGTTTTCATGGTCGCCATCATCGGCGCCGTGGGCTATGTGCTGGCGGTGTTGAAGTTTGAAGCGGCGCCCATGCTGCTTGGGTTCGTGCTCGGCCCGCTCATGGAAGAAAACCTGCGCCGAGCCCTGTTGCTCTCGCGCGGCGACATGATGACCTTCATCGAGCGACCCATCAGCGCAGGCTTTCTGCTGTTTGGCGGAGCCATCGTGCTGTGGAGCGTGATCACCTCGGTGCGCGCATTCTTTCGTGAGCGTGAGCGAGCGGCTGATCAACTGGCTTGATGTGTCGGGGGCGGACCAGCGGCTTGGGCCGCTGGGTTCATCCTTTTTTCAGGCATTCTGGCCTTGGTTGATATATTCCACGATGTGTATTATGTTAATAAAAGGCGCTGGATTGAGTTTGTCATGTGGATTCGCCAGTACGTGCCAGCCGTGGCCTACCCTTGACCAAGAGCCCCGCATCCTTTCGCAACGGGCTGTCCCGATGGGTATTCGGATCGAGGCCAGCAGTTTCCAGCGCAACTGAGCCAGAAAGCGCCAGCGGCAAGGGGTTGCGCCGCTCTACAATGCGCCGGCCGGTTCTGAAGTCAGTTCCACCCCTTAAACCATCCGAAAGTCGTTCATGAAGACGTTCTATTTGTCTCTGACCCTCGTGGCTGCGGCCGCGCTCACCGCTTGCGGCAAAACCGAAGCGCCTCCTGCCGCGACCGCCACCGCGCCTGCTGCAGCCCCTGCGGTTGCGGAGCCGGCCAGCCAGTGGCCCGAACTGCGTGTGGCCGTTGACGCCACCTACAAGCCCTTTACCTACAAGACCGATTCCGGCGAGCTGGCCGGGTTTGACGTGGACATCGCCAAGGCGCTTTGCGACCAGCTGAAAAGCAAGTGCGTCTTCGTTGAGCAGGCCTGGGACGGCATGATTCCCGGCCTTCAGGCCAAGAAGTACGACGTCATCATTTCTTCGATGTCGATCACCGACGAGCGCAAGCAGGTGGTGGACTTCACTGGCAAGTACTACAACACGCCCTCGTGCGTGGTGGTGAAGTCGGCGTTGAACCTGGGTGCGGAGGCTGCGAACTTCAAGGACAAGAAGCTCGGCGTGCTCAAGGCCTCCACGCAAGAGAAATACGCCATGGGCGAGCTCCAGCCAGCGGGCGCCACCATCGTTCCCTACGACGCGCAGGATCAGGTCTACCTGGACATCAAATCGGGTCGTCTGGACGGCACCGTGGCCGACGTGGTCGAGGTCAACGGTGGTTTCCTTTCGACGGCAGATGGCAAGGACTACGCCTGCGCCGGTACCCGCATCCCGGTCGAGTTTGATGCCAAGTACTTCGGCGCTGGTGCCGGCGTGGCCTTGCGCAAGGAAGACACGGCGCTGCGCGATGCACTGGATGCTGCGATCAAGACGATTCGCGACAACGGCACCTGGAAAGCGCTGGCTGAGAAGAACGTTCCGGGCGTCGATATCTGGGGCTCCTGATCGGCACTGGCGCACCTTGATCGCCCGCGGATGACAGCCTACTTCCTGAACATTCTCGAAGGACTGCTGGTCACCGTGGGCGTGTCGCTGGGCGCCCTGCTGGTTGCCACCACGCTCGGGCTGGGCGGCGCCGCTGCCAAGCTCTCGCCTTACAAGACGCTCAACTGGATCGGTGACATCTACTCCACCGTCATTCGGGGCGTGCCAGATCTGGTCTGGTTGCTGCTGCTGTACTACGGTGGTCAGATTCTGGTCAACGACATTGCCGAGGCGCTGGGCTATCGTCGCGGCCCGCAGATCAACCCGTTCATTGCCGGTGTACTGACCATTGGATTTGTCTACGGCGCCTACATGACCGAGACGTTCCGGGGCGCGATCATGAGCGTGGCCAAAGGCCAGTCGGAAGCTGGCTGGGCGTTTGGCATGAGCCGTTTCTATACCTTCCGGCGCGTGGTTCTGCCGCAGATGGTGCGCTTCGCCCTGCCCAGCTTCACCAACAACTGGTTGGTCCTGCTGAAGTCCACCGCGCTGGTGTCCGTGATCGGGCTGGCCGACATCACGAACCTCGCCAAGCAGGCCGGTGCCGCAGCGCGCGGGGAAATTCCCGGCGCTGCCATCATCTTCATGGCTTTTGCGGGCATCTTGTACCTGCTGATTTCCAGCCTCAGCCTGCTGCTGCTGCGGCAAGCCGAGAAGCGCTATTCCGCCGGGGTCAAGCGGGGCGATTTCTGATGGAAAACTTCGCCATCATCTTCGAGCCGAAGAACCTCCAGCTTTACTGGACGGGGTTGATCGCCACTCTGGAGCTGCTGGCAGTGAGCCTGGTGGCCGGTGGTCTGCTCACGCTGCCACTGACCCTCATGCGGGTCTCGCGCAGCAAATGGCTGTCCTACCCGGTCTGGCTGTTCACCTACGTGGTGCGCGGCACACCGCTGCTGATTCAGGTGTATTTCATCTACTACGGCATTGCCCAGCTCGAATGGGTTCAGGCGCTGTGGGACACCACCTGGCCGCTCACCTGGTTCAAGGATCCCTTTTTCTGCGCGGTGCTTGCTTTCACGCTCAATACCTGCGCCTACACGGTGGAAATGCTGGCTGGTGCGATTCGGGAAACCCCTGTCGGGTGAGGTCGAGGCGGCCCAGGCGGCGGGCTTTGGCAAGTGGTCGATGATGTTCCGCCTGATCCTGCCCAGCGCGCTGCGCCGCACCCTGCCCGGCTACTCCAACGAGGTGGTGATGATGCTGCACGCCACTTCGCTGGCCAGCGTTGTTCCGGCGCTTTATGACCTCACCAACGCGGCCCAGCTCATTTACAAAACCTACTATCTGGCGTTCCAGCCATTCATTGCGGTGGCGGTGGTCTACTTCTGCCTCACCTTCACGCTGGTCTACGGATTCCGGCTTCTGGAGCGGCGCTTTCTGGCCTACCTGAAGCCGCGCACGCACTGAAAGCGGGCCTGCCAAACGCTCGCCCAGGGCAACCAGCCGCGGCACGCAGTCAACGATGCAAGTCTCCCACCACCCTCTTCTCTCCCCGGCGCTCGGTACCCAGCGCCAGCTGACCAGCTTCACCTTCGGGCTGGCAGGCGCGGGGCCCAAGGCCTACATCCAGGCCAGCCTGCATGCAGATGAATTGCCCGGCATGCTGGTGGCGCATCACCTGCGTGGCCTGCTTGAAGCGGCGGAGTCGCGTGGCGAGATGCTGGGCCAGGTGGTGCTGGTGCCCATGGCCAATGTGATCGGCCTGAACCAGACGGTGATGCACCACCAGATGGGGCGCTTCGAGCTGGCCTCCATGGAGAACTTCAACCGGCACTACCCCGATTTTTTCGCCTTGCTGAAAGACGAAATGGGTCCCCTTCTGGGGTCTGATGCGTCTGCCAACACACGCAGCATCCGGGCTGCGATGCGGCGGGTCTTGCTGGCCGATGCGCCGAAAACCGAGCTGCAGAGCCAGCGCCAGACGCTGATGCTGCTCGCGCACGACGCCGATCTGGTGCTGGACCTGCACTGCGACTTCGAGGCCGTGGTGCACATGTATGTCGAGCAAGCCTGCCTGAAGCGTCTGACGCCGCTGGCCCACCGGCTCGGTGCGCGTGCCCTGCTCTGGGCCAACGGATCGGGCGGGTCGGTGTCTTTTGACGAGGCCTTGTCTGGCCCCTGGTGGCGGTTGCGCGATCATTTCTCAGACCGTGCGCCGGTGGCGCAGGCCTGCGTCAGCACCACGGTGGAGCTGCGCGGACAGACCGATGTCTCGACCGCGCTGGCGCAACAAGATGCGCAGGCCATCTACGCCTATTTGCAGAGCGAGTGCGTGGTGTCAGGTACGCCGGCCGAGGTACCACCAGCGCAATGCGATGCGACGCCGCTGGCGGGCACCGAGTCGGTGCTGGCGCCGCACGCGGGTGTGATCGCGTTCGCCTGCCGGCCTGGCGATGTGGTGTGCAAAGGCCAGTTGCTGGCGGAGGTGGTGAACCCGCTCAGCGGCCAGAGCTCGCCGGTCGAGGCTGGCATCGCCGGTGTGCTCTATGCGCGCCAGGGCTTGCGCTGGGCAACAACGGGTTTCGAGCTCTGTCGCATTGCTGGCCGCGAGCCGATCCGGTCTGGCAATCTGCTGAGCCCCTGATACTTTGACGTTCCAAACCGCAGCCGACTGAGCTTTTGCCATGAACAACACCAAACTCGAAGCGATCGACATTCGAAAGAGCTACGGCTCGCACGAGGTTATCAAGGGCATGTCTCTCACGGCAAACGCGGGTGACGTGATCAGCATCATCGGCTCATCGGGGTCCGGCAAGTCCACCTTTCTGCGGTGCATGAACCTGCTGGAGCGCCCACAGCAGGGCCGAATCATCGTCGCAGGCGACGAGCTCAAACTCGTGACCGCCAAGGACGGCATGCTCAAAGCCGCCGACGACAAGCAGCTTCAACGTGCCCGCGCCAAACTGGCCATGGTGTTTCAACACTTCAACCTGTGGTCGCACCTGAACGTGCTGGAAAACATCATCGAGGCGCCGATGCATGTGCTGGGCAAGAGCAAGGACGAAGCGGTTGCCGTGGCGCGCAAATACCTGGAGAAGGTGGGCCTGAAAGACGTGGAAGGCAAGTACCCGGCCCACATGTCCGGCGGTCAGCAACAACGGGTGGCGATTGCGCGCGCGCTGGCGATGGAGCCCGAGGTGATGCTGTTCGACGAGCCCACCAGCGCGCTCGACCCCGAGCTGGTCACCGAGGTGCTGCGCGTCATGCGAACGCTGGCCGAAGAAGGCCGGACCATGGTGGTGGTGACGCACGAAATGGGGTTTGCCCGCGAGGTGTCCAACCACCTCATTTTTCTGCACCAGGGCGTGATCGAGGAACAGGGCGATCCAAAGGAGGTGCTGGTGCGGCCCAAGAGTGAGCGGCTTGCGCAGTTTCTGTCGGGGAACCTCAAGTAGGAGGGCGCTCCACCAATGTTGGCTGCCCAGCCGATCGTGCAGATTCAGACGGCGTTGCGGCCCAGCACCATCTGACCGTCCACCAGCTTGAAGCTGACGGTGGGCGCACTGAAGTCGTTGAAAGGCGCGCCCATGGCAATTTCGCCGTCGCTGTGAAGCAGGCACTCCTGGCGGCGCAGTGAAATGGCGTTCTCAGCGCCATCGAACCGCACCCAGGTGCCATAGCTGCTGATGTCCTCGAGCACGTAGTTGCCCGAGCGAATGTCGATGCTGGCGTGCAGGCGCGATACGCGTGGGTCGTTCACCACAAAATCGGCCTCGGGCACGCGTCCGATCTTCAGTGGCAAATCGGTCAGGTTGAAAGCGTGGCTGGCGTCCAGCCAGCCCAGCTCGATGCCGCCAAACACCGATTCCGTCCGCATGCCCAACTGATGAAGATCAGCCGGCAGGGTCAGAAACTCCGAGAGCATTTCGGTCTGCCACTCGATACGAAACACTTCACAGGGCTCTACCCTGCCCTTGATGCGCATCGGACCCAGGCTTCGGCTGCGCACTCCGTTTCGGGGACCAAGCTTCCGGATCACGGCGTCGGTGACCAGGATCTGCTCAGGGCCAGCCAGATCGCTCAGCCTGGAGGCCACATTCACCGCATCGCCGAAGCAGTCGCCATCGACCTGGATAACCTGGCCTCGCGCCATGCCAACCTGCATCATGAGTTTGAGCCGGTCGGGCCACTGGGCGACCCGCTGCGCATGCTGCTGCTGAATCTGTGTCATGGTCTCCACGGCCATCGGGTTGTTGGTGAACGACAGCAGCACGCCGTCACCCAACATCTTCACCACCTTGCCGCCGTTCTCCAGACCCACGGACCCGATCCACTGCGTCAGCTTGGTGACGGCTTTGGTGGCCCGGTCATCGCCCAGTGTTTCAAACACGGAGACACTGCCGGTCAGGTCCACAAAAGCAATCGTCAGTTCGGCCATGATTCGCTGTTCATTGTGGGCTGGATTACAACATAGGCATGACCTGCGCCGGCGACCCCTGTAACACGGTCTGCAAGCCATCGGTTCGCCGGTGACGGGCAAAAATTCGAAAGCATCACGAAATGCTTGAAATTCTTTTGATCCCCGGAGTTTCCCCTAGAGCTGTCCATCATTGGTTCTAACAGACTCCTGTCTGGCCGCGACCAAGGGGATAGTCGTTCGTTCAAAGGTACTATTAAACGACAGAATCGAACTGAAGAAGCTCGCGCAAATGCTTGATTTAGCGTTGTTTTTACCGCCGAGGTGACGCGCCTTCGATTGCAGTGTCCTGTGCTTAGGCATTATTCTGGGTACTACAAAGACAAAGTCGTTGAGGTCGTACCCATGCGCTGGTTCAAACCTGCTCTCAGAAACAGCATTTCCGCCCTGATTGGATCCGAGGTTCGGTCGAAGTCGCCCGAGTCGCTTGAACCTGTGCGCCAGGCCATGCTGGAGGCGCTAGGCGAAGAAGGATCGAAATTGAGCCCAGGGCTCAAGCACCGGCTGTCTTATCTGCCCGATGCCCATGCTCTCTGGTTTGCCCGCTCCGAAATGGTGTCTGTGCTGAGCATCATGCACGGCGAGGCACGAGCGGTTGACATGGTGCGGTCTCTCTCTCCCGCCTTCGCTGGACTCTTGCCCAAAAGCCTGATCGAGTCCGCCACCCGCGCACCGCGCTGATCCCCAGGCCGAGGGCATCAGCCCCAGTAGATCAGAGCGTCGCGCCCCTCCACCATCAGGTCAACGCGCTGCCCCACTGGCAGCAGCACCTTGGTCGGCACGTGCCCAAAGGGCAACCCGGTGAACACCGGCACCCGCGTCTGACCCCGAATCCAGTTCACGACCGCCTGCAGGTTGAAACCCCGGTCGTAGCCCGGTACCAGCTTGAATCGGTTGAAGGATCCCATCAGCACGGCTTTCTGCTGGCCGATGATGCCGGCGTTGACCAGCTGGGTGAGCTGGCGTTCGATGCGGTAAGGGTGCTCGTTGGTATCTTCCAGAAACAGCACGCCACCCTCCACCACCGGCATGTAGGGCGTGCCAGCCAGCGCGCAGATCACATTGAGGTTGCCGCCCCACAGCGTGGCGCCCCGGATGCGCATCGCAGGTACTGCACTGGGGTCGGCTGCTGGCTTGCGAGCCAATGTGCGCGCGGTCAGCGCTTTCATATCGCCCACCGGCAGGCGCCAGCCAGCGCCCTCCCCTTGCCCGCAGGCGAGGTCGTCAAAGCAGGCCGCCATGATCTCGTCCGGCGGCTCGACGGTGCCAAAATCCTCGCCCACCGCCGGCCCGGCCCAGGTGATGGCCCCGGTCTTGGCCAACAGTGCGCACTGCAGGGCGGTGAAATCGCTCAGGCCCACAAACTGGGTACCGCCTTCGATGGCTTTGGCGAGCTTCTTGTAGGGCAGATCGGGCAGCAGGCGTGTGAGCCCGTAACCACCGCGCGAAATCATCGCCAGGTCGGCGCCACTGGCTGCGGCACGGCCAATGGCTGCTAGCCGAGTGGCGTCGTCACCGGCAAAGCGCTGGTGACCGCGCAGCGCGGCTTCGTCGATCTCCACCTCATGGCCGAGCTGCTGCAGCCGCTTGATGCCGCGGCGGAACGCGGCCTTGTCGCGCACGGCGCTGGATGGGGAGTAAACGTAAATGTGGCTCATGGAGATTTTGAGTGGTCGGCCATCAGGCCTTGAAGCGCGCGACCGCTGCCTGGGCAATGGGTTCGCCATGTTCCTGCACAAAGTGCCCTGCCTCGTGAAGCACCAGCGGCTCGGGACAGCCACGGATCTGTGCCGCCAGCGCACGCATCACCGGTTCGCCCAGCACCGGGTCTTGTTGACCGATCGCCATCAAGCACTGGCCGCCCCAGCGCGTTTGCCAGAACGCACGGGCTTCGCGCGAAATGGCCGCGCCATCGTCGTCTGCGTGCTCAGGGACCAGCGCGGGGAAAGCGCGCAGCGCCGCCCGATGACCGGCGTCGGGAAACGGCGCGTTGTAGGCCGCGCACTCGGCCTCGCTCATCTGCGGGTTGCCGCGCGCAAACAGGCGTGCCGACATCAAAGTCGGGCTTTTTGGCGCACATCTCGCGCCAGGCGATGAAGCCAGGCGACAACGGCGCGTCGCCCGTGGCCAGGGTGGTGTTCATGACCAGCAGGTGGCCGTAGCGCTCGGGCGCGGCCATGGGCAGCGTCAGGCCGAGCAGGCCACCCCAGTCCTGCACCACCAGGGCCACGCGCTGGAGATCGAGCCGCTCCACGAATTCGAGCAACACCTGGCGGTGCCAGCTGAAGGTGTGGAAGCTGTCCTTTTTGGGCTTGTCGCTTTTGCCAAAGCCGATCAGGTCGGGTGCCACCACCCGGTGCCCCGCCGCGAGAAACACCGGAATCATGTGGCGGTAGAGGTAGCTCCAGGCGGGGTTGCCGTGCAGGCACAACCAGGTGATGGGCGCGTCGCGCGGGCCCTCGTCCAGGTAATGCAGGCGCAGGCCGGCCAGGCTGGGCAGATCGCTCAGGTACTTCGGCGCCCAGGGGTAGCCAGGCAGCGCGTCAAAGGCGGCCTCAGGCGTGCGCAAGGCGTCGTCTCGAAGGGGGTGGGGGTTCACGCGTCGCTCCTTGAAGAAGGCGCGCAGCAGCTGCGCGCAGTTCTCGGCCAGTATGCCGCCCTGCACCTGTGTCCGGTGATTCAGTTCAGTGTGAGCAAACAGGTTGAGTACCGAGCCAGCCGCGCCGGTCTTGGGATCGGGCGCGCCATACACCACCCGGTCCAGCCGAGCGTGCAGCATGGCACCGCTGCACATGGCGCACGGCTCCAGCGTGACGTACAGCGTGCAGCCGTCCAGGCGGTAATTGCCCAGGGCCAGGGCTGCTGCGCGCAGCGCCACGATTTCAGCGTGGGCAGTGGGGTCGTGGTCTTTGACGGGCGCATTGTGACCCACGGCGATCACCACCCCGTCCCTGACCACCACGGCGCCGACCGGAATCTCCCCATTGCGCTGCGCGGTCTCGGCCTGACCCAGGGCCTGGCGCATGAAACCCTCGTCGACCGAGGTGTCTGGATGCGTCATTGATCGGCTGGCAGCCGGGGCTGCTGCAAGGCTTTTTCCAGGTCTTGCTTGAACTGATCCTGGATCTGGCGGCTTTGCTGCGCCGGGCTCGCGGGCGTTGCCGACTCGGTGCCGGGCGCCATGGGCAGCGTGGCGGGTGCAAGCGACTTGCGCACGAGCAGGCCGACGATGACCACCACCAGCAGCAGCCCGACCAAACCGAACAGGCCCCGCATCACGCGGCTCCAGTTTCGGTTGGCAGCACCATGCCCAGCCGCTGCATCCAGCTGGCCAGTGCCTGTTCGTCGGCATTGCCTGCCGCGTAGGCGGCGTGCATCGCGGCGTGCGATTCGGGCCGGTGCTGGTTGAGCTTGAGCTTGCATTGCAGCGAGACCACGCGCAACTCAAACGCCACGATGCCCGCCATCATCTTGCGCTGGTAGTCCTCACCCAGCCCGCGCCACTGGTCCGCGTAGGCCGGGTCGTGGTCGTGGATCAGGTGTTTGAGCAGGCGGTCTTTGTCGTCGAACGCTTCGATGATGCGGGCCTGCACCGTGGCGTGCACCGCCAGGTAGCTCCAGGTGGGCACCCGGGTGAGGTCGGGGTAGACACGGGGCGTCATGTAGGCCTGCGGCCCCTGGAACACCACCACTGCGGTGGGCCGCTCACGCAGGTAGCCGGCGTGGGGGTTGGGCCGGGCGACGTGGCCCAGCAGCGTGAGGCCACCGCCCTCTTCCACCACATGCAGCGGCAGCGGCGTGATGAACGGCAGACCTTCGCCATCCACCGACACCAGCTGCGCCAGCGGGTGCGCGCGCATCAGCTCAGGCGCAATGGTCTGGTCTTTGGCGGCGAACTGAGGTGGCAGGTACATGGCGCGCCGGGAGGTCTATTCCCACTCGATGGTGGCGGGCGGCTTGCTGCTCACGTCGTAGGTCACGCGGTTGATGCCGCGCACCTCGTTGATGATGCGGCTGGACACCTTTTTCAGCAGCGCGTACGGCAGCTCGGCCCAGTCGGCGGTCATGAAATCGCTGGTCTGCACCGCGCGCAGCGCCACCACGTAGTCGTAGGTGCGGCCGTCGCCCATCACGCCCACGCTTTTGACCGGCAGGAAGACGGCGAACGCCTGGCTGGTCAGGTCGTACCAGCTCTTGCCGGAGTTGTGGTCGATGGTGGAGCGCAGTTCTTCGATGAAGATGGCGTCTGCCTGGCGCAGCAGGTCGGCGTATTCCTTTTTCACCTCGCCCAGAATGCGCACGCCCAGACCCGGGCCGGGGAACGGGTGGCGGTACACCATGTCGTGCGGCAGACCCAGGGCCACGCCGAGTTCACGCACCTCGTCCTTGAACAGATCACGCAGCGGCTCCAGCAGTTTCAGGCCCAACTGTTCGGGCAAGCCGCCCACGTTGTGGTGGCTCTTGATGGTGACGGCCTTTTTCTTGCCCGTGGCCGATCCGTGCCCACCCGATTCGATGACATCTGGGTAAATAGTGCCTTGTGCCAACCACTTGGCGCCTTTTGTTGATGCACCACTTGAGATCAATTTGGCCGCTTCGGCCTTGAAGACTTCGACAAATTCGCGCCCGATGACCTTGCGCTTGGCTTCCGGATCGTTCACACCGGCCAGGTGGCCCAGGAACTGGTCGGCCGCGTCCACCCGGATCACCTTGGCGTGCAGCTTGCCGACAAACATGTCCATCACCAGGTCGCCTTCGTTCAGGCGCAACAGACCGTGGTCGACGAACACGCAGGTGAGCTGGTCGCCGATGGCACGGTGAATCAGAGCAGCGGCCACGGAGGAGTCGACCCCGCCCGACAGCCCGAGGATCACCTCTTCGTCGCCCACCTGTTCGCGGATCAGCGCCACCGCCTCGGCGATGTGGTCGCGCATCACCCAGTCTGGGGTGACCTGGCAGATGTCGAGCACGAAGCGCTCCAGCATCGCCCGGCCCTGCACCGTGTGCGTGACTTCCGGGTGGAACTGCACCGCGTAGTAGTGCCGGTCTTCGTCGGCCATGCCCGCGATCGGGCAGGAGGGTGTGGAAGCCATGAGCTTGAAGCCCGGCGGCAGCTCGGTGACCTTGTCGCCGTGGCTCATCCAGACCTTGAGCATGCCGTGCCCTTCGGGCGTGTGGAAGTCGGCAATGTCTTTCAGCAGGGCCGTGTGGCCGCGGGCGCGCACCTCGGCGTAGCCGAATTCCCGCTGATGGCCGCTTTCCACCTTGCCGCCGAGCTGCTGCGCCATGGTCTGCATGCCGTAGCAAATGCCCAGCACCGGCACACCCAGCTCAAACACCGCCTCGGGCGCCTTGTCGGTCGTTTCCTCGTACACGCTGGCGTGGCTGCCGGAGAGGATCACCCCCTTGAGCTGACCGTCGGCCGCGTAGGCCCGCACCCAGTCGCTGCTCACATCACAAGGATGCACCTCGCAATACACATGCGCCTCCCGCACCCGGCGCGCGATGAGCTGGGTGACCTGGGAACCGAAATCTAGAATGAGGATTTTCTGGTGCTGCATAGAAAAGCGGAAGGAAACAGAAAAAAGAAAAGGCCGTCATTAAGGACAGCCAGAGAAACGAGGTGAACCCAACCCAGGGCGCCGCGGAACCGGCTCCGCCGGGCCGCCAGCGCCGCCCCTGGGGGGTGACGCGCTGAAAGCGCGGCGCGGGGGGGTCTTATTCCGCCCTGTAGTTCGGCGCCTCTTTGGTGATTTGCACATCGTGCACGTGGCTCTCGCGGATGCCCGCCGAAGTGATCTCGACAAACTCCGCCTTGTGGCGCATGTGCTCAATGCTGGGGCAGCCGCAATAGCCCATGGACGCGCGCAGGCCACCTGCCATCTGGAAAATGATGGACACCACCGAGCCCTTGTAGGGCACACGGCCTTCAATGCCCTCAGGCACCAGCTTGTCGGCGTTGGGGTTGCCGGTGCTGCTTTCCTGGAAATAGCGGTCGGCGCTGCCCTGCTGCATGGCGCCAATCGACCCCATGCCACGGTAGCTCTTGTAGCTGCGGCCCTGGAACAGCACGATCTCGCCCGGCGCCTCTTCGGTGCCGGCGAACATCCCACCCATCATCACGGTGTTGGCGCCAGCGGCGATGGCCTTGGCGATGTCGCCGCTGTAGCGAATGCCGCCGTCGGCGATCATGGGAACACCTGTGCCCTGCAGGGCGGTGGCCACGCTGTCGATCGCCATGATTTGCGGCACACCCACGCCGGCCACGATGCGGGTGGTGCAGATCGATCCGGGGCCAATGCCCACCTTGACACCATCAGCGCCCGCGTCCACCAGCGCATTGGCCGCGCCACCGGTGGCGATGTTGCCGCCAATCACATCCACCTGCGGGTAATTCTGTTTGACCCAGCGCACCCGGTCGATCACGCCCTTGCTGTGGCCGTGCGCCGTGTCGACCACGATGGCGTCCACCCCGGCCTTCACCAGCGCCTCGACCCGCTCCTCGGTGCCCTCGCCCACACCCACCGCCGCACCCACGCGCAGGCGACCGGCCGCGTCGCGCGCTGCGTTCGGGAAATTCAGCTGTTTGGTGATGTCTTTCACCGTGATCAGGCCCTTGAGCTCAAAGCCCTCGTTGACCAGCAGCAGGCGCTCCAGCTTGTGCTTGTTCAAAAGCGTCTTGGCCTCGGCGGGCGTGGTGCCATCCGGCATGGTCACGAGGCGCTCGCGCGGCGTCATGATCTCGCTCACTGGCAGGTCGTATCGCGTCTCGAAGCGAAGGTCGCGCCCGGTGACAATGCCCACCACCTTGCCCGCGTCCACCACCGGAAAACCCGAAACGCCCAGCTCGTCAGACAGCTGCATCACCTGGCGCACCGTGGTGCTGGACGAGATCACGACCGGGTCGCGCAGCACGCCCGACTCGTAGCGCTTGACCTTGGCCACCTGTGCCGCCTGCTCCTGTGCGGTGAGGTTCTTGTGCACGATGCCAATGCCGCCCTCCTGGGCGATGGCAATCGCAAGGCGGGCCTCGGTCACTGTGTCCATGGCGGCAGAAACCAGAGGCAGGTTGAGCCGAATGTTGCGCGAGAACTGGGTGACCAGCGAGGTGTCCTTGGGTAGGACCTGTGAATACGCGGGCACCAGAAGAACGTCGTCAAAGGTGAGCGCTTTGCCTAGGAGGCGCATGGGTAAAGCTCCAAAAGATCGATTGTAGCTGTGCACCTGCCGAGGCCTGCCTGGACCTCAAGGCTCTGGCGCGGGGTGTGACCGGTCTTGGAGCCAAACGCCATGCGCCGCAAAAGCGCCGCCGATCCGGTGCCGCTTCACGGCTGTCCCCTGCCCGCTCTCGGCCTGCCGATCGGCGCGGCTACACTGCGCGCATGACCGTTTTCACCACGCCCGTTTCCGCCTGGCGCAAGGCTTTGTTTGCCTTGTTTGCCAGCTTGGTCTGCAGCGCCGCAGTCGCCCAATGGCAGTGGGTGGACGGTTCGGGGCGCAAGGTGTTTTCCGATACGCCGCCGCCGCCCAGCATTCCGGAAAAAGACATCCTGAAACGGGCCGGGTCTTTGAGTCCCGCCCCTGCGGCGCCCGCGCCCGCTGCTTCACCGGCGGCTCCGGTGGCTGCGCCCCAGATCAGTGGTCGCGATGAAGCGCTTGAAGCGAAGAAAAAAGAGGCCGAAGCCAAGGAGCAGGCCCTGAAGAAAGCCGAGGCCGAAAAATTCGCCAAAGCCAGACAGGACAACTGCGAGCGCGCCAAGCGCAGCAAGGCCACGCTGGAGTCGGGTGTCCGCATGGCCACCACCAATGCCAAGGGCGAGCGCGAAATCATGAACGACGCCGCTCGCAATGCGGAGCTCAAGCGCACCAACGAGGTGATCCAGTCCAGCTGCGGCGCCAGTGCGCCCTGAGAGCCACCATCGGTATCAGCGCCTCGCTCGCGCTCTAATCTACTTAGTAGCCAGGCTTGGCGCCAGGCCGGCGACGCGAAAACAGGCCGGTTCCGCGGCTGCCCTGCCCCACAAACCGCTCCCGACGTGCCACCTTCGGGTCGACCCGCAAGCCTCGGTAGAACTCAACCCGGTCGCCTTCGCGCAGCACCGTGTCCCGCGCCACCTTGCGGTTCCAGACGCCGGTCGCGAGTGTGGCCAGCTCCGGGAAAATACCCAGCCAGCCAGACGACGCCAGCGCCTCATCGACGGTGCAGGCCTCCGGCACCTGAAGGGCCAGCGTGTGCACCTTGCGAGGTTCGCTGGCGTAGGCCAGTTCGATGTTCATGCGCCGTAAACCTGGTCGGCGCGTTTGACGAACGCATCCACCAGGTTGCCGGCGATCTTGTCGAACACAGGCCCGACCACCTTGGCCAGCGTCTGGCTGGCAAAGCCATAGGTCAGGCGAAATTCAATCTTGCAGGCCCGTTGGGTATCGTCGCCGAGTGGAAAAAAATCCCAGCAACCTTCGAGCTGAGAGAAAGGTCCATCCACAAGTTCAAGCAGCACCCGCCGGTCTTGCACATGGGTGTTTCGGGTTGTGAAGGTCTGGCGCAAACCACCAATGGCCATGCCGACCTGGGCCACCATGCCGTCATCGTGCCGTTCGACCACCAATCCCTGATCGCACCAGGGCAGGAACTGGGGATACTGGGGAACGTCGGTGACCAGCGCGAACATCTCGTGCGCGCTGTGCCAGAGCAGGACAGACTTCTGAATCGTTTTCATACAATCGCTTGAACGGCGAGGCACCAAGCCGTGTTCGGGGCACCGCCCAAACGGCGCATCCGCTGTCGTTGCATTGTATTGGCCTCTTCTGGCCGCACCTGAGACCCCATGTCCACCAAGCCCAGCAAACCCGCCACCACCAAGGCGGGAGATTCCCGCATCGCCGACAACAAAAAGGCGGTGTTCAACTACGCGATCGAAGAACGCTTCGAGGCGGGTATGGTGCTGGAAGGCTGGGAAGTGAAAGCACTGCGCGAAGGCAAGGTGCAGCTCACGGACGGCTATGTGGTGATCCGCAGCGGCGAGCTGTTTCTGATCGGCTGCCAGATCAACCCGCTCAACACCGCCTCCAGCCACGTCACCCCGGACTCGGTGCGCACCAAGAAACTGCTGCTCCAGAAAGACCAGATCCGCCGGCTCATCGGCAAAGTGGAGCAGAAGGGCTACACCCTGGTGCCGCTCAACCTGCACTGGAAGAACGGCAAAGTGAAGTGCGAAATTGCCCTCGGCAAGGGCAAGGCCGAACACGACAAGCGCGACACCATCAAGGACCGCGAAGGCAAGCGCGAGGTGGAGCGCGTGATGAAGTCGCGCAACCGCTGAGCGAATTTGGGTCGAGGCCAGGCACAGAAAAGCCGGCCCAAGCGGGCCGGCTTTTTAGGCGAGTTGGCGGGCGTTAGGCCTGCTGTTCGGCCACCTGTTCCGCTGTCGGCGGCACGATGGCGCCGATGATGTCGTTCATGGTGATCACACCCATGTGTTTGCCTTTTGCGGTCACCACGTTGGCCGCTTCTTTGTTCTCCACACTGAGTTGTCGCGCAGCCTCTTCGATCACCAGGCTCGGATCCACGTCGGGACCTTCCACCCTGGCGCCGGGCACCATCAGGGTGCGGCAACGGATCACGCGGCCCCGGTTCACATCGCGTACAAAACTCTCGATGTAGTCGTTGGCGGGCTTGAGCACGATCTGCTGGCCTGTGCCTTGCTGCACCACCTCGCCATCGCGCAGGATGGCGATTTTGTCGCCAAGACGCAGGGCCTCGTCCAGATCGTGGGTGATGAAGACAATGGTTTTGCCGATTTCTTGCTGAAGGTCGAGCAACACACTTTGCATGTCGCTGCGGATCAGCGGGTCGAGCGCGGAAAACGCTTCGTCCATCAGCAGAATCGGCGCGTCGTTCGTCAGTGCGCGCGCCAGGCCCACGCGCTGCTGCATGCCGCCCGAGAGCTGGTTGGGGTAGTTGTCTTCGTAGCCCTTGAGGCCCACGCGCTCTACCCACTTCATCGCACGTTCACGGCGCTTTTTGCTGCTGATGCCTTGCACCTCCAGCCCGTACTCGGCGTTTTCCAGCACCGTGTAATGCGGAAACAGCGCGAACTTCTGAAAGACCATGGCGGTTTGCTCGCGCCGAAACTTCAGCAGCTCTGCGTGGTTCATCTTGACCACGTCCTGCTCGCCCACCAGCACCTCGCCGGCGGTGGGGTCGATCAGGCGGTTGATGTGGCGGATCAGGGTGCTTTTGCCCGAACCCGACAGCCCCATCACCACCTGAATACCACCAGCGGGCATGTCGATGTTGATGTCGCGCAGGCCCAGCACATGGCCGTGGGTGTCGCGCAGCTCGGCTTTGGTCATCCCGTTTTGCACCGGTTCCAGAAACTTCTCGGGCGTGGGGCCGAAGATTTTGTAAAGCTTGCGCACCGAAATACCCACGCCGGTCGGCGTGGTCACTCCCGTGGTGCTGGCCGCCGGGTTGGCCGCGACGCCTGTTGCGGCATCGGTTGATGTCCGGTTTGCGGTGAGTGTTTCAGCCATGGACGACCTCCAGATGTCGTTGCAGCCGCTTGCCGTAGGCCTGCGACACGCGGTCAAAAATGATGGCGATGCCCACAATGGCCAAGCCGTTGAGCACCCCCATGGTGAAGTACTGATTGGAAATCGCCTTCAGCACGGGTTGACCCAGGCCCTGCACACCGATCATGGACGCGATCACCACCATGGCCAGCGACAGCATGATGGTCTGGTTCACGCCGGCCATGATGGTGGGCAGCGCCAGCGGCAGCTGCACCTTGCTCATCTTTTGCCAGGTTGAAGAGCCAAACGCATCGGCAGCTTCCAGCAGGTCTTTGTCGACCAGCCGAATGCCCAGATTGGTGAAACGAATCACCGGCGGAATGGCGTAAATCACCACCGCAATCAGGCCCGGCACGCGACCAATGCCCAGCAGCATCACCACCGGAATCAGATAGACGAAGCTGGGCATGGTCTGCATCACGTCCAGCGAGGGATTGACGATCTTCTGCAGACGGTCCCAGCGGCTCATGGCAATGCCGATGGGCAGACCCACAGCCAGGGCCACCACGGTGCAGACGAAGATCATCGAGATCGTCTTCATGGTGTCGTCCCACATGCCGAAGTAGCCGATGGCCAGCAGCGTGAGCACGGTACCGACCACGATCTTCCAGGAGCGCGAGGCCAGCCAGGCGATGAGGGCAATCGCACCGACGACCAGGGGCCAGGGCGACTGGGTGAGCAGCCGTTCGGAAAACAGCAGGAAATCGCGCAGCGGGTCGAACGCGCGTTCCAGCGGTTCGCCGTAAGCGCGGGTGAACTCGCGAAACGTGCCGTCGATGGCGCGGCGCATGGCACTCAGGGTTTCGGACCCGAGCGCAGGAAATTCGGTCAGCCAGGACATGGCGACTCCTTTGCTTGAAAACAGAGATGGCGAGCGCCACCCCGAGTGGGGCGGCTCTCGCCATGAAGACCCGCACTGGCGTGGCGCGGGGCGAGGGGCTCAGTCACCCGCGATCAGAGCGCCGCCTTGACCTTTTCGGCCACTTCTGGCGACACCCAGGTGGTCCAGATTTCGGGCTGGGTCTTCAGGAAGTGCGTGGCACCGTCGGCACCGGTGGCCTGGTTGTCGCTCATCCAGGCCAGCAGGCCGTTGACCGTGTCGTTGCCCCAAGACCGGGTGTTGAGGTAGTCCACCGCTGGGCCGCCAGCCTTCTGGAAGCGGTCGGTGATCACGGTGTAGACCTCGGCGCGCGCCCAGTCGCTCTTGATGGGTTTGTCGCACTCGGTTTTGGAGTTGCAGGTTTCCCAGGCGTCTTTGTCGTGGGGAACGCCGGCGTCCAGCTTCACCATCTCGTACTTGCCGAGGATGGAGGTGGGCGCCCAGTAGTAACCCAACCAGCCTTCTTTGCGCTCGTAGGCTTTGGCAATCGAGCCGTCCAGGCCTGCCGAGGATCCGGTGTCGAGCAACACAAAGCCCTGCTTGGCTGCGTCCCAGGCTTTGAAGGCGTTGCCGGTCGTGATCTGGCAGTTCCAGCCCGATGGGCAGTTGTGCACCGCGCCCTTGCCCTTGTTTTCAGCCGACGGGAAGAGATCCGGACGCTTCAGCGCATCTTCGATCGTTTTCACGTCCGGATTGGCATCGGCCACGTACTTCGGGATCCACCAGCCTTCGACGCCGCCATCTTTCAGAGCGAGGGCGGCGTAGTGCAGCTTGCCCTCTTTCACGGCTGCATCCAGGGGCTGGCGAACAGCGTTCACCCAGGCTTCGGGCGCCACATCGGGCTGGCCTTTTTCCATCATGGCGGTCAGGGTGGGCATGGTGTCGCCCGGGACCAGCTCAACTTCGCAGCCGTAGCCCTTGGAGAGGATGATGTTGTCGATGTTGGCCAACACCTCGGCTGACTGCCAGTTCATGTTGGCAACCGTGACCTTGCCACAGGCGGCCGCAGCCATCTCGGCTGCCGGGGCAGCAGCAGGCGCTGCCGCGACTGGCGCTTCTTCCTTCTTGCCGCAGGCGGTCAGCAACACGGCGGCGCTGATGGCGGCGAGGACAAAGGTGGTTCTTGAATTCATGGGCGTTTTTTCCTTCTGGTATCGGGAATCCACCGACGCACAGGGCCGATGGATGCGGGGTGACATCCGACGACCTGAGGAAAAAGAACGCTGCTGCAAACGAGGTGACCAGCCGCTCAACCAACAGGGCGTTGGATTGAACTTAGCCTCCAATTATAAGCTTTCATCTATAGACCGTCAATGGTCTATTGTTTTTCATATAACGACACCACAATCCGTTCCCGCGAGCCTGCCGATCGGACTCAGGAAAGCGCACGCAGCGGGTGCTCGGCCTCGCTCCAGGGACTGGTGAAGAAAGCCTCCACCTGCTCTTTCGATACGTCCTCGGCCAGCGCCGGTTGCCAGCGCGGGGTGTGGTCCTTGTCGATCGCCAGTGCCCGAATGCCCTCCACGGTTTCGCTCGCTGCGCCAGGGCGCAGATGGAAACACTGGTGCACCAGACCCCGCTCCATGCGCAGGTCGTCGGCGAGTCCCAGCATGCGGGCGCGGCGAATCTGCTCCAGCACCACGTGCAGCATGAGGGGAGATCGCTTGCGCAGAATGGCCAAGGTCTGCGCAGACCAGTCGTCTGGCGCTGCCTCCAGCGCTGCCAGCATGCTCTGCACACTGTCTTTGGCGAACACCGCGTCGATCCGCTGCCGTTCTGAGGTACCCAGCGCATCGGCACGCGGTGGGTGCTTCTGGGCGTGGCCCTCGCACCAGCGCTGCACCGCTTCCCCGCTTTCGAACGGGGTCTGGCCCAGGCTCGCCCAGAGCCCCGCCAGCCGTGCGCTTTCCACGTAGGCATCGGCCAGGCCAACAGCCAGAGCCTCGGCGCCCGTGAGTACGCGGCCGGTCAGCGCGAGGTACTCACCCAGGTGACCCGGTAGCCGGCTCAGAAAGTAGCCGCCGCCGACGTCGGGAAACAGACCAATGCCCGTTTCGGGCATGGCCAGCTTGCTGCGCTCAGTGACCACCCGCAGGCTGGCGCCCTGGGCGATGCCCATGCCGCCGCCCATGACGATGCCGTCCATGAACGCGATGCAGGGCTTGGCGTAGGTGTGGATCAGGTGGTTGAGCGCGTACTCTTCGGTGAAGAAGGCCGCCAGCGCGGGGTCGTCGGCCAGCGCCGCCTGGTGAAAGAAGCGAATGTCGCCGCCGGCGCAGAAGGCGCCAAACGGACCGTCCTTGCCCATGCCACGCACCGCCACAGCCAGCACCATTGGGTCATCTCGCCAGGCGATCAGCGTGGCCGTGAGCTCGCGGATCATGCCCAGTGACAAGGCATTGAGTGCCTTGGGCCGGTCGAGTGTGATGCAGCCGACGCGTCCTCGGAGCTCCTTCTGTACGAACGTCTCTGGAGGGTGTGCGTTGTTTGTCATGGCGATTTCTCAGTAAACGGGGCATCGGACGGGCGGGCGGCCGCGGCTTCCAGCACCTGGATGCGGGGCGAACTGGCACGAGTGCGCCAGCCCAGCAGTTCGTTGATGACGAGTGCAGCCAGCACCACGCTGCCACCCGTGAGCACCTGGGCGCCTGGTGCCTCGTTGGCCCACAACCAGGGCCAGAGAATGCCAAACACGACCTCCAGCAAAGCCAGCAGCGAGACCTCGGGCGCTTTCAGTACCCGCGCAGCCGTCACGGCCAGCATGCAGGGAATCGCCAGCTGGCACAAGCCCAGCAGGGCCAGCCAGGCGATGTCGCTGCCGGTGGCGGCAAAAGGCGCGGCCAGCGGCAGCACCGCAAGCGACGAGATCGCCGCGCCCAGGAGCACCGATGGCACCAGGTCGATGCGTTCGCCCTGGCTCTGACTGCGCTGCACCACCGTCCAGTTGATCGCGGCCGCCATCGGCACACACAGGGCGATGAGCGAGCCAATCAGCAGATCGTTGGCTTGCGTGTCGTTGCTGCCCATCAGGGCCAGCATCTGGCCACCGTACATGTAGGCCATGCCAGCGCCCGCCACCGCAATGGTGATCCAGACCCGCCAGGCCATCGGCTGGCGGGTGACCACCCGGGACAGCAGCGCGGTGAGCAGCGGGCCGATCGCCATGATGATGAGCACGTTGGCCACGCTGGTGAAGGTCAGCCCCACCATGAAAGCGGTGAACATCACGCTCCAGCACAGGCCCGACACCCAGAAGGCTGGCGTCTCGGGCAACAGCCCCCAGTGACGGTGCAGGAAACCGGCCAAGGACGATCGGCGCGCCACCGGTGCCGGCCGGCTCATCACCCGATCGGCACGCCGGTTGGCCGCGCGCCACAGCGGCAGGATCAGCAGCAGCGACAGCACGTTGAACGCGCTGCGCCAGAACGTGATCTCGAAGCGCTCCGCTGCTTCGAGCTGGCGCGTGACCACGCCGGCGATCGACCACAGCAGGGCAGCCACCACCATCATCACGACGGCCTGGCTGTGGCTGAGCGAGCGGGTACTGGGCATGGCGCTGCAACGGGACGCGGGCGCGTGGCCCGGCGCCCAGGGCTTACTCGCGGGAAGCGCGCTTGCGCTCGTGTTCTTTCAGGTGGCGCTTGCGCAGGCGCACGCTCTTGGGCGTGATCTCGACCAGCTCGTCTTCCTCGATGAATTCAACGCCGTACTCCAGCGTGAGGTCGATCGGCGGCGTGATCTTGATCGCGTCTTCCTTGCCGCTGACGCGGAAGTTGGTCAGCTGCTTGGTGCGGGTCGCATTGACCACGAGGTCGTTGTCGCGGTTGTGAATGCCCACGATCATGCCTTCGTACACCGGGTCGTTGGCGCGCACAAACATGCGGCCCCGGTCGTCCAGCTTGCCCAGGGCGTAGGTGAAGATTTCACCGTCGTCCATCGAGATCAGCACGCCGTTCTTGCGGCTGCCAATCTCACCCTTGTGGGCTTCGTAGCTGTCGAAGATGTTGCTGATCAGGCCAGAGCCGCGCGTCAGGTTCAGGAATTCGTTGGTGAAGCCGATCAGGCCCCGCGCCGGAATGCGGTACTCCAGGCGCACGCGGCCACGGCCATCGGGCTCCATGTTGACCAGCTCGCCCTTGCGCTCGCCCAGCGCCTGCATCACGCCACCCTGGTGGGCTTCTTCGATGTCGGCGGTGACCAGCTCGATGGGCTCGTGCTTCTCGCCGTCGACCGTCTTGAACACCACGCGCGGCTTGGACACGGCCAGCTCGTAGCCTTCGCGGCGCATGTTCTCCAGCAGGATGGTCAGGTGCAGTTCACCGCGACCCATCACCTCGAACACGCCCTCTTCGTCGGTCTCATTCACCCGCAGCGCCACGTTGTGCTGCAGTTCTTTCTGCAGCCGGTCCCAGATCTGGCGGCTGGTGACGAACTTGCCCTCGCGGCCTGCCAGCGGGCTGGTGTTGACGCAGAAGTTCATGGTCAGCGTGGGCTCGTCCACCTTGAGCATGGGCAGCGGCGCTGGCTTGAGCGCATCGGTCACGGTGACGCCGATACCGATGTCGGCAATGCCGTTGATCAGCACGATGTCGCCCGGGCCAGCTTCGCTCACCTGCACGCGGTCCAGGCCCTGGAAGGTCAGCACCTGGTTGACGCGGCCCTTGATCGCCTTGCCGTCTGGACCTTCCATCACCAGCACATCCATCATGGGCTTGATGGTGCCGGCGCTGATGCGGCCCACGCCGATGCGACCCACGAAGGTGGAAAAATCAAGTGCGGAGATCTGCAACTGCAGCGGCGCAGTCGGATCCCCGCTTTGCGCTGGCACGTGATTCAGCACGGTGTCGAACAGGGCCGACATGTCGGGGCCCCACTGCTCACCGGCAGCGCCCTCTTCCATCGACGTCCAGCCGTTGATACCGGAGGCGTAGACGATGGGGAAATCCAGCTGCTCGTCGGTGGCACCGAGTTTGTCGAACAGGTCGAAGGCGGCGTTGACCACGAAATCGGGGCGTGCGCCGGGCTTGTCCACCTTGTTCACCACGAGAATCGGGCGCAGACCCAGGGCCAGCGCCTTCTTGGTCACAAAGCGGGTCTGCGGCATCGGGCCTTCCTGCGCATCGATCAGCAGCACCACGCCGTCGACCATGGACAGGGCGCGTTCCACCTCGCCACCGAAGTCGGCGTGGCCGGGGGTGTCGACGATGTTGATGTGGGTGCCCTTCCAGCTCACGGCACAGTTCTTGGCCAGAATCGTGATGCCACGCTCTTTTTCGATGGCGTTGTTGTCCATCACCGTGTCGACGACCTTTTCGTGATCGGCAAAGGTGCCCGACTGGCGCAGCAGCTGGTCGACCATGGTGGTTTTGCCGTGGTCGACGTGGGCGATGATCGCGATGTTGCGGATTTGTTTGCTCATGGTGTGAGTTCCGATTCGGTTTCCAGGATTTGCTGTATTTCGATGGGGCTCAGCAGACGCCCCGGGATGAGTTCTCCGCCCGCCGTGTGGGCACTGCCCAGCAAGGTGGCGATGGTGGTGTGCACGGTGGGCGAAGGCCCATAAACCGCCACCTGTGCCTGGTTGGGCCAGGCGCCGCGTCGTCGCACGCCGCTCAGGAAACGGGCGGCGTTGTCTTCGTCCAGCGTGATCGGCGTGTGCTCAGGCAAGAGGCTGTCCACCGGCAGCAGGTGCGCGAGTCGCTCGGGCTCCGATTCGGCCTCCAGAGCCGCCAGCGATACACACTGTTCGGCTTCAAAAGGACCGGTCGCCACGCGCCGCAGCGCGCTCAGGTGGCCGCCACAGCCCAGCGCCTCGGCGATGTCTTCGCCCAGTGTTCGGATGTAGGTGCCTTTGCTGCAGTGCACCCGCAGCCGCAGGCTTGGCGCCTCGCCTTGCAGCTGCATGTCCAGCAGGTCGAGGTCGTGAATGGTCACACGCCGTGCTGCCCGCTCAACCGCTTCGCCAGCCCGCGCATATTCGTACAGTGGTTTGCCGTCTTTCTTCAGCGCACTGTGCATCGGCGGGATCTGCTCGATTTCGCCCATGAAGCGATCCAGCACCTCGACCACAAGGCCTGGCGTGCAGGTGACGGGGCGCGATTCGATCACGTCGCCCTCGGCATCGCCGGTGGTGGTTTTGATGCCCAGTCGCACCACGGTTTCGTAGGTCTTGTCGGCATCCAGATGCAACTGGCTGAATTTGGTGGCAGCACCAAAACACAACGGCAAGACGCCGGTGGCCAACGGATCCAGCGTGCCGGTGTGGCCCGCTTTTTCGGCGCGCAGCAACCACTTGGCCTTTTGCAAAGCCTGGTTGCTGGAGAGACCCAGCGGTTTGTCGAGCAACAGCACCCCATGCACAGGGCGCCGCTGCACCCGTGTGCGTTGGCCCTGCATGGTCAGTCCTCGTCCTTTGAACGGGAAGCCACCGCTTTCGAGATCAGTGCGTTCATGTCCGCAGCCCGCTCGGTGGTGCGGTCAAAGACGAAATGCAGCGTGGGCACGGTGTGGATGTGCAGTCGCTTGAAGAGGCCAGCGCGCAAAAAACCCGCGGCCGCATTCAAACCCGCCAGCGTTTCTTCCGGATCGCCGGTCAACAGGCTGAAAAACACCTTGGCATGCGCGTAGTCGGGCGTGACTTCCACCGCGTTGATCGTGACCATGCCGACGCGCCGGTCTTTCAGCTCGCGCGCGATCAGTTCCGCCAGATCGCGCTGGATCTGGTCGGCCACTTGAAAACCGCGGTTGGGCTTGGAAGACTTGCGCGCCATCTGGATCCCGGCTTACAGCGTACGGGCCACTTCCTTGACATCGAAGAACTCGAGCTGATCGCCTTCTTTGATGTCGTTGTAGTTCTTGAGCTTGATACCGCACTCGAAGCCTTCCTTGACTTCGCGGACATCGTCTTTCAAGCGCTTGAGGGTATCGATCTCACCCGTGTAGATCACCACGTTGTCGCGCAGCAGGCGGAAGTGCGCACTGCGTGTGACCTGACCCGAGGTGACCATACAGCCAGCCACGGTACCGATCTTGGACGCCACGAACACGGTGCGGATCTCGGCCGAGCCAATGATTTCCTCGCGTTTTTCGGGCGCCAGCATGCCCGACATGGCGGCCTTGAGCTCGTCCACCGCGTCGTAAATGATGTTGTAGTAGCGCAGGTCGACGTCGTTGCCCTCGGCCAGCTTGCGCGCACCCACATCGGCCCGCACGTTGAAGCCGATGATGACCGCCTTGGAGGCGATCGCCAGGTTGACATCGCTCTCGCTGATGCCACCCACGCCGGAAAACACCAGCTGGACCTTGACCTCTTCGGTCGAAAGCTTGAGCAGGGACTGACCCAGCGCTTCTTGCGAGCCCTGGACATCGGCCTTGATGATGATGGGCAGCAGCTTGACCTCGCCGGCGCCAATGTCGGAGAACATGTTGTCCAGCTTGGCGGCCTGCTGGCGCGCCAGCTTGGTGTTGCGGAACTTGCCCGCGCGGTAGGTCGCGATTTCGCGCGCCCGGCGCTCGTCGCTCATCACCATGAAGTCGTCACCAGCCTGCGGCACTTCCGACAAACCCTGGATTTCCACCGGAATGGACGGACCGGCTTCCTTGATCGGCTTGCCGTTCTCATCGAGCATGGCGCGCACGCGGCCCGAGGTCTGACCGACCAGCACCACGTCACCCGTCTTGAGCGTGCCGCTTTGCACCAGCACGGTGGCCACCGCGCCACGGCCCTTGTCCAGACGCGCTTCGATCACCAGGCCCTTGGCCATGGCAGCCACCGGCGCCTTGAGCTCCAGAACCTCGGCCTGCAGCAGCACCTGCTCCAGCAGTGCGTCGATGCCCTCACCGGTCTTGGCTGAGACGCCCACGAAGGGAACCTCGCCACCGAACTCTTCGGGAATGACCTCTTCGGTCACCAGTTCGCCACGAACCTTTTCGAGATTGATCCCCGGCTTGTCGATCTTGGTCAGCGCCACGACGATCGGCACACCAGCCGCCTTCGCGTGCTTGATGGCTTCGCGTGGTCTGGGGCATGACGCCGTCGTCGGCTGCACAGACCAGGATCACGATGTCGGTGGCCTGCGCACCCCGGGCACGCATGGCGGTGAACGCCTCGTGACCGGGGGTGTCGAGGAAAGACACCATGCCGCGCGGCGTCTGCACGTGGTACGCACCAATGTGCTGGGTGATGCCGCCTGCCTCACCCACCGCCACCTTGGCGCGGCGGATGTAGTCGAGCAGCGAGGTCTTGCCGTGGTCAACGTGACCCATCACCGTGACCACCGGGGCCCGCGGCAACAATTCAGCTTCTTGCTGCACGCCTTCTTCTTCCGGGAAGGCCTCCGGATCGTCCAGCGCCGCAACCACCGCGGTATGGCCCAGTTCCTCCACCACGATCATGGCGGTGTCCTGGTCCAGTGGCTGGTTGATGGTGACCATCTGGCCCATCTTCATCAGCGCCTTGATCACTTCGGAAGACTTCAGGCTCATCTTGTGGGCCAGCTCGCCCACGGTGATGGTTTCGGGCACGTGAATCTCAAGTACCTTGAACTCGGTTGGTGCCACAAAACTGCTGTGGCTCTCGCCGCCAGAGTCGCGCCCGCCACGTCGTCCGCCGCCACCGCCGCGTGGTCCACCGCGCCAGTTGGAGCGCCCGGCACTGGTGTCGCCGCGCGTCTTGATCTCTTTCTTCTTCGCCGCGTCGTCTTTCCAGGTCGAGGACAGGTTCTCCGACTTGATTTCTTTCTTGCCTGCCACGCCAGCGGTGCCGGCCGGCTTGGCGCCTGGTGTTCCCGCAGGCTTGTGCAGCGTTCCCTTGAGGGTGGCCGCAGGCTCTGGCTTCTTGGCCACCAGGGTCTTGGCGGGCGCAGCCATCATGGCGCGGATGTTGGCGGCCTCTTTTTCTGCCTTCTTGCGACGATCCTGCAAATCGTTGGCGCGCAGATCGTCTGCCTTCTTTGCTTCGGCTTTTTTCTCGGCGCTGGCCAGAGCCTGTGACTCACGCTCCAGGCTTTCTTCCTTGGCCTTGGCGTGCTTGTCCGCCAGAGACATCGGCTCGCTGTCGGCTTCAACGGCTGCAGCGGCTTCGGCTGCATCGGCGGTCTGCACCTCTGCCGTTGCCTTTTCACTTGCAGCTTGTGCAGCGGCCTGCTCGGCCTGCGCCTGGCGCGTTTCTTCGGCTTCACGCGCTGCACGCTTGGCCACGAATTCTTCTTCCTGGCGACGCAGCAGCTCGGCCTGGCGGCGTGCATCTTCTTCGCGACGGGCCAGCTCTTCGGTGTCGACCACGGGTGCCGCTGGTGGCGTCTCCGGCACGGCCACAGGCTCGTCATCGCGTTTGATGAAGGTGCGCTTCTTGCGAACTTCAACCTGGATGGTGCGGGCACGACCAGTGGAATCCGCCTGCTTGATTTCGCTGGTGGACTTCTTGACGAGCGTGATCTTCTTGCGCTCGCCACCCGCCGTTCCATGGCTGGCCTTCAGGTGGCCCAGCAGCTTCTGCTTGTCAGACTCGGAGACCGGATCGGTCCCCGCAGCCTTGGGCACTCCCGCTGCGGAGAGTTGCTCCAGCAGTTGAGAGGTTGGCTTGTTCAGCTCGGCAGCCAATTCGGCGACGGTGGTACTTGTCATAAGGTCTTTTCTCCGCTGGGGCCTCCGCTGTTCAGGTGGTGGGTTGCGCTTCGTCACCGGCGAACCAGTGAGCGCGGGCCAGCATGATCAGCTTGGTCGCCTCTTCGGGCGACTGGCCGGTGATATCGGTCAATTCGTCGGTGGCCAGGTCAGCCAGGTCGTCGCGCGAGTGCACGCCCGACTCGGCCAGCTTGGCCACCAGCTCGGGCGTGACGCCCTCGAGGTCGCGCAGCTCCTGCGAAGCGGCCTCGACGCTGCTCTTCATGGGCAATTTCCATGGTCAGCAGGGCGTCTTTGGCGCGGGCACGCAGCTCGTTGACCGTGTCTTCATCGAAGGATTCGATCTCCAGCATCTCCTGCAGCGGCACATAGGCCACCTCTTCGAGGCTGGCGAAGCCCTCTTCGATCAGGATGTCCGCAATCTCCTGGTCCACATCGAGCTTGGCCATGAACACGGCGCGAATGCCGTCGGCTTCTTCCGCCTGTTTCTGCGCCGACTCATCGGCGGTCATGATGTTGATGCGCCAGCCGGTCAGCTCGGAGGCGAGACGAACGTTCTGTCCGCCGCGGCCAATCGCAATGGCGAGGTTTTCCTCGTCCACCACCACGTCCATGGCGTGACGCTCTTCGTCCACCACGATGGACACCACGTTGGCGGGCGCCAAAGCGCCGATCACGAACTGGGCCGGATCGTCGCTCCACAGCACGATGTCGACCCGCTCACCCGCCAGCTCATTGGTCACACCGGTCACGCGGGAACCGCGCACGCCAACACAGGTGCCGATGGGATCGATGCGCTTGTCGTGCGACTGCACGGCGATCTTGGCGCGTGAGCCGGCATCACGGGCGCAGGCCTTGATGTCCAGCAGGCCCTGCTCGATCTCGGGCACTTCCTGGCGGAACAGCTCGATCATGAACTCGGGCGCCGAGCGCGACAGCAGGATGGGTGCGCCGCGCAGCGTCAGGTCCACTTCCATGATCATGGCGCGCACGCGGTCGCCGGTACGGAAGTTCTCCTTCGGGATCATCTCGCCACGGCGCAGACGACCTTCGACGCGACCGCTCTCCACGATCAGGTCGCCCTTGTCCATGCGTTTGACCGTGCCAACGAACACCTTGTCGCCGCGCGACATGAAGTCGTTGAGCAGCATTTCGCGCTCGGCGTCGCGGATTTTCTGCAGGATCACCTGCTTGGCGGCCATGGCACCGATGCGCCCGATCGGCACGCTGTCCACAGGCTTCTCGATGTAGTCGCCCTCTTCGATGTCGGCGAGCTCCTCGCGAGCATCGGTCAGCAGCTCCTCGGCGTCGGGGTTCTGCAAACCGGCCTCGTCGGGCACCACCAGCCAGCGGCGGAAGGTGTCATAGGCGCCGGTGTCGGGATCAATGGCCACCCGGATGTCGACCTCACCCTTGTAAAACTTTTTGGTGGCCGAGGCCAGCGCCAGCTCGACCGCGCCGAGCACGACATCGCGCTCCACGTTTTTCTCGCGGGATATGGCATCAATCAGCATCAACATTTCGCGGTTCATTTCACTCGCCAACCTTTCCGGGTGTCTTCTTGGAAATCACAATGCTTGTCTTTCACGGCACTTTGCCCAGCCGCTGCGCGGCCTTTGAAATTCACAATCGGCGCCAGGCGTGCCTGCTGCACATCGTCCAGCTCAAAATCCAGCGCCTGCAGGGGCGCGGGCGCGCGCTTTTTGCTCACCCGCTGACCCGGCTTGGGCGCTGGCTCGTCGCTCCAGACGAGGCGCCACTGCACGCCATCGTCGGCCCGCTCCAGCGTGCCGCGAAATTTCTTGCGACTGGCCGAGACCTCGGTGCCGGTCACGCCGATCCGGCGTCTTCAGGGTGAGATCCACCACCTGACCCAGGAAACGGAGGTAATCCTGCTCGCGCCGCAACGGTCGGTCGATGCCGGGCGAGCCCACTTCCAGTCGCCGGTATTCCAGCCCCTCCACCTCCAGCAGATACTGCAGTTGGCGCGTGATCTTTTCGCAATCTTCAACCGTCACAAACCGCTCGACTTCCACCTCCCCTGGCGTTGGTGGTTGCCAGGGCCAGTCGATCGTGACGCGCAACAAACCACCTGCGGAGCGTTCAAGGTCCACCAGGTCAAAACCCAGTCCGGTGACGGTTTGCTCGACGGTTTCTTGCCAGGCCATTCGGTAGAGGTCTCGGTCCTATTGAGGGCGGATGTTTCGGCTGTATTCGTTCGGCTGGCCACCAGAAGTGGCCCGCCATCAAAAACGTTCGGCCAAAAAAAATGGGCCGGTAGTTACCCGCCCATTTGGTCGTGAAGCCAGCATTATAGCCCGGTAATTCGGCCTCTGGCAATCGTTGCCCTGTCATGCGTTAACGGGGTTGCTCACATGCCCAGAACCCACTGAATGACGTTCTTGGCCAGAAAACCCAGCATGCCAAAAGACAGCACCAGAAACAGGATGAAGGTGCCAAACTTGCCGGCCTTGGACTCCAGGGCCAGGTTGAACACGATGAACAGCATGTACAGAATGAAGGCGCCGACACCGAAGGTGAGACCAAACTGGGCGATCTGCGCCTCGGTGTAGCCGAAAAGTGTGACTTCCATGGATCAGGATCTCAGGGCGCTGGAGCAGCCGGCAGCCATGGACTGCGGCGGTGAGATCGCGGTAGGCGTGCCAGCTGGCGTGCGCGATCAGCGGGACGATCACGATCAGGCCCAGCAACGCGGTGACCATGCCGAGACCGACCAGCAGCACAATGACCACCGCCCAGGCGGCCATGGGGCCAGGATGGCTGGCGACCGCGCGCCAACTCGCCAGCACCGCTTCCAACACCGGCACGCGGGTGTCCACCAGCATGGGCAGGGCCACCACCGTGGAGGCGAACACCGGCGCCGCCAGCAATGGCCCCAAGCAGCAGCCAGACCTCAAACAGGCCGACTTCGTGCACCAGGACCACATGGCGAAGGAAGTCGGCGGGCTTCTGGATCGGTTGCGGCGACCACAGCGTGATCAAACCAGCCGAAGTCAGCACCCAGCCGGTGCCCGCCAGGCCCAGCAGCAGCCCAAAGACCACCAGCCGTCGGTCACCCGAGCGCCACAGGGAAACCACCTCGGCCATGCCCACGCAGCGACCGCTCTCGCAAGCGCGGCTGACCCGGTAAAGGCCGGTGGCCAGAATGGGCGCCACGATCAGAAAGCCAGAGAAGGCACCCGCAAGCAACCAGAATTTTTCGCCCGCAGCCCACAGCAGCAACGCGCCAAAGGCCGTCAGCAGAAAGCCGTGGAACAGGCCAGGCACAGGATTGTTGCGCAGATCGGCCCAGCCCAGGGCCAGCCAGCGTGCGGGCGAGGCCAGACTCACTGGCGAACGGGCGGGTGACAACGGATCGGGTAAAGGTTGAGAAACGGGACTCATGGCGGTGGTGTGGTCGGCAGCGAGCAGGCCAGCCGGGGTTTATATCGCCGCATCGTCAAGCCGGGCATGACGAAAATCAAGCGATGACAGCCTGGAACCATAGCGCAGTCGCCTGAGCGCTCGTCTTGTCGAGCAAGCTGCAAGCTCATCGGACGGCTGGCGCCTTCTCATTCGGCTGCTTGTACCAGCGCGCGGGTGTAGGGGTGCTGCGGTGCGGTGAGCACCTGATCGACCGGGCCACGTTCGAGTACCGCGCCGTCTTTCATCACCAACACCTCGTGGGCCATGGCGCGGATCACGTCCACATCGTGCGTGATGAGCAAGTAGCTCAGGCCGCGTTCCCGCTGCAGACGTTGCAGCAGCGCCAGCACCTGCTTCTGCACCGTGACATCCAGTGCGCTGGTGGGCTCGTCAAGCACCAGCAGCTGCGGGCTTGACGATGAGAGCGCGCGCGATCGCCAGGCGCTGGCGCTGACCGCCAGAAAACTCGTGGGGATAGCGCTGCAGCCAGTCGTTGCCCTGCCCTGGGTCGTCCACCAGACCCACGTCGGCCAGCGCCGCTGACCACCCGCTCGCGCCGCTCGGCCGCCGAGCATTGCGGCTGGTGCACCTGCAGGCCCTCGCCCACGATCTGCTCCACGGTCATGCGCGGCGACAGCGACGAAAACGGGTCTTGAAACACCACCTGGATCCGTTGCCGCAGCGCATTTCGTCTGGCCATTTCTGCGGGCCTCGGCCCAGTCGCTGCCCGCCACCCGCAGGCTGCCCTGATACGGCAGCAGACCCAGCGCCGCCAGTGCCAGGGTCGATTTGCCAGAGCCCGATTCGCCGATCACGCCCAGCGTCTGCCCTGGCGCGATCACGCAGGTCGGCGCCCTGCACCGCCACAAACTCCCCCTTCTTCGAACCAGCCGCGCAGACCAGGCAGGGGCACGGGATAGGTCACCCGCAGGCCGCGTGCATGCAACACGGGTCGCCGCGCGCCGGGCACGACGCTCGGCCACGATCACGCTCGGGCCGGCTGGCCAGCAGCATGCGGGTGTAGGCGTGCTGCGGCTCGGCAAATACGCGGCCACATCGCCCTGTCTCCACCAGGCGGCCGCGCTCCATCACCGCGACGCGGCTCGGCGAAGCGACGCACCAGATTGAGGTCGTGCGTGATCAGCAGCACCGCCATGCCGTGCTGGCGCTGCAGATCGCTCAGCAGATCGAGGATCTGGCCGCGCAGGCTCACATCCAGTGCGGTGGTGGGCTCGTCGGCGAGCAGCAGCTTGGGCGCGCTGGCCAGCGCCATGGCGATCATGGCGCGCTGGCGCTGACCGCCACTGAGCTGGTGCGGGTAGGCCTGCGGCGCGCCGCGCTGGCTCCGGGATGCCGGTGGATGCCAACAACTCGACGCTCGCGGTCTGGGCCTGGCGAGGGCTCAGGCCCTTTTTAAGCTGCAGCACCTCGCCGATCTGCGTGCCCACGGTGTAGAGCGGGTTGAGCGCGCGTCATCGGCTCCTGAAAGATGATGGCCACCTCGTCGCCACGCACGCCGCGCAGCTCGCGTTCGGACAGCCGCAGCAGGTCACGCCCCTGAAGCCAGGCCGAGCCTGAAACCTCGGCGTTGTGCACCAGACGCAACAGCGACAGGGCCGATACGGTCTTGCCCGAGCCCGACTCGCCCACCAGCGCCAGCTTCTCGCCTGGCGCAATGTCGAAATCGATGCCGTGAACGACCTCCTGGCCGCGAAGCCACGCGCAGGTTGCGCACCGACAAAGCGCGGTGGCGTCAAGTTCGGGTCGCGCTTGACCCGATCAACGCCTCTGGACGCAGCGAACCTGACGCGGCCGGGAGCGAGGGGCCATCATTTGTCCTGCTTTCGAGGGTCCAGCGCATCGCGCAGCGCATCGCCCATGAAGGTCAGCAGCAGCAGCGTGATCACCAGCACGGCAAAGGTGGACAGCGAAATCCACCAGGCGTCGATGTTGTTCTTGCCCTGGCTGAGCAGCTCACCCAGCGACGGCGTGCCGGGTGGCACACCCAGGCCCAGAAAGTCCAGCGAGGTGAGTGCCAGGATGGCCGCACTCATGCGAAACGGCAGGAAGGTGACCACGGGCGTCAGGCTGTTGGGCAGCACATGGCGCCAGATGATCTGCGCAGTTGGACACGCCCATGCGCGCGCGCGGCGCGCACGTAGTCGAGCTGCCGGTTGCGCAGGAACTCGGCACGCACATAGTCCGACAGCCCCATCCAGCCGAACAGGCTGAGCAGCACCAGCAGCAGGCCGATGCTGGGCGCAAACACGGCCGAGAAAATGATCAGCAGATACAGCTCGGGCATGGCGCCCCAGATCTCGATGAAGCGCTGAAACGCCAGATCGGTCTTGCCGCCAAAAAAGCCCTGGATGGCGCCGGTGATCACGCCGAGCAGCACGCCGGTGAAGGTGAGCGCCAGCGCAAACAGCACGCTGACGCGAAAGCCGTAGATCAGCTGCGCCAGCAGATCGCGCCCCCGGTCGTCGGTGCCCAGCCAGTTGTCCAGCGTGGGCGCCGACGGGTTGGGCTCCTTGGCAAAGTAGTTCAGCGTTTTGGGGCCATAGGGGTTGGGCGGCGTAGACCGCCCAGTTGTCGCCCGCGGTGATGCGTTCGCGGATGAACGGGTCGAGGTAGTCGGTGTTGCTCTCGAAAGTCGCCGCCGAACGTGGTTTCCGGGTAGTCGTTGACCATGCGGAAAGTAGGTCTGCCCTTCGTAGCGCACCACCAGCGGCCGGTCGTTTGACAGCACCTCGGCAAACAGGCTGGCCACCACCAGCACGCAGAACACCACCAGGCTCCAGTAGCCCAGGCGGTTGCGCTTGAAGCGTTGCCAGGCGCGGCGCGACGGGGAAGGACTCGCCAAGATGCTCATACGCTTTCCCAACCAAGGGCAGCCGTGGAACCGGCTCCGCCGGGCCACAGGCTGCGTCCCCCTCCGCAGGAGAGGGGGAAACGCGAAGCGGCGAATGGAGGTCAATCGAACTTCACCCGAGGATCGACCCAGACGTAGCACAGGTCTGAGATCAGCTTGGTCACCAGGCCGATCAGCGTGAACAAAAACAGCGTGCCCATCACCACCGGGTAGTCGCGCCGGATCACGCTCTCGTAGCTGAGCAAGCCCAGGCCATCGAGCGAGAAAAGGGTTTCGATCAGCAGCGAGCCAGCGAAAAAGGCGCCGATGAAGGCCGCCGGAAAGCCGGTCACGATGGGGATGAGCGCGTTGCGAAACACGTGCTTCCACATCACCTGCCGCTCGGTCAGGCCCTTGGCGCGCGCCGTCATCACGTATTGCTTGCGGATTTCTTCCAGAAACGCGTTTTTGGTCAGCATGGTGGTCACCGCGAAACTGCCCAGCACCATCGCCGTCACCGGCAGCGTGATGTGCCAGAGGTAGTCGACGATGCGCGCGCCCCAGGTCAGTTCTTCCCAGTTGCGACGAGGTGAGCCCGCGCAGCGGAAACCACTGCAACTGGCCACCAAAGATCACCAGCAAGGCCACGCCCAGCACGAAGCCCGGAATCGCATAACCCACGAGCACCAGCAGCGTGGTCACCAGGTCAAACCGCGTGCCCGCGCGCACCGCCTTGGCCACGCCCAGTGGCACGGCCACCAGGTAGCTGATGAAAAACGTCCACAGGCCCAGGCTGATCGACACCGGCAGCTTCTCGATCATCAGTTCCGAGACCGCCTTGTTCTGGAAGAAGCTGGTGCCCAGGTCGAACCGCGCGAACTGGCCGAGCATCTGGAAAAAGCGCTCGTGCGCCGGCTTGTCAAAGCCGTACAGCGCCTTGATCTGCTCCAGCCGCTGCGGGTCCACACCTTGCGCGCCGCGGTAGACCGATCCGCCCTCCGCGCCCGTGCCCTGCCCCGGCCCTGCGCCTCGGCCAGGTACTGGTCCACCGGCCCGCCGGGCACGAACTGGATCACCACGAAGGTGAGCAGCAAGACGCCGAACAGGGTCGGAATCATGAGCAGCAGGCGCTTGAGGATGTAGACCCACATGATCAGTCGGCCTTCCCACAAGGGTTCTGAGACGCAGGCGCGCAAGCGCACCGCCGGCGCGCGTGACTTCAAACCAGAACGCCGCCGATCCGGCTTTGCCGGTCGGCCAGCGTTGCCCCCTTGAGGGGGTCGCGCGAAGCGCGGCGGGGGTGTTCACTTCTTGCCCACCAGGTATCGATGGCCCAGGTTTCCCCGGCCGCGTAAGGCGGCATGGTCGCAGGCCGCGCCAGTCGCCATGGCGTTGTAGACCATGCGGTGGGTGGTGGCCGACCACTGGGGCACGAGGTAGTGGCCGCTGGTGATGACGCGGTCCAGCGCGCGGCAGGCAGCCAGAAAACGCGGCGCGGGTTTTGGCCGCTGGTCATCTGGGCAAGGACCGCGTCCACCGCCGGGCTGCTCACGCCGGCCAGATTGCCGGAGTCATCGGTTTCGGCCGCCTTGCTGCCGAACAGATCGGCGTACTCCGAGCCCGGGATTGTTGGTGCCACCGATAGGCGATCGAGATGATGTCGAAGTCAAAGGTGCGCAGCCGCTGCTGGTACAGCGCGAAGTCCACCGGGCGAAATTTCAGCTCGATGCCCAGTTTTTCCAGGTTGCGCGCCCAGGGCGTGACCACGCGGGCGCCGCGCTTCGTTGCTGTCCAGGTACTCCAGCACCATGGCTTGTCCCTGGGCGTTGCGCAACTTGCCACCCTGCACGCTCCAGCCCGCCTCGCGCAGCAGCGCCTGGCGCACGGCGCAGGTTGGCGCGCAGCGAACTGTCGCCATCGGTGCGTGGCGGCTGGCTCATCGGGCCGAACACGGCCGCTGGCAACTGCGCGCGCCACGGCTCCAGCAAGGCCAGTTCTTCGGGCGAGGGAGCGCCCTGCGCCGAGCAGTCGGTGTTGCCAAACAGCCCCTGCACCCGCTGGTAGGCGCCGTAGAACATCTGCCGGTTCATCCATTCGTAATCCAGCGCCAGGCCCAGGGCCTCGCGCACGCGGATGTCGTCCAGCGGCGGCCGGCGGGTGTTGAGCACATAGCTCTGAAAGCCGGTGGGCAGTCGGTGCTTGAAACTCCGCCTTCACCAGTTCGCCGGTGTCAAAGCGCTTGCCGTTGACGCGGCGCGCCCAGTCGCCCGCCGAAAAGAAACGCATCAGGTCGAACTCGCCAGCCTTCAGCGCCTCCAGCCGCGCGGTGTTGTCCTTGTAGATCTTGACCGTGATGCGGTCGAAATTGGCTGTGCCGCGCTGCACAGGCAGGTCGCGCGCCCAGTAGTCTGGGTCGCGCACGTAGGTGATGTCCTTGCCGAAGCGCACCGGGCCAATCTTGTAGGGGCCGCTGCCGATGGGAATGTCCATCACCACCTGGTCGAAGGTCTTGCGCTGACCGGTCTTGGCGTCGATCTCGTCGCCCCAGGCGCGGCTGAACACCGGCAGACGCGCCAACGGTGAGCGGCAGTTCGCGGTTGGGCTTCTTGAAGCGGTAGCGCACCGTGCGCTCGTCGACCACATCGAGCCCGGCCACGTCTTCCAGAATGGTCTTGTAGGCGGGCGAGGTGTGCGGCCCCATCAGCGTGTCGAAGCTGTGCTTCACGTCGGCCGCCAGCACCGGGTCGCCGTTGTGAAAACGCGCCTCCCGGCGCAGCCGGAAGGTGACCGACAGGCCGTCGGGCGCAGCCACCACGTCTTCCGCCAGCAGGCCGTAGCCCGCGCCGGTCTCGTCCAGCGAGCCGGTCAGCAAGCTGTCGAACATCAGATCCGACAGATAGGCCGGCGCGCTGCCGCGCATGGTGAACGGGTTGTATTTGTCGAAAGTGGAGATGCGCAGGTTGCTCACCAGCCGCAATCTCGCCGCCTTTGGGTGCGTCGGGATTGACGTAGTCGAAGTGCGTGAATCCCGGCGGGTATTTCAGCTCGCCCCACAGTGCGTAGCCATGGGCAGCCCAGGCCGGCCACGCCCACACCATCAGGGCCGCCATCAGCAAGGCGCGGCCCTGTGGGAAGCGCGGTCGTTGGTGGGTGGGGCGCATGCGACAATTCTGCTGGAAATTTTTTGGAGATAAAAAAATGGGTTTTCTCACCGGCAAGAAGCTGTTGATCACGGGCGTGTTGTCCAACCGATCGATCGCCTATGGCATCGCCAAGGCCTGCCACAGCCAGGGCGCCGAGCTGGCATTCAGCTACGTGGGCGAGCGCTTCAAGGACCGCATCACCGACTTCGCCGCCGAATTCGACTCCAAGCTGATTTTTGATTGCGATGTCGGCGACGACGGGCAGATCGAGCGCATGTTCAGCCGATCTCGCGCAGACCTGGCCCAAGTTCGACGGCTTTGTGCACAGCATCGGCTTTGCGCCGCGCGAAGCCATTGCCGGGCGACTTTCTGGATGGCCTGACGCGCGAAAACTTCCGCATCGCGCACGACATCAGCGCCTACAGCTTTCCGGGCATGGCCAAGGCGGCCCTGCCCTACCTGAACGATCGCGCCTCGCTGCTCACGCTGAGCTACCTGGGTGCGCATGCGCATCGTGCCCCACTACAACACCATGGGCCTGGCCAAGGCCAGCCTGGAGGCGTCGGTGCGCTACCTGGCCGAGTCGCTGGGTCCGCGGGGCATGCGCGTCAACGGCATCAGCGCCGGCCCGATCAAGACCCTGGCGGCCAGCGGCATCAAGGACTTCGGCAAGCTGCTGTCCTTTGTGGCCAGCGCTTCGCCGATCCGGCGCAACGTGACCATCGATGAAGTGGGCAACGTGGCGGCCTTCCTGCTGTCCGACCTGGCCTCCGGCGTGACCGCCGAGATCACGTATGTGGACGGCGGTTTCAGCCAGACTGGCGGCATCAGCAAGGACAGCGCAGCGGTGAGCTGAGCGACCTCTCGCCGGGCAGAAAACCCCCACCGCACGGTGAACAGCCATGCAGCGGCGCCTCGCGATGCTTTTGCTGGGCTTGGCGCTGGTCTGCCTGGCCCGTGCACCCGCATGGGCGCAGGCGCCTGCGTTGACCCTGGCCAACCGCTATCACCCCGGGATCGACCTCGGCGCCTACTGGGTCAGCGAAAAATTCGATGGGGTTCGGGCCTACTGGGACGGCAGGCAGCTGCTCAGCCGGGGCGGTCACACGCTTCACGCGCCCGCATGGTTCACGCAAGGGTGGCCTGAAGAGCCAGCCGACGGCGAGCTCTGGGCGGGCCGCGGGGGCTTTCAGAAAGCTGTCTCGACGGTGCGTCAGCTCACGCCGGAAGACGCCGCCTGGCGCCAGATCCGGTTCATGGTGTTTGACCTGCCAGCACACAATGGCCCGTTCACTCAGCGCATCGACGCCTACCGCGCCTGGGTGGCGCAGCGGCAGCAACCCTGGGTACAGGCGGTGGACCAGACCCGCGCCAGCAGCCACGAAGCCTTGATGCGACGCCTGAAGGACATTGATCGCGCCGGCGGTGAAGGCCTCATGCTGCACAGGGGCGACGCCTTGTACCGCGCCGAGCGCAGCGACAACCTGCTGAAGCTCAAGCTGCACGATGACGCCGAAGCCGAGGTGATCGGTTACGTGGCAGGGCGAGGGAAATACAACGGGCTGACCGGCGCGCTGCAGGTGCGCACCGCAGACGGTCGAACATTTCGGGTCGGCAGTGGCTTGAGCGATGCCTTGCGGCGCAATCCACCCGCCTTGGGCACCTGGATCACCTACCGCTACCGGGGCCTGAACGACAGTGGCCTGCCCCGCTTTGCCACCTGGTTGCGTGTGCGCACCGACCAAGGACTGCAGCAGACCGACAGCCCGCCAAGCTCAATGGCGACTCCACCATCGAACCCCGCCAGCCGTTGATCTGGGTGCGGGGCGCGGGAACTCAGGCGGCACTGGCCTTTTTCAGGATCGCGTAGAGCTCGTCCTTGAGTGCCAGCTTTTCCTTCTTCAACTGCTCAATCTCGACCTGCGTGCCAGGCTCGATGTGTGCTTCCTTGTTCTTGATCACCTGATCGATGCTGTTGTGCTTGTCGAACAGCCGGGTGAAGTGGGCATCGTGGCCTTTGAGCTGTGTGATGAGGTCGCGGTATTCAGGAAACATGGAAGAAGCCCTTCGTTTGATTGGGTTGCTGATCAGGGCCCGAATGCCTTGAAGCCGGGCCCTGAATTCATCTTACCGCTGGCAAAAACGCGTTTCCTTGAGCGAAGTCATGCGCCAACACAATCGGCAAAGTAACGAACCACACCGTCTGCACCCGACCTCTTGCACCAGGCCGTGGATGTCGGTCTCGAAGCCCGGGCATTCGCGGGCGAACTCGCGGTTGAACTTGAGGTAGTCCACGATCTTCTTGTTGAACACCTCGCCCGGAATCAGCAGCGGAATGCCCGGAGGGTATGGCGTCACCAGGCTGGTGGTGATGCGGCCTTCCAGCTCGTCGATCGGCCACCCGCTGCGTGGTGCGGTGGGCGATGTGCGCAAATGCGTCGCTCGGCTTCATGGCCGGCGAGTGGTCGCTCAGGTACATGTCGGTGGTCAGGCGCGCGATGTCGTACTTGGCGTATTGCGCGTGCACGTGCTGGCACAGATCGCGCAATCCCAGCTGTTCGTAGCGCGGCTGCTTGGCGCAGAACTCCGGCATGATCCGCCACATCGGCTGGTTCTTGGCGTAGTCGTCCTTGAACTGCTGCAAGGCGGTCAGCAGCGTGTTCCAGCGGCCCTTGGTGATGCCGATGGTGAACATGATGAAGAAGCTGTAGAGGCCGGTTTTCTCCACCACCACGCCGTGCTCGGCCAGGAATTTGGTGACGATGGACGCGGGATGCCGGTGTCTTCGAACCGGCCATCCATGTTCAGCCCGGCGTCACGATGGTGGCCTTGATCGGGTCGAGCATGTTGAAGCCCGGCGCCATGTCGCCGAAGCCGTGCCAGGCCTCTTCACCGTCAGACGGCTGCACGCCATCGGCGTCGGTGCGCTTGAGCACCCAGTCATTCGAGCGGCCGATGCCCTCGTCCACCAGCTGGTCGGGCCCCCAGACCTGGAACCACCAGTCCTCGGCACCAAACTCAGCTTCGACCTTGCGCATGGCGCGGCGGAAATCGAGCGCTTCGGCAATGCTCTCTTCCACCAGCGCGGTGCCGCTGGGTGGCTCCATCATCGCGGCAGCCACGTCGCAACTGGCGATGATGCTGTACTGCGGACTGGTGCTGGTGTGCATCAGATAGGCCTCGTTGAAGAGGTGGCGGTCCAGCTTGGTGTCTTGGGAGTCCTGCACCAGCACATGGCTGGCCTGGCTGATGCCGGCCAGCAGCTTGTGGATGGACTGCGTGGCGTACACCACCGAGTGCTTGGGCCGCGCCCGCTTCTTGCCCATGGAGTGGAAGCTGCCGTAAAACGGAGTGAAAGGCCGCGTGGGGCAGCCAGGCCTCGTCGAAATGCAGGTTCGCGACGTAGCCGTCGAGCAGGCCTTTGATGGTCTCGGTGTTGTACAGCACCCCGTCGTAGGTGGACTGGGTGAGCGTCAGGATGCGCGGCTTCACCGTGTCGGCGTCGACACCCGCCAGCAGCGGGTTGGCGCGAATCTTGGCCTTGATGGCGTCGATCTCGAACTCGCTTTGTGGGATCGGGCCGATGATGCCGTAGTGGTTGCGCGTGGGCTTCAAGAAGACGGGGATGGCGCCCGTCATGATGATGCTGTGCAGAATGGATTTGTGGCAGTTGCGGTCCACCACCACCACGTCGCCCGGCGCCACCGTGTGGTGCCAGACCATCTTGTTGCTGGTGCTGGTGCCGTTGGTCACGAAGAAGCAGTGGTCGGCGTTGAAGATGCGCGCGGCGTTGCGTTCGCTGGCGCCAATGGCGCCGTTGTGGTCCAGCAGCTGGCCCAGTTCTTCCACCGCGTTGCAGACGTCGGCACGCAGCATGTTCTCGCCGTAGAACTGGTGGTACATCTGGCCGATCGGGCTCTTCAGAAATGCCACGCCACCCGAGTGACCTGGGCAATGCCAGGAATACGAGCCGTCTTCGGCGTAGTCGAGCAAGGCCTTGAAGAACGGCGGCTGAATGCCTTCGAGGTAGCTTTTGGCTTCGCGGATGATGTGACGCGCCACAAACTCCGGCGTGTCCTCAAACATGTGAATGAAGCCATGCAGCTCGCGCAGGATGTCGTTGGGCAGGTGGCGGCTGGTTTTGGTCTCGCCGTGCACATAGATCGGTACATCGGCGTTTTTCCGGCGTACCTCCTCGATGAAGTTGCGCAGGTTCAGCACCACCGGGTCGACATCGGGGCCGGCGCTGAACTCCTCGTCGTCGATGGACAGAATGAACGCGCTGGCGCGCGACTGTTGCTGCGCAAACAGCGACAGGTCGCCGTAGCTGGTCACGCCCATCACCTCGACACCCTCGGTCTCGATCGCTTGCGCCAGCGCACGGATGCCCAGGCCAGAGGAGTTTTCAGAACGAAAGTCTTCGTCGATGATGACAATGGGGAAACGGAATTTCATGGCGGTCCTCGGCCCGACTCAAAGCGCGGGCGGTGCATGGCAGGGGAAATCAACGGAATGAGCTGGGAAGTGTACGGAAAACCCCCGGCGCTTCAGGGCCGCTCTGGCCGTTTGCAGCAGAATGCTTGTGGGAGGCCAGACGGCCCGACCCCTTTGTGGAGCAGATATGGCCGATTCGACTTGGTGGTGGTTGCTGGCAGGCGCCCTGGTGGCGCTGGAGTTGCTCAGCGGCACTTTTTATCTTTTGATGCTGGCGCTGGGCGCGGCGATCGCGGCGATTGCCGCACACCTGGGCGTGCCCCTGGTGGCGCAGCTCATCGTTGCCTCGGTGGCTGGCCTGGCATCGGTGGCGATCTGGTACCAGATCAAGAAGCGCCAGCCAGGTGACCCTTCGGTGCGCTCGCAGCGCAGCGTGAACCTTGACGTGGGCGAGATCATCCAGGTGGATGCCTGGCTGCCCGACGGCACGGCGCAGGTGATGTACCGTGGTGCTTCCTGGAGCGTGATCCAGCGCCCAGGCAACGCGCCTGTGCCGGGCAGCTACCGTGTGTCCGAGCTGGTGGGCAGCCGCCTGCTGGTTGAAAAAGTCTGATTCTTTTCCGTTCTTCCCCCAACCGAGTACCCCTCCATGGAAATTGCTGTTCTTCTGTTCGTCATTGCGGTCATCTTCGTCACCCGGTCCATCAAGGTGGTGCCGCAGCAAAACGCCTGGGTGGTCGAGCGCCTGGGCAAGTACCAGTCGTCACTGGCGCCGGGGCTTAACTTTCTGGTGCCCTTCGTGGACAAGGTCGCCTACAAGCACAGCCTGAAGGAAATTCCGCTGGACGTGCCCAGCCAGATCTGCATCACGCGCGACAACACGCAGCTGCAGGTGGACGGCATCCTCTACTTCCAGGTGACCGATCCGATGCGCGCCAGCTACGGCTCTTCCAACTACATCATGGCCGTGACCCAGCTGGCTCAAACCTCTTTGCGCAGCGTGATCGGCAAGCTGGAACTCGACAAGACCTTTGAAGAACGCGACATCATCAATGCCCAGGTGGTGCGCGCGATTGACGAAGCGGCCCTGAACTGGGGCGTCAAGGTGCTGCGCTATGAAATCAAGGACCTGACGCCTCCCAAGGAAATCTTGCTGGCCATGCAGGCCCAGATCACCGCCGAGCGTGGCAAACGCGCCCTGATCGCGGCCTCCGAAGGCCGTCGCCAGGAACAGATCAACATCGCCACCGGCGAGCGCGAAGCCTTCATTGCGCGCTCCGAGGGCGAGAAGCAGTCGCAGATCAACATGGCCCAGGGCGAAGCCGCTGCCATCATCTCGGTGGCCGAGGCCACGGCAGACGCCATCCGCCAGGTGGCCGCGGCGATCCAGGAGCCCGGTGGCCAGCAGGCGGTTCAACTCAAGGTGGCCGAGCGCGCGGTGGACGCCTACGGCAAGGTGGCCGCCGACGCCACGACCACGCTCATCGTGCCCGGCAACATGAGCGAGGTCGCCGCCCTGATCGGCACGGCCATGACGCTGATTGGCAAAACCCCGGCCAAGTCCTGATCACGTCGACGAGCCACCTCCCTGAGCGATCACCATGTCGACCGAACCACGCAACGTGCTGGGCGAGCCACTGCAGCCCTGCTCCTACGATCCCCTGACCGGCTACTTTCGCGACGGCTGCTGCCGCACCGACGAAAGCGATGTCGGCACCCATGTGGTGTGCGCCCGTGTCACGGAGGCTTTCCTCGCCTTCTCGACCAGCCGCGGCAACGATCTTGTGACGCCTCGCCCTCAGTGGCGCTTCGCTGGTCTGCGACCGGGTGACCGCTGGTGTCTGTGCGTCCAGCGCTGGGTGGAAGCCCTGCGCGCTGGCGTCGCGCCGCCTCTCATCCTGGCCGCCACGCACGAGGCCACGCTGCAACATGTCAGCCTGGCCGAACTTCAGCAGCACGCCTGGCATCCGACACGCGACGACAGCACCCCGGCCGGCGGCTGAGCCGCACCCGCCTGCTACAATCCAAGGCTTCGCGGAGCGGTGGATGAGTGGTTTAAGTCGCACGCCTGGAAAGCGTGTGTGGGTTTATCCCCACCGCGGGTTCGAATCCCGCCTGCTCCGCCAAAATTGAGTCTCAGAGCGTTTCAAAGCGCCTCAAAAGACACCCTGAAAGCCCCGGAATACCCAAGTGTTCCGGGGCTTTTCTGTGTCTGAAATGGATCGTCTGCGATGACGCGATGTGCACGGCTCAAGACGCCTCCAACAGCAGTTTCGGGGCGTGCAACCCAACACACGAGACACTGCGGCATTCGCCGACATCTTTTCAGGCCAATCGCCAGGCCTGATGCGTGCGGTCAGATGTAGGCGTTGACCGGTTTCACGTGCCGCATGTGCAGCGACATGCCGAGCGCAGCCATGTGGTTGCTGTTGCGGCTGAGGATGGTCTCCGACAGCGGCAGGAACTCGCTTTCCTCGTAGCGGGCGTGCGCGGTGTACTCGCTCACGAGGCGGTGCACGTCGGCGGTGTTGAGGTCTGTGGCCTGCCCTTTTGCGACCCGCTTCAAGCCACTTTCCAGGGTTTTCCAAAGCGCTTCGATGCGCCGGTGTTCATCGGTCAGGCGCTGGGCCATGGCCTTCACGCGGCTCAGTTCTTCGCCCGGCTGGGCGCTGGCGATCACCGCGGGAAACAGCTCGCGCTCTTCTTCCAGGTGGTGCTCGAAGATGGCTTCGCGGAAAAACTCCAGTGACTGCTCGGCAAGCTGGCGCGCGCGAGCGGCAGGTTCCAGCAGCGCGGGCAATTCGTCGAGCGCATTCAGGCGCCTGAGAATGCCACTGTGGCAGTTGGTGAAGTTGCTGATGGGCGCATCGGCTGCGCCGGTTGTGTCGCTGGCGGTCATGGTCGTCTCCTGATGGATGGGCCATCAGCGCACTTCAGGCGCCTTGCTGGCCAGAGCAGCAGTCTAGAGGCGGCTGACGGCAGACGGTTGACATGCGTCAAGCGTCGGGCTCGCAATGCTCAGTGCGCTCAAGGAGCGCCCTGCCCCCGAAGGCGGTTGACAAGCGCCAGCAGCCCGACCACCAGCGCCCCTGCCAGCAGGCCAACCAGGGCACCGGCGCCGCTGTTGAGCACCGTCCCCACCCAGCCAAGGCCCTGCACCGCTTGCTCGATGGCGTGGCCCACGGCCGGCACGCCGTGCACCAGAATGCCGCCGCCCACCAGAAACATGGCGGCCGTGCCGACCACCGAGAGTGCTTTCATCAGCAGTGGCGCGGCCGTCAGAATGGCGCCACCGAACGCCTGCTGCCAGCTGGCGGTCTGGCGCCGCAGGTACAGGCCAGCGTCGTCCAGTTTCACGATGCCGGCCACCAGGCCGTAGACGCCCACCGTCATCAGGAGCGAGATGGCAACCAACACCGCCAGCTGACGCTCGATGCTGGCGGCGGCCACGGTGCCCAGCGTGATCACGATGATTTCGGCCGAGAGGATGAAATCGGTGCGGATGGCGCCCTTGACCTTCTCCTGTTCCATCGCCACGACGTCAACCCGCTGGTCGGCCATGGCCTTCAATCGGGCGGCGCGCTTGCTGGCTTGCGCGGCCTTGTCGCGCACGAACAGATGGAGCAGTTTCTCAGCACCCTCGAAACACAGGTACAGGCCACCGAGCATGAGCAGCGGCGTGATCACCCAGGGCGCCACCGCGCTGATGCCCAGTGCCGCCGGCACCAGAATGGCCTTGTTGCGCAGCGAGCCTTTGGCCACTGCCCAGACCACCGGCAGCTCGCGGTCGGCCTTCACACCGGTGACCTGCTGGGCGTTCAGCGCCAGATCGTCGCCCAGCATGCCGGCGCCCTTTTTCGCGGCCATGGTGGTCATGGTGGCCACATCGTCGGCGGCGGCCACGCCCTGGCGGGCCGCCACCTTGGTCATCGCGGCGACGTCGTCAAGCAGCGAGGCGATGTCGTCGATCAGGAGCAGCAGGCTGGAGGTGGCCATGGTGGTGGAGTTGCCTTCAGGCCGATGGCCAGACGAGGGGAAAAGCGGGTCGCTGCAGAACGTCGGCGCAAGCGGGGTTCCGCAGCCAGGTGCAGAAGTCTTCAATAAAGTGCCCGCGATGGTCGGGCTCGCTGGCGCCGAGCGCATCACGCAGTGCCGCCGCGCCAACTTTCGCGTAAGCGTCGATGGCGACAGCGTCCAACAGGTGTTGGCGCGGTCGGCTCACCGGCTCTTTCCGTCTTTGCCCTGGCTGGCCCAATAACCAAATGGCTCTTCGAACACCTCGATGTCGATTTCCGAGACGCGCATCTGGATGCGTTCCTGCACGTCGGACACCGCCTGGTTGTAGACCGTGGGTCCGACTTCCTTCAGGAAAAAATTGAGCAGGCTGCCTGCAGCCAGGTTGCCGAAGCGCTCGTCGAGCTCGCTTTCCACATAGCGCTGCAGCGATGCGACCGCCTGTTCGCGAACGGCCTTCGGCAATTCGATGGCCATCTCGGTCAGCCCACCCAGCGCCGCGCATTGCGCCAGATGCGCATCCAGGGGCTTTGCTCGCTGTCGCTGCCGCTGGTCCAGCTCATCTGGATGTTGCGGAACACCCGCTCGGGATGGGGCATCAAGGCGGTGAAGCGACCGTCGGCGGTGGTCACGGCGGTGAGTCCACCCGGACTGCCGTTGGGATTGAACGGGTACTGCTCGGTGGCGGCGCCGCTGTGGTCCACGAAGCGCATGGCGGCGATGGCCTGGGCTGGGTCGCCGCGGTGTTTGAAGTTGGCGTAGCCCTCGCCGTGCGCCACCGCGATCGGCAGGCGGCTACCGGCCATGCCTTGCAGGAACAGGCTGGGCGACTCCAGCACCTCCACCAGCGACAGCCGCGCCTCGAAACGTTCGCTCTGGTTGGTGGTGAAGCGCGGCCAGGCCTCGGCGCCGGGAATGATGTCGGCCAGCTCGGCAAACATCTGGCAGCCGTTGCACACGCCCAGACCAAACGTGTTCTCGCGCTTGAAAAAGTCGCGAAACTGGTCGGCCAGCACGTCGTTGAAAGTGATGCTGCGCGCCCAGCCGATGCCGGCGCCCAGCGTGTCGCCGTAGCTGAAGCCGCCGCAGGCCACCACGCCCTGGAAATGGCTCAGGTGGGCGCGGCCCATCTGCAGGTCGGTCATGTGCACGTCAAACGCCTCGAACCCGGCCTGGGTGAAGGCGTAGGCCATTTCCACATGCGAGTTCACGCCCTGCTCCCGCAGGATCGCCACTTTCGGACGCGCCAGATTCAGGAACGGCGCGGCCACGTTGTCTGCCGGGTCGAAGCTGAGCGACACGTGCAGGCCCGGGTCTTCGGGCAGGCCCGCAGCGGCGTGTTCGGCGTCGGCGCAGGCCGGGTTGTCGCGCTGCTGGGTGATCTTCCAGCTCACGCTGTCCCAGACCTGGTGCAGGTCGAACAGCTTGGCGCTGAAGACGGCCTTGGCGTCGCGCCAGACCTGTAGCTGACCTTTGCCGGCGTCGATGGGGGACGCCGCAGGGTGTGTCTTGCCAATGAAATGGCTGTGTCTGGACAGACCGTGTGAGCGCAGGGTCTGCATCACCGCGTTGCGATCGGCCGTGGCCACCTGGATCACCACGCCCAGCTCTTCGCTGAACAAGGCCTTGAGCGTGAGTTCTTCGCGCCGGGCGCTGACCTGCTTGCTCCAGTTTTTCGCATCGCCGTACTCGGCGCGGCTGTCGGAAATACCGTCGCCCTCGGTGACCAGCAGATCGACGTTGATCGACACGCCCACATGACCGGCAAACGCCATTTCCGCCACGGTGGCGAGCAGCCCGCCGTCGCTGCGGTCGTGGTAGGCGAGGATCTGCCCTTGCGCGCGCAAGGCGTTGATGGCGTCAACCAGACGCACCAGGGCTTGCGGGTCGTCCAGATCGGGCACGCCGTCTTGCACCGGGCAGCCAGGCTGGTTGAGCGTCTGGCCGAGGATGCTGCCAGCCAGGCGGTGCTGACCCTGACCGAGGTCGATCAGGATCAGCGTGGTGTCGGCCACCTCGGTGCTGAGCTGGGGCGTGAGCGTGCCGCGCACGTCGGCCAGGGTGGCAAAGGCGGTCACGATCAGGCTCACCGGCGAGGTCACCTTGTGCTGCTCTTCGCCATCGCTCCACTGCGTGCGCATGGACAGGCTGTCCTTGCCCACGGGAATGGAGATGCCCAGCGCCGGGCACAGTTCCATGCCCACGGCCTTGACCGTCTCGTACAGCGCAGCGTCTTCGCCCGGCTCGCCGCAGGCTGCCATCCAGTTGGCGCTGAGCTTGACGCGCGAGAGCGCTATGGGCGCGGCCAGCAGGTTGGTGATGGCCTCAGCCACCGCCATGCGGCCCGAGGCCGGGGCGTGCAGCGCCGCCAGCGGCGTGCGTTCGCCCATGCTCATGGCTTCGCCGGCAAAGCCGGCGAAGTCGGCGAGGGTGACGGCGCAGTCGGCCACCGGCACCTGCCAGGGGCCGACCATCTGGTCGCGGTGGCTCAAGCCACCCACGGTGCGGTCGCCGATGGTGATGAGGAAGCGCTTGGACGCCACGGTGGGGTGACTCAGCACGTCGATCACGGCCTTTTCCAGCTCGACGCCCGTGAGGTCCATGGGAACCGCCTTGCGAACCACCGTTTTCACATCGCGGTGCATCTTGGGGGGCTTGCCGAGCAAGACGTCCATGGGCATGTCGACCGGGGATTCTTTGCCCTCGTTGAACACAGTCAAATGCCGATCCTCGGTGGCGGTACCGACCACCGCAAACGGGCAACGCTCCCGCTCGCAAAAAGCCTTGAACTGCGGCAACGACTCGGGCGCGATCGCCAGCACATAGCGCTCCTGGCTTTCGTTGCACCAGATTTCCTTGGGCGCCAGGCCGCTTTCTTCCAGCGGCACGGCGTTCAGATCGAAGCGCGCGCCGCGCCCGGCATCGTTGACCAGCTCGGGAAAGGCGTTGGACAGGCCGCCCGCACCCACGTCGTGGATGAACAGAACCGGGTTGTTCTCGCCCTGCGCCCAGCAGTGGTTGATGACCTCCTGGGCTCGGCGTTCGATCTCGGGATTGCCGCGCTGCACCGAGTCGAAGTCCAGCGCCGCGGCGTTGGTGCCGCTGGCCATGGAGCTGGCCGCACCGCCGCCCATGCCGATCTTCATGCCCGGGCCACCGAGCTGGATGAGCAGCGAGCCAGCGGGGAAATCGATCTTTTTCGTCTGGGTCGAGTCGATCACGCCCAGGCCGCCCGCGATCATGATGGGCTTGTGGTAGCCGCGCATGCACGCCGGTCGACCGCTTGCTCGTACTCGCGGAAATAGCCCAGCAGGTTGGGCCGGCCAAACTCGTTGTTGAACGCCGCGCCGCCCAGCGGCCCCTCGGTCATGATCTGCAGCGGGCTGGCGATGTGCTCGGGCTTGCCGCCCGGCTCGTCGCTCATGCCGCCCCAGAGCTTGGAGACGGTGAAGCCGGTCAGGCCCGCCTTGGGTTTGGAGCCGCGACCCGTCGCACCTTCGTCCCGGATTTCGCCACCTGCGCCGGTGGCCGCACCGGGGAATGGCGAAATGGCGGTCGGGTGGTTGTGCGTTTCCACCTTCATCAGGATGTGGTGGGTGGCGGGCTCGGCGGTGTACGCGGGTGAGGCCAAGGTCTTGCCCTGCCCGGCCCGCGCCACGAAACGCTCCACCGGACTGCCCTCCATGATGGACGCGTTGTCGGCGTACGCCACGATGGTGTGCTGCGGCGCGTTCTGGTGGGTGTGGCGGATCATGCCGAACAGGGTGTTGTCCTGCAGCGCGCCGTCGATGGTGAACTGTGCGTTGAAGATCTTGTGGCGACAGTGTTCGCTGTTGGCCTGCGCGAACATCATCAGCTCCACGTCGGTGGGGTTGCGCTTCAAGCCCGTGAATGCGCGCGCCAGGTACTCGATCTCGTCTTCCGCCAGCGCCAGGCCCCAGTCCTTGTTGGCTTTTTCCAGCGCGGCCTTGCCCCCGCCCAGCACGTCCACATGCTCCATCGGCGCTGGATGCAGCTCCGTGAACAGCGCCTCGGCCTGGCTGCGTTCGGTGGTCACGGCCTCGGTCATGCGGTCGTGCAGCAGGTCGGCCACGGCGCGCAGCTGCTCGGGCTTGAGCACGGTCTTGGCCAGCAGACCGGCCTTGAGCGCGATGCGGTATTCCACCAGCCGCTCCACCCGGTGCAGCGCCAGGCCGCAGTTGTGGGCAATATCGGTGGCCTTGGAAGCCCAGGGCGAAACCGTGCCCAGGCGCGGCATCACCCACAGTGCCGGGGCTGCGGCCTTCGCAGCTGCAGCGTGCGCGGCGGAGCGCCGGCTCACCGTAGGTCAGCAATTGCCCCAGCCGGTCGAGCGACTTGGCATCGGGTTCGGCGTCGAAGCTGGCCAGGTGCACAAAGCGGGCCGACAGGCCGGTGATCTTGTTCCCGGAAATGTCTGCCAGACGCGGCAGCAGTTGCAGAACTTTGAAATCGCTGAGCGCGTTGCCGCCCTCGAAAAAACGCAGATGCAGGGTCACAGCAATGGGCCTTGAGACGGAGAGCCGTCGGTCGGGGGTGGAAACCGGTGATTTTATCTGGGCAAGCCGCCATGGCTTGACGGCGCCGAACAGTCGAAAACGGGGCCGGATGGGATAATTGCCGCCATGAGCATCACCTACAAAGACGAAGCCGGCATCGCGGGCATGCGAGAGGCTTGCCGCCTGGCCTCCGAGGTTCTGGACTTCCTCACACCCCACATCCAGCCCGGCGTGACCACGCTGGAAATCGACCGCCTGTCTGCCGACTACATGAAGCAACAAGGCACGCGCTCGGCCACCATCGGCTACCAGCCCAGCGGTTACCCGCCCTACCCGGCGCACCTGTGCACCTCGGTCAACCAGGTGATCTGCCACGGCATTCCGAACGAGAAGCCGCTCAAGAAGGGCGACATCATGAACGTGGACGTGACCGTGATCACGCCCGAGGGCTGGTACGGCGACAACAGCCGCATGTACCTGATTGGTGGCGATGCGGCTTGCAGCGTGCAGGCGCGCCGGCTCTCGCCAGGTGACCTTCGAGGCGATGTGGAAGGGCATCGTGATGGTCAAGCCCGGCGTGCGCCTGGGCGACATCGGTCACGCGATCCAGACCTTTGCCGAGGGCAACGGCTTCACCGTGGTGCGCGAATTCTGCGGCCATGGCATCGGCCAGCGCTTTCATGAAGAACCGCAGGTGCTGCACTACGGCCGCCCGGGCACGCTGGAAGAACTCAAGCCCGGCATGACCTTCACCATCGAGCCCATGATCAATGCGGGCAAGCGCGACATCAAGGAAATGGGCGACGGCTGGACCATTGCCACCAAAGACCGCTCGCTGTCCGCCCAATGGGAGCACACGGTGCTGGTCACGCCCACGGGTTACGAGGTGCTCACCCTGTCAGCCGGCAGCCCGCCGCTGCCCGCCTTTGTCAGCGCAACCAAGACCTGATGCGATGGTGAAGACGACCGCGCCGGTGGTACACGAACCGGCAGCAGTGCCGGCCGGGATCGCGGACATTGCCCGCCTGCGCCAACGCTACCGGGACGACAAGGCCGAGCTGATGGCCGAGCTGGGTCTGGAAAGCGCGTCGGCGCGTGGCATGCGCAGTGCGCTGCGGCAGTTGGCCCGCCTGACCGACCAGACCCTGCGCAACCTGTGGACGCTGGCCGGGTTCAAAACCACCTACGCCTTGTTGGCCGTGGGGGGCTATGGCCGCGGCGAGCTGTTTCCCGTATTCCGATGTTGACGTGCTGGTGCTCATGCCCGATGGCATGCAGCCAGAGGAAGACGCGGCGCTCAAACAGCGCCTGGAGACTTTCATCGGCGCCTGCTGGGACGTGGGCCTGGAGATTGGTTCGGCCGTGCGCACCACCGAAGACTGTCTGGCCGAAGCCGCCAAAGACGTCACGGTACAGACCTCGCTGCTCGAATGCCGGCTGATCCGCGGCAACAAGCCCCTGTTCGACCGGCTGGTCCGCCGGCTGAACGAAGCCATGGACCCCAAGGCCTTCTTCGTGGCCAAGACGCTGGAAATGCGCCAGCGCCACAACAAGTTCGAAAACACGCCCTACGCGCTGGAGCCCAACTCAAGGAGTCGCCCGGGGGCTTGCGCGATCTGCAGATCATCCTGTGGGTGGCCAAAGCGGCCGGCCTGGGCCGCAGCTGGGACGAACTGGCCCGCAAGGGCCTGGCCACGCCGCTGGAGGCGCGCCAGATCAAGGCCAACGAAGCGCTGCTCAGCCTGATCCGCGCGCGGCTGCACCTGCTGGCCAAGCGGCGCGAAGACCGGCTGGTGTTCGACCTGCAAACCGCGGTGGCCGAGTCGTTTGGGTTCAAGGCGCACACGCCGCCCATGGTGGTGTCCAGCGGAGACGGCCCCAACCACGCACCCACGCCGCGCACGGCCAAAGGCCTGCGCCGCGCCAGCGAGCTGCTGATGCGCCGCTACTACTGGGCCGCCAAGGCGGTCACCCAGCTCAACGAGATCTTGCTGCTCAACATCAAGGAACAACTCAACAACGAGGCCCGTGCCAACGACCGGCTGCGCCCGATCAACGAGCGCTTCTTCGAGAAGGGCGGCACGCTTGAGGTGGCCAGCGACGACCTCTATCAGCGCCAGCCTCACGCCATTCTGGAGACCTTCCTGCTCTACCAGACCACGCTGGGCATCAAGGGCCTCTCGGCGCGCACGCTGCGCGCCCTGTACAACGCCCGCCCGGTGATGAACGCCGCCTTCCGCGCAGACCCGGTCAACCGCGCCACCTTTCTGGCCATCCTGCAGCAGCCCGAGGGCATCACCCACGCGATGCGGCTGATGAACCAGACCTCGGTGCTCGGGCGCTACCTCTGGGTGTTCCGGCACATCGTGGGCCAGATGCAGCACGACCTGTTTCATGTCTACACGGTGGACCAGCACATCCTGATGGTGCTGCGCAATGTGCGCCGTTTCTTCATCGCCGACCATTCGCACGAATACCCGTTTTGCTCCCAGCTTGCCGCTGGCTGGGACAAGCCCTGGATCCTCTACATTGCAGCCCTGTTCCACGACATTGCCAAGGGCCGCGGCGGCGACCATTCCGAGCTTGGCGCGCACGATGCCCGGGTCTTCTGTCGCCAGCACGGCATTGCCCGCGAAGACACCCAGCTGATCGCCTTTCTGGTCACGAACCACCTGGCCATGAGCCAGATCGCGCAGAAAGAAGATCTGAGCGATCCCGACGTGATCGCGTCCTTCGCCCGGCGCGTGGGCAACGAGCGCTATCTCACCGCGCTGTACCTGCTCACCGTGGCCGACATTCGCGGCACCAGCCCGAAGGTGTGGAACAACTGGAAAGGCAAGCTGCTGGAGGATCTCTACCGCTACACCCTGCGCGCTCTCGGCGGCCGGGCGCCCGACCCCGATGCGGTGGTGGAGGCGCGCAAGCGCGAAGCCCTCACCCTGCTGGCGTTGCACGCCGTGCCCCATCAGGCACATCAGCCGCTGTGGGAGCGGCTGGAAGTGAGCTATTTCATGCGCCACCAGGCCGACGAAATCGCCTGGCACACCCGTGTGCTCACCCGCGCGCTGGCCCAGCACGCGGCCCTGCAGCGCGCCGCCAAAGCCACCCCCGCTGCGCCAGACACCGAGCCTTCGGAGGCGCCACCCGACAAGGCCATCGTGCGTGCGCGCATCTCACCGGAAGCCGATGGCCTGCAGGTGCTGGTCTACGCGCCCGACCAGCCCGATCTGTTTGCCCGCATCTGCGGCTACTTCGACGAGTCCGACTTCAGCATTCTCGATGCCCGCATCCACACCACCCGCGACGGCCACGCGATGGACACCTTCCAGATCATTGCGCCAACGCTTTCCGAGCACTACCGCGAACTGACCGACATGGTGGAAAACGAGCTGGCGCTGGTGATCAACCAGCGCGGGCCGCTGCCGGCGCCCAGCAAAGGCCGGCTGTCGCGGCGCGTCAAGAGTTTTCCCGTCACGCCGCGAATCGACCTGCGCCCGGATGACAAAGCCCAGCGCTGGCTGCTCAGCGTCTCGGCCAGCGACCGGGCAGGCCTGCTTTACAGCATCGCCCGCGTGCTCGCCGAACACGAAGCCAGCGTGGAGCTCGCCAAGGTGACCACCCTGGGTGAGCGGGTTGAAGACACCTTCCTGATCAGTGGCGCGCAGCTGCAGGTGAACCGGCGCCAGATCCAGATCGAGACCGAATTGCTCAAGGTGCTGGAGGGTTGAGCCGGGTTGGCTTCTTGGCTGTTGTGGGTGACCCTGGAGTCGAAAAAGAAACATTGTGTTGAAAATCAACGTTCTTTCTAAGCTTTCTCATGTGATTTCGAGAGTTTAGCGTTCGCCATGCTCATTCTGGCGGGCACCCACATGCACCTCGCCGCGTGCCTCGGCCAGCTCCACCTGACGCTGTCGCTCGGCCAGGCCCGCTTTTTCCTCCGGGGTGCGCAGTGCATGACAGTGGTCACAGCTCACGCCCTTGACGTAGTGCGGTGAGGCCTTGTCTTCGGGGCTCAGTGGCCAGCGGCAGGAGCGGCAGAGCTCGTGTGGCCCAGGCACAAGACCGTGGCCCACGCTGACGCGTTCGTCGAACACGAAGCACTCGCCCTGCCAGGTGCTTTGCGCTTCGGGCACCTCCTCCAGGTACTTCAGGATGCCGCCTTCGAGGTGAAACACCTCGTCGAAGCCCCGCATCTTCATGAGCGCGGTCGATTTCTCGCAACGGATGCCGCCGGTGCAAAACATGGCAACCCGGGTTTTTTTGCCCGCTTCGCCCTGCAGCCGGTCCTGGGCATCGAGCCAGGCGGGCAGTTCGGTGAAGGTCTTGATGTTCGGGTTGACGGCGCCGGCAAAGCTGCCGATCGCCACTTCGTAGTCGTTGCGGGTGTCGACCACCAGCACCTGCGGGTCGGCCAGCAGGGCGTTCCAGTCTTGCGGCTTCACGTAACGGCCCACGGTCTTGTTTGGATCCAGCTCGGGCACGTGCAGGGTGACGATTTCCTTTTTCAGCCGCACCTTCATGCGCAGAAACGGGGGCTTGTCGCTCCAGGATTCTTTGTGTGGCAGCCGGGCCAGACGCGGGTCGGCCCGCAGGTGGGCCAGGACCGCCTGCACACCCGCCTCGGGTCCGGCAATGGTGCCGTTGATGCCCTCGCGCGCCAGCAGCAAGGTGCCCTTGACACCCTGACCCTCGCAAACGGCCAGCAGCGGCTCGCGAAGCGCCGCGAAGTCGGGCAAATCAACAAATTGGTACAGCGCCGCGGTGAGATAGCGAGCAGGCTTGGTGGATGTGGAATTGACAGGTGCCATGCCCAATTATCCCGCTGGCGAGCTGCCGTAGACTGAGCGTCCAACACCGCCTCCGGGCCACCACCTTGCACACCGCCCCCTCCCACCGCCCGCCCGAACCCTCTCGCCTGCAGCGCCGGCTGTTCTGGCTCGTGCTGGCACTGGTCGTCTACGGCTCACTGTTCCCCTTTCACTACCAGGCCCACACACCCAGCACGGCCGACTGGTGGCAGTTGCTGCGCCCGGAAGCACGCCCTTCGCGCTCGGACCTGCTGGGCAATCTGTTGCTCTTCGTGCCCTACGGCCTGCTGCTGGCCTCGCCAGCGATGCGGTCCCGCAGGCTTTGGGCGCTGCTGGGCGGCGCGGTGCTGGCATTCGGATTGCAATACCTGCAGTTCTGGTTTCCCGACCGCTACCCCAGCGGGACCGATGCCGTGCTCAACCTGGCCGGCATGTTGTGCGGGTTGGGCGCAGGCTTTCTCGGTGCGCCCTGGTTGCAGCGCTGGCAGCCGGGCGATCTGCCTCGCGCCCAGTTTGTGGTGGTTGCCACCGCTTTGATGGCGCTGTGGCTTCTCTACCGCTGGTTTCCGCTGGTGCCCACGCTGGACCTGCAAAACATCAAGAACGGTGTCAAGCCGCTGCTGCACTGGCGGGAGACCGGCGCGGTGGATGTGTTGCGCAATCTGGCGGGCTGGCTGGTGTTTCTGCGTCTGTCGCGTTACAGCGTGCTGCAGCGTTGGCGGGCATGGTGGTTCGCGGCGGTGTGTGTGGCGGTGCTCGCGGTGGAGCCTTTGTTCTTGCACAACGCCATCAGCCCGGCAAACGTGATCGGCCTGGGGTTGGCGCTGGCCTTGTATCCCTTGCTGAGCAGTGGGCCGCGTACGTTGATGGTGATCACCGTCTTGCTGGCGCTCAGCATCACGGTGGCGGCCCTGCAGCCGTTTTCGTTCAGCTGGGTGGGCGGTTTTCTCTGGGTTCCGTTTGCCGGATCGCTGGGTGGCGACCCGATTGCGGCCATCCCGCCGCTGATCGAGAAGCTGTACCTCTACGGCAGCCTGGTGTTTCTGGTGCGTTACCTCGGCGTGTCGCACCTTGTCACCGTCGTGATCCTCGGCGGTTTCATGTTCGCGCTGGAGGGCGTACAGCAGGCCTTGCCCGGGCGCACGCCAGAAATCACCGACCCGCTGCTGGTGGTGGGCATCGCCTGGTTGCTGCGGCCGATGTTCGAGCGGGTGCGGGTGAGCGCGCCAAGCGACCGCATGCCGCTGATCTGAGGCGCTCGGCTGGCTACAAGGCCTGCAGCAGCGAAGGATCGGGCCGTTCCAGCCACTGAGCCCATTCGTCGGCAAGGCGCTGGCTTGCCGCGGTGGCGCCGGTCCAGGCGGCTACCCGGCCGGCGAGGTCGTTGCCGTAGGCGGTGAAATCGTTTCGGTCGGGCAGCTTGCCATTGGGCAGCGTGCTCACCCAGGCCGGATCGGGTGCAATCACCAGCATGGCATCAAGCGCCGGGCTGGCCAGGTGGCGGCGCTTCCAGACCTTGTCGAGCCAGCCGGGCACCACCTGCCGCTGGAAATGCGGGTAGAGCACGATGGGCGACTCGGCGCGCGGCTGGTAGCGCAGGTGCAGGTGGTAGTCGGTGATGCCGCCGTCCCAGTAGGCGCCGGGCGGTGCGCCGGCAATGCCGTGAACCGCATTGAGCAGAAACGGGATCGAGCAGCTGGCCTGCAGGGCGTCCATGAAATTGGCTTCGGACAGCAGCACCTGCCGGGTGCGGAAGTCCTGAACGCCAAACGGCAGCGGCACCGCGTTCGCCGATCCGGTGGCATGCGAAGAGAACACCACCCGCTCCAGCCACACGCCAAGCGCCTTGCGGTGCAGGGCATTGGCCGCAAACGCGCCGAGGTATCCCACGGGCGTGCGCAGCGGGCCCTGTCGCCCGAGCACATGGCGCCCGCGCGAGGTCACGATGTGCAGCCGGTAGCGCGGGTGTTGCAGCACCTCGGCCAGGCGACCGCCGTAAAAGAGTCGCAGGTTTTTACCGAACTGTTCGCTGACCTGGTCGGCGCTGGGGCGCTTCTGACCCGGCAGGGTTTCAAAGTGCTGGCGGATGTAGTCGTGTTCCAGCCGCTCAAAGGCCGCAACCGTGTGATCCAGGCAGCCGGTGGCCATGCGCCAGGCGCCGATGGAGGCGCCCACCAGATCGACCGGCTGGCTGGCCTGTGGCAGCCATTGACCGAACAAAAACCGGTCGAGCGGACCGAGGATCAGCCCCTTGGGACCGCCCGCCGCGGCGGGGATCACGCCCACATCGTCCGGACGCAGACCGTGTTGTTCAATATGCCGGCGCGCGGCGGGGCCAGCGTAGAGGCGCAGTGCCTGAAAAGGGGAAGCCATGGCGGGCGATTGTGGCGCAGCCGCGCTGCAACCAAACTCAACCGCCGATGTGTGTCGGCAAAGCGCTGCCCTGCCAGATGCCTGGCGACCGCTGCCTCAAGCCGCCTGCTGCTCGCTTTCGGCTTCGATCTTGGTGATGGCGGGAATGTCTTCGCCCACCACGATGTCGGGGTCGATACCCAGCACCAGACCGATCGGGTCCGGGTAGGTGTTGATCAGCACCTCGCTGCGCATGTGCTGCTCCTCGGCACGGGCGCGCCAGGAGGCGATGTGCACCACGCCGGCGATCGGCTCGTAGATCTCGTTTTCGAACGGTGCAGCACTGGTGTTCGATGGCGTTGATCATGCGCTTGGGGAAATGCCATTCGCGGGCCAGCGCGGCGCCCACCTCGGCGTAGCTGTAGCCAAACAGGGCGCGCTCGGCGCGTGGCGCGCTTGAGATCGAGCATGGGCACGCTGCGCTCCAGATCGATCATGGCCTCGGGCATGCCCACGTGCATCACCAGCTCGCCAATGTTGTGGATCAGGCCGGAGGTGAAAGCGGTGCTTTCGTCGATGCGGATCGGCAACGCGATGTAGCGCGCGAGATTGGCCGAGTTCATGCTGTAACGCCAGAACTGGTTCATGTTCACGCTGCCCACCGAGTGGAAGCCCTCGCCAAAGGCAGCGGCGATCACCAGCGCCCGGACCTTGATCAGGCCCATCACGTTGACCGCTTCGCGGGCCGTGGACACGGAGCGCGTGAGCCCGAAGAAGGCGGAATTGGCCGTCTTGAGCATTTTGGCGGTGAGGACCGGGTCTTCTTCGATCAGCGCTGCGACCTGCAGCATGTCGACCTCTTCCTGGTCGAAGGTGGTGATGAGCCTGCGGACCACCTTGGGTGCGGCAGGTAGGGCACTGGGCTGTTTGAGGAGTTTTTCGAGTTGCATGTTGTACCTGCCAGCTGTGGGGCGAATCGGGAAAATGCCCTGTCTGCCCTCAATCCAACCATCGTCGCATTGGCGACCAACTTGAGACTTTTTTTGCTGGAATCGATTCCGATGGCATCGAGCAGCGCGCACCTCGGTGCCGTGGCAGGCCGCAAATCAGCCCACAAAGGCGCCCAGCGCCTGGCTGAACGACCACTCCGCGGGGTCTTTGCCCAGCACGCTGTCCAGATCCAGACCCAGGGTCAGGCCGACCATGTCGGGGAAGGTGGTGGCCAGCCCGCTGCTGTCGAGTTGCAGCTCTTCGGCGCGGGAGCGCCAAGACGCCAGATGCAGCACCCCGGCCAGCGGGTCGTAGGCCTCGCCTTCGAAGGGTTCGATCTGGTTGCCCAGTGCGGAGACCATCTCGGGCGGAAACTGCCATTTTTCGATCATGCCGGCGCCAACTTCGGCGTAGCAATAGCCAAACGCCGCCTTCTCGGCTGCCGCGCGGTGCAGATCCAGCGCGGGCGTCTGCATGTTCAGGGGCGCCACGCGCTCCGGCATGGCGATGTGCATGATCAGGATGCCGATGGCGTGGATCAGCCCGGCGGTGAAGGCGTTGCCCTCGTTTTGCCGCAGCACGCCAGCCAGCGAGCGCGAGATGTCGGCCACGCGCAGGCTGTAGCGCCAGAACTGCTTGAGATCGATGCCGGGTACGTTCTTGAAGCCCGAGCCCAGTGCGGCGGCCATGACCAGCGAGCGCACATGGGTCAAACCCAGCAGGGCAACGGCTTCGTCAGCGCTGCCGATCTTGCGGCTGACGCGAAAAAATGCCGAATTGGACAGCCGAAGCACCCGGGTGGTGAGAGCTGGATCGCGCGAGATCAGATCGCCAATGCGGCGCGGACTCGGGTCCTCCTGGTTCATCTCGCCCAGCAGATCGGTGACGGCGCGCGGCATGGCTGGCAGCGCGCGGGGGTAATTGAGCAGGTCTTCCAGTTGCATGAGGCGGTCGTGATCTGGGTTCTGTGGATACAGCCTGTATCGGCCTGCAACGGTTCGACTTGAGCCGATGCCCCCGCCGCGCAAGCCCGGAAATGAACCACAAACGCCCCTTACTTCCCCCGCCCACAGTGAACCGCAGCAGCGGCCAAGGTGGCTCAGCGCTTGCCGACGCCCTGCAGCTTGGCAAAGGCCGAGGCCATGGCGGACGATGCCTCGGGCTGCCGGCTCGCCGCCGCACCGCGCGCGCCGTCCCGAGCGCTGCGCGCCGGCTCGAAGCGGTTGTCGCGCGGCGCACCCGCATCGCGCCGGGGCGCTGCCGCGTCGAGCTTCATCGACAGGCCGATGCGCTTGCGCGCCACATCCACCTCCATCACCTTCACCTTGACGATGTCGCCGGTCTTGACGATCTCGCGCGCGTCGTTCACGAACTTGTGGGCCAGCTGGCTCACGTGCACCAGGCCGTCCTGGTGCACGCCCAGGTCGACAAAGGCGCCGAACTGGGCCACGTTGCTCACCGTGCCCTCCAGCATCATGCCCTCGCGCAGGTCGGTGATGTCGTCCACGCCGTCGTTGAAGCGCGCCACCTTGAAGTCCGGGCGCGGGTCGCGGCCGGGCTTTTCCAGCTCGGTCAGGATGTCCTTGACGGTGATGACGCCGAAGCTGCTCGTTCGCAAACAGCTCGGGGCGCAGCGTCTTGAGCATGTCGGCCCGGCCCATGAGCTCGGCCACCGGCTGGCCGGTCTGCTTCATGATCTGCTCGACCACCGGGTAGGTTTCCGGGTGCACGCCGGTCATGTCCAGCGGGTTGTCGCCGCCGCGGATGCGCAGGAATCCCGCGCTCTGCTCGAAGGTCTTGGCGCCCAGGCCGGTCACGTCCATCAGCTGCTGGCGGCTCTTGAACGCGCCATTGGCCTCGCGCCAGCGCACCACCGCCTTGGCCACGGTGGCGCGACAGGCCCGACACGCGCGACAGCAGCGGCACGCTGGCCGTGTTCAGGTCCACGCCCACGCCGTTCACGCAGTCTTCCACCACCGCGTCCAGCGTGCGCGCCAGCTCGCTCTGGTTCACGTCGTGCTGGTACTGGCCCACGCCGATGCTCTTGGGGTCGATCTTGACCAGCTCGGCCAGCGGGTCTTGCAGGCGCCGCGCGATGCTGGCCGCGCCGCGCAGGCTCACGTCCACATCGGGCATTTCCTGCGAGGCGAATTCGCTGGCGGAATACACCGAGGCGCCGGCCTCGCTCACCACCACCTTCTGGATGCCGCTCGGTGCCCGGCCTTGGCCAGCAGCTTGATCAGGTCGGCGGCCAGCTTGTCGGTCTCGCGGCTGGCGGTGCCGTTGCCGATGGCGATCAGGTTCACGCCGTGCTTTCGCGCACAGCAGGCCCAGCGTGTGCAGGGAGCCTTCCCAGTCGCGGCGCGGCTCGTGCGGGAACACGGTGGCGGTGTCCACCAGCTTGCCGGTGGCGTCCACCACCGCCACCTTCACCCCGGTGCGGATGCCCGGGTCCAGCCCCATCACCACCTGCGGGCCGGCGGGCGCGGCCAGCAGCAGGTCGCGCAGGTTGTCGGCAAACACCTTGATCGCCACCGCCTCGGCGCTCTCGCGCAGGCGGGCGAACAGGTCGCGCTCGGTGGACAGGCTGAGCTTGACGCGCCAGGTCCAGGCCACGCACTTGCGCAGCAGGTCATCGGCCGCGCGGCCCTGGTGGCTCCAGCCCAGGTGCAGCGCAATGCGGCCTTCGGCCAGCGAGGGCACCGCGGCTGTTCGGGCTGCCGGTGGATGCCTGCGCATCGGACGGTTCGGGCAGCACCAGCTTGGCGTCCAGCATCTCCAGCGCCCGGCCGCGGAACACGGCCAGCGCCCGGTGCGAAGGCACGCGGCCGATCGGCTCGTCGTAGTCAAAGTAGTCGCGGAACTTGGCCACGTCGGGGTCGTTCTCGTCCTTGCCGGCCACCAGCTTGCTTTGCAGCAGGCCCTCGGCCCACAGCCATTCGCGCAGGCCCTGCACCAGCGTCGGCGTCTTCGGCCCAGCGCTCGCTCAGGATGTCGCGCACACCGTCGAGCACCGCGGGCACGGTGGAGAAATCGGCACCGGGCTTGCCGTCGTCCAGCACCTCGGGCGGCTTGGTGAACGCAGCGGCCTCGGCGGCCGGGTCCAGCGTCGGGTCGGCAAACAGCTGGTCGGCCAGCGGCTCGATGCCGAACTCGCGCGCGATCTGGCCCTTGGTGCGGCGCTTCTGCTTGAACGGCAGGTAAAGGTCTTCCAGTTCCTGCTTGGTGGGTGCGGCGGCAATCGCCGCGCGCAGCGCGTCGGTGAGCTTGCCCTGCTCGTCGATGGCCTTCGAGCACCGCGGCGCGGCGGTCTTCGCAGCTCGCGCAGGTAGCCCAGGCGGCGCTTCCAGTTCGCGCAGCTGGATGTCGTCCAGCCCGTCGGTCGCTTCCTTGCGGTAGCGGGCGATGAAGGGCACGGTGGCACCGCTGTCGAGCAGGTCGACGGCGGCCTGCACCTGCTGCACCTGAACCCGGATCTCTTGCGCGATCTGCGCGATGATTTTCTGCATGGCGAAAAAAAGGCACCGAGTGGTGCCGTTGGGGAATGACGAACGTCAGTTTGCCACAGCCAGCACCCCCATCTGCTCAGGCCCAGAGCACCTTCTGCTTGTTCTGGTACCACTTCTCCATCTGCGGCTCGGCCATGTTTTCGATGCGTGCGCGCTTGATCTTCATGGTGGGCGTGAGGCAACCGTTTTCAATGCTCCAGGGCTCGCTGACCACCACGATCATTTGTAGCCGCTCGTAGTCGGCCACCTGGGCGTTGAGCTGGTCGAGCAGCGCGGTGAATTCCTGCTCCACCTGTTGGCGCAGCGCCGGCTCGTGCTGGCGCGGGCGCAGGGTTTCACTCAGCACCACCATCGCGTAGGCCGAAGGCTGGCCAACGCCGGAGACGATGGACAGCTCGACCATCGGGTGCGCGTTGATGCGGTTTTCGATCGGGGCTGGCGCCACGTACTTGCCCTTGGCGGTCTTGAACTGCTCCTTGGCGCGGCCGGTGATCTTGAGCAGGCCATCGGCGCGGATTTCACCCAGATCGCCAGTGCGGAAGAACCCGTCTTCGGTGAAGCACTGCGCCGTCAGCTCGGGCTGCTTGTAGTAGCCCACCAGTTTCCCGGGCGACTTGATCTGGATCTCGCCCTCGGCGCTGATGCGCGCCTGCACGCCGGGCAAAGCCACACCCACATAGCCGGGGGCACCTTGCTCGTTGCTCGACGAAAACGAATAGGCAAAGTCTTCGGTCATGCCGTAGCCTTCGTTCAGGTTCAGGCCGAGCCGCTTGTACCAGCTGATCAGATCGGCCGGGATCGGGGCCGAACCGCTGCCTGCCCGCTGCACCTGCTCCAGGCCCAGGCCGGTGAGCACCTTGCGCGCGACGATGCGGCCCAGGATCGGGATGCCCAGCAAGCGGTCCAGCTTCTTGGGCGGCATCTTGGCAAACACGCCCTGCTGGAACTTCAGCCACAGGCGGGGCACCGAGATGAAGGTGGTGGGCCGCGCCCGCTGCAGGTCGGCCAGAAAGGTGTCGAGCGACTCTGCAAAAAAAATGTGCACCTGTCCGTCAACGAAAGAGCAGCACTCGATCCAGGCGCGCTCAAAAATGTGCGCCAGCGGCAGGTAGGACAGCACCCGGACCTCGCCCTTGACCCGGGAGCGCACGTCGGCCGCGATGCCGGCGGCCGCGGCCGAGGCGCTGGCAAAACTGTGCATCACACCCTTGGGCGTGCCGGTGGAACCCGAGGTGTACATCAGCAGCGCCAGCTCGTCGGCGCCGCGCGCGGGCTGGCCGGTGACGGGCTCGGTGCGCGCGACGATCGCGTCCCAGGTCTCGAAGTTGGTCTCGGGGGCGAGCGGGAAGGCGATGCACGGCAGCTCGGGCGACACGCCAGGCGCCTGGTGGGGCCAGGTGTCGAGCTTGCCCACAAACAGCAGGCTGGCCTCGCTGTGCTCCAGCACGTACTTCACCGTGTCGGCGGTTTCGGTCGGGAAGATCGCCACCGTGCTGTGACCCGCCATCCAGATCGCCAGCTCGGCCATGATGAAGTGGGCGCAGTTCTTCGACAGGATGGCGATGCGCGAGCCCGGCGCAAAGCCCTGGCTCTTCAGGTGCGCGGCCATGCGGCGAGACTGGTCCATGACCTGGGCCCAGGTGTGGTCAACGACTTTCCCGCTACCGACCGGCTGGGTCAGGAAGACGCGGCTGGCCTGGGCCTTCTCGTGTTCGTAAATGTGGTCAAGCAGCAGTTTGGTCGTGGCCATGGAAGCCTCCCGTGTTGATGGTGGCAGTCATTGAAAGCCCTGCCGCTCGAATGTGCAACGTGGCAAACACCCTTGCCCGCACTGACGTTTGCTGTCAGCCGCCGCGCAACGAAGCGCGCAGACCCATGCCGATGTCGGGGCGCTCGGCAAACGGGTCTGCCGGGTTGGTACCGGCCACGATGGCGTCAAAGCGCTGCTGGGCGTTGCCCAGGGCCTTGGGGTGGCTGTAGATGTAGAAGTGGTCGGCGGTCATGGCGTCGAACACCATCTGCGCCACCTGGGCCGCGCTCACCTTGCCCGAGCTCACCGCCTTGTCGCTCATGGCCTGGCCGATCAGCTGGCTTTGCGTGGGCTGTTCGTCGGCCATGTCGGCTCGGGCGGTTGCGGTGGCTCTGGCTGATGCCGGTGGGCACGAAGTACGGGCAGAGCACGCTGGCACTGAGCTGGTCGGTCACCAGCTTCAGGTCCTGGTACAGCGTCTCGCTCAGGCTCACCACCGCGTGTTTGCTCACGTTGTAGATGCCCATGTTGGGCGGCGTTGAGCAGGCCGGCCATGCTGGCCGTGTTGACGATGTGGCCCTGATACGCCGGGTCGGCCTTGGCGGCCGCCAGCATCATGGGCGTGAACAGGCGCACACCGTGCACCACGCCCCAGAGGTTGACGCCCAGCACCCACTCCCAGTCCTGGACCGAGTTTTCCCAGATCAGGCCGCCCGAGCCCACGCCCGCGTTGTTGAACACGAAGTGCGGCGCGCCAAAGGCGGTTTGCACCGTCGGCGGCCAGGGCTTCCATCTGGGTCGGCGTCGGACACGTCGACCCTGCGCGCGAGCACCTGCGCACCCGCGGCCTTCATCTCGGCCTCGGCGCTTGTCGAGCGCGTCCTGCTGCACGTCGACCAGCACCAGGTTCATGCCGTGGGCTGCGCCGATGCGCGCGCATTCCAGGCCGAAGCCGGAGCCGGCGCCGGTGAGCACGGCGGTCTTGCCTTTGAAGTCTTGAATCACGTGGTTGTCTCCTTGGTGGTGTGTGTCTGCGGTCTGAGTACGAGCCGTTCAGCGCGAACGGCGCAGAGGGGATTCATCCGAGCATGTGCACATGCGGGATGCCGTCTTCGATGTAGGGCGTCGCCTTGTCGGACTCGAAGCCGTGCTGGCGGTAAAAGGCTTGCAGGTGGGCCTGGGCGCCGATGCGAATGGGCTGCGTGCCCCAGCGGCGATGCAGCTCGGCGATCGACTCGGCCATCAGCGCGTGGCCGATGCCGCTGCCGCGCGCGTGCGCGGCGCGGTGACCACGCGGCCGATGCTGGCCTCCGCGAACGTCAGGCCGGCTGGTACCAGGCGCGTGTAGGCCAGCAGCTGGACTGCGCCGCCGGCGTCGCACGTCTCGCCCAGCAGGTGCAGGCAGTGCGCGTCCGCGCCGTCCATGTCCTGGAACACGCAGTTCTGCTCCACCACGAACACCTCGGTGCGCAGCGCAGCAGCCGGTACAGCGTGTCGGCGACAGCGCGTCGAACGGCAGGCAGCGCCACTGCACGCCAGCGCTGCGCAGTCGACGTCGGCTGCCGCTCAAGCGCGCACTTCCTTCAGCACGTAGCCGATGCGCGGGAAGTGCACATGCAGCACGGCCGGCGCGGTCGTCGGTGCGCTCCAGCGTGTAGTGGGTGCGGGTGGCGGCGCGCAGGATGCCTTCGGTGGTCTCGGTGCCGAAGGCTCTCGGCCGCCACGGTCACGCGGCTGCCCAGCGCGATGCCGTGGTCGTCCTGGAAGGCTTCGTCGGCCAGCGGCGCGGGCTCGGCCGCCGCGGCCACGGCGATCGCCTCGGTGGACGTGAATTTGCTGCAGGTTGGCCATGGCCCGAGCGCGGCCATGCGGTCCATCCAGGCCAGCACGCCGGGCGTGGCGTCCAGGATGCCGGCCATGGCCGGGTTGACCACGCGGCTGAACCACAGCGGGTGGTAGGCCGCGAAGTCGGCCACGCAGGGCGCGGCGCCCAGCAGAAAAGGCTGCTCGTCAGCATGTTGGCCAGGCGGCGCAGGTAGCTGCGGTAGGCGGCGGTGGCGTCGCCCGGGCGCAGGCTGGTCATGTCGGTGCGCATGGCGCCGCGGTCGGCGGCGAAGGCCTGCGCGGCTTCGGGCGGCTGGCCGGCAAACATCGCGGCCGCGCCCTTGGGGCTGAGGTTGTGGCCCATGGCGGCCCAGAACAGCGTGCTGTCGGCCCACTGCGCCAGCACGCGGGCCACGCCCTTGAGGTGTTCGGGGTACAGCGTGGGCTCGGGCTTGCGGTGTTCGAGCACGTCGCAGATCAGCGCGGTGTCGCAGTAGATGTCGGCACCGATCTGCAGGAACGGCGTGCGGCGGTAGCCGCCGGTGAGCGCCACCACATCGGGCTTGGGCATGACGCTGCGGGATCACCACGCTCTGCCAGGCGCAGCTGCTTGTGGCCGAGGATCAGCCGCACCTTTTCGGAGAACGGCGAGGTGGGGTAGTGGTGCAGGATGAGGTCGGCCATGGGGTCTCCAGGGTGGGTCAGCGCGGTTGGGCGCGGTGCGATGATGGCGTCGAAATCGGTGCCGGCGCCCAGCGAGCCGAAGCTGTGGCCCCAGTGGCCGGCCAGGCGCGAGTCGCAGAAGGCGCCGAACACGGCGGCCGGCGCGGTCTGCGCCAGCAGCGCGGCCTGCACGGCCAGCGCCACGTCTTGCGCCAGGCGGCGCGCTTCGATTTCGGTGGCCATCTGCTCGACGCGCGATCGGCAGGCTGTCGGCCAGGTGGTCCAGCGCCGGGTGCATGCCGCGCGCTGGCGCCAGTTCGTGCGCCAGCGCCGCGGCGGCATCGGCCTTGCGCAGCGCGCGCAGCAGGTCCAGCGCCATGATGTTGCCTGCGCCTTCCCAGATGCTGTTGAGCGGCATCTCGCGGTAGATGCGCGCCATGATGCCTTCGCCGCCCTCTTCCACATAGCCGTTGCCGCCCAGGCACTCCATGGCTTCCTGGGCGAAGTGGCTGCCGCGCTTGCAGATCCAGAACTTGGCCACGGGCGTGAGCAGGCGCTGCATCACGCGCTCGTGCTCGTCGCTCGGCCGCTCGGTCGAAGCTGCGGGCCAGACGCAGGGCCAGCGCGGTGGCGGCCTCGGACTCCAGCGCGAGGTCGGCCAGCACGTTTTTCATCAGCGGCTGTTCGATCAGCGCCTTGCCAAAGGCCTGGCGCTGCGACGTGTGGTTCAGCGCGATGCGACAGCGCCTGGCGCATCAGGCCGCTGGTGCCGAGCGCGCAGTCGAGCCGCGTCATCGTGCCCATGGCCAGGATCTGCGGCACGCCGCGGCCCTCCTCGCCCACCAGCCAGGCGGTGGCGCCCGACGAACTCGACCTCGGAGCTGGCGTTGGCCTTGTTGCCCAGCTTGTCCTTCAGGCGCTGGATGAACAGCTGGTTCAGCGAGCCGTCGGGCAGCACGCGCGGCAGGAACAGGCAGCTCAGGCCGCGAAGGCGTCTGCGCCAGGATCAGGAAGGCGTCGCACATCGGCGCCGAGAAAAACCACTTGTGGCCGGTGACGCGGAAGCGCTGGCCCCAGCCGTCGCTGCCATCGGGCACGGCCTGCGTGGTGTTGGCGCGCACGTCCGAGCCGCCCTGCTTCTCGGTCATGCCCATGCCCATGGTCACGCCGGGCTTGTCTTTCCAGAGCTTGAGCGCCGGGTCGTAGGCGCGGCTGGTGAGCTGCGGCGCCCAGTCGGCGTAGATGGCCGGGTTGTCCTGCAGCGCGGGCGTGACCGCGTAGGTCATGGAGATCGGGCAGAGCGATGGACGGCTCCAGCTCGGTGAACAGCATGAAGGCCGCCGCCCGTTTGACGTGCGCATGGCCAGTGGCCTGCTCGGTCTCGGCAAACGGCGTGCCGTGCAGGCCTGCCGCCGTGGCCGCGGTCATCAGCGCGTGGTAACTCGGGTGGAACTCCACCTGGTCGATGCGGTGGCCGAAGCGGCTCGTGGCTCTTGAGCTGGGGCGTGAACACATTGGCCAGGCGGGCATGGGTCTGCATCTCGGCGCTGCCCACGCGCTCGCCCAGCGCGCTGCAGTGGCGCGGTGTCCAGCGCGGGCGCATTGAACGCCAGCGCCGCCTGCAGCGCGCGGTTGCCGGTCGAACAGGTTGACGTCCACCAGCGGTTCAACCTGGTTGAACACTTCATGGGTAGCGCTCATCACGACTCCTCCAACAAGCAGCGATGTCTTCAGCCCAGGCCACCGCGGAACCGGCTCCGCCGGGCCGCCAGTGGCGCCCCCTTGGGGGGTGACGCCGCAGGCGGCGCGGGGGGATCAAAGTTTCACGAGCTGCTTGCCGAAGTTCTTGCCCTTGAGCAGACCCAGAAACGCCTCGGGTGCCGCACGCGATGCCTTCGGCCACGGTCTCGCGCGGGCGCAGCTTGCCGGTGGCCACCAGCGTGCCCAGTTCGGTCAGCGCCTCGGGCCAGACTTCCATGTGTTCGCTGACGATGAAGCCTTCGATCTTGAGGCGGTTCACCAGGATCAGCGCCGGGTTGGTCAGCGGCAGCGGTGCGCCGTCGTAGCCGGCGATCATGCCGCAGACCGCGATGCGGCCGAAGGCGTTCATGCGCAGCAGCACCGCGTCGAGGATCATGCCGCCCACGTTCTCGAAGTAGCCGTCGATGCCGTTCGGGCAGTGCTTCCTTGAGCGCCTTGGCCAGGGAGTACATGTCCTTGTGCAGCTTGTAGTCGATGCAGGCGTCAAAGCCCAGCTCGTCCACCGCGTACTTGCACTTCTCCGGTCCACCGGCAATGCCCACCGCGCGGCAGCCGCGCGCCTTGGCCAGGGCGCCAAAGGCGCTGCCCACCGCGCCGGTGGCGGCGCTGATGACCACCGTCTCGCCGGCCTTGGGGTTGATGATCTTGACCAGGCCGTACCAGGCGGTCACGCCCGGCATGCCGACCGCGCCGAGGTAGTAGCGACAGCGGCACGTGGGTGGTGTCCACCTTGCGCAGCGCGCCGGGCTGGGTGCGCGTCCACCACGCTGTACTGCTGCCAGCCGCCCATGCCGACCACCTGGTCGCCGACGGCCAACTTGGGGTGCTTGGACTCGACCACTTCACCGACGGTGCCGCCGATCATGACCTCGCCCAGCGCGCTGCGAAGCGGCGTAGCTCTTGCTGTCGTTCATGCGGCCGCGCATGTAGGGGTCGAGGCTCAGGTAGTGGTGCTTGCACCAGCACCTGGCCGTCTTTGAGCGCGGGCGTGTCGGTGGTGACCAGCTTGAAGTTGTCGACGGTGGCTTCGCCTTGAGGGCGGTTGTCGAGCACGATCTGTTGGTTGGTGGGCATGGGGTGTCTCCAGGTTGGGATGGGTTTCAGGGTTGATTGGGGCGGCGCAGGGTGGGCAGGCCGACGCCAGCGGCGTCAAAGCCGCCGTCGACCGCCAGCACCTGGCCGTTGACGTAGCTCGCTTCGGCGCTGCACAGAAAGCCGACCGCGTTGGCGATTTCTTCTTCGGTGCCGTAGCGGGACAGGGGGATGGTGTCGTGGTAATCGGCGCGGATGGCGGGCGTGTGCACCTTCTTCGCCATGGCGGTCTCCACCGGGCCGGGTGCGATGGCGTTGACGCGAATGCCGGCGTTGCCGTATTCCACCGCCTGCTGTTTGGTGAGGTGGATCAGCGCGGCCTTGGACGTGCCGTAGGCCACGCGCAGCGTGCTCGCGCGCAGGCCGGAGATCGACGCGATGTTGACCACCGCCCCGCCGCCTTGCGCCAGCATGATGGGCGCCACGGCCTGGGTGCACAAAAACGGGCCGTCGAGGTTGGTCGCCATCACCCAGCGCCAGTCCTCGAACGAGGTCTCGCCAATCGGCTTGAAGGTGGCCACGCCAGCGTTGTTCACCAGCGCATCGATGCGGCCAAAAGCCTCCACCGTCTTCTGCACCGCTGCGCTCACCTGCGCGGGGTCGGACACATCGGTGTGCAGCGCCAGCAGCCGGCTCGCCTGGTCGCCGAGTGCTTCCTTCAGACGGGCCGCGGCCTGGGTCAGCGTCTCGGCGTCGATGTCGATCAGCGCCACGCGGTGGCCGCGGTCCAGGAACCAGCGCGCGATCGCCAGGCCGATGCCACGGGCGGCACCCGTGACCAGGGCGACAGGAGCGGTGGACGGATGGTTCATGGGTTCAGTCGGTCGCAATGCGGTTCAGGGGCTGGGCGCTGCCAGGCCCCACGGGCAGGCGCGCCACGAACTTGAAGGTGCCCGTGGCATGGCAACACAGTTTGCCCGCCGCGTCGAAGATGCTGGCCTCGGTGAACGCCATGGTGGCGGTGCGGTGCAGCAGCTTGCCCTTGGCCAGCAGCGGCCCCTTGGCCGCGCGCATGAAGCTGGTTTTCATCTCGATGGTGACGCAGCCCATGGTGGGCTCGACCGAGCGCGCCGCGTGCGCCATGACCACGTCCATCAGCGTCATGCTCGCGCCGCCGTGCACCACGTCGAACGAATTGAGGTGGTCGTCGGCCGGCTGAGAAGCTGATCTCTGCTTCGCCGCCTTCCATGCGCAGCAGCTCAAAGCCGAGCAGGTCGACGAAGGGAATGTGGACTTCAAATTTCATGTGGCGTTGCTTCAACGTGTCTCGACCCAGGATGCGGTGGAACCGGCTCCGCCGGGCCACTCGCATCGCCCCCTTGAGGGGGTGACGCGCGCAGCGCGGCGCGGGGGTGGGCCAAGTTCACCCGCCGGTCACCACGGACACGCCACCATCGACCGCCAGCCACTGCCCGGTGATGTGTTTGCCAGCGTCCGACGCGTACAGCACCGTCAGGCCCTTGAGGTCTTCGTCGTCGCCCAGGCGGCGCAGCGGCGCGTGCGCGGCGAGCTTTTCTTCGCCCATGGCTTTCAGCGTGCCCATGGTCATCTTGCTGGGGAAAAAGCCCGGGCAGATGGCGTTGACGGTGATGCCGTACTTGCCCCACTCGGCGGCCAGCGCGCGGGTGAAGTTGATCACCGCGCCCTTGGAGGTGTTGTAGGCAATCGTCTGTCATCTCGGGCGGGTTGCCGCCCAGGCCGGCGATGCTGGCGGTGTTGATGATGCGGCCGCTGCTTGCGCGGCGATCATGCTGCGCTTGGCCACGATCTGGCTCAGGATGAAGTAGCTGCGCACGTTGAGGTTCATCACCTTGTCCCAGGCATCGACGCGGGTGGTCTTCGGCCGGTGCGCCCCAGGCGGCGCCGGCGTTGTTGACCAGGATGTCGATGTCGCCCAGCGCGCTGCAGCGATCTCGTCGGCCAGGCGGCGGATGTCTTCTTCCTTCGAGCAGTCGGCGGCGATCCAGCGCGCGTCGATGCCGGCGGCCTGCAGCTCGGCGGTGGCCGCTTCCAGGTCGCTGGCCTTGCGCGAGCTGATCACCACGCGGGCGCCCTGCTCGCCCAGCGCGTGGGCCATCTGCAGGCCCAGGCCGCGCGAGCCGCCGGTGATGAGGGCGGTCTTGCCCTTGAGGTCGAACAGTTGCGGGAACGGTGCGAAGGTCATGGTGTGTCTCCTGGGTGTGTCGGGAGAATTCAGAAAGCGTCTTCGGCCAGTTCGGCGCAGGTCGGGTCGCGCGCGCTCACCACCTGCAGCCAGGCGCCGATCTTGGGCAGCTCGTAGTGGAAGAAGAAGCGCATGGCGGCCAGGCGGCCGGTGCGCGCGGGTGCTTCGGCTGCGGCGTGCGCGGTGAGCGCCACGTCGAGCCAGATCCAGGCCAGCACCGTGTGGCCAAAGGCCTGCAGGTAGGGCACGGCGTTGGCCAGGGCGTCGGTCGGGTTGCCGGTGGCCCAGGCGGCCTTGGTGGCGGCGCCCACCTGCGGCCAGCGCCTGGCCCAGCGCCTGGGCATGGTCGGCCAGTTCGGGCACCTGGACCGCGCGCTTCATGGTGGCCTGCATGCGCGCCGGCCAGCAGCTGCAGGCCCTTGCCCTCTTCCATCAGCACCTTGCGACCCAGCAGGTCCATGCGCCTGGATGCCGTGCGTGCCTTCGTGGATCATGTTCAGGCGGTTGTCGCGCCAGTACTGCTCCACCGGGAAGTCGCGCGTGTAGCCGTAGCCGCCGTGCACCTGGATCGCCAGGGTGTTGGCCTCCAGGCACCACTCGCTGGGCCAGCTCTTGGCGATGGGCGTCAGCACCTCCAGCAGCAGGCGCGCGTCGTCGGCCGCCTCGGGCGTCGCCGGTGTGCTGCTCGTCGACCAGCCGCGCGCAATACAGCTCCAGCGCCAGCGCGCCTTCGCAGTACGCTCTTCTGCGCCAGCAGCATGCGCTTGACGTCGGCGTGTTCGATGATGCGGATCTGGGGCTGCGCCGGCGTCCTTGCCGGCCGGGCCCATGGGCCGGCCCTGCGGGCCGGTTCTTGGCGTAGTCCAGCGAGGCGTGGTAACCCGCCATGCCCAGCATGGTGGCGGCCAGGCCGACGCCGATGCGCGCCTCGTTCATCATGTGGAACATGCAGGCCAGGCCCTTGCCGGGCTGGCCGACCAGGTAGCCCACGGCGCCGGCCTGCGCCGCCGCGACCGGGTACTTGCCTTCGCCGAAGTTGAGCAAGCGTGTTGGTGGTGCCGCGCCAGCCGCACTTGTGGTTCAGGCCGGCCAGCGCCACGTCGTTGCGCTCGCCGGTCAGCTCGCCTTCGGTGTTCACCAGCTTCTTGGGCACGATGAACAGCGAGATGCCGCGCGTGCCGGGCACCAGCTTGCCGTTTTCGTCCGGGATCTTGGCCAGCACCAGGTGGATGATGTTCTCGGTGAGCTCGTGCTCGCCGGCCGAGATCCACATCTTGTTGCCCTTGAGGCGGTAGCGCGGGCCCAGCGGGTCGTTCGCAAAGTCGGCGCCATCGGGCACGGCGCGCGTGACCACATCGCTCAGCTGAGAGCCTGCCTGCGGCTCGCTCAGGCACATGGTGCCCGACCAGCGGCCGGAAAACTCGTTGAGCGCAAACACCTGCTTTTGCAGATCGGTGCCGTGTTTCATCAGCAGGTTGGCGTTGCCCATGGTCAGCATGCCCGGAGCCGATGCTGACCGACGCCATGGCGAAAAACGCGTTGGCCGCCGCCTCCACCGTGTAGGGCAACTGCATGCCGCCGATGTCGTAGTCCTGCGCGGCGCTGAGCATGCCGCTCTCGGCATACGCCTTGTTGCGCGTCGTGGTGGCCTGCGGCAAGACCACCTTCTCGCCATCGAAGTGAGGCTCCTGCGTGTCCACCAGGCGGTTGAACGGCGCGTACTTCTCGCGCGCGATGCGCTCGCAGGTGTCGAGCACCGCGTCAAACGTTTCGCGGCTGAATGGTCGGCGAAACGCTCGCGCTGGTTCAGGCTCTCGACACCCAGCCAGTCGTTGAGCAGGAAGTCGAGGGTCGGGCGAAGGCTCATCAAAACTCCATGAACGCGTCATCAATGGAAGTCAGCGCCCAAGGTCAGCGCGGAACTGGCTTCGCCAGGCCGCTGCTGACGCCCCCCTCTGGGGGGTGACGCCGCAGGCGGCGCGGGGGGCTGTGAGTCCTCGCGCAAGCGAGACTCACAGAACTTCAAACACCCCGGCCGCACCCATGCCGCCACCAATGCACATCGTCACGCACACGCGCTTGGCGCCGCGGCGCTTGCCTTCGATCAGCGCATGGCCGGTCAGGCGCTGGCCCGACACGCCGTAAGGGTGGCCCACCGCAATCGCGCCGCCGTTGACGTTGAGTTTGTCGGCCGGGATGCCCAGCTTGTCGCGGCAGTACAGCACCTGCACGGCAAAGGCTTCGTTGAGTTCCCACAGGTCGATGTCGCTCGACCTTCAGGCCCAGGCGCGCGAGCACCTTGGGAATGGCGAACACCGGGCCGATGCCCATTTCGTCGGGCTCGCAGCCGGCCACGGCAAAGCCGAGGAACCGGCCCAGCGGCTTCAGGCCACGCTTCTCGGCCAGCGTTTCGTCCATCAACACGCAGGCGCCGGCGCCATCGGAAAACTGGCTGGCGTTGCCGGCTGAAATCAGGCCGCCCGGCAGCGCCGAGCGCAGGCCGTGGATGCCGTCGAAGGTGGTGCCGGCGCGAATGCCTTCGTCGTTCTCGACCGTGACTTCCTTGGTGATCAGGCCCAGGGTCTTGTCGGCGATGCCGGCGGTCACGGTGATGGGCGCGATCTCGTCCTTGAACAGGCCCGTTTCCAGCGCGGCGGTGGCGCGTTGCTGGCTGGCGGCGCCGTACTCGTCCATGCGCGTCGCGGCCGATGCTGTAGCGCTTGGCCACTTGCTCGGCGGTCTGCAGCATGTTCCAGTAGATCTCGGGCTTGTTCTTCATCAGCGCCGGGTCGGCCAGCATGTGCGGTGTTCATTTCCTGCTGCACGCAGGAAATGCTCTCCACACCACCGGCCACGTAACACACTGCCTTCGCCGGCGATGATGCGCTGGGCGGCCAGGGCGATGGTCTGCAGGCCAGACGAGCAGAAGCGGTTCACGGTCATGCCCGATACCGTGATGGGCAGACCGGCGCGCAAGCGCGATCTGGCGCGCGATGTTGGCGCCGGTCGCGCCTTCGGGGTTGGCGCAGCCCATGATCACGTCTTCGACTTCGGCGGCGTCGATACCGGCGCGTTGCACGGCGTGCTGCACCGCGTGGCCGCCGAGCGTGGCGCCGTGGGTCATGTTGAAGGCGCCCTTCCAGCTCTTGGCCAGGGGCGTGCGGGCGGTGGAAACGATGACGGCGTTGGTCATGATGAATTCTCCTGAAGATTGAGTGACGGGTGCTGAGACGTCAGCTCAACCGTTGAACGATTTGCCTTCGGCCACCAGTCGGGCGAGCAGCGGCGCGGGCTCCCAGAACTTCGCGTCGTCCAGCGGGTTCTTGGCGAAGCGCTTCATGGCCTGGACCACGTTGAACAGCCCCACCTCGTCGGCGTAGCGCAGCGGGCCACCGCGGTGGATCGGGAAGCCGTAGCCGAAGATGTAGACCACGTCGATGTCGCTGGCCTTGTTGGCGATGCCCTCTTCCAGGATGTGGGCGGCTTCGTTCACCAGCGAAAACACCAGGCGCTGCACGATTTCTTCGTCGGAAATCTTGCGCGGCGTGATGCCGATGGCCTTGCGGTGGTCGGCGATCATCTGCTCGACCTCGGCGTTCGGGATCGCGTCGCGCTTGCCGGGCACGTAGTCGTACCAGCCGGCGCCGGTCTTCTGGCCGAAGCGGCCCTTCTCGCACAGCAGATCGGCGGTCTTGCTGTACTTCATGTCCGGCTTTTCCTGGTAGCGGCGCTTGCGGATCGCCCAGCCGATGTCGTTGCCGGCCAGGTCGCCCATGCGGAACGGGCCCATGGCCATGCCGAACTTCTCCATCGCCTTGTCGACCTGCTGCGGGCGTGCAGCCTTCGTCGAGCAGGAAGCCGCCCTGGCGGCCGTACTGCTCGATCATGCGGTTGCCGATGAAGCCGTCGCACACGCCCGAGACCACGGCGGTCTTGCGGATCTTCTTGGCCGCGGTCATCACCGTGGCCATCACGTCCTTGGCGGTCTTCTCGCCGCGCACCACTTCCAGCAGCTTCATCACGTTGGCCGGGCTGAAGAAGTGCAGGCCCACCACGTCCTGCGGGCGCTTGGTGAAGGAAGCGATCTTGTTGACGTCGAGCGTGGAGGTGTTGGACGCCAGGATGGCGCCGGGCTTCATCACCCGGTCGAGCTCCTTGAACACGGCCTCCTTGACGCCGATCTCTTCGAACACCGCCTCGATCACCAGGTCGGCGTCTTTCAGCTCGTCGTAGCTCAGCGTGGTGCTCAGCAGCGCCATGCGCTGGTCGTACTTGTCCTGCTTGAGCTTGCCCTTCTTGACCTGGGCTTCGTAGTTCTTCCGGATGATGCCCAGGCCCTTGTCCAGCGCTTCCTGCTTCATCTCCAGGATCTTCACCGGGATGCCGGCGTTGAGGAAGTTCATGGCGATGCCGCCGCCCATGGTGCCGGCGCCGATCACGGCCACGGCCTTGATCTCGCGCTGGGGCGTGTCGGCCGGCACGTCGGGAATCTTGGAGGCGGCGCGCTCGGCCATGAACAGGTGGCGCAGCGAACGGCACTCGGGCGTCCACATCAGGTTGATGAAGATCTCGCGCTCGGTCGCCATGCCGGCGTCGAACTTCTGCTTGGTGGCCGCTTCCACCGCGTCCACGCACTTGGCCGGCGCCGGGAAGTTCTTGGCCATGCCCTTGACCATGTTGCGCGCGAACTGGAAGTAGGCATCGCCCTTGGGGTGTTTGCACGGCAGGTTGCGCACCAGCGGCAAGGCCGAACCGTCGGCGTGCTTGGCCGCCACTTCCTTGGCGAAGGCCAGCGCCTCTTCGGCCAGTGACTCGGGCGACTTGGCCAGTTTGTCGAACAGCTTCTGGCCGGGCACGCTGGCGAGCAGCTCGCTCTTGACCGGCTCGCCCGAGACGATCATGTTGAGCGCGGCTTCGACGCCCAGCACGCGCGGCAGGCGCTGCGTGCCGCCGGCGCCAGGGATCAGGCCCAGCTTCACTTCGGGCAGCGCCACGCTGCAGCCGGGCGACACGATGCGGTAATGGCAACCCAGGGCCAGCTCCAGGCCGCCCCCCATGCACACGCTGTGAATGGCCGCCACCACCGGCTTGCTGGTGTTTTCCACCGCCAGGATCACGCTCAGCAGATTCGGCTCCTGCCAGCGCCTCGGGCTTGCCGAACTCGCGAATGTCGGCACCGCCGGAGAAGGCTTTGCCGCCACCGGTGATCACGATCGCTTTCACCTTTGCATCGCTCTCGGCCTTGGAAAGTCCCGCGGTGATGCCCTGCCGGGTCGACATGCCCAGGCCGTTGACGGGCGGGTTGTTCAGCGTGATGACGGCGACATCGCCGTGGACCTGGTACTCAGCGGTCATGTGATCTCCTTGTGGGGTGTTGCAATGAAAGAGGTCGAGGCCCCTGAGAGGCTCGAAAAGCGAACGAGCGTTCTATTCTAGGCAGATTGTTTGCGCAGGCAAGAAGCAGCTGTCTCCAGCATGTCTTGGTACACGAGGGCTGACCGAGCAGGGTCAAACCTCGAGCCACTCCTTGCGCACGGCGGCATTGGCGCGCAGGGCTGCAGGCGTTCCCTCGAACACGATGCTGCCATGTCCCATGACCAGCACGCGGTCGGAGATCGACATGGCAATGGTGAGTTTCTGTTCGATCAGCAGCACCGAGATACCCCGGCCTTTCAGCGTTTGCAGGTACTGCCCCACCAACTCCACGATCTTGGGCGCAAGACCCTCGGTGGGCTCATCGATGATGATGAGATCGGGGTCGCCCATGAGGGTTCGGCACAGCGTGAGCATCTGCTGCTCGCCGCCCGAGAGCACGCCCGCCTCGGTGTGCTCGCGCTCCTTCAGCCGCGGAAACATGGCGTACATGTCGTCGAAACCCCAGCGAGAGCCCTTGCCCCTGCCCTTCTGACCGAGTTGCAGGTTCTGGTGCACCGTGAGCTTGGGAAAAATGTCGCGGCTTTCGGGCACATAGCCCAGGCCAAGATGCGCGATTTCAAAGGGTTTTTTGCCGATCAGCGACTGGCCGTTCCAGCGCAAACTGCCCTCGCAGTCCACCAGGCCCATGATCGCCTTGGCGGTGGTGGAGCGGCCAGAGCCGTTGCGCCCCAGCAGCGCCACGATCTCTCCCTTGGCGATCTGCATCGACACGCCGTGCAGCACATGGCTCTTGCCGTAATAGCCGTGAAGATCCTGAACCTCAAGCATCGCTGTTCCCTTCGGTCGCTTCCTCTTCCAGCATCGCACCCAGATAGGCCTCTTGCACCCGCGCGTTGGCACGTACCGCATCGGGGGTGTCAAAAGCCAGCACCTCGCCGTAAACCAGCACCGCGATCTTGTCGGCCAGGCCGAACACCACACCCATGTCGTGCTCCACCGTGAGCAGCGTCTTGCCCACCGTGACCTCACGGATCAGTTCGATGAAGCGCGAGGTCTCGCTGTTGCTCATGCCGGCCGTGGGCTCGTCGAGCAGGATCACGCCCGCGCCGCCGGCGATCGTGATGCCGATCTCCAGCGCGCGTTGTTCGGCGTAGGTCAGGTTCATGCCCAGCACATCGCGCTTGGTGTCCAGGTGAATCATGTGCATCAGCTCTTCGGCGCGGGCGTTGGCGTCGTCGAGATCGGCGAGAAAACGGAACAGCGTGTACTTGTAACCCAGGCTCCAGAGCACACCGCAGCGCAGGTTCTCGAACACGCTGAGCTTGGGAAAAATGTTGGTGATCTGAAAGCTGCGCGAGAGGCCCAGGCGGTTGATCTCGTAGGGTTTGAGTCCATTGATCCGCTGGCCTCCGAGCAACACGTCGCCGCTGGTGGGCGAAAAGCGGCCAGACATCAGGTTGAACAGCGTCGATTTGCCAGCGCCATTGGGCCCGATGATGGCCACGCGTTCGCCAGGCTTCACCGCAAGGTCGACCCCGCGGATGATCTCGGTCTTGCCAAAACTCTTGCGCAGGTTGCGCAGTTCCAGCGCGTAGCCGCTGGCCGGTGTAGCCGCAGTGGGTGGGGTGTTCTGGTTCATCGCGTCTCCCGGCGCTTGATCTCTCGTTCAATGTCGCTCTGCACATGGGCCCACTTCTCGGCAAAGCGCCGACGCACCCATTCAAACGCGCCGAAACCGATCGCTGCCACCACAATCGCGCCCAGCCAGCTGCCCACCGAGCGGGTGTTGAGCACCATGCCCAGGTAGGTCACCGAGTCGCCCATGGCGGCGTTGAGCTGCAGGTGGTAGCCCATTTCGATCAGGGCACTCAGGCCCAGCAGCATCACCAGACCGGTCACAAACAGCCCCAGGTAGGAAGTCAGCAGCTCGCGCAAACGCCCGAACGCCGCCACCCGCACATTCATCATGATCAGGCTGGCAATGCCGCCCGGCGCGTACATCACCATGAACACAAAGATCAGGCCAAGGTAAAGCAGCCAGGCCTTGGTGAACTCGGAGAACAGCACAAACGCCAGCACCATCAGCACGCCGCCGATGATGGGACCGAAAAAGAAGGTGGCCCCGCCCAGGAAGGTGAACAGCAGGTATCCGCCGGAACGCGCCGCGCCCACCACCTCGGCGGTGACGATCTCGAAGTTGAGCGTGGCCAACCCGCCAGCAATGCCAGCGAAAAAGCCCGCGACCATGAACGCCAGGTAGCGCACCTTCTGCGTGTTGTAGCCGATGAATTCGACCCGTTCGGGGTTGTCACGCACCGCGTTCAGGATGCGGCCCAATGGCGTACGGGTAAAGGCAAACATCAGTGCCACGCAGACCAGGGTGTAGACCGCGATCAGGTAGTAAACCTGCTTGGCTGGTCCGTAACTGATGCCCAGAAACGGATCGCCCACCACCCGGTTGCCAGAGACCCCTGCTTCACCACCGAAGAACGCGGTGAACATCAGCGACATGGCAAACACCAGCTCGGCCATGCCCAGCGTGATCATGGCAAACGGCGTGCCCGCTTTCTTGGTGGTCACGTAGCCAAACAGCACCGCAAAAAACAGCCCGGCCAACCCGCCCACCAGCGGGATCAGGCTCACGGGCAGCGGCAGATGCCCGTCGCTGACCGCGTTGAGCGCGTGGATGGCCATGTAAGAGCCCAGGCCGGTGTAAACCGCATGGCCGAAGCTCAACATGCCGCCCTGGCCCAACAGAATGTTGTACGACAGACAGGCAATGATCGCGATGCCCATCTGGGCCAGCATGGTGATGGACAGATTGCTGTCGAAGATCACCGGCGCCACAGCGAGCACCAGGGTGAACAGCGACCAGACGACCCAGCGCCCGGTGTTGAACGACTTGGAGGGGTTCAATGTGTTGTTCATGGCCTCAACCCTCGCGCGTGCCAAGCAGCCCGCGCGGCCGGAAAATCAGAATCAGCACCAGGAAGAGGTACGGCAGGATGGGTGCGGTCTGGGACACGGTCAGCTTGAGCAGCGCGTTGTTCGCCACCGCATCGGACAGCTGCAGACCCAGCGCCTGCATCAGCGTGACCAGCGACTGGTCGATGCCGACAGCGAAGGTCTGAATGACCCCGATCAGCAAGGAAGCACAGAATGCACCGGGGAGTGAGCCCATGCCGCCCACCACCACCACCACGAAAATGATCGAGCCCAGCGTGAGCGCCATGTTGGGCTCGGTCACAAACGTGCTGCCGCCGATCACGCCCGCCAGACCGGCCAGCCCGGTACCGGCCGCGAACACCAGCATGAAAACACGCGGCACGTTGTGGCCCAGACTTTCCACCGTTTCCGGGTGCGTGAGCGCTGCCTGAATCACCAGTCCGATGCGGGTGCGGGTCAGCAGCAGCCAAAGGCTGAGCAGCATCAGCAGTGCCACCAGCATCATGAATGCGCGCGTGGCTGGAAACGGTGAGCAGATCACGCCGGCACCGGTGCATACCTCACGCGACACCGCGCCCAGGAAGAACTGCAACGAGTCATCCGCCTGGCTCACCAAGGTGAAAGCGGGTACCCGCAAGACGTCGGGTGGCAAAAACTCCACGGCGGTGCGGCCCCAGATCAGCTGGACCAGTTCCAGGATGATGAAAGACAGGCCAAAAGTGACCAGCAGTTCGGGCACATGCCCGAACTTGTGCACCTTGCGCAGGCTCATGCGCTCGAACAACGCGCCAAGTCCACCCACCACCAGGGGTGCCAGGATCAGCGCGGGCCAGAAGCCGACCAGTTCCGCAATCGAATAGCCCACATAGGCACCCAGCATGTAAAAGCTGGCGTGCGCAAAATTGAGCACGCCCATCATGCTGAAGATGAGCGTGAGCCCCGAACTCAACATGAACAGCAACAGACCGTAGCTGACCCCATTGAGCAGGGAGATGATGAAGAACTCCATCGAACCGCCTTTCAACCGACTCGCGCGCGCAGGCGCAGCCGGTGACCTACCAAAAAACAAGCCAGCGTCTGAGAAGACGCTGGTGTTTCACCTCAGAGAGCCTGTGGACCACCGCACAAATGCACGGTGGTCCACGACCAGCATCAGCCCGGCCGCTTCATCTGGCAGCTGGTGGGTGTGCTGGCGATGAAGGACGGGTATTCCTTCACCGGTGCCAGCGTCATGCCGGTGTTCTCCGGGCTGTAGGGGTACTTCTTGTCGGCCTTTTGCCAGACCGTCATGAACAGCGGTTGCTGCAACTGGTGGTCGGTCTTGCGCATTTCGACCTCACCGTTGAAGTTGGCCACCTTGAGGCCTTCCATGGCCGCGGCAACCTTGACCGGGTCGGTCGACTTGGCCTTGGCCATCGCCGCGCTCAACACGTTGTAAACCGTGGGAACGGCGCCGGTGTACAGGTCGTCGTTGTACTTGGCCTTGAAGCCGGCCATCCACTTGTCCATCTGGCCGCCCATGTTGTAGTGGGCATAGCCCACCTGATACACACGGCCCGCGCCACCCGTCGCCCAGGGCCGTGGGGGTGCCGGTGACGCTGGTGTAGTAGGTGTAGAACTTGCCGGTGTAACCGCCTTCGTTGGCGGCCTTGATCATGAGCGCGAGGTCGGAGCCCCAGTTGCCGGTGATCACGGTGTCGGCACCCGAGGCCTTGATCTTGGCGATGTAGGGCGCGAAGTCGCGCACCTGGGCCAGTGGATGCAGGTCTTCGCCAACGATCTGCACATCCGGCCGCTTGCGCGACAGATTTTCCTTCGCAAACTTCGCCACCTGGTGGCCGTGCGAGTAGTTCTGGTTCAGCAGATAGACCTTCTTGACGTCCGGCTTTTCCTTCATGAAGGTGGTGATGACCTCCATCTTCATCGACGTGTCTGCGTCGAAGCGGAAGTGCCAGTAGTTGCACTTGCTGTTGGTGAAGTCGGGGTCGACCGCGGCGTAGTTGAGGAACACCACCTCTTTGCCCGGATTGCGCTGGTTGTGCTTGTCAACCGCCTCGATCAAAGCGCCCGCAACCGAGGAGCCGTTGCCCTGGGCGATGTAGCGCACGCCCTGGTCGAGCGCCGCCTTGAAGGCGGTCAGGCTCTCAGCCGGGCTGAGCTTGTTGTCAAAACCGATCACCTCGAATTTCACGCCGGCGACGTTCTTCTTGTTGAACTCGTCTGCCATGTACTTCCAGGTGTTGAGCTGGTTGTTGCCCACTGGGCCCATCAGACCGGTCAGCGGATCGATCCAGGCAATCTTCACGGTCTCGCCCTGCTGGGCGAAAGCGGCGGTCATGCTCAGGGTGAGGGTGGCAACGGCGACAGATTTCAGAACGAACGACATGGGCGCATCTCCTACGGTTGGCAAAAGAGACAGCGTAGACCCTGAGCACGCCATCACGCTCAGGGATTGCCCCTATCGGGTATCACGCAGGCGACTTTGGAAGCGGGCGTTTCAGGGGCGCTGCATGTCGCAACGCGCCGCCACGCGAATGCTCCAGGGGTCGAAATACCGAACCGGGGCAAAGGTGTGGTCGGTGCGCTCGGCCGCGCGCGGGAAGGCGGCGCTTACCGGCTGCCAGCGCGCAATGTAGACGCCCTTTTGCAGCTGGTGATCGTCGGCGCGCAGCTGTACCGGCCCGTTGAAACCGGGGAAGATCATGCCGCTCAGGCGCGCAGCGATGGGTGCCGGCTCGGTGGTGCCGGCCTGTGTGATGGCGTGGCGCAGCATGGCGATGCCGTCAAAAGCGGCATAAACCACAAAGTCTTCGCCGTGTTGCGCCTGGAACTGCTGGGCGAGCTCGCCGGCCGGTCCGGGTTGGTTGGTGTGGCTGCAGGCCACCTGGTACACCGGAAACCGGTTGCCCGCCCGGGCCAGCGCGGTGGGCACGCCATGCAGGCTGGGGTAGTAGGCGAACAGCGAGGCCGACGAGCCTGCGCTGCCCAGGCTGCTCACCATGTCGGTGAGGTCGGTGCCCCAGTTGGCGGTGACCAGCGCCTGGGCGCCGCTGGTCATCAGATTTTTCACATAGGGGTCGAAGCTGCGGCCCTGAAACGGCTGATGAAGCTCGTCACCCACCACCTGCACATCGGGCCGCAATTGGCCCAGCGCCTGCTTGAAGTGCAAGGAAAACTGCTGGCCGTGGGCGTAGTTCTGGTTCAGCAGGTAGACGCGCTGCAAGCCAGCCTGATCGGCCATGTGACGCGCCAGCGCCAGGGTTTTCATGGCGGTGTCGGCGTCGATGCGCACATGCCAGGGGCTGCACTTCTCGGTGGTCAGCGCCGGGTCCATGGCAGCGTAGTTGATGTGCACCACCGGCTGCTGCGGATGGCGCAGGTTGTGGCGCACCAGCGCCTCCGAAATCACCGCGGCCACACCAGAGCCGTTGCCCTGCACGATGTACCGGAACCCCTGATCAACTGCGGCCTTGAGTGCGTTGAGACTCTCTTGCGGCGAGCCCTTGTTGTCAAAGCCGGCCACGACGAAGCGCGGTCCCTCGGCACCCATCGGCGCCGACAGTGCCCGGGCCATGAATTGCCAGCTGCGCAGGCCGTTGCGCCCGACATCGGCCATCGCGCCCGACAGCGGGTCGATGAATGCGATGCGAATCGTTTGCCGGGCCAGCGGGGACCGCAGCCGGGTTGCGCTGGCGGGCAGACACAGGCTGCCCGCCAGCGCGCCCAGCCAGAGGCGCCGCGAGCGGTCGGTTGCAGCCGGGGTTGGCGTCACGCGCTGGGCAGCACGTAGTCCTTGAGTTGCTGGCGCAGCGTCATTTTCTGCATCTTGCCGGTGGCGCCCAGCGGAATGGCGTCGACAAACACCACGTCGTCCGGGATCTGCCACTTGGCGATCTTGCCCTCGTAGAAGGCCAGCAACTCATCGCGGCCGACTTCGGCTCCGGGCTTTTTCATCACCACGATGATGGGGCGCTCGTCCCACTTCGGGTGCTTCATGCCGACACAGGCCGCCATCGCCACCGCCGGGTGCGCCATGGCGATGTTTTCGACGTCGATCGAGCTGATCCACTCGCCGCCCGACTTGATCACATCCTTGCTGCGGTCGGTGATCTGCATGAAGCCGGCCGGGTCGATGGTGGCCACATCGCCGGTGGGGAACCAGCCTTTGCCCGATTCGTCGTAGCGCAGCGGGTCACCGCCCTCGCCCTTGAAATAGCTGGCGATGATCCAGGGGCCGCGCACCAGCAGATCCCCATACGCCTTGCCGTCCCAGGGCAGCTCCTTGCCGTCTTCGTCGACGATCTTCATGTCAACGCCGTAGACCGCGCGTCCCTGCTTGAGCAGCACCTTGGTCTGCTCCTCGGGCGACAGCGCGAGCTGTTCGTTTTTGAGCGTGCACACGGTGCCCAGGGGCGACATTTCGGTCATGCCCCAGGCGTGCAACACGGTCACGCCGTATTTCTCCTTGAAGGCATGAATCATGGCCGGCGGGCAGGCCGAGCCGCCGATCACGGTGCGCTTCATGCTGCTGAACTTCAGATCACCCGCCTGCATGTGGCCCAGCATCATCTGCCACACCGTGGGCACGCCGGCGGCCATGGTGACCTGCTCGCCCTCGATCAGTTCGTAGATCGATTTTCCGTCCATCGCTGGTCCGGGAAACACCAGCTTGCAACCGGTGGCGGCAGCCGAGTAAGGAATGCCCCAGGCGTTGACGTGGAACATGGGCACCACTGGCAGCACGGTGTCGCGTGCGCTCAGGTTGAGCGAGTCCGGCAGCGCGCCGCTGTAGGCGTGCAGGATGGTCGAGCGGTGCGAGTACAGCGCGGCCTTGGGGTTGCCCGTGGTGCCGCTGGTGTAGCACATGCTGGAGGCCGTGTTTTCGTCCAGATCGGGCCAGGTGTAGGTGTCGCTGCAGGCGCCCATCCAGGCCTCGTAACTGAGCAGGCCGGGGATGCCGCTGTCTGCCGGCAGCTTGTCGGCGTCGCACAGGGCGATCCAGTGCTTGACGCCCGGGCAGTGCTTGGCCACCGCCTGCACCAGCGGCAGGAAGGTCATGTCGAAGCAGACCGCACGGTCGTCGGCGTGGTTGATGATCCAGGCCAGCTGCTCAGGGTGCAGGCGCGGGTTCAATGTGTGCAGCACGCGACCGGTGCCGCTGACGCCGAAATACAGCTCCAGGTGCCGGTAGCCGTTCCAGGCGAGCGTGGCGACCCGGTCGCCAAAGGCCAGGTGCAGGCTGTCGACCGCGTTGGCCACCTGGCGCGAGCGCCGGGCGATCTCGGCCCAGTTGGTGCGGTGGATATCGCCCTCCACGCGGCGCGACACGATTTCGCCGGTGGGGTGGTGTCGCTCAGCGTGAACGATGAGCGAAGAAATCAGCAGCGGCTGGCTTTGCATTTGTCCCAACATGGGGTGGTCTCCGGTGTGTGTGAGGGGATCGGCGGGGCCGGGCAGGCTGGCTGCGGGGCACCCACCACCGAACGCCAGCATAACGACTGGCGCCGCACGCTCGCCACGCCAAGCCCGGTCCGCCAACAGGTTTCGGTCAAGCTTGCGACAATGGTCCGTTCACCGAAGGAGTCCCCATGAGCAACTTTCCCGTTCAGAAAACCGATGCCGAGTGGCGCGCGCTGCTGGCAGAAAAGGGCGCCGAGCCTGCCGCCTTCGAGGTCATGCGACATGCCCACACCGAGCGCCCGTTCACCGGCAAATACGATCAGATGTGGGCCGACGGCAGCTACCACTGCATGGGCTGCGGCAACACCCTGTTCAGCGCCGACACCAAGTTCGACGCGGGTTGCGGCTGGCCCAGCTTTTCTCAGGCCGTTGACGGCGCGATCACCGAAATTCGAGATGTCAGCCATGGCATGGTGCGGATCGAGACCGTTTGCAGCCAGTGCGGCGCCCACCTGGGCCATGTGTTCGAAGACGGTCCGGCACCCACCGGGCTGCGTTACTGCATGAACTCGGCCTCGCTGGAACACCAGCCCAAGCCAGACGCGTGATCCGCCCTCTTCCCTTCAACCAAAGGAATCCGATGAAAGCCCAGAACATCCTGCACACCATCGGCAACACGCCCCATGTGCGCATCAACCGCCTGTTCGCCGGCGCCAGCCAGTCGGTGTGGATCAAGTCGGAGCGCAGCAACCCGGGCGGCTCCATCAAGGACCGCATCGCCCTGGCCATGGTGGAAGACGCCGAAGCCAGCGGCGCGCTCAAGCCCGGCGGCACCATCGTCGAGCCCACCTCGGGCAACACCGGTATCGGCCTGGCCATGGTGGCGGCCGTCAAGGGCTACAAGCTGGTGCTGGTCATGCCCGAAAGCATGAGCATCGAGCGCCGGCGCCTGATGCTCGCCTACGGCGCCAGCTTCGATCTCACCCCGAAAGAAAAGGGCATGAAAGGCGCGATTGCCCGCGCCGAGGAAATCGTGGCCAGCACGCCCGGCGCCTGGCTGCCGCAACAGTTCAACAACCCGGCCAACACGGCGGTGCATGCGCGCACCACGGCGCAGGAAATCCTGGCCGACTTTCCCGAGGGCGTGGACGTGATCATCACCGGCGTGGGCACCGGCGGCCACCTGAGCGGCTGCGCCGAGGTGTTGAAAGCCAAATGGCCCAAGCTGCAGGTGTTTGCGGTCGAGCCCGCCGCCTCGCCCGTGATCTCCGGCGGCAGCCCGGCGCCGCACCCGATTCAGGGCATTGGCGCCGGCTTCATTCCGGGCAACCTCAACATGGCCTTGCTCGACGGCGTGATCCAGGTCGACGCCGAACCGGCGCGCGAGATGGCGCGCCGCTGCGCGCGCGAAGAAGGCATGCTGGTGGGCATTTCCTCTGGCGCCACGCTGGCGGCCATCGCCCAGAAGCTGCCCGATTTGCCCGCCAACGCGGTGGTGCTGGGCTTCAACTACGACACCGGCGAGCGCTATTTTTCGGTCGAGGGCTTCCTGCCGGTGTGAAGGGCCTGACGAACCTGGCCGGGGCGAGCAGGCGCTCCGGCTTCAGGCGGGTCCGCCGCGAACCATGGCCAGCACCTTGCCCGCGTCCAGGGTGGACGCGGTCTGCTGGATCTGCGGCAGGTACTGGGTCTGCATCTGCTTGGCCGGCGCCAGCAGGCCCTGGAAGGTCTCCTTGAGCAGTGCCGTGTTCATCACCCGACCACCCGCGTAGTAGCGCTTGGCGAGCTGGCCCAGCGCGTAGGTGGTGGCAAACGAAAACGCCATGCCGGTCGCGGCGCGTCCGATGCCGCCCACCATGCGCCCCGCCGCCTTGCCGAGCAGGCCGCCGATCAGCTTGCGACCAAACTGCTCGATGTACTGCGAGGAAAGACCGACGCCGGCGGCGGCGATGAACTCGCGGATGTGGCCCTGGTCCAGCTCCACGCCATGCGCCTTGCCGATGTTGTAAACCATGCGAATCTGCAGCGGAATGATGGCCATCGAGGCCCAGGACTGCGGCAGCAGTTCCAGCGCCCCGTTGAGCAGCGAGGCGTTGAGGATGAGTTTGTCCATCTCGGCGTCGGGCGGCGCGTTGACCGCCACCGCCACGGGCACGGGCGCGGCCATTGAAATCGCCGCACCGGCGGTCGCCACCACCGCCACCGAGCCCGCCGCTGGCGCCACCTGGTCCGCTGCCTCCACCAGTTCGGCTTCCTGGCGCTCGAACTGCTCGGTCTCACCCGCGGCCAGGCCCAGCCGCTGTTTGAGATCGCTCAGAAACGCGCTTTCCGCGGGCGACTTGCGGCCGTCGGCATCGCAAACGCACACCGCCATCTCGTACGCCAGCTGGCGCTGGCCGGTGTCGGTGAGGCCGGCGACCGCCGTTTGCACCGTGGCCCGCTTGAGCAACACATCCTGGTAAAGCTGGGCCAGGCCGGCGCCGCCCGCCTCCCGGCCGAGCGAGTCGGCAATGCCGCGAATCGCCTCGCGCTCGGCGTCGGCCTTGCTGCCGTCGGCAAACGCCGCCAGCAGGGCAATGGTCAAAATGGCTTGTTGTTCGTTGGGGTTCATCTGAATCGGGTTTTGGGTTGAGGAAACAGCTTGGTGGACCACTCTCCGGTCGCGGGGTTCCCGGCCGTGGCGGCACCCATTGCGCCTGCTGGGGCAGCAAATCGCAAGGACTTGGGCAAACCCGATAATCGCACCATGCGCTTCCTGATCGACTTCTTCCCCATCGCCCTGTTTGTGGCCGCCTACAAGCTGCACGACATCTACATGGCCACCGCCGTGCTGATGGCCGCCACCGTGGTGCAGACCGGCATCATCTACGCGGTGGACCGCAAGCTGCAAACGCTGCACAAGGTCACGCTGGTGCTGGTGATCGTGTTCGGCGCCCTCACGCTGCTGTTGCACGACGAGCGCTTCATCAAGTGGAAGCCCACCGTGCTGTACGCCAGCATGGCGATCGTGCTCGGCGCTGCGCTCTGGGGCTGGAAAAAGAATTTTCTGAAGATGCTGCTCGGCACGCAACTCAACCTGCCCGCACCGGTGTGGGACCGCCTCACGGTGATCTGGATCGGCTACTTTCTGTTCATGGCCGCCATCAACGCCTATGTGGCGGCCTACTACTCCACCGAGGCCTGGGTCAACTTCAAGCTTTGGGGCTACGCCTTTCCGGTGATCTTCATCGTCGGGCAGGGTTTTTACATCTCGAAATACCTGAGCGACGACGACAGCGAGGCCAGCAAATCATGAGCACCGACCACATTCCGACCGCCGCGGCCATCGAGTCCACACTGCGCGCCAGCCTGGCGCCCAGCGCGCTCGAAGTGATCGACGAAAGCGCCGATCACGCCGGCCACGCAGGCTCCAACGGGCTGGGTTACGGCACCCATTTCCGGGTCCGCATCGGTGGCAGCGCGTTCGCCGGCAAGTCGCGCGTGGCGCAGCACCGCCTTGTGTATGATGCGCTGCAAAATTTCACCGATGCCGGCCTGCACGCGCTGGCCATCGAGATACGGAACTGACGGGCCCGAGCGCCAATCTCACCACCGCCTGAATCTGGTTCGACCCCGGCAACCGCCGCGGCCAGCACGCTTTCTTTCCCATTTCCACCCACCCCGAGGTTTTCATGAAACGCTCCCTGCACGCCCTCACCGCGGTCGCCCTGCTCGCCGCCGCGCCCTGGGCACTGGCCCAGAACGTGGCCATCATCAACGGCAAGGCCGTTCCCCTGTCCCGCGTCGAGGCGCTGGCGCAGCAGGTGGCGGCTTCTGGCCGCCCGGTGGACGATCAGGTGCGCGCGCAGCTGAAAGAGGAGGTGGTGCTGCGCGAAATCTTCATGCAGGAAGCCCAGAAGCGCGGCATCGGCGCCACCGAAGATTTCAAGACCCAGATGGAGCTGGCGCGCCAGACCATCATGATCCGCACGCTGTTCGCCGACTACCAGAAGAAGAACCCGATCACCGACGCCGCGATCCAGGCCGAGTACGACAAATTCGTGGCGGCCAACGGCGGCAAGGAATACCGCGCCCGCCATGTGCTGGTGGAAACGGAAGACGAAGCCAAGGCGATCATCAAGGCCATCAAGGGTGGCGCCAAGTTCGAGGACATCGCCAAGAAATCGTCGAAAGACCCGGGCTCGGGCGCCAACGGTGGCGATCTGGACTGGGCCGCTGCCGCCAGCTACGTGACCGAATTTTCCGAGGCCATGGTCAAGCTCGACAAGGGCCAGATGACCGAAGCGCCGGTGAAAAGCCAGTTTGGCTGGCACGTGATCCGGGTGGATGATGTGCGCCAGGCCCAGTTGCCCAAGCTCGAAGACATCAAACCGCAGGTGTTGCAGCAGATGCAGCAGCAGCAGCTGTCGGAATACCAGCGCGGACTGCGCGAGAAGGCCAAGGTCGAGTGATTCGACCCAGCCATTGGATGCAGCAGCGCGGCTTCGGCCGCGCTTTTTTTTGCTCTGCGCTGGCAGCATCGGGAGTGTGGGGTGCAGGCGGCTCCCTGCGCTTGCCTTGAGGCGGAACCTTGGCGTGAAAGCAAGTCGCACAAAATGGCTCGAACACCTCAAGGCACAACCCATGACAACCGCACCCAGCATCCAGACCTTCCTGAGCGAACACCGCATTCACGAGGTGGAGTGCGTCATCCCCGACATGACGGGCATCGCGCGCGGCAAGATCCTGCCCAAAGACCTGTTCCTGAACTCCGGCCACATGCGCCTGCCCAAGAGCGTGCTGCTCAACACGGTCAACGGCCAGCAGCCCGACAACGCCGCCTTTGTGGGCGACACCGATCCGGACATGGTCTGCGTGCCCGATCTCGCCACCGCCCGCGTCGTGCCCTGGGCGGCCGAACAGGTGGCGGTGATCATCCACGACTGCGAGGAGTTCGACGGCTCGCCGGTGGCGCTGTCGCCGCGCAGCGTGCTGCGGCGGGTGTTGAAGCTGTACGAGGCCAAGGGCTGGCAGCCGGTGGTGGCGCCCGAGATGGAGTTCTACCTGGTGGCGCGCCACCAGAACCCGCACGAACCGCTGCAGCCGCCGCTGGGGCGCACCGGCAAGCCGGAGGCCGGTCGCCAGTCGTATTCCATCGACGCGGTGAACGACTTCGACCCGTTTTTCCTGGAGCTGTCGCGCTTTTGCGAGGTGCACCGGCTGGGTGTGGAAACGCTGATCCACGAAGCCGGCGCTGGCCAGATGGAGATCAACTTCACCCACGGCGACGCCATGGACCTGGCCGACCGGGTGTTCCTCTTCAAGCGCACGGTGCGAGAAACCGCCCTGCGCCACGGCATCTTCGCCACCTTCATGGCCAAGCCCATGGAGACCGAGCCCGGCAGCGCCATGCACATCCACCAGAGCATCCTCGACAGCGCCACCGGCCACAACATCTTCAGCCAGACCAACGGCGAGGTGACGCCCGCCTTTCGCCACTACATCGCCGGCCTGCAGCGCTACGTGCCGCAGTCCATGCCCATCCTGGCGCCCTATGTGAATTCCTACCGCCGGCTCACGCGCTTCATGTCGGCGCCGATCAATGTGCAGTGGGGCTACGACAACCGCACCTGCGGCATCCGCGTGCCCGAGTCCGACCCCGCCAACCGCCGGGTGGAGAACCGGGTGCCCGGTGTGGACGTCAACCCCTACCTGGCCATGGCCGCCACGCTGGCCTGCGGCTACCTCGGCATGGTGGAGCAACGCGAACCCACCGAGCCCATGAGCTCCAGCGCCTGGGACGTGGACTTCGAGCTGCCCAGCCACATGGAAGAATCGATCCGCCGCATGCGGGAATGTGAACCCATGCGCGAGATGCTCGGTCCTGCGTTTGTCGATGCCTTCCTCGCCGTGAAGCAAGTGGAATACGCCACCTACAACCGCGTCATCAGCTCGTGGGAACGCGAGCACCTGTTGCTACTCGTTTAGGCGCTTGCAACGCCCTTGGGAAACGCCATGAACACCACATCCCCCACCCGCCTCGGCCTCGACTGGCCCCGCGCTCAAGCTTTCCTGACCCGCGAGCGCGCCGCCTACGAGCGCCGCAACCCGCACTCCGCCGAACTCGCCGCCAAGGCGCGCCAACACCTGCTGTTCGGCGTGCCACTGCACTGGATGACCGACTGGGGCACGCCGTTTGCCCTGCACGTGGACCACGCCCAGGGTGCCCAGGTGACCGATGTGGACGGCCACACCCTGACCGATTTCTGCCTGGGCGACACCGGCGCCATGTTCGGCCACGCGCCGGCGCCGGTGGCTGCCGCGCTGCAGGCCCAGGCCACGCGCGGCTACACCACCATGCTGGCCACGGCCGACGCGTCTGCGGTCGGTGCGGCGCTGGCCGAGCGCTTCGGCCTGCCGCTGTGGCAGTTCGCCATGAGCGCCACCGACGCCAACCGCTACATCGTGCGCTGGATCCGCGCCGCCACCGGGCGCCAGAAGCTGCTGGTGTTCAACGGCTGTTACCACGGCACGATCGAAGACGTGTACGTGGACCTGGTCGACGGCCAGCCCACCCAACGGAGCAGCCTGCTGGGCCAGGTGCACAACCTGCTGGAGCACACGGTGGTGGTCGAGTTCAACGACCTGCCCGCGCTGGAAGCCGCGCTGGCGGCGGGCGACGTGGCCTGCGTGCTGGCCGAGCCGGTCATGACCAACATCGGCATGGTGCTGCCCGAGCCCGGTTACTGGGATGCCGCGCAGGCCCTGATCCGCCGCCACGGTGCCCTGCTGGTCGCCGACGAAACCCACACCATCAGCACCGGCCCCGGCGGCTACACCCAGGCCCATGGCCTGAAGCCCGACGCCCTGGTGCTCGGCAAACCGGTGGGCGGCGGCGTGCCCTGCGCCGTCTACGGCATGAGCGCCGAGCTGGCCGCAGCGAGCGGTGAAGGCCAAGCAGGACGCGCCGCCTGGCCACAGCGGCATCGGCACCACGCTCACCGGCAACATGCTGGCCATGGCCGCCATGCGCGCCGCCCTCACCGAGGTGATGACGCCCGCCGCCTACGCCCACATGCTGCCCCTGGCCGAGCGCCTGGCCGTCGGCATCCGCGCGTTGATCGCGCGACACCAGCTGCCCTGGTGCGTGACCCAGGTCGGCGCGCGCGTCGAATTCCAGTTCACGCCCACTCCGCCGCGCAACGGCAGCGAGGCCGAGGCCATCCTCGACGGCGAGCTCGAACACCTGATCCACCTCGGCCTGCTCAACCGCGGCGTGATGATCACGCCCTTTCACAACATGATGCTGGTCTGCCCGCAGACCACGGCGGCGGATGTGGACCGGCTGCTGGCTGCGCTGGACGAGGTGCTGGGCGAGATCGTCGCCCGCGCCTGACTCAGCGCAGCAGCCAGAGCACCCCGCCAATCAATCCCAGCAGCACCGGCTGGTGCAGCAGGTAGTAGCTCAGGCTCCAGCGGCCCAGCACCACGCCCACGCGCTTCAGCCCGGTGGCCGGCGCATCGGTCGAGCCCAGCCAGTGCGGCCGGTGTTGCAGCGCCCAGCGCCCGGCTGCCAGACCCCACCACATCACGCCCAGCCAGGGCAGCAGCGGCACGAAGTCTTCGGTGATGGGCAGGCGGCTGATCAGGCCCAGCCAATTGAGCGCCGGGGTGTTCAAGACCTCCAGCGCGGGAACGGCAGCGATGGCCAGCGGCGCGGCGAACTTGGCGCCGATGGCCAGCGCGCCCAGCGGCCAGAGCCAGTTGCCCCAGCCAGCCGTGAGCCGCACCACGATCAGCATCACCGCGATGCCGTGCAACACGCCGAAGTAGATGAAGCTGTTGGGAAACATGACCAGCGAACCCGCGCTGACCAGCAGCGCTGCACCCGCCACCTGGACCCAGCGCTTCCAGAACCTGGGCCAGCTCTGCCCTTGCTGCACCGCCACCGCCTGCGACAGCCCGGCGGTGAAGAGAAACAGGCTCACGATGGCGGTGCGCTGCCAGGTCCAGAACGGGTCGCGGTAGAAGTTTTGCTCGATCAGGCCAAAGTGGTTCAGGTCAAAGCAGAAGTGGTAGAGCGTCATCCACGCCATGGCCAGCGCCCGCAGCAGGTCGATGCGGTCCAGGCGCTGGTTCATGAGGTCTTCGCATCGAAGGCGGACGCTGGTGTGGCCCGCAGGGTCGCGCAGAACAGACAGGTGCTCAGCGCCAGCGGCTCGCTTGTCATGGGGATCTGTCCGGTATTCATCATGGGCGGGCTCTGGATCAAGGAACGGGACGCGATTTTGCATCGCGCAAGCCCCCGACCCGCGAATGCCAGGCGAGCCTCAGCGCTTGAGCAGGCGCTCGATGGCCGCGCACAGATCTTCCACCGTGTCGGGTTTGAAGATCACCTCGTCAACCCCGGCACCCGGCGCCTGCTGCCGCAGTTCTTCGCTGATATAGCCAGAGACGATGGCCACCGGCAGATTCGGATGCAAAGCCTTGATTTCGCGCGCCAAACGCAGCCCGGACATGCCAGGCATGTTGAAGTCTGTGATGCACAGGGCCACGTCCAGCGGCGTGTTGCACAGCGCTTTCAGGGCTTCCTGCGGGTTGGTGAAGGCGCTCACGCGATAGCCATCTCGCTCCAGCAGGCGGCGCACCAGAAACGCGATGGCTTCGTCATCGTCGACATAGAGCACATGGGGTGCAGGCGCGCTCCCCCTCGGGTGATCGGGCTTGGCAACTTGCTGTGTCTCGGCCTTCGGGCTGTCCGGTGCCGCGTCCGTCAGACCCGAAAAGACCGCAGTGAACACCGTGCCGGCACCGACCTTGCTGCGCACCCGCAGGGTCGCACCGTGCTCGCGCAAGATGCCATGCACCACCGCCAGGCCCAGTCCGGTGCCCTCACCCGGCGCCTTGGTCGTGAAGAACGGCTCAAACACGCGAGCGAGCGTCGCAGGCTGCATGCCACGGCCGTTGTCGGCCACCGACAGCCGCGCACCCACACCGGTCCAGACGGACGGCGGCGGCAGTGCTTCGAGCTCGTCGCTCCCCTTGCGCACATCGGGCTGCTCGATGCGTTCCAGCCGCAGCTGAACACGCGCGCCAACCTGGCCTTGAACCGCTTGAATTGCATTGTTCGCAAGGTTGAGCACCACCTGCTCGATCTGTGTGGCATTGGCCATCACGGCCGGCAGGTTTGAATCCACCTGCAGCTGCAGTGTCACATCGGCTGGCAGGGTGGCCCGAAGCAGATCGTGTGCTTCTTCCAGCACGGCGCGCAAGCAGGTCGGCTGTCGGGTGCTGTCCTGCCGACGGCTGAAGGCCAGGATCTGCTGAACCAGATCGCGTGCGCGCCGCCCCGCCTTGCGGATTTCATACAGGCTGGTTCGCGTCGGGTGGACTTCGGGCATGTCGTCCAGTCCGAGTTCCACGTTGCCCAGGATGGCCGCCACGATGTTGTTGAAATCGTGTGCCACACCCCCGGCCAGGGTACCGAGCGCCTCCATTTTTTGCGACTCACGCAACTGGGAGAGCAGCTGCAGTCGGATTTCTTCGGCGGACTTGCGCTCGGACAGGTCGTAATCGATGCAGAAAAACTCGGGCCTCTGGGCCTCGCGTTGCAGCACCACATGGCTGGAGTACACCGACACTTCGCTGCCGTCCTTGCGTTGAAGCAACAGCTCGCCCGCGGGAATGGCCTCGCCCGTGGTGATCATCTGCTCAACAGCCGCCACCACAAACGCGTGCATGGGCGCTGGAATGACCAGATCGAGCAGGCTGGCGCCCACCGCCTCCTGCGCGGTGTAGCCATACAGCCGCTCAGAAGCCTGATTCCAGAAACGGCACACCAGGTTGGCGTCGTAGCTTTGCACCGCAACGTTGGGAATGCCGTTGAGCAACTGCCGAAAGCGTTCTTCGCTCTCCCGCAGGTTCTCCTGCGCCTGCTGGCTGTTGGTCACATCGAGGATGAACGAATGCCAAAGGATGCTGCCGTCGCTTTGTGGCTGCGGTCTGCCCACCCCATGCAACCATTTCCGCTTCCCGGATGGCGTGCAGGCGCGCCACTGAAAGGACCAGTCGGTCAGGTTCTTGGCGGAATCGGCCACGGAAGCGACGAAACCCGCCAGATCGCGCGAATCGACCATGCCCCACAAAGGGCTGGCGTCTGTCACCAGGTCGGCGGCTTCGATCTCCCAGATGTCCACGCAGCCACTGCTGATGTGCTCGATCCGGTCTGTGCCGTCGGGCAGCATGCGGTACCGAAACAAGGCACCTGGCACGAACTCGGCCAACTGCTCGATGGCCAGTGGGCTTTTTGAATTTTCGCCTTGTAACGACATGTTTTTGATTATCGGTTTTCGCCCGTGCCCAAGCAATCGTCGGGACTTTGCTTTGCCCGCGTGGAACGTTCGCCCTGCGAATTTCTGGTCGTCTGAGGTCCGGTATCGGATCGACACCCCGCCTCAAAGCGCTTCTCGCGCCTCAATCAGCAACTGCCTCACGCGCGAGCCCTTCACCTTCGCCACCGCCCGCACCCGCAGCGCTGGCCCGGTTTCCAGCCGCACGCGCTGGTGGTATTCCAGGCTGTCGGTTTCGCCGGGGTTGTGGCTGGGGATTCGGCGCGACCATTGCTGTTGGCCGTCAAGCTCGACACGAAGCTCGTGCCAGGCGCCACCCGCATCGGTTGGCACGTCAACCCAGAGGGTGACGTCGATGTCGAACACGCGGGCCCGGGACAGCAGGCCAGGGATGCTGAGCACGGCAACCGGGTCGGGTCCGGCGTCGGTTTGCCAGGTTTCAGGCTGTTGGGTAGGGTCTGATTTCATGAGGCCGCCACTGTAGCCCGCGCCAAACACCGCATGGCGGGTGAAGGACAAGCGGGCACCAAGGGCAAGGCCGGGCGCCGCGCGCGGAACACGATGCCGGGTGCGAGCCAGGGCCAGCACTCGGCATTTCACGGGCTCACGCCCTGGCTGCGCTAACCTCGCTCCCTGAACGGGGTTTGCGACTGCGCTGTCGGCGTTGCCAGCACCCATCACAGGAGTCAAAGCCACCATGGGCATCTGGATCGAACTGGGGATTTTTCTGCTGGCCATCGCGTTTGGCTTCTGGCAATTGCGCGACGTGAAGAAGGCGCAGGCCGAGCGCCGTGCGCGGGAGCGGGCTGCCGCGTTGTCCGAAGCCGCCACCAGGGACCAGCAGCCCGGGGCAGGCGGCTCATGAGCTGGCACGCCACCCTTTCACTGAATCACCGCCGCGAAGGCCCGCGCACAACGTTGCGGTACGAGCACAGCGGGCCGTTGCGCATTCTCAAAAGCCTGTACCCCGAGGGCGAGGGCATCTGCCACAACGTGATCGTTCACCCGCCTGGCGGTCTGGTGGGCGGCGATCTGCTGGACATCCGGGTTCGGGTCGAAGACGGCGCCCACGCCCTGATCAGCACACCAGGCGCCACCCGTTTCTATGAAAGCACCGAGCTGCTGACAGAACAGCGCGTCTCGCTCGATCTGGCGGCCGGCTCGCGCCTCGAATGGCTGCCGCTGGAAGCGCTGGCCTACCCCGGCTGCCGCGCTCTCAACCAGCTCACGGCCAGGCTGGAGCCGGGCGCTGAAATGCTGGCCTGGGACGTCACCGCGCTGGGGCTGCCAGCCACGGGCCAGGCCTTCGATCGCGGCCGCATCACGCAGCGGCTGGAGCTGCCAGGCCTCTGGCTGGAGCAGGCCCACATCGACGCCACCGACCACCGGCTGCTGGCATCACCGCTTGGACTGGCCGGCCAGCGCTGCCTGGGCACGCTGATGTTCGCCGCTGGTGCGCCAATGGAGCGCACGCGACGTGAGGGGCTGCTGGAGGCGGCGCGCGAGGCGCTGGCGGGTTTGCCACCGGATGTCAAAGCGGGCGCCACCTGCCCGAACCCCAACCTGCTGGTGGTGCGGGCGGTCGCGCCGCTGGTGGAGCCACTGATGACCACGCTGCAGCGCTGCTGGGCTGGACTGCGGCAAGCCGCCTGGCAAATCAGGCCGGTGGCGCCGCGCATCTGGCAGGTCTAGGCGACGGTCGGACTTGAGCTGCGCCGGCGGCGAATTGTGAGGGGCTTCAGATGGCCACCAGACGCCGCACGCCCCGGGCCTGCATCTCGTCGCCAGGGCCGCTGGCGATCACCTCGCCGCGCTCCATCACCAGGTAGCGGTCGGCCAATTCCTCGGCAAAGTCGTAGTACTGCTCAACCAGCACGATCGCCATGTCGCCCCGATCGGCCAGCATGCGAATCACACGCCCGATGTCTTTGATGATGCTGGGCTGTATGCCCTCGGTGGGCTCGTCCAGAATCAGCAACTTGGGACCCGCCGCCAAGGCGCGCGCGATCGCCAGCTGCTGCTGTTGCCCGCCAGACAGATCGCCGCCGCGCCGGCCGAGCATCTGCAGCAGAACCGGAAACAGCTCGTAGAGCTCCGCGGGCACGGGCGTGCTGCCCGAACGCGTGGCCAGGCCCATTTGCAGGTTCTCCAGCACGGTCAGGCGGCCGAATATTTCACGGCCTTGCGGCACGAATCCCACGCCGCGGCGGGCCCGCTCGTAAGGCGGCATGCGCTCGATCGCCTCACCATCCAGCGTGATGCTGCCGCTCTTGATCGGCACCAGACCCATGAGCGATTTGAGCAGCGTGGTCTTGCCCACGCCGTTGCGCCCCAGCACCACCGTCACCTGCCCCAGCTCGGCCTGCAGGCTGACGTTGCGCAGGATGTGGCTGCCGCCGTAGTACTGGTTGAGGTCTTTGACTTCCAGAAGGCTCATCACGTTTTCTCCGGCAAACAGGCTGGGGTGGCCCGCATCTTGATCTGTCCACCAAGCGAACCGCTTGGATCAGCGAGAGCGCAAGCCCAGAACATCGCGGAACCGGCTTCGCCGGGCCGCCGGTGTTGCCCCCGGTGGGGGGTCGCGCGCAGCGCGGCGGGGCGGAGCGATTCACCGCCCAAGGTAAACCTCAATCACCCGCTCATCCGCCTGCACCTCGTCCAGCGTGCCTTCGGCCAGCACCGAGCCTTCACACAGCACCGTCACCTTCTCCGAAATGGTGCGGATGAAGCTCATGTCGTGCTCCACCACCATCAGCGAGTGTTTGCCCTTGAGCGTGAGAAACAGTTGCGCCGTGCGCTCGGTTTCTTCGTCGGTCATGCCCGCCACCGGTTCGTCTAGCAGCAGCAGCTTGGGGTCCTGCATCAGCAGCATGCCGATTTCCAGCCACTGCTTCTGTCCATGGCTGAGCAGGCCGGCGGGGCGCGCCGCGCTCTCAGTCAGGTGGATGGTGGTGAGCACCTCGGCCAGGCGATCCTGCTGCTCGCCCGTGAGGCGAAACACCATGCTGTGGCGCACGCGCTTGTCGGTGGCCAGCGCCAGCTCCAGGTTTTCAAACACGGTGAGCTGCTCGAACACCGTGGGCTTCTGAAACTTGCGCCCAATGCCCAAAGCGGCGATCTCGGCCTCTCGGTGGCGCAGCAGGTCGATGGTGCTGCCGAAAAACACCTGACCGCTGTCGGGCCGGGTCTTGCCGGTGATGATGTCCATCATGGTGGTCTTGCCGGCACCGTTGGGGCCGATCACGCAGCGCAGCTCGCCCGGCGCGATGTCCAGGCTCAGGCCGTTGATGGCCTTGAAGCCGTCGAAGCTGACATGCACGTCTTCCAGATACAGGATGCGGCCGTGCGTGATGTCCACTTGCCCGGGCGTGTGCACACGGCCGTAACCGGCATCTCGGCCACCCGACTCGGTTTGCCCCAGCCCAGCGGGCAGCAGGCTTTGCTCGCGGCGCCGGGCGCCCTCTTCCATCAGGTCGGGCGTCATGGCTTGTTGCCCCCAGGCTGCGCCGCTGACGCGGGTCGCTGCCCCCGAAGCTTCTTCACCAGCCCCACCACACCCTGCGGCAGGAACAGCGTGACGAACACGAACAGACGCACCGAGAAAGTAAAGCCAGAACTCGGGGAAAGCCACGGTGAGCCAGCTCTTGGCACCGTTGACGATGAAGGCGCCGATGATGGGGCCGATCAGCGTGGCGCGGCCGCCCACCGCGGCCCAGATCGCCATTTCGATGCTGGCCGCCGGGCTCATCTCGCTCGGGTTGATGATGCCCACCTGCGGCACATACAGCGCGCCCGCCACACCGCACATCACGGCCGAGATGGTCCAGATGGTGAGCTTGTAGGGCAGCGGGTTGTAGCCGCAGAACATGACACGGCTCTCGGCGTCGCGCACCGCCTGCAGCACCCGGCCGAACTTGCTGTTGACCAGCCAGCGCGCCCACAGGAAGAAGCCCAGCAGCGTGAGGCCGGTGATCACGAACAGCGCCATGCGCATGCCCGGCGTGGCGATCGGCATGTCGAGGATGCGCTTGAAGTCGGTGAAGCCGTTGTTGCCGCCAAAGCCGGTCTCGTTGCGGAAGAACAGCAGCAGCGCGGCAAAGGTGAGCGCCTGCGTGATGATGGAAAAGTACACGCCCTTGATGCGCGAGCGGAAGGCGAAGTAGCCGAACACAAAGGCCACCAGCCCCGGCACCAGCACGATCAGCAACAGCGTGGCAATGAAGCTGTCGGACAGCGCCCAGTGCCAGGGCAGCTCCTTCCAGTCCAGGAACACCATGAAATCGGGCAGTTCGCTTTTGTAGTTGCCGTCCAGACCGATCTGGCGCATCAGGTACATGCCCATCACATAGCCACCGAGCGCAAAAAACAGGCCGTGACCCAGGCTCAGGATGCCGGTGTAGCCCCAGATCAGGTCGATCGCCAGCGCCGCGATCGCGTAGCACATGATCTTGCCCAGCAGGCCCACCATGTAGCCACTCAGGTGAAACGGACTGCTCTCGGGCACCAGCAGATTGAGCGCTGGCGCCAGCGCACAGACCACCAGCAGCGCCACCATGAAGCTGCCCCAGCCGCCACGCGTGAGCAGCGGGCCAGCTTTCGGCAAGACGGCGATGTGGATATTCCGCTCGTCCTGAGCTTGTCGAAGGCTCGTGGGCCGGCTTCGACAGGCTCAGCCCGAACGGATGTTCTGGTCGCTCATGCGCTTCCCTGCCCTTCATGGCGAAGATTCCCTGCGGCCGCTTCTGGATGAACACGATGATGAACACCAGCACCGCGATCTTGGCCAGCACCGCGCCGGCCTGGCCTTCGATGAACTTGTTGAGCACGCCCAGGCCGAGCGCGGCGTAGACGGTGCCGGCCAGCTGGCCCACGCCGCCGAGCACCACCACCATGAACGAGTCGACGATGTAGTTCTGCCCCAGGTCCGGCCCCACGTTGCCGATCTGGCTCAGCGCCGCGCCCGCCAGGCCCGCCACGCCCGAGCCGAGCGCAAAGGCGTAGGTGTCGATGCGCGCGGTGTTCACGCCCATGCAGGCGGCAATCGGTCGGTTCTGCGTGACGCCGCGCACGAAGAGGCCCAGCCGCGTGCGCGCGATCAGCAGCGCCACGCCGCCGAGCACCAGCGCCGCAAACGCGATGATGAGGATGCGGTTCCACGGCAAGCGTGAGGTTGCCCATGAGCACCACGCTGCCGCTCATCCAGGCCGGGTTCTCCACGCCCACGTTCTGCGCGCCAAACAGGCTGCGCACCGCACTGCATCAGCAGCAGGCTGATGCCCCAGGTGGCCAGCAGCGTCTCCAGCGGCCGACCGTAGAGGAAACGGATCACGCTGCGCTCCATCAGCGCCCCCACGGCGGCAGAGGCGGCGAAGGCCACCGGCAGCGCCGCGAGCAGATACCAGTCGAAGGCGTCTGGAAACATCTGCTGAAACACACGCTGCACCCCCCAGGTGGCGTAGGCGCCGATCATGATCAGCTCGCCGTGCGCCATGTTGATCACGCCCATGAGGCCGTAGGTGATGGCCAGGCCGAGCGCCGCGAGCAACAGGATGCTGCCCAGGCTGATGCCGGTGAAGGCCTGACCGAGGGCGTTGGACACCGCCAGCGAGCGATCCAGCCCGGCCAGCGCCGCCGCTGAGCGCCGCCTTGACCCCGGCATCGCTCTCACGCTCGATCCGCTGCAGCAGCAGCGGCCGCACGATGGCCTTGCGCGCTTCGCCCAGCTTCTGAGCGGCGGCGAGGCGCTGGGCCACGTCTTCGCTGGCAAGCAGCACGGCCGCTTGCGCCAGTTCCAGCGTCTGGCGCGCGTCAGCGTCCAGATCGGCAGCGAGGGCCCGTTCGATGATGGGCAGCTGATCGGCATCGGGTTCGTCAAAGCTGCTGCGCTGCAGCGTCAGCGCCGCGGCACGCTGGCGCTGCGGCGAGCCGCCCACCAGCTCCATGCCGGCCAGGGCAGTGGCCAGGGCGGAGCGGATGCGGTTGTTCACGATCACCTCTTCGGCGCTGTCGCCAAGCGTGGCGGCGGTGCCCGTCAAGGCGTCCAGGGCACTGGCGTCGAGCACCACGTACACCTGGTCATCCTGAACACGCACACGGCCTTCAGCCAGCGCCGTCAGCAGCAAGGCGCCACGCTCGTCGCTGCTGGTGGCGATGGCGTTGATGGTGGCGATGCGTTCGTCGCTGTCGCCGCGCGCCAGCGTGAGGGCCTGCTCGGCGGTCAGCGCGTGGGCCATCGAGCTGGTCAGCAGCCAGAGCGCGCACAGGCACGCTGACCACCAGGAAACGGGGAGGAGACGCATGGGTCCGTCTTTCAGAGGGGCAGGCGGTTGGGCGTCGGGGCGCTGCGACCGCGCCAAAGGCTTTGGGCGGGCGCAGGCGAGACGAGCCGGACAGATCCGCACCCCCAAGGCGGTGCGGATGCTGCCGGCTCAAAGCATCACTTCTTCATGTCGGGCACGTTCTTCTTGCCCTTGTTTTCGGCAATGAAGTCGCTCCAGGGATCGGCCACCACAGGGCCCGGCGTCTTCCAGACCACGTTGAACTGGCCGTCGGCGCGAACTTCGCCGATGAACACCGGCTTGTGCAGGTGGTGGTTTTCCTTGTCCATGGTCGAGGTGAAGCCGCCCGGTGCCTTGAAGGTCTGGCCGTACATGGCCTGGCGACACCTTGTCCGGGTCGATGCTCTTGGCCTTGTTGGCCGCCTGCGCCCACATGTGCATGCCGATGTAGGTGGCTTCCATCGGGTCGTTGGTCAGCGGCTTGTCCTTGTGGCCGGGGATGTTCTTGGCCTTGGCGTAGTCGCTCCACTGCTTGATGAAGGCCGCGTTGGTCGGGTTCTTGATCGACATGAAGTAGTTCCAGGCGGCCAGGTGGCCCACCAGCGGCTTGGTGTCCACACCGCGCAGCTCTTCTTCACCCACCGAGAAGGCAACCACCGGCACGTCTTTGGCGGACAGACCGGCGTTGCCCAGCTCTTTGTAGAACGGCACGTTGGAGTCGCCGTTGATGGTGGAGACCACCGCCGTCTTCTTGCCCGCAGCGGCAAACTTCTTGATGTTGGCGATGATGGTCTGGTAGTCGGAGTGACCGAACGGCGTGTACTCCTCCATGATGTCGGCATCGGCCACGCCCTTGCTCTTGAGGAAGGCGCGCAGGATCTTGTTGGTGGTGCGCGGGTAGACGTAGTCGGTGCCCAGCAGCACGAAGCGCTTGGCCGAGCCGCCGTCTTTGCTCATCAGGTATTCCACCGCGGGAATGGCCTGCTGGTTGGGCGCGGCGCCGGTGTAGAACACGTTCTTGGACAGCTCTTCGCCTTCGTACTGCACCGGGTAGAACAGCAGCGCGTTCTTTTCTTCGAACACCGGCAGCACCGACTTGCGCGAGACGCTGGTCCAGCAGCCGAACACCACCGCCACCTTGTCGTTGTCGATCAGCTGCTTGGCCTTTTCGGCGAACAGCGGCCAGTTGGAGGCCGGGTCGACCACCACCGGCTTCGAGCTTCTTGCCCATCACGCCGCCCTTGGCGTTGATTTCGTCGATGGTCATCAGCGCCACGTCCTTGAGCACGGTCTCGGAAATGGCCATGGTGCCTGAGAGCGAGTGCAGGATGCCGACCTTGATGGTGTCGGCGGCGTGTGCGGGCAGGCCCAGCGCGCCCAGCGCGGCGGCCACGGAAAGGGCTTTGAGGGTGAATCGGCGTTGCAGCATGGGACTTCTCCAGGTTTCAAAATAGCCAGTTGATGAACGAATCAGGCCACTGCCACACACGGGTTCGGGTGAGATGCAATGGACAACTGGATGCTAGGGAGAAGCCTTTTGATCGTCTGTACGCCGGGTGGCGTACGCGCCCCTTGCGGGCGCCTCAGGAACCGAGCTGGGGCTGCAGCAACGGCACGCGATTCAGTGCCATGGTGGCCGCGGCGGTGCGCGTTTCCACACCCATCTTGGCGTGAATGCGTTCCAGGTGCTTCTTCACCGTGGCGGGGCTCGTGCCCAGAATGTCGCCAATGTCGCGGTTGATCTTGCCCTTGACCACCCAGTACAGCACCTCGGCCTCGCGGGCGGTCAGGCCAAAGGCGTGCGCCAGTGCTTCAAGCACGCTGGCGTCCGAGGTTTCCTGCATCACGATCAGCCAGTCCCCAGCCACTTCGCCGCCGGCCAGGCTGGCTTCTTCGTCGCCCACCTGCTGGTGCAGACGAAAGGTGAGCCGGCGCGGCCCGCTCTCCAGGCTGAGGCGGGGCGGCTCGCGCAGGGTGCGCGCGGCGTCTTGCAGATCGGGCATCAGACGGCGCAGCCATTGCAGCACCTCGGGCGGTGTGCCGGGCGACTCGCTGCCGCAGTAGCGCTGCAGCAGTTCGCGGGCCAGGGGCGTCTGCCAGAGCAGCTTGCCGTCGCTGGCGCGCACGGTGATGGACGCGTAGCCGAATGCGTCCAGCGCACTTCGCGCCTGCTGGCGCTCGGTGGCGCCTTGTCGCGCTTTCAGGGCACTGCGCAGGTGCACACCCATGCGCGCCATCACCTCGCGCGGCTTGATCGGCTTGGTGACGTAGTCCACACCGCCAGCGTCCAGCGCGGCCACCAGGTGCTCGGTCTCGGTGAGTCCGGTCATGAAGATGATGGGGATGTGCTCCGTGGCCGGGTTGGCCTTCAGGCGGCGCGCCACCTCGAAGCCGTCGAGCCCGGGCATCAGCGCATCGAGCAGGATCACATCGGGCAAAGCCTGCGTGGCCCGGCGGATGGCGCTTTCACCGTCCAGCGCCACCAGCACGGCGTAGCCGGCCTCGTCCAGCGCGTCGTGCAGCGGTGCCACGTTGTCGGGCACGTCGTCCACGATGAGCACCACCAGGCTGTCGCTGGCGTGCTCAAGCCCCTGCGCGCTCGCGGCCGCCAGGGCGCCATCGGCACCGGGCCAGGGGTGTTGGCTTGCGTTCATCAGCCTGCCTCAAATCGGTCGTCGGGCACAGACGCGCCGGCCAGCACACGCTGTTCGATGGCTTCAAAGCGGAACTCGCGCGCCAGAATGCGCAGCGACTTCGCCCATTCGGCATGGTCGGGGTGAGCGAGCACCCAGGCGTCCAGCCATTGCACGATGCCCTTGTAGTACCCCAGCCGCACCAGCGACAACAACGGTGCCAGTTCCTCGTCTTCGGCCGACGGGCGCAGCTGGGGTCGTGCGCCTTGGTCACCGCTGGATGGCGCCGCGACGCCGCGCGTCCATTGCAAGGCCAGGCGGCTCTGCAGCCAATCCAGGATCTCGCCGCGGCGCACCGGCTTGACCAGAAAGTCGATCACGCCCAGCTGCGAACTCGGCGCCTGCAAGCCTTTGTCGAATGCGTTTGCCGACACGATGGCCAGCGGCACGCTGGCCCAGCCGAGGGCGCGCAGGCGGCGCACGGTTTCCCAGCCGTCGATGCCGGGCATTGCGAGGTCCATGAAGATGGCGTTCGGGCTGCCGGCGGCCGCCCGGCTTCAAGCCATCGAGCAAGGCCAGCGCATCGTGGCCGCTGGTGGCCAGGAGCACCTCGAAGCCCAGCGGCTGCAGCCAGCGTGCGATCAGCTGGCGGTCGCTCTCTTCGTTGTCCACCACCAGCACCCGCTGGCGCTCGCCCTCATAGCCGTTTGACGGCCGGGAGCGGCGAATGCATGCGTGGCGCGGCGCCGTGCACCTCGGGCAGAAACAGCCGGACCGTGAACACCGTGCCAACGCCCGGTGTGCTGCGCGCGGTCAGCTCGCCGCCCATCAGGTCGGTGAGCATCTTGGCGATGGTCAGGCCCAGCCCGGTACCCATGGAGGTCTTCTGCGCCGGATCGGTGGTGGCCGCCGACTCACCGCGCACAAAGGGCTCGAACACCCGCGCCAGCTCCGCCTCGCTCATGCCGGGGCCGCTGTCGTGCACCTCGAACTGGGCCATCTCGAAGGCATGGGTCACGCGCAGGCTCACACGCCCCTGGCGGGTGAACTTCACCGCATTGCCCAGCAGGTTGATCAGGATCTGGCGCAGGCGCTTTTCGTCGGCATGCGCACCGTGTCGGGCAGGCGGCTGGCCTCGTCGTACCCGAAGGCAAGGCCTTTGGCCGCGGCCTGCAGTTCCAGCATGCTCGCAACCTCGCGCACGGTTTGCGCAAATGGCGTGGGCCGTACGTCCAGCGAGAGCTTGCCCGATTCGATGCGCGCGATGTCCAGCGTGCCGTCGATCAAGCGACAGCAGGTGCTCGCCGCCGCGGTGAATCACGCGCACCGCCTGCGCGCGGCTTTCTGCGCCAGCCCGGTGTCTTCCTGCAGCAGCTGGGCATAGCCCAGGATGCTGTTGAGCGGTGTTCGCAGCTCGTGGCTGATGGTGCTGATGTAGCGGCTCTTGGCCTGGTTGGCCTGCTCGGCGGCCTGCCGGGCTTGCTGCAAGGCCCGGTCGGTCTGGCGGTGCGAGGCAATCTCTTCCATCAGCAGCTGTGTCTGGCGGTTGGATTCTTCCTGCGCCACCTCGCGGCTCTTGTGCGCCAGCACGATCCACCAGGCCACGGTTGCCGCGATGAGCAGGATCACCGCGTAGACGCTCAGGAAGCCGGCGCGAAGTGCGCCATCCAGCAAACCGGTGACATTGCCAGCCAGGCGTTCCTGCAGCCCTTGCGCCTGGCTTCGGTACACCAGGCCCAGCACCGCAGCCAGAAGCGGCGCCATCACCAGCATGATGCAGCAGGTAATGCGCCAGGCCTGCCTTGAGGTACGGCCACACGCGCTGCGGCAAGACCATGCGAAGCGCGGCCTGCCACTGCACAGACAGCCTTGCGTCCGGCTTGCACAAGTCGCCGCATCGGGCATCGAGGGTGCAGCACAGCGAACAGATACCCCCTTGGTAGGCTGGGCAGAAGGCCATGTCTGGCCCCGCATACGAGCGCAGGCAGATCACGCAGGTTTTTGAAACACCCCCCGCGTCGCCTTCGGCGTCACTCCCCTGAAGGGGGTCAATGCCTGTGGTCCGGCGAAGCCGGTTCCACGGCATTTCTGGGTGGGGGGCAGTTCGCTCGTCGGTCTGTTGCGACGTTCTTGCGATGTAGTAACGGCCTTGGGTGGCCCACGCGATGAGTGGTGAGGTGATCAGCGCCGTCACCATGGCGATCACCGCCGAGAAGGCCTGCGCCATCTCGCCCATCAGGCCCATGTGGGCCAGCACACCGACAGCACCGAAGCCAGGACCATGGCGCCCACGCCCACGGGGTTGATGTCGTACAGATGGGCGCGCTTGAATTCGATGCCCCTGGGTGACCAGCCCATGGGTTTGTTGATCACCAGATCGGCCACCACCGCCATGATCCAGGCGATGGCGATGTTCGAATACAGCCCAAGCACCTCGCCGAGCGCGCGGAACACATTCATCTCCATCAACATGAAGGCAATCAGCGTGTTGAACACCACCCACACCACGCGGCCCGGGTGGCTGTGGGTGAGGCGCGAGAAGAAATTGCTCCAGGCCAGCGAGCCGGCGTAGGCGTTGGTCACGTTGATCTTGAGCTGGGAGACCACCACAAACAGCGCCGTGGCCGCCACCGCCCAGCCGTAATTCGGGAACACGTACTCGTAGGCGGCCAGGTACATCTGGTTCGGATCGACCGCGCGATCGGTGGGAACCAGGTGGCTGATGGCCAGGTAGGCCAGCAACGCGCCGCCCAGCATCTTGAGCACACCCAGCACCACCCAGCCCGGCCCACCCATCAACACGCCGGCCCACCAGCGCCAGGGTTTGGCCGGATCGCGAGCCGGCATGAAACGCAGGTAGTCGGCCTGCTCCCCCATTTGGGTGATCAGGGCCACGCCCACGGTGAGCGCTGCACCAAACAGGTGCCACTGAAACTGTGCACCGTCACCCGAAGCACCCGCATAGTGCACGGCCGCCTTGAAAACACCGGGGTCCATCCACCACACGGCGGCAAAAGGCACCACCATCATCACCAGCCACAGGGGCTGGGTCCAGACCTGAAAGCGGCTGATCACCGACACGCCATGTGTCACCAGCGGAATCACCACCAGCGCACAGATGGCATAGCCCCAGACGGGTGGGATGCCAAGCGCCAGCTCCAGCGCGTAGGCCATCACCGCCGCCTCCAGCGCGAAGAAAATGAAGGTGAAGCTGGCGTAGATCAGCGAGGTGATGGTGGAGCCGATGTAGCCAAACCCCGCGCCGCGGGTGAGCAGGTCCATGTCCACCCCGTAGCGCGCGGCGTACACGCTGATGGGCAGGCCGGCCAGAAAGATGATCAGGCCCGGTGGTCAGGATCGCCCAGGCAGCGTTGGCAAAGCCAAACTGCACCATGAGCGTGGCACCCACCGCCTCCAGGATGAGGAAGGCCGCCGCACCAAAGGCGGTGTTCGCAACGCGCCACTCGCTCCACTTTCGGAAACGCTGCGGTGTGTAGCGCAGCGCGTAGTCCTCCATGGTCTCGCTGCCCACCCAGCTGTTGTAATCGCGGCGCACCAAAGTAATGCGCTGTGGTGCCGCAGCACGCCCGTCGCCTCCTCTGGGCAGGCTCTCGGGGTTGGGGGGAATGGCGGCGGAACTCACACCAAACCAGTGCAGTTTTCATGCCACCCGCCCGGCGGCATGGGAATTGCGGTGGAGAATGAAAACATTGGCCATCAACCAGGCAGACCATGGAACTGACGCCCCGAGAAAAAGACAAGCTGCTGATCTTCACCGCGGCCCTGCTGGCCGAGCGGCGTAAAGCGCGCGGCCTCAAGCTGAACTACCCCGAAGCCATGGCGCTGATCAGCGCGGCGGTGATGGAGGGCGCGCGCGACGGCAAGAGCGTGGCCCAGCTCATGAGCGAAGGCCGCACCGTGTTGAGCCGTGCCGATGTCATGGACGGCATCGCCGAGATGATTCCCGACATCCAGGTAGAGGCCACCTTTCCCGATGGCACGAAGCTGGTGACGGTGCACCAGCCGATCATTTGACCCCCCCCGCGTCGCCTCGCGGCGTCACCCCCCAGGGGGCGGCGCTGGCCGACTGGCAAAGCCAGATCGGCGGCGCCCTGGGCTGGGGCATGTCGCTCCGGGCGCGTTGTTTGAATTTTTGGAGACTTGAATGAAACGCTTTCTCTTCCTAGCGCTGATGGCATCGGCTTTGCCCGCCCTCGCCCACGAAGGCCACGGCCTGTTTGGCAGCCACTGGCATGCCAGCGATGCGCTGGGGTTCGTGGCGGCTGCGGCGGCTGTGGCGGTCGCCATCTGGTTGTCGAAGAAGTGAAGTGGAGCCACCCATGATCCCCGGCGAACTCCTCACCGACGAGGGCGATCACGCCCTCAACCCCGACCGACGCACCCTCACCCTGGTGGTGAAGAACACCGCCAACCGGCCGGTGCAGGTGGGCTCGCACTACCACTTCGCCGAGACCAACGGCGCGCTCGATTTCGATCGCACCGCGGCCCGTGGCATGCGGCTGAACATTGCGAGCGGCACGGCGGTGCGCTTCGAACCCGGACAACAGCGCACGGTGGAGCTGGTGGACTACGCGGGCGACCGCATCGTGGTGGGCTTTCGCGGCCTCACGCAAGGGAAACTGTGATGGCGAGCATTCCAAGATCCGCCTACGCCGACATGTTCGGCCCCACCGTGGGCGACCGCGTGCGCCTGGCCGACACCGGTCTGATCGTCGAGGTGGAGCAGGACTTCACCTTGCGCGCCGGCGGCTACGGCGAAGAAGTGAAGTTCGGCGGCGGCAAGACCATCCGCGACGGCATGGCGCAGAGCGCAGCGCACGCGCGCCGAAGGCGCGGTGGACACGGTGCTGACCAACGCCCTCATCATCGACCACTGGGGCATCGTCAAGGCCGACATCGGCTTGAAAGACGGCCGCATTGTCGCCATCGGCAAGGCCGGCAACCCCGACACCATGCCGGGCGTGGACATCATCATCGGCCCGGGCACCGAGATCATCAGCTGCGAGGGCAACATCGTCACCGCCGGCGGCATCGACAGCCACATCCACTTCATCTGCCCGCAGCAGGTCGACGAAGCCCTGGCCTCGGGCATCACCACCATGCTCGGCGGCGGCACCGGCCCGGCCACCGGCACCTTCGCCACCACCTGCACGCCCGGCCCCTGGCACATCGAGCGCATGCTGCAAGCGGCCGACGGCTTTGCCCATGAACCTGGGCTTTCTGGGCAAGGGCAACGCCAGCCGGCCCGAGCCGCTGCGCGAGCAGATCAACGCCGGCGTGATCGGCCTCAAGCTGCACGAAGACTGGGGCACCACGCCCAGCGCCATCAGCAACTGCCTGGACGTGGCCGAAGAAACCGACACGCAGGTGGCCATCCACAGCGACACGCTCAACGAGTCCGGCTTTGTGGAAGACACCATCGCCGCCACCAAGGGCCGCACGCTGTGCGCCTTTCACACCGAAGGCGCGGGTGGCGGCCACGCGCCCGACATCATCCGCGTGGTGGGCGAGGCCAACTTCCTGCCCTCCAGCACCAACCCGACCATGCCCTACACCGTCAACACGCTGGACGAGCACGTGGACATGCTCATGGTCTGCCACCACCTGGACGCGTCCATTCCCGAAGACCTGGCCTTTGCCGAGAGCCGCATCCGCCGCGAGACCATTGCGGCCGAAGACATCCTGCACGACCTGGGCGCCATCAGCATCATGAGCAGCGACAGCCAGGCCATGGGCCGTGTGGGCGAGGTCATTATCCGCACCTGGCAGACGGCGCGACAAGATGAAAGCGCAGCGCGGCTCGCTGCCCGGCGACAGCGCTCGCAACGACAACTTCCGCGTCAAGCGCTACATCGCCAAATACACCATCAACCCGGCCATCGCCCACGGCATCTCGCACATCGTGGGTTCGCTGGAAGTGGGCAAGTGGGCCGATCTGGTGGTCTGGAAGCCGGCCTTCTTTGGCGTCAAGCCTGCGCTGGTGCTCAAGGGCGGCAGCATCGCGCTGGCCGCCATGGGCGACCCGAATGCCTCCATCCCCACACCACAGCCGGTGCACTACCGGCCGCAGTTCGGCGCCTTCGGCAGCGCGCTGGCGCGTGGCAGCCTCACCTTTGTTTCGCAGGCCGGCCTGCAAGCCGGCGTGCGCGAGCGCTTCGGTCTGCAGAAGACAGACCGTGCGCGGTGCAAAACTGCCGCGGCGTGACCAAGGCCACATGGTGCACAACAGCTACCTGCCCAAGATGGAGATCGACCCGCAGCGCTACACCGTGCGCGCCGATGGCGAACTGCTCACCTGCGAGCCCGCCACCGAGCTGCCGATGGCGCAGCGGTACTTCCTGTTCTGACATCCATTGCATGCAACAAGCCTCCAAGCTCATTCCCCAAGGCCGCGGCCTCGCCAGCGCCCTGCTCAAGCGCGCGCCACAGGTCGAGCTGGACTGGGACGTGCGCCAGAAAAGCCGCTTCGATGCCACCGCCTCCGATGGCCAGCACCTGGGCGTGTTCCTGCCGCGCGGCAGCGTGGTGCGCGGCGGCGATGTGCTGGTGACCGAGGACGGCACGCTGGTGCGCGTGGTCGCCGCACCGCAACCGGTGTTGCGCATCACGGCCTGCACCGATCACGGCCATGCGCACGGACACACCACGACGCCGCCTTCGACCTCATGCGCGCGGCCTACCACCTGGGCAACCGCCACGTGCCGATCGAGCTCAAGCCCGACCACCTCAAGATCGAGCCCGACCACGTGCTGGCCGATCTGCTGCGTGCCATGCACCTGAACGTGAGCGAGGTCAACGAGTCCTTTGAACCCGAGGCCGGTGCCTACAGCCAGCATTCGGCGCACGGCCACGCTCACGACGCACACCACGGTCACCATCACCACGCCGCCGGCAGCCATGAGCACGGCTGAGCCCAGCGCGCCAGGTTCACCGTCCACCGCTGGCTTGCTGCAACTGCTGTGGCTGGCCTCGCCGGCCCTGCCGGTGGGCGGCTTCTCGTACTCCGAAGGCCTTGAGTCGGCGGTCGACGCCGGCCTGGTGCACGACGAAGCCAGCGCCTCGGACTGGCTGGTCGACCAGCTGCAGCTGAGCCTGGCGCGCAGCGATCTGGCGGTGGTGGCACAAGCCATTCCCGCCTGGCGCAGCCACGACCTGGCCCGCATCACCGCGCTCAACGACTGGGTGCTGCAGACCCGCGAAACCGCCGAAATTCGCCAGCAGACCGAGCAAATGGGCCGCTCGCTGCTTGACCTGGGCTGCAATCCCTCGGGGCGCTCGGCCACGGCGTGGCCGAAGCGCTGGCCTCGGCCCAGCTGGACCCGCCCACCTACCCGGTGGCCATGGCCTGCGCCGCCGCGCACAGCGGCGCGCAGCCCGAAGACAGCCTGACTGGCTTTGCCTTCGGCTGGAGCGAGAACATGGTGCAGGCCGCCATCAAGTCGGTGCCGCTGGGTCAGAGCGCCGGCCAGCGCATGCTGGCGCGGCTGGCGCTGGCGATTCCCGAGGCGGTCGACCATGCCCAGTCGCTCACCGACGACACGCGCCAGGCCTTCTCACCCCTGCTCGCCATTCTTTCGGCGCAGCACGAAACCCAGTACTCCCGCCTCTTCCGTTCATGACCGCAGCAACCCCCTGCGCCGCTCCGCGTCTTCCCCCTGAAAGGGGGACCACACCAGTGGCCCGGCAAAGCCGGTTCCACGGTGTGTGCTGAAAGTGCACCCTCCTTCCTTCCAATCCCCTGTTTGCCATGACCGCACTGCACCACATCCCCAACCGCACCAAAACCCTGCCGCCGCTGCGCGTGGGCATCGGCGGGCCCGGTCGGTTCGGGCAAGACCACCCTGCTGGAAATGCTGTGCAAGGCCATGCGCGAGCGGTACGACCTGATTGCCATCACCAACGACATCTACACCAAGGAAGACCAGCGGCTGCTCACCGTGAGCGGCGCACTGCCCGCCGAACGCATCATGGGCGTGGAGACCGGTGGCTGCCCGCACACGGCGATTCGCGAAGACTGCTCCATCAACCTGGAAGCGATCGACCGCATGCTCAAGGAACACCCGAACGCCGACATCGTGTTCATCGAGTCCGGCGGTGACAACCTGGCCGCCACCTTCAGCCCCGAGCTGAGCGACCTCACCATCTACGTGATCGACGTCGCGGCGGGCGAAAAAATTCCGCGCAAGGGCGGCCCCGGCATCACCAAGAGCGATCTCTTCGTCATCAACAAAACCGATCTGGCGCCCCATGTGGGCGCCGATCTGGCGGTGATGAAGGCCGACACCGAGCGCATGCGGCCCGACAGCGCGCGCCGCCCGTTTGTGATGACCAACCTCAAGACGCTTGCGGGCGTGGACGAGGTGGTGCGCTTCATCGAGCAGCGCGGCATGTTGCAGCCCACCTTCGCCAACGGCTGAGACAGCACCCGCACACCGCTTCATCGCCGCAGGTTTCCCGCAGCGCAGCTCATTCCCGGCGCAAACGCTCGCTCATGGCATCGCCCACGTGGCGCATGAAGGCACTCACGCGCGCGGTCTGGCGAAGGTCGGGATGGGTCAGCATCCAGACCGGGGCGGCCAGTTCCGGGATCGGGTCTGACACGGGGATCAGCTGCGGGTTGCTGGCCTGCATGAAGCTGGGCAGCACGCCCACGCCAATGCCGGTGCGCAGCATGGCAGCGGTGGCGTTGAAGATGTCAACCCGCACGCGCACCCGCGCACCCTCGATGCGCGTGCGCATCCAGCGGTCATAAATCCGGTCTTGCTGGCCTTGCTCGAAAGCCACCCAGGGCGCGTCGCGCACCAGTGCCTGCAGCGGTTGCACCGTTTGCGGCAGTTCCGGTGCGCCACGAAGCGCGTAGACGCGGCACTGCGTCATGCCGAGGTTGCGCCCGACCAGATGGTCGGCCACCTGCCTTGAGAGGCGCAGCGCCACATCGGCCTCGCGTTGAGCGATTGCCTGACCTGGCACCTCGGGCCGCCGCCGTGAAAGGTCGACCAGAAAGGCGTTTTCCACCACCTCCACCTCGATGCCCGGGTGCTCGCGGGCGAAGGCTGCCAGCGGCGCGGGCAGCAGGTGTTCCATGATCACAAAGGCGGTGGTCACGCGCAACAGCCCGGTGAGCTCACGGTCCAGCCCCATGACCTGGCGCTCGACCTCGTGCACGCGGTCGGCCATGTGTCGGGCCTGGGCCACCAGCGCCTGGCCGGCTGCCGTGGGTGTGTAACCGCTGCGCTGGCGATCGAAGAGTCGGGCGCCGAGCTGCGCTTCCAGTGCATCGAGCCGGCGCAACACGGTGGTGTGGTTCACCCCGAGCAGGCGCGCGGCGCCAGTCAGCGATCCGGCCTCGGCCACCGCAAGCGCATGGCGCAGGTCGCTCCAGTCAAGTTCGTTCATGGGTGCAGTGTCGATCAAACATTGCAAAAATGCAAACTCCATTGGCATGAATCGCCATTGCGTGCGCGAAGCCGCATACGTACAGTACGCCACATGGGGTTGACCCTGATGCCACCCCAAATTGGAGAACCACATGACCACAGACGCACGGCACACCGCCAGCACCCCCAGGCAACCACAGCCCAGCGCCCACCCGGCGCGGCTGTCCGCGGCTGCCGGCACCAGTTGGGCCGAGCGCCTGGCCGCCTGGGCCGAGCGACAGCCGAGCCACCGCCGTCTGGGCTGCTGGACCGCCAGCTGATCGGCCCGTTCGCCCGCACGGGAGCGGGCGCAGCCATTTCAGTGGTCGGGCACCCTGATCCCGAGGCGGCCCGCGCGCAGGCGACAGGCGCAGCACCCACAGGCTTGACGACCCCCGCCCCTCTCACCATCATCGGAAGATGACCGAGCTTGTCGTACGCCGCCTTTTGATCGACCTGGAACAACCCGTGGAGCGCCACTGGTGCGGTGGCGATGCGTTTCTCACCGCCTGGTTCAACGCCCTGTCGATGAGCTTTCCCGATCGGTGAGCAGTTCTTCATCGACGCGGTGCGCGCCGGCTTCAAGGCCTTGCCGCCCGACCAGCAGCCGCGTTGGCAGGCCGAGGTGCAGGGTTTCGTGGGCCAGGAGGCCACGCACCGGCGCATCCATGCGCTGTTCAATGCGCAGATCGAAAAGCACGGCCTGGTGAACGCCTGGGAGCCGCGCGCCCGTGAGCGGCTGCGGCTGGTCGAGGGCACCGACCCGCGCCACGCGCTGGCCATCACCGCCGCCAACGAACACTTCACCGCGCTGTTCGCCGAATGGATGCTCGCGCACCCCGAGCGCCTGGGCCGCTGCGAGCCACGCCTGAAAGCCCTCTGGCTCTGGCACAGCGCCGAAGAAGCCGAACACAAATGCACCGCCTTCGATCTGTACCAGGCGCTGGGCGGCAGCCAGGCCTGGCGCGTGGTCTGGATGCGCCGCGTCACGGGGATTTTCCTCACCGATGTGTTTCGCCAGACACTGAACAACCTGCGGCGTGATGGCACGCTCTGGCGCTGGCGCACCTGGGCCAGCGCCGCGCGCCACATGCTGGGGCGCCAGGGACTTTTGCGCCAGAGCTGGGCGCCTTGGCGCGCGTATTTCAAGCCAGGTTTTCATCCCAGCCAGCAGTCGAGCGCGCTGTCGGACAACTGGCTGCGCGACAACACCGCGCTGTACCAGCCGGTCAGGCCAACGGCCTGAAGCGGCGCCGGCCCACCCTGTCGCTGTCAGGGCGGTGGCCAGGCATTGCGGGCCGCTGGCCGATAATCCCCTCATGTCCGAACGAGTGATTCCCCTGGTGGACCAGCGCAGCCGCGTGCGGCCTGTCGCTATGTCCCAAGAGCCGCAGCCAGCCACCGGCCAGTTGCTGGATGCGCTGACCCGACCGCTGCGCGACCTGCGCATCAGCGTGACCGACCGCTGCAATTTCCGCTGCAGCTACTGCATGCCCAAAGAGGTGTTCGACAAGGACTACCCCTACCTGCCTCACAGCGCGCTGCTGAGCTTCGAAGAAGTCACCCGACTCACCCGGCAGTTTGTGGCGCACGGCGTGCAGAAGATCCGCCTCACGGGTGGTGAGCCGCTGCTGCGCAAGCACGTCGAGCGGCTGATCGAACAGCTGGCCGCCTTGCGCACGGTGGAAGGCCAGCCGCTGGACATCACGCTGACCACCAACGGCTCGCTGCTGGAGCGCAAGGCGCAGGCACTGAAAGATGCTGGCCTGCAGCGCGTCACGGTCAGCCTCGATGGCCTGGACGACACCGTGTTCCGCGCCATGAACGACGCCGATTTCCCGGTGCGCGATGTGTTGCGCGGCATCGACGCTGCACTGGCGGCTGGCCTGGGCCCGGTCAAGGTCAACATGGTGGTCAAGCGCGGCACCAACGACCACGAAATTCTGCCCATGGCGCGCCACTTCCGGGGCACCGGCGTGGTGCTGCGCTTCATCGAGTACATGGACGTGGGCGCCACCAACGGCTGGCGCATGGACGAGGTCTTGCCCAGCGCCGAGGTGGTGCAGCGCATCGCACGCGAGCTGCCGCTGGTGCAGCTCGATCCGTCAGCGCCCGGCGAAACCGCCGAGCGCTGGGGCTATGCCGATGCGCTCGGTCGCCACGACGTGGCGGCTGGCGAAATTGGCGTGATCAGCAGCGTCACCCAGGCTTTCTGTGGCAGCTGCAACCGCGCCCGTCTGTCCACCGAAGGCAAGCTCTACCTGTGTCTCTTTGCCAGCGAAGGGCACGACCTGAGGCCGCTGCTGCGCGGCGGCGCCACCGACGAACAGCTCGCCGGCGCCATCGCCGACATCTGGCAAGGCCGCAGCGACCGGTATTCCGAACTGCGCGCCAGCCTGCCACCGGAGGCGCCGGGCGACGGCCGGCGGCGGGTGGAAATGAGTTACATCGGCGGCTAGCCAAACCTCCCCCGCGCCGCTTCGCGTCACCCCCCAGGGGCCAAGCCAGTGGCCCGGCAAAGCCGGTTCCACGGCTTGTGCTGAAGGGGGCACCTCTCTCACAGGAAATCGCTTTGATCCATCCAGCTGAAATCACCGCCCTCGTGCTTGCCGGAGGCCGCGGCTCGCGCATGGGCGGGGTCGACAAGGGCTTGCAGAACTTCAATGGCACACCGCTGGCGCTGCACACGGTGTTGCGGCTGCAGATGCAGGAAGGCGGACTGATCGGCGAGCTGATGCTCAACGCCAACCGCAACCTGGCGGCCTACGAGGCTTTTGGCGCGCCGGTCTGGCCCGACACGGTGAGCGACTACGCCGGCCCGCTGGCTGGTTTTTTGACCGGGCTGGAGCGCTGCGAAACGCCGTATTTGCTCACCGTGCCGTGCGACAGCCCGCTGTTTCCCTTCGATCTGGCGCGCCGTCTGGCCAGCGCGTTTGAGGACGACAGCACCGAAATCGCCATGGCCGCAGCCCGCGAGGACGATGGCCAGTTGCGCGCCCAACCCGTCTTCAGCCTGCTGCGCGTGGAGCTGCTCGAAAGCCTGGTGGCATTCATACAGAGTGGTGGACGAAAAATCGACCGCTGGACCGATCAGCACCGGACCGTGCTGGTGCCTTTCGACCAGCCTGGCGACGACCCGCGCGCGTTCCGCAACACCAACACCCTGGCCGAACTGCACGCGCTGGAAAAGCCCTGAGAGGCCAAGCCCATGAAGACCATCGAGCAAATTGCCGCGGAGCTGCAAGGCTACGACCCCAGGGCGCTGCCCGCGCACCAGGTCAACGCGTTTCTTGCCCGGCTGGTGCAGCCGGTCAGCCAGACCGAGATGGTCGGCGTGTTCGCCGCGCTGGGCCGCGTGCTGGCCGCCGATGTGGTCTCGCCCATCAGCGTCCCGCCGCACGACAACTCGGCCATGGACGGCTTTGCGTTCAACAGCGCTGCCCTGCAAACCAACCAGCCGTTGCGCCTGCGCGTGGTGGGCACCGCCTACGCCGGCGCGGCGTTCGCCGGACCGGTGGCGACCGGTGAGTGTCTGAAGATCATGACCGGCGCGATTCTGCCGGCCGGCCTGGACACCGTGGTGCCGCTGGAGTTTGTGAAAACCGAGGGCGACGCGGTTGAGCTGCCAGCGGGCGTGGTCAAGACCGGTGACAACCGCCGCCTGCGCGGCGAAGACCTGATGGCGGGTCAGCCCGCCTTGCGGGCGGGCCAGCGCCTGGGGCCGGCCGAGCTGGGGCTGATCGCCAGCCTGGGGCTGGCCGAGGTGTCGGTGTTGCGGCGCATCCGGGTCGCGTATTTCTCCACCGGCGACGAAATTCTGACCCTGGGCGAAGCGCCGCGCGAGGGTGCCGTTTTTGACAGCAACCGCTACACGGTCTACGGCTTGCTCACGCGCCTGGGCGTGGAGGTGGTGGACATGGGTGTGGTGAAAGACGAGCCCAAGGCGCTGGAAGCCGCGTTCCGCCAGGCCGCGCAATCGGCCGACGCCATCATCACCAGCGGCGGCGTGAGCATGGGCGAGGCCGACCACACCAAGACCATGATGAAGCAACTGGGCGATGTGGCGTTCTGGCGCATCGCGATGCGGCCGGGCCGCCCGATGGCCGTTGGGCGAATCCATCACGAGCCAGTCGTCGGCGCCCGAGTCGGCGCTGGGCTGACCCAGGGCGAATCCGCCCCCTCGGGGGGCAACGAACCAGGCGAAGCAAGGAGCGTGGGGGCATTGCTCTTCGGGCTCCCCGGCAACCCGGTCGCGGTGATGGTCACCTTCCTCGCCTTCGTGCGCCCTGCGCTGCTGCGCCTGATGGGCTGCACCGATGCCGAGCCGGTGCTGCTGCAAGCGCACAGCAGCGAGCCGCTGCGCAAGAAAGCCGGCCGCACCGAGTACCAGCGCGGCATCGTCTCAGTTGATGCAACGGGGCAGCTGCGGGTGCGCACCACCGGCAACCAGGGCTCGGGCGTGTTGAGCTCCATGGTGCAGGCCAATGGCCTGATCGTGTTGCACCACGAACAAGGCAACGTGGCGGTGGGCGATGCGGTGGACGTGATGGTTTTCGATGGCGTGATCTGAACAGACGATCGCTCAGGCGCCGCGCACCTCAACCGCTTTTCGCCAGTACCCGGCACGCTTTGCCGCTGCGCCCACGCGGTACCACCTGGCCCAGCTCACCGAGCACTTTCAGGCGCACGGCACCTTGCTCGCTGGCGAAGGCCATGAGCGCGGTCCGGCACCGCGCCAGCGCCTGTTTGCCTGTATCACCCTGTTCCGGCAGGCGCACCACCAGCGTGTGGTCGTCGCGCTGAACGATCTGGAAGTCGAACACGCCGGCGCCCTCCTCCATCACGGTCGACAAGGCCAGCGGCAGCAGCGCCACCGTGCGGCCAGCGGCGCCGCGCAGGCGAAGGATGTCGTCGTGCCGGCCCACCACCTCGATGGTTGGCAGCGGCGAGCCGCAGCCACACACGGCGGTATCGACCCGCACGCGATCGCCCAGCGCGTAACGGATCAGCGGCTGCACCGTGTTGGCCAGGTTGGTCAGCAGCACCGAATGCGACACCTCTCCGGCCGGCATCGGGCGCTGATGCTCATCCACCGGCTCCAGCAGCAGCCAGTCTGTGTTGAGGTGCAGGCGCCCGTGGTCGCACTCCCACCCCATGGCCAGGAATTCGGAGGCGCCGTAGCTGTTGCGCAGCTCGGCGTCAAAGGCCTGCGCGATGCGCTCACGCGCGCTCAGACTCAGCGTTTCGCCGCCGGTCCACACCTCGCGCACCGGCACCTTGAGCGCGCCGCGCTGCACCAGCTCGGCCAGCACCAGGGCCGAGGTCGGGTAGGTGGCAATCACCGTGGGCGCGAAGGCGTTGAGCTGGTCCACCAGCCGGTCCATCGGTTGCAGGATGGAGAAACTGCGGATATTCGGAGCGCGCCAGCTCTGCAGCCGCGCCAGCCGCTGGACGTTGATCTGGCTGGCGAAGTGGCCGTTGACGGCGCCCACAAACGCCAGCCGCTCGCCCAGGCCCATCGGGTCGAACCAGCGGCGCAGGCTGTTGTCGGGCCGCCGCCGCAGCGTTTCGAGGGCGTCGTAAACCGCCAGCGCCGCGGCGTCCTGCACGAACACGCCGGGCGCGCCGCTGGTGCCCGAGCTCTCCCAGATCAGGTAGCGTTCCAGGTACGGGTCACCGATGCGCGCCGGGTCGGCGGTGAAGGCGCGCAGCTCGTCCAGACGCAGCGCGGGGTCGGTCACCCAGTCTTCGAACCGCTGCATCAGTTCATCGCGCGCCACCGGCGCCATGTGTGCGAGCGCGCTGGCGTCATCGGGCAGGCCACGCAGGCGCTCGCGGTACACCGCCGAGCGCTCGCGCGCGTCGGCCAGCAAAGTGCTCAGCCGCTGTTGCTGCGCCTGTGCCAGCGCTTGCGGAGGGGCGTGGCTGCAAGCCATCACCGCTGCAGCGGCCTGCGCGGTGAGAAACGGATTCATGACGGTGTTCAGGCGAGCCTCCAGGTTCAAAGGCTGGTCAGCGATGGCACGCAAGCGAAGCGCCGCCAGCCTCGCTTCATCCTAGACGGCTGGCCGCTTGGCGCGTTGCGATAGGTCAAACGCGCCGGCCTCTGGCCCGGCGCCGCTGTGCTCAGTGCGCCGGCTGGGGCAGCGGCACCGGATGCAGGCGATCGCGCGAGAGCAGCGTGTACACCGTGGGCACGACGAACACGGTGAGCAGCGTGCCCAGGGTCATGCCACCGACGATCACCCAGCCGATCTGCTGGCGGCTCTCGGCGCCCGCGCCGGTGGCCAGCGCCAGTGGCAGCGCGCCCAGCACCATGGCCCCGGTGGTCATGAGAATCGGGCGCAGGCGCAGCGCGGCCGAGCGTTTCACCGCTTCCAGCTTGTCCACGCCCTGCTCGCGCAGCTGGTTGGCAAACTCCACGATCAGGATGCCGTGTTTGGTGATCAGGCCCACCAGCGTGATCAGGCCGATCTGACTGAACACATTGAGCGTGCCACCGCTGAGCTTCAAGGCCAGCAGCGCGCCCAGCATGGACAGCGGCACGCTGATCATGATGATCAGCGGATCGACAAAGCTCTCGAACTGCGCCGCCAGCACCAGGAAAATGAACAGCAGCGACAGCGCGAACACGAGCGCCAGCGAGCCCGACGAACTGCGGAACTCGCGGCTCTCGCCATTGAGCTGGGTGGTGTAGCCCTCGGGCAGCACCTCGCGTGCGGTGGCGTCCATGAAGTCCAGTGCTTCGCCCAAAGAGAGCTCGGGGGCCAGGTTGGCGGTGATGGTGGCGCTGCGGCGCTGTGCGAAGTGGTTGAGCTCGCGCGGCACCACCACCTCGCGGGTGGTCACCAGCGAGGCCAGGGGAATCATGGCGTCTCCGCGGCCACGCACGAACAGGCGGTCGATGTCCTCGGGCGTGCTGCGTTGCGCGCTGTCGGTCTGCACCACCACATCGTATTGCTCACCGTCGCGCTTGAAGCGGGTCACGCTGCGCCCGCCCAGCAGGGTCTCCACCGTGCGCGCGATCGCGTCCACGCTCACGCCCATGTCGGCGGCGCGCTCGCGGTCCACGTCGAGCCGGATCTCGGGCTTGTTCAGGCGCAGATCGGTGTCGACCTGCACGAACCCCGGGTTCTTGGCCAGGGCGGCCTGAAATTCGCGCACCACGCCCGAGAGGTTCTGGTAGCTGTCGGAGGTGACGATGACGTAGTTCACCGGCCGCGAGCGAAAACCCTGGCCCAGCGACGGCGGTGTGGACGCAAAGGCGCTCACGCCGGGCAGCGCGGCGATGCGGGGACCGATCTCGCGCACCATCTGCTGCGTGCTGCGCTCGCGCTCTTCCCAGGGCTTGGCGCGCAGGATCACGATGCCCTGAGCCACGGTGGGATTGCCCGCGATGTTGAAAATGCGGTCGAACTCGGGGTAGTCGGCGCCGATGCGCTCGATCGCCTGGGCGTAGCGCTGGGTGTAGGCCAGCGTGGCGCCGTCCGGGCCGTTGATGTTGGCCAGCACCACGCCGCGGTCTTCCATCGGCGCCAGTTCCTGCTTGGTGCTTTGCAGCAAGCGCCCAGCTGCCCAGCGCACTGGCCAGCATCACGCCCACCACCAGCCAGCGCACGCCAAGAGCCCAGCCCAGCGCGCGCTCGTAGCCGCGGGTGATGGCGCTCAGCACGCGCTCCATGCCCCGGTCAAAACGACCGGGCGTGGGGTTGTGGCGCAGCAGCTTGGAGCACAGCATGGGCGAAAGCGTGAGCGCCACAAAGCCCGAGACCAGCACCGCGCCGGCCAGCGCCAGCGCAAATTCGGTGAACAGCCGCCCGGTGCGCCCCGGCGTGAAGGCCAGCGGCGCGTACACCGCGGCCAGGGTGAGCGTCATCGCGACCACCGCAAAGCCGACTTCGCGCGCGCCGCGGATCGACGCCTCGAACGGCTGCATGCCGTTCTTCAATGTGGCGGTAGATGTTCTCCAGCACCACGATCGCGTCGTCCACCACCAGGCCAATGGCCAGCACCAGCGCCAGCAAGGTCAGCGTGTTGATCGAAAAACCGAACAGCGCCATCAGCGCAAAGGTACCGATCAGGCTGACCGGAATCGTCACCAGCGGAATGATGGAGGCGCGCAGCGTGCGCAGAAAAACAAAGATCACCAGCGCCACCAGCACCACCGCCTCGGCAATCGTGGTGTAGACAGCCTTGATCGAGCGGTCGATGAAGACCGAGTTGTCGTTGGCCACCTCGATTCGCACGCCCGGCGGCATGTCGGCGCGAATCCGGTCCAGCAGGGCGTAGACGCCCGCCGAAAGGTCCAGCGGGTTGGCCGTGGCCTGGCGAATCACGCCGAGCGAGATCGCCTCGCGGCCGTTGAAACGCACCGAGGTTCGCTCTTCCTGCGGGCCTTGCAACACGCGCGCCACATCGCCCAGGCGGATGGTCTGGCCGTTGACCGTGCGCAGGGCCACCGAGCGGAACTGCTCGGGCGTTTGCAGGTCGGTGGCAGCGGTCACGTTGAACTCGCGCTGGCTGCTCTCGATGCGACCGGCTGGCACCTCCAGGTTGGAGCGGCGCAGCGCGTCTTCCACGTCTTGCACGGTCAGGCGGTAGGCCGCCAGGCGGTCCGGGTCGATCCAGATCCGCATCGCGTAGCGGCGCTCGCCAAACATGCGCACATCGGCCGCGCCGGGCGCGGTCTGCAGCACGCGGCTTGGCGATGCGGTTGGCCAGATCGGACAGTTGCAACGGGGTGTGCACGTCGGAGCTGAGCGCCAGCCAGACCACCGGCGAGGCATCGGCCTCGACCTTGGCGATCACCGGTTCGTCGATGCCCTGCGGCAGGCGCTGGCGCACGCGGCTGACCTTGTCGCGGACATCGGCCGCGGCACTGTCCGGATCGCGGTTGAGCTTGAAGCGCACCGTGATCTGGCTGCTGCTCCTGGCGGCTGATCGAGGTGATCACGTCCACCCCCTCAATGCCGGCGAGCGAATCTTCCAGCAGCTTGGTCACCTGCGACTCGACCACCTCGCTGGACGCGCCGCCGAAGCGGGTCGACACCGTCACATTGGGCTCGTCGATCTGCGGATACTCGCGCACCGACAGGCCGTTGAACGCCACCGCGCCCACCAGCAGGATGAGCAGGGAAAGCACGGTGGCGAACACCGGGCGGCGAACCGAGAGTTCGGGCAATTGCATGGCGATGTCTCCGGTGAGGGGGCGATCAGCGGGCGCTGGCAGCGGCTGGCACTGGCTGCGCTTGGCCGGTCGCGGGTTCCCGCACCGCCTTCTCAGGCGCACCACCCATGTCGACCACCCGCACCGCGGTGCCGTCTTTCTGCAGCCGCTGCTGCCCGGCCACCACCACGGTGTCGCCGGCACGCAGGCCCGAGCTCACCTGCACCTGGGCACCCCGGCGAACGCCAAGCTGCACCTCGGTGCGCCGCGACAGGCGCTTGATCGCATCGCCCTCGCCTTCGGTCTCGATGCGGATCACGAACTGCTTGCCACCCTGCGGCACGATCGCCTCTTCGGGCACCACCAGCGCCGCCTCGTCGACCGCAAACACGGTGAGCACGCGCGCAAACATGCCCGGGCGCAGCTCATCGCCCGCCGCGGCCGGCATGGTGGCGCGCACCGCGATCGAGCGGCCGTCGGCGTCGAGCAGCGGATCGAGCGCCTGCACCCGGGCGTCGAAGCGTTTGCCCGGCAGCGCATCGAGCTGTACCTGCACCGTCTGCCCGACCGCAATGCGCGACTGGTAGCGCTCGGGCAGGCGGAAGTCGACCGTGAGGGCCGAGGTGTCTTCCAGGTTCACCAGGTTCGCGCCGTCCTTGACGAACTCGCCCAGGTTGATGCGGCGCAGGCCGACCGTGCCATCAAACGGCGCGACGATGCGCATGCGCTGCAGCCGCGCCTGCGCCAATGCCACCTGGGCTTCGGCCACCTGCAGGTTGGCCTGGCTTTCGTCCAGCACGCGTTGCGCCACGAAGTTCTGGGCCACGAGGTCCTGGTTGCGCTGCAGGTTGGCCCGCGCAATCGAAAGCTGGGCCTGAGCCTGGCTGAGCTCGGCGCGGGGCAACACGTCGTCCAGCTGCACCAGCAACTGGCCTCGTTTCACGCGCGAACCGTCGTCAAAACCAATCTTCACCACGCGGCCAGCCACCTCGGGCTGCAGCGTCACGCTTTGGCGCGAGCGCAGGCTGCCCACCGCCTGGGCGTCGTCCTGAATGCGGGCCGTGGTCACGCGAACCACCTCCACCGAGGGTGCGCCACCGCCAGCGGGCTTTTGGGCAGCACGCCCCGCAGGCGCTTGTGCAGGCCGCTGAAGCCACCAGGCCGCTCCAGCGGCCAAGGCCAGACCGATCACCGCCATCGAGACCCAACGCGTTGTGTGTTTCATGTGCGCCCGCACCGAAAAATGACAAACCAGAACCGCCAGGGATACCCCAGGCGGATCGCAGCGAATGTAGCAGCGTTGGGCCGTGTGCGCTGCCGCCCACGCAGCGCCTCAGATCACAAGGGCACGCCCCGATTGGCCAGCGCATCGGCACGTTCGTTGCCTGGGTCGCCGGCGTGGCCCTTGACCCAGTGCCATTCGATGTGGTGCACGCCGTCATGGGTCAGTGCGTCAAGCTTCTGCCACAGGTCGGCGTTCTTCACCGGCTGCTTGGCCGCGGTTTTCCAGCCCTTGGCCTTCCAGCCGTGAATCCACTCGGTGATGCCTTTGCGCACGTATTCGCTGTCGAGATACACGGCGACCCGGCAAGGTCGCTTCAGGGCGCTGAGGCCCTCGATCACGGCAGTCATTTCCATGCGGTTGTTGGTGGTCTCGCGCTCGCCGCCCCACAGCTCTTTCTCGTGACCGTCCGATTTCAGGAAAACGCCCCAGCCTCCGGGGCCCGGATTGCCCTTGCAAGCGCCATCGGTGTACATGACCACGTGATTCACAAACCAAACTCCTGGGAAAAACAAAGAAGCGCCACGACCATGCGCCGTGGCGCCATGAGCGCCAAAAAGAACGAAGTCCGCTGGGCAGTCGCTTCAGCGGCGGCTGGCCACCGGCACCGCGCGAACACTGGCGGCAGCGCGGCGCGGCTTCCAGGCCGGCCCCAGCAGACGCATGCTGTGCACCCGCTTGACCGCCACAACGAAGTAGACGGCACCAAAAATCGGCCACCAGCGGGCGCCGGAGCGGTCCATCCAGGCGGTGCGCTCCAGCCATTTCTCGCTGCTCACCGCTGGCCTGTAGCAGCCGTAGCGGTCGGACTCTACTTCAAAGCTCAGCAGCCGCAGCCAGTCGCGCAAGCGCCAGGGACCGATGAACTCGCCCGCCTCGGGCAGGTAGAGCCGGTGCGGCTCGCGTCCGCCCAGACCCAGGTGCGACAGCACCCGACCCCGCCCCTGGCGCAGCCCCCACAGGCTGGCGGGGTTCAAGCCCGAAATCACCACCCGACCGTCGGGCACCAGCACCCGCTCGACCTCGCGCAGCACATGGTGCGGGTCGGCGCTGAGCTCAAGCGTGTGCGGCAACACCAGCAGATCGAGGCTGGCGGCGGGAAACGGCAAAGCTGCGGCATTCGTGACCAGATGCACCCGCTGCGCAGCCGGCGCCGCGCCGGTCGCGCCGTTGGCGGCAGGCGCGGCGGCCAGCGCGCCCGGCCCTTCTTCGGGCAAGGCCAGCCAGCGGTGGGGCATGCGGTTGGCGCGCAGCGCGTCGAGTTCCACGAGGCCAAGCTGCAGCGCATTGAAGCCGAAAAGATCGGCCACGGTCAGGTCGAACTGGGCCTGCTCCCAGCCCAGCAGGTACTGGCCTGGCGCCGTCTGCAGCCAGTCGGTCAAGCCTATAATTTGATCGCTCATCGGATGCTTGTTGCTTGCTGGTATCTGGCGGGCCAATCGGTCCCTGCTCTTCGCACCTCCCCGGCCTTGCAGGCAACTGCTGCGGCGCTGGTCGGATCAGGTTGTTTCCCGGACTCTACACGTCCCGCACCAACCCCCGGCCCCATGCACCTTCATCCCCTTCCCGCCTTCACCGACAACTACATCTGGATCCTGCACGACGGTGCTGCGTGCCTTGGTGGTCGACCCGGGCGAGTCTGCGGGTGTGCAAGCCTACCTGACCGAACACCGGCTGGCGCTGGACACGATCCTGATCACCCACCACCACGGTGACCACACCGGCGGCGTCGCGGCGCTGCGCGAGGCCACCGGCGCGCGGGTGATCGGGCCGGTGCGTGAGACCATGCCCGAGCCGCTGCAGCGCGTGGCTGGTGGCGAGACGATCGAGGTACTGGGCCTGACTTTCGAGGTGATCGACGTGCCCGGTCACACCGCCGGCCACATCGCTTTCTATGCCAAAGAGATCGACGGCCTGCCGCTGCTGTTCTGCGGCGACACCCTGTTTTCTGGCGGCTGCGGCCGCTTGTTCGAGGGCACGCCAGCGCAGATGCTGGATTCGCTCAGCCGGTTGGCGGCCTTGCCAGCCACAACCCGGGTCTGCTGTACCCACGAGTACACGCTGTCCAACCTTCGATTTGCGCAAGCCGTGGAACCCGGCAACGCGGCGCTGACTCAGTACCGGCAGTGGTGCGACCAGCAGCGCGCGCAAAACCTGCCCACGCTGCCCAGCAACATCGGCCTGGAGCAGGCCATCAACCCCTTTCTGCGTGCCCACCAGCCCTCGCTGGCGGTGGCCGCGCAGGCCCACAACCCCGCCTGTGGCAGCGACCCGCTGGCCGTCTTTGCCACCCTGCGCGAATGGAAGAACGTTTTTTGATGAACCCTGGCCTGTCTTTCTCTTCCTCCTTTGCCAGCTTCCCCGGGGCCACCCGCCGGCTGGCCGCCACCGGCGCGGCACTGATGGCTTTGCTGCTGGGCGGCTGCGCTGTCACCGCGCCCGGCCCCGCAAGCTCCACCGATGCCCCCGCGATGGCCGACGCCAGCGATGCCGCGCACTCGGTGCACCGCCCCTCTGCGCCCTTCGTCGTCCAGGGGCCCCTGAGCGCCATTGGCAGCGTAGACGCTTCGCGTGCACCGGTGACGTCTCTGGCGGCGCCGGCCCATCTGTGGGAACGCATCCGACGCGGCTTTGCCATGACCGATCTGGACAACGACCTGGTGCGCGACCGCGAGCAGTGGTACGCCACCCGGCCCGACTACATCCAGCGCATGACCGAGCGCTCCAGCCGCTACCTGTTCCACATCGTTGAAGAGATCGAGCGCCGCAACATGCCGATGGAGCTGGCGCTGCTGCCCTTCATCGAAAGCGCGTTCAACCCGCAGGCGGTCTCCAGCGCGCGCGCCGCCGGCATGTGGCAGTTCATGCCGGCCACGGGTGAGTCGTTTGACCTCAAGCAAAACGTGTTCCGCGATGACCGCCGCGACGTACTGGCCTCCACCCGCGCCGCGCTCGATTACCTGCAGCAGCTGCACGACCGCTTCGGCGACTGGCATCTGGCCCTTGCCGCCTACAACTGGGGCCAGGGCAGCGTGAACCGCGCCATCACGCGCAACCAGCGCGAAGGCCTGCCCACCGGCTACAGCGACCTCACCATGCCGATGGAAACCCGCATGTACGTGCCCAAGCTGCAGGCGGTGAAGAACATCATCGCCCGGCCCGAGGCGTTCAACACCCGGTTGCCCGAGATTGGAAACCACCCGTTTTTTGACACCGTGGTGATCGAGCGCGACATGGATGTGGCGCTGATCGCACGCCTGGCCGAGATCAGCGAAGCCGACTTTCGGGCGCTCAACCCCTCGCTCAAGCACCCGATCGTGATGGCCGCGGGCACGCCCAACATCCTGCTGCCCTGGGACAGCGCCACCGTGTTCCTGCGCAACCTGCAGTCGCACGGCGGTCCCCTGGCCAGCTGGACCGCCTGGGTCGTGCCCAGCACCATGACCTCGGCCGAGGCGGCCAGGCGCGTGGGCATGGGCGAATCCGAACTGCGCAGCCTCAACAGCATTCCGGCCGGCATGAAGGTGCGGGCAGGCTCCAGCTTGCTGGTGCCTCGAAGCGAGCAGTTCAACCGCGATGTGGACGGACTGGTGGCCGACAACGGTCACCTGAGCCTGCAGCCTGAGGTCATTTTGCGGCGGGTCACGGTCAAGGCGCGCAAGGGCGAAAACCTGGCGCGTCTGGCCGAGCGCTACGGCGTGAGCCCGGTGAGCGCTGCGGGCTGGAACAAGCTGGCGGTCAACGCCCGCCTCAAGCCGGGCCAGCGCGTCACGCTGATGTTGCCAAAGCCAACAGCCACGGCCAGCAGCAGCAAACGGGCGGTGAAAGCGCCAGCGCGCGCCACCGCCTCAACCAAGGCGCGGCCAGTGGCCAAGAAAAGCGCCAGCAAGGCCAGCAGCAAGAAGCCCGCAACAACCCAGAAACCGCGCGCAGTCGCCGCCAAAAAGGCACCTGCCCGGGTGGCCAGCCAGAAACCCTGAAGCTCGGCCCTCAGGCCCTGAATTTCGCCTTGGCGCGGCGCGCAAATTCGTTGGTGAAAGTTTGCGTCAGGTCCAGCCGGGCAAAGCCGTTGGACTCAGACAAGGCGCTCAGCGCGCGCGCCACGGTCGCGGGTGCGCCCTCTGGCATCAGGCCATCTGGCGACCATGCCTCGCGCGCACGGCTGAACGCGGCCAGGTACAGCGCTCGATCCCCCTGGAAATAGGCCTCGGGCACGGCCTTGATCAGGTCTGAAGGGCCTGCGGTCTGAAGCCACTTGAGCCCATGCACCAGGCCATTGGCCAGTGCCTGAATCTGAGCCCCGTTGGCGCTTACAAAGGCTGCCGGCGCGCTGAGGCAAGCCGAAGCCCACGGTCCCCCAAACAGCTCGCTGCTGCCGCGCAGCGTGCGCAGATCGGCAACGACCCGCAGATCGCCACCCTGCTCCAGCGCCGTGATCGCCAGATCGCTGTGGCAGATGGCATCGATCTGGCCGCTGCGCAGCGCGGCCACCGCAGCCTGCGGTTCCGCCAACGGCACAAAACGCACCTCGTGCTCGTTCACCCCGGCGCGCTGCAACACCATGCGCGCCACCCGTTGCGAAGCAGAACCCAGCGCGGTCACGCCAATGGTTTTGCCACGCAGATCTTGCGCGCTCCGGTAACGGCCGAGTGAGCGCTGCGAGACACCAAACACCATGTGCGGCGCCCGACCTTGCAGCACAAACGATTTCAGCCACTGCCCGCGCGCCTGGAGGTAGAGCGTGCTGCTGAACGGACCACAAAGCACCTGTGCCTCGTTCGACAGCACCGCCTGGGCGGCCTGCGTCGGGCTGGGCAGCTCGCGGACCTGGAGGTCCAGCCCTTCAATCGTGAAGAAACCCAGACGTTCGGCGATCGTCAGCGGCAGATAGCAAAACGAAGAGCGGCCGTCCACCGCCACCACCACGCGCGTGCGCGGTGTGCCCGGACGCGATTGCACCCGCCCTGGCCATCCTGCCAGCCAGGTGCCCGCCGCCGCGGCGGCTCCCAGGCCCCATTGGCGCCGGTTCCACATGCCACTTCCCCTGTTGCGTCTGTTCTTGATCTCGCCAAGAGCGTAAGGCGGCCAGCAGACAGGCGCATCGGGACGATTCCCGAGCGGGTTTCCCCCGAGGGAAATCCTACAAATGGAAACAGGTCAACAGGGTGGGCGCGAGGCGCCAGGCATTCGCCCTCAAACGAACAATATGCCGATGTTCAGCGCCAGCGCTGCCATCCAGACCAGACTGCGCGCATTGGCCTTGTCGGCCACGTAAAGCGCGATGTAGACCAGCCGCAGCGCGACAAAGCCCCAGGCCAGCAGGTCCAGCCGGGACTGCAACGCGCCCAGCTGGTGGGCAATGATCACCGCGCCGATGAAAAACGGCAGCGCCTCGAAGCTGTTGGCCTGCGCCCCGTTGGCACGAACGCGCCAGCCGCCTTGCTTCGACAGCCAGGCGCGCGGATCGTGGTTGTCGTAGCCACCATCGCGCCGCGACTTGCCAAACGCACCCCACTTGGCGATACCGGCGCACACGATGGGCAGCAAGGCTGCCACCAGAACGGCCCAGTAGGCCAGCGTCAATCCTGCAATTTTCATGTCTGATTCCCAGCAGATTTCTTGAGGGGTCGGCTGTTCAGCGCCGGTCCACCAGGGCGTGGGCAATGGTGCCCAGGTCCACGTACTCCAGCTCACTGCCCACCGGTACGCCGCGCGCCAGCCGAGTCACCACGATGCCGCGCTGCTTGAGCCCTTGCGAAATCACATGCGCGGTGGTCTCGCCCTCGGCGGTGAAGTTGGTGGCCAGGATCACCTCGCGCACCTCGGGCTCGCCATCCGCCTGGGCATCCACCCGGTCGAACAGTTTTTGCAGGCCAATGTCGCGCGGACCCACCCCGTCCAGCGGGCTGAGCTTGCCCATCAGCACGAAATAAACGCCCTTGTAGGCGCCGGTGCGCTCCAGCGCTGCCTGGTCGGCCGGTGTCTCCACCACGCAGAGCAGGCTGCGGTCGCGCCGCGGGTCGGCGCAGGTGGTGCAGATTTCGCCTTCGGTGAAGGTGTGGCACAGCGCGCAATGGCGCACCGACTCGGTGGCGTGTTGCAAGGCCTGGGCCAGCTGCAGGGCGCCGGCGCGGTCGTGCTGCAGCAGGTGAAACGCCATGCGCTGCGCCGACTTCACGCCCACGCCCGGCAGGCGCTTCAGCGCCTGCACCAGCACTTCCAGTGAATGGTTGTCTGCCATGGGCCTGGATCACCTGGCACCCGCCACGTCTGCTGCGCGGCCCGCGCGTTCAGCACGAGGCGCGAGTGGCTGAGGCCTGCAGAGCGGTCAGTCGCTGGCACGGCCACCATCAAAACGGCATCTTCATGCCACCGGGCAGGCCGGGCATGCCCGGCCGTGAGCTTGCCCATCTTTTCGCTGCTGAGTTTCCTCGGCCTTGCGCACGGCCGCATTGAAAGCAGCGGCCACCAGATCTTCCAGCATGTCCTTGTCGTCGGCCAGCAGGCTGGGGTCGATGGTGACGCGCTTGACATCGTGCTTGCAGGTCATGAGCACCTTCACCAGCCCGGCGCCCGACTCGCCCGTGACCTCGATGAAGGCCAGCTCGTCCTGCGCCTTTTTCAGGTTGTCCTGCATGGCCTGGGCCTGCTTCATGAGGCCGGCGAGTTGTCCTTTGTTGAACATGGGGTGTCCTTTTGTGTGAATTCGAAAAATCGGTGAAAGACATCAGCGCCCTTGTGGCGCTGTCGCCTTGAGGGTACCCGGCACGATTTTGCCGCCAAAGTCGCGCATCATGGATTGCACGAAGGGATCGTCCAGGATGAGCTGCTCGGCCTCGCGCTGGCGGCGTTCGGCGGCCAGCGCGAGCCGGCGTGCCGGTGAATCCTTGACCGGTCCGACCTCCAGCGCCAGCTCCACGTCGTGACCATGGGCTTGCAAGGCCGCGCGCAGCCGGTCGCGGCTGCCGCCCTGCGTGAGCGACTCGCGCTCCACGCGCAGCACCCAGCGACCGGCGTCGCGCGCCACCAGCTGCGACTGCAAGGCCAGCTCGCGCACCAGCGCCGTGACGGCCTCGGCCTGCACCAGCGCCTGCACCGTCTCCAGCCAGAACGCGCCCTCGGGACTGGCGGCGATCTCGTCTGACGGCGTGCCCTGCGGCACACCGTGGCGCTGTTCCAGCCGCTCGGAATGACCCGCATCGCGCACCGGCAGCGCATGCACCTGGCGAGGGCCATCGGTGCTCGGCTTGCGCAAAGCGGTCTGCGTCTCACCAGCATCATCCCAGGCTGGGGGTGACGGCGAACCGTCGGGATCGTCGATCACATCGTCCCAGGGCGGTGGCTCATTGGCGGGAGCGGCGGGTGCCGGAGCAGCGGCGCGAACGGGCTGGCCGATGGCATCCGGCTTGGCGCGCACCACCGGAGCGGGGTCCGGAGCAGGTGCAACAACCGGTACCACCGCAGCAGGCGGCTGCGCCGGCAACTGAGGTCGCAACACCGGTGAAGGTTTGGCGAGCGCCGAGGCGACCGATTGCGCCTCGGGCTCAGATTTCAGTGTTTTTTTTTCCGCCGTTGCCGCCTGGGCGCTCGCGGGCTTGAACGCCAGCAGCCGCAGCAACACCATGGTCAGCGCCGCGTATTCGTCAGGCGCCAGGCCCAGCTCGCCGCGCCCGTGCAGGCACAGGCTGTAGAGCAACTGGGTTTCATCGGCCGGCATGGCCTGGGCCAGGCGCTCGATCTCGGGCTCGTCCGGATCGTCGCTCTCGGCAGACCTGCCAGGCACCGCCTGCAGCACCGCCATGCGCTGCAGCAAACCGGTCATCTCCTCCAGCGTGGAGGCGGCATTCAGACCATTGAGGCGCAGCGCTGTCGATGGTGTCCACCAGGGCCGCACCATCGGCGCGAGACAGCGCATCGATCAGCCGCAACACATGCGAGCGGTCCACCGCGCCCAGCATCTGGCGCACGGCAGCTTCCTGCAACTGCCCGTCGCCAAACGCGATGGCCTGGTCGGTCAGCGAAAGCGCGTCGCGCATGGAGCCGCGCGCGGCGCGCGCAGATCAGGCGCAACGCCTGCGCCTCGGCCGGCACGTTCTCCGCCTGCAACACCTGCTGCAGGTGCTCCAGCACCGTTTCGGGCGCCATCGGCCGCAGGTTGAACTGCAGGCAGCGCGACAGCACGGTGACCGGCACCTTTTGCGGGTCGGTCGTGGCCAGCACGAACTTCAGGTACTCGGGCGGCTCTTCCAGCGTCTTCAGCATCGCGTTGAACGCGGTGTTGGTCAGCATGTGCACCTCGTCGATCATGAAGACCTTGAAGCGCCCCTGCACCGGCTTGTAGACCGCCTGCTCCAGCAGCGACTGCACCTCGTCCACGCCGCGGTTGGACGCCGCATCGAGCTCGGTGTAATCCACGAAACGGCCGGCAGTCGATGTCGGTGCAGGCCTGGCACACGCCGCAGGGTTCGGCGGTGATGCCGCCCTGCCCGTCGGCGCCCAGGCAGTTGAGCGACTTGGCCAGGATGCGCGACACCGTGGTCTTGCCCACGCCGCGCGTGCCGGTGAACAGGTAGGCATGGTGCAGGCGCTGGCGTGGTCAGCGCATTGGACAAGGCCTGCACCACATGCGACTGCCCCACCATTTCGGCGAAGTTGCGCGGACGGTATTTGCGGGCCAGGACGACGTAGGACATGGCGCGCGATTCTAAGCGGCGCCCCTCGCGTCCGCCAGGACACGGGTGATCGCCTACAATCGACCTCGACGGGCCTTCCCGCATGGTGAAGCGGCCAACCGGGTCAGGTGGGGAACCAAGCAGCCCTAACTGTGGAGTCAGTGCCGGGGTCAAGGCTCGTCACCTTATTTGAGCAGCGCGATCCAGCGCAAACAGAGCAAAGGCCGCATCCGCGGCCTTTTTCGCGTCTGGAACATGAGAAAACCCGGGCGTCGCGAGCAACGGACACCCGCTTTGGTGTGCTTTCAAGGACGCCTTCATGGGCGAGGGGTCGGTGACCAGCGCGACTTTTGGGTATTGCTCAGGATTCAGCGCGCTCGGACCGGGCAGCAAGCCACACCCTCGCACCCTCCCCCGCCGTTCGCGCCGCTGGCCAAACAGGCCGTGAGCAAATAGCCACCCGTGGGCGCTTCCCAGTCCAGCATTTCACCAGCGCAGAACAGGCCGGGGCGCTCGCGCACCATCAGGTGGGCATCCAGCGCCTCCAACGCCACGCCGCCTGCGGTGCTGATGGCCTCATCGATCGGGCGCGGGCGCAGCAGCGTCAGCGGCAGCGCCTTGAGATGGCGGGCGAGCGCGGCCGGGTCGTGCAGCGTGGCCTTGTCCAGCACTTCGTTGAGCAGCGCCATCTTGATGCCGTCGATACCCAGACGGCTTTTCAGGTGGGCCGACAGGCTGCGCGAACCGCGCGGGTGGGCGGTCTGGGTGGCGACCTGCTCGGGGCTGTGGTCGGGCAGCAGATCGAGCTGAATGGTGGCGCCGCCATGGCGGCCGATTTCGTCGCGAATCAGCGCCGAGGCGGCATAAACCAGACTGCCTTCGATGCCGGTGGCGGTGGCGACAAACTCGCCGCGACGCGCGAACGTCTGGCCCAGGCTGTCGGTGAAGGCGAGTGCAATCGATTTGAATGGCTGGCCGGCGAAGCGATCGCGAAAAAATGGGCTCCAGCCCTCGCCAGCCGCATGCACGCCGCAGGCGGCCACATCGAAGCCGCAGTTGCTGGCTTGCAGCGGCGCCACGGGCACGCCTGCGTTTTGCAGCGCGGGCACCCAGGCACCGTCGGACCCCAGTCGGGCCCAGCTGGCGCCGCCCAGGGCCAGCACGGTGGCACGCGCGCTGACCTGCAGCTGGCCGGATGGCGCGGCAAAGCGCAGCGCGTCGGTGCCATCGTCGGCCCAGCCCAGCCAACGGTGCCGCATGTGAAACGTGACCGGTGCGCCGCCGGGCGCGGGGTGGCGCAGACGGTGCAGCCAGGCGCGCAACAAAGGCGCGGCCTTCATGTCGGTCGGGAACACGCGCTGTGAACTGCCGACGAAGGTGGTGATGCCCAGGCCAGCGGCCCAGTCGCGCACGGCCTGCGGACCAAAGGTCTGCAGCAGCGGGCGCAGTTGCCGGGCGCGTCCGGCGTAGCGGCCAATGAAGGCGTCCAGCGGCTCGGCGTGGGTCAGGTTCATGCCGCCCTTGCCTGCCAGCAAAAATTTGCGGCCGACCGAAGGCATGGCGTCGAACAGGTGGACGGCATGGCCGGCGCGCGAGAGCACCTCGGCGGCCATCAGACCCGCCGGACCGCCGCCGATCACGGCCACCTCGACGGATGTGGTGGGCGTGTGTGTCATGGGGCCATTGGTGTCAGATCGGGCTCGATCAGCCGACCCTCTGCGTTGATGAAGGCCAGGCGCAGCGGTGCGCCCGGGTAGGCCGCGGCCACCGCCTCGCGGTAGCCGCGCATTTGCGCCAGCAACGCCGGCTGGCGCTCGGGCTGTGCGGCGGTTTTGAAGTCGAGCACCCACCAGGTGGCTTGCTCGCCGTTCTGTGATCGCGAGCGCACCAGGCGGTCGAGCCGCAGCGACTCGCCGCAGTGAACCAGCACCACCTCGTTGCCCCATTGCTCAATCTGTGTGCTGTCCCAGACCCAGGCTGCCTCGCCGCGCACCATGCGCTCGGCCATCGTCTGAGCAGCCTGCGCGCGCTCGGCGCCAAGGCCAAACTCGGCCGCGATAGCGCGCCGGTGCGCCTCGCCCCAGGCAAAGCTGGCGAGCGGTGTCGGACACCACTGCAGCAAGCGGTGCAACGCGAGGCCAAAGCGGCGAGGTTCGTCGTCGGCGTCATCGCCCGCCAACAACGGCGGGGTCGCAGGTTCAGGCGCCTCCGTGACGGTTGTGCGCGGCCATTCGGGCAACTGCGCGAGCAGGAACGCACCGTCGTCGGATACATCGCCTGCTGCTTCCTCTGGGATGGCTGCGGGCTCGGCCTGGGCCAGCGGCTGCAGGCGCGCGTACCAGCTGGTGCTGGAGCCGGCCTTGTGGGGCTCGAAGCTGGAGATCACCAGGCGGGTTTCAGCGCGGGTGAGCGCCACGTACAAGGCGTTGAGCTCTTCCAGCGCGCGCGCCTGTTGCTCGGTCTGAAGCACTTCGAGCGCGCAAGCTGGCGGAAATTTTTCGCTGGCCAGAAACACGAAGCGCTGCGGCCGGGGCGACTCGCCCGGCCAGTCCACCAGCACGCCCATGGTTTCCGGGCGGCTCGACGTGGTGGCGGTGTCGAGCAGCAGCACCGTGTGGGCCTCCAGGCCTTTGGCGCCGTGGATGGTGAGCAGGCGCACGGCACCAGGCGTGTGGCTGGGCGTGGCATTGAGGCCGCCGGCTTTGAGCGCGCGCACAAAGCGGTACGGCGTGAGAAAACGGCCACCGTCGATCGCCAGCGATTGGGCGAGCAGATCGCGCAGCTGCGCCAGCACGCCCAAGCGCTGGCTGGGCGGCACCGCCTGGGCGAAGCGCGCGAGCACGTCGCCATGCTCGTAGATGGCGGAGAGCGCGTCGTGTGGCGGCAGCGTCTGTACCCAGCTCTGGTATTGGGCAAGGCGCTCAGCGGCCTGGTGCAGGCTGGTGGCTTCGGTCTGCGCGGCTCCTCTGGCAGACCCGGGCGCATCAAGACGGCGGTTTGCTCGGCTGCCGGCAAGGCTGCGAAGCGCTGCAGCACGTTCCACCACGACGGCGCGGCTGGCCGCGGTTGATCGGCTTCGTGGTCGGCACGCGGCGTCCAGTGAAGACGCAAGCGCGCGATCTGCGCCAGGACTTCGTCGCTGAATCCAAACAGCGGCGATTTGAGCGCGCGGGCCAGGCTCAGGTGGTGGCTGCGGCGAGACCAGTGCATCGAGCAGCGCCACCAGGTCTTGCACCGCGGGTGCATCGGCCAGATCGAGCTTTTCGGGTTGCTCGCTGGCGATGCCGCGCTCCAGCAGCGCGTCGTGCAACCAGCCCAGGCGCTCGCGGCGCCGCGCCAGCACCATCACCTGTTCAGGCCGCAGCCGCCCGGCGCGCAGCTCGGCCGCAATCCAGTCGGCCGCCTGCTGGGCCTCGCGCGCCGGGTAGGTGTCTTCCAGCAACACGCGCGGGGTCACCAGGCTGTCACGCCACTCGGGTTCTGCATCGTCGCCAGGACGCTGCGCGCGGGCCTCGCGGGGCACCTGTGGCAGCGCCAGCACGGCGCCCGCTTCGCCGCTTTCGGTGGTGTGAGCGCGGTAGTGCGACAGCCCGGTGGCGCCGTATTCGCCCGCGTCCACCGCGGCCAGCATGGCGCTGTTGAGCACCTCCACCACCTGCCTGGCACAACGGCGCGTGTGGTCGCAGCTGAGCAGCGCGCCCGACAAGCCCTCGACCACAAACCGCTGCGCCGCCTGAAACACCTGCGGCTCGGCGCGGCGAAAGCGGTAGATCGACTGCTTGGGATCGCCCACCAGAAACACGCTGGGCGCCTCGCCTGGGCCAGCACCGGCGTAGGCCGAGAGCCAGCCGTACAAGGCCTGCCATTGCAGGGGATTGGTGTCCTGAAACTCGTCGATGAGCAGGTGGCGCACCCGCGCGTCCAGCCGCTGCTGCATCCAGCCGGAAAGCTCGGCGTCGCCCAGCAGCCGCAGCGCCGCGCCTTCCACATCGTTCATGTCGACCCAGCCACGCTCGCGCTTCAGACTGGCATAGCAGCGCAGCAACACGCGGGACAGCCGCGCCAGCCGCTGCTGGTGTTGCCAGGCCTCGTGCTGGCGGCTGGCGCCGAGCAGGCGCAGCGCCTGTTCTTGCGCGGCGCGCACCGCCGCAATGCCGACGATCTTTTCGCCAAACTTGCGCGGCGTCTGTTGCTGCGTCAGCAAAGCGTCGAGCACACCTTCAAAGCGGCGCTCGGTCAGTGCCCGCTCCAGCTCGGCGCCTTTGGCCGAGAAGGTGGGCGCGGCCGCTGCGCCGAGGGCGCGCGCGGCGTCCCACCAGAGCGCAAGCGGCGCCTGGGCATCGGCAAAAAACTCACTGGGCTGAGACAGGTGACCGAACTCGGGGAAGGCTTGTGAAAACGGTTCAACCGAACCATCAACCACGCCAGCCGCATCGGCCAGTTCGAATTCCACCCGCTTGCTCAGCGCGTTTTTCAGTGCCTCCATGCGTCTGGTGGCGGCCCAGGCGTGACACGCTGTCAAAGAAATCCTGGCGTTCGGCTGGGGCTTCGGACAGCGCGGCGTAAAAACGCGGCCAGACCAGCGCGACGGCCCGCGCGTCGTCCTCCAGCAGCTCGTATTGCGCGGGCAGCTCCAGCTCCTGCAGCACGGACAGCGGCGCGCTGCGCAACAGGGCGGCAAACCAGCTGTGAAAGGTGCGCACCTGCACCGGGCGGCCGAGTGCGCTCACGCGGGCGTGCAGCGTGCGCAGCTCGGGCGCGCGGCGCGCCGCGTCCTCGGCGCTCAGGCCGCGCGCTTGCAACTCGCCGGCCAGCTGGGCGTCGGACAAGCGCGGCACAGCGGCGCAATTCGGTGTTCAGCCGCTGCGCGCATCTCGCCGGCGGCCTTTTTGGTGAAGGTGATCGCCAGGATGTCTTGCGGCGGCGCAGCCGTCGAGCAAGGCGCGCAGGATGCGCGAGACCAGCATCCAGGTCTTGCCCGCGCCCGCGCAGGCCTCCACCGCCACGCTGCGCGCCGGGTCGCAGGCCAGCGCGTAAAAGGCCTCGCGGCTCACTGGTGCCTGGTTGACCTGGTAAGCCGCGCTGTTGGCGCTCTCCTGGCTCATGGCGCGCTCCAGTGGTCTTTGCGGCACAGGCCGCGAGCGGCGCAAAAGTCGCACACCCGGCCCTCGCCCAGCGCCGGCAGGGCTGCACCGCCGGCCACGCGGGTCATGTCGTGCGCCAGCCCTTGCAGCAGCTGCTCGCGCGCCAGCAGCATGTCGCTTTGCTCCAGCAGCAGCGCGCCGGGTTCCGAGCGGGCGTCGGTGATGCTGAGGTAGGCGGCGCGCAAGGTTTCGGCGGGCATCAGGGCGGCGTAGAACGCGAGCTGGGTGTCTTCCAGCGGTTCCTTGATGCGGGCCTTGGTCTTGTCGCGGCTCTCGGTTTTGTAGTCGATCACGAACGGTATCGGGCCCTCTGGGCTGGCCTGGCTGTCGATGCGATCGAGCTTGCCCAGCAGCTTCACCTCACCGAGCGGCAGGGTCAGCGCCGCCTCGGCGCGCTCGAAGCGCGGGCCGGCGCCCTGCGCGGGGGCTTCGAAGTCGGTCAACCAGGTCAGATAGCCCTCGCGCAGCGCGGGCCACTGCGCCTGGAAAGGCAAAAAGCCGGCGCCGCCCTCGCCGGCGTTGAGTCCCATGGCCTCGGTGGTTTGCTCGGCGAGTTGATCCAGCGCGGCGCGGTCTGCAAGCGAGGCCGGGGCGCTCGTCGCCGCGCTGCTCGTGAAAGGCGCGCAAGCACCGCGTGCAGCCAGTTGCCCAGGTCGCGCTGGTCGGGCTCTTCTTCCAGCTCGGGCGCGTCTTGCAGGCGCAACTGGCGGAGCGCAAAAAATCGGTAGGGGCAATCGCGCAGGTCCTGGTAGGCGCTGGCCGACAGGGCATTGGGCAGCAGGTCACCCGCCGTCGGCTGCGGCCGCGGCTGGGGCTGCGGTTTCAGCGAGCGCTGCGACCTGGGGTCGGGCGCGGCATCTGGCACCTCGGTCGCGGCGGACCACAGCGCCTGGACCCACGGGCTGGGCAACACCGCCTCGCCGCGTTCCTGGGTGCGCCACAGCAGATCGATGCTGCGGCTGGCGCAAAGCGCCCTGCCAGGCCTGCGAAGCGGCCAGGGCCAGTCGCTCGCGCGTCGGCAAGCCCAGCAGTTCGCGTTGTGCGGCGCTCCACTGGCCCGGCGGCTCGGGGCTGGGGCTGAGCTGCGTTTCGTCGCAGCCAGGCATCACCACCGCAGCGAGTTCGCGGCCCAGCAACTGGGCCAGCGGCAGCGATGATCACCTCGGGGTCGGTCGCGCTGCGCGGCACGAAGCTGGCGCCCTCCAGCACCTCGCGCACCCAGGCGGTGAAGCCGGCGAGCGACAAACGCACCGCTGGATGCTTGGTTGAAGCGCTGGCCAGCGAGTCGTACAAAGCCTCGATCTCGCTGGCGCCATCCGGCCCCAGCCGCAGCGATTGCAAGACCTGCTGGCCGGCGGCGTCGGCGCGCAGCGGCGCGAGCAAACCCGCGGCATCGAGCGCTTGCGCCAGGCTGGGCAGCCAGGCGGTGAGCGGGCGCGCTGGCTGCAAACCCTCCAGCAGCTCAGGCAAACCGGGCGGGCACAGGCTGGCCGCCTCGGCGCGCGAGGCCTGCCAGCGTGACACGCCGTGTTCCCGCACCCACTGCTCCAGACGCTCAACCGTGCGGCTGTCCCAAGTGGAGGCCTGCTTGAGGAAGTCCAACACGTCGTCGGTGCGGGCACGCGGTTGCGCGGCGCGCAGCAAGCTCATCAGTTGCGCTGCCGCACGGGTGGTCGAGAGTTTCCAACCGGTCTCGTCCTGCACGGCAACGCCTGCCGCCTGCAGCATGGCGCTCACCCGGCGTGTGAGCACGCGGTCGTTGGCCACCAGACCCACCGGGGCGCGCCCAGCCTGCAGCTGCGCGATCACGCAAGCGGTGGCGCGCTGCGCTTCATCTTCGGCGTCGTCGCAGGGGTGCAGCCGCGGCACGCTGGCTGCCTGGGCAGAGCAAGGCTCCAGTGGCAAGCGTTGCGCTCGGGCGCCCCATCGATCACACAAGGCATTGATCAGCGGATCGGGCTGCCAGCCGGGCAGCACCAGCAGCAAATCGGCATCTGCACCAGGCGCGGCCAGCGGGCCCCACAGAACATCGCTGGGAAAGACCGAGCTGCCCACCCACGCCAGCGCCAGCGACTGCACCAGCGACTCCCACTGAAGTGCCTGCAAGCCCACGGCCACCGCTTCGCGCTGAGCCACCGACCAGGCTTCACGCTCACGGGGCGGCTGGGCAGCGGCCAGCGGCGCGAGCTGGCGCGCCGCCTCGACCAGCCGCGTGGCCATCACCGAGCGCAGCGCCGAATCGGCTCGACCCTGGGCCACGCGATCGATGAGCGATGCGGCCACCAGGCTGTCTCGCGCCATGTCGCCGCTGAGGTCGGTGGCCGTCGGTGCAAACGGGTGCAGGCTGTGCGCCCAGTTGCGCGTGGATTCGAAACGCGGGGCAAATCCGCTGTTGCGCGACTGAGACCAGGCGCGCCGGCCAGCCCCCATCAACTGGGCGAACGGCACCAGCACCACGGTGCGCTGCGGCTGCACGCCAGCGCCCTCCATGGCCTGCTCGATCGAGCGCAGCCAACGCGGCCAGGCACTGGCCTGCGAAAGCACTGGGGTGGCGGGCACGGGGGCGCTGGTGGTCATGGGAAAGGCGTTTCTGTCACAATCTTGGGGCACCACGCCGTTGACCGGGCGGTTTCTTACCCGTCCATTTCTGCAATGCGCGTGCTCAAACTTTACCCTCTCCCCGATCAACGCAAAAAAGGATGAATCATGGCCAGCGACCTGATCAAACACGTATCTGACGCCAGCTTCCAGGCCGACGTACTCGACGCCAAAGGCCCCGTGCTGGTGGATTTCTGGGCCGAATGGTGCGGCCCCTGCAAGATGATCGCGCCCATCCTCGACGAGGTGGCCGGGTCTTACAGTGGCAAGTTGCTGGTGACCAAGATGAACGTGGACGACAACCGCGACGTTCCCGCCAAACACGGTATTCGCGGCATTCCGACACTGGTGCTGTTCAAGGACGGCCAGGTCGCTGCCACCAAGGTCGGCGCCCTGAGCAAGGCTCAACTCACCGCCTTCATCGACCAGCAGATCGCCTGATGCCGGCGTGAGGCGCAAGGCCGCAGGACGGGTGCAATGCCCGCTCCTGCGCCAGACCGCTGTTTTTTCCTGTCATAATTTGCGCAGGTTCCGGCCAGACACAGGCCAGCTTCCCGCCACTGCGCACCGTTCAGCACCTGGACGCAGGCGCCCCCTCCCCCGAATCCCGACACCAACTCCTGCCCGGAGTGAATTCCATGCACCTTAACGAACTCAAGGCACTGCACGTGTCTGAAGTCTCCAAGCAGGCCGAAGCGCTTGAGATCGAAAACGTCGGCCGCATGCGCAAGCAGGAGCTGATGTTTGCCATCATCAAGAAGCGCGCGAAGGCTGGCGAGCTGGTGAATGCCGATGGCGTGCTGGAAGTGCTGCCCGACGGCTTCGGCTTCCTGCGTGCGCCCGACACCAGCTACACCGCCAGCACGGACGACATCTACATCTCGCCGAGCCAGATCCGCCGCTTCAACCTGCACACCGGCGACATGATCGAGGGCGAGGTGCGCATCCCCAAGGATGGCGAGCGTTACTTTGCGCTGAACAAGCTTGACAAGATCAACGGCCTGCCGCCGGAGGACAACAAGCACAAGATCATGTTCGAGAACCTGACGCCGCTGTTCCCCAAGGAACAGATGCGCCTGGAACGCGACATCAAGACCGAAGAGAACATCACCGGTCGCGTGATCGACATCATTGCCCCCATCGGCCGCGGCCAGCGGGCGCTGATCGTGGCGCCGCCCAAGAGCGGCAAGACGGTGATGATGCAGCACATCTGCCATGCGATCGCGGCCAACCACCCCGAGGTGGAACTGATGGTGCTGCTGGTGGACGAGCGCCCGGAAGAAGTGACCGAGATGCAGCGCACGGTGCGCGGCGAGGTCATTGCCTCCACCTTCGACGAGCCGGCAGCGCGCCATGTGCACGTGGCCGAGATGGTGATCGAGCGTGCCAAGCGCCTGGTTGAGCTCAAAAAAGACGTGGTGATCATGCTCGACTCGATCACCCGTCTGGCCCGCGCCTACAACAACGTGCTGCCCTCCAGCGGCAAGGTGTTGTCTGGCGGTGTTGACGCCAACGCCCTGCAACGCCCCAAACGCTTTTTTGGCGCGGCGCGCAAGATCGAAGAAGGCGGCTCGCTGACCATCATCGCCACCGCGCTGGTGGACACCGGCAGCCGCATGGACGAGGTGATCTTTGAGGAATTCAAGGGCACCGGCAACTGCGAGATCCACCTGGATCGCCGCCTGTACGAAAAACGCGTATTCCCCTCGATCCAGCTCAACCGCAGTGGCACCCGCCGCGAAGAGTTGCTGCTGCAACCCGAGATCCTGCAAAAGACCCGAATCCTGCGCCAGTTCATGTACAACATGGACGAGATTGAGGCGATGGAAATGGTGCTCAAGAGCATGAAGGCAACGAAGAACAACTCGGAGTTCTTCGACATGATGCGACGGGGCGGATGACCCCCCTGCGCCGCCTGCGGCGCTCCGCCCCTCAGGGGGCAACACCTGTGGCCCGGCAAAGCCGGTTCCGCGGTGTTCCCGGCTTAGGGCACTTCGCGCTCGGCGGCCAGTGCCGATTCTCCCGAGCTATAATCCAAGGCTTTATTAACGTGGCAAGTACAGTGAAATGGTTTCGCTGCGGCTGTCGCACCTGACCCCAAGGAATCGTCATGAAAGACGGCATTCACCCCAATTACCGCGAAGTCTGTTTCGTCGACCTGTCGAACAACTTCAAGTTCGTCACCCGTTCCTGCGCAAACACGAAGGAAATGATCAAGATGGAAGACGGCCGCGAGCTGCCGCTTTTCAAACTTGAGACCTCAAGCGAGTCGCATCCCTTCTACACCGGTACCCAGAAAAGCGTGGACAACATGGGTGGTCGCGTCGAGCGCTTCCGCAACCGTTACGCCAAAACGCCAGCCGCCAAGTAAGCGGCGCGGTTTGGGCCCGCGGGTCCGAACGCATCCATCAGCAGCCGGCATCCCCGGCTGCTTTTTTTTGGCCGCTGCTGGCCGCCTTGACCAGTGCAACCAAGCGCCGCCGCCTTGTATAGTCCCGCCGTGAATCTTGTCACCCCCGCCCTCGTGAGCCAGACCGCAGTGCGTCGCCTGCCGCGGCTCGCGCTGATTCTGTTTTGCGTGGCTTACGTGCTGCCCGGTTTTCTGGGACGAGAGCCCTGGAAGGCGGCCGACGTCACCGCCTTTGGCGTGATGCTGGAGATGGCCGCTGGCAACAGTGGCTGGTGGAGTCCCCAGGTGTTGGGTATTGCGGTGGAAGAAGCTGGCCCGCTGCCCTACTGGCTGGGCGCGGTGTTCATCAAGCTGCTGCCTTTCCTGTCGCCAGAATTTGCAGCGCGCATTCCTTTTGGTCTGCTGCTGGCGCTCACCCTCGTGTGCACCTGGTACACCGTTTACCACCTGGCGCGCCAGCCGGCGGCGCAACCACTGAGCTTTGCCTTCGGAGGCGAGGCCAATCCAAAGGACTATGCGCGCGCCGTGGCCGACGCAGGCCTGCTGGCCCTGATCGCTTGCCTGGGGCTGGCGCAGCTGTCGCACGAAACCACACCCGACCTGGCGCGGCTGGCGATGGTGTCCACCATGCTTTATGCCGCCACGCGCCTGGCAGCCGATCGGGGGCGAACACATCGGGCCGCACGCTGGTTCTGTGGGGCACGGCCTGCGCAGCGCTGGTGCTCAGCGGCGCGCCCTGGATCGCGCTCTTGCTGGGTGTGGGCTGGCTGTTGCTGGCCCAGCTGTCTCGGGGACGGAGCGCTGCCCCTGACAGCGACTGGAACACGGACACCGTCACCCAAGGTTCGCGCACGCAGCCGGTGCTGCTGGCGGCGGCACTGCTGGCGATGGTGATGGTTCTGGCGGGCTGGCTGGGTCAGGTGCCGCTGCCACACCCATGGGTGCAGCGCTCCAGCATGGAATGGGGCAACTGGGGCCAGCTGCTGCTGTGGTTCAGCTGGCCCGCCTGGCCACTGGTGCTGTGGACGCTGTGGCGCTGGCGCCGCCAGTTGCTGAGCCCCCATGTGGCGTTGCCGCTGTGGTCGATTCTGGTTGGCTTGACCGACAGTGCGCTTTCCGACGACCGCGACCGCGCGCTGCTGCTGGCCCTGCCGGCCTTCGCGGCCCTGGCCGCCTTTGCCTTGCCCACCTTGCGCCGCAGTGTCTCGGCCCTGATCGACTGGTTCACGCTGCTCTTCTTCACCGGCTGCGCGGTGGTGATCTGGGTGATCTGGGTGGCGATGCAGACCGGCGTACCGGCCCAGCCTGCGGCCAATGTGGCCAAACTGGCGCCTGGTTTTCAGCCCAGCTTTTCGCTGGGTCTGTTTGTCGTGGCCGTGGCGGCCACGCTGTGCTGGGTCTGGCTGGTGTCGTGGCGGGTGGGCCGGCACCGCGAAGCGATCTGGAAAAGCCTGGTGCTGCCCGCCGCTGGCGCCACGCTGTGCTGGCTGCTGCTCATGACGCTGTGGCTGCCACTGCTCGACTTTGCGCCGCAGCTACGGCCCGATTTCACGCGGTATCGCCAGCATGGTGCCCGCCCGCACCTGTGTGCTGGTCGACGGACTTTCGCAGGCCCAGATTGCCGGCGCTGCAGTACCACGGTGCGTTGCAGCTGCAACGCACTGGCATGGGAACCAAACTGCAAGCGGATGGCGCCACCCGCGCATCGGCCTGCCGCACGCTGGTGGTCTCACCCGCCACCCAGCCCACGCTGGACGAGCGTGTGGACCTGACCCAATGGGCCTTCAAGGCGACCGTGTTTCGCCTGACCGACAACAAGGAACGCCTGCTGGTCTACCAGCGCGTGGGTGGCTGAGCCGAGAGACGCTCAGGCCGGTGATCGCTGGCGAATGCGTGCGGCAGGGAGCGTGATCATGAAGCTGGAGCCCTGCCCGGGCGTGCTGCGCACATCGACCAGACCGCCGTGGCGCTGCGCCACGTGTTTCACGATGGCCAGCCCAAGCCCGGTGCCACCAGTTTCGCGTGAGCGGCTGCGGTCCACCCGGTAAAAGCGTTCGGTCAGGCGCGGCAGGTGCTCAGGCGCGATGCCGGGCCCGGTGTCGCTCACAAAGAACTCGTCCGCCACCGTCGGCCGTGCGCAGCCAGCCGGCGCGGATCACCCCGCCTCCCGGCGTGTAGCGCACCGCGTTGCTCAGCAGGTTGGACATGGCGCTGAGCAGTTCGGTCTTGGCGCCCGACACCAGCAAGCGCAGGCCCCTCGGCCGCCTCGATGTCGTGCGGTGGCTGGCCAATGGCTGTGGCTCAGACCACGCGCTTCCTGCAACGCATGGCTCAGCAGCTCGTCGCCATCCATCCATTCGCCCGGCCCGGGTGCCGGGCTGCCCTCCAGGCGCGAGAGCGTGAGCAGGTCGCTCACCAGCGTCTGCATGCGCTGCGCCTGCTGGCTCATCATGCCCAGGTAGCGCGTGCGCTCGGCTTCCTCCAGCGGAATGCTCTGCATGGTCTCGACGAAACCGCTGAGCACCGTCAGCGGGGTGCGGATTTCGTGCGACACGTTGGCCACAAAGTCGCGCCGCATGGTCTCGGCCAATTGCACCGCCGTCACGTCGCGCGTGATCATGAGCTTGCGCTTCTTGCCGTAGGGGTGGATCTGCAGCGAAATCTTGCTCGGCTGGGACGGCCGCGACGCCGGGGCCGTCGATCTGGATCTCGTGCCCGAAATCGCCAGCCGCCAGGTAGGCCGTGAAAGCCGGCGCGCGCACCATGTTGCGCACGTACTGCCCCAGGTCGCGCTGCGGATCAAACCCCAGGTGGCTGGCTGCGGTGAGGTTGCGACCACTCGATGCGGCCGTGCGAATCAAGCAGCACCACACCATTGGGCGAGGCCTGGATGGCGGCCAGAAAATCTTCCAGCCGCGCGTCGCTGTTCTGCGCTTTCTTCTCCAGCTTCTTGATCAGCTTGCGGTTGCGGTCGAGCAGCTCGCCCCAGACGCCAGAGAGCGGGGGTGCCCGGGCAGCTTCAGCCGTGGCTGAGCCAGTTCAGCACGCGGTGTGCGCGCACACCGTCGAGCACCCACCAGACGAGAGCGCCCAGCAGCGCGCCCGCGAAGGTCCAGGCTGGCGAGTCGCTGGCCCAGCCCCAGACCGCTCCCAGCGCCACCAGGCAGCAGCAGCTCGATCGCGCGACGCGTCATGCCGCGTTGGAACTGGTGTCCTGCGCGGGTCGCCCCGTGTGGTTGAGTGCGGTGAGACGGTAGCCAGCGCCGCGCACGGTCTCGACCATGCCGGCAGCTTCACCCAATGACTCCCTCAAACGCTTGACATGCACATCCACGGTCCGCTCCTCGATGAAGACATGGTCACCCCATATCTTGTCGAGCAGCGTACCACGGGTGTGCACGCGCTCCGCGTGCTTCATGAGGTAGTGCAGCAGCTTGAATTCGGTCGGTCCGACCTTGAGTTCGTTGCCCACGAAAGCTGATCCGGTAGGTGCCCGCATCCAGCGCCAGTTCGCCCACCTGCACCGAGTCGTTGACGATCTCCGGCGCGCGGCGGCGCAGCACGGCGCGGATGCGCGCGAGCAGTTCCTGGGTCGAAAAAGGCTTGGTGATGTAGTCGTCTGCGCCGGCATCCAGCCCCTGCACCTTGTCGGACTCATCGCTGCGCGCGGTGAGCATCAGGATGGGCACGGTTTTGGTGCGCTCGTGTTTGCGCCACCTGCGCGCCAGCGAGGCGCCGCTCTCGCCGGGCAACATCCAGTCGAGCAGGATCACGTCGGGCAGCACCGCATCCACCTCGCGCTGGGCGGCGGCGCCGTCAAACACCACCGTGGGCGCAAAACCGTTGTGGCGCAGGTTGACCGCAATCAGCTCGGCGATGGCCGGCTCGTCTTCCACAACCAGAACGCGGGGCAGCTTTCTCATTCCGGCCAGCCGACACCGACATTTGTCCATCGACGTGTGGCGCACGTCTTCGCCCTTGACGATGAAGATGATCTGCTCGGCGATGTTCTTGGCATGGTCGCCCACGCGCTCGATCGACTTGGCCAGGAACAGCAGGTCCAGGCTGGCGGAAATGGTGCGCGGGTCTTCCATCATGTAGGTGATGAGCTTGCGCACGAAACCGTTGTACTCGTCGTCGATCGATCGTCCTCCTTGATGATGGTCACCGCCATCGTCGTGTCCAGCCGGGCGAACGAGTCCAGCGTCTTGCGCAGCATGCCGGCGGCCAGATCGGCGGCCACGCGCAACTCGGAGACTGGGCAGGTTGCGCGGCGAGCCGCTTTCGATGATGGACTTCACCATGCGCGCCATGCGCGCGACCTCGTCGCCGGCGCGCTCCAGGTTTTGCGTGGTGCGCGAGATCGCCATCAGAAAACGCAGGTCGCGCGCCGTGGGCTGGCGCCGGCCGATGGTGGAGATGATCTCGTGGTCGATCTGCACCTCCATCTGGTTGATCCGGTCCTCGTTCTCGAGCACCTGCTCGGCCGACTCGCAGGCTCATGTGGACCAGCGCATAGACCGCCTGGTGCAGCTGCGATTCGACCAGGCCGCCCATCTCCAGCACGTGGGTGGAGATGGAGTTCAGCTCGGCGTCGAACTGGCTGGAAATGTGTTTGTCGGACATGTCAACCGAACCGTCCGGTGATGTAGTCTTCGGTCTCGGTCTTGCTGGGCTTGAAGAAGATCTGTTCGGTCGCAGCCGAACTCGATCATTTCGCCCAGGTACATGTAGGCGGTGTAGTCGCTGCAGCGCGCCGCCTGCTGCATGTTGTGGGTGACGATGGCAATCGTGTAGTCCTGCTTGAGCTCGTGCACCAGTTCCTCCACCTTGCCGGTGGAGATCGGGTCGAGCGCCGAGGTGGGCTCGTCGAGCAGCAACACCGAGCGGTTTCACCGCCACGCTGCGCGCGATGCACAGGCGCTGCTGCTGGCCGCCCGACAGCGACAGGCCGCTCTGGCTGCAGCTTGTCCTTGACCTCGTTCCACAGCGCCGCCTTGGTCAGCGCCCATTCCACCCGGTCGTCCATCTCGCTGGTGCTGAGGTTTTCGTAGAGCTTCACGCCGAAGGCGATGTTGTCGTAGATCGACATCGGGAACGGCGTGGGCTTCTGGAACACCATGCCGATGCGGGCGCGCAGCAGGTTGATGTCCTGCTTCGGCGTCCAGGATGTTCTGGCCGTAGAAATTGATGGTCGCCTTCGGCGCGCTGGCCCGGGTACAGGCTGTACATGCGGTTGAGCGTGCGCAGCAGGGTGGACTTGCCGCAGCCCGAGGGGCCGATGAACGCGGTGACCTTGCGCTCGTCGATGTCCAGGTTGACGTCTTTCAGGCCCTGGAACTTGCCGTAGAAAAAGTTCAGGTTGCGCAGTTCAAGTGCGTTCTTGGCGGGTGTGGCGGTTTCGGTCATGGTCGTTCTGGGCAATGGTGTTGTTCTGTATGGGTGGAAAGAGCGGCTCAGACCTGGCGTTTTTTCGCGCAGGAACACGCGGGCCACGATGTTGAGCACCAGCACCGACAGCGTGATCAGCAGCGCGCCACCCCAGGCCAGGCGGATCCAGTTGTCGTAAGGGCTCAGCGCGAACTGGAAGATCACCACCGGCAGGTTGGCCATGGGCTCGCTCATGTCGGTGCTGAAGAACTGGTTGTTCAGCGCGGTGAACAGCAGCGGTGCCGTCTCGCCGCTGATGCGGGCCACGGCCAGCAGCAAACCGGTCATGACGCCGCTCTTGGCCGCGCGCAACGTCACCATGGTCGACACCTTCCAGCGCGGTGCCCCGAGCGCGAAGGCGGCTTCGCGCAGGCTGCCCGGCACCAGCCGCAGCATGTTTTCGGTGGTGCGAACCACCACCGGCACGGCGATCAGCGACAGCGCCAGGCTGCCGGCCCAGCCTGAAAAATGTGCCCACCGTGGCCACCGCGATGGCGTACACAAACAGGCCCAGCACGATGGAGGGCGCCGACAGCATGATGTCGGTCACGAAGCGGGTGATTTCGGCGGTCTTGCTGGTGTCGCCGTACTCGGCCAGGTACACACCGGCCAGAGATGCCGATGGGTGTGGACACCAGCACCGCAAAACCCACCATCATCAGGCTGCCGACGATGGCGTTGGCCAGGCCACCGCCTTCGGTGCCGGGCGCCGGGGTGGACTGGGTGAACATGTTCCAGTCCAGCGCCGCAAGCCGTTGGAAAACAGCACGAACAGGATCCACAGCAGCACGGCCAGGCCCAGCACCATGGCAGCCATGGACAGGGTCAGGCCGATGGCGTTGGTGCGCTGGCGCTTCTGGTAGAGGGCGGCGTTCATTTCCATGGTGTTCTCGGGTCAGACGGCTCAGAGGCCTTTGGCCTTTTCGGCGCGCACCAGCATGATCTTGGCGGCGGCCGAGCACCACGAAGGTGATGACGAACAGCAGGAAGCCCAGTGCAAACAGGGTGGACACGTGGAAGTCGGCCGCTTCGCCGAACTCGTTGGCCAGGGTGGAGGCGATCGAGGTGCCCGGCGAAAACAGCGAGGTGGGCATGCGTTGGCGTTGCCGATCACGAACGTCACCGCCATGGTCTCGCCCAGCGCGCGGCCCAGGCCCAGCATCACACCGCCGATCACGCCCTTCTGGGTATACGGCAGCACCACGCCGCGCACCACTTCCCAGGTCGTGCAACCCAGCCCGTAGGCCGATTCGCGCAGGATGGGCGGCACGATCTCGAACACGTCGCGCATCACCGCGGCCACAAAGGGCAGCACCATGAAAGCCAGCACGACGCCGGCGGCCAGGATGCCGATGCCGTTGGTGGCGCCACCGAACAGCAAGCCGACCAGCGGCATGCCGCCAAGCAGCTCTTGCACCGGCATCTGGAAATAGTCGGCAAACAGCGGCGCAAACACGAACAGGCCGAACATGCCGTAGATGATGGACGGCACTGCAGCCAGCAGCTCGATGGCGGTGCCCAGCGGGCGACGCAGCCAGGTCGGGCAGGTTTCGGTCAGGAACAGCGCAATGCCGAAGGCCAGCGGCACCGCAATCAGCAGGGCGATACCTGCGCTGGCCAGGGTGCCGACGATGGCGATCGCCGCACCGAATTCCTCGTTGACGACGTCCCACTCGACGCGCCAGACGAAGCCGACGCCAAACTTCTGGAACGCCGGCCAGGCGTTGATGAACAAGGAAACGATGATGCCCACCAGGGCAACCAGCACCAGCAGCGAAAAGCCCTGGGTGAGGCGGTGGAAGATGATGTCCTGCCAGCGCTGCCGGCGAGCAATCGCCTAGCATGTTGGGGTTGCCCGTCTCAGCGGGCATGATCCGAGAATCCATGGTGGTGTCCATGTTCATGAGGCTTCCTCAAGCAGCAGGAAGCACGAAACCCCCACCCATCGCCAATTTGGCTGGCGCGGGTGGGGAGCGGTCGTGCCTTGTACCTTACTTGGCGATTTGCGACCAGACCTTGGAGCGGATGTCGGCGGTGAGCTTGTCCGGCAGCGGCACGTAGTCCAGTTCCAGGGCCAAGGTCTTGCCATTCTTGAAAGCCCAGTCGAAGAACTTCAGCACCTCAGCCGATTGCGCCTTGTCGTCCGGGTTTTTGTACATCAGGATGAACGAGGCGGTGGAAATCGGCCAGCTGTCGGCACCGGCGGCGTTCACCATCGACAAGCCCATGCCAGGCACGCTGAACCAGTCCAGGCCCGCAGCAGCAGCGGCGAAGGTCTTGTCGTCGGGGCGCACGAACTTGCCATCCTTGTTCTGCAGCGCCATGTAGGGAATGTTGTTCTTCTTGGCATACGCGTATTCCACGTAACCCACAGAGCCCTTGATGCGGGTCACGTTGGCGGCCACGCCTTCGTTGCCCTTGCCGCCCACGCTGGTCTGCGCTGGCCACTTCACAGCGGCGCCCTTGCCCACGGTATCGGCCCAGGGCTTGCTCACGGCGGAGAGGTAGTCGGTCCAGTTGAAGGTGGTACCCGATCCATCGGCACGGTGCACCACGGTGATCGTCTGGTCGGGCAGGGTCTTGCCGGGGTTCAGCGCGGCGATCTTGGGATCGTTCCATTTGCTGATGGTGCCCATGAAGATGTTCTGCCAGCACCGGGCCGGTCACGCGCATCTCGCCCTGGGCAAAGCCCTCGACGTTGAAGATCGGCACCGTGCCGCCGATGATGGCGGGGAACTGGACCATGCCGTCTTTTTCAAGCACATCGCCCGCCACCGGCGCATCGGACGCGCCGAAGGCCACGGTCTTGGCGCGAATCTGGCGCAGGCCGCCGGAAGAACCGATCGACTGGTAGTTCAGGCCAATGCCGGTTTCTTTCTTGTAGGCCTCGGCCCACTTGGCGTAGACCGGGAACGGGAAGGTGGCGCCGGCGCCGGTGATGTCGGCGGCCAGGGCGCTGCCCATGGCCATGGTGGCAAGAGCGGCCGCGGCCACGGTCTTCAAAAGGGTGCGTTTGGTGTTCATCTGAGTCCTCACGGTTGGTGAAAAAAGTTCACAACCCGGACTCTAGGGAGCTTGTGTGACATCCCTGTGACAGTCACACGCCGGCCTGCAGCCGGCAGCGGTTTCAGATCAGCTGCGCCATCGCTTCCACGTCTTCGGCAAACATCTGGCCGCGCTCGGCCAGCAGCAACCGGCCATCACGTCCACGCAGCAGGGTGATGGGCAGGCCCTTGGGCTTGGGAAAGGTCTTGCGCCACTCAGGGCTGGTCCAGGCCGCGGGAAAGCTGTAACCTTTTTTTGCGAGGTAGGTCTGCGCGTCCTGCGCTTTTTTGTCCACCGACAACGCCACCATTTGCAGGCCCCGCCCGCGCTGGGACTGCCAGAATTTCTCCATGCTGGGGCTCTGCATCGCGCAAAACGGGCAGGTGCTGGACCACCAGTACACCAGCAGCGGCTGGCTGGCGCTGGCCGCCGGCTCGTACACGCTGCCGTCCAGCCGTTCAATGCGGGGCAGTTCCAGCCGGGCGCCCACCAGAGGCATGGGTGGTGCCTGCGCTTCTTCAGCCGCTGCCGACACCGCCTGGGCGTGGGCGGAGGGCATCGCGCCAAGCAAGCCGGTGGCGCCGGTGGCGAGCAGCCACTGGCGCCGCGACCAGCGGGCATCGCCAACGGGCCGCTCAAGGGAGATGGGTTTGGTACTCGATGGCAACAACATGTCTGGCTCCATGGCTGAAGGTCGGCTGTGCGGATGGCCTGAAGGGGATCATCCGGCGCGGCAAAAAAGCGTTGCGACGGGCATTTTCGGGAAAACGCTGACGCGATGGGCCGTGCCCGGCGCCAAGTATCGCGCGTTTGAGCGGCTGCGTTTGCCTTTGAGCCAAGGCTGCGCCGGGCGATGAGCGCGCCCGAATACGCCCTCTTCATGCGTCACAATTCGCGCATCCCCATCAAAAAGCCTGCGCCACCGCACGGCGCCCGGGCGCCTCAGCGCTCCAGACTCTTCCTCCCTGATGCAAAACGGAACCCTACTCGCCGCTGTCGACCTCGGCTCCAACAGCTTTCGTCTGGAAATTGGCCGCTACCAGGGCGGCCACATCGAGCGCATCGAATACCTCAAGGAAACGGTTCGCCAAGGCGCGGGCATGGACGAGAACAAGATGCTCACCGCTGCGGCCATGCAGCGCGGCTGGGACTGCCTGTCCCGTTTTGCCGAACGCATGCACGGCTTCAAGAAGCAACAGGTGCGCGCGGTGGCGACCCAGACCCTGCGCGAAGCCAGGAACCGCGACGAGTTCTTGCAGCGCGCGCAAAGCATCCTGGGCTTCCCCATCGAGGTCATCGCCGGCCAGGAAGAGGCGCGCCTGATCTACCAGGGCGTCTCCCATTTGCTGCCGCAATCCGACGAGAAGCGGCTTGTGGTCGATATCGGCGGACGCTCCACCGAGATGATCCTGGGCCAGGGCTATCAGGCCGGCGCGATGGAGTCCTACCGGCTGGGCAGCGTGGCCTGGACGGGCAAATACTTCGCGCGGGGCGACTTCAACGCCGCCGCGTTCAAGACCGCCGGTATCGCGGCCAAAGCGGTGCTCGACCAGGCACTGGACCGGTTTCCACCGGCCGACTGGTCGGTGGCCTACGGCTCGTCGGGCACCGTGGGCGCGGTGGCCGACGTGCTGAGCGCCAACGGCTGGGCCAGCGGTGTGATCACGCGATCCGGGCTGGACTGGCTGGTCGATCGAATGGTCAAGGCGCGCCACATCGATCTGCTGCGCCTCGATGGCCTCAAAGACGACCGGCGGCCCGTGCTCGGCGGCGGTGTGGCGGTGTTGCACGCGATTTTCGATCTGTTCGACATCCAGCAGATGCTGCCAGCCCAGGGTGCGCTGCGACAGGGCGCGCTGTACGACCTGATCGAACGCGAAAACCAGGGGGGTGACGTGCGCGAGCGCACGGTGCGTTGGCTGGCGAGCCGGTTTTCAGCCGACGAAGCGCAGGCGCAGCGCGTGAGCACGGTGGCCACCACCCTGTTTTCGCAGGTCGCTGCGGTCGATCCGCTCAACGAGCGCTATTCGCAGAAGCTGGCCTGGGCCGCACGCCTGCACGAGATTGGCACCCACATCTCGCACGACCGCTCTTACCACCACGGTGCCTACATCCTGGGCAATGTGGATGCGCCCGGTTTTTCGATCTACGAACTGCAACGCATGAGCCAGCTGGTGCTCGGCCAGCGCGGCAAGCTCAAAAAGCTTGAAGCTTCGCTGGACGACGAGTTGTTCGCCAAACAGCTGCTGTGCCTGCGGCTGGCGGTGCTGCTGTGCCACGCGCGGCAAATGCCGGAACACGAGTCGGTGCATCTCACGTACCGCTCGGGCGCCTTCAAGCTGTCCACCAACCCGGGTTGGGCACGGCGCTATCCGCAGTCGGCCTGGCTGATTGGCGAAGAGCTGCTGGCCTGGCAAAAGACGGCCTGGAAACTCAGCGCAGACATCCGATGAGGGCTTTCAGCCACCGCTGCTGTCATCTTCGCTTCGCCGCTTTTTCACGCACTTTGTCACGCTTCGGTCACGGCTCTGTCACGCAGCTGAAAACGGTATACACCGTTTAGAATTTCAGCTTTCTCACCCACCGGAGTGCTGCCATGGCCACCGCCAAAACGAAATTGCCAACGAAGAAACCCAAGCTGGTCCGCGACAGCTTCACCATCCCCAAAAACGAGTACGCCGCCATCGACGCGCTCAAGGAAAGGGCCGTGACCATGGGCACGTCGGTCAAGAAGAGCGAGCTGCTGCGCGCTGGCCTGATGGCCTTGCTGGCCATGGGTGACCCCGCCTACAGGCGGGCGCTGGCTGCGGTGCCGACGCTCAAAACCGGTCGCCCCTCGGCTGTTGCGGACACACCAGTGGCTGAGGCGCTGCCGGCTCCCAAGCTGGCACGCCCTGCCCGCAAACCTGCTGCCAAGGCTGCCGCAAAGTCCACGGCAAAAGCAACGGCCAGAGCCACTGTGAGCACGACCGCCAAGGCGCCGATGAAGCCGTCACCCGCGCCAGCGAAAGCACCAACGAAACGCGCACCGGTCAAGCGCACGGCGGCAAAGACATCAGCCTGAGTCTGGCAGCCGCTACAGCAGCTCCGGCGTCTGTACCGTGAGCAACACGGTCTGAAGCGCGCCCCCGCGCTCTCGCTGGTGCAGCCACCAGACAGCGCCCTTTTTCACCGCGCACTCCGCTTCGGTCAGGCCGAGCAAGCGGGCAATCACCTGCCCCAGCGTGGGCTGATGCCCGACCACCAGCACCGGCGCCTTGGCGCAGGGCCACTGGGCCAGCGCCAGCAACGCCAGCGGATCGGCGCCGGGCGCGAGTTCGTCGCACAAGCGGTACTTGCGACCCAGCGCGTGCACCGTTTGCTCGGTGCGCTGTGCCGGACTGCTGAAGATGCGCGTACCGCTGGGCAGTTGCCGGTCGAGCCAGCCGGCAATGCGCGCCGCGTGTTTTTCACCGCGGGGAGTGAGGCGGCGCGCCAGATCCTGCGCATCGCCTTGTTGACCCGCCAGCGGGTCGGGATGGTCTTGGGCCTCGGCATGCCGCCACAGGATCAGGTCCATTGCTGCTTCACCTCTCAGCCTTTGCTACCGTAGCGGGCCATCAGCGTGGCCTGCGCAGACAGCGGTTCGCTGCGCCGGGTTTTCCGGCTGGTGAGATCGGTGGCGCGCAGGTAGGTGCCATCGGGCTGGAGCAGCCAGGTGTCGCGTGTGTCGCTCAGGTAGGCGGTGAGGCACTCTTCCACCACGCGGTGGCGCAAGACCGGGTCGGTCACCGGCCAGGCCAGCTCGACCCGGCGCAGCATGTTGCGGTTCATCCAGTCGGCGCTGGAGAGCCACACCTCTTCTGCGCCATGGATCTGGAAACAGAACACGCGCGAGTGCTCCAGCAAGCGCCCGATCACCGAGCGCACCCGCACGTTGTCACTGAGCCCGGGAACCTGCGCCGGCAGAATGCAGGCGCCCCGCACGATCAGATCGACCTTCACGCCCTGCTGCGAAGCGTGAGCCAGGGCGCGGGCCAGCGGCTCGTCGGTGAGCGCGTTCATCTTCAAGATGATGCGCGCCTCCTGCCCGGCCTTGGCGGCGGCCGCCGCGGCCTCCACCTTCTCCAGCATGGCCTTGTGGAGCTGGAACGGCGCGAGCAGCACCTTGTTGAGCTTGGGCAGGCGGTTCTGGCTGGCCAGATGCAGGAACACCTGCTCGAGATCGGCGGTGAGCGCGTCGTCGGCCGTGAGGTAGCTCAGGTCGGTGTAGAGGCGGGCCGTGTTGGCGTTGTAGTTGCCGGTGGACAGGTGGGCGTAGCGGCGCAGCTGACCGTCTTCGCGCCGGGTGATCAGCAACATTTTGGCGTGCGTCTTGAGCCCGACCACGCCATAAACCACCTGCGCTCCCACCGACTCCAGCCGCTCGGCGTAGCTGATGTTGGCCTCTTCGTCAAAGCGCGCCTTGAGCTCCACCACCGCGGTCACTTCCTTGCCGCGGCGCACCGCCTCGCGCAGCAGCTCCATCAGCTCGGACTTGGCCCCAGCGCGGTAAATGGTCTGCTTGATCGCCAGCACATCCGGGTCTGCCACCGCCTCGCGCAGCAGCGCCAGCACAGCGTCGAAACTCTCGAAGGGCTGGTGAATCAGCACGTCGCCCTGCTGCAACCGGTCGAAGAACGACTGCCCGGGCGTGAGCTGCACCGGCCAGCCAGCGTGGTAGCGCTCAAATCGCAGCGCTGGCGCATCGACCTGGTCGATCAGCTGGTTCAAGCGAACCAGGTTCACCGGGCCGGGCACGCGGTACAGCGCCTCTTCCGGCAGATCGAACTGGGCCAGCAGAAAGTTCGACAGATGCTCCGAGCAGCCTGCCGACACCTCCAGCCGCAGCGCTTCGCCAAAATGGCGCTGCTGCAGGCCTTTGCGCAGCGCGGTGCGCAGGTTCTTCACATCTTCTTCGTCCAGCGCCAGGTCGGAATGACGGGTGACGCGGAACTGCGAGAACTCGGTCACCTGGCGGCCCGGAAACAGGTCGGCCAGGTGGGAGCGAATCAGGCTGGAAATGGAAACAAAGTGGGTCTGCTTGGAGCCTTTGATGGCTGGCATGCAGAAAAAGCGCGGCAAGATGCGCGGCACCTTGACGATGGCGATTTCGTTCTCGCGCCCGAACGCGTCCTTGCCGGTGAGCCGCACGATGAAGTTGAGCGACTTGTTGGCCACCTGGGGAAACGGGTGCGACGGGTCCAGGCCCACCGGCATGAGCAGGGGCTGCACCTCGCGGTGAAAGAAGTCTTTGACCCAGCGGCGCTGGCGCTGGTTGCGCTCGCCATGCGCCACGATCTTGATGCCCTTTTTCTCCAGCAGCGGCAGCAGTTCTTCGTTGTAGATCGCGTATTGCTGCTTGACCAGGGCATGCACCTCGGCCGAGAGCGCGGTGTAACCCTGCGCGGTGTAAAGCCCACGCTGCTCGTTGGTCTTGTGGGCCGTGAGCTGAGGCGCCATGCGCACCTCGAAAAACTCGTCAAGGTTGCTGGAGACGATGCCCAGGTAGCGCAAGCGCTCCAGCGGCGGCACGTCTGGGCGGCGCGCCCAGTCCATCACCCGGGCATTGAAGGCGAGGATGCTGCGATCCCGGTCCAGGAAGATCATTCGGCTGGGGGCGTTGTGGTTGGCGATGTCGCTCATGGTAAACGGCGGGCAGCGCGGCCGGTGGCCAGCCCGACCAGCCATGCGCCCGCCGTCGCATGTGTCGATTGTTCAACGCTTCAATGACGTTTGTGTGACAAGGCCGGCACCTTCACCACCGGCAACGCTGCACCGTCTCTGACGGCCCGAGGCAGAGCCGCACCAGCTGCTGGCGCCCGCACCGCCAGATACGACAGGAACAGATCGGCTGCCGCCTTCCAGCCGAACGCAAGCGCGCGTTCGCGGGCATGGCTGCGCCGGATGCGCATTGCCGCACGCCAGGCTTCGTGGAGATCGGTTCGCAGCGCCCCCGCGCCGCTGTCGCCCACCACCTGCAGCGGGCCGTCCACCGGATAAGCAGCCACTGGCACGCCACACGACATCGCCTCCAGCATCACCAGGCCAAACGTTTCGCTGCGGCTCGGAAACACAAACACATCGGCCGCCGCATAAACCCGCGCCAGTTCATGCCGGGGCAACACCCCGAGCCAGTGAACATGGGGATAGCGCTCACGCAAGCCCGCCTCCAGCGGGCCCACGCCGCACACCACCTTGCAGCCGGGCACGTCGAGGTCCAGAAACGCTTCGATGTTTTTCTCGTAGGAAACGCGGCCCACGAACAGGCTGACGGGCCTGGCCAGCGCGCCCAGCGGTGGGTAGGCCCGTGGCGTTTCGGCCAGGGCGAACAACCGGGTGTCCACACCGTGGGTCCATTCCCTGAGGTGCTGGAAGCCCCTTTGCTCCAGCATCTTGAGAACGCCCGAGGTCGGCACCATGACCGCGTGGCTCGGTCGGTGGAAGTGGCGGAACAGCGCGTAGCCCCAGGACAGCGGCACACCGAGCGCCGCCTGGAGAATTTCGGGGAACTTGGTGTGAAAGGCGGTGGTGAAAGACAGCTTGCGGCGCAAGCAGAAGCGGCGGGCTGCCCACCCCAGCGGCCCCTCGGTGGCGATGTGAATGGCGTCGAATTCGGTCGCTTCCAGCATCCTGGTCAGTGCGCGGCCCGGAAGCATCGCCAGATCGATGCCCGCATAGCCCGGGCACGGTCGGGTTCGAAATTGTCCCGGATGGATCACGACCACCTCGTGCCCGCCCTCTTGCAACTCGCGCACCAGTTCCACCAGTGTGGTGACCACACCATTGACCTGAGGCTGCCAGGCATCTGTCACCAGAACGATTTTCATGCGATCTCCACGTTGTCCGATGTCGGATCGGCGGCAGACGCCAACGATCCGGCGCCGGGTTGCCAGTGCACCAGAGCCAGCGTGCCGTCGCGCTGCTCCACCAAGGCGGTGAGGCTTTCCACCCAGTCGCCGTCGTTGCAGTACAGCGTGCCGTCGATGCTGCGCATCTCGGCACGGTGGATGTGGCCGCAGACCACGCCGTCAAAGCCGCGCTGGCGGGCCTCGCCGGCCACGGCGCGCTCGAAATCGGTGACGTAGTTGAGCGCGCTCTTGACCTTGTGTTTGAGGTACTGGGAGAGCGACCAGTAGGGCAGACCCAGGCGGGCACGCAGTGAGTTCAGGTGGCGGTTGAGCCGCAGGGTGAACTCGTAGAGGTTGTCACCCACATAGGCCAGCCACTTGGCGCACTGAATCACGCCATCGAAGTGGTCACCGTGCACCACCCACAGGCGCAGCCCGGTGGCGGTGGTGTGTACCGCCTCATTGCGCACCTCGATACCGCCGAAGTCGTGGCCATCGAACTGGCGGGCGAACTCGTCGTGGTTGCCTGGGACAAACACCACACGGCAGCCTTTTCGGGCGCGCTTGAGCAGCTTTTGCACCACGTCGTTGTGCGCCTGCGGCCAGAACCATTTGCGCCGCAGCTGCCAGCCATCCACGATGTCACCCACCAGGTACAGCGTGTCACTCGGGTGGTGGCGCAAAAAATCCAGCAAGGCCTCGGCCTGACAGCCGGCGGTGCCGAGGTGGATGTCGGAGATGAAGACGGCTCGGTAGGCATTGCCCCGATCGGATGGCAGCGGGTCGCGCGGATCGTCGGCTTCCATCATCAGACGCGCCCAATGGGCGGCTCCGCCCAAGGCGCCATCGTCTACGCCCCATTGCCGCAAGGTGACGGGCGCCGACAACATCACGCACCCAGAAAGTGTTTGCGGTAGCGGGCCGGCAGGTCGTGCAGGCGGATCATGAGCGGCAGATCGGCGGCGTTGAAGTCTGGGTCCCAGGCCGGTGGGCCCAGCACCTTGGAGCCCAGCCGCAGGTAGGCCTTGATCAGCGCGGGCGGCTCGACATTCAGCGAATCGTCCAGCCGCTCCAGCGGCAGCGGCAGGCGCGGACGCACATGGAACTCGATCGAGGCCAGGTGCTTGTCTTTGACCTGGCGCCAGATGCTGGCGGCCGCGTGGCCGGCGCCCGCCACGTGCGGCGTGCTCATGGGGATGCTGGCGCAGCCGATCATGGTGTCGAGGTCGTTGCGAACCATGAACTCGCCCAGGGCGCCCCAGAGCGCCATGATCACGCCGCCCTGGCGGTGGTCGCGGTGCACGCAGCTGCGGCCCAGCTCCACCATGCGTTCGCGCACATGGCGCAGGCGGGTGAGGTCGAACTCGGTGTCGCTGTAGGTGCTGCCAACACGCCGTGGCCTGGGCCGGCGTGAGCACGCGGTAGGTCCCGATCACGGCCTGGCTGGCCAGATCCCGCACCAGCAGGTGTTCACAGAAATCGTCGAACAGGTCGATGTCGTGACCGGGCAATGTGTTCGGCAGGGTGGCGCCCATTTCCCCGGCGAACACCGAGTGCCGCAGGCGCTGCGCTTCACGAACCTCGTCAAGGTGCCGGGCCCAGCCGACGGCGATGCCCTGGCCTGTGTCTGGCTGCGCGGCTGGCTTGGCCAGCGGTGCGCGACCGCCTGCAACCGGTATCAGCAAAGGGCTCGCCGGGGTGATCGCTGTGGGGCGGTGGATGTGGGTGTTCAACAAACTCATGTGTGGGTTCCTCTCTGGGGTTTTCCTGCGTTGTGAGCAGTGTGGGCAGCCCTCGTGACATCACCATGGCGGTCCCATGACGTTTTGGCGACGCCTTGCCCGGCACAACGCGCAGGGAACCGACACCGTTCTGTCACATGGCCGGCTTACGCTGTGTCTCCCACCAGCCAAATGCACGCCATGAACGCCAACCAGGAAGACATCAGGCAACGCATCGAACGCGACCTGCTCGACAGCTACGACGAAGAGCTGGAGCTCGAGATCGAAGACCGGGACTTCAGCGACAGGCTCGACGGCGTCACCGGGTCGCTGGCATCGGACGACAAGCACGCCCGGGTGCTGTATTTCCGCGAGCTGTTCCGTTTGCAGGGCGAGCTGGTCAAACTGCAAGACTGGGTGGCCCATGAAAAGCAGAAGGTGGTGATCCTGTTTGAAGGGCGCGACGCTGCGGGCAAAGGCGGCGTGATCAAACGCATCACCCAGCGGCTCAACCCGCGCATCTGCCGCGTGGTTGCCCTGCCCGCGCCCAACGACCGCGAACGCACCCAGTGGTACTTCCAGCGCTACGCCTCGCAACTGCCCGCCGCCGGCGAAATGGTGCTGTTTGACCGCAGCTGGTACAACCGCGCCGGCGTCGAACGGGTGATGGGTTTCTGCAGCGACGACGAATACGAAGAGTTCTTCCGCTCGGTGCCCGAGTTCGAGCGCATGCTGGTGCGCAGCGGTATCCGGGTGCTGAAGTACTGGTTTTCGATCACCGACGACGAGCAGCATCTGCGTTTCCTCGGCCGCATCCACGACCCGCTCAAGCAGTGGAAACTCAGCCCCATGGACATGGAGAGCCGGCGCCATTGGGAGGAGTACACGCACGCCAAGGAAGTCATGCTGGAGCGCACCCACATTCCCGAGGCGCCTTGGTGGGTGGTGCAGGCGGTGAACAAAAAGAAGGCGCGGCTGAATTGCATCGCCCACCTGCTGGACCAGTTCGAATACCACGAGGTGCCCCGCCCGGAGGTGGTTTTGCCGGCCCGCCTGCGGCACCCGGATTACCAGCGCAAACCTGTGCCGCAGGAAATGATCGTGCCCGAGCACTACCTTGCGGATCCGACAGGCGAATGAGTCACCGCTCTGATCGCCCGCCATTTCTTTCCATATTTCGACTATTATCGAAATATGGAAAAGACCCAACCGAACGAAACACTGGTCATCACCGCGCTCGCCGCCCTGGCGCAACCGAGCCGACTGCGCGCGTTTCGCGCCCTGGTGGTGGCCGGCGAAGAGGGCTTGACGGCCGGCGCGCTGGCACAGCAACTCGATGTGCCACCGAGTTCGCTCAGCTTCCACCTCAAGGAACTGGCCCACGCCGGTCTCATCCAGAGCGAGCAGCAGGGGCGCTTCCTGCTGTACCGGGCGCGCTTCGCGCAGATGAACGCGCTGATTGCCTACCTCACCGAACACTGCTGCCAGGGCCAGGATTGCGGCATCACCCTGCCGGCGTGCGCCAGCGACTGATCACCACCCACTTTTTGCCTCTCCACCTCAAGACCATCCATGACCACCCCTCAAACCCTGAACGTCCTGTTCCTCTGCACCCACAACTCGGCCCGAAGCATCATGGCCGAAGCCGCGCTCAACCACCTGGGGCATGTCAAAGGCGTGCAGCGATTCCGCGGTTTTTCGGCTGGCAGCAGCCCGCGCGAAAACCAGCAGCCCAATCCGCTGGCCTTGCGGGCACTGCAAGATGCGGGCATGTCCACCGAGGGACTCAGCAGCAAGAGCTGGGACGTGTTTGCCCTGCCCGACGCCCCCCACATGGACCTGGTGATCACCGTCTGCGACAACGCAGCCGGCGAAGTGTGCCCGTTCTGGCCGGGTCAGCCGGCCACCGCCCACTGGGGCTACGCCGACCCATCGAACGCACCCGGCAATGACGACAAAAAGCTGGCCGCCTTCAAGCAGACCCTGCTCGCCATCCACCGCCGCCTGGAGCTGCTGATCAACCTGCCCACGGCCAGCGTGGACCGCCTGATGCTGCAACAGCACGCTCGTACCCTGGCACAGAAAGGCTGATCGTCATGGGCTTGTTTGAACGCTACCTGAGCGTCTGGGTTGGCCTGGGCATCCTGGCCGGGGTCGGGCTGGGCCTGCTCACACCGGCCACGTTTGAAGTCATCGCGGGCATCGAATTCGCGCATGTCAACCTCATCGTGGCGGTGCTCATCTGGGTGATGATTTACCCGATGATGATCCAGATCGACTTCGCGGCGGTGCGCGACGTCGGCAAGCGGCCGCAGGGCCTGATGCTCACCGTGGTCATCAACTGGCTCATCAAGCCCTTCACCATGGCCGCGCTGGGCGTGCTGTTTTTCCGCTACCTGTTTGCGCCCTGGGTCGATCCGCAATCGGCCAACGAGTACATCGCCGGCATGATCCTGCTCGGCGTGGCGCCCTGCACCGCCATGGTGTTTGTCTGGAGCCAGCTCACCAAGGGCGACCCCAACTACACGCTGGTGCAGGTCTCGGTGAACGACCTCATCATGGTGTTTGCCTTCGCGCCCATCGCCGCGTTTCTGCTCGGCGTGACCGACCTGACCGTGCCGTGGCAGACCCTGCTGCTCTCGACCGTGCTCTATGTGGTGTTGCCGCTGGTGGCCGGCGTGCTCACGCGCCAATGGTCTGCGCGAACGGGGTGGCGATGCCCAGGTGGCCGCTTTCGTGGCGCGGCTCAAACCCTGGTCGGTGGTGGGCCTGATCGCCACGGTGGTGCTGCTGTTCGGCTTTCAGGCGCAGACCATCGTGGCCAAGCCGTTCGTGATCGCCCTGATCGCGGTGCCCCTGCTGATCCAGACCTACGGCATCTTTGCCCTGGGCTACGCCGGCGCACGCTGGCTCAAGCTGCCGCACGACATCGCCGCCCCGGCCTGCCTGATCGGCACCTCCAACTTCTTTGAACTCGCGGTGGCGGTGGCCATCTCGCTGTTTGGCCTGCACTCCGGCGCCGCGCTGGCCACCGTGGTCGGCGTGCTGGTGGAGGTGCCGGTGATGCTGTCGCTGGTGGCGCTGCTGAACGCCTGGCGACCCGCCGACAAGCCCCTGGAGACCTGATCCCATGAGCCAGATCACGATCTACCACAACCCCGCCTGCGGCACTTCCCGCAACACCCTGGCCATGATCCGCAACAGCGGCGAAGAGCCCGAGGTGATCGAGTACCTCCAGCAGCCGCCCACGCGCGACACGCTGCGAACGCTGGTCGCAGCCATGGGCGGCAGCGTGCGCGATCTGCTGCGTGAGAAGGGCACGCCCTACCAGGCGCTCGGTCTGGACGCCACCCACTGGCGTGATGGCGAGCTGCTCGATTTCATGGTCCAGCACCCGATCCTCATGAACCGCCCAGTCGTGGTCACCCCGCTGGGCACCCGCTTGTGCCGCCCCTCGGAGCGCGTGCTTGAGATCCTGCCGTCTCCACAAACCGGCGACTTCACGAAGGAAGACGGTGAACGCATCCAACGAGCCTGAGCGCAAAGACAGCCTGGCAGACACCCGCCTGCCACCAACCGATTCGGCGCACTTCCAGCCGCTCGATCCGCAACGATTGCGCTCAGTGGCCAGCTCCACACACGCGCCGCGCATCCTGCTGCTCTACGGCTCGCTGCGCGAGCGCTCCTTCAGCCGCCTGCTGGTGGAAGAGTCTGCGCGACTGCTGCAGGCCCTGGGCGCCGAGACGCGCATCTTCAACCCCAGCGGCTTGCCGCTGCCGGACGACGCGCCCGAGTCCCACCCCAAGGTGACCGAGCTGCGCGAGCTGGCTGCCTGGGCCGAGGGCATGGTGTGGTGCTCGCCCGAGCGACACGGCGCCATGACCGGCATCTTGAAGGCGCAGATCGACTGGATCCCACTGAGCCTGGGCGCAGTGCGCCCCACACAAGGCAAAACGCTGGCGCTCATGCAGGTCTGCGGTGGCTCGCAGTCGTTCAACGCGGTGAACCAGATGCGGGTGCTGGGGCGCTGGATGCGCATGCTGACCATCCCCAACCAATCCTCCATCGCCAAGGCGTTTCAGGAATTCGACGAACACGACCGCATCAAGCCCTCGCCTTATCTGGACCGGGTGATCGATGTGCTCGAAGAGCTGGTGAAGTTCACCTGGCTCACGCGCGATGTGTCGCCCTACTTGCTGGACCGGTACAGCGAGCGCAAGGAAAGCGCCGAGGCACTGATGAAGCGCGTGAACCAGACGCGTCTCTGAGGCCCAGTCCCGACCTGAGAAGCCGGGCCTGTGCAAACGGGCCTGAGACAATACGGCGCTGTGACGCCCCCCACGACCCACCCCCTGCAATGCCACCCGGCCACACCGGCGGGCTTGGCCCTGACCCTTTCGGTGGTGGTGAGCCCGACACAACAGGGTTTGCAGCTCGTGTATGAGGTGGCCGGCAACATGGCGGCGCTGCGCATGCCGGCTTCCACAAAATTTGGCCCGGCCGATGGCCTGTGGCAGCACACCTGCCTGGAAGCCTTCGTGGCGGTCGACGGCGAAGCGGGCTACCGCGAATGCAATTTCTCGCCCTCAGGCCAGTGGGCGATGTACCGCTTTGCCAGCGAACGCATCAGAGCGGCGGCCGATGAGGGCACCGAAGCGCCAACCGTTCTTCACACCACCCTGAACGCCGACCAGATGACGCTCACGGCCGAGCTGCCCTGGAGCGCCCTGCCCGTGCAGGCGCCCGAAACTCGTGTCGGCCTGAGCGCCGTCATCGAAGAGGCCGACGGCCGTCTCAGCTACTGGGCGCTGCACCACCCCGCAGAGCGCCCCGACTTTCACCACCCCGCCGGCCGCTGCTTGCGTCTGACCTTGCCATCTCGACCCAACCACATGAAATTCGGACTCGAACGCCTGCTGGCCGACCCCGCGCTGCGCGCGCCGCTGGCCGGCCGCCGCGTCGCCCTGCTCGCCCACCCGGCCTCGGTCACGCGCGACCTGACGCACAGCCTGGACGCGCTGGCCGCCCTGCCCGACGTGCAGCTCACCGCCGCCTTCGGCCCGCAGCACGGCCTGCGCGGCGACAAGCAGGACAACATGGTCGAGTCGCCCGACTACCTCGACCCGCAACACTGGGCATCCCGGTGTTCAGCCTCTACGGCGAAGTGCGCCGCCCGACCGACGCGATGATGGACACGCTTCGACGTGCTGCTGGTCGACCTGCAAGACCTGGGTTGCCGCATCTACACCTTCATCACCACGCTGCGCTACGTGCTGGAAGCCGCGCAGGCGCATGGCAAGGCGGTGTGGGTGCTGGACCGCCCCAACCCGGCCGGGCGCCCGGTGGAAGGACTGACGCTGCGCCCAGGTTGGGAAAGTTTTGTCGGCGCCGGCCCGATGCCGATGCGCCACGGCATGACCATGGGCGAGCTGGGCCACTGGTTCATCGCCACAGCTGAACCTGGAACTCGACTACCGGGTGATCACCATGGAAGGCTGGTCGCCCGACGCCGCCCCCGGCTTTGGCTGGCCGACCGAAGCGCAGCTGGGTCAACCCCAGCCCCAACGCGGCCAACCTCTCGATGGCTCGCGCCTACGCCGGCACCGTGATGCTCGAGGGCACGACGCTGAGCGAAGGCCGCGGCACCACCCGCCCGCTGGAGCTGTTCGGCGCGCCCGACATCGACCCGGTGCGCCTGCTGGCCGACATGCGCCGCATCGCGCCGCAGTGGCTCCAGGGCTGCGTGCTGCGCCCCTGCCACTTCGAGCCCACCTTCCACAAACACGCGGGCCAGCTCTGCGCCGGCATCCAGATTCACGTGGAAGACCCGACGCACTACGATCACGCCGCCTTTCGGCCGTGGCGGCTCCAGGCGCTGATCTTCAAGGCCCTGCGTACTCAGGCGCCCGACTACCCGCTGTGGCGCGACTTCGCCTACGAATACGAACACGACCGCCTCGCGATCGACCTCATCAACGGTGGGCCGCAGCTGCGCGAGTGGGTGGACAACCCGGCTTCAACACCCGAAGACCTGGAGACGATCACCCAGCCAGACGAGGCTGCCTGGGAAGTGGAGCGCAAGCCGCACCTGCTCTACTGAGCAACGGGGATGGAGACGCCAGGATGCGGTGGAACCGGCTTCGCCGGTCCGCACGCATCGCCGCTTTTGAGGGAGTGGGGCCGCAAGGGTCTTGAGGGTGACCCTAAAACCACTTCTGCAGAAACTGGGCCGAACCCATCTCAGGGTCCAGCTGGTAGCCGGCGTAGCCGACGCGCTGGTAGAGGCGCATCGCTGGCACATTGCCAGCGAGCACTTCCAATGTCATCTTCACGGCGCCGCGCTCCACCGCGATGCGCTCGGCCTCGGCCAGCATGGCCTCGGCAATGCCGCGACCGCGGTGGCTGGCCAGCACCGCCACATCGTGCACATTGACCAGCGGCTTGCAGGCGAAGCTGGAGAAACCTTCGATGCAGTTGACCAGGCCCACTGGCGCTTCGCCATCAAACGCAAGCACGCTGTAGGCCTGCGGGCGCGCCGCCAGTTCGCGCACCAGGTGGGTCTTGACGAAATCGGACAAGGGCTCGCCACCACCCGCCGGATCGCTGGCATAGGCATCGAGCAGCATCACCAAGGCAGCCGCATCGCTGGCCGACTGGTAGTCGGCGCGCCGAACCGAGAACGCGGCGGCCATCAGCTGGCCTTCGCCGCAGCGACCAGCCGCTCGGCACACGCCTGCGCCTGAGCGCCGTCGCGCGCCTCCACCATCACGCGCAGCAGCGGCTCGGTGCCGCTGGCGCGGATCAGCACCCGCCCGTGGTCGCCCAGCTCGGCCTCCACCGCTTGCGTTTCACTCGGCCAGCAGCGTGTTGGACTTCCAGTCCTGCCCGGGCTGCAGGCGCACGTTGATCAAGACGTCTGCGGGAACAGCGTCACCTCGGCCAGCAGCTGCGCCATGGTCTTGCCGCTGCCGACGCAGGCGTGCAGCACCTGCAGGGCCGACACCAGGCCGTCACCGGTGGTGTGGCGGTCGAGCACCAGCAGGTGGCCCGAGCCTTCGCCGCCCAGCATCCAGCCGTGGCGCTCCAGCTCTTCGAGCACGTAGCGGTCGCCCACCTTGGCGCGCACGAACTGCACGCCCTTGTGCCTTGAACGCCAGCTCCACCGCCATGTTGGTCATGAGCGTGCCGACCACGCCGGGCACGTCGATGTCCCGCGCAATCCGGTCGGCCGCCATCAGGTACAGCAGTTCGTCGCCATTGAACAGGCGGCCGCTGGCGTCCACCATCTGCAGGCGGTCGGCATCGCCATCCAGCGCCACGCCGTAGTCGGCACCGTGTTCCTTCACCGCGGCCACCAGCGCCTCGGGGTGCGTGGCGCCCACGTCCTGGTTGATGTTCAGCCCGTCGGGCGCACAGCCGATCTTCACCACCTCGGCGCCCAGCTCATGGAACACATCGGGTGCGATGTGGTACGCCGCACCGTGTGCCCCGTCGACCACGATCTTCAGGCCCTTGAGCGTGAACAGGTCGTGGAGCAGGTGCTCTTGCAGAACTCGATGTAGCGGCCAGCCGCGTCGTCCATGCGGCGCGTCTTGCCCAGGCTGGCCGAGTCCACCCAGACCGGCGCCTCTTCCAGCGCGGCTTCGACCGCCAGCTCCCAGGCATCGGGCAGCTTGGTGCCCTAGGCGCTGAAGAACTTGATGCCGTTGTCGTCAAACGGGTTGTGGCTGGCGCTGATCACCACGCCCAGGCTGGCGCGCTGGGCGCGGGTGAGGTAGGCCACGGCGGGCGTGGGCACCGGGCCCAGCAGCACCACATCGACCCCGGCCGAATTGAAACCACTCTCCAGCGCGCGACTCCAGCATGTAGCCGGAAATGCGGGTGTCCTTGCCGATCAGCACCGTGGGCCGGGCCTCGGTGCGCTTGAGCACGCGGCCCACCGCATGCGCCAGACGCATCACGAAATCGGGCGTGATGGGCGCCTGCGCCCACCGTGCCGCGAATGCCATCGGTGCCGAAGTATTTTCTTGTCATGCCCTGAATCCTGTTGCGCCCATGCGCTGTGGTTGTTGTGTGGTGATGGCACGCGGGAAAGCCATGGCCAGCCAGCGTGCCGAGCATTTTCGCACCCTCCTGCAACCCATCTCGACCGAGCCGGCGCAACCGGCTAACTGCGCGCTCAGTGCTGCGCTGCCGCCCAGACCCGCAAGGCATCCACCGTGGACGCCACGTCGTGCACCCGCACCAGACGCGCGCCGCGCTCCACCGCCAGCAGGGCAGCGGCCACGCTGGCCACCATGCGATCAGCGGGTTGCTCATGGCCAGTCACCGCGCCCAGGGACGATTTGCGCGACCAGCCCGCGAGCAGCGGAAAACCCAGCGCGAGCAAGGCCTGCTGCTTTGCAAGCAGGCTGAAGTTCTGCGCCACCGTCTTGCCAAAACCAATCCCAGGATCGAGCACGATGCGAGAAGCCGCCACACCGCGCTCGGTGAGCACGCTGGCTCGCTCGCGCAGGAAGTCGACCACCGGGTCGACCACCTCACCCGCCATCGGTGCGGCCTGCATGGTCTGCGGATCACGGTGCATGTGCATCAGACAGACGCCGCAGCGCGGGTGCGCGGCCACCACATCCAGTGCGCCCACCTGTCGCAAGGCCCAGATGTCGTTGATGATGTCGGCGCCCAGCGTCCAACACCTCGCGCATCACCTCCGGTTTGTAGGTGTCGACCGAGACCGGTACGCCCATGGCGACCGCGCTCGCGCACCACCGGCAGCACACGGGCCAGCTCCTCGTCCAGGCTCAGCGGCGCACTGCCCGGCCGGGTCGACTCACCACCAATGTCCAGCATGTCGGCGCCCTCTCGCAGCAGGCGTTCGCAATGGCGCAGCGCCGCGCTGGTGGTGGCGCTCAGCCCGCCGTCGGAAAACGAGTCGGGCGTGACGTTGACGATCCCCATCACCTTCGGAGTGGAGAGGTCGAGGTCGAAACGGGTGGTGGTCCAGATCGTGGCTGGCATGGGCGAAGACGGGTTGAGGTGCCAGACAGCACAACGGGGCCCGAGGCCCCGTGTGTGGATGAAGAGTAGCCCTGTCAGGCCGCCGTGGGCGCCGGGTCGGTGCGTCACGGTGGGTGTGCCACCGCTGCCACCACCGCCACCAACCGATGGATTGCGCGGTGTCCAGTCTTTGGGTGGACGCGGTGGCTTGCCAGCCATGATGTCGTCAATCTGGTCGGCATCGATGGTTTCCCACTCCAGCAGGGCCTTGGCCATGGCGTGCATCTTGTCGCTGTGGCTCTTCGATCAGGTCACGGGCCAGCTTGTACTGCTGGTCGATGATGCGGCGCACCTCGGCGTCGACCTTCTGCATGGTCTGCTCGCTCATGTTGGTGGTCTTGGTGACCGAGCGGCCGAGGAACACCTCGCCCTCGTTTTCAGCGTAAACCATCGGGCCCAGCGCGTCGGTCATGCCATAGCGCATCACCATGTCGCGGGCGATCGTGGTCGCGCGCTCAAAGTCGTTGCTGGCGCCGGTGGTCATCTGGTTCATGAACACCTCCTCGGCGATGCGGCCACCAAACAGCATGCTGATCTGGTTCAGCATGTACTCCTTGTCGTAGCTGTAGCGGTCCTGCGCGGGCAGGCTCATGGTCACGCCCAGCGCACGGCCACGCGGGATGATCGTGACCTTGTGCACCGGGTCGCACTTGGGCATCAGCTTGCCAATCAGCGCATGGCCAGACTCGTGATAAGCCGTGTTGCGACGCTCTTCTTCGGGCATCACCATGCTCTTGCGCTCGGGGCCCATGAAGATCTTGTCTTTGGCCTTCTCGAAGTCCTGCATCTCAACTGTGCGGGCGTTGCGGCGGGCCGCCATCAGCGCGGCTTCGTTGCACAGATTGGCCAGGTCGGCGCCGCTCATGCCAGGCGTGCCGCGGGCAATGACGGTGGCGTTGACGTCGGTGCCCAGCGGCACCTTTCGCATGTGCACGTTCAGGATCTGCTCGCGGCCGCGGATGTCGGGCAGCGTCACATACACCTGACGGTCGAAACGGCCTGGGCGCAGCAAGGCGGCATCCAGAATGTCGGGGCGGTTGGTGGCAGCCACCACGATGACACCCGCGTTGGTGTCGAAGCCGTCCATCTCGACCAGCATCTGGTTCAGCGTCTGCTCGCGCTCGTCGTTGCCGCCACCCAGACCGGCGCCACGCTGACGGCCCACGGCGTCGATTTCATCAATAAAGATGATGCAGGGCGCGTTTTTCTTGGCGTTGTCGAACATGTCCCGAACGCGGGAAGCACCCACACCCACGAACATTTCCACAAAATCGGAGCCCGAAATGCTGAAGAACGGCACCTTGGCTTCGCCGGCGATGCCTTTGGCGAGCAGCGTCTTGCCGGTACCGGGTGGGCCGACCAACAGCAGGCCGCGCGGAATGCGACCGCCCAGCTTCTGGAATTTCGCCGGGTCTTTCAGGAAGTCAACCACCTCCTTGACCTCCTCTTTCGCCTCGTCACAACCTGCCACGTCGGCAAACGTCACGTTGTTGCTGTTTTCATCCAGCAAGCGCGCCTTGCTCTTGCCGAAACTGAAGGCGCCGCCCTTGCCGCCACCCTGCATTTGTCGCATGAAGTAAATCCACACGCCAATCAGCAGCAACATGGGGCCCCAGCTCACCAGCAGGGTCATCAGCAGCGAACCTTCTTCGCGCGGGCGCACATCGAATTTCACATCGTTGGCAATCAGATCGCCAACCAGACCTCGATCCAGGTAAGTGGCCGTGGTCCGAATGCGGCGGTCATCCTGGGTGATGGCCACGATCTCCGTCCCACCTTGGCCCTCCTGAATGGTCGCGGTCTTGATCTGCCCGGACTTCACCTGCTCCAGAAAATCGGAATACGCCACACTGCCCGCGCTCGCGGTGGCACGGCCATCGAACTGCTTGAAGACGGTGAAAAGCACCATGGCGATCACCATCCACACGGCAATTTTCGAAAACCATTGGTTGTTCAAGTGAAACTCCTGACGGATTGATTGACACGCTCGGTCATATGACTCTGATTCTAGAACTTTCAAGCCGTGCTTCCCGGGAAGCTTGACTTGTCAATACCAATCAAGGGGATAGTGAGCCTCTTCACCTGGCAGCCGGGTCCACGCCAGGCCGCGTTAGGGCGCGGTTGTTGCTGCTTTCAGACCCAGTCCCACCAGAAAGGTTTCGGACGATTTGTCACGAGATGCCTTGGGCTTGACCGCCTTGACGGTGCGAAAGGTTCGGCGAAACAGGGCAACCAGCGGGTCGTAAGCGCCGCCATGAAAGAGTTTGACCACCAGCGCGCCCTCAGGCCGCAGGTGCTGCACGGAAAAGTCCACAGCCAGCTCCACCAGATCGGTGATGCGGGCGGCATCGGCCGAGCCGATGCCGGAGAGATTGGGTGCCATGTCGGACAAGACCACGTCCACCGCCTCGATCCCGCGCTCGCTCAGGGCGTTGCTCCAGCTGCACTGAGCACCCCGGCATCCCGAAAATCGCCCGAGCACGAAATGCACCCCCTCCACCGCCTCCATCGGGATCAGGTCCAGCGCCAGAATGTGCCCGTCAAGCTCACCCACCGCCGCGCCCTGGGGGCTCAGCTGTCGGCGCACGTACTGGCTCCACGCGCCAGGCGCCGAGCCGAGGTCCACCACGCAATCGACCGGGCCGGATCAGGCCCAGGGTCTCGTCGATCTCTTTGAGCTTGTAGGCAGCTCGCGAGCGGTAGCCGTCACGGTGCGCCAGTTTCACGTAGGGATCGTTCACGTGCTGGTTGAGCCAGGCCTTGTTGACCTTCTTGCTCTGCGTCTTGACTTTCATGCCCATGGAGGCCTTTCTTCGGTGTCAACGATAATTGTCCCATGCCCCAAATCACACTCACCCCCGCCCAGCGCAAGGTCCATCGCGCCGACGCGCACCATCTCGATCCGGTTGTCCTGGTGGGCGGCGACGGCCTGACCCCGGCGGTCAAGAAAGAGGTGGACGGCGCCCTCAAGGCCCATGGGCTCATCAAGGTACGCGTGTTCAGCGACGACCGCAGCGCTCGCGAAGCCATGCTGCAAACGCTGGCCGAGCGAGCTGGACGCAGCGCCGATCCAGCACATCGGCAAGCTGCTGGTGCTCTGGCGCCCACAGGTGCCGAGAAGGTCAAGCCGGTGGACGAAGACCGCATGCCCGGCCCGCGCGACGTGAAGGTGCTCAAGTTCAGCAAACGCGGCGGGCAGCGGCCAGAAGTGAAACGGGTGCGGGTACTGGGCAACCAGCGCCTGACCTCGGGTGGCCAGATCAAGCGCGCCAAGGTGCTCAAGAAAAGCATCAAGAAGAGCGCCCCCTGAGTGGTTTGCTGCGGCGGGCGGCTGATCCCCTGGCGCGGCGACAGCCCTGTTTGAACTGCGCTTGAACCCTTGCGCCCAAGCCCCATCTGAACCAGCATGACCTCCTCCCAAGCCACTCTCGCCGCCAACGCCCTGCTCGACTTCGCCGATCTGCCGCTGTTTGACGCCATTCGTCCCGAAGCCGTTGGCCCAGCCATCGACGAACTGCTGCAAGCCGCCAACGCCGCGCTGGAGACCGTGACGGCACCGGAATTTCCCGCCGACTGGCAAGCGATGGCCAAGGCGCTGGACGTGCCCACGGAGCGCCTGGGGCGCGCCTGGGGCGCCGTGAGCCACCTCAACTCGTGGCGGACACCCCGGAACTGCGCGCAGCCTACAACGCCGCCCTGCCCCAGGTCACCGAGTTCTGGACCCGGCTCGGCGCCGACGAGCGCCTCTACGCGAAATACAAGGCAATGGACGCTGCCAGCCTGACGCCCGAGCAGACGCAGGCGCACAAAAATGCCATGCGCGGTTTCCGCCTGGGCGGCGCCGATCTGGTGGGAAAGGCCAAGGCCAGGTTCGCCGCCATCCAGGAACGCCAGGCCGAACTGGCCCAAAAATTCAGCGAAAACGCGCTCGACGCGACAGACGCCTTCAGCCTGATCGTCTCCACCGAAGAGCTCGCCGGCGTGCCCGATGACGTGTTGCAAGCCACAGCCGCTGCCGCGCAGACGGATGGCCAGACCGGCCACAAGCTCACGCTCAAGCTGCCCTGCTACCTGCCGGTGATGCAGTTCGCCACACAGCGCCAGCGTGCGCCAGCGTCTGCACCGGGCCTACGCCACCCGCGCCAGCGACCAGGTCGAAGGCGAGGCGTTGAAGTTCGACAACACGGCCCTCATGAGCGAGTTGCTGGCGCTCAAGCTGGAAGAAGCCCTGCTGCTGGGCTACCGCCACTTTGCCGACGTGTCGCTGGTGGCCAAAATGGCCGAGTCGCCCGAACAGGTGATCGCCTTCCTGCGCGATCTGGGCCAGCGCGCCCGGCCCCATGCGGAAAAAGACCTCGCCGATCTGCGCGCTTTTGCCGCCAGCGAGCTTGGCCTGAACGATCCTCAGCCCTGGGACTGGACCTACATCGGCGAAAAGCTGAAGGAAGCAGCGCTACGCCTTCAGCGAGCAGGAAGTCAAACCCTACTTCACCGCACCCAAGGTGCTTGCGGGCCTGTTCCAGATTGTCGAGACCCTGTTTGAAGTGGCGATTCGCCGCGACAGCGCGCCCACCTGGCATCCGAGCGTCGAGTTCTACCGCATCGAACGCCACACGGCCCGGGGGGCCGAACTGGTCGGCCAGTTTTACCTGGACCCCGGCGCACGCAACGGCAAACGCGGCGGCGCCTGGATGGACGACGTGCGCGCCCGCTGGCTGCGGCCTGACACCGGCGCGCTGCAAACCCCGGTGGCGCACCTGGTGTGCAACTTCGCCGAGGGCGTGAATGGCAAGCCGGCGCTGCTCACGCACGACGACGTGATCACCCTGTTCCACGAGTTCGGCCACGGCCTGCACCACCTGCTGACCCAGGTGAACGAGCACGATGTCTCGGGCATCAGCGGCGTGGAGTGGGACGCGGTGGAGCTGCCCAGCCAGTTCATGGAAAACTTCTGCTGGGAATGGGATGTGCTCAAGCACATGACGGCCCATGTCGACACCGGCGAGCCGCTGCCGCGCGCGCTGTTCGACAAAATGCTCGCTGCCAAGAACTTCCAGAGCGGCCTGCAGACGCTGCGCCAGGTCGAGTTTTCCCTGTTCGACATGCTGCTGCACAGCGCCACCACCGCGCTCGACGGCCCGGCCATCCTCGCGCTGCAACAGCAGGTGCGCGACGAGGTGGCGGTGATGCAGCCGCCGGCCTACAGCCGCTCGGCCAACACCTTCAGCCACATTTTTGCCGGCGGCTACTCAGCCGGCTACTACAGCTACAAGTGGGCCGAGGTGCTGTCGGCAGACGCCTATGCCGCCTTTGAAGAGGCCGCAGCCGCCAATGGGCACAACACGCTGGACGTCGCCACCGGCAGGCGCTACCGTGCCGAGGTTCTGGAAGCGGGCGGCAGCCGGCCCGCCATGGAATCTTTCAAGGCCTTCCGGGGCCGCGAGCCCGACATCGCGGCCCTGCTGCGCCATCAGGGCATGGCCTGAGCACACCTCGGGCTGCATTGCATTTTTTCAGCGACTTGCCGATAGGACCTGACATGACCACCGCATCCGCCTTCAACGATCTGAGCCAGCCACGCGCCATCAAGCCCTGGGCGGCCGCCGGTCTCGCGGTGGTGCTGGGCCTGGCGGCTTTCTCGGCTGGCGCTCAAGGCGTCTACAGAATCGTCGGGCCCGATGGACGCGTTACCTTCTCCGATCGGCCGCCGCCCGCCAGCGATGCCCGTGCGGTGGGGTCCACCGGCAGCGCCGCCGCACCGGACACCGGCTCACAGCTGCCATTCCAGCTGCGCCAGGTGGTGGGTCGTTACCCGGTCACGCTGTACACCGGCAAGGAGTGCGCACCCTGCAACAGCGGGCGCAACCTGCTCAATGCGCGCGGCATCCCGTACACCGAAAAAACCGTCGACACGCCGGAAGACGGCGACGCGCTCAAGCGCCTGAGCGGCGAGGCCTCGCTGCCGTTTCTCACCATCGGCGGTCAGCAGATCAAGGGCTACTCGGACACCGAATGGACCCAGTTCCTGGACGCGGCCGGCTACCCGAAAACGTCGGCACTGCCCGGCAATTACCGTCGCCCGGCCCCCGCGCCGCTGGTGGCCGTTCGGCCCCCACCCGAAGCGCCAGCGGCTCCAGCGGCCGCAACGCCTGCGAGTCCCGCCACCAATATCCCGGTGGCACCGCCCGTCAACAACCCGGCAGGCATCCGCTTCTGATCGCCGGGCCGGGCGCCCAAACCCGCGCCCTTGGGTCCTCAGAAACTGAGTGTTTTCACGCCGCTGGCCGTGCCCAGCAGGCACACGCTGGCTTTCTGGTGGGCGAACACCCCCACCGACACCACGCCCGGCCACTGGTTCACCGAGCTTTCGAACGCCAGCGGCTCGGTGATCTGCAAGCCGGTCACATCCAGAATGTGCTGCCCGTTGTCGGTCACCAGCGGCACGCCGTCCTTCAGTCTCACCCGCGCCTGTCCGCCCAGTGCGGCAAACTGCCGCACCAGCCGAGCGCTGGCCATCGGAATCACCTCCACCGGCAGCGGGAAGGCGCCCAGCGTCTTCACCAGCTTGGATTCGTCGGCGATGCACACAAACCGGCGCGACTGCGCGGCCACGATTTTTTCGCGCGTGAGCGCTGCACCACCGCCCTTGACCATGAAGCCCTGGGCATCGATTTCGTCTGCACCATCGATGTAGACCGCAATGTCACCCACCGCATTGGCCTCGAACACCGCAATGCCCAGCGCCTTCAGCCGTGCGGTGGAGGCTTCCGAGCTGGAGACAGCGCCGGGAATCTGGTCTTTCAGGCTGGCCAGCGCGTCGATGAACTTGTTCACCGTCGAGCCGGTGCCCACGCCGACGATCTCGCCGGGAATCACATACTGCAGCGCGGCCTGCCCGACCAGGGTTTTGAGCTCGTCTTGGGTCATTTGAGACAATCGAAAAAACACACAACCGCAATTATCCGATGTCCCTTCTCCCCTACGGTCTGACGCGCCCCTTTCTCTTCGGGCTCGACCCCGAAGCCGCGCACGATCTCACCCTGCACAGCATCGCCAGACTGCAAAATTCCCCGCTCACCTGCCTCTACAGCGAGCGCCGGGTCGACGACCCGTTCACCCTGGCCGGGCTGCGATTCCCCAACCGCGTGGGCCTCGCCGCCGGGCTGGACAAAAACGCCCGCTGCATCGACGGTCTGGCCGCCATGGGCTTTGGCTTTGTCGAGGTTGGCACGGTGACACCTCTGGCGCAGCCCGGCAACGCCAAGCCGCGCATGTTCCGCCTGCCCGAGCGCCAGGCGCTGATCAACCGCCTGGGGTTCAACAACGAGGGCCTGGCCGCCTTCATCGCCAACGTGCAGCGCGCGCGCTTTCGTGACCGCGGTGGCGCCACACCCATGCTGCTGGGCCTGAACATTGGCAAGAACGCCGCCACCCCCATCGAGCGCGCCACCGACGACTACCTCACCTGCCTGGACGGTGTGTATCCGCACGCCGACTACGTCACGGTCAACATCTCCAGCCCCAACACGCAAAACCTGCGCAGCCTGCAAAGCGACGCCGCGCTGGATGCGCTGCTCGGCGCCGTGTCCGAGCGCCGTGAACAACTGGCGCAGAAAACTGGTCGGCGCATCCCCGTCTTTCTCAAAATCGCGCCCGACCTCGACGCCGCGCAAATCGAGGTGATCGCCACCACGCTGCTGCGCTACGGCGCCAACAGCGCGGGCGAGCCAAACCAGAACTGGGGCGTGATCGCCACCAACACCACGCTCAGCCGAGACGCCGTGGCTGGTCTGCCCCATGCCAGCGAGGCCGGTGGCCTCTCCGGCGCGCCGGTGCTGGCCATGAGCAACGCCGTGATCCGCCAGCTGCGCGATCGCCTCGGCCCGCGTTTCCCCATCATCGGCGTGGGTGGCATCCTGAACGCGCAAGATGCCGTGAGCAAGATCGACGCCGGCGCCGACGTGGTGCAGATCTACACCGGCCTGATCTACCAGGGGCCAGCACTGGTGAGGGCTTCGGCAGAAGCCGTTCGGGCGCATCGCCTGCCTGGTTAATTCAGCACCTGTTTGGCGCTGAACAAGCGCTAAACCAGATCGGCCACCGCCTCGCCAATCGCCAGAGCGCTGGTCAAACCCGGGCGACTCGATGCCGAACAGGTTGACCAGGCCCGGCACGCCGTGTACCGAAGGACCCTGGATGACGAAGTCGGCCGCTGGCTCGTGCGGCCCGCTGATTTTTGGGCGTATGCCTGCGTAGTCCGGCAACAGCGCGCCATCGGGCAAGGCGGGCCAGTAGCGCCGCACCTCGGCATAGAAGGCATCGCCACGCGCGGGGTCGACTTGCAGGTTCAGCGGGTCTTCAATCCACTGCACATCGGGGCCAAATTTCGCCTGCCCACCCAGGTCGACCGTGAGGTGCACGCCCAGCCCGGCCAGGTGCTTGTCGGGCTCGGGCGCCGGATAGATCAGGCACTGAAACGGTGAGCGACCGGCGAGCGCGAAATAGCTGCCCTTGGCGTACCAGGCACGCGGCACGTGTCGCGGATCCAGGCCCTCGGTGGCAGCGGCCAGAGCGCAGGCGGCCAGACCCGCGGCATTCACCACGGTTCGCGCCAGCAAACGCAGCGCCATCGGCGCTGACCACCTCGATCCCCTCATTGCGGACCACGAGCGACTGCACCGGGCTGCGGCAGGCCACCAGGCCGCCTGCGTTTTCCAGATCGCCTTGCAGCGCGAGCATGAGCGCGTGGCTGTCAACAATGCCGGTGGAGGGCGAATGCACCGCCCCCAGGCATTGCAGCGCCGGCTCCATGGCCCGCGCTTCTTCGCCGGTCAGCAGGCGCAGGTCGTCCACCCCGTTGGCCCGGGCACGTTCAACGATGCCTGGCAGCGCGGCGAGCTGGCTGGGTGTGTTGGCCACGATCAGCTTGCCGCAGCGCTTGTGGGCAATGCCGCGCTCGGCGCAGTAGGCGTAGAGCATCGCCTTGCCCTGCACGCAGAGCCGCGCCTTGAGCGAGCCGGCGGGGTAATAGATACCGGCGTGAATCACCTCGCTGTTGCGCGAGCTGGTGCCGGTGCCGATCGCGCCCTCGCGCCTCCAGCACCATCACCTCGCGCCCGGCCAGCGCCAGCGCGCGCGCCACCGCCAGCCCGACCACGCCCGCGCCGATCACCAGCGCATCGACCTGCTCCACCGGTCCACTCATGGATGCCGCTCCAGCAAGGCTTTCACGTGCACCGCCGGAATCGCGTAGGTGATGCCCGAGGGCTGGCTCAGCGCCGATTCGCGCGTGCCCTTGATCAGCACCATGTTCACCACACCCACCACCTCGCCGGAGTCGGGATCGAACAGCGGGCCGCCGCTGTTGCCGGGGTAGGCGGTGGCGTCGAGCTGGAAGATGTTGAAGGTGCCGTCGCGCAGGCCGCGAATCGCTTGCGGCTTGAGCTTGTCGGCGGAGGGGCTGGGCAGCGCAGCCACGGTGATGGAAGACACCATGGCCCGGTGGGTCACCACCGAGAAACCCAGCACGCCACCGATCGGAAAGCCCATGAACGCCAGGCTGTCGCCCTCGCGCACGCGGGCCGAATCACCAATCGCCATCGCCGGGGCAGCCGGCCCATCCATGCGCAGCAGCGCCAGATCGTGTTCGTCGCTGCGCCCTTGCAACTCGGCGGCGCGCATTTGCCAGGCGCCGTCGCGGCCACGCACCTGCACCACCAAGGCAGCGGCATCGCTTTGCCCCAGGTCGTCCGGCAGCACGTGGGCATTGGTGATCACCTGCCCACCCCGGCCCACCACAAAGCCGGTGCCACGCAACTGAAACCTCGGACTGTTGGTGGCCTTGAAGGTGCCCACCAGCACCACCGAGGGTTTCAGGCGGGCAATGGTATCGGGCAGGTCTGCGTGCGCCGGGGCGGCGAGCGACAACAAAGGCACCAGCAGCAGCCAATGGGCGCCAAAACGGCACACGCAGCCAACCAATCGGGCAAGGAGTTCCAAAGACAGCCTCATGACGAATCCCGCCCGGCGCGCCGGGCGCTGTTCAGCGAATACGGATTCCGGGCACTCACAGACCCTGCTTGAGCTTGTCCACCTCGGCCTGGCCGCCAAACTTGTCGCCCAGCGCCGAGACCTCGTCCAGCAGCGGACGCGCCGCAGCCTTGTCTCCCGCCTTGATGTGAATCTTGGCGAGGTTGAGCTTGAACAGCGGCGCGTTGGGCTGCAGCGCCACCACCTTTTTCTGCAAGTCGAGCGCGCGCGCGTGGTCGCCCTTGTCCGACCACAGCATGGCCAGTGTGTCCATGAACGCGGGCTGGTTCGGCGCCGCTTCGTTGGCCCGCTCGGCCAGCGCCACCGCATCGGCGCGCCCCAGCTGCCCCGCCACCCAGGCCAGGTTGTTGAGCGCCACCGCATTGCGCGGCTGCAGCGCGATCACCCGGTCGTACAGCCGCTGCGCGTCGGCCAGCTTGTTGGTGGCGATCGCTCGGTCGCCCAGGTAGAGCGGCAGCGCTGCGTCTCTCGGGTTGCCCTTCATCCAGTCGGCAGCAAAGCGATCGGCATCGGCTGCCTTGCCGCCCAGGGTCAAGCGCCGTGTGCAGCTTGATCGCGAGCTCAGGGCCAGGCGCGGCCTTGAGACCGGCGCGGTAGGCATCTGCCGACTGCTCCCAGTTCTTGCCCGCTGCGTGCACGTCGCCCTCCAGGATGTAGCCCACACCCTCCTTCGGACGCTGCTTTTGCACCGTGCGGCTGATCGCCAGCGCCTCGGCGGGCTTCTGCGTGTCCAGACTCAGGCTGGCCAGGCTGCGCTGGGCTTCCAGCAGATCGGGCTGCACCTCCAGCGCCTTGCGCAGGTTTTGCATGGCCTGCGGCTTGTCGCCGCTGGCGAGATTGACCATGGAGCGGCGCAGCGACGGCAGGGGCGAATTGGGCAACAGGCCGTCCAGCTTGCCAAAGGTGCTCATGGCCTGGTTGTATTCGCCGGCTGCGGTCTGGGCACGGCCCAGCGCATCGACGATTTCCGCCACATCGGGCTGGGCCGCTGCCGCGCTTTGCGCCGCAGAGAGCGCCGACTTGGCATCGTTGCCGCGCAGGAACTGCTCCACCAGCATCAGCCGCGGCATTTTCTCGCTCGGCGCGGCATCCACAGCCTGCTGAATCTTCTTGGTGACATCCTCGGGCGTGCCGCCGCTGCGGCCCAGAATCTCGGCCTGCACCAGCAGCGCCTGGAAGTTCTTGGGGTTGCGCTGCAACACCTCGTCGAGCCGCTTCAAGGCATCGGCTGGTTTGTTCTCCACCATGTCAACCGCGGCCAGCGCCGCGGTGGCGGCGAAATAGTCGGGGTTGAGTGTCTGTGCATCGGTGAAGGCCTTGCGAGCGCCCGCCAGGTCGTTGCGCAGCAGCAAGGCGCGGCCGCGCAGCTGCAGCGGCAGCGGGTCGGTGGTTTGCTTCTTCTGCATCGCATCGATGGCGGCCAGGGCCTGGTCGATCTCTCGGCGCTGCATGTGCGCGTTGATCAGGGCCAGGTCGGCGACCACGCCATCGTCGGCCGAGGCGATGGCCTGCAGGCTGTTGAGCGCCACGTCGGTCTTGCCCAGCATGAGCTGGCTGATCGCCACCGAGGTGCGTTTGGCTGGGTCATTCGGGTCGAGCTTGGACGCGCGGGCAAACAGCTGCTGCGCGCGCTCGAATTCGCCCTTGACCATGAACACCTGCCCCGCCACCGACAGCATGGTCGGGTCGAGCGCGGGGTTGTCCAGATCGGTGGGCAAGGCGCCCGCTGCGCGATCGATCTGCCCAGAGCGCAGATAGGAGAGCACCAAAAATCGCCGCGCCACATTCAGGCCAGGCGCGGCCTGCAAGGCCCGGCTCAGCAGCGCCTCGGCCTGCACCATGGAATTGAGCTGGTACTCGATGGCACCGGCCAGTTCCAGTCCGATCGGAATGTCGGGGCTGATCTTCAGCAGCTGCTGGATCTGGGTCTGCGCGCCCTTGTAGTCGCCTTTCTGGTACGCCAGTTGCGACTGCAGATACAGGGTCTGCGGACGCCCGGCAGCGAACTTGGTGAGCTTGTCCAGCTCGGTTGCGGCTTCGTCGTTCTTGCCCTGTCCCAGCAGCAGGCGCACCACGCTGGCCTGGCCGTCGGCAAAGTTGGGCTTGGCCTCGGCAGACGCTCGGTAGGCGGCCAGCGCGCGCTCGGGGTCGCGCTTGCCGTGCAGCTCGATGTCACCACGGAACTTCAGGGCATCCGCGTTCTTCGGGTCCTGGGCGATCACCTTGTCGAGGATGTCCAGCGCAGCGTCGAAATCGGCCTTGGCCGCGCGCAGGCGTGCCTGCTCGATCAGCGCCGGCGCGTGGTCGGGTTTGGCCTGCAACGCCTCTTTCAAACTGGCCTCAAAACCCTGCTCGTTGTTTTGCTGACGCCAGGCCACTGCCAGCATGGTTTTCAGCTCGGCGTTGGCCTCGGGCGTACCGAGTTGCACCTTGGCAAATTCGTCGGTCACCTGCTTGAACTGGCCCTGCGCGATGCGGCTGCGCACCAGCAGCGGCGTGACCTCGTCGGCGGCGTAGCCCAGATCGCGCGCTTTTTGCAGTTCGATCTCGCTGCCCGGCACATCGCCGCGGGTCAGCAAGGCCTTGCCCAGCAGAAAACGCGCTTCGGCCAGATCGGGTTTTTCCTGCAGCGCGTTCTTGAGCTGGATGATGGCCGCCGGCGTGTCGTTGTTCGCCATGTAATCGCGCGCAGAAGCCACCATTTTCTGCGGGTCGCTGTTGCCACAGCCGGCCAGCAGCAGGGTGATGGCCAGGGCCACCGGGGCCAGGCGAGTGGTGAGTGTGTTGTGGTTCATGGCGTTCTCCTGGGTCACAAAAGTGGGTTGTGTCACAAAAATCGGGGCGCTGGCAAGTGGCTCACTTCAGGCCAAGCCGGTGCATCAGGTCGTACAAGGTCGGCCGGCTCACGCCCAGCAGCTCGGCCGCCTTGAGCACATTGCCGTTGGCGCGAGCCAGCGCCGCAACCATGGCCTTGCGCTCGGCTTCCTCGCGCACGGTGCGCAGATCAAGTCGATGCCGTCAGGCGGCATCGTCGCTGGCCACGGCCAGGCCGAGGTCTTCGGCTGTGATCTGGCTGCCGTCGGCCATGATGGTGGCGCGCTTGAGGCAGTTTTCCAGCTCGCGCACGTTGCCCGGCCAGGCATAGGCTTCGATGGCGCGCAAGGCGTCCTCGCCCAGCGACAGGCTGCCGCGCTTTTGTTCCTGGCAAAGCGCTCGGTCAAGGCGTGCGCCAGCAGCACGGCGTCGCCGACGCGGTCGCGCAGCGGCGGAATGTTGACCACGATCTCGGCCAGCCGGTAGTACAGGTCTTCGCGAAACTGGCCCTCGGTGATGAGTCTGCTTCAGGTCCTGGTGCGTGGCGCAGACCACGCGCACATCCACCGGCATCTCCTGGCGCCCGCCCAGCCGCTCGATCGTGCGTTCCTGCAGGAAGCGCAGCAGCTTGGCCTGCAAGGGCATGCGGCAGGTCGCCGATCTCGTCGAGCATCAGCGTGCCGCCGTGGGCGGTCTCGATCTTGCCCAGCGTGGTTTTGGCCGCGCCGGTGAACGCGCCCTTCTCGTAGCCGAACAGCTCGCTCTCCAGCAGGTTCTCGGGGATGGCTGCGCAGTTGATGGCCACGAAACGCTCGTTGCGGCGGTTCGAGCCGGTGCAGCCCGCGCGCCAGCACCTCCTTGCCGGTGCCGCTTTCGCCCAGCAGCATCACGGTGGCGTCGCTGTCGGCCACGTTTTCGATGGTGCGGCACACGCGCAGCATCTCCGGGTCGCGCGTGATCAGGCCCGGCCAGGCGTCGGGCTGGCGCATCGCCTGCAGCCGCCGGTTTTCCGCCTGCAGCTCGTCCAGGCGATAGGCGCGCTCGACCGTCAGGTTCAGCACCTCGGGCTCGAATGGCTTGGCCAGGAAATCGTAGGCGCCCATGGCCACCGCACGCAGCGCGTTGTCCTGGTCGTTCTGCCCGGTCAACACGATCACCTTCACCTCGGGCGCAGCCGCCAGCATCTGCTCCAGCAACTTGAAGCCTTCGGTGACACCGTCGGCGTCGGGCGGCAGGCCCAGGTCCATGGTGACCACGGCGGGCGTGTGCTGGCGCAGCTGGATCAGCGCGCTCTCGCGGTCGCTCGGCTGTGACCGACTCGAACTGGTCGAGCGACCACTTGATCTGCTTTCTGCAGCGCCAGATCGTCTTCCACGATCAGCAGCTGCGGGCCTTTTGGTGAACTCATGCCTGCCTCCGGTGTGTGCAGATCGGACGGCTGGAACGATTCCATCAGCGGCAGCAGCAGCGTCACCACCGTGCCC
>CAWHPI010000003.1:0-570882 GCA_963831255.1 uncultured beta proteobacterium | reverse complement strand
GCCATCGATCGCCCTCACCCGGCCCAGCCGGATCACCTGGGTGATATGCGGCGCAAGGCCTCGATCTCGCCGGTGGACATGGTGGCGAAATGAAACATGCTGGGACGCACCGCGCGGTCGATGCGCAGCATGATGCCGGCCGCCTCCAGCCGCTCGAACAGGTCGTCCAGCGAGCTCGCTGCGGCAAACGCTTCCATCTGCGCGGCCTGTCCGCCCAGGGTCTCGTGGAAGAACTCCAGCCCGGGCTGGGTGTGCAGCCGGTTGAGCAGCCACGAGTCGCGCGGCACCACCCAGTGGATGCTCTCGGGCCTGGCGCCGCTGCCCAGCAGCCACACGCCCACGTCCATCGCCGTCTTGCCCGCGCCCACGATCACAAACCGCTTGGGGCGCTGCTCAGCGGGCTTCATCCACAGCTGAGGCAAGGCGTTGGGCGGCACCAGGTTCACGTCGGCGGCGACCTCGAAGCGTCGGCGTGCTGGGGTCGGCACCGGAGGTGCCAAAAAGGTGGCGTCCACGGTTTTGCGGGCCACGCGCACCTGGGTTTCTTCGCCGAGAGCATCGACACAAACCGGCCGCCGCCCAGGTCGTGGCGCATGGGGTGGTAGCTCACCCGGCCGCTGGGCAGCAAGCGCTGGCGCATCACGGCGTCGAAATAGCCACTGACCTCGGGGCCCGACGCCAGTTCGTACAGCCCCTGGTTGACGCCAATGGTGTCTTTTCGGTTGCTCCCCAGCGGCAGCGAGTTCACGCCGTAAAACGCCGAGGGCTGGTGCAAGGCCACAAACGCGTACGCATCGTTCCAGTGGCCGCCGGGCTTGCCGTGGCGGTCGACGATGGTGATGCGCGCCTCGGTTTCCTGCAGCAAGGTGTCGGCAAAAGCCAGGCCGACAGCGCCGCTGCCGACCACCAGGTAGTCGGTGTCCAGGGTGTTCAATTGAATCTCCAGGCGAGCGTGTCGGCAGGGGCACCAACATAGGATCGGGCAGTATGTCACCCGGCTGGCGCAAGAAAACGACTACTTTCAGCTTCCATTCATCGCAGTGCTGCGGCACACTGGCGTGTGTCGGCACCCAACAGCCGGCACCCGGTCCACCACCCAAGCCGTTCAACCGTCCTCAAAAGGAGAATCCATGTCTGATCACCTCGCCGATGTCCGCAAGTACGCGCCTCAAGCCAGCGAAGCCCATGTGAACGCGATCGTCAAGTATTGCGGCATCGCCTTGCGCAACGCCAACTCCGCTCTGGTCTCGGGCAGCGACCCGAAGGAACTGGCCACCGTGCGCGATGGCTTTGCAGCGAAAAAACTGGGGCTGGCCGCCGAGGCGGCAGACGCTGGCCTCACGAAGGTGCTGGCGCAACTGAAAGGGGTGAACCGCAAAAATCGGGTGACCTTCTATTACCTGCTGGCGCAAGCCACCAGCACACTGGACAAGCTGGCCTGAGCGCACTGCGCGCCAAGAAGAAACCGGTCGCGAACCGGTTTTTTCATTTGGAAGCCGCAACTGTGCGGACATGAACCCCATCACCGTGCAGATCATAGTAGTTGCTGCCCATGCTTTTGTGGCGCATCGGAACGCGGTTTGCCTTGGGTCAAACCTTGTCGATTCGAGCCGACATGCCGTTGCGGCTCGCGCTAGCATGTCAACATGCATGGATGCGGATGGGGGTATGCCGCAGCGCAGTGAGGTGCCGATCTGGCACGACCATTCGACGAGGAACCGAGCATGGAGAAAACGCAACTGCATCGCCTGTTGGGCCAAATGGCGCAGCATCAGGCGTCTGATCTTTTCTGACAACAGGCGCGCCACCGCACATCAAGGTACAGGGCCGTTCATTGCCTTTGCCATTGCCGGCGCTGCAGCAGGGTGAGGCAGGTGCTCTTACGTATCCGTGATGAGCGCCGAGCAAATTGCCGAGTTCGAAAAGACACTCGAATGCAACCTGGCGCACAACGCGCCCGAGATCGGTCGCTTCCGCATCAACGTCTACCGCCAGCGGGGCGATGTGGCGATGGTGGCGCGCCGCATCAACCACCAGATACCCGGTTTCAACGCACTGGGCCTGCCGCCTGCGGTGCAAGCGCTGGCGATGGCGCAACGGGGGCTGGTGCTGGTGGTCGGTGCAGCGGGTTCTGGCAAAAGCACCACGCTGGCCGCCATGCTGAATCACCGCGCGCAACACAGCGAGGGCCACATCCTCACGGTAGAAGACCCGATCGAATACCTCTTCTCGCACCAGCGTTGCACGGTCGACCAGCGGGAGGTGGGTATCGACACGATGAGCTTCGCGCACGCCCTGCGAAATGCCATGCGCCAGGCGCCCAACGTGATCATGATCGGCGAGATTCGCGATCGTGAGACCATGGAACATGCCCTTGCCTACGCTGAAACCGGACAACTCTGCGTCTCCACCCTGCACGCCGCCAACGCCACGCAGGCGATACGCCGCATCGTCAGCTTCTTTCCCGAAATCATGCACGCGCAAGTGCACCTCGATCTCGCCAGCAACCTGCAGGGCGTGATCTCGCAGCGCCTGCTACCAGGCTTGCGGGCGGGCGCGTGCTGGCGGCAGAGGTGCTGCTGCATTCCGCCTATGTGGGCGATCTCATCGCACGCGGCGCGGTCGACAGCCTGAAGCAGGCCATCGAGAAGAGCGGCGTGGTCGGCATGCAGAGCTTCGACCAGGTGCTGCTGCAGCTGGTTCAGGCGGGGGCGCCGTCGCCGGAAACCGCCTTGGAGAACGCCGATTCCCGCACCGATCTGAGCCTGCGCATGCGGGTTCAGTCTGCCCACGACCCGCGCTGAACACGCCGGTTTTCTACCCACCACCCTACCCGCAAGGAATGCCATGACCCAGACACTGACCCCCGCTCAACGCGAAGAACTCAAGGCATTGCTGCTACAACGTCGCGCTGGCCTGCAACAGGAAATGCAGCAGAACCGGGAAAACCTCTCGCCACCCACCGCCAACGAAGGCGCCATGGTCCAGCGCAATGTGGCCCGCGAAGTCGACCAGGCCCTGACCGACATCGACGCAGCCGACCTCACACGCATCAACCGCGCACTCAAGGCGATGGCCGACGGCAGCTACGGCCAGTGCGGTGAATGCGGCTGCGACATTCCTTTTGAACGCCTGAAGATCGAGCCACAGACCGAACACTGCGTGGCCTGCAAGGAACGCTGGGAAAAGGCCTCCAGCCAGGCCTGAGCGTGGCGTAACCGAGCGCGCACCAAGAAGATCGCAGCGCATCTTTCCGAACCCGCTGGGAGAAGCGCGCAGCAAAAAGCCCGAACCGCCGGCGTCGGCTTTTTTTGAGGATCGCTGAAACCCGTTTACTTCTTGGCGGGCGGCAAGTCGGTACAAGACCCGTGCGCCACCTTCGCCGCCATGCCGATGCTCTCGCCCAGCGTGGGGTGCGGGTGGATGGTTTTGCCGATGTCGACCGCGTCGGCGCCCATCTCGATCGCCAGGGCCACCTCGCCAATCATGTCACCGGCGTGGGTGCCGACCATGCCGCCGCCCAGAATCTTACCGTGGCCATGGGCTTCGGGTGAATCGTCGAACAGCAGTTTGGTGACACCCTCGTCGCGGCCGTTGGCAATGGCGCGGCCCGATGCCGTCCAGGGGAACAGGCCCTTCTTGACCCTGATGCCTTGCGCCTTGGCCTGGTCTTCGGTGAGGCCAACCCAGGCCACTTCGGGATCGGTGTAAGCCACGCTGGGGATCACGCGGGCATTGAACGCGGCAGCAGCCAGCTCGGCATTGCCTTGCAGTTCACCGGCGATCACTTCGGCCGCCACGTGCGCCTCGTGCACCGCCTTGTGCGCCAGCATGGGCTGGCCCACGATGTCGCCGATGGCGAAGATGTGGCGCATTGGTGCGCATCTGGATATCGACATTGATGAAGCCACGATCCGTCACCGCCACACCCGCCTTGTCAGCGGCGATCTTTTTTCCGTTGGGCGAGCGGCCCACCGCCTGCAACACCAGGTCATAGACCTGCGGCTCGGGCGCCTTGCCGCCTGGCTCTGCGCTCTCGAACGTGACTTCGATGCCTTTGGGCGTGGCCGTCGCGCCGACGGTCTTGGTCTTGAGCATGATTTTGTCGAAGCGGCCCTTGTTCATCTTCTCCCAGACCTTGACCAGGTCGCGGTCGGCGCCCTGCATCAGGCCGTCGAGCATCTCGACCACATCCAGGCGGGCGCCCAGGGTGGAGTACACCGTGCCCATCTCCAGGCCGATGATGCCGCCGCCGACGATCAGCATCTTCTTGGGCACGCCCTTGAGCGCCAGCGCGCCGGTCGAATCGACCACGCGCGGATCATTGGGCATGAAGGGCAGGCGCACCGCCTGCGAGCCCGCGGCGATGATGCACTTCTTGAAGGCCACGACCTTCTTGCTGCCGGTCTTGTCCTGGCCCGTGCCGGTCGTCTCTTCCACCTCGACGTGGTTGGGGCCGACGAAGGCACCGTAGCCGCGCACGGTGGTCACCTTGCGCATCTTGGCCATGGCCGCGAGGCCCCCGGTCAGCTTGCCGATGACCTTTTCCTTGTGGGCACGCAGCTTGTCCACGTCTGACCGTGGGCTTGCCGAACTCCACGCCCAGGTCGGCCAGATGCGAGACCTCGTCCATCACGGCGGCCACATGCAGCAGCGCCTTGGACGGAATGCAACCCACGTTCAGGCACACGCCGCCCAGCTGGGCGTAGCGCTCGACGATCACGACCTTCAGGCCGAGATCGGCCGCGCGGAAGGCCGCAGAATAGCCACCAGGGCCGGCGCCCAGCACGAGCAGGTCGCATTCGACGTCGGCCGAGCCGCTGAAGCTGGCGGCCGTGGGCGCCACCACCGCAGCGACGGCAAGAGCAGCCACGGACGGAGCGGGGGTGATGCAGCGGGCGCGGCAGCCGCGGGTGACGGCGCGGGCGCAGCAGCCGGTGCGGGAGCAACGCCGCATCGCCCGCCGCGTCCAGCACCAGCACCACCGAGCCTTCCTTGACCTTGTCGCCCATCTTGACCGTGAGGCCTTCACCACGCCGGCGTGCGACGAGGGAATTTCCATCGAGGCCTTGTCGGACTCGACCGTGATCAGGCTCTGCTCGGCCGACGCCGTGTCGCCCGGCTTGACCAGCAGCTCGATGACCGCGACCTCGTCGAAGTCGCCGATGTCGGGAACCTTGATGTCCATGAGTGCCATCGTTTCCAATTCCGTGGGAGCGGCGCGCCGCGCAGTGGGTGGGCTGCGGCCCAGGTTTACAGCAGCACGCGACGGAAATCGCCGAGGATCTGACCGAGGTAGGCGTTGAAGCGCGCCGCGGTGGCGCCGTCGATGGCGCGGTGGTCCCAGGTGAGGGACAGCGGCAGCATCAGGCGTGGCACGAATTCGGTGCCGTTCCAGACCGGTTTCATGCTGGAGCGTACGGCGCCGAGGATGGCGACTTCGGGCGCGTTGATGATCGGCGTGAAACCGGTGCCGCCGATACCGCCGAGCGACGAGATCGAGAAGGTGCCGCCCTGCATGTCTTCGCCGCGTAACTTGCCGTCTCGGGCTCGGGCACTGAGCGTGGCGCAATCGCGGGCGATTTCGCGCACGCCTTTCTTGTCGCAATCGCGGACCACGGGCACAACGAGGCCGCCCGGTGTGTCGACCGCAAAGCCGATATGGACATAGTGCTTCAGGATCATTGCATCGCCGTCGAGCGAAGCATTCACTTCAGGGAATTTGCCCAATGTGAGGCGGCGATCTTCATCAGGAAGGCGAGCATGGTCAGCTTTTCGGCTTTCGGTTCGGCATTGAGCGCGACGCGATAGGCTTCGAGATCGGTGATGTCGGCGTCGTCGAAGTTGGTGACGGCCGGGATCATGACCGCGTTGCGCAACAGGTTGGCACCGCTGATCTTCTTGATGGGGCCCATCTCCTTGCGCTCGATCGGGCCGAACTTGGTGAAGTCCACTTTCGGCCATGGGATCAGGCCCAGCTCGGAGCCACCGCCGCCGGCAGGCGCCTTGGCGGCTTGCGCCACCGTTTGCGCCGCGCCACTCATGATGGACTTGGTGAATGACTGAATGTCCAGCGCGGTAATGCGGCCCCTCTTCGAGACCCGAACCCTTGACCTCGGCCAGGGGCACGCCAAGTTCGCGCGCGAACTTGCGCACCGACGGCGAAGCATGTGGCAGGCCGACGGCAGGCGTCGCCGTTCGGGTTGTGGGCAGGCGCCGCCACGCTGGTCGCGGCAGGCGCGGCAGCGGCGGCTGCTGGCGCTGCGGCCACCGGAGCGCCAGCAGGTGCCAACGCTGCGGGAGCAGCCGCTCCTGCTGCGCCTTCGAGCACGGCCAGCAGGTCACCGATGTTGACCTGTGTCACCCACCTTGACCTTCGCTCTTTCAGCACACCAGCATGGCTCGACGGAATCTCCATCGAGGCCTTGTCGGACTCGACCGTGATCAGGCTTTGCTCCCCTTTAATGGTGTCGCCAGGCTTGACGAACACCTCGATCACCGCCACGTCCTTGAAGTCACCGATGTCGGGCACCATCACGTTGACCGGACCGCTCGCGGCAGGTGCGGCAGACGCAAGCACCGGAGCCGCGACCGGCGCAGCAGCCGGCGTGGGCGCTGCCGCAGCGGCAGGCGCTGCCGCGGCTTCGCCAGCGGCTTCCACCACCAGCACCACCGAGCCTTGCTTGACCTTGTCACCAACGGCGACACGCAGCTCTTTCACCACGCCCGCCGTGCTTGACGGAATCTCCATCGAGGCTTTGTCCGACTCGACCGTGATCAGCGACTGCTCGGCCGCGACCGTGTCGCCCACCTTCACCATCAGCTCGATCACCGCCACCTCATCGAAGTCACCGATGTCCGGGACCTGTACTTCTACCAATGCCATGTTTGTCTCCAATCAGATATTCAGAGCGCAGAGCGCGAGACTTCAAACCCAGGAGACCGCCGATCTGGCTTTGCCAGTCGGCAGGGTCTCGCCCCCTTGAGGGGGCAGCGCCAAAGGCGCTGCGGGGGTAGTCAAGTTCAGGCGTACAGCGGGTTGATCTTGTCCACTTTGATGCCGTACTTCAGAATAGCTTCGGCGACCTTCGCGACCGGCAAGGTGCCTTCTTCGCTCAGCGCCTTCAAAGCGGCCACCACGATGTAGTGGCGGTTGATCTCGAAGTGCTCGCGCAGCTTGACGCGGAAGTCGGAGCGTCCAAAACCGTCGGTGCCCAGCACCTTGTAGGTGCGGCCCTTGGGAATGAACGGACGAATCTGCTCGGCGTAGGCTTTCATGTAGTCGGTGGACGCGACCACCGGGCCGGTGTGTTTGTCCAGCTGCTGACCCACGAACGGCACACGCGGCGTCTCCAGCGGATGCAGCAGGTTCCAGCGCTCGGCGTCCTGGCCATCGCGGGTCAGTTCGTTGAAGCTCGGGCAGCTCCACACGTCGGCCGCAATGCCCCAGTCTTTCTCCAGCAATTCCTGCGCAGCAATCGACTCGCGAAGAATCGTGCCCGAGCCCAGCAGCTGGACACGCTGCTTGAGCTTGGCGCCCGGCTTGCAGAGATACATGCCTTTGATGATCTGGTCTTCGGTGCCGGGCGTGAGGCCTGGCATGGGGTAGTTTTCGTTCAACAGCGTCAGGTAATAGAAGACGTTGTCTTGCGTTTCCACCATGCGCTTCAAACCGTGGTGCAGGATCACCCCCACCTCGTGCGCAAAGGTCGGGTCGTAGGAAATGCAGTTGGGGATGGTGCCCGCCAGGATGTGGCTGTGGCCGTCTTCGTGCTGCAAGCCTTCGCCGTTCAGCGTGGTGCGGCCCGAGGTGCCACCCAGCAGGAAGCCGCGCGCCTGCATGTCGCCCGCTGCCCAGGCCAGATCGCCAATGCGCTGGAAGCCGAACATGGAGTAGTACACGTAGAACGGAATCATGATCCGGTTGCTCGTGCTGTAACTCGTGGCCGCAGCGATCCAGCTGCTCATGCCGCCCGCTTCGTTGATGCCTTCCTGCAGGATCTGACCGGCCTTGTCTTCCTTGTAGTACATGACCTGGTCTTTGTCGACCGGGGTGTATTGCTGGCCCGCCGGGTTGTAGATGCCGATCTGGCGGAACAGGCCCTCCATGCCGAAGGTGCGGGCCTCATCAACCAGAATCGGCACCACGCGGGGGCCGATTTCCTTTTCGCGCAGCAGCTGTGTCAGGAAGCGCACATAGGCCTGGGTGGTGGAAATCTCGCGGCCTTCGGCGGTTGGCTCGATCACGGCCTTGAAGGTCTCGATCGGCGGCACGGTGAAGCTCTCATCGGCCTTGGTACGGCGGTGCGGCAGGTAGCCGCCCAGCGCTTTGCGGCGCTCGTGCAGGTACTTCATCTCCGGGGTGTCGTCCGCTGGCTTGTAGAACGGCAGTTCGTCCAGCTGGCTGTCGGGGATCGGGATGTTGAAGCGGTCGCGGAAGAACTTGATGTCTTCGGCGCTGAGCTTCTTGGTCTGGTGAACCGTGTTCTTGCCCTCGCCCACCTTGCCCATGCCAAAACCCTTGACGGTCTTGATCAGCAACACGGTTGGCTGGCCGGTGGTTTTCACAGCAGCGTCGAACGCGGCGTAGACCTTCTTGGAGTCGTGACCGCCACGGCGCAGGTCGCCGATCTCGTCGTCGCTCATGTGGGCGACCATTTCGAGCGTGCGAGGATCGCGACCGAAGAAATGCTTGCGGACATAGGCGCCGTCGTTGGCCTTGAAGGCCTGGTAGTCGCCGTCGTTGCACTCCATCATGATCTTGCGCAGTGCGCCGTCTTTGTCGGCGTCCAGCAATGGATCCCACTGGCTGCCCCAGATCAGCTTGATCACGTTCCAGCCCGATCCGCGGAACTCGCCTTCGAGCTCCTGAATGATCTTGCCGTTGCCGCGCACCGGACCATCCAGGCGCTGCAAGTTGCAGTTGATCACGAAGATCAGGTTGTCGAGCTTCTCGCGAGCGGCCAGACCGATGGCGCCCAGCGACTCCACTTCGTCCATCTCGCCATCACCGCAGAACACCCAGACCTTGCGGTTTTCGGTGTTGGCGATACCGCGGGCATGCAGGTACTTCAGGAAACGCGCCTGGTAGATCGCCATGAGGGGGCCCAGGCCCATCGACACGGTTGGAAACTGCCAGAAACTGGGCATCAGCTTGGGATGCGGGTAGCTGGACAGGCCCTTGCCGTCCACTTCCTGGCGGAAGTTGAGCAACTGCTCTTCGGTCAGGCGGCCTTCCATGTAGGCGCGGGCGTAGACGCCGGGCGACACGTGGCCCTGAATGAACAGGCAGTCGCCACCGTGGTTTTCGCTCTCGGCGTGCCAGAAATGGTTGAAGCCGGCGCCAAACAGGCTGGCCAGCGAGGCGAACGAGCCGATGTGGCCACCGAGATCGCCACCGTCCTCGGGGTTGTGGCGGTTGGCCTTGACCACCATGGCCATGGCGTTCCAGCGCATGTAGGCGCGCAACCGCTGCTCGATTTCCAGGTTGCCGGGCGAGCGGGCTTCCTGGCCGGGCTCAATGGTGTTGACATAACCGGTATTGGCCGAAAACGGCAGGTCGACGCTGTTTTGACGGGCTTCTTCCAGCAACTGTTCCAGCAAAAAGTGCGCGCGCTCGGGCCCCTCTCGCTGAATCACGGCGACCAGCGCCTCCATCCATTCGCGGGTTTCCTGGGCGTCCAGGTCACCTTCACCGCGGCCATTGAGAGCGTTCGACGCTGACATGTTTGTCTCCGGTTGGTTTTTCACAAGCTTAAAGCGCCTTTGACGCCTCGGCCCGAATTCTCCCACAGCCAACCTGATATTTCAACATATGCTTTTGTTTTTCATAATACGAACTTTGATGGATTGAGGACTGACACCTCTCACGTAGACTCGAAACCCAATGAAACCGTCTCCGGCCCCCGCTGCTGCCCCCGCCTCCGCGACGCCATCAAGCGCCTGGTGGAAGCGCTGGTGGCGCCGCCTCCCGCCCTCGCGGCAAGACAGGGTGGCCACGCTCGCGCCGCTGCTTTCGGTGCTGTTGTTTCTCGCCGCCATCGTGGTGGCCATCACCTACCTGCGCTACGAAGAACTGGAGCGGGAACAGGAAACCCTGACACGCGACGTGGAGTACGCGCAGCAGCGCTTGCGGCTGCGCCTGCTGGAGCGCCAGGAGCAGCTGATGCGGCTGGCGCGCGACATCGACAACCGCGAGATCGCCACAGCCGAGTTCGAGTTTCAAGTCGAGTCGCTGGTGAGCCAATTTCCCGAGTTGCTGGCGATCAGCTGGGTCGATTCGCGGCGCACGGTGCTGGCCACCTACGCCTCGCCGAGCACACCCCCTGGTCTCGTTCGGCAGCCTGGCACGGTGCTGAGCCACGAGGACACCGATGGTTCTTTCGATCTGGCGCGCGACCTTCGACAGCCGGTGTATTCGCGTCCGTTGGGCGAAAACCCGAGAAATGCCACGCTTCAGCTGCAAGTCCCGCTCAGCGAACAGGGACGCTTTGCCGGTACCGTCATGGGCGAATACGCGGTCGACGGGTTGATGCGTTTTGGCATGCCGCCCGAGATCATGTCGCGCTACGCGGTGGCGCTGGTGGACGACCGTGAACGGGTGCTGGCAGGCAGCCTTCAAGACACAAGCGACTCCACACAGCTGCTGCCCTGGTCCACCCCGTCGCTGGAGCACGCCGTACCCATATCGCCGGTGGGCAACGGGCTCATCATCAAGGCCCAGGGTTACCGCACGTCCAAGGACATCGTGGGCAGCGGGTTCTTCTGGGTCATCGGCGCACTCAGCGCGCTTACCGTGTGGATGTTGCTGGGCACCTGGCGCCACATCCGGCGCCGCGTGCAGGCGCAGCAGGCCTTGCTGTCAGAAACCAACTTTCGCCGGGCGATGGAGAACTCCATGCTCACCGGCATGCGGGCACTCGATCTGCAAGGGCGCATCACCTATGTCAACCCGGCGTTTTGCTCCATGACCGGCTGGACGGAAGGCGAGCTGGTTGGACGCACCGCACCGTTTCCCTACTGGCCCGAAGCCGACCACGACATCCTCGCCGCGCGGCTGGAGGACGAGCTGCGGGGCCGCTCGATCCCCGGCGGCTTCGAGGTACGGGTGCAACGCCGCGACGGCAGTGTTTTTGATGCCCGCATGTATGTCTCGCCGCTGATCGACCCCAAGGGGCACCAAAGCGGGTGGATGACCTCGATGACCGACATCACCGAGCCCAAGCGCATCCGCGAGGAGCTTTCCGCTTCCTACGAGCGCTTCACCACCGTACTGGAAAGCCTGGACTCCGCGGTCTCGGTGGCCCCGTTGGGCAGCAACGAGATGCTGTTCGCCAACAAGATGTACCGCCTTTGGTTCGGCACCCGCGGCCTGGGCCACCGCCAGCTGGTCGATCTTTCCGGCCGCCATCCCAGCCCCAGCCCGGACGAGGGCGACGCGGTCGATGCCTTTGCCGGCATGCCCACCGACACGCTCACCGACGCCGGATCGGAAAACGCGGAGGTATTCGTCGAACAACTCGATCTCTGGCTGGAGGTGCGCACGCGCTACCTCACCTGGGTCGACGGCCGGCTGGCGCAAATGGTGATCGCCAGCGACATCACCGCACGGCGCAACGCCGAGACGCTGGCCGCGCGCCAGGCCGAGCGGGCACAGACCGCCAGCCGGCTCATCACCATGGGTGAAATGGCATCGAGCGTGGCGCACGAACTCAACCAGCCACTGACCGCGATCAGCAACTACTGCAACGGCATGATTTCACGCGTGCAGGAGCAGCGCATCACGCAAGAAGAGTTGCTCGGCGCGCTGGACAAAACCGCACGCCAGGCGCAACGAGCCGGCCAGATCATCCACCGTATCCGTGCCTTCGTGAAACGCAGCGAACCGAACCCCACGCTGTCTGACGTGGCGCCGATGGTGAGCAACGCCATCGAGCTGGCCGACATCGAATTGCGACGCCAGCAGATACGCCTGACCTCGTATGTGGCCTTGCGTCTGCCGCAACTGATGGTTGACCCGATCCTGATCGAGCAGGTGCTCATCAACCTGCTGCGCAACGCCGGCGATTCGATCGCTCAGGCAGCTCGGCCAACGGGCGAGCGGTCCATCGAACTGCACGTGGGTCCGGCCCGGATCGACGATGCCGACGTGATTGAATTCTCGGTCAGTGACACTGGTCAAGGTGTGCCCGAAGAGCTGCTCGAACGCATCTACGACGCCTTCTACACAACCAAGCGCGAAGGCATGGGCATCGGCCTGAAACTGTGCAGGACGATCGTCGAGTCGCACCATGGCCGGATGCAGGTGCGCAACCTCTACAATGGAACCGAGGTGTCAGGTTGCTGTTTCAATTTCTGGATTCCCGTGGTCTCAAGGCTGCGCGCAGAGGCTGAGCAGTCCGACTGGACCTCGGTGTCGTTGGCGGAACCAGAAAGAACGAGATGAGCTTGATCCCCAAAAGAGGCACGGTTTACGTCGTCGACGACGACGAAGCCGTGCGCGATTCTCTGCAGTGGCTGCTGGAAGGCAAAGACTTCCGGGTGCGTTGCTTTGAATCCGCCGAGGCGTTCCTCAGCCGCTACGACGCGAGAGAAGTTGCCTGCATGATCGCCGACATCCGCATGGGTGGCATGACCGGCATGGAGCTGCAGGAAAAGCTGATGGAGCGTCAGTCGCCCTTGCCCATCGTGTTCATCACCGGCCATGGCGATGTGCCGATGGCGGTCGAGTCGATGAAAAAGGGCGCGCTCGATTTCATTCAGAAGCCGTTCAAGGAAGACCTGCTCGTGGCCCTGGTCGAGCGCATGCTCGACACCGCCAAAGAGGCGTTTGCGAGCCACCAGCAAGCCGCCAGCCGCGATGCCCTGCTGTCCAAGCTCACCAGCCGAGAAGCCCAGGTGCTCGAACGCATCGTCGCCGGCCGGCTCAACAAGCAGATCGCCGACGACCTGGGCATCAGCATCAAGACGGTGGAGGCACACCGCGCCAACATCATGGAGAAACTCGGCGCCAACACCGTGGCCGACCTGCTCAAGATCGCGCTCGGCCCCACCGCCGCCAAGGCCTGACCCTCAGACCCCTCACACCAGCGCCCGCCGATCTGTTCCGGCGGGCGTTTCTGTTTCAACACCCCAACCGCCAGCACCATGACCGCCCAACTGATCGACGGCAACGCCCTTTCCCGCAAGCTCCGAACCGACGTCGCTGCCCGAACCGCAGCACTCAAAGCCCGCGGCGTGACGCCGGGTCTGGCCGTGATTCTGGTGGGAGAAGATCCGGCGTCAGCGGTCTACGTGCGCAACAAGGTCAAGGCCTGTGGCGAGACCGGCATTCACTCGGTGTTCGAAAAGTACGACGCCACCTTGAGCGAAGCCGAGCTGCTGGCGCGCATCGAAGCACTCAATGCCGATGCCAGCATCCACGGCATTCTGGTGCAGATGCCGCTGCCCAGACACATCAACCCACAACGCGTGATCGAGACCATCTCCACCGCCAAAGACGTGGACGGCTATTCGGTGCAAAGCGCGGGCGACCTCATGGCAGGCCTCCCCGGCTTTCGCCCCTGCACGCCCTACGGTTGCATGAAGCTGATCGAGACCACCGGCATCGACCTCAAGGGCAAACACGCGGTGGTGATCGGGCGCAGCAACACCGTGGGCAAACCCATGGCCTTGCTGCTGCTGCAGGCCAACGCCACCGTCACCATCTGCCACAGTGGCACACCGGACATCGGCACCCTCACCCGCCAGGCCGATGTGGTGGTGGCCGCCGTGGGCCGGCGCAACGTGCTCACCGCCGACATGGTCAAGCCTGGCGCGGTCGTGATCGATGTCGGCATGAACCGCAACGACGAAGGCAAGCTGTGTGGTGACGTCGACTTCGACAGTGTGAAAGCAGTCGCCGGGCACATCACACCGGTCCCCGGCGGCGTTGGCCCCATGACCATCACCATGCTGATGGTGAACACCCTGGAATCCGCAGAACGCGAGTAACCCCCCGCACTGCTGCGCTGGCACTCGATGAGGGAGGTGGCAAAGGCCGACCGGCGGACCCCGATCGGCGGCGCACTGGAAAGACTTCCCCTCCAGCGCGAAGTGTCTCAAGTCCAGGATGGGTGGAACGGGCTTTGCAGGCAGGACAGCGTTGCCCCTTGAGGGGCGGGGCGGATCGGCGAGGGCGAGCCTGTCAATGCCCCGCCGAACCCACCACCGCATCCGGCTTGGCCTGCAGCAGCAGCGCCAGCATCACCGCCTCGATCCGGTGCAGCGCCTCCTGGGTATGCCCCTCAAAACGCAGCACCAGCACCGGCGTGGTGTTGGAGGCGCGGATCAAACCAAAGCCATCGGGCCAGTCCACCCGCACGCCGTCGATGGTGGACACCTTGGCCGGCGCGGCGTCCGAATGCTGGGCCGCCAGCGCCACCAGCTTGTCCACCACCGCGTGCGGCTCGCCCTCGGCGCAGGCCACGTTGAGCTCGGGCGTGCTGTGGCTGGTGGGCAGCGCGTTGAGCACCGCGTTGGCGTCCGGGCTGCGGCTCAGGATTTCCAGCAGGCGTGCGCCGGCGTAGCTGCCGTCGTCGAAACCGTACCAGCGCTCCTTGAAGAAAATGTGGCCGCTCATCTCGCCACCGAGCGGGCTATCGAGCTCTTTCATGCGCGCCTTGATCAGCGAGTGGCCGGTCTTGTACATGTGGGCCACGCCGCCCGCCGCCTCGATCGCGGGCGCCAGCCGCTGCGAGCACTTCACGTCAAACAGAATGTTGCCGCCCGGCACGCGCGAGAGCACGTCTTGCGCAAACAGAATCATCTGCCGATCTGGGTAGATGTTCTGCCCATCGCGCGTGACGATGCCCAGGCGGTCGCCGTCGCCGTCAAACGCCAGACCCAGCTCGGCGCCGGTCTCGCGCAGGGTGCGGATCAGGTCTTGCAGGTTTTCCGGTTTGCTCGGGTCGGGGTGGTGGTTGGGAAAGTTGCCGTCGACTTCGCTGAACAGCTCGATCACCTCGCAGCCCAGCGCGCGAAAAAGCGCCGGCGCCGAGGCACCCGCCACGCCATTGCCGCAGTCCATCACGATCTTCATCGGCCGCGCCAGCTTCACATCGCCCACGATGCGGTCGCGGTAGGTGCCTGCCACATCAACCGTGCGCACCCGCCACCCGCGACGCGCTGGTGACTCTCGGTTTCCATGGTGTGGCGCAGGCCTGGATGTCGTCTCCATAGATGGCGCGCCCGGCCAGCACCATCTTGAAACCGTTGTAATCCTTGGGGTTGTGGCTGCCGGTGACCTGAATGCCGCTGCGGCACAGCGTGTCGGCCGCGAAATACAGCATGGGCGTGGTGGCCAGCCCGATGTCGATCACCTCGACGCCGGCGGCGACCAAGCCGCGGATCAGCGCCGCCGAGAGCGCCGGGCCGCTCAGCCGCCCATCGCGTCCGACCGCCACCGTGTGTTCGCCCTGCCGCCGGGCTTCGGTGCCAAACGCCAGGCCCAGCGCTTCGGCCACCGCCTCGTCGATGGTGCTCGGCACGACGCCGCGAATGTCGTAGGCCTTGAAGATGGATGCGGTGACTTGCATGGAAAGGAGTTCCCTGGTTGGGGAAACGCATCAATGGATTGTAGGAGTCGGTCATGGCGAGGCCTGAAAGGACATGTCCGGAAACGGCGAGCCAGAGTGGCTGGGCGGCCGTTAACATCCCGGCCATGTCTCCCGCGCCCGATTCCGACGACGAGCGCTACCGCGCCCTCTGCGCGCACGACGCCCGCTTTGACGGCCGCTTTTTTGTGGGCGTCACCTCCACCGGCATCTACTGTCGTCCGGTCTGCCGGGTGCGGGTGCCGCGGCGCGACGAACTGCCGCTTTTTCGATCTGGCGGCGCAGGCCGAGGTCGCGGGTTTTCGGCCATGCCTTCGCTGTCGGCCGGAACTGGCGCCGCACGATCGCCACTGGTCAACCGAAGACGCCGGCGCCATCCTCGCGCAGCAGGCCACCGCGCCTGCTGGACGATCCGCAAATCCGCCAGGCCCATGGCAGCGAGCGCGCCGCCATGCTGTGGCTGGCGCAGCGCATGGGCGTGAGCGACCGGCACCTGCGCCGCATCTTCGAGCAGCAGCTCGGCGTCTCGCCGCTGCAGTACCTGCAAACCCGCAAGCTGCTCACCGCCAAGCAGTTGCTGGCCGACACCACCCTGCCGGTCTCGCAGGTGGCGCTGACCAGCGGCTTTGGCAGCCTGCGCCGCTTCAACGCGGCGATCCGCGACCGCTATGGTCTGAGCCCCTCGCAAATGCGCCAGGGCGCGCGCAGCGGCGCGAGCCTGGAAGCCGGCAGCAGCCGTGCGCGTCTGTTCTGGCGTCCGCCACTCGACGTCAACGCGCTGCTGGGTTTCCTGGCGCAGCGGCAACTGCCCGGCATGGAACGGGTCGATACGGTGGCGCTGAGCCTCACGCGCAGCCTGCGCCTGGATGCGGACAACTCAACGTATCGCGGCTGGCTGCGCGCGCAGTTTCACCCCGAGCGCTGCGCCGTGGACATTGCGGTGAGCGAGGGGCTGCAGGCGGTGCTGCCGCAGGTCTTGTGGCGGCTGCGTGCGCTGTTCGATCTCGACGCCGACCCACAGGCCATCAACGCCTGCCTGAGCGCGGAGTTTCCCGGCGGCGACGGTCTGCGCGTGCCCGGCTGTGTCGACGGTTTCGAGCTCGCGGTACGAGCCGTGCTGGGCCAGCAGATCACGGTGGCCGCCGCGCGCACGCTGGCGCAGCGTTTGCTGGAGCACTTCGGCGAAGCCATGGTCACCCCTGATGCGCAGGTTCAGCGCCTGTTTCCCACGCCGCAGGCACTGGCAGCAGCCGATGCGGAGCAACTCGGCGCGATCGGCATCGTGCGCCAGCGCCAGGCAGCGATCCAGGCGCTCGCGCGTGCGGTGGCCGACGGGACGCTCGATCTCAGCGGCCAGGCCGACCTGAACCAGACCCTGCACCGCCTGCAGGCCCTGCCGGGCATCGGCCCGTGGACCGCGCAGTACATCGCCATGCGCGCGCTGCGTTGGCCCGACGCCTGGCCGGTGGGCGATGTCGCGGTGCACCAGGCGCTGAGCCTGAACCCGGTGCGCGGCAGCCGCAGCCAGCCGCGCAGCGACCGAGCACGCCCGCGCCTGGCAGCCCTGGCGCAGCTATGCGGTCATCCGGGCCTGGGCCGGGCTGCGCCCGCGTCCCATCTGCCAACCCACAAAGGACCCGTCCCCATGAAACGCCCCAACTCGCTGCAGCGCTGCAGCATCGATTCCCACTCGGACCACTGCTGCTGGCAGCGAGCGACGACGGCCTCGCGGGCGTCTGGTTTGCCGACCAGCAACACCGCCCTGCCGACGACGCGGCTGGCGCGCAGGACCCGGGCATCCCCTGCTGCAACAAGCCGCGCTACAGCTAAGCGCCTACTTCAGAAGCGCGCCGTCCAGCCCTTCTCTTTGCCGCTGGACATTGCTGCCGGTACCGCGTTTCAGCAAGCCGTGTGGCGCGCCCTGCTCGACATCCCCGCTGGCCAGACCCGCAGCTACGCCCAGGTGGCGCACGCGGTGGGTCGGCCCACTGCCGTGCGCGCGGTGGGTGCAGCGATTGGTCGCAACCCGGTCCATCGTGGTGCCCTGCCACCGTGTACTCGGCGCGGCGGTGCACTGACTGGTTATGCCGGCGGCCTGGGTCGCAAAACTGCGCTGCTGTCGCTCGAAGGCGCGGGCATCAATGCAGTGTCCAAACCGCATCACTGAATGCCTCAGCACGCTGCACACTCTGCAACCATGACGCCCACACTCATCGCCGAATTCGTGTTGCTCGCAGCGCTCTGGGGCGCCTCGTTTCTGTTCATGCACCTGGGCGCGGCCGAGTTCGGTGCCCTGCCCACGGCGGGTTTGCGCGTGGGCTTCGGCGCCATGTTTCTGCTGCCGGTCTTCCTGCTGCGCGGCGTGTGGCCGCAGTTTCGCCAGCGCGCTCGCGCCATCCTGTTCGTGGGCCTGCTGAACTCCGGCCTGCCGTTTGCGTCTTTACTCGTTTGCGGTGCTGCACATCGCCACCGGGCTCTCGGCCATCCTGAATGCCACCGTGCCGCTGTCGGGCGCAGTGGTTGCCTGGCTGTGGCTGAAAGACCGGCCCGGTGGGCTCGCGCACTGGGCTTGCTGATCGGCTTTGTGGGCGTGGCGCTGCTGGTGCTGGGCAAGTCAGGGGTCAGCCCGACCATCGCGCCGGCGGCTGGCACCACTGGGGCTCACACTGCTCGCCATGGGCGCCTGCCTGCTGGCCACGTTGTGCTACGGCCTCGCCGCCAGCTTCACCAAGCGCCACCTCTCCGGTGTTCATCCGATGGCCACCGCCGCCGGCAGCCAGATCGGTGCCAGCCTCGCGCTGGCCGCGCCCACGATCTGGTTTTGGCCCACTCACTCGGTGAGCCCCACCGCCTGGTGGGCGGTGCTGGCGCTGGGCCTTCTGTGCACCGCCTTGGCCTATGTGCTGTTTTTTCGCATCATCGAAACGGCAGGCCCGGCCAAAGCCCTGACCGTCACTTTTCTGGTACCGGTGTTTGCGCTGTTCTACGGCGTGCTGTTCCTGAGCGAAACCATCACCGGCTGGACGCTGCTGTGCGGCGCCGTGATTCTGGTGGGCACGGGACTGTCGACCGGCCTGATTCGCCGGCCTGAGCGAAAAGCCTTGGCCTGACACTTCCGCTGAGAACCGCCCAAGAAAAACCGCTCGGGTCTTTCGACCGAGCGGTTCCATGTGTGGCGGAGTGGACGGGACTCGAACCCGCGACCCCCGGCGTGACAGGCCGGTATTCTAACCAACTGAACTACCACTCCGCAGTGGTGCAGCTTTCGCCTGATGCCTTTCGGCTTCAGGCCAAGTGCCACAAACTTGGCGACCCTACGGGGATTCGAACCCCGGTACTCACCGTGAAAGGGTGATGTCCTAGGCCTCTAGACGATAGGGTCAAAACCTTGGAACTTCCGAGTCGGGCATTGTAGCAGTGCGGTGTGCAATTGCTTCTCAGCCTGACTGTCAAATTGTGGTGGAGGTAAGCGGGATCGAACCGCTGACCTCTTGCATGCCATGCAAGCGCTCTCCCAGCTGAGCTATACCCCCACGGGCTTGTTGATCTGCATCGGTTTGTCACCAACTCGCTGCGTTTCAGCAAGCCTCAAATTATAGGACATTTTTCAGGCCATCTGCAGCCGTTGCCAAAACAGTTTCTCGATTGTGCAGTTCGAGCACCGCGTCGAGCGACGGCGTCTGCGCGGTGCCCATCAGCAGCACGCGCACCGGCATCGCCAGTTGAGGCATCTTGAGGCCGTGAGCGGCGATCGTGCTCCTTGATGGCGGCAGACAAGGCGGCCTTGTCCCAGGCGCAGTCGACGAGCTGGCTCGCCAGCGCCTGCGATCGCGGGCTTGACGGCATCGGTCACGTGCTGCGCGAGTTCATCGGCATTCAGGGTGACCGGCGCATAAAAAGCACGTCGCCCAAAGAGCCAGCGCCACCGTGGTGTCGCAGCGGTCCTTGAACAGGCCACAGATGGCGGGGCAGGCGGTCGTCGGCGGTGATGCCTGCCTTGGCCAGTTGCCCGGCCACCAGGACGCTGAGCGCACCATCGTCCATGGCCTTCATGTGCTGGGCGTTGACCCAGCGCAGCTTGGCTTCGTCGAACTGCGCCGCGCTGCGGCCCAGGTGGTCGAGGTTGAACCAGTCGAGGAACTGCGCGCGGCTGAAGATCTCGTCATCGCCATGACTCCAGCCCAGGCGCGCCAGGTAGTTCACCACCGCGTCGGGCAGGTAGCCTTCGTCCCGGTACTGCGTGACCGGTTTGGCGCCGTGGCGCTTGGACATCTTGGACACGTGCTTTTCGCCCGTGTTCGTCCAAGGTTTCGGTCATCACGGTGGGCAGGTGCGCGTAGATCGGTGGCTCTTTGCCCAGCGCTCGGAAGATGTTGATCTGGCGCGGCGTGTTGTTCACATGGTCGTCACCACGGACCACGTGGGTGATGGCCATGTCGATGTCGTCGACCACCACGCAGAAGTTGTAGGTCGGCGTGCCGTCGGGCCGGGCGATCACCAGGTCGTCCAGCTCGTCGTTGCGGATCTCGATCAGGCCCTTGACCTTGTCCTCCCAGGCCACCACACCGCCCTGCGGATTCTTGAACCGCAGCACCGGCTTCACCCCCTCGGGTACCGGGGGCAACACCTTGCCGGGCTCGGGTCGCCAGGTGCCGTCGTAGCGCGGCTTTTCCTTGGCCGCCATCTGGCGCTCGCGCAGCGCGTCGAGCTCGGCCATGCTCATGTAGCAGGGGTAGACATGCCCCGCCTCAACCATCTCCGCCAACACCGCCTTGTAACGGTCCATGCGCTGCATCTGATAGAACGGCCCTTCGTCGTGGTCCAGCCCCAGCCACGCCATGCCTTCGATGATCACGTCCACCGCGGCTTGCGACGAACGCTCCAGGTCGGTGTCTTCGATGCGCAGGATGAACACACCGCCATTGGCACGGGCAAACGCCCAGGGATAAAGCGCCGAGCGGATGTTGCCCAGGTGGATGAAGCCGGTGGGCGACGGGGCGAAGCGGGTGCGGACGGTGGTCATGTTCAAAGCGAGGAAAGTCCACGATCCAGATCGGTCGTGATGTCGTTCAGGTGTTCGAGGCCCACCGCAACGCGGATCAGACCTTGCGTCACGCCCGCCGCGGCGCGCTGCGCTTCGGTGAGGCGGCCGTGCGAGGTGCTCGCCGGGTGCGCCACCAGGGTCTTGGTGTCGCCCAGGTTGGTCGAGAGAGACAGCATACGCATGGCGTCCAGCACATGGAAAGCGCGTTCGCGGGCCTGTTCGCCACCCGCCGCTTTCACCTCGAACGAAAGCACCGCACCGCCACAACCCGACTGCTGTGACATCGCCAGCGCATGCTGCGGGTGGCTTGGCAAGCCCGGATAAAACACGCGTGCCACGGCAGGGTGAGCCTCCAGCCACAGCGCCAGCGCCAGCGCCCGCTCGGACTGCGCGCGCATGCGGATGTCCAGCGTCTCCAGGCCTTTGAGCACGACCCAGGCGTTGAAGGGCGACAGCGTCATGCCCGCGCTTTTGAGCACCGGCAAAAAGGTCTTGGTCACCAGCGCTTCGCTGGCACACAGCGCACCGGCCATCACCCGGCCCTGCCCATCGAGGTACTTGGTGCCCGAGTGCATCACGATGTCGGCGCCCAGGGCCATGGGCCGCTGCAGCGCCGGTGTGGCAAAGCAGTTGTCGACACAGAGCAGCGCGCCAGCGTTTTGCGCGAGGTCGGCCAGGGCGCGGACATCGCACACCTCGGTCAGCGGATTCGTGGGCGTCTCGGCAAACAGCAACCGGGTCTGGGGCGTGATGGCGGCGCGCCAGGCCGCCACATCGGTTTGCGACACGAAGCTGGACGACACACCGAATTTTGCGAGGTCCGTGCCAATCAGCTTGATGGTGGAGCCGAACATGGACTGCGAACACACCACGTGATCGCCGGCCTTGAGCAGGCCCATGCACATCATGAGGATGGCGGACATGCCCGAGGCGGTGGAAATGCAGGCTTCGCTGCCCTCCAGCGCGGCCAGGCGCTGTTCGAAGCTGGCCACGGTGGGATTGCCGTAGCGGCCGTAGGTGAAGCCTTCTTCATCGCCGGAAAACCGGCGCGCTGCCGCCTCGGCCGAGGGCTGCACATAGCCGCTGGTGAGGAACAAGGCCTCGGAGTTTTCGCCGTACTGGCTGCGCGCTGAGGCTTCGCGCACCGCCAGGGTGTCGCGGTGAAACGGTGGGGTCGGGCTTTGCCCGCTGGGCTGGTCGCTCATGACAGAAGCCGCCCTCAATCAGGCCGACGCGGCATTGGGCAGCGCCAGGCGAGAGCTGTCTTCATCGCCCTCTTCCGACTGATCGCGCCCGTGGTTGAGCTGGGCGATCTGATCCGCCGTGATGTCGCCAGTGACGTACACGCCATCAAAGCACGAGGCATCGAAACCATTCAGAGCCGGGTTGATGGAGCCGATCGCCTGTTTCATCGCGTCCACGTCCTGGTAAATCAGCGCGTCGCAACCGATGGTGTCGCGCACCTCGTCGACCGTGCGATCGTGTGCCACCAGCTCACTGGGCGTGGGCATGTCGATGCCATAGACGTTGGGAAAGCGCACCGGCGGCGCGGCGCTCGCCAGGTAAACCCTGCGCGCGCCAGCGTCTCGCGCCATCTGCACGATCTCGCGACTGGTGGTACCGCGCACGATGGAATCGTCCACCAGCAACACGTTGCGGCCCCGGAACTCGCTGGGGATCACGCTGAGCTTTTGACGCACCGACTTTTTTCGCACGCCCTGGCCCGGCATGATGAAGGTGCGCCCGACATAGCGGTTCTTCACGAAGCCTTCGCGGTACGGCAAGCCAAGCAGCTTGGCCAGCTCCATGGCGCTCGGACGCGACGATTCAGGAATGGGAATGACCACATCGATCTGGCTCGGCGGCACGGTGGAGACCACGCGCTTGGCCAGCGTTTTGCCCAGATTCAGACGCGCCTGGTAGACGGAAATGCCATCGAGCACCGAGTCGGGCCGAGCCAGGTAGACGTATTCGAAAATGCAGGGGTTGTGGCTGGTTTTCTCGGCGCAAGACTGGAAATGCATGCTGCCGTCGTGCGGCACAAACAGCGCCTCACCGGGCTGCACATCGCGCAGCAGCTCAAAGCCCGTGCCCTCCAGCGCCACCGACTCGCTCGCCACCATCACCCCGCCGGCACCCCGGCCCACGCAAAGCGGCCGAATGCCGAAGGGATCGCGAAACGCCAGCATGCCGTGGCCGGCAATCAGCGCGATCACGGCATACGAACCCCGCACGCGCTGGTGCACCCCGCGCACCGCCTCGAACACGTCGGCCGGCTTGAGCGTGATGCCGCGCGACACGCGCTCCAGCTCGTGCGCCAGCACGTTGAGCAACACCTCGGAATCGCTGTCGGTGTTGATGTGGCGGTGGTCGGTCTGAAACAGCTCCTGCTTCAGGGCTTGCGCGTTGGTGAGGTTGCCGTTGTGCACCAGCGTGATGCCAAACGGTGCGTTCACATAAAACGGCTGCGCCTCTTCTTCGCTGTAGGCATTGCCCGCCGTCGGATAGCGCACCTGGCCCAGGCCGCTGTCGCCTGGCAGCGCGCGCATGTTTCGGGTGCGAAAGACATCGCGCACCATGCCCTTGGCCTTGTGCATGAAGAACTTGCGCCCCTGCTCGGTGACGATGCCCGCCGCATCCTGCCCCCGGTGCTGCAACAGCAGCAGGGCGTCATAAATCAGCTGATTGACCGGCGCCTGGCTGACCACACCCACGATTCCACACATGTTCGAATCCTCGAAGAGAAAAAATTCAGCGCAGGTGCCGCGCCACCGCCTCGGGCAACACCGGCTTGAGCGCGTGCAGCGAGGCATTCAAGGTCTGCGCCACCGGCGAGACCTGCCAGCCCGCCTGCGCGCTTTGCGGCAGCATGCCCATCACCACCGCCACGCCCAGCAAGATCACCAGTCCACGCAAGACACCAAACACACCGCCCAGCAACCGGTCCACCGGCCGCAAACCGACCGCGGCCACCAGCTTCTTCACCAGCCAGGACAACAACCCCGCCGTGAAAGCCACGGCGATGAAAACCAGCGCGAACCCCGCCGCCAGCCGCAGAGGCTCTGCAGCACCGTCCATGGGCAACAAGCGGCCCACGGGTTCGGCCCAGGCCTGCGCCAGAACGAAAGCCAGCACCCAGCCCGCCACCGACAACACCTCATACACCAGGCCACGCCACAAGCCCACCAGCGCCGACACCAGCAACACCGCAAGCAGCGTCCAGTCGAGCCAGGTCATGGGCCGTGTGTCTCGAACATCGCGAGTCGCGTCACAGCGTGAGAATGGCCGCAGGCAACCCAAGTGCCTTGACCCGTGCGGCCGCCTTGTCGGCTTCGGCGCGGCTGTCAAACGGCCCCACGCGCACCCGGATGCGATCGCCCTGCGGGGTTTTGGCCACGTGGGTGTAGGTTTTCAAACCGGCGCGCTCCAGTTTGCTGCGCACCTCGCGAGCGCCGGCAGCCTCGGCGAACGCGCCGACCTGGACCACCAGCCGCTCACTGCCCGCGGCAGGGGTGGCAGCAGCGGCTTTTTCTGCCGCAGGCTTTGCGGCCGGCTTGCCCTCGAGGAGCGCCCGCGCGCGGTCTGCGTCTCCATTGGCGGGTACCGACTTGGCTGGCACAGCGGTGCTGGTGGCCTCGGGCTTTTCCGCCGCCTTGGCTGCTGTCTTCTCTGGTGATTTGGCGAGTGGGGTTTCGGCCGGCTTTGATGGGCCCGGCTCCACCACCTCTTCGCGCGCGCCAAGACTCTGGTTCGCGCTCACGCTGGGCTCGGCGGGCTTGGCCACAGCCGGCGTGGTTTTGGCAGACTCCTTGGCTGGCGGAGTCGAAGACAGGGCCGGTTTGGGTGTTTTGGCAGGGATTTCGATCGGGATGTCGACCGACATCGGCCGCGGCTCGGTGTCAAACAGCAGCGGAAAACCGATGACACCCAGCAGCACCAGCACCGCCGCGCCAATCAGGCGGTGGCGCGCGCGACGGCGCACCGCCTCGATGCTCTGGGGCGGCGGCGGTGGCGCTTTGCCGGGGGCGCTGGAGCGGGATGCAAACATGGGCGGGAGTGGCCTGGCGGGCGGAACGCGGCGCCCGGCACAGTGAAAAAACGCCGTCAGGCGGACAGGTGTTTGGCGCTCAAACGGGGCACACCGTCCTGCAAGACGGCCCCCACGGTGAGGAAGGATCCGAAGACCACGATTCTATCAGTGGGGTCTGCCGCGGACACCGCCGCCTGCAGGGCCGCCTGGGGCCCCGCGTGGCAACCGGCCACACGGGCGGCACCCGTGCCCACCGGGCCGGGCAGCGCTGCCAGACGCTGGCTGAGCTCGGCTGCGGTGGCCGCGCGCGGCGAGGGCAGATCGCACACATGCCAGCGGTCGATCAGCGGGCTGATGCGGGCCAGCATGGCAGCCAGATCCTTGTCGGCCATGGCGCCAAACACCGCGTGGGTGGTGGGGTAAAAGCCCATGGCATCGAGGTTTTCGGTGAGCGCGGCCACCGAATGCGGGTTGTGGGCCACATCGAGCACCAGGGTGGGTGTGCCGGGCACGATCTGAAAGCGCCCCGGCAGCTCCACCAGCGCCAGCCCGTTGCGCACCGCCTGCGCCGTCACGGGCAGACGGGCCCGCAGCGCCTCCACCGCGGCCAGCACACCCGAGGCATTCACGAGCTGGTTGGCGCCGCGCAGCGCGGGGTAGGCCAGCCCGCTGTAGCGCCGTCCACCGTGAGAGGGGTGCATGGCCCAGCCCCACTGCTGCTGATCGCCGGCAAAGTGAAAATCCTGCCCGAGCCGCCACAGCTGCGCGCCAACCTCCAGCGCGCGATCGAGCACGCTTTGCGGCGGCGCCGGGTCGCTCACCACCACCGGGCGCCCGGTGCGCATGATGCCGGCCTTCTCGAAGCCGATGGTTTCGCGGTCCGGGCCAAGCAAGGCCATGTGGTCCAGATCGATGGAGGTGATGACAGCGCAATCGGCATCCAGGATGTTGACCGCATCCAGCCGCCCGCCCAGCCCCACCTCCAGAATCGCCACTTCAATGCTCGCTGCGCGCCAGCGTGCGCAGGATGGCCAGCGTGGTGAATTCAAAGTAGGTGAGCTGGATCGTCTCTTCGCCCGCACTGCCCAGCCGCGCCGCCTCCACCTCGGCAAACGCCGGCAGCAGCTCGCTGGCCGCCACCGCCTCGCCGCCAATGCGGCAACGTTCTTCGAAATGCACCAGATGCGGCGAGGTGTAAACCCCGGTACGAAACCCGGCCTCGCCGTACACCGCTTCCAGCATCACGCAGGTGGAACCTTTGCCGTTGGTGCCCGCCACCGTGATCACCGGGCACGGCATCTCCAGCCTCATGCGCCGCGCCATGGCCTGCACGCGGTCCAGGCCCAGCTCGATGCCGCTGATGCCCTGCGGGTGAAGGCGTTCGCAGTGGGCCAGCCATTCGGCCAGGGTGGACGGGTGCTCGGGCAAGGGGATGTTCAGCATGGCCCGGATTGTCCCACCCGCCCGGACCGATGCAGGTGCCTGAGGGACAATCCCGCCATGACCAAGCTCTACGGCATCCCCAACTGCGACACGGTGAAAAAAGCACGCGCCTGGCTCGTTGAGCACGGCGTGGCGCACGAATTTCACGACTTCAAAAAACACGGCGTACCCGAGGCCGATCTCGACCAATGGCTGGCAGCCCTGGGCTGGGAGGCGCTGGTGAACCGCAAGGGAACCACCTGGCGCAAGCTCGATGACGCCACCCGCGCTGCCGTGGTCGACGCCGCCAGCGCCCACGCGGTTCTGCTGGCCCACCCCAGCCTGATCAAGCGGCCGGTGGTGCGCTGGTCGGCACAGCCTGCTGCGCTGACGGTGGGCTTCGACGCCGCCGACTGGGCCACCCGCGCCGCCTAAAATCACCGGCTTGTTCGTTACACCAAGCCGCTCTCCATGACCACCACCCAGATCGACGGCGTGACCGTCACCACCCAGGCCAACGTCTATTTCGACGGCAAGTGCGTCAGCCACGGCATCACGCTGGCCGATGGCACGAAAAAGTCGGTGGGCGTGGTGTTGCCGGCCCAGCTCACCTTTGGCACCGCCGCACCGGAAATCATGGAGTGCGTGGCCGGTGGCTGCGAATACAAGCTCGCCGGCACCGAAGCCTGGCTCAAAGTCGGCCCGGGCGAGCAGCTTCAGCGTGCCGGGCAATGCCAGTTTCGACATTCGCGTGAGCGATGCCTTTCACTACATCTGCCACTACGGCTGACCCGAGAAACACCATGGCCACCATTCTTCAAAACCTGCCCACCAAACAAAAAGTGGGCATCGCCTTCTCTGGCGGACTGGACACCTCCGCCGCCCTGCTCTGGATGAAACAGAAAGGCGCCATTCCCTACGCCTACACCGCCAACCTCGGCCAGCCCGACGAGCCGGACTACGACGAAATTCCCCGCAAGGCCTTGCAGTACGGCGCGGAAAAAGCGCGCCTGATCGACTGCCGCAAGCAGCTGGCGGCCGAGGGCATCGCCGCGCTGCAATGCGGCGCCTTTCACATCACCACCGCTGGCGTCACCTACTTCAACACCACGCCGCTGGGCCGCGCCGTGACCGGCACCATGCTGGTTTCGGCCATGAAGGAAGACGACGTCAACATCTGGGGCGACGGCAGCACCTACAAGGGCAACGACATCGAGCGCTTCTACCGCTACGGCCTGCTGGCCAACCCCAGCCTGAAAATCTACAAGCCCTGGCTCGACCAGCTGTTCATCGACGAGCTGGGCGGCCGCGCCGAGATGAGCGCCTTCATGACCGCCAACGGCTTTGGCTACAAGATGAGCGCCGAAAAGGCCTACAGCACCGACAGCAACATGCTCGGCGCCACCCACGAAGCCAAAGACCTGGAGTTCCTCAACAGCGGCATCAGCATCGTGAACCCCATCATGGGCGTGGCGTTCTGGAAAGACGAGGTTGAGGTCAAGCGCGAAACCGTGACGGTGCGCTTTGAAGAAGGCCAGCCGGTGGCGCTGAACGGCAAGACGTTTGACAGCGCAGTCGATCTGATTCTGGAAGCCAACCGCATCGGCGGGCGCCACGGCCTGGGCATGAGCGACCAGATCGAGAACCGCATCATCGAAGCCAAGAGCCGCGGCATCTACGAAGCGCCCGGCCTGGCCCTGCTCTACATCGCCTACGAGCGGCTGGTGACCGGCATCCACAACGAAGACACGATCGAGCAGTACCGCATCAACGGCCTGAAACTTGGCCGCCTGCTTTACCAGGGCCGCTGGTTCGACCCGCAGTCCATCATGCTGCGCGAAACCGCGCAACGCTGGGTGGCACGCGCCATCACCGGCGAAGTGACGATTGAGCTGCGCCGTGGCAACGACTACTCGATCATGAACACCGAGAGCGCCAACCTCACCTACGCGCCCGAGCGTCTGAGCATGGAGAAGGTGGAAGACCAGCCCTTCACGCCGGCCGACCGCATCGGCCAGCTCACCATGCGCAACCTCGACATCACCGACACCCGCGCCAAGCTCGGCATCTACGCCAAGAGCGGCCTGCTGTCGCTCGGCGAAGGCGCCAGCATGTTGAAGCTTGAGGGCGAGTAACGGAGATTCGGGACGTTTGCAGGCCAGTGAAGGGGCCTTAAAGGCTGAGACCTCGCGAAGCCATTGCGCTGCGGCGCACTGCGCCGCGAATGTCCCCCGAACCGACTGCGTCGGTTCTCCGCCTTGACTTCGCTGCGCAGCGCGCTACAACGCAACCGCCTGATACAGCGCGGGAGCCCAATTGCCTGCGATCAAGCACGTAGGCGGCCCGATGTCGCGCGGCGTCCGGCGCAGCGAAGTAAAGGAGGAGGGGCGGCGCAGCCGACCCGGAGGACATTCGCGGAGTCGGTCGCCGCGCGCCATCGGGCCAGGAAGCAATGCAGGCCCGCAACCGCCAGCGAACCAGCTAAACCACCACCGGCTCAGGCTCCAGCAAGATGCCGAAACGCTCATAGACACTGGTCTGAATCGCCTTGGCCAGCGTCATCACCTCGCCGCCCGTGCAAGGCTGCTCGCGCCCGCCGCGGTTCACCAGCACCAGCGCCTGCTTCTCGTACACCGCCGCGTTGCCCACGCTTTTGCCCCGCCAGCCACAGGCGTCGATCAGCCAGCCCGCGGCCAGCTTGATGCCACCGTCGGGCATCGGGTAGTGCACCACCTTCGGATCGCGCGCGATGATGTCGGCGCACTGCTCGGGCGTCACGGTCGGGTTCTTGAAGAAGCTGCCGGCGTTGCCGATCACGGCCGGATCGGGCAGCTTGGCGCTGCGGATCGCCACCACCCAGTCGAAAATCTGGCGCGCATCGGGCGCGTGGTTCCCGGTCTCCTGCATCTTGCGTTCCAGATCCAGGTAACCCAGCACCGGCTTCCAGGGCTTGGGCAGGAAAAAGCGCACGCGCGTGATGAGCGCGCGCCCGGCCAGCCCGAAACTGCGCGCGTCGTTCGGCGCGTGCTTGAACACCGAATCGCGATAGCCAAAGCCGCACTGCGCAGCATCCAGCGAGAAGGCCTTGCCGGTCTGCAGGTCGATCGCATCCAGCGAATGGAAACGGTCTTGCAGCTCCACGCCGTAGGCGCCGATGTTCTGCACCGGCGAGGCGCCCACCGAGCCCGGAATCAGCGCCAGGTTTTCCAGCCCCGGCCACCCCTGGTCGAGCGTCCAGGCCACGAAGTCGTGCCAGGGCTCGCCCGCGCCGGCCTCCACCACCCAGCCTTTGTCGGTGTCTTGAACCAGGCGCACGCCCACCCATCTCGACCTTGAGCACCAGCGGCCTCACGTCGCCGGTGAGCACCAGATTGCTGCCGCCGCCGAGCACAAACGGCGGCGACTCGGCCACCGCGCTGGCCCAGGCCGGTGTCGCCATGAAGGCCTGCAAAGCGGCCATATCCCGCACCCGAACGAGGTTTCTGGCGCGCGCGGCAATGCCGAAGGTGTTGTGCGGCTGAAGGGCCACCTGGTTCTCGACTAACATGACCAGATTGTCTCATTCAGCCTTTCAGGAAACCCGCCATGCCCTCCTTTGACACCGTTCTCGAAGCCGATTTTGTCGAGGTGAAAAACGCCGTGGACCAGGTGGCCCGCGAGGTCGGCACCCGCTTCGACTTCAAAGGCACCAGCGCCGGCATCGAACTCAAAGACAAGGAAATCACCCTGTTCGGCGACGCCGACTTCCAGCTGCAGCAGGTGGACGAGGTGCTGCGCAACAAGCTCGCCAAGCGCAGCGTGGATACGCGCTTTCTTGACGCCGGCAAGGTCGAAAAAATTGGCGGCGACAAGGTCAAGCAGGTGGTGAAGGTCAAGAACGGCATCAGCACCGAAGACGGCAAAAAAATCCAGCAGGCGCTCAAAGCCAGCAAACTCAAGGTGCAGGGCGCCATTCAGGGCGATGCGGTGCGCGTCACCGGCGCCAAGCGCGACGACTTGCAGGCCGCGATGGCGCTGATCAAAAGCGAGCTCAAGGATTTGCCGTTGTCGTTCGATAACTTCAGGGACTAGATGGCTCCCCCCGCGCCGCCTGCGGCGTCACCCCCCGGGGGGCGGCGCTGGCGGGCCGGCGGAGCCGGACCCACGGCGCCCTGAATCGAGACACCTCATGCTCAAGCAATTTTTGTTTGCCGCCATGTTTGCGCTCCCCCTGGTTGGTGCAAGCGCCCAGTCGGTCGCGCTTTCTGGCGTCGCGGGTGGCAAGGCGCTCGTGACGATCGACGCGTCGGCGCCGCGTTTTCTGAGTCCAGGGCAGTCGCACCAGGGCGTGAAGCTGCTGGCCACGCAGGGTGAGACGGCCACCGTGGAAGTCAACGGTCAAAAGCAGACCTTGCGCGTGGGAGAGGCGCCGGTCAGCGTGGGGCGCGGCGCGGCTTCTTCCAGCGGGCCCGCGCGCATTGTGCTCACCGCCGACTCACAGGGGCATTTCATGCCGGCGGGCCAGATCAATGGGCGGGCTGTGCAATTCATGGTGGATACCGGTGCGTCGCAGGTGGTGATGAGCGAGTCCGACGCCAGGCGCATCAACCTGCGCTACGAACAAGGCCAGCCGGTTCGGGTGAGCACGGCGAACGGCAACGCCACCGGTTACCGCGTGATGCTGTCCAGCGTGCGCGTGGGTGATGCGCTGGTGTACGAGGTGGCGGCCATCGTGCTACCCCAGGCGATGCCATTTGTGCTGCTGGGGAACAGCTTTCTCACACGGTTTCAGATGCAGCGCACCAACGACCAGCTCACGCTCGAAAAACGCTAGCCCAGGTGGCGTGGGCGCGAAGGGCCTTCACCGGTCGGCGCCGCCGTCATTTCAGGATGCGGTGGATCCGAGTTTGCCGGTCGGCTCGCACGCCCCCTGGGGGTGACGCCTCAGGCGGCGCAGGGGGTCAGGCTGCCGCCGTCACCACAATCTCGATCTTCCATTCCGGGTCGGCCAGCGCGGCCTGCACCGTGGCGCGCGGTGGTGCGCTGCCCGGCAGCACCCAAGCGTCCCAGACTTGGTTCATCGCCGCGATGTCGGCGATGTCGCTCAGGTAGATCTGGGCTCGCAGAATGCGCGACTTGTCGCTGCCCGCCTCGGCCAGGCGCTGCGCCACCTGCGCCAGCACATCTTCGGTCTGGCCGCGGATATCGGTATCGCCCCGCTCGGGCACCATGCCCGCGAGATAGACCACGCCGTTGAACACGGCAGCCTCGCTGTAGCGCGCTGCGACACCGTGGCGAATGATCTCGGCGCTCATGTTTTCTTGGCTCCGAGTTTGCTTTCCTTGCCCGCCAGCAAGCGGTTGATGTTCTCGGCGTGGCGCCACACCAGCAAGACGCCCATCACCGCCAGGCTGAGCACCATGCCCCCTGGTGCGTCCCAGGCGATACCGCCGCCAAACAGGTAGAACACCGGCGCAAACACCGCCGTCACGATGGAGGCCAGCGACGAGTAGCGCATGAAAAACGCGACGATGGCCCAGGTGAGCAAGGCGGCCAGCCCGAGCCAGGGCTCAAAGCCCAGGATCACCCCGGCGGCGGTGGCCACACCCTTGCCGCCCTGGAAGCGGAAGAACACCGGGAACAGGTGGCCGAGAAACGCCGCCAGACCCACCAGCGCCACCGTGGCGTCGCCCAGGCCCCAGGCATCGCCCCACCATTTCACCGCCACCACCGGCAACCAGCCCTTGAGCGCATCGAGCAGCAACGTGACGATCGCCGCCGCCTTGCTGCCCGAGCGAAGCACATTGGTGGCACCCGGATTCTTGCTGCCGTAGGTGCGCGGATCGTTCAGACCCATGACACGGCTCACCAGCACCGCAAACGACAGCGAGCCGATCAGGTAGGCAGCCACAGTGGCCAACAGCGGGGCAACAAATTCCAACGCGGACTCCTCGGGATGTTCTGATGCGAAAGCCCTGGGGTCGCCAGGGTGGGCTTATTCTGCCAGCGCGCAGTGCACCGGCTGGGCGCCCAGCGGCGCAGTGAGCGCCGCTGGATCGATGCCCACCAGAAAACCGCGCCGCCCACCATTGATCCAGATGCGCGGCAGCGCCAGCACGCTGGCTTCCACCCAGATCGGCATGTCGCGCTTCAAACCAAAGGGAGAGGTGCCGCCCACGAAGTAGCCGCTGTGCCGGTTTGCCACCTCGGGCTTGCAGGGTTCGACCGACTTGCAACCGATCTGGCGCGCCAGGTTCTTGGTGGACACGGTGCGGTTGCCGTGCATCAGCACCACCAGCGGCCGCGCCGCCTCGTCCTGCATCACCAGCGTCTTCACCACCGCGAACGGCTCCAGCCCCAGCACCTGCGCGCTGTGCTGCGCCCCGCCGTGTTCCAGGTATTCGTAAGCGTGCTCGGAAAACACCACGCCATGCGCCTTGAGCCAGGCGGTGGCGGGGGTTTCGGAGATGTGACGGTGCTTGGTCAAAACAAACCGAATGGCCTGAGGTAACTCAAGCCAAGAGGGGGAGAAAAGCCCAGAACGCCGCTGATCCGGCTCTGCCGGTCGGCCAGCGTTGCCCCCTTTCAGGGGGTCGCGCGCAGCGCGGCGGGGGTATCCCGCTCATTGAGCGGGATCGCGGTGTGCCCAGCGAATCTTGTCGATTTCCGCGAGCAACTCGGGCGAGAGCGTGGTGCCCCACGCGTCCAGGCACTCGTCAAGCTGCACCAACGAAGTCACGCCGATGATGGTGCTGGCCACGCGCCAGTTGGTGTAGCAGAACGCCAACGCAAGCTGGGTCGGCGTGAGACCGTGGTCCCGGGCCAGCGTGTTGTAGCGGCGAGCCGCGCTGAGGGCTTCCGGGCGGGCCCAGCGCTGCTTGCGCATCGATTCATACAAGGCCATGCGACCTGTGTCGCCCACCAGCCCCGCATCGTCGTACTTGCCGGTGAGCAAGCCAAAGCCCAGCGGCGAATAGGCCAGCAACGACACGCCCAGTCGATGGCAGGTTTCATCCACGCCGTTTTCAAAGCTGCGGTTGATCAGGCAATAGGGATTCTGCATCGTGGCCACCCGCGGCAGGTCGTGCTGCTCGGCGAGGCGCACAAACTCGTGCACACCATATGAAGATTCGTTGGAAAGGCCAACAGCGCGCACCTTGCCCGCCTTCACCAGCTTTTGCCATGGCTCCGAGCTGCTCGTGCACCGAAGCGCAGGGTTTGTCTTTGCTGGGCTCGAAGCTGAGCAAACCGAACGCGGGCACGTTGCGCGCCGGCCAGTGGATCTGATAGAGATCGATCACATCGGTCTTCAAGCGCCGCAGGCTGGCCTCGCAGGCGTTCGACGATCTCGGCCTCGGTGAGGCCGGATGACTCACCACGAATCCATGGCATGCCGCGCGAGGGGCCGGCCACCTTGGTGGCCAGCACCACCCTCTCCCGTGCGCCAGGCGTTTTGTGCAGCCAGTTGCCGATGATGGTTTCGGTGGCGCCGCAGGTCTCGGCCTTGGCCGGCACAGCGTACATCTCGGCCGTGTCGATGAAATTCACGCCACGGGCCAGCGAGCGGTCCAGGATGTGGTGAGCAAGCGGCTCGCTCACCTGCTCGCCAAAGGTCATGGTGCCCAGGCAGATCGGGGGAACGCGCAAGGGTGACGCGCCAAGCGCAATGGATGGGGCGAGAGGGTTCATGCAAGTCTTTGTGAACAGAGGTTTCGTGGTGTGACGCAGCGCCACAGGTACAAGAGTTTAGGATTCAATGATGAACCGCGCGGTCAGCTTCGTGTCTCAGGGAGCACACTCGGCAGACCAGCCCGAGCACACTTCATTATTCACAACCACTTTGAGGAACACACACATGAACAAGCTGTCCACCACCATCGCCGCGTCCGTCGCGGCTGCCGCACTCACCCTCACCGGCTGCGCCAACATGAGCGAGACCCAGCAGGGCACCGCCAAGGGCGCGGCCATTGGCGCTGGCGTGGGCGCGCTGCTGGGCGCGGCCACCGGTGGCTCCAAGCGCGTTGGCACGGGCGCGGTCATCGGCGCGGGCGCAGGCGCTTTGGGCGGCTACATCTGGTCGCAGCGCATGCAGGAACAAAAAGCCGCGATGGAAGCTGCCACCGCCGGCACCGGCGTGGGCGTGAGCCAGACTGCCGACAACCGCCTCAAGCTCGACATTCCGAGCGACATCTCGTTTGATGTTGGCCGCTCGGCTGTGAAGGCCAACTTTGCCGGCGTGCTCAACCAGTTCGCGACCACGCTCAACAGCAACCCCGCGACGCTGATCACCATCGTTGGCCACACCGACAACACCGGCAGCGATGCCATCAACAACCCGTTGTCGCTGGACCGCGCCCACAGCGCCCGGGACTACCTGATTGCACGAGGCGTCGGGGTGGCGCGTTTCACCACCGAAGGCCGCGGCTCGCGCGAGCCGGTGGCAGACAACAGCACCGCCACCGGACGTGCACAGAATCGCCGGGTGGAAATCTTCGTGGCCGAGCCAGCCCCGCAGTGAACGCCTGACCCGCAGGCTGCGCGGTTGTGCGGCTTGCTGGCCATCTCCAAAGCCGCAGAGCCTCAGGCCCTTGCGGCTTTTTCTTCGGCCCGTTGCACCTCCTGCAAGCGCAGCACGCGCCGCTGCACCTTGCCGGTGGTGGTCATCGGCAGTGCCTCGACAAACTCGATTTCCTTGGGGTACTCGTAGGGCGCGAGCTTGCCCTTCACGTGCGCCTGCAGCTCGGCCACCAGCGCCCGCTCAAACGCGGGGCTGTGCAGCGATCGCCCCGCTGCCGCCGCCAGGTATTCCTGCGCCAGCACCACATAGGCCTTGACCACCGCACCGCGCTCGGCATCGGGTTTGGGCACCACCGCCGCATTGGCCACCGCCGGGTGCTTCACCAGGCAGTTCTCGATTTCGCTGGGACCGATGCGGTAGCCGGCGGCCTTGAACATGTCGTCTGCGCGGCCCTGGTACCAGAGATAGCCGTCGGCATCGCGCACCGCCATGTCGCCGGTGCGGCACCAGCTGTCGTGCGTTTCCCCGGTGAACTTGGAGCGCGTGGCAGCTTCGTTTTTCCAGTAGCCGAGAAAGAAGATCGGATCGGGTTGGCCATGGCGGTCGAGCCGGTGCACCGCCACATCGCCGGCCACACCGTCGGGGCACTCGTTGCCGGCCTCGTCGATCACCGCCACCCGGTGCCCGGGGTAGGCCTTGCCCATGCTGCCGGGCTTGGGCGGCCAGCCCATCGCCGGCGCCATGCCAGCGGACTCGTGCCCCTGCCAGCGCATGGCGCAGTTGCCCACCACGTAGTTGATCTCGGTCTGGCCAAACATCTCGTTGACCGTCACGCCCAGCTCCTGCTCGCAATAAGCAAACACCGCATCGCCCACCGCTTCGCCCGCACTCATGATGGCCTGCAGCCGCAGCGTGAACTGCTCGCGCGGCTTGGGGAAGGCCTTCATCAGCGCCTTGAGCGCGGTGGGAAACAGAAAAGTGTGGGTCACGGCATGGCGCTCATCAGCTCCAGCGCGACCTGCGGGCTGAAACGGCCGTTGTAGGCCACGATGGGGCGGCCGAAATACAGCGTGGGCAGCAGCGCGTCCATCAGGCCGCCGGTCCAGGCCCAATCGGCCGGTGACCAGAACACCGCCTCGGACGGCACCGATGCGTCGGCCGGGTCAAAGCCGAACCAGTTCTGGCTGCACACAAAACCGCTCAGGTTGCCGATCAGCGCCCGGTGCGGAATCAGCGCGCCCTTGGGGTTGCCGGTGGTGCCGCTGGTGTAGATCAGCACCGCAGGCTCGTCGGCCAGTGTCTTGACCGGGCGGAAATCGTCGGACGCCCGCGCCAGCAACGCGGCCCAGTCGAGCGCGGTGGCGCCGGCGGCTTGCGCGTCGACCGAGATCACCGTGTGCAACACCGGGCAATGTGCGCTCACCGAATGCACCGCCGCCAGCGTGCTGGCGTCGCACAGCGCGAGCACGGTTTCGCTGTCGTGCAAGCCGGAACTGCAGTGCCTCAGGGCCAAACAGTTGCGACAGCGGCATGGCCACCGCGCCCATCTGCAACACCGCCATGTAGGCCACCGCGGTCTCGAAGCGCTGCGGCATCACGATCGCCACCCGATCGCCGCGCTGCACACCGAAGGTTTTCAGCATGTTGCTCAGGCGATTGGCCTGCGCCTGCAGCTCGCGGTAGCTGTGGGTGCAATCGCCCTCGCCCGGCGCACAGGCGATCACCGCTGTGTTCCTGGCGCTGAGCGGATCCTCTGCCCAGCGCTGCGCGCACACGGCGGCGATGTTGAAATGCTTGGGCACCTGCCAGCGAAACGGCTGGTGCAGCGCCTCGTGGCCCTGAGCGCGGTCGGGCGACACCGTCGCAAGACCCAGCGCGTTGCCTGTGTCGCTGCCTTGACTCTGACCCATGCCCATGCTCCTGATCGTTCCTTATGATGAATCGAATGTACCAAGCCCAGCAAGCCTCGCGCAGCACGTTTGTCCCGATACGCCACCTGAGTTACCACGTGCGCGAATGGGGTGAATCGGTCCCTGGCCAGGCACCGCTCGTGCTGGTGCACGGCTGGATGGATGTGTCGGCTTCGTGGCAATTCACGGTCGACGCGCTGGGCGGCGAGCGCCACGTGATCGCGCCAGACTGGCGCGGCTTTGGCCTCACGCGCAGCGCCGGCGCAGCGCCCGACAGCTACTGGTTTGCCGACTACCTGGCCGATCTCGACCTGCTGCTCGATCATTTCGCTGGCGAGCAAGCGGTGGACCTGGTGGGCCACAGCATGGGCGGCAACATCGCCATGATGTACAGCGGCGTGCGGCCTGCGCGCATCCGCCGGCTGATCAACCTGGAGGGCTTTGGCCTGCCCGAAACACGGCCCGCGCAAGCGCCCGAGCGCTACGGCAAATGGATAGACCAGATCAAGAACCTGCACCGGGGCGAAGCGGATCTGAAAACCTACGACAACGCAGACGGTGTGGCGCGCCGCCTCATGAAGACCAACCCGCGACTGCCAGCCGACAAGGCAGCCTGGCTGGCGCAGCACTGGGCGCAGCCCAATGATCAGGGCCGCTGGGCCATCCTGGGCGACCCGGCACACAAGATCATCAGCGCCCATCTTTACCAGATGGAAGAGGCGCTGGCCACCTACCGCCGCATCAGCGCGCCGGTGCTCAGCGTGACTGCCAGCGACGACAGCCTGAGCCAGTGGTGGAAGGGGCAGTACAACCTGGCGCAATACCAGGAGCGGCTGAAAGCGGTGGCACGGCTGCAGCAGGCTGTGGTGCAGGACGCGGGCCACATGATGCACCACGACCAGCCCGCCGAACTGGCGCGCCTGATGGCCGATTTCCTGGCGCAGCCCGACTGATTCGGCGAGCGCTCAGCGCTGCGCAGACGCCTGGCAAGACTGCGCCAGAGACCGCCAGGCTGCGTCGTAGCGCCCCGTGCTGTCGGTTTGAAGGTTGCTGTGGCGCAGCGGCCATTGCATCCAGTGTTTTGGCGATGGCGCTGCATCGAACAGGCGCCGCCCCAGCCCGATGGGCACGGTGGTGTCTTCGCTGCCGTGAAAAAACCAGACCGGCGGGTCCACCTGCGCGATGCGGTCGATCGAGGCCATTCGTTCGCGGCTGGTTGCCACCAACGCGCTGCCCAGCCAGCCAGCCGCGTCCTGCGCCACATCGGCAAAGCTGGTGAACGCGCTCTCCAGCACCAGTGCGCAGTAAGCGCCCTGCCCCGCCAGCCGCTCGGCCAGCCGCACCGCCACCGCCGAGCCCATCGAGTGGCCGTAGACCACCCACCTCCCCGGTGGCCCAACGGCAGGCCCTTGCAGCGCCTGCCAGGCCGCCCAGGCGTCTTCGTGGATGCTGGCCTCGTCGGGCACGCGCGGGGACGATGCGCCCCAGCCCCGGTAGTCCAGCAGGTAGACATCGAAGCCGGCGCGCTGCATGGGTTCGGCCTTGGCCAGGTTCTGAAACGCGTGGCGAAAAGTGCCGTGCAGGTAGAGCACGCGCAGGCTGCTGTCGCGCCCTGGCTGTGCGGGCCAGCGCAGCACCTGCACCTGTTCGCCTGCCGCGCCCACCGGCAGCGTGAGCGCCTGCAGCTCTGGGCGCTGCGCCAGCATTTGCTGCCAGGCTTCGGCGCTGGCCACCGGTGTCGGCCGATACAGCTTCTCACGCTGCCAGCGGTCCAGCGAGGAACACCCGCCCAGCAACAGACTCAGGAGCAGCACACCAAGAATGGACGGGCGGCGTCTCGGATGCGCGCCCTGAAATCGCGAGGTTTTAATCGTCAACGGCGTGGATTGGATCGAGGCTGTCAAAATCGCGCCTTAACTCTTAATGATTCATATGCACAGCATTGTCGTGGCAGCGAGCCAGCAACCGATCCGAGCGCTCGCCCTGGGGCTTGCGCTCACCGCGCTCGCACCCCTGGCCCAGGCCGGCCTGTGGCCAGACAACTGGGCGGTCTGCCCGGGCATCGACCAACCGGCAGACGAGGGGCTTGGCGGACGCCACTACGAGGTGTTTGCGTCTCCGTACACCCATCACTGGACACCCTCTGAGGAACACGAGCCGGTGCGCGCGGTGAGCGTCAGCCGCCTGCTGCCGAATGCCCGGTTCTGTGGCTTCAGCCTGTTCACCAACTCGTTTGGCCAGCCCTCTGCTTACGCGTTCACCGGCAAGTACTGGCCGAACCCGATCGAATCGATGCCCAACGTCTATGTGTCGCTCAGCGGCGGCATCATGTACGGCTACGTCGGCCGGTTCAAGAACAAGGTACCGCTGAACGTGGGCGGTTTTTCGCCCGTCATCATTCCCGCGGTGGGCTACCGGCTCGGCCCGCGCACCGCCATCGAGGTGCAGATTCTGGGGACCGCAGCCGTGATGTTTGGCGCCACCTGGCGTTACTGAACGGCGCCTTGCGGCGCCCGGTCCGGGCGTCGTGAGAAAATCGCAGGCTTCGCTGGCGGCTCACCCTGGGTGAGCGCATCGCGCCGGCCCATCCCAACACCCCAAGAGGCACCCCATGGAAGCAGAACGCACCAACACCATCCGCACCCAGCTCGACGACCTGACCACACGCGTGGTCGAGCTCCGGAGGTATCTTTGACTACGATGCCAAAGCATCCAAACTGAAAGAAGTCGAAGCCGCGCTGGAAGAGCCCTACGGTCTGGGACAACCCCAAACGCGCGCAGGAGCTGGGGCGCGAGAAAAAGTCGCTGGAAGACGTGGTGCTCGTGCTGGATCGACTCACCGGTGAGCTGAGCGACAACACCGAGCTGTTCGAGATGTCGGAAGCCGACGGCGACGAGGCCGGACTGATCACCATCGAAGGCGAAGCGGCCAAGCTGGCGGCCGAGGTGGAGAAGCTCGAATTCCGCCGCATGTTCAACAACCCGGCCGACCCGCTGAACTGCTTCCTGGACATCCAGGCCGGCGCCGGCGGCACCGAAGCCTGCGACTGGGCCAGCATGCTGCTGCGCCAGTACCTGCGCTACGCGGAGCGCAAGGGCTTCAAGACCACGATCGAAGACGAGTCCGCGGGCGACACCGCCGGCATCAAGGGCGCCACGATCAAGATCGAGGGCGACTACGCGTTTGGCCTGCTGCGCACCGAAACCGGTGTGCACCGGCTGGTGCGCAAGAGCCCGTTCGACTCGTCGGGCGGGCGCCACACCTCGTTTGCCTCGGTGTTTGTGTATCCCGAGATCGACGACTCGATCGAGATCGAGATCAACCCGGCCGACGTGCGCACCGACACCTACCGCGCCAGCGGTGCGGGCGGTCAGCACATCAACAAGACCGACTCGGCGGTGCGCCTGACGCACATCCCCACCGGCATCGTGGTGCAGTGCCAGGACGGCCGCAGCCAGCACAGCAACCGCGACGTGGCCTGGAAGCGCCTGCGCTCCAAGCTCTACGACCACGAGCTGCGCAAGCAGCAGGAAGAGCAGCAGAAGCTGGAAGACACCAAGACCGATGTCGGCTGGGGTCACCAGATCCGCAGCTACGTGCTGGACAACAGCCGCATCAAGGACCTGCGCACCAACGTCGAGATTTCCGCCACGCAGAAGGTGCTCGACGGTGATCTCGATCCGTTCATCGAAGCGTCTCTCAAACAAGGAGTGTGAGCATGAGTTCCCTGCGTGAAGGCGCCAGCACCGTGGTGCGCCGCGAAGACTACGCCGCCCCGGCCTACTGGATCGACACCGTCGATCTGACCTTCGATCTCGACCCGGCCAAAACCCGCGTGCTCAACCGCATGCGCCTGCGCCGCAACACCGAAGTGGCCGCTCAGCCGCTGCGGCTCGACGGTGAAGACCTGAACCTCGCGCGTGTGCTGGTCAACGGCGCGGGCTGCTCGTTCAAGATGGACGGCCAGGTCTTGGTGCTGGAAAACCTGCCCGAGGGCGGCGACGCTTTCGAGCTGGAAATCTTCACCACCTGCGCGCCCGAAAAGAACACCCAGCTCATGGGCCTGTACGTGAGCCAGGGCACCTTCTTCACGCAGTGCGAGGCCGCAGGGCTTCCGCCGCATCACCTATTTCCTCGACCGGCCCGATGTGATGGCCAGCTACACCGTCACGCTGCGCGCCGACAAGGCCAGGTACCCGGTGCTGCTGTCCAACGGCAACCTGGTGGAAGAAGGCGCGTTGCAAGGCCCGGGCAATGAGGGCCGCCACTTCGCCAAGTGGGTCGATCCGCACAAAAAGCCCTGCTACCTGTTTGCGCTGGTCGCCGGCCAGCTGGTGGCGCGCGAACAGCGCATCGTCTCGCGCGCTGGCAAAGACCACCTGCTGCAGGTCTATGTGCGCCCCGGCGACATGGACAAGACCGAACACGCCATGAACTCGCTGATCGCCAGCGTGATCTGGGACGAGGCGCGCTTCGGTCTGCCGCTCGATCTGGAGCGCTTCATGATCGTGGCCACCGCCGACTTCAACATGGGCGCGATGGAGAACAAGGGCCTCAACATCTTCAACACCAAGTACGTGCTGGCCAACAGCGCCACCGCCACCGACGCCGACTTCGCCAACATCGAGTCGGTCGTGGGCCACGAGTACTTCCACAACTGGACCGGCAACCGCGTCACCTGCCGCGACTGGTTCCAGCTCTCGCTCAAGGAAGGCCTCACGGTCTTCCGCGACCAGGAATTCAGCATGGACCTGTGCGCCGAACGCGTCGGCGCGCGCGGTCAAGCGCATCGAAGACGTGCGCGTGCTGCGCACCGCCCAGTTCCCCGAAGACGCGGGCCCGATGGCGCACCCGGTGCGGCCCGACAGCTACGTCGAGATCAACAACTTCTACACCGTCACGGTGTACGAAAAAGGCGCCGAGGTCGTGCGCATGATGCAGACCCTGGTGGGCCGCGCCGGCTTCGCCAACGGCATGAAGCTGTATTTCGAGCGCCACGACGGCCAGGCCGTCACCTGCGACGATTTCGCCCAGGCCATGGCCGACGCCAACCCGGCCAGCGAACTCGCGCAGCACCTGCCGCAGTTCAAGCGCTGGTACAGCCAGGCCGGCACACCGCGGGTGCAGGCGCAGGGCGAATACGACGCCGCCAGCGCGCCGCTACCGCCTCACGCTCTCGCAACACTGCGCGCCCACGCCGGGCCAGTCTGAGAAAGCGCCGTTCGTGATCCCGGTCGCGCTGGGCCTGCTCGATGCACAAGGCCGCGAGCTGCCGACCCAGCTGGCCAGCGAGACCAGCGCCGCAGAGCAGCACCCGCCTGCTGGTGCTGACCGAGGCCAGCACCACGGTCGAATTCGTCAACATCGACGCCGAGCCCGTGCCCTCGCTGCTGCGCGGCTTTTCAGCGCCGGTGGTGCTCGACGTGGAGCAGCCAGACGCCCACTGGCTCACCCTGCTGGCCCACGACACCGACCCCTTCAACCGCTGGGAAGCCGGGCAGCGCCTGGCGCTTGCAACGGGCGCTGGCCGCAGTCCGCGCCGACGGCCCGGTGCCGCGCCGAGCCGCTGGATGCCGCGTTCCTCGACGCCATGCGCAGCGTGCTTGCGCCACCCCGCGCTGGACGCCGCCTTCAAGGAACTTGCCCTCACCCTGCCCAGCGAAACCTACATTGCCGAACAGCTCGACGAGGTGGACCCGCAGCGCGTGCACGCGGTGCGCGAGGCCATGCGCGAGCAGCTCGCCCAGGCCTTGCACGCCGACTGGGCTGACCGCCTTCGAGGCCAATCGCGACAACGGCGCCTACCGTCCCGATCCGCTCAGCACCGGCCGCCGCGCGCTGGCCGGCATGGCGCTCACCATGCTCTGCCTGGCGGCCCGCGCGAGCGGCGACACGGTCTGGCCGGGCAAGGCGCTGCAGCGCTTCAAGGACGCCAGCAACATGACCGACCGCTTCAACGCCCTCTCGGCCCTGGTGATCAGCGGCCAGCCACTGGCGCAAGACGCGCTGACGCGCTTCCACGCCATGTTCCAGCACGAAGCGCTGGTGATCGACAAGTGGTTTGCGCTGCAGGCCGGTGCGCCCGACCGAGGCGGCCACGATCCTGCCCGCCGTGCGCCAGCTCATGGCCCACCCCGACTTCAACCTCAAGAACCCGAACCGCGCCCGCAGCGTGATCTTCAGCTACTGCAGCGCCAACCCTGGCGCCTTCCACCGCCGCGACGCCTCGGGCTACGTGTTCTGGAGCGAGCGCGTGATGGAAATCGACGGCTTCAACCCGCAGGTGGCCGCCCGCCTGGCGCGCGCACTGGATCGCTGGAAGAACCTGGCCGAACCCTACCGCAGCGCCGCCCGCGAAGCCATCGAGCGCGTGGCGGCCAAGCCGGGTCTGAGCAACGATGTGCGCGAGGTCGTCACCCGCGCACTCGCGGAGTGAGCGCGCCTCGCTCACACGATGCTCAAGCGCCAAGCTCCACCGATCAGAGGCCCTTCATGTCAACCAAAAAAATCTCCCTCACCCGCTACCTTGTCGAACAACAGCGCGTCGACGGCCACATTCCCTCCCAGCTGCGCCTGCTTGCTGGAAGTGGTGGCGCGCGCCTGCAAAAGCATCAGCCAGGCGGTGAACAAGGGCGCGCTCGGTGGCGTGCTGGGCAGTGCCCACAGCGAAAACGTACAGGGCGAAATTCAGAAGAAGCTCGACATCATCGCCAACGAGGTGCTGATCGAGGCCAACGAATGGGGCGGCCACCTGGCGGCCATGGCGTCGGAAGAAATGGACGCCATCTACGTGGTGCCCAACCGCTACCCCAAGGGCGAATACCTGCTGCTGTTCGACCCGCTCGATGGCTCGTCGAACATCGATGTCAACGTGAGCATCGGCACCATCTTCAGCGTGCTCAAGATGCCCGAGGGCGATCGCGGCGTGGACGAAGGCGACTTCCTGCAACCCGGTCGCCAGCAGGTCGCCGCTGGCTACTGCGTCTACGGTCCGCAGACCACGCTGGTGCTCACCGTGGGCGACGGTGTGGCCATGTTCACGCTCGACCGCGAGCAGGGATCTTTCGTGCTCACGCAGGAGAACATCCGCGTGCCCGAAGACACCCAGGAATTCGCCATCAACATGAGCAACATGCGGCACTGGGACGAACCGGTGAAGCGCTACATCGACGAATGCCTGGCCGGCGCGCGAAGGCCCGCGCGGCAAGGACTTCAACATGCGCTGGATCGCCAGCATGGTCGCCGACGTGCACCGCATCCTCACCCGCGGCGGCGTCTTCATGTACCCCTGGGACGCCCGCGAGCCCAAGAAGGCCGGCAAGCTGCGCCTGATGTACGAGGCCAATCCCATGAGCTGGCTGATCGAACAAGCCGGCGGCGCCGCCACCAACGGCCGCCAGCGCATCCTCGACATCCAGCCCAGCACCCTGCACGAGCGCGTGAGCGTGATCCTGGGCTCGAAGAACGAGGTAGAGCGCCTGACCAGCTACCACCCTCCGCTATAATCTTGGGCTACCAAGCCGGTGTAGCTCAGTCGGTAGAGCAGCTCATTCGTAATGAGAAGGTCGGGTGTTCGATTCATCTCTCCGGCACCAATGAAAAGCAAAAAGCCCGCGTCCACAAGACCGCGGGCTTTTTTGTTTCTGGCCCTGTGTGGAACCCTGGCAATCGCGCCACGCAGCGCTGAAACCCATTTCAAACTGCCCCCATGCTCGACGACATCAAGAGAACCCTCTGGGCCACGGCCGACAAACTCCGCGCCAACGTGGATGCCGCCGAATACAAGCACCTGGTGCTCGGCCTCATCTTCCTCAAATACATCTCCGACACCTTCACCGCCCGCCGCGCCGAGATCGAAGCCCGCCTGAAAGACCCGGCAGACGATTACTTCCTGGCCGACGCCACCCCGGAAGACCTCCAGGCCGAGCTGGAAGACCGCGACTATTTCAAGGCCGCCAACGTGTTCTGGGTGCCCGAAGGCGCGCGCTGGGAAACCGTGCGCTCCCTGGCCAAGCGGCCCGACATCGGCAAGGTGATCGACGACACGCTCACCATCATCGAAAGCGAAAACCCCAAGCTCAAAGGCATCCTGGACAAGCGCTACGCCCGCGCCCAGCTGCCCGACGGCAAGCTCGGTGAGCTGGTCGATCTGATCTCCACCATCGGCTTCGGCACCGACCCGGCCGTGGCCCGTGATGTGTTGGGCCAGGTCTACGAATACTTCCTCGGCATGTTCGCCAGCGCCGAGGGCAAGCGCGGTGGCCAGTTCTACACGCCGGCCAGCATCGTCAAGACCCTGGTGGCCGTGCTCAACCCCCACTCGGGCCAGGTGTACGACCCGTGCTGCGGCTCAGGCGGCATGTTTGTGCAAAGCGAGCGCTTCATCGAAGCCCACGGCGGCAAGCTCGGCGACGTGTCCATCTACGGCCAAGAAGCCAACCCCACCACCTGGCGCCTCGCCGCCATGAACCTCGCCATTCGCGGCATCGACTTCAACCTCGGCAAAGAACCCGGCGACACCTTCACCCGCAACCAGCACAAAGACCTGCGGGCCGACTTCATCCTCGCCAACCCGCCGTTCAACATTTCCGACTGGTGGCACGGCAGCCTGGAAGGCGACCCGCGCTGGGTCTACGGCGACCCGCCGCAAGGCAACGCCAACTACGCGTGGCTGCAACACATGCTGCACCACCTCAAGCCCAACGGCCGCGCCGGCATCGTGCTCGCCAACGGCTCCATGAGCAGCAGCCAGAACAACGAAGGCCAGATTCGCGCCGCCATGGTGGACGCCGACGTGGTCGAAGTCATGATCGCGCTGCCCGGTCAGCTCTTCTTCAACACCCAGATCCCCGCCTGCCTGTGGTTCCTGGTGAAGCAAAAGCCTGCCAACCGCAAGGGTGAGGTGCTGTTCATCGACGCCCGCAAGCTCGGCCAGATGATCAGCCGCGTGCAGACCGAGCTCACCGACGAGGTGATCGCCCGCATCGCCGGCACCGTGTCCGCCTGGCGCGGCGAGGCCGACGCAGCCGCCTATGAGGACATCGCCGGCTACTGCCGCAGCGTGCCCCTGGCCGAGATCGCCCAGCATGGCCATGTGCTCACGCCCGGGCGCTACGTGGGCGCGGAAGCGGTGGAAGACGATGACGAAGGCTTTGCCGACAAGATGCAGAAGCTCACCGAGCAACTGGGCGAACAGATGGCCAAAGGGGCGGAACTGGACGCGTTGATCCGGGTGAAGCTGGGGGGGCTGGGGTATGAGTTCTGAGTGGTCGCGGGGGAAACTGGGCGACTTCATCGAACTGAAACGCGGCTATGACCTACCAAAGGTCAAGCGCGAAACTGGCTCGGTTCCACTGGTATCTTCGTCTGGCGTCAGCGATATGCACAACGTCTGCGATGGCCAAGGGACCAGGCGTCGTCACTGGACGATACGGCAACGATTGGGCAGGTCTTCTACGTTGCCAGGATTTCTGGCCCCTGAACACCACGCTCTATGTGCGTGACTTCAAAGGCAACGACCCGAAGTTCATCCACTACTTTTTGAAGACGTTGCGACTTTTTGGCGTACTCAGATAAAGCGGCTGTTCCAGGCGTAAATCGAAACCACCTCCATGAGGCATTGGTTGTCGTTCCACCACCATCTGCGCAGCTGGAGATCGCAGGTTTTCTTGGCTCGCTTGACGACCGCATCACCCTCCTGCGCGAAACCAACGCCACGCTCGAAGCCATCGCCCAGGCCCTGTTCAAGTCCTGGTTCGTCGATTTCGACCCCGTGCGCGCCAGGAGCGAAGGCCGCAGCCCCGAAGGCATGGATGAGGCCGCCGCAGCGCTGTTCCCCGACAGCTTCGAGGAATCGGCGTTGGGGTTGGTGCCGAAGGGGTGGCAAGTTGAGGATCCTGATGCAGCTTCGTTGTTGAGCCGTGCGAACATCGAAAACGACAACCTGATTTCTGAGCAGCGATATTGCGTCGGCAAGTGCGAAAGCATGCCTCGCAAGCATGTGCGTCGAGTTCGCTGGGGACCAGGCCAACGATCACTGCACGGCTGTGGCAGTCGAACGCGAAATCGATTCCGGTGCGCCTTGCATCACCGCTACATCGTCGCGCGCGTCGCGCAACGACTGGGCGGCATGGTCGATGCTCGGTACAGAGATCGGCGACTGAACTACCAGATCGTGTGCTATGCCCTGCACCTCACGCTTCGAGACACGCAATCGCTTTCGCCACCTGATCGTCTGCGAGCAGATCCAAAGTCTGCCTGCCCTGCTCAGTGCTGCTCACGGCTCCGTTTTTGACACGATTATCGACCTCTACCTTGTGCCCAGTCTGTTCGCCTTATTCCGTCCAAGGAATGTTCTTCAGGAGTTTGAGCGACATGCCCGACCATCTATGACCGTCTGATCGCAAACGTAGCGCAAGCTCAAGCCCTCGCCACCCTCCGCGACACCCTGCTGCCCCGCCTGATCTCCGGCCAGCTCTCCGCCCGACTGGCCGGGCCAAGCGGCACGAGGCTCTTCAGCCGCTTGCACCGCGGGTTCGAGATTGCATTCAAATGCATAAACTGAATGCATCGCATGCATTGGAAGGAGGTGACGCCATGGCCATGTTGACCGTTCGCAATCTGCCCGACGAGGTGCACCGCGCGCTGCGGGTGCAGGCTGCTCTGCACGGGCGCAGCACCGAGGCCGAGGTGCGCGAGATTCTGGCCGCTGCCGTCAAGCCCGAAACCCGGCTGCGCCTGGGTGACGCGCTCGCGGCGCTGGGCCTGAAAGCGGGCCTGACCAACGCCGATGTGGAAGCGCTTCAAGCAGCGAGAGACAGCAGGCCCGCCGAGCCGATGGGGCTGGAATGATCGTTCTCGACACCAACGTGATTTCCGAAGCCATGAAGCCCGAGCCCCACCCTTTGGTTCGGGCCTGGCTGAACGACCAGGCGGCACCCACGCTGTTTCTTTCCAGCGTGACGCTGGCCGAGTTGCTGTTTGGCATCGGTGCGCTCCCGGCGGGCAGGCGCAAGGACCGGCTGGCGCAGGCGCTCGACGGTGTGGTGGGCCTGTTCCAAGACCGGGTGCTGCCGTTCGACAGGGAAGCCGCGCAGCACTATGCCGATCTGGCCGTGGCGGCCCGACTGGCCGGGCGCGGCTTGCCCACGCCCGACGGCTACATCGCCGCCATTGCCGCCTCGAAGGGATTCATCGTGGCCTCGCGCGACACGGCGCCGTTTGAGGCCGCTGGTGTCACCGTGATCAACCCGTGGGAGGTCTGAAAGCGCTGTGAATCGGGTGCGCCGTTCGGGATATTCAAATTTTCTTTCACAGCGGCCCGCTCCGTGTATAGAAATTCCCATTTTTTATACACGTCGGCGGTAACATGCGCAGAAAATCGCTTTTCCCATACGCAAAACCCAACCCGGGAAGCCAAGCATGCCAAGCCTCGCACCACTGGAACAGCTTGATCCCACGCGGTTCGACACCCCCGCCATTCTGAAGAAGCTGGCCAGCAGCAGCCGGCAACTGGCCGAGCTCAAGGGCTTGGCGGCGTCCATGCCCAACCAGGGCATTCTGATCAACACGCTTGGCCTGCAAGAAGCCAAGGACAGCTCGGAGATCGAGAACATCGTCACCACGCACGACGAGCTGTTCAAGGACGACGTGCACCCCGAAGCCTTTGCCAACCCCGCGGCCAAAGAGGTGCTGCGCTACCGCCAGGCGTTGCGTTTCGGGTTTGATCAGGTGCGCACCACCGGCCTGCTCACGGCAACCAGATCGTGGGCATTCAGGCCGAGCTGGAGCGCAACAACGCCGGCTTTCGCAAGCTGCCGGGCACGGCGCTCAAAGACGGCGGCGGACGCACGGTTTACACGCCGCCACAAGACCCGGCCGAGATCGTGGCGCTGATGAGCGACTCTGGAGCGGTTCATCAACGACGAATCGCTGTTCCCGGTCGACCCATTGATCAAGATGGCGCTGATCCACCACCAGTTCGAAAGCATCCACCCTTTCTACGACGGCAATGGCCGCACCGGGCGCATCCTGAACGTGTTGTATCTGGTGAAAGAGGGCTTGCTGGAAATCCCGGTGCTCTACCTGAGCAGCCACATCGTGCAGCACAAGGCCGACTACTACCGCCTGCTGCAGACCGTGCGCGACGCAAGACACCTGGGAAGACTGGGTGTCTGTACATGCTGGAGGCGGTGGAGATCACCGCGCAGCAAACCATGGCCACGGTGCAAGCCATCAAGGCCGCGCTGTTTGACTACAAGCACCGCATTCGCGACGGCCACAAGTTCTACAGCCAGGATTTGATCAACAACCTGTTCATGCACCCGTACACCAAGATCGATTTCATTCAGCGCGATCTGCAGGTGTCGCGCCTGACGGCCACCAAATACCTGGAAGCGCTGGTCGACGGTGGCTTTCTGAACAAGCAAAAGATCGGGCGCAGCAATTACTACGTGAACGTGGCGCTCAACGGCATCTTGCTGGCGCAGCACCGGGTCGCGCCATGACCGAAGACCAACTCGAACAGGAAACCCTGGGCTGGCTCACCGAGCTGGGCTACGCGCACCGCTACGGCCCGGACATTGCCCATGACGGCGCCGACCCGCAGCGGGCGAACTACCGGCAGGTGCTGCTGCCGTTTCGACTGCGTGAGGCCATCCAGCGGCTGAATCCGCACGTGCCCGCGGCTGCGCGCGAAGACGCGATGCAGCAGGTGCAGGAACTGGCGATTCCCGCGCTGCTGTCGGCGAACCGGGCGTTTCCACAAGCTGCTGACGGCGGGCGTGCCGGTGCAGTACCAGAAGGACGGCGAAACGCGCGGCGACTTTGTGCGCCTGATCGACTGGGCGCAACCGGAGCGCAACGAGTTCTGGGCGGTGAACCAGTTCACCATCAAGGGCCACACCACACGCGCCGGCCCGACATCGTGCTGTTCGTCAACGGTCTGCCCCTGGTGCTGATCGAGCTGAAGAACCCGGCCGACGAGAACGCCGACATCTGGAAAGCCTACGACCAGATCCAGACCTACAAAGAGCAGGTTCCCGACATCTTCCAGTACAACGAGGTGCTGGTGATCTCGGACGGCAGCGAGGCGCGCCTGGGCTCGCTCTCGGCCAACGCCGAGCGCTTCATGCAGTGGCGCACCATCGATGGCGTGAACCTGGACCCGCTGGGCGAGTTCAACGAGCTGGAGACGCTGGTGCGGGGCGCGCTGGCGCCAACTACCTGCTGGACTACCTGCGCTACTTCGTGCTGTTTGAAGACGATGGCGCGCTGGTCAAGAAGATCGCGGGCTACCACCAGTTTCATGCGGTGCGCGCAGCGATCGAGCATGTGGTGGCGGCCTCCCGCCCCGACAGCGCGGCCAGCCTGCGCGGCAAGGGCGGCGTGGTCTGGCACACGCAGGGCAGCGGCAAGAGCATCACCATGACCTGCTTTGCGGCTCGCGTGATGCAGGAGCCGGCGATGGAGAACCCGACCATCGTTGTCATCACCGACCGCAACGACCTGGACGGTCAACTGTTTGGCGTGTTCAGCCTGGCGCAGGATCTGCTGCGCGAGCAGCCGGTGCAGGCCACCACGCGGCAAGAGCTTCGGCAGTTGCTGGCCAATCGGCCTTCGGGCGGCATCGTCTTTGCCACCATCCAGAAGTTCATGCCGGGTGAGGACGAGGACATGTTCCCGGTGCTCTCGGAGCGCCGCAACATCGTGGTGATTGCCGACGAGGCGCACCGCACGCAATACGGCTTTGAAGCCAAGCTCAAGACGCGCAAGCTGAAGAGCGACCGGCAAGAGCGCCGCCACAGCCGCTGGCCTCGGCCGACGGCGAGGCCGGCAGCCCGCGCTCGACAGCTGACTTTGCGCCGCCCGAATACAAGACCAGCTACCAGGTCGGCTACGCCCAGCACCTGCGCGACGCCCTGCCCAACGCCACCTTCGTGGCCTTCACCGGCACGCCGGTGAGCAGCACCGACCGCGACACCCGCGCCGTGTTTGGCGACTACATCCATGTCTACGACATGCAGCAGGCCAAGGAAGACGGCGCCACGGTGGCGATCTACTACGAGAGCCGGCTGGCCAAGCTCAGGCTGAAAGCAGCCGACCTGACCGTGCTTGACGACGAGGTGGACGAACTGGCCGAAGACGAAGAGGAAAGCACCCAGGCCCAGCTCAAGAGCCGCTGGGCTGCGCTGGAGAAGGTGGTGGGCGCGGAACCCCGCGTGGCCAGCGTGGCGGCTGACCTGGTGACGCACTTTGAAGAACGCAACAAGGCGCAGGACGGCAAGGCCATGGTGGTGGCCATGAGCCGCGACATCTGCGTGCACCTCTACAACGAGATCATCCGGCTGCGCCCGGACTGGCACGACGCCGACCCCGAGAAGGGAGCGATCAAGGTCGTGATGACCGGCAGCGCCAGCGACAAGGCCCTGCTGCGCCCGCACATCTACAGCGCGCAGATCAAGAAGCGGCTGGAGAAGCGCTTCAAAGACCCGGCTGACCCGCTGCGCCTGGTGATCGTGCGCGACATGTGGCTCACCGGCTTCGACGCGCCCTGCGTGCACACCATGTACGTGGACAAGCCCATGAAGGGCCACAACCTGATGCAGGCGATTGCCCGCGTGAACCGGGTGTTCAAGGACAAGCAGGGCGGCCTGGTGGTGGACTACATCGGCATCGGCAATGAGCTGAAGGCCGCGATGAAGGAGTACACCGCCAGCAAGGGGCGGGGCAAGCCCACGGTGGATGCCCATGAGGCGCTGTCGGTGCTGATGGAGAAGCTCGACGTGCTGCGCGCCATGCTGCACGGCTTCGACTACTCAGGCTTCAAGACCGGCGGCCACAAGACGCTGGCCGGTGCGGCCAACCATGTGCTGGGCATCAAGTCCGAAAGCAAGGACAGGCCCGCGACGGCAAGAAGCGATTCGCCGACGTGGCGCTGGCCATGAGCAAGGCTTTCACGCTTGTGCTGCACGCTGGACGAAGCCAAGGCGATGCGTGATGAGGTCGCCTTCTTGCAGGCGGTGAAGGTGATCCTGACCAAGCGCGACATCAGCACCCAAAAGAAGACCAACGAGCAGCGCGAAGCCGCCATCCGCCAGATCATCAGCCAGGCGGTGGTGAGCGAGAGCGTGGTGGACATCTTCGACGCCGTGGGCCTGGAGAAGCCCAACATCGGCCTGCTGGACGATGAGTTTCTGGCCCAGGTGACGAAACCTGCCCGAACGCAACCTGGCCGTGGAGCTGCTGGAGCGGCTGCTGGAGGGTGAGATCAAGAGCAAGTTCGCCAGCAACGTGGTGCAGCAGAAGAAGTTCTCAGACCTGCTCACCAACGTGATCACCCGGTACCAGAACCGCAGCATCGAGACGGCCCAGGTCATGGAAGAGCTGGTCGAGATGGCGAAGAAGTTCCAGGAAGCCGCCAGCCGGGGCGAGCAACTGGGCCTGACCGAAGACGAGGTGCGCTTCTACGACGCGCTGGCCAACAACGAGTCGGCCGTGCGGGAGCTGACGCGACGAAACGCTCAAGAAGATCGCCCACGAACTGACCGAGAACCTGCGCAAGAACATCACGGTGGACTGGTCACAGCGCGAGAGCGTGCGCGCCAGCCTGCGGCTGATGGTCAAGCGCATCTTGCGCAAGTACAAGTACCCGCCCGATCATGGCCGGATGCGGCGGTGGAGCTGGTGTTGCAGCAGGCCGAGGCGTTGGGCGAGAGCTGGGCCAGGTGAGCGCGCAGCGGCCTGCGGGCCGCTGGCTCAGTGTTTCGCCGGGGCGGTGGCGCGGGTGGCGGCGTCGAAGCCGCCTTTGGCCTTCCATTCCTCAAAACCACCCTGCAGGATACGCACGTTGTCCAGCCCGGCCACGCGCAGCGCAAAGCCGGCTTGCGCGGACAGTGATCCGGAGTTGCAATACACAAGCACCGGCTTGTCGCGCGGGATGCGAGCGCGTTCGGCCAGCACCTGGCGCCAGTCGATGTTGATCGCGCCGGGGATGTGGTCTTTTGCGTATTGCGCGGCGTCTCGGGTGTCGATCACCAGGAAGCGCTTCCAGTCTTCGCGCGGAATCTGTTCGGCAAACATCACGCCACCGCCGTACTCGGAAAACTCCAGGTAGGCAGCCATCTCATCGACCGCTGCGGCGTTGGGCTCGGCCTGGGCAGGGCCGATGGTGGGCAGCAGCAGGCTGGCGGCCAGGGCGATGTTTTGGAGGGCGTGGCGAGGGTTCATGGTGCGGTTCGCTTCGGGTTCGGGCGCAACAAAAAAATGCCCGCGGCGTGGACAGCCGCGGGCCGGAGCAGACGGATAAGCAGGCGCTCAGCCGGCCATGCCCGGGTTGCCTGCCATGCCCACCAGCTTGGGTGTGTTCAGCTTGCGCGGCGCGATCGTCTTGTGGTTCTTGAAGAACGCTTCCATCACGTCCCAGATCGGCTCGCCCTGGGCGCCCTGCGCCACCGGTGCCCAGCCGGCCACCTTGTAGTTTTTGCCGGCCTCAATGGCTTTGCCCTTGAGCATCATGTTGCTGATGCGCTGGCCAGCACCGGCGTTGGGGTCGCAGGTGTAGGCCAGGCCGCCCACGCGCACCATGTCGCCGCCCTGCTGGTAGTAGGGGTCGGGGTTGAACAGGTTGTCGCACACGTCTTCGAGAATGGTCTTGATCAGCTCGCCGCTCATCTCGGTGAGCGTGCTGGTGGGGTAGGTGATGGCCACCTGGTCCATCATCAGCTCGCGCGTGATGGCCTGGCCCGGCAGGATGGTGGTGCCCCAGCGGAAGCCGGGCGAAAACGCGATGTCGGCGCCCTTCACTTCCATCAGCGCATCCACGATGAGCTGGTCCCACGAGCCGTTGAAGTTGCCACGGCGGAACAGCAGGCCTTCGGTCACGGCGAGTTTTTCGTCGAGCTTGGCCTTGTACGGCGCACGCACCTTGTCGATGTAGGTCTGCATCTCCACATCCGCTGGCAACAGGTTGGAGAACACCGGCAGCAGCTTGTAACGGAAGTCCTGCACCTTGCCACCGCGCACATCGAAGTCGAGCACGCCGAGGAACTTGCTGTTGGAACCGGCGTTGGTCACCAGGGTCTGGCCGCTGGCGTTCTTGACGATGGTGGGTGCGGGCATGCCGTCGTGGGTGTGGCCACCCAGGATGGCGTCGATTCCGGTGACGCGCGAGGCCATCTTGATGTCCACGTCCATGCCGTTGTGTGACAGCACCACCACGGCCTGCGCCCCCTTGGCCCGGACCTCGTCGACCATCTTCTGCATGTTGTCGTCCTGGATGCCGAAGGTCCAGTTGGGCACCATGTAGCTGGGGTTGGCAATCGGTGTGTAGGGGAAGGCCTGGCCAATCACCGCCACCGGCACGCCGTTCATCTGCTTGATGACATAGGGCTTGAACACCGGGTCGCCGAAGTCGTTGGTCTTGACGTTCTGCGCCAGAAAGTCGAGGTTGCCTGCGAAATCCTTCTCAATGATTTCCTGCACCCGCTTCTCGCCCAGCGTGAATTCCCAGTGCGGGCTCATGGCGTTGACGCCGAGCAGCTTGCAGGCATCGACCATGTCTTGACCATTGGTCCAGAGCGAGGTGGCGCTGCCCTGCCAGGTGTCGCCGCCGTCGAGCAGCATGGCGTGGGGGCGGCTGGCGCGCATCATCTTCACCAGCGTGGCCAGATGGGCGAAGCCGCCGACCTTGCCGTAGGTCTTGGCCGCCTGTTCAAAGTTGAGGTAGGTGAAGGCATGCGCCTCGGGCGTACCCGGGCGGATCTTGAAATACTTCAGCAAGGCCTCGCCCACGATGTGCGGCGGGCGGCCCAGCGCATCGGCCACGCCGAGGTTCACGTTGGGCTCGCGGAAGTGGATCGGCATCAGCTGCGCATGGCAGTCGGTGAAGTGCAGGAAGCTGACATTGCCAAACGCTGGCAGCTCGTACATCTTCTGGCCCGCGCCCGGTTTGGCGGCCAACACGTCTTTGTGGTTCAGGGCCATGCCTCCGGCACTGGCCACCGCCAGCACCTGCATGAATTCGCGACGGCTGAAGCTCATGAATATTCCTTTTCAATTGATCGCTGATGAATGCAGCGCACGAGGACAAACCGATCGTGGCATGACCCGGGAAATCGCCCTGGCCATGCACAGACAGCCTGGGCTGTCGGATGAAAGCCGGCCGCGGCGAGGCCGGGCCGGCTTGTCTGGATGCCCCTTCGCGCGAGGGCTTTGCAGCCTGTGTGCGCTTGGTGCGGGCTTACTTGTTGACGGGTGAGGCTGGGTCGAGCAGCAGCGCCATCACATCCTTGATGCCAGCCTCGTCCAGAATACCGGCGTGGCCCACGCGAGGCATCTGCGAGCAGGCGCTGTAAGCGCGCGCGTTCCACAGCTTGCCCCAGGTGTACTCCACCACCGCCTTGGCGGCCGGGCTGTTGGGATCGGTCACACCGCGCAGCTTGCCGTAGTTGTAGAGGCTCGGGCCGATCGTGCCAAAGGAGATCTCTTCCTTGGTGATCTGGTGGCAGTTGTAGCAGTTGCCGCCGCTGGCAGAGCCGGCTTTGTCGGACCAGGTCAGGCCGCGGCCGCTTTGCGCCAGCTTCTCGCCGTTTTTCCAGTCGCCCAGAAACTTGCCGTCGGTGGGCCACTTGATGGTCTTCATGTTGGCCGCTTCGATCGCTTTGGCGGTCTTCTCGTCCAGCGGCTGGCCCGCCACATCGGCAGCGCTGCACAGGCGGTTGGCATCGTCTTGCTGCAAACGGTCCAGCCCAGCCTGGCCTTTGGCCTGGAACGAGCTCTGCGTCACCTGCTCGGCGATCTTGTCGTAGTCAGCGCCAGAGGGCGAGGAGGAGCAGGCCGCCAGCACCAGGGCCGCCATGGGGATCAATGCGATCTTGAAAGTTTTGTTCATGTGTTGGGCTCCTGATCAGCGCTTGATGGCGGGCACGATGGACTCGGAACCCTTGGCTGTTGACGCCCATGTAAACGGCCAAGGCAATCGTGGCATCGCTGCCGAACTTGGGTTCGGGGAAGCGCTGCTGGCGGTAGCAATCGTTCAGGCGCTTTTGCATGGTCCACAGCTGCGCAGTTGGACACGCGGTACGCGGGCCATGCTGCAAAACCAACACCATCACCCGGGTTCTTGGTGAGGTTGGGCAGGTCTTGCAGGCGAATGCGCTGGCCATCCACGCCGTGGCAGGTGGAGCAGGCGAAGTCGTGCGGGCCACCACGCTGCGAAGAACAGGCGCTTGCCCACCTCGTACATGGTCTTTTCCTTTTCGTGTGCCTGCGGCAGCGTCGAAGTCGCATGCCTTTGGAGGCGGTGGCGATGTAGGTGGTGAGTGCGACCAGGTTGGCGCTCTCGCCCTTGCCGTAATTGGCAGCGGCCTTGTAGAGGTCTTCCGATTTGAAACCTTGCAGCGTGTCCATGCAGGTGATCAGGCGCGACTCCAGGTCTTGCACCCTGCCGGTGTCGGCGAAGTAACGCGGCAGTTCAACGAACGCACCCTTGATGACGCCCGGGCCCTTGCCGAAGTCGCACTTTTCGAGCGTGGCGTTCTTGGGGCCGCGCTTTTGCGTCCAGAACTCCTCGCCTTTCATCTCGAACAGCTCGGCCGGGTTGCCGTCCTGCAGCATCTCGCGGTACTTGGCAATGCCTTCGGCCGTGGCGTCTTGCGCGTGGGCAGAACCCATGGCTGCGAGCAACACAGCGGCGGCAAGCACCTGTCGTTGGACCAACGATTTCTTCATCGGGGAGTCTCCTTCTTCTGTCAAAAAAACAAACGGCCAGCAACGGGTGTGGCTGGCCGGATCAGCACCATCGGGATCAGGCGATGGTGGCTTCGTCGGTGCGGGAATCGCCCTTGTTGTCGACCCACTTCACCACGACCTTGTCGCCCTTGGCAGCGCCCTTGAACTTGAACGAGAGAAACGGATTTTGCGACACGGCGCCAGACCACATGGCCTTGAGCACGGCCTTGCCGTTGTGGGTGGCTTCCACGTCCTGGATGAAGTGGGCAGGGATGGGCGCGCCGGAAGCGTCTTTGCGCGTACCTGGCTCCATGACGTGGGACATGAGAACGCGAACGGTGGTTTCGTCGCCAGCGAGGGCGGCACGGATGCGCATCGGATCAGCCATGATGGACTCCTGAAAAGTAGAAAAATATAGGGAATGGAAACGCTGGAAAGTGGGGGCAGATCAGCCGCCGCAACCGCCCAGGGTGACCTTGGTTTCTTTGGTGGCCGAGAACAGCTTGCCGTCGGCCTTGACCACGGCCACCACGTTGGTGCTCTGGCCCATCTTCACGCGCGTCTGCACGTCCGCTGCGGTGCCCGCGGGGATCATGAAGGAAGCGGCGAAAGGCGTCGGGTTCTTTTCGATGATGATGTAGAGGTCGGTCGTGTTGGGCAGCTTGCGACATCACGCCCACCGGCACGACGGCGCCGTTTTCGGCGATGTCTGGCGAAATCACGCTGACCTGGTCGCTGTTGGCAGGCGTGCCACCAATGGCCTTGAGGGCGTCATCGAGGGTTTTGACCGCGAAGCTGGAGCGATCCACGGCGGCTTGCGCCTGGCTTTGCGTGATGAGACCCAGCGAGACCAGGGTGGCGAAAGCGCCCGTGGTTTGGATGGCGGAACGGCGGGTGGTTTTCATGTCGATCTCCTGAAAATGGAAGGGAAAATTTTACTTGTCGGGGGCGCCGGCCAGTACCCAGGCGGCAAGCAATTTGAGCTCGTCGTCTTTGAGGTTGGGCTGGGCCGGCATGGGCACCGGACCGTAGATGCCAGAGCCACCGGACTTGATACGCGCCGCCACGATTTGCAGCGCATCGGCCTGACCCTGGTGCTTGGCGGCCACGGTCTTGTAGGAAGGGCCAACCAGCTTGCGATCAACCGCATGGCAGGCCAGGCAGGCACTTTTGGCAGCCAGTGCCTTGGCGGCGGCAGCATCGAATGCGTGGGCACCACCAGCGGCCAACAGACTGGCAGCGGCCAGCACAACAGAACGAAAAACCATGGTCATAGCTTAAGGTCTCCTTGGGGAAAGATTGGTTGGGGTTAACGAGCAATGAGATATTCCGAATCGTTGCGTTCACTGCGCGCCAGCAGCAATCCACTGAGCGATGGACTTGGCATCGGCATCGCTGAGCTGCGGCTTGTGCGGGCATCGGAATGCTGCCGAAAACACCCGCGCCGCCGCCCTTGATCTTGCTCATCAGATAGGCCTCCAGATCGGGGCGGCCCTTGTGCTTGGCCACCACCTCGTTGAAGCCGGGCCCGACGATCTTGCTTTTGATGCCATGGCAGGCCAGTCAGGCGTTGGCACCAAGCAGGGCCTTGACATCGGCCGCACCGCCGGAGGCTGCCGCAACCACCACCGGCGCCGGCAGTGCCGCCGAGCCCACCGGGCCCTTGGGCGCGGGCTTGCGTGGTGTCGGCGCCGCGCACCGGGCCGACCACGCGGTTCTGCTCGGCGATATTGCCGTGGGCGTCGCGGGCGAAAGTCGGGCAGCGAAGGAGTGCACCTTGGGATCGACCGCGCAGTTCTTCATGCAGGCCACGTTCTTCACGTCGCCCTTGCCATTGACCTTCCACAGGGCTCGTAGAAAGCCATGCCATTGCGGTTGGGCATGCGCTGCTGCACCTCGGCAATGTTCTTGTCGGTCAGCGTGAAGTCGGCCGGGACCACGTCGGCCAGGTTCAGCATGTAGGCCGTGACGCCATACACCTCGTCGGTCGTGAGCGTCTTGGGGTTGTTCCAGGGCATGGCCCGGTTGATGTAGTCCCACAGCGTCGAGAGCGTGGCCACCTTCATGATGGTGGTCTTCTGCGGCACGATGGCTGCTGCGCCTTCTTCCAGAGCACCTTCACCCGGCCGGTCTTGATGTCTTCGGCCGTGGTGCCGCCGACGATGGGCGTGAACACCTCGTTGGATTCACCGAAAATGCCGTGGCAGGAAGCGCACTTGCTCTCCCAGACCTGGGTCGCCGAGGTCAACCGCTGCCGGCGCCTTTGGGCAGGCCCTTGAAGTCGGGACGCACGTCGATGTCCCAGGCCTTGACTTCGGCCGGCGTGGCATCGCGGCCCATGTTCTGCCAGGGCTTGTCTTGTGCAGCGGCGGTCAAGGCAACGCAGGCCAGCGCCAGGGCGGTGACGCGACGCGCCTGAACCAGATAACCGCCGAGGCGACTGCGCCCGGCAACGGACATTGCACCCTTGAGGGCAAACGCGGGCAACTGAAAGGAGTGAAAGACGGGGGTGTTCATGTCAATACACCTGCACGTTGGAGACTTCACCGTTTTCCGACACCAGCCAGCTCTGGATCGCGTTCTGGTGGTACACGGAGCGCGTGCCGCGCACGGCGCGCAGCTGGTTGATCTTGGGTTGCACATAGCCGGTGCTGTCGATGGCACGGCTCTGCAGAATGGCCGGCTTGCCGTCCCACACCCAGTCGATGTTGAAGCGGGTCATGGCCTTGGGCAGCACCGGGCCTTCGATGCGCGCGGTGCGCCAGTTGCGCCCGCCATCGATGCTCACGTCCACCCGCTTGATCGCGCCACGGCCCGACCAGGCCAGGCCGGTCACGTTGTAGTAACCCTTGTCGAGCAGCGTCTGGCCGCCGGAGGGCGTGGTGACCACGCTCTTGCATTCCTGAATACCGGTGTACTGCCGGTGCAGACCGTCGGGCATGAGGTCGATGTAGTGCACGGCTTCGTCTTTGGTCGCGTACTTCTGATCGCCCACCTCGATGCGGCGCAGGTACTTCACCCAGCTCACACCCTGCACGCCCGGCACCACCAGGCGCAACGGGTAGCCGTTTTCCGGACGGAGCATTTCGCCGTTCATGGCCCAGGCGACGATGCAGTCGTCCATGGCCTGGTCAGAGCGATGGTGCGCGTCATCGAGGAACCATCAGCACCTTCGGCCAGCACGAACTTGCCATTCTTCTTGTCGACACCGCACATTTCGAGCAGGGTGGACAGCAGCACGCCGGTGAACTCGGAGCAGCTCACCATGCCGTGCGTGTACTGCACCGTGGGCACCGCCACATTGCCCCACTCGGTGGCCGAATTGGCACCGCATTCGATGAAGTGGATGCGCGAAACGCTGGGCAGGCGCATCAGATCGTCCATGGTGAAGACGCGCTGGCGCTTGACGAGTCCGTTGACCATCAGCCGGTGCTTGGATGGATCGATGTCCCACCAGCCCTGGTGATGCCGCTCGAAGTGCAGGCCGCTGGGCGTGATCATGCCGAACAGGCCCTGCAGCGGCGTGAAGCTCACCGAGGCCTGATTGACCCGCGTGAGACCCGGGCTCTGGCGGCGCTGCAGGTTGGCTTCCCATTTGCTGGGCTTGCCGTAACCGTCGGTCACCACCGGCATACCCAGACCGGTGGTGTGCTCGGGCAGCTTGAGGATCACCTCTTCGCCCTCGGCAGCGAGGGCCTTGCCGGCCACGCCGGCCGAGGCCGCCACACCAGCCCCCATGGCCAGCGCGGTGCCCATGAAGCGGCGGCGCGCCTTGCGCGCCTCTTCCAGTTTTTCGCCATCCAGAAAATTTTCTGGTGCAGGCAATACGCGCCCGATCACGTCTCGCAAATCGTTGGACACAGACTTCTTCCTTTGGTTGGGACGGGGAGATGTGGGGTGGGATCGCTGGGCAAACGCTTCGCTGGCGCAGCTTCCGAGGCACCCAAGGCATGTACCGGCTCAACAATTTGCCGCATCTGAAACGGCATGCCTGTTGGCGGGTGCAGGCAGCCAAGGGGTGCACCACCCAACTATATAACTGATTGCCTATATACGGATAGGTAAAAACCCCGATGCGATCGTCAACTGGGTCTGCAGATGAGGCTGCACGCGCGCGGCCGACTTTTCACACGACGACCATGGCCAGCGCCGAAGCGCACACTTTCCGGAACGAGCTTCAGCCTCACGGTCACTGTTCGCTAGGGTTTCCACGGTTCAGCACGGGAAATCGCGAGTGCTAGCATCTTCAATTGCTATATGCGAAATTACTGATGGAATAACACCCAAACCCGTCTGCTACAGTTTTTCGTCACTCTCTATTTTTTCGCCAATCTGGAGGCAAACATGATCAAGAAACTCAAATGGCTGGCTGCGGGCGCCTTGTGCGCTGCGGCTGTGGGGGCGCAAGCCGAGGTCAGCCAGGTTCGTATCTGGGCCGCGGCCTGCGCCACCTGCCACGGCACCGGCGGCCAGGCCGAGGTGGGCAACGAATCCCTGGCCGGCAAGGACAAAGATGAGATGTTCCAGAAATTGATGGATTTCAAATCGGGCCGCAAACCGGCCACCCTGATGCACCAACTCACCGCCGGCTATTCCGATGAGCAGTTGAAGCAGATTTCCGCCTATTTCGCCGCCCAGAAAAAGTAAGGAGCCACGCCATGAAACGTCGTCAATTCGTACAAACCGTCGGTGCTGGTTCGGCCGTGGCGGGTCTGGGCCTCATGAGCGGCTGCGCCACCTCGGGTGGAGCCAGCGGCGCCAAGGTGGTGGTGGTGGGCGGGGGCTACGGTGGCGCCACCGCCGCCAAGTACCTGCGCCTGTTCTCCGATCAGGGCATTCAGGTCACGCTGATCGAGCCCAACACCAACTTCATCTCCTGCCCCATCTCCAACCTGGTGCTGGGCGGCCACAAAAGCATGGCCGACATCACCATGCCCTACACCAACCTGGAAAAACGCCACGGCGTGAAGGTGGTGCGCGACATGGTGGCCAGCATCGACCCGGACAAGCGCACCGTGAAGCTCGCGAGCGGCGGTGAACTGCCCTACGACCGCCTGATCGTCTCCCCCGGCATTGAATTCATGTGGGAAAGCCTGCCCGGCATGGCCAAGGCCGGCGCACGCGACAAGGTGTTGCACGCCTGGAAAGCCGGCCCGCAAACGGTGGCCCTGCGCCAGCAGCTTGAGGCCATGCCAGACGGGGGCGTTTACGCGCTCACCATTCCGCTGGCGCCCTACCGCTGCCCACCCGGCCCTTACGAGCGCGCTTGCATGATCGCGAGCTACTTCAAGACCGCCAAGCCCAAGAGCAAGGTGGTGGTGTTCGACGCCAACGACGACATCCAGTCGAAGAAGGGCCTCTTCATGAAGGCCTGGAAAGACCACTACGACGGCATGATCGATTACCGGCCCAAGCACCGCGTGGTCGATGTGGATGCCGCCACCAACACCCTGAAGTTCGATTTCAACGAAGACTTCAAGGCCACGGTGCTCAACGTGGTGCCCAACATGCGCGCTGGGGACATTGCTCGCAACACCAAACTGACCACCGCCAACGACCGCTGGTGCGAGGTGGACTTCCTCACCTTCGAGTCGAAGGCGGTGAAGAACATCCATGTGATTGGCGACGCGATCCAGACCGCGCCCGGCATGCCCAAGTCGGGGCACATGGCGAACCAGCACGGCAAGAACTGCGCGGCTGCGGTGGTGGCCCTGCTCGCTGGCAAAGACCTGCAAGCGCTCCCGATCTACGCCAACACCTGCTACAGCTTCGTGACAGCCGACGAGGCGGTTCACGTGGCCAGCGTGCACCGCTTTGACGCTGAGAAGAAAACCATGCTCAGCGTGCCCGGTTCGGGCGGTGTGTCCAAGGCGGCGAGCGAGCTGGAAGGCAAGTACGCGATGGGCTGGGCGCGCAACATCTGGGCAGATACGCTGGCCTGATCCCCGCGCCGCCGTTCGGCGTCACCCCCTTCCAGGGGGCAGCATCTGCGGCCCGGCGCAGCCGGTTCCGCGATGCTCCCAGTTGGAGACATCGCTGGCGCTGCGTTTCAGTTTTAACGAAGTGAAGTCTTTGAGATGGCAATGAAATCGATCGACGCCAAAGCGCTCATAGCAGGCGCGGCTCTGCTGCTGCTTGGCACCAGCAACGCCTGGGCGCAAGCCGACGAGGCGCGGGCCAAGAAGATCGCGGGTGGCTCGTGTTTCCTGTGCCACGGTGAGCGCGGCGAGTCCACCAGCGAGGTGTTTCCGCGACTGGCCGGGCAGCATGCCGAGTACGTGGCCAAGCAGCTGGCTGCGTTCCAGAGCGGTCAGCGCAAGAGCTCGACCATGTCCAGCATGGTGGCCAAGCTCACGCCAGACGAAATGCTGGCGCTGGGCCGGTACTACGAGGGCATGAACCTGCCGCGCGAAGAGGCCAAAGACCCGCAGCTGGCCGCCATGGGACGGTACATCTACCACAGCGGCAACAAGTTCAGCGGCGTGCCGGCCTGCGCAAGCTGCCATGGCGCCGCCGCCGAGGGCGCAGCCAACCTGCCGCGTCTGGCGACCCAGTTCTCGGGCTACATCCACACCCAGCTCAAGTCGTTCGGCAAGCGCGAGCGCACCAACGACAACGCGGTGATGCATTCGGTGGTGGAGAAAATGACCGAGCTGGAAATGGCGGCGGTGGCCGAGTACGTGAGCAGCAAGTAGGCGGCCTCCAACCGAACTGAAAAGGGCGCTCTATCGAGCGCCCTTTTCTTTCTTGCCACGCATGGCCTGAGGCGGCTGGCTCCCCGGACTACCCGGCGCGCAGTGCGTTTCGCTTGCGCTCCATCAGGCGCCAGATGAAGGGCGTGAAGATCAGCTGCATGGCCAGTTCCATCTTGCCGCCGGGCACCACGATGGTGTTGGCGCGGCTCATGAGCGAGCCGCTGATCATGCTGAGCAGGTAGGGGAAGTCGATGCCCTTGGGCTGGGCGAAGCGGATCACCACCATGCTCTCGTCTGCCGTGGGCACGTCTCGGGCGAGAAAGGGGTTGGAGGTGTCCACGATGGGCACGCGCTGGAAGTTCACATGGGTGTGCTGAAACTGCGGGGTGATGTGGTTCACGTAGTCCGGCATGCGTCGCAGAATGGTGTCGGTCACCGCCTCGGCGCTGTAGCCGCGCGTGTGCTTGTCGCGGTAGAGCTTCTGAATCCATTCCAGGTTGATCACCGGCACCACGCCGATCAGCAGATCGGGATATTGCGCCACGTTGTGCTCGGGTGTCACCACCGCACCGTGCAGGCCTTCGTAAAACAGCATGTCGGTACCCGCGGGCAGCGGCACCCACGGCGTGAAGGTGCCAGGCGCCTGGCCGTGGGGCGCCGCCTCTTGCTCGTTGTGCAGGTAATGGCGGCAGCGGCCGGTGCCGGTCTCGCTGTAGGTTCTAAACAGGCTTTCGATCTCGCCAAACAGGTTGGCCTCGGCGCCGAAATGGCTGAAGTGCCGGTTGCCGGCGGCCTCGGCCAGCTGCCCCTGCACCTGCATGGCTTCGCGGTCGTAGCGGTGGTAGCTGTCGCCCTCGATCAGCGCCGCGGTCACGCCTTCGCGGCGAAAAATGGCCTGGAAGGTGCTGGTGACGGTGGAGGTGCCAGCGCCGCTGGAACCGGTGATGGCGACGATGGGATGGCGTTCGGACATGGGGCTCGATCGAAGGGGAAAAAAGGCGGCGCAGGCCGCGCGTCAGAGAACAGGTGGGCGCAGCGCCGCGGTGTCCCGGACTCAGACCCGGAACAGAGAGCGCGGCGAAAACAGCGGGCTGCCGCCGCCGGCGGGCGCCGCCGGCTCGCGGTGGTAGGCCTCGATGCGCTCCACCTCATGCCGGGAGCCGAACACCAGGCCGGTGCGCTGCTGCAGGCCGCTGGGCAGCAAGGGCAACACCGGTTCGTGCCCCGTGCTGGCGCGCCCGCCAGCCTGCTCCACCAGCATGGCCAGCGGGTTGGCCTGGTGCAGCAGGCTGGGGCAGCCGGGACGGCTGGGCGCATCGGCATCGACATCGCGTGGGCACAGAAACACGCCGCCGCGCATCAGGATGCGGTGCGCCTCGGCCACGGGGCTGGCGATCCAGCGGGTGCTGAAGTCTTTGCCGCGGGGGCCGGTTTTTCCGGCCAGGCATTCGTCCACATAGCGTTTCACCGGCGCTTCCCAGAAGCGGCTGTTGGCGGCGTTGATGGCGAAGGTGTCGGTGTCGGCGGGAATGCGGATGTCGGGCCGGGTGAGCTTGAATTCGCCCAGGCTGGGGTCGAGCGTGAAACCGTGCACGCCCGCGCCCACGGTGAGCACCAGCTGCGTGGCCGGCCCATACAGTGCATAACCGGCCGCCACCTGCTGTGCGCCAGCCTGCAAAAAATCGCTGGCACGCAGTTCGCGGCGTCCGTCCACCAGATCCAGCGGCGCGCGCAACACCGAAAACACGCTGCCCAGCGCCACGTTCAGATCGGTCTCGCCAGCGCCTTCAAGCGCATCGAACACCAGCAGGTACTTGCCGCGCGGATGCGGTGCGGGAATGGCCACCGGCGCGCCAACCGTGGCAGACGCCATGCCCGACAGGTGGCCACCCCAGTGGTTGGCGTCAACAAAAATCGCGTGGCCAACGCCTTCCTGTTCCGCTGCATCGACAGCGGCCTGTGCTGCCGGGCGCTCTGGTTCCAGGCCGTCGGCTCCCACCCGCCCGGTGCTGCCCCGAAGCGCGCCAAACGCCACGCTGCGCGCCACCGTCTTGCAGGCGAGCGCAACATCCAGCATGAGTGCGTTGAAATCGCCACTGGCGGTGGGATAGCGGCGCCGCTCCTCGATCAGGAACTGCGTCAACGTGGAGCGGCGGGTGAGCTGCATGGGTTCAGGCAGGTGCGCTCAGGTCGTGGGCGTCAAGGGCGCCGCCTGCGCCAGCCACTCGCGCAACTGGGGGACCGTGACGCCCGACAGGTTGGGCAGTATGCGCAAGGCGCCGTCGAACTGGCGCTGCGAGTTGAACTCGGTTGGCGTGATCACGGTTTGCAAGCCAGCGGCCATGGCCGCGCGCAGGCCGTTGGGCGAGTCCTCGAACGCGATGCAATCGGCAGCCGGCACGGCCATGTCGCCCAGCACCTGCAGGTAAACCTGCGGGTTTGGCTTTTTGATGGGCGAGGAAGAGCCATCGCCCACCGCCACAAACATGGTGCGCCAGTGGTCTCCGATGGCCTTGCGAAGCAGCGCTCCCACGTTCACTGGCGAGGTGGTGGTGGCGATCGCCAGCTGCAAGCCCTCGGCGTGGGCGGCGTTGATCAGCTCAAGCACGCCGGGGCGCAGGTGCACGCGTCCCTCGTTCACCGCGATCTCGTAGTAGGCGGTCTTGATTTCGTGCAGGCGATTGAGCGTGTCGTCCAGCGCGCCGCCACCCACGTCGGTCATGTCGGGATGGGTCACGTGCCAGAAGTGCCGCAGCCGCTCCTTGCCACCAGAGATTTCCAGCAGACCCGCGTAGTCTTCGTGGCTCCAGTGCCAGTCCAGCCCCACTTGCGGGAAGGCGTGGTTGAACGCTTCCAGGTGCACGACTTCGGTGTCGGCCAGGGTGCCGTCGACGTCAAATATGAGGGCTTTGAGCATGGGAAACCTTTCTGGGTAGAGACCAGCCGCGGGGGTGGTCGATGGCGCGAACAACAGCGTGAAACAGCGCCCAATCACAAACCATCATAGTTTGCTTGACCCTCCGCCAGATGACAAAGCCCGCACCCGGACGGCTGGGGTTTTCCGGGGGCTTTTTTTGGGCAGCGCGGCCGGCCAAGACTCGCCGCATGAGCGCGTCTGTGGCCGCGGCCCGTATCATGAAACCGCTGTTTCAGGAGACGCCCCGATGAACCCCATGCCCATGCCCGCCACCCGCCTTGAACGCCCAGGGGGTCCGGCCAGAGCGGCCACGCCACTGGCGCGCTCACTGGCCCTTTGCCTGGCGCTGTCGTTCGGGCTGCTCGCTGGTTGTGGCACGCAGGTGGTCAACCCGGTGACCGGCAAGACCGAGCTCTCGGCCATGGACGAGCGCAGCGAAATTGCCGAAGGCAAAAAGGGCCACGAGCAGGTGATGGCCCAGTACGGCGTGGTGAAAGACGCCAGGCTGCAGGCCTATGTGAACCAGATCGGCCAGCGGCTGGCCGCGCAGTCGCACCGCGCCAACCTGCAATGGACCTTCACCGTGCTCGACAGCCCGGAGATCAACGCGTTTGCGCTGCCCGGTGGGTATGTCTACGTCACCCGCGGCATCCTGGCCTACATGGAGAGCGAGGCCGACATGGCTGGCGTGATCGGCCACGAAATCGGCCACGTGACGGCGCGACACGGCGCCCAGCGCGCCACCCGACAGCAAAACGCCGGCCTGGGCGTGCTCGCGGCCAGCGTGCTCGGCGCGGTGCTGGAGAGCCAGGGCGTGAGCGGCGCAGCCGACCTCACCGGGCGCGTGGCCCAGGGCGTGGCCGCCGGCTACGTAGCCAAGTACAGCCGCGAGCAGGAGTTGCAGGCCGACACCCTGGGCGCCGAGTACCTGGCGCGCAACCGCTACAACCCCAGCAACATGGTCGACGTGATCCAGGTGCTGAAGTCGCAAGAGGCCTACGCCGCCGACCAGGCCAAGGCCGAAGGCCGCCCGGTGCGCGACGGCGACGACTGGCTCGCCTCGCACCCCAGCAACGAGCAGCGCCTGCAGTCCATCCGCCAGATCGCGGCCGGCTACCAAGGCCAGTACGGTGACGACGGGCGCGACCGCTTCCTCCAAGCCATCCGCGGCATGACCTTTGGCGACAGCCCCGAGCAAGGCCTGGTGCGCGGCCAGAACTTCTACCACCCCGAACTCGGCATTGCGCTCACCGCCCAGCCCGGCTGGCGCATCCAGAACAGCCCAAGCGCCCTGACGTTCGCGAGCCCGCAAGGCGACGCCGCGCTGCGCATGCTCGCCGTGCCGCCCAAGAGCGGCAACAACCACGAGGACATCTTGAAAAACGGCCTAGGCGCGACGCAAGGCCAGGTCACGCGCAGCAACCTCAACGGCTTGGCCGCCACCCACTTCGCCGGCGTGCGCCGCCTGCAAAACGGCCAGACCCAGCCACTTCAGGCCACGATCGTCACCGGCCCCAAAAATGCGAGCTACGCCCTGCTCTACCTCGCCGCCAACGAAGCCGCCAAAGCCCGCGCCATGCAAGCCATGAACGCCACAGAAAAGACCTTTCGCCCCATGAGCAGCGCCGACACCCGCGCCGCCCGGCCGTGGGCGGTGGACCTGGTGCCCTACCCGCGCGGCGGGTTTGCGGCGTTGCAGTCACCCGGGGTGTCGACCGAGCGGCAACTGCGATTGCTCAACGGGCTGTATGACGGTGGACCTGAGCCGAAGGTGGGGCAGCTGGTGAAGGTTGTGGGGGTGAGGTGAGGGGGAGGCAATTGGTGAAGCAGACAGCGTTCGCGGCGTAACTCCAAGTTGCTCAAGATGGAGCATAGGTCTTGGCGCACGAGCGTTTGCGTCCAGGTATTTCCCGACCCAGCAACACGATCAGGGCGTCGAAATACGCGCAAATAGGGACAGCAGCGTGGCCTGGAAAACGTCATGCGCTGGTCTCGCTGCGGTTCATTCTTATGACGGAAGGTGCACTGAGCGGACGCTGGGATCGGGCGCGGCAACAGCGGGGCAGGCTCCAAAAGCGGCGCTGCGTCCCTTGATGGCGCCAGCCACCTACCCGCTTAAGCCTTGCTGTCCTACGGGCCATTTGTGACCGTATCGCCCGCATGAAGACCAATCAGTTTTAGACTGATCATGCGGGTTTTTTGTGGTTTTGGTATTCAGGATGCGTTTGTGACCACGGAAGGCTTGGTCAGCATGCCGCACGTCGCCCGCATCGGGCCGACCACCCGGATGCGATTTTCTTCATCCTCTCAGGAGTTTTCCATGGAAGTCATTGGCTTGTTGTTCGACTCGAAGTACGGCGTTGCCGCCTTCGCCACCGTTACCCTGGCCATCGCACTGCTGACGGGCGGACTGGGTCTGCTGGCCCACAAATCCAAGCAACAGTAGAACCGTTGGCGGTTCGCTGCGGTTGCGGCGAGCGGGCCATGACACCGAGCTGACACCACTCAGCGTGGCACCACCTCCAGCGCCAGAAACTGCGTCGTCTGCAACCGCGAAAAATTGTTGTCTGACACCAGAATCAAACTGCGGTGGCCGTTGGCCAGCACCGGGCCCCAGGCGATGGCTTCGATGTTGTCGAGCAGCAGGCCTTGAAGCGGAATGGGCAGCTCCAGCAACACCTCGCGCGACAGCGGCTGAAACGCCGCGCCCATGAGGCTTGGAAGCCCGCTCACATCGGTCGTGCCCGGGTCGATGCGGGCCAACACCAGCCGCACGGTGACGCCCTGGCCCGGCACGTAAGCGCGCTCGACGGCGATGAAATGGGTTTCGTCCACCGCCAGCAGATCGGTGAGGCCGTTGTCGCCCCGGCTGACCACCGGCGCACCTTCGGCGGATGTCCGGCGCGAGGGAATCGGCGGCAGCGCGTAGCCGTACTGGGCAAGGGGCTGGCCGCTCACCGCGTCGAGCTTGAGCACGCGCAGCCAGCTGCCGTTGGTGGGCGTGGCCACCGGGCCGTCGTCGATCAGCGCTTCTTCGTTGGCCACGAACACCACCCCGCTGGGCGTGACCGCGAGCGACTCCCACACCTTGTTGTTGCGCGCGCCGGTGGTGGCGTTGTCCACGTAGTCAAAGGCCTTGGGCAGCTCGAACGAGCGCACCCAGCGGCCATCGGTCTGGAACTCGCGCACAAAGGGCTGGTGGCGCGCGCTGGCGTTGCGGCTCCAGTGGCCCTCGCTGGCGATGTAGAGGTGGCCATTGGGCGCGACGCGCAGGGCCTCGGGGTCGACAGTGGGCGCACTCACCGGCAACGGCTGCCCGTCAGGGCCTTGCAGCGCCACCATGCGCTCGATGGTGACGCCGTGAAAACCCGTCTGATCCACATCGAGGCGCAGCGCGTAAAAGCGCGGCGGGCCGCGCTCGCCACCTCGGTCGTCCGACAAGGCCCAGTAGCGGCCATCGGGCGCGCGGTCCAGGCCTGAGATGCCGCCGAATGCCACGCCGTCGAACAGGGTGCCGGTGGGCAGGGTGAAGCTGCCGATCCAGCGCAGGGCGCCGATGGGCGAAGGCGGTGGGGCGCTGGCGGCGGGCGATTGCGCGCCGGCGCAGCCCGAGAGCACCCAGCAGACGACGAGGAGCGCGGCGCGCACGGCTCCCCGGGCAAGGGGCTGGCGCCCGGCGAATCCAGGCAGGTTGCGGTTGGTGAACACGGGCGCAGCGTAACCGCTTGGCGTGACGGGGCGATGACCCGCTCTCCGAGGGCCGGCCCGGTTGCGGGGTGGTTCGGTGCGTCTCGCGCTTGGTGTCCAATCGGGGCATGACGCCAGTTGATCCCCACGCCGCCGCCACCGAACACCGCCTGACCGAGCTCGAAATCAAGGCCAGCTATGCCGACGACCTGCTCGATGCGCTCAATGCGCAGGTAGCTCAACAACAGGAGCAGCTCGATCTGCTGCTGCGCGAGGTGAGCCGCCTGCGCCAGCAAGGCAGCGGCGAGGCGGTGGCCGCGGCGCGCAACCCGCGCGACGAACTGCCGCCGCACTACTGAGCGGCGACTGCAAGATCGGCCTCACAGCCAGCCCTGCGCATCATCTGCCGGGCGCGTCGCCGGGGCGGCCTGCGCCAGCGACATCCAGACCTGCAACGGCAAGCGCTCCACCGCGCGGCGCGGCGCCGGGCGCAGCACCTCCAGCTGCGTGTCGTTGGCGATCATCACGCCGCATTCGGGCGGCACCTCATCGGCCTCGGCAATCGGTCGGCCCTTGGCGTCTCGGCCCAGCACGTACCAGCAGGCGCCCGCCATGGCCAGATAGGCGGCGCGCTTGGCCGGGCGCTTGAGATCGCCCAGCAGGTCGGCGCGGCTCACCTTGATCTCGTGCACCACCGGCTCCAGGTAAGCCTCGACCGAGCTGCGGCGGATGGAAAACACATCGGGCATGGCCATGCACCAGGCGCGATCGGGCGCGCTGCGGGCCGGTTCAAGGCTCGGTGCGGCCGGCCGAAGCGGGTGCGGCTCGGTCGCCACCAGAGCACCCCGAAGCGCCGGCTCGTCCACCGCCGCTTCCCGCGGCAGCGCCACGCGCAAGCTCAGCCCGCGCCAAGCCAACCGTCCGCCGCGCCCCAGTTCTTCGGCGACCCGCGCCACCAGCGCCTCGTGGGGCGAGCGCGATGCCTTGTTGCCGGCATGGGCGCTGAGCCAGCGCCTGGATGCCGGCGTCGGTCAGCCGCAGGGTCTCGCAACCCTCGGGCGAGCAGCGCCGCTCCAGCAAGCCGGCCGCCAGCAGCTCCACCTCCAGCATGTCGGCACAGGGCCAGCCGGCCGAGCGGTAGACAGCGCGCAGGCGGCGGTGGTGGCGGCGGGTGAGGGTGGGCGGGAACGCAGACATGCACTGACTTTATATCCAGTAGCATCGGCAAATCAAGCCACACGCCCCGTGATCCCCTCCGCTGCCACCCCTTTGATCGACAACACCGACCCAGACAGGCCTTTGGGCACGGTGGCGGTGCGCGTGTTGTGCGATTTCGCGGCGCGCAGCGGTGATCTCGATCTGCGCTTCACCCCCTCCCCCACCGGCGCCGAGGGCGTGGCCGGCCACCAGGCGGTGACCGAGCGCCGCGCCAGCGGCTATCAGCGCGAGCTGGCGCTGTCCACCGTCTGCCAAGGCTTGCGGGTGCAGGGCCGGGCCGATGGCTGGGACGCGGCGGCCGGACGACTCGAAGAGATCAAGACCCACCGCGGCGAGGCGGCGCTGATCGCGCCCAACCAGCGCGCGCTGCACTGGGCGCAGGCGCGGGTGTACGGCGCCATGCTGTGCGAGCAGCTGGCCCTGCCAGGGCTGGAAATTGCCCTGATCTACTTCAACATCGACACCGGTACCGAAACGCCGCTGGCCGAGTGGCACGACGCCGCCGCGCTGCACGATCACCTGCATGCGCTGTGTGGCCGCTACCGCGCCTGGGCACTCCAGGAGCGCGCTCACCGCGCGGCACGCGATGCGGCGCTGGTCACGCTGCCCTTTCCATTCACCGACTTTCGCGCTGGCCAGCGCGACCTGGCGGAAGCCGTGTACCGCACGCACAAGGCAGGCCGGGTGCTGATGGCGCAGGCACCCACCGGCCTGGGCAAGACCGTGGCCACGCTGTTTGCCGCGCTGCGCGCCGCACCCGCACAGCAGCACCGACAAACTTTTCTATCTCACCGCACGCACCACCGGTCGCCAGCTCGCGCTGGACGCCTTGCAACGCCTGCGCAGCGCGCCCCCAGACGGAGCGGCGCCCAGCCTGCCGCTGCGCGTGATCGAGCGCGTGGCGCGCGACAAGGCCTGCGAACACCCCGACAAAGCCTGCCACGGCGAGTCCTGTCCGCTGGCGCGCGGTTTTTACGACCGCCTCCCCGCCGCCCGCGCCGACGCCGCACAGGCCGGCTGGCTGGACCAGACCGCCCTGCGCGACATTGCACTCGCCCACAGCGTCTGCCCCTACTACCTGAGCCAGGAAATGCTGCGCTGGAGCGATGTGGCGGTGGGCGACTACAACCACTTCTTCGATCTCGGCGCCCACTGGTTTGGCCACACCGAGGAGCAGGGCTGGCGCGTGGGTCTGCTGGTGGACGAGGCCCACAACCTGGTCGAGCGCGCGCGCAGCATGCACAGCGCCACGCTGGACCCCGCCGCCTTCCAGGCCTTGCGCCGCGAAGCACCAGCCGCGCTCAAGAAGCCGCTGGACGCGCTCAACCGCCGCTGGAACGCGCTGGGTCGCGAACACGCCGGGCGAGAACCCGGTGTTGCCCGAGCCGCCCGCCGCGCTGCTGGAGGCGCTGCAGACCACCTGCAGCGCCATCGGCGACCACCTCGCGCAGCACCCGCAGGACGCGGTCGACGGGCTGTTGCAGCGCTGGTTTTTCGACGCGCTGCATTTCCAGCGCGTGGCCGAAAGCTTTGGCGATCACTCGCTTTGCGACCTCACCGCGCGCAACGCCGCCACCGAGCCCGGCATGCGGCGCCTGAATGCCGGCCAGCCCCGGGTGGCGATCCGCTGCCTGGTGCCCGCGCCGCTGCTCAAAGACCGCTGGGCTGCCGCGCACAGGCGCCACCCTGTTTTCGGCCACGCTCGCGCCCATGGACGCAATGGCCGACCTGCTCGGCCTGCCCACCGACACACTGCGGCTCGACGTGCCCTCGCCGTTTTCCAGCGACCAGCTCAAGGTGCAGCGTGGCCAGCCACATCTCCACCCGCTGGAGCAACCGCGCAGCCTCGCTCACACCCATGGCCCAGCTCATGGCGCAGCAGTTCAAAGCCGAACCGGGCAACTACCTCGCGTTTTTCAGCAGCTTTGACTATCTGCAGCAGGCACTCGACCGGCTGCGCGAGCGGCACCCAGAGCTGCCGCTGTGGGCGCAATCGCGCGGCATGAGCGAACCCGAGCGCGCGGCCTTCATCGAGCGCTTCTGCGAGGGCGGCGAAGGCATTGGCTTTGCGGTGCTGGGCGGTGCATTTGGCGAGGGCATCGACCTGCCGGGGCGCCGGCTGATCGGCGCCTTCATCGCCACGCTGGGCCTGCCGCAGGTGAACCCGGTGAACGAGCGGCTTCGCGCGCGCCTGCAAGCCTGGTTTGGTCACGGCTATGAGTACGCCTACCTTTACCCGGGCCTGCAAAAGGTGGCGCAGGCCGCCGGCCGTGTGATCCGCAGCGAAGCAGATCGCGGCACCGTGTGGCTGCTCGACGACCGCTTTGCGCCACCCAGAGGTGCGCCGGCACCTGCCGGCGTGGTGGGGGCTGGGTGCGTCAACGCCCGAGCCAAAGGGCGAACCGGACAGGTGAAGCCCGACGCGCGTGGTCAGCTGCCCGCAGGCTCAGCGGGCGCCAGCGGCGTGATCAGCACCTGGTCGATGCGCCGGCCTTCCAGCGCCAGCACCTCGAAGCGCCAGCCCGCGCACTCCACCGATTGCGACAGCGACATCAGCTCGCCAGCCACGGTCTGCATCAGACCCGCCACCGTGTTGTAGCGGTCTTTGTCTTCGTCGGGCAGTTCACCGAGGTCGAAGCGCGACTTGAGCTCGGCCACCGGCATGGCGCCGTCCACCAGCCAGGAGCCGTTTTCCTTCGGGATGGCCCAGGCGTTCACCGGTTCCTCGGGCGAGAGCTCGCCGGTGATGGCCTCGAACAGATCCAGCGGCGTGAGCAGGCCCTGCACCACGCCGTACTCGTCCACCACAAACACCATGCGGGTGGAGCGGATGCGGAACTGCTCCAGCAGCTCCATGCCGGTCAGGGTCTCGGGCACAAACACCGCCGGCTTCACATGCTGGCCGATCGAGTCGTTCACGCCCTGCGCCTGCAGCGAGAGCAGGTGCGGCAGGTGGATGACGCCGACCACATCGTCCAGACTGCCGCGACACACCGGGTACCAGGAGTGGCCCGTGGTCCAGGCTTTCTGGATCGCCTGGTCCAGCGAGTCCTGCGCATCCAGCCACTCGATGTCGCCGTGCGGCAGCATGATGGAAGTGAGCTGGCGGTCGTCGAGCAGGAACACGTTGCGCACCATCTGGTGCTCGTGTTCTTCGATCAGGCCGGCGTCGCGGCCTTGTTCCAGGTGAGCCTGCAACTCGGCCTCGGTCACGTCCTTGCTGGCCTCCAGCGGAATGCGCAGCAGGCGCAGCACCAGGTTGGTGGAAACCTCCAGCAACCAGACAAAAGGCTTGGCGCCCGTGGCGAGAAACAGCACCGGGCGCGCCATGAAGCGCGCAACGGACTCGGGCGCGCTTTGCCCGATGCGCTTGGAGACCAGTTCGCCGAACACGATGGTGATGTAGGTCACCGATGATCACCACCACGGCGGTGCCGAGTGCGCTGGAAAGCGCTGCATTCATGCCCAGACGCTCAAAGCTGTCGCTCAGCCCGGTAGCGCTGAAAGCGCTCTCGCCCACGATGCCGTTGAGCAGGCCGATCGAGGTGATGCCCACCTGCACGGTGGAGAAAAACTGGGTCGGATTGCCCAGCAGCTTGAGCACCGCCTGGGCGCCCTTGTCGCCCGCCTCGGCCAGCGTTTCGAGCCGAGCCGCGGCTGGACGCCACGGCCATTTCGGACATCGAAAAGACGCCGTTGAGAACGTGAGGAAAGCAATTAGCAGGATGTCCATAATTTGTGCATGGCACTTTACCTGATCGGCGACGTACAAGGCTGCGACGCAGCCCTGGGACAGCTTCTGGACAAGCTGGCTTTCTCACCCAGCCGCGACACGCTCTATCTGCTGGGCGATCTGGTCAACCGCGGGCCCGATTCGCTCGGCGGTGCTGCGGCGCATGGTGGCACTCGGGGGCGCTGCGCACTGCCTGCTGGGCAACCACGATCTGCACCTGCTGGCGACCGCGCACGGGGTGCGCAAGCCCCACCGCAGCGACACCGTGGGCGACATCCTGCGCGCCACCGACCGCAGCGCCCTGCTCGACTGGTTGCGCCAGCGCCCCATGGCGCTGCAGGCCCATGGCTGGCTGATGGTGCACGCCGGTGTGCTGCCGCAGCTGGGACGCAGCGCAAACGCTGGCGCTGGCGGGCGAGGTGGAAGCGGTGCTGCGCAGCACCGACTGGGTGGATTTTCTGCGCGGAATGTACGGCGACCAGCCGGACCACTGGCGCGACGACCTGCAAGGCGCCGAGCGGCTGCGCGTGATCGTCAACGCGCTCACACGGCTGCGCTTCTGCTCGGCCGAGGGCGTGCATGGAATTCGCCACCAAGAACGCCGCGGCAGCGGCGCCGCCCGGCTTCATGCCCTGGTTCGATGTGCCAGGGCGGCGCACCGCAGGCACGCCGGTAGCCTTCGGACACTGGTCAACCTTGAAACAGGTGCCGCGAGCCGATGTGCTGCCGCTGGACACGGGCTGTGTCTGGGGCGGCTGCCTCACCGCTGCGCGGCTGCTGGACGCGCGGGGCGCGGTGGAGCGCATCAGCGTTGATTGCCCGCAGGCGCAGGCGCCGGGCTGAGCGCCCGGTTACAGCGGTCAGCTGTTTTCGGCCGGTGCCTCGGTCTCGGTGCGCTTGAACAGCGCGGGCACTTTCTTGCGCGTCTTGATGTTGGGCGATGCGCTGCGCGCGGCCGGGCGCTGGCTGCTTTCCCATGCCGGCGGCTGATCGCTGACGGGCGCTGGTTCGTAGGGCTTGTCGAACAGCGGATCGGCGGGCGCGCGCGGCGGACGCGATGGCGCGCGCGGGGATGGCGCGTCGCTGCGTTCGCGCGTACGGCGTTCGCGCGGCGGCTGCGACGTCATCGCGCTGCCAGACCCGCTGGCCGTCGTTGAAATGGCCGGCGGGCTGGCGGTCGCTGGCGAGTTCCAGCGCTTCGAGCTCCAGCTTCTTGCCCAGCAGTTTTTCCAGATCGCCGATCAGGCGCGTGTCGCGCGCGCTGACGAACGACACCGCCAGGCCCGAGGCACCCGCGCGGCCGGTGCGGCCGATGCGGTGCACGTAGTCTTCGGCGTTGAACGGGAATGTCGAAGTTGAAGACCGCGGGCACGTCCTTGATGTCCAGCCCGCGCGCCGCCACGTCGGTGCAGATCAGCAGGTCGACCGCGCCGCTCTTGAATGCTTCCAGCGCTTTCAGCCGCTCGTCCTGGCTCTTGTCGCCGTGCAATGCGGTGGTGTTGAGCCCCTCGCGTTCCAGCGAGCGCGCCAGGCGCGCGCAGCCGAGCTTGCTGTTGACGAACACAAACGCCTGCTTCAGATCGCGATCGACCAGAATTTTGCGCAGGGTGGCGCGTTTGTCGTCGTCGTCCACACGGTAGAAGTGCTGTTCGACGGTGGAGGCGGTGGCATTGGAGCGGGCCACCTCGATCGTCACCGGGTCTTGCAGGTAGCTGTTGGCCAGGCGCTTGATCTCGGGCGAGAACGTGGCCGAAAACAGCAGCGTGGTGCGCTGCTTGGGCAGGTAACTCAGGATGCGCTGCAGGTCGGGCAGAAAGCCGATGTCGAGCATGCGGTCGGCCTCGTCGAGCACCACGTACTCCACCTGGTTCAACACGCAGTTCTTGGCCTCGATGTGATCCAGCAAACGACCGGGCGTGGCCACCAGCACCTCAACGCCTTTTTTCAGCTCGGCGGTCTGCGGCTTCATGTCCATGCCGCCAAACACCACCATGCTGCGCAGCTGGGTGTACTTGGCGTAGAGCGCCACCTGCTCCGCCACCTGGTCAGCCAGTTCGCGCGTGGGCAGCAACACCAGGGCGCGCACCGGGTGGCGCGCGGGCGAGGTGGAGGCGTTTTCGTGCTTGAGCATGCGCTGCAGCAGCGGCAGCGAGAAGGCGGCGGTCTTGCCGGTGCCGGTTTGCGCGGCACCCATGACGTCGCGGCCTTCGAGCACCACGGGGATGGCCTGCGCCTGGATCGGCGTCATGGTTTCGTAACCCATTTCGGTCACGGCACGGGCGATCGAGGGCGAGAGGGAGAGTTGGGCGAAAGATTGGGTCATTGTTGGGCGCGCTGCCAGAAATTTGCGCGCTGAATGGTAGGCGTTAGCCTCACTATTGTCGCACTTCGGGTGTTTTTCACCCAATCGGGGCCTGGGGCGACACCGCAGGCGCGCGCTGAGGGGGCCTCAGATTTGCCGGGCGCTGAAGGTGTCGCAGGCTTGCACCCGGCCCGTTTCCAGGCCGGTGGTGAACCAGCGCTGGCGCTGTGCGCTGGTGCCGTGGGTGAAGCTGTCGGGCACCACCGCGCCCTGGCTCTTGCGCTGCAGCGCGTCGTCGCCAATGGCGGCGGCCGCGTTGAGCGCTTCTTCGATGTCGCCGGGCTCCAGAATCTGCTTGCTCTGGTTGTTGTGATGCGCCCAGATGCCGGCGAAGCAGTCGGCCTGCAGCTCCAGCCGCACCGACAGCGCGTTGTACTCGCGCTCGCTGACCCGCGCGCGGGCCTGCTCCATCTTGGTCGTGATGCCCAGCAGGTTCTGCACATGGTGGCCGACCTCGTGGGCGATCACGTAAGCCTGGGCGAAGTCGCCCGGCGCGCCGAGTTGCTGGCGCAGGGTGTCGTAAAAGCCCAGGTCGATGTAGACCTTCTGGTCGCCAGGACAGTAAAACGGGCCCATGGCCGACTGGCCGGTGCCACAAGCGGTGGGCGTGGCGCCGCGAAACAGCACCAGCCTGGGCTTCTGGTACTGGGCACCGCCTTGCTGGAACAGCTGGGTCCACACGTCCTCGGTGCCGCCCAGCACCGACGCCACGAAGCGCCCCATGTCGTCGGTTGGCTTCTCGCCGGTGGCCGGCACAGTCTGCACCTGCGCCGAGGGCGCCGCCAGATCGCCGCCACTGAGGACGCCCAGAATCGTCATGGGGTTGATGCCGAAGATCCAGCCCGCGACCAGCGCGATGGCGATGGTGCCCAGGCCAATACCGCGCCCACCAACACGGCGTCCGCCGCCACCAGGCGAGCCGCGGCGGTCTTCAACCTGATCCGACTCGCGGTTGTTTTCCCATTTCATCGCCTGCGCTCCTGTTCACCGCGGGTGGCGCGGTCTGCCACCGGTGTCAGGTTTTCGGCAGCGTCACGCCCACCTGGCCCTGGTACTTGCCGCCGCGGTCCTTGTAGCTGGTCTCGCAGACGTCGTCTTTGTCGCTCTCGAAGAACAGCACCTGCGCGCAGCCCTCGCCCGCGTAGATCTTGGCGGGCAGTGGCGTGGTGTTGGAAAACTCCAGCGTCACATAACCTTCCCATTCGGGTTCAAACGGCGTCACGTTGACGATGATGCCGCAGCGCGCGTAGGTGCTTTTGCCCAGGCAGATGGTGAGCACGTTGCGCGGGATGCGGAAGTATTCCAGCGTGCGCGCCAGCGCAAAGCTGTTGGGCGGGATCACGCACACGTCTTTGTTGATGTCGACAAAGCTGTTTTCGTCGAAATTCTTCGGGTCCACCACCGTGCTGTGGATGTTGGTGAAGACCTTGAACTCGGGTGCGCAGCGGATGTCGTAGCCGTAGCTGCTGGTGCCGTAGCTCACGATGCGCTCGCCCGCCGCGTTCTGCCGCACCTGGCCGGGCTCGAAGGGCTCGATCATGCCGTGCTGCTCGGCCATGCGCCGAATCCATTTGTCGCTCTTGATGCTCATGGAGCGCATTGTAGGGAGGTCGGCCCACGGTCCCAGATTCAGCAAAAACGGGAAGGCCCTGTCCGCTATCCAGTCATTTCAGTAATCTCTGAAACTTCAGAAGCTTCTGGCTAAGCTCCTGCCATGCCGCTACAAGACCACCTCCCCGCCCTGAACCGCGAATTCGTTGCCCACTTCGGTGAGATGGGCAGCAAATGGGGCATCAACCGCACCGTGGGGCAGATCTACGCCCTGCTCTACATCTCGCCCCAGGCGCTGAACGCCGACGAGATCGCCGAAACGCTCGAATTTTCGCGGTCCAACGTCAGCATGGGCCTGAAGGAACTGCAAGCCTGGCGGCTGGTGCGGCTGCGCCACCAGACGGGTGACCGGCGCGAGTATTTCGAGGCCCCAGCCGATGTGTGGGAGATTTTTCGGGTGCTGGCCGAGGAGCGGCGGCGCCGCGAAATCGAGCCCACGCTCTCCATGCTGCGCACGGCCTTGCTTGAAACACCGCAGCAACGATGCCGAACGCCACGCCCAGCAGCGCATGCGCGAGATGCACGACCTGATCGACCGCCTCATGACCTGGTTTGACGACGTGCAAAAACTCGCCCCTGAAACCGCCATGCAACTCATGGGCATGGGCAGCACCGTGACCAAGGTGCTGGGCATCAAAGACCGGCTCACCGGACGCGGCAACAAAGACCCGGGCAGCAACACGGGCTGAGACCCCAACCGAACACCTTTTTCAACCAGAGCACCACCATGGAACTCGACGCCCTCATCCTCTCGCGCATCCAGTTCGCCGCGAACATCAGCTTTCACATCCTGTTCCCCACCATCACCATCGCGCTGTGCTGGTTCCTGCTGTTCTTCCGCCTGCGCTTCGTGAAGACGCGCGACCCGGCCTGGGAAGAGGCTTACTACTTCTGGACCAAGGTGTTTGCGCTCACCTTTGCGCTGGGCGTGGTCTCGGGCATCGTGATGAGCTTTCAATTCGGCACCAACTGGCCGGGCTTCATGGAGCGCACCGGCAACATCTCGGGCCCGCTCTTGGGCTACGAGGTGCTGACCGCGTTTTTCCTGGAGGCCAGCTTTCTGGGCATCATGCTGTTTGGCCGCGGCCGGGTCAGCGAGCGGGTGCACCTGATTGCCACCTTCCTGGTGGCCGTCGGCACCACCATGTCGGCGTTCTGGATCCTGAGCCTGAACTCGTGGATGCACACGCCGGCCGGCTACGAGATCGTCAACGGCCAGTTCATCCCCACCGACTGGCTGGCGGTGATCTTCAACCCCTCGTTTCCCTACCGGCTGGCCCACAAGCTGCTGGCCTCTGCGCTCACCGCTTCGTTCCTGATCGCGGGCCTGTGCGCCTGGCAGTTGCTCAAGGGCAGTGCCACGCGCGGCACGCACAAGGCCTTGCGCACCGCTGTGTTCACCGCCGCCGCCGTGATGCCGCTGCAATTTGTGGCCGGCGACCTGCACGGCCTCAACACGCTGGAACACCAGCCTGCCAAGGTGGCTGCCATGGAAGGCATCTGGGAGACTCAGCGCGGCGCGCCGCTGACCCTTTTCGGTATCCCCGATGAAGAACAGCGCACCACGCACTTCGCGATTGAAATTCCCAAGCTCGCCAGCCTGGTACTGACCCACGACCTGGACGGCGAGATCCAGGGCCTCAATGACTTTGAAGGCGCGCACCCGCCGGTGGCGCCGGTGTTCTACGCCTTCCGCGTGATGGTGGGCGTGGGCACGCTGATGCTGCTGGTGGCGGGCTTCACGGCCTGGCGCTTGTGGAAGCAGCGCCGGGCTGCGGAGGTGTCACTGCCACGCCCGCTGCTGTGGGTGCTCTCGGGCATGGCGTTCTCCGGCTGGGTGGCCACGCTGGCCGGCTGGTACGTGACCGAGATCGGCCGCCAGCCGTTCCTCGTCTACGGTCTGATGCGCACCAGCGAAGCCGCCACCACCGTGCCGCCGCCCTACATCGCGGTCACGCTCACCGCCTACCTGGTTGTTTACGGCTTGCTGCTGGTGACCTATGTCGGCGTGCTCAAGTACATGGCCGAGAACCCGAAGCAACACGCACCGGAGGCGCCACGCGGTGCGGCGCTCGGCAAGGCGGGAGTCTGACCATGACCTGGGCTGAATTCCTCCCCCTGTTCTTCCTGGCGGTCATGGGCCTGTCGCTGCTCGCCTATGTGATCCTGGACGGCTACGACCTGGGCGTGGGCCTGCTGCTGCCGCTGGCCAGCGACACCGACAAAGACACCCTGATCGCCAGCATCGGCCCGTTCTGGGACGCCAATGAAACCTGGCTGGTGCTGGGTGTGGGCGTGTTGCTGATCGCCTTTCCTTTTGCGCACGGCATGGTGTTGCAGGCGCTGTACCTGCCGGTGGCGGTGATGCTGATCGGGCTCATCCTGCGTGGCGTGGCGTTTGACTTTCGCGTCAAGGCGCCCACGCGCTACAAGCCGTTCTGGAACCGCGCCTTCTTCGCCGGCTCGCTGATGGCCAGCGCATCTCAGGGCTGGATGCTGGGCAGTTACATCACCGGTTTCGACCCCGGCCTGCTGGGACTGGCTTTCAGCCTGGGTATCGCCGTCACCCTGCCGGCGGCCTATGTGCTGCTGGGTGCGGGCTGGCTGATCATGAAGACCGAGGGCGATCTGCAACTTCGCGCGGTGCACTGGGCGCGGCGCGTGATCTGGCCCATGGCCGCCGCGCTGGTCGCCATCTCGGCCGCCACACCGCTGGTGAAAGCTGGTGTGCTGGAGAAGTGGTTTGGCGTGCCGCAGGTGTTCGCGCTGCTGCCGGTGCCGCTTGATGTGCGCCCTGGCGTTCTTCGCCATGCGCTGGGTGGTGACGCCGCCCGGCGCTGGTGGCCGCAGGCTATGGCTGGCTGGTGTTTGCCAACACGGTGCTGATCTTCGTGCTGGCCTTCTTCGGACTGGCCTACAGCATCTTCCCCGACATCGTGATCGGCCGCATGACGGTGTGGGAAGCCGCGATCAGCACCGCCTCGCTGAACGTGATTTTTGTCGGCGTGGCGATCACCCTGCCCGTGATCATCGGCTACACGGTGTTCATGTACCGCGTGTTCTGGGGCAAGGCGACCGAGCTCAAGTACGGCTAGCCACCACCGTGCGCGTGACGACCCGCTCGTCGCCCAGCACGATCAAGGCGAACAGCAACTCTTCCAGGTTGTCGGCCTGCTGCGTGCGGCGCGCCAGCAGCGGCGTGGCCTGCGGGTTGAGCACCACGAAGTCGGCCTCGCTGCCGGGTTGCAGGTTGCCGATCACGCCGTTCAGGCCCAGCGCCTGCGCTGCGCCCGCCGTGTGCTGCCACCAGAGCTGCGAGGGCTTCAGGCTCAGGCCGGGCTTGCTCTGACCCTCGCGGCCCACGAAGTAGGCGGCGAGCATGGTCTTGAACGGTGAAAAGCTGGTGCCGCCACCGACATCGCTGGCCAGGCCGTAGCGCATGCCGGCGGCGTCGGCCGCTGCGTAATCGAAGAAGCCGCTGCCCAGAAACAGGTTGCTGGTCGGGCACACCGCGGCCACCGCGCCCGAGCGTTGCATGAGCGCGCGGTCACCCTCACTCAGGTGGATGCAGTGCGCGTAGACCGCGCGCTCGCGCAGCAGGCCAAAGTCGCCATACACGCCGAGGTAGCTGCTCGCATCGGGAAACAGCTCCTGCGCCCAGCGCACCTCATCAAGGTTTTCCGCCACGTGCGACTGGATCCACACATCGGAGAAACGCGCGGCGAGTTCACCCGCGCCGCGCAGCTGCGCTGGCGTACAAGACGGTGCAAAGCGCGGCGTGATCGCGTAGCCCAGGCGGTCCACACCGTGCCAGCGCTGCAGCAGGGTTTCGCTGTCGATCAGGCTTTGTTCGGTTTCGTCGCGAACGCCATCCGGGCTGTGGCGGTCCTGCAGCACCTTGCCGGTGATGAAGCGCAGGCCGCGCGCTTGCGCAGCCTCGAACGCCGCCGTTACCGAGGCAGGATGCGAGGTGGCGAAGGTCAGCGCGGTGGTGACGCCGTGGCGCTGCAACTCATCGAAGAAGAAGTCGGCCACGCCGCGCGCATGGGCCGGATCGGCAAAGCGGGCTTCGTGCGGAAACGTGTGGTGTTCCAGCCAGGGCAGCAAGCCATCGGCTGGCGAGCCGATCACGTCAAGCTGCGGGTAGTGGACGTGCAGGTCGATGAAGCCGGGCGCGATCAGCTGACCGCGCAGGTCCTGCACAGTCAGATCGGAGAACTGGTCCATCAGGGCGCTGTGGTCTCCAAGGGCCAGCACCCGCTGAACGCCCTGGGCGTCGGGGCCGGTGACCAGCAGGCCGTCTGGCTCGTGGCGGGCCTGGTGTTGCTCGTCAAACCACAACAGAGAGGCGCGGTAGGCATTTTTCATGGCATCACTGTAGCCATGTCCGCGAGGCGGTAAGCACACACCCTGCCGACTCGCCGAGACACCCGACATTCGGTGGTCCTCGGCGCTCAGGGCTTGAAGCGCCCGATCACACCCTCGGCCGCCCATTCCATGGTCAGAATTTCGGCATCTGTCAGCACCTGCCCGGGGGCAATCACCTGCCGCCCGGCGTTGTCTTTCACACCCTGTGCGCCGCCCGCGAAAACGGCCAGCCGGCCCGCCGCCATTTCGTCTTGCCGCTTCAACACCTCGCTGCGCACGGCAGCGGGCACCTTGGGGCCAAAACCTTCAACGCGAATCATCCCCTCGCGCACCCCGCCCCACACATTGCCACTGGCCCAGCTGCTGTCGAGCACCGCCTTCACGCGCTGCGTGTAGTAGTCGCCCCAGCGGTGCGTGATGGCGGCGATCTGCGCCTCGGGCGCGAAGCGGCTCATGTCGGAGTGGTAGGCCACGGCCAGCCGCCCACGCTCCTGCGCCGCCACCATCACGGCAGTCGACCCGGTGTGAAACGCCAGCACCTCGGCGCCCTGGTTCATCAGCGTCATCGCCGCCTCGCGCTCGCGCGGCGGGTTGAACCACTCGCCCAGAAACACCACGCGCACCGTGGCCGCGGGGTTCACCGAGCGCATGCCCAGCGCAAACGCGTTGATGCCCTGCACCACCTCGGGAATCGGGAAACCCGCCACATAGCCAGCCTGCGTGGCCAGGCGCCCCGCCGCGATGCCGGCAAGGTAACGCCCCTGGTAGTAGCGCGCGTTGGCGGTGGCCACGTTGGGCGCGGTCTTGTAGCCGGTGATCGACTCGAATTTCACATTCGGGAACTCGCGCGCCACCTTGAGCGTGGGCTCCATGTAGCCAAAGCTGGGCGTGAAAATGATCTGGTTGCCCTGGCGCGCGAGGTCGCGGATCACCCGCTCGGCGTCGGCTCCCTCGGCCACGTTTTCAACGAAAGTGGTCCGAACCCGATCGCCCAGCGCTGCCTCCACCGCCAGCCGACCCTGTTCGTGCTGGCGCACCCAGCCGGCGTCGGTGAGCGGCGCCACGTAGACGAAGGCCGCCTTCACCGGCAGCGCCGCACCCGACGCCGTCTGGGCCGCGACCAAAGGAGAAAAGAAAAAAGGCAAACAGGTGACCGCCAAGGCGCAGGCGCGCCGGGCCACGAGGTTTTTGTACATGGTGTTCCTCGACATGGCTTCCGACAATGAAAAAGCGAACCGGGGAAGCACCGGTTCGCTGGGCGTGATTGTAGTGAGCCCGGCGCCGAGCATTCGGGGTGACGGCGCCACGCCGGTGGCGTATCGTGCACCTCATGGCACTCAACCACACACAAGCTGGCCAACCGGCCGACATCGCAGCACCGGTTCAGCCCGGCGCCCTCAGCGCAGCCGCGCTGTTCAAATCACGCGACCTGGAGGTGATCCGCCTGCTGATCCCGGCGGGCAAAGGGCTGCCGCCGCACCGGGTACCGGGCGAGATCACGGTTCAGTGCGTCTCGGGCCAGCTCGAGATCGGGCTGGACGACGGCACCGCGCTGCTGGAACCGGGGCAGCTGCTCTACCTGGCCGGGGATGCGATGCACAGCGTCAGGGCGATCACCGATGCCTGCGCGCTGGTCACCATCGCGCTGATCGCACCAACCAGCGCCTGACGCCAGCGCTCAGGCTTGTGCGGCTGTCTTCACCTGTTGCAGGCAGGCGCGGCGCCGATCGGCATCGATGAAGCTGGCCTCGAAGCTGTTGCGGGCCAGGGCGATCACATCGTCTCGCGTGAGGCCCAGCGCCTCGACGGTCTGCACGAAGTTGGCGTTCATGTAGCCGCCAAAGTACGCGGGGTCGTCCGAATTGACGGTCACACACAGACCGGCATCGAGCATGCGCTTGAGCGGGTGCTCGCGCAGGTCGGTCACCACGCGCAACTTGAGGTTGGACAGCGGGCACACGGTGAGCGGCAACCGGGTGTGGGCCAGTTCGGCGACCAGCAGCGGGTCTTGCAGACAGGCCACGCCGTGGTCGATGCGCTCGACCTTGAGCAGATCGATGGCCTGCCACATGTACTCGGGCGGGCCCTCTTCGCCAGCGTGCGCCACCAAGTGCAAGCCCAATTCGCGGGCGCGGGCAAACACGCGCTCGAATTTTTCAGGCGGATGCCCGAGCTCGCTCGAATCGAGACCCACGCCGACGAACTGCGCGCGGTGCGGCAGCGCGGCTTCCAGCGTGTCAAACGCTTCGGCCTCGCTCAGGTGGCGCAGGAAACACAGGATCAGCGCAGCGCTGATGCCCAGTTTCTGCTGCGCATCGGCACAGGCGCGCGACAACCCCTGGATCACATCGGCCATGGCCACACCGCGCGCGGTGTGGGTCTGGGGATCGAAGAACAGCTCGGCGTGGATCACGTGGTCGGCGTGGGCGCGTTCGAAATAGGCCCAGGCCATGTCGTAAAAATCGGCCTCGTGCAGCAGCACGCTGGCACCGGCGTAGTAGATGTCGAGAAAGCTCTGCAGGTCGGTGAAAGCGTAGGCGGCGCGCAGCGCCTCCACGCTGGCATACGGCAGGCTCACGCCGTTTCGCTGCGCCAGGGCAAAGATCAGCTCGGGCTCCAGCGAGCCCTCGATGTGCAGGTGCAGCTCGGCCTTGGGGATGGCGCGGGCAAGGTCGGTGGCGGTGGCGGTTGGCGCATTCATGGTCGGTTCCTCAGCACACACCAGCGGTCATGCCCAGCTGCTGCAGGTAGCGGCGGTAGGCGGCGCTCAGGCGGTCGGCCGAGCCCATGAGTTCACCGCCGCTGATGGGCAGGCGCGCGGGTTGCTGCGACTCCAGAATGGGTTGGTCCTGCGAGAAGATCGTCACCTGGAAGTCGCGCAGCTCATCGTCGGTGGAGGTCTCGTCGCTGGTGTACTGCGCAAACCAGAGCCGGCAGTGCTCGTCGTCGGTCGGGCAGGCCCAGACCACGTAACTGTCCTGCGGCCCACCGCCGTCCGGGCGCTTGGTGAGCAAGGCACTGAACGGAGCCAGCACCTCGTAGCGGTAGCTCACCCAGTCGCCCTGGGCCGAGCTGGCGGTGGCGCGTGGCTGCCAGGCCTTGTATTGCTCGATCACCGGGCGACCATCGGCGGTGCGGGTCACGTCGTATTGGGGCACCTCGGGGTGCGTGGCTTCGCCCAGCCAGCCGCGGTGCACATAGGCAAAGTGCGCCGTGTCCAGGAAATTCTCCACCGCGCGCGGGGCACTGGTGGCGACATCGAACGGGCCGTAAATCAGGCGCCGCTGAGCCAGATCGTGCAAGGCGGGCGGATCGCCAGTGGGATCGCCCAGACAGGCCCACACCAGTCCGTGCGCAAGGCGCGACGCATGGCGGCACGCGGTGTGGGTGGCTGGCGGCACAAACGCCGGTTGCGCCGGCACGCTCACGCAGCGCCCGCTCGCGTCAAATCGCCAGCCGTGGTACGGGCATTGCAGCGCGCCGTCTTCCACCTGGCCGAGCGAGAGCCTTGCGCCCCGGTGCGGGCAACGGTCGTCCATCACAACCGGCGCGCCCTGTGCATCGCGCCAGAGCACCAGCGAGCGGCCCAGCAACTGCAGGGCCAGCGGTTTCTCGGCCAGCTCGGTTTCCAGCGCCACCGGCCACCAGAGCCGCATCTCCACCGTTTTCGGTTTGTCGATCACCATCACCATCACCTCCATCGCAAAAAAAAGCCACCCGACCGGCCGCAGCCGGTGGGGTGGCCGTGCTGCCACCCGGCGTGTTGCCGGGGCAGCCCTGTGAGCCATCGGCAGGCGCCAGCGGCGCCGCCAGAGCGCGGCGTCTTACTTGCCGGCAGGCACCTTGCCTTCGATGCCCTTGACGTAGAAGTTCACCTTGTCGCGCCAGTCCTGGTCGCCCACGGCGCCAGCGGCCAGCACTTCCTTGCCGGTGTTGTCCACGATCGGGCCAGAGAACACCTCGAAGGTACCAGCCTTCAGGCCAGCCTTGATCTCGTCCACCTTGGCGACGATCTCGGCCGGCACTTTGTCGGACACCTTGATCAGGTCGTTCAGACCTTCTTTCACGCCCCAGACGGTGCGCTTGGTCTCCCAGGTACCGGCCTTCAGCTCTTCGATCGCCTGGATGTAGTACGGCGCCCAGAAGACGACCGCAGAACCCAGGTGGGCATTGGGCGCGAAGGCGCTCATGTCGCTGTCCCAGCCGAAGGCGAACTTGCCGTTGCGCTCTGCTGTTTCCAGCACCGCGGTGGAGTCGGTGTTCTGCAGCAGCACGTCAGCGCCCTGGTTGATCAGGCTTTGTGCGGCCTCGGTCTCTTTCGGTGGATCGAACCAGGTGTTGACCCAGACCGTCTTGACCTTGATCTTGGGATTCACGCTCTGCGCACCCAGGGTGAAGGCATTCAGGTTGCGCAGCACCTCGGGGATCGGGAACGAGCCCACGTAGCCCAGTGTGTTGCTCTTGGTCATGCTGCCCGCGATCACGCCCGCCAGGTAGGTGTCCTGGTAGAAGCTGGCGTCGTAGATGCGCATGTTGGGCGCGGTCTTGTAGCCGGTGGCGTGCTCGAACTTCACGTTGGGAAACTCGGCGGCCACCTTGAGCATGGGCTCCATGAAGCCGAACGAGGTGGCAAAAATGATCTGGTTGCCTTGCTGGGCCAGGTCGCGGATCACGCGCTCGGCGTCCGCTCCTTCGGGCACGCTTTCCACAAAGGTGGTGACCACGTCGGCGCCAAACTTCTCCTCGACCGCCTTGCGGCCCAGGTCGTGCGCAAACGACCAGCCGGCGTTGCCGACCGGACCGACATACACCCAGGCTGCCTTGATCGGCTCGGGCTTGGGCGCCTCGGCTGCTGCCGGGGCGGGCGCGGGCGCAGGTGCCGCTTCTTCCTTCTTGCCGCAGGCCATCAACAGGCCGCCCGCCAGGGCGCTGGCCGCGACGGCCTTGATCAGGGAACGTTTGCTCAGGTGGGTCATGGGAACCTCAGGTTGGGTGGAAAAACGAAAAACGATCAGCGCTGAATTATCGGCGGCAAAACGCACCCTGTTGGCGCCGCCTGGGCGTTCGACATGGGCGTTCGGGTCCCGTCGCTATGAGCCAGGGTAGAACGGCTTGCCGATCGAACTGGGCATGTTCACCCGGATCCAGGTCGGGTTGCGGGAGATCAGCACCAGCACGACGATGGTCGCCAGGTACGGCATCATGGTCAGGAACTGGCTGGCCACGTTGACCCCGATCGCCTGCAAGTGAAACTGCAACATGGTGACGCCGCCAAACAGGTAAGCACCCAGCAAGACGCGTGCCGGGCGCCAGGTGGCGAAGGTGGTGAGCGCCAGGGCGATCCAGCCCTTGCCGGCGATCATGCCCTCGACCCACAGCGGCGTGTACACAGTGGACACGTACGCGCCCGACAGCCCGCAAAGTGCCCCGCCGGCGACCACCGCCAGCAGGCGAATGCGCCGCACCGGGTAGCCCAGCGCGTGCGCCGACTCTGGGCTCTCGCCCACGCTGCGAAGCACCAGACCGGCGCGCGTACGGTACAAAAACCAGATCATGCCGAGCACCAAAAAGATGCACACGTAGACCATCGGGTGGTGGCGGAAGAAGGCAGAGCCCAGAAACGGGATGTCAGACAGCACTGGAATCGCAAAGCTGGGCTGTTCGGGCAACGAGGCCTTCACATACCGCGCGCCAGCAAACGCGGAAAGGCCGCCGCCAAACAGCGACAAGGCCAGACCGGTGGCGTACTGGTTGGTGTTGAGCCAGATCACCAGCACGCCAAACAGGCCCGCCAGCAAACCGCCGGCCGCCATGCCGGCAAGAAACCCCACCAGCCCGCTGCCGGTGTGCACCACCCCCGCAAAGCCCGCCAGCGCGGCGCACAGCATGATGCCCTCGGCCCCCAGGTTGACGATGCCGGCTTTCTCGTTGATCAGCAGACCAAGGGAGGCAATGGCCAGCACGGTGCCAGCGTTGAGCGAAGCGGCGATGAGCAGGGCAATCGGTTCCATCGTTTTTCCCTCATCTGAACAGACTCGGTCGTGCTTTTCCAGAGCAGCCGCAGAACCGGCTTGGCCGGGCTGCTGGCTGCGCCCTTGAGGAGTCGCGCGCAGCGCCGTGAGGTGGGCGATCAAGGTGTCGCAGGCCAGCAGCGCGAACAGCAACAGGCCCTGGAACACGCCGGTGATGGAGCGCGGCAGGCCCAAGCGCGACTGCGCGAGCTCTCCACCGATGTAGAACATGCTCATGAGCAGCGCCGAGAACACGATGCCCACCGGGTGCAAGCGGCCCACGAAGGCCACGATGATGGCCGCAAAGCCATAGCCCACCGGCACATGCGGGGTCAGCTGGCCGATCGGGCCCGGCCACCTCCAGCGCGCCCGCCAGGCCGGCCGCGCCGCCCGAGATCAGCAAGGCGGTCCACAAGGCCCTGCGCGAAGAAAATCCGGCGTAACGGGCAGCAGCGGGGGCCAGGCCGCCCACCTGTTGCGCAAAGCCTGCGCGCATGCGAAACAGAAACACCCACACCAGCACCACCCCGGCCAGCGCCAGCAAGATGCCGATGTTCACCCTGGACCCGGCCATCAGCCGCGGCATCTGTGCCGCCGCCTCGAAGGTTTGGGTCTGTGGAAAGTTGAAGCCCTGCGGATCTTTCCAGGGGCCATAGACCAGGTAGTTGAGCACCTGGATCGCCACGTACACCAGCATCAGACTGACCAGAATTTCGTTGGCATTGAAGCGGTCGCGCAGCAGCGCGGTGATGCCCGCCCACACCATGCCGCCCAGCACACCCGCCAGCAACACCGCCACCACGATCCAGCGGCCGGTGTTGGCGTCGGCCTGCAGCGCCACCCAGGTGGCAAAAATGGCACCGATCAGGTACTGCCCCTCGGCCCCGATGTTCCAGACGTTGGAGCGAAAACACACCGCCAGCCCCAGACCGATGATCAACAGCGGCGTGGCCTTGACGATGAGTTCCGACCAGGCGTAGCCGCTTCGGATCGGCTCCCAGAAAAAGATCTGCAGCCCGCGCACCGGGTCCTTGCCCAGCAGCACGAACAGACCCACCCCAACCACCACCGTGATCGCCAGCGCCAGCAGCGGCGAGGCATAGCCCCAGACCACGGAAGGCTGGGCCCGCGCCTCAAGCCGCAGCATGATCAGCCTCCCGGTTGGCGTTCTGGTCGGCCGTGTCCCAGAGCCCGGACATCCATTCCCCAATCTGCTCGGTGGATGCGGCGGCGCGCTCGACCGACGGCGACAGCCGCCCCTTGGCGATCACATGCAGCCGGTCGCAAATCTCGAACAGCTCTTCCAGTTCCTCGCTCACCACCAGCACCGCGCAACCGGCGTCGCGCAGGGCCAGAATTTCGCCTCGAATCTGCGCGGCAGCGCCCACATCGACGCCCCAGGTGGGCTGGCTCACGATCAGCAACCTGGGTTTGGCTTCGATCTCGCGACCGACGATGAACTTCTGCAGGTTGCCGCCGGAAAGCGACTTGGCCGCGGCGTTCGGGCCGTTGGCCTTCACCTGGTATTGCTCGATGATGCGGGCCGCCTGCTGGCGCAGGGCGCCCAGCCGAATCCAGCCCAGCGCACCGACCGCGTCGCGGCGCGTCAGCAGCAGGTTGTGCGCCAGCGACATGGTGGGCACGGCACCGCGGCCCAGCCGCTCTTCGGGCACGAAATGCAGGCCCAGCCCGCGCCGCTGGCCGGGGCTCAGGCGACCGGCCGCCTGGCCGGCCACGCGAACGCTCTGCGCCGGCGCGCGCGCGTCTTCCCCCGAGAGCGCCTGCAACAGCTCGCGCTGGCCGTTGCCCGACACCCCGGCGATCCCCACCACCTCGCCCGAGCGCACCCGCAGGGCGATGTCGTGCAGATCGGTGCCAAACGGTTCCGCACTGGCCAGGCTGAGACCGGCCACCTCCAGCACCGTGTCACCGGCCTGCTGCGCGCGCAGCTTGAGCGCGGGCGGCTCGGCGCCGATCATCAGGCGCGACAGCGAGGCGTTGCTTTCCTCGCGCGGATCGCAGTCGCCCGTGACCTGACCGCCGCGCAACACGGTGCAGGCCGTGCACAGAGCGCGAATCTCGTGCAGCTTGTGGCTGATGTAGAGGATGCTGCAGCCCTCGGACGCCAGCTTCCTGAGCACGATGAAGAGCTTGTCCACCGCCTGCGGCGTGAGCACCGAGGTGGGCTCGTCCAGGATCAGCAGCTGCGGGCTGGTCAGCAGCGCGCGGATGATTTCCACCCGCTGCATCTCGCCCACGCTGAGCGTGTGCACCGGGCGCGCCGGGTCGATGTCCAGCCCGTACTCGGCCGCCTTGGCGGTGATGCTGGCGCTGACCTCGGGCAGGGACAGCGATTTGTCCAGCCCCAGCCACACGTTTTCCGCCACGGTCAGCGTGTCGAACAGGCTGAAGTGCTGAAACACCATGCTGATGCCCAGCGCGCGCGCCTCTTGAGGATTGCGCACCTGCACCGGGTGGCCGTTGAACATCACCGTGCCTTCGTCGGGCTTGACCGAGCCGTAAATGACCTTCATCAGCGTGGACTTGCCGGCGCCGTTTTCGCCCAGCACCGCATGGATTTCGCCCGGCAGGACATTGAGTGAAATGTTCCGGTTGGCCACCACGCCCGGGTAGCGCTTGGTGATGCCGGTGAGCTGGAGTCTGGGCGTGGTCATGCGGGTGGGTCTCGGGCAATGTCAGGCAGCGGCCAGGTCAGGCCGGCGCAGCGAGGCGGCCACGTTTTTGATCTGCTCGCGCAACCAGCGCCCGGCGCTGGAGGCGTGGGTGCGTTCGTGCCAGAGCTGGTAATACATCATGCGGGGGAAGTCGACCGGGCTGGGGAGGATCTGCACCGGCAGCGTGTCCACAAAACGCTCGCAATACTGCCGCCCGGTGGTCAGCACCAGCAGGCTGCCGGCCACCATGGACGGGAATCAGTCCGAAGTATGGGCAGCGCGCCACCATCTTGCGCACCAGGCCCAGGCTGGCGAGGTGATCGTCGATCACGCCGCGGGCGCCGGGGTGGGTGGGCATGGGCGCGATGTGGTCGGCGGCCAGCCAGGCCTCGGTGTCCCAGCCGCGCTTGACCGCCGGGTGGTGGTTCGCCACCAGGCACACCACCTCGTCGCCAAACAGGCGGCCCAGGTGCAGGTCGTCCGGCGGCTTGGGCCAGTTGCCGATCACCACGTCCACCTGTCCCTGCGCCAGCTGGTGCCGGTAGTCGGCGTCGGCCGACAGCGGGTGGATGTCGATGCCGCACCCCGGCGCCTGCGCCTTGAGCTGGGTCACCAGCTGGGGCAGAAAGGTGGGGTCGAGGTAGTCGCTGGCGGCCAGGCTGAAGACGTGGCTGGTGGTGGCCGGGTCGAAGCTGCGCGCGTCGGAGAACAGCATTTCGGCCGCGCGCAGGATGTCAGCCGCGGGTTCGACCATGCGCAGCCCGGCCACCGTGGGCACCATGCCGGCGCCCGAGCGCACCAGCAGCGGGTCGCCGGCGAGCTCGCGCAGCCGCTTGAGCGCCGCGCTCACCGCCGGCTGGTACATGCCCAGGCGCAGCGCCGCGCGCGACACGCTGCGCTCGACCAGCACCGTGTGCAACACGCGGATCAGGTGCAGATCAATCTTGTCGAACATGGACACAGATTTCATACCGGGCTTGGGTGATGGGAACTGGGGCTTGAGGCATTCAAGCCATATGACCGAGCATATGTTGTGCCAGGTGCACGGCGCTATGCTGGCGCGCATGAAGACGCCAAACACCGTACAAACCCTGAGCTTTCTGCGGCGCGGCCAGCCCGTGGCGCTGCGCAATGTACCACCCGACCGCACCCTGCTGCAGGTGCTGCGGGACGACCTGCACCTCACCGCCACCAAGGAAGGCTGCGGCGAGGGCGACTGCGGCGCCTGCACCGTCGTGATCGGTGAAGCGGTCAACGGCCAGCTCACCTACCGCGCCATCAACAGCTGCATACGGCTCGCGCATTCGGTTGACGGCATGGCGGTTTACACCGCTGAAGACATTCAGACACCCGATGGAGAACTGCATCCAGCCCAAACGTCGATGGTGCGGTGCCACGGCAGCCAGTGCGGCTTCTGCACGCCGGGCTTTGTGATGAGCCTGTTTGCCACCTACCAGAACACCCAGGGCGGCCAGGGCATCACCCGGGAGCGGGCCCAGGCCGACCTGTCGGGCAACCTGTGCCGCTGCACCGGTTACCGCCCCATTTTCGACGCCGCCCAGACCATGGGCAGCCTGCCGCTGCCGGCCGGCTGCGCGGTCGACGAGGGCGCCACGCTAGCGGCGTTGGCCGCCTTGAAGCGCGCTCCCAGCGCAGAAGCACCCTACCTGCGCCCGACCAGCCTGCGCACACTGTTGCAGGCTCGGGCGCAGCACCCCAAAGCGCAGGTGGTCGCCGGATGCACCGATGTGGGGCTCTGGGTGACCAAGCAACACCGCCAGTTCAGCCAGGTGCTCGACGTGACCGCCGCCCGCGAGCTGCAGCGCGTGGAAACCTACCCGCACCACATCGCCATCGGCGCCGCCGTGAGCCTGCACGACGCCTACGCCGCCCTGGTGCAAGAACGCCCACAGCTCGCCAGCTTCGCCCAGCGCTTCGCCGGCCTGCCGGTGCGCAACTCGGGCACGCTGGGCGGCAACGTGGCCAACGGCTCGCCCATTGGCGACTCCATGCCCTTGCTGATCGCCCTCGGGCGCCAACGTGGTGCTGATGCGCTGGGACGGCAGGCGCCAGCTGGTGGTGCACCGCGAGCTGCGGCTGGAAGACCTCTACACCGGCTACCGCACCAATGTGATGCGACCCGATGAGCTGCTGGCCTGGATCAAGGTGCCGCGGCCGGTCAGGCCAGAGAGCGCGGCGCCGGGCCGCCCCAAGCCAGCTCGCGCCCTCTCGGAGGGCAGCGAACCACACGAAGCGGGGAGCGTGGGGGCCAACATGTTCCGGATTTACAAGATCAGCAAGCGCTTCGACGACGACATCTCGGCCGTCTGCCTGGCCATTCAACTGACGCTGAAAGACGGCGTGGTGCAGGCCGCGTCCATCGGCGCCGGCGGCGTGGCGGCAACGCCGGTGCGGGCAAAACAAACCGAAGCCGCCCTGCGCGGCCAGCCCTGGACGGCCGACACCGTGATGGCCGCCATGGCCACGCTGCGCGCCGAGTTCCAGCCCATCTCCGACATGCGCGCCAGCGCCCACTACCGCCAGACCGTGCTGGGCAACCTGCTGCAACGCTTCTGGCTGGAAAGCCAGGGCCACACCGCGATCAACCTGGAAAACCCGGCCACCTTGGAGGCCCTGGCATGAACGCACCCGAGAAAATCACGCTCCGCAGCACTGCGCCAGCGGAGCAGCGCTCCCATGGCGATTTCCCGCCGGGCCGCCCCAAGGGAAATCAGCCCCCTCGGGGGGCAGCGACCCGTGCAACGGCGGAGCGTGGGGGTCCAGTCCTGCGCGCCGCCGGCCAGTCGCGCATCCACGAAAGCGCCCGCGCCCAGGTGGCCGGCGCCGCCACCTACATCGACGACATCCCCGAAGTGCGCGGCACGCTGCACGCCGCACCGGTCTGCTCGCCCGTGGCGCACGGCCAGCTGAAAGGCATCGACCCGTCGAAGGCGCTGGCGATGCCCGGCGTGCGCGCCGTGATCGACGCGCGCCACATCCCCGGCGACAAAACCCTGGCCGCGTTCGCGCACGACGAACCGGTGTTCGCCACCGACACGGTGCAATTCGTCGGCCAGGTGATCGCGCTGGTGGTGGCCGACGACGTGATGACCGCGCGCCGCGCCGCGCGGCAGGTGCAGCTGGACATCACGCCGCTCGACGCCGTGCTCAGCGTGCACGAGGCGCATGCGCGGGAGCGCTACGTGTTGCCGCCGGTGCATGTGAAGCGCGGCGACGCGCAAGCCGCCCTGCGCCGCGCGCCGCACCAGCTCGAAGGCCGCTTCGAGGTCGGCGGCCAGGAGCACTTTTATCTGGAGGGCCAGATCGCCTACGTGTTGCCGCTGGAGCAAAACCAGTGGTGGGTGCACACCAGCACCCAACACCCTGGCGAGGTGCAGCACTGGGTGTCGCACGCGCTGGGGGTGGCCAGCCACGCGGTCACGGTGGAGTGCCGGCGCATGGGCGGCGGCTTTGGCGGCAAGGAAACGCAGGCCGGGCACCTGGCGGTGTGGGCCGCCATCGCAGCGAACCAACTGAAGTGCCCGATCAAGCTGCGGCTGGACCGCGACGACGACTTTCTGATCACCGGCAAGCGCCACCCCTTCGCCTACCACTACCGCGCTGGCTTTGACGACACCGGCCTGCTGTGCGGACTCGACCTGGAGATGCTGGCCAACTGCGGCTTCAGCGCCGACCTCTCCGGCCCGGTGGCCGACCGCGCCATCTTCCACGCCGACAACGCCTACTTTCTGGAAGACGTGGCCGTCAGCTCCTACCGCTGCAAGACCAACACGCAAAGCCACACCGCGTTTCGCGGCTTCGGCGGCCCGCAGGGCGTGATCGTGATCGAGCGCATCCTGAGCGACATCGCGCGCACGCTGGGGCTGGACCCGCTGGATGTGCGACTGCGCAACCTGTATGGCACCGACAGCAGGAACGTCACCCACTACCAGATGACCGTGGAAGACAACATTCTTGAGCCCCTCATCAGCCAGCTCGCGCTCACCAGCGGCTACCGCGAGCGGCGCGAGCAGATCGCGGCCTGGAACGCCGGCAGCCCGGTGATCAAGAAGGGCCTGGCGCTCACGCCGGTGAAGTTCGGCATCAGCTTCACCGCCACGCTGTTCAACCAGGCCGGCGCGCTGGTGCATGTGTACACCGACGGCAGCGTGCAGGTGAACCACGGCGGCACCGAAATGGGCCAGGGTCTGAACACCAAGGTGGCGCAGATCGTGGCCGACGAGCTGGGCGTGCCGTTCGAGCGCGTGCTGTCCACGGCGGCCGACACCAGCAAGGTGCCCAACGCCAGCGCCACCGCGGCCTCCGCCGGCACCGATCTCAACGGCCGCGCCGCGCAGTTCGCCGCGCGCCACGTGCGCGACAACCTCGCTGCATTCGTGGCGGGGCTCGATGGCGTGGGCGCAGGCGCTGTTCGTTTTGAAGGCGGGCAGGTCATCACAGAACAGCGCAGCCGCAGCTTCGACGACGTGGTGGCTGCGGCCTACGCCAACCGCATCCAGCTCTGGAGCGACGGCTTCTACCGCACGCCCAAGATCCACTACGACAAGACCACCCTCACCGGCCGGCCGTTCTACTACTTCGCCTATGGCGCGGCGGTGAGCGAGGTGGCCATCGACACGCTCACCGGCGAGAGCCGCGTGCTCAAGGTGGACATCCTGCACGACGTGGGCCACAGCATCAACCCGGCGCTGGACATCGGCCAGATCGAAGGCGGCTTCGTGCAAGGCATGGGCTGGCTCACCACCGAACAGCTGGTGTGGAACGAGCAAGGGCATGCTCGCCACCCACGCGCCCAGCACCTACAAGATCCCCGCCACCGGCGACATCCCGGCGCACTTCAAGGTCGACCTCTGGCCCGAGGCCAACCGGGAAGACAACGTGCACGGCAGCAAGGCCGTGGGCGAGCCGCCGTTCATGCTGGCGATCAGCGTGTTCGAGGCGCTGCGCGACGCCGTGGCGCAAGCGGGCGGTCAACCCGAAGCCATGAACGCGCCCGCCACCGCCGAAGAGGTGTTGCGCGCGGTTCAGGCGCTGCCCGTTGTGACTTGAATCGCGGACGGGCGCAGCGCAGGGGTGGCGCAGACGGTCCGTAAAATCGTGGCTCCTTTGGTCGATCCAGATCGACACCCTTTGCCCGCGCAGGAACCCCATGCACTACTCCCTCTCGCACCACAAACTCAAGCTCATCCTCGCCGCCCAGGGCCTCAAGAATGGCGACGCCGGCGGCATCGACGCCCTCTTTGGCGGCAACGACGGCTACTACTGGTTTGGCACCCTGCGCGACATGTGCCCCGAGGGCAAAACCCTGTCGTGGGAAAACCAGTACGCCATGGTCCACGCGATCCAGCAACACGAAGACAAGACCGCCGCCGAAGACGAGATGAAGCCGCAAAAGCCCAGTGCGGCCAACATCGCCGCCATGTCCAAGCTGCTGGGCGACCCGCTCTGAAGTCCGGATGCACCCGCGCTGTCCGCGCGCGCCTGACCAGCCATCTCCCAAGCACCTGAAATGACCGCGCGCCCCGCCCTGCTCCAGGTCGCCGTGCTCGGCGCGGGCGCCGTTGGCTGCTTCTACGGCGGCATGCTGGCGCGCGCCGGCCACCGCGTCACCCTGATCGGCCGGCCGACCCATGTGCAGGCCATCGAAGCCCACGGCCTGCGCATGCAGACCTTGCACTTCGACGAGCAAGTGCCGCTCGCCGCCAGCACCGAGCCCAGTGCGGTGGCCGGCGCCGATCTGGTGCTGTTCGCGGTGAAGTCGCCCGACACCGAAACCGCTGGCGAGCAAGTGCGCGCCCACCTCAAACCCGGCGCGCTGCTGCTGTGCCTGCAAAACGGGGTTGACAACGCCGAGCGGCTGCGCGCGGTGCTGCCCGGTGTGTCGATCGCGGCGGCGGTGGTCTATGTGGCCACCGAAATGGCCGGCCCCGGCCACCTGCGCCACCACGGGCGCGGCGAGCTGCTGATCGCACCGGCCGAGCGCAGCGCAGCCATCGCGCAGGCCCTCACGGCGGCCGGCGTACCCACCGAGATCAGCGACAACGTGCGCGGTGCGCTCTGGGCCAAGCTCATCCTCAACTGTGCCTACAACGCGCTCTCTGCCCTGAGCCGCCTGCCCTACGGCGAGCTGGTGCAACGCCCGGGTGTGCAGGCCGTCATGCGCGATGTGGTGGCCGAATGTCGCGCTGTGGCCAGCGCCGACGGCGTCACGCTGCCGGCCGATCTGGACGGCGCCGTGCGCCGCATCGCCGAGACCATGCCCACCCAGTTTTCCTCCACCGCGCAAGACCTGATGCGCGGCAAGCCCAGCGAAATCGACTTCCTGAACGGCCATGTGGTGCGCCGCGGCGAAGCGCTCGGCGTGCCCACGCCGGCCAACCGCGTGCTGTGGACGCTGGTGAAGCTCGCGGAATCCAGAACCGCCTGATCAGTGGCGGCGCAGACCCCGCTCGCTGCGCGCCCGCCGCACAGTCGCAATAAAGGGTATCCAATGGGCGGATGATCCGAATTGAAATGAACATCGAGCTGGACTATGTGGTCGACCCCCAGGGGGCCGACTTCATGTTCAACATCCACGCCGCCCACACCGCTCAGCAACGCGTCTCCGAAGAACGGCTGTTCATCAGCCAGCCGGTGGACGCCCGGGTGCACACCGATGCGGCCAGCGGCAACCGCTACCTGCGGCTCCATGCGCTCGGCGGTCCGCTTCAGCTGCGCTACTCGGCCACGGTGGACATTCACCACCACCGCGCCAACCCGGCCAGCATTCCCGAGGTGCCGGTGCACCGCCTGCCGCCCGAGACCATGGGCTACATCTACCCCAGCCGCTACTGCCAGAGCGACCGCCTGCTGCGCCTGGCGTACAACGAATTTGGCAACATGCCGCTGGGCTACCACCGCGTGCTCGCCATCCGCGACTGGGTCACGCGCCAGGTCGCCTTCACCTCCAACACCACCAACGGCAACACCTCGGCGGTGGACACGCTGGTCGAGCGGGTCGGCGTGTGCCGCGACTTCGCGCATCTGATGATCGCGCTCTGCCGGGCCTGCAACATCCCCGCGCGCTTCGCCACCGGCACCGACTACGGCGCCGACCCCGCGCTCGGCCCGCCCGACTACCACGCCTATGTGGAGGCCTACCTGGGCGACCGCTGGTACATCTTCGACCCCTCAGGCACCGCCATCCCCATGGCCTTTGTGCGCTTTGGCACCGGGCGCGACGCCGCCGACGTGGCCTTCGCCACCATCTTCGGCAACGTGCAGACGCAGGCCCCCATCATCCGCACCTGGGCGGTGGAAGACGCGGCGCGCGGCTTCGAGCTGCCGCACCACTGCCCTGATGCCTTGTCCACCGACAGCGGGCCCTCGCTGCACAGCTGATCGCGTCCGCCCCGCGCCTCGCCAACCCGTTCGGGCTGAGCCCGTCGAAGCCTTTTTGCAGACTCAGCGTGTTTGGCCAAGCCGACACGCTTCAGTTCGGCGCGAAGTGGCCGATAGCTACCGATATCCCCATCGTGTTTCAGTTCGCACCACACACCATGCCCATCTCCCCCGCGTCCAGCGCCTCGGCCATCGGCCTGAGCGGCATGCGCGCCGCCCAGCAGCGGCTGGACACCCACGCGCACAACATCGCCAACGCGGCCACGCCCGGCTTTCAACGGCAGACCGTGGTGCAGACCGCGCAGCCAGGCGCGGGCGGCGTCAACACCGCGGTGCGCAGAGAGCCGGCGAGCGGCGCGGAATTCGGCGCCCTCTCGGCCGCAAATCTGGCCGAAGACCTGGTGGGCCAGCGCATGAGCCTCTACAGCTTCGCCGCCAACCTGAAAACCGTGCAGACGCAAGACGACATGCTGGGCGCGCTGCTCGACACCAAAGCCTGAGCCCGCGAAGCCGCGTCAACAGGCCAGGCCATGCCTGGCGATTGAACCGCCCCGGGTTTTGAGGAGGCTCTTTTCTCTGAGAGGATTGAGCCATGAGCAAGAAGTCGAACCAGTTTTCACCCGAGGTCCGCGAGCGCGCTGTTCGCATGGTGCGCGAGCACCGAGGCGAGTACCCCTCGCTGTGGGCCGCCATTGAATCCATCGCCCCCAAGATCGGCTGCGTGCCCCAGACCCTCAACGAATGGGTCAAGCGCGACCAGATCGATACCGGCGTGCGCGACGGCATCACGACATCCGAGCGTGAACAGATGAAGGCGCTGGAGCGCGAGGTCAAAGAGCTGCGCAAAGCCAATGAGATCCTGAAGCTGGCCAGCGCGTTTTTCGCCCAGGCGGAGCTCGACCGCCGTCTGAAGTCCTGAGGAACTTCGTCGATCAGCATCGACAGGCCTACGGGGTCGAGTCGATCTGCAAGGTGCTGCAGATCGCCCCGTCAGGCTATTGGCGCCACGCCGCCCATCAACGCAATCCCCAACTGCGCTGCCCGCGCGCCCAACGTGACGACACCTTGGTGCCGCACATTGAGCGTGTCTGGCAGGCCAACATGCGGGTCTACGGAGCCGACAAGGTCTGGAAGCAGATGAACCGCGAGGGAGTTGTCCATTGCCCGCTGCACGGTCGAGCGGTTGATGAAACGCCTGGGCTTGCAGGGCGTGCGCCGTGGCAAGGTGGTGCGCACCACCATCAGCGACATGAAGGCACCATGCCCGCTGGACCGGGTCAACCGGCAGTTCAAGGCCGAGCGGCCCAACCAGCTGTGGGTGTCGGACTTCACGTACGTCTCGACCTGGCAGGGCTGGCTGTACGTGGCCTTCGTGATCGACGTGTACGCCCGGCGCATCGTGGGCTGGCGGGTCAGCAGTTCCATGCACACAGACTTCGTTCTGGATGCCCTGGAGCAGGCGCTGTATGCCCGGCAACCCGAGCGTGATGGCGCCTTGATTCATCATTCCGATAGGGGGTCGCAATACGTCACCATCCGCTACAGCGAACGACTGGCAGAGGCCGGCATCGAGCCCTCGGTGGGCAGCAAGGGCGACAGCTACGACAACGCCTTGGCCGAGACGATCAACGGGCTGTACAAGGCCGAGGTGATCCATCGCCGGTCCTGGCCAACCCGTGAATCGGTGGAGCTGGCCACGCTGGAATGGGTGTCCTGGTTCAACCATCACAGGCTGCTCGGACCCATCGGATACATCCCGCCGGCAGAAGCTGAGGCAAACTACTACCGGCAACTCGCCAGTCAGACCTCCATGGTGGCGGCCTGACTTAAACCAACCGGCCTCCACGAAACCCGGGGCGGTTCAGATTTGCTGCGCACGCATTCGGGCTGCGCAACGCCTGTTGAGCCGATCCAGGAGGTGCGAACACGAGCTGATTCGCAATCCTGTGCTGGCCAGCTGGTCAGAGTGCGATCAAGTTGGCATCCTTAAGCCAGCCGAGCCTTGGCTCTTCTTTCTCACGCGGAATTCTGCGATGAAATGACCGGATCAACCACCAGCGAGACCTAACCATCACTCAAGCAAGCGCCAACCGTAAGAAACCATGGCCGTTCTGGCGGTTCGCGGTACATTTCGCCGCCCTGTCTGGAGTCGGTGCCGCAGGATCACTCGCTTGCTCGGACGTGCTGCGAGTGCTTCGCAGATGGGAAGTGGCTGCCCAGGTCGTTGCCTACTCGATCATGGTCCTGCGCACTAGGATCTCGCGGCAAAGTCCCCCGCACCACCAGCGGAATCCCAGCCTTCCCGTCCCGCGCTACACTGCCGCTGTCCGGGTGCCACCTTCCAGGGCTTTGCCACTATTTGGCAAACGTCGACCCGAAGAGGCGTAGTACCTGAACTGAAGGCTTACCTAGAGGACCGCCATTGAAGCTTTTTTCAGCTTAGGAGGCTCAATTCAATCTGAGCTACCTCGCCCAATAGAACATCGGACGTCGTCAAATAGATTCGAAGTCGAACGCTTGGTTTTTCTGAAAATGGACTGTCATGGCCGACAGCAGCCAATCGCGCTGATCACGGCCTTCAGTCCTAGGCGCCAAAGCCACCCACACCACCAGGGCAATGCCACCCAGCCGATCCGTCGGCTACACTGCGCGTCTGCTCCGGGGTGCACACGGCCTTCCAAGGTCTGGCGCTGAGATGGTTGAAAAACCGAACCCGCGAACTTGATCCGGCTAGTACCAGCGAAAGAAGAGCGAAGCCCCTTGTGGCTTGCACCCGGCCCGCGTCTCGAGCGGGTCTGCCTCCCACCCGCTTGCGGTGGTGAACCCGGCCAGGTGCATGTTGTGACGGGCGGACTCCGGAGCTGTTTTCTTTGTGTCAACAGCATCCACCCAGGAGACCGCCGCCATGAACGCCCCCGAAAAAATTCCCGTTTGCCGACCAGTTTGCGCTCAGCCGTGAGCCCTTCCCTGCCTCGCGCAAGGTGCATGTGGCCGGCTCGCTGCCGGGCGTCAACGTGCCCATGCGCGAGATCCTGCTCACCAACGGCGAGCGCGTCACGGTGTACGACACCTCGGGCCCCTACAGCGACCCGACCGCCGCCATCGACATCCGCCGCGGTCTGCCGGACCTGCGCGGCCCCTGGCTGGACGCGCGCGGCGACACCGAAAGCTACGAAGGCCGGCAGCGCGCCGCGCTGGACGACGGCGTGAAGAACGAGGCCGAGCAGAACAACACCACCATCGAGCGCATCCAGGCGCTGCGCGCCGAGGCCGCCGGCCTGCAGCGCACGCCGCGCCGCGCAAAATGGCAGTGGCGGCATGAACGTGACGCAGATGCACTACGCGCGCAAAGGCATCGTCACGCCCGAGATGGAGTACGTGGCGATCCGCGAAAACGGCAAGCGCGAGTGGATGCAGGAGTACCTGGCCGACCCGGCGCGCGAAGCAGCGCCTGCGCGGCAACCCCATGGGCGCGAGCATTCCCAAGGTGTTCACGCCCGAGTTCGTGCGCGACGAGGTGGCGCGCGGCCGCGCCATCATCCCGGCCAACATCAACCACCCCGAGGTGGAGCCGATGGCGATCGGGCGCAACTTCGGCGTGAAGATCAACGCCAACATCGGCAACTCGGCCGTCACCTCCAGCATCGAAGAAGAGGTGGACAAGCTGGTGTGGGCCACGCGCTGGGGCGCCGACAACGTGATGGACCTGTCCACCGGCCGCAACATCCACACCACGCGCGACTGGATCGTGCGCAACAGCCCGGTGCCCATCGGCACGGTGCCGATCTACCAGGCGCTGGAAAAGGTGGGCGGCGTGGCCGAAGACCTCACCTGGGCGATCTACCGCGACACGCTGATCGAGCAGGCCGAGCAAGGCGTGGACTACTTCACCATCCACGCCGGCGTGCGCCTGGCCTACATCCACCTCACCGCGCAGCGCCGCACCGGCATCGTCTCGCGCGGCGGCAGCATTCTGGCCAAGTGGTGCATCACGCACCACAAAGAGAACTTCCTGCTACACGCACTTCGAAGAGATCTGCGAAATCATGAAGGCCTACGACGTGAGCTTCTCGCTCGGCGACGGCCTGCGCCCCGGCTGCGCGGCCGACGCCAACGACGAAGCGCAGTTCGCCGAACTCGCCACGCTGGGCGAGCTGACGCAGATCGCCTGGAAGCACGATGTGCAGACCATGATCGAAGGCCCCGGCCACGTGCCCATGCACATGATCCAGGCCAACATGGACGAGCAGTTGAAGCACTGCCACGAGGCGCCGTTCTACACCCTGGGCCCGCTCACCATCGACATCGCGCCGGGCTACGACCACATCGCCAGCGCCATCGGCGCGGCCATGATCGGCTGGATGGGCACCTCCATGCTCTGCTACGTCACGCCCAAGGAACACCTGGGCCTGCCCGACCGCGACGACGTGAAGCAGGGCATCATGGCCTACAAGATCGCGGCCCACGCGGCCGACAACGCCAAGGGCCACCCGGGCTCGCGCGCCCGCGACGACGCCATGAGCAAGGCGCGCTTCGAGTTCCGCTGGATCGACCAGTTCAACCTCGGCCTGGACCCGGACACGGCGCGCGACTACCACGACGAAACCCTGCCCAAGGACTCGTCGAAAGAGGCGCATTTCTGCTCCATGTGCGGCCCGAAGTTCTGCTCGATGAAGATCACGCAGGACGTGCGCGACTACGCCGCCGCCAAAGGCGTGAGCGAGATCGAGGCGCTGAAAGCAGGCATGGCGCAGAAGAGCGAAGAGTTCAAGGCGGTGGGCGGCGAGTTTTACGTGCCGGTCGATTCGATCAAGCCCAAGGCCTGAACCATGGCCGGCTTGAAGATCGGCATCGCCGGCGCCGGTGTGCTGGGCCGCCTGCTGGCCTGGCGGCTGGCGAGGCTGGGGCATGCGGTGACGGTGTTCGACCCGGCGCCGGGGCCGTTGCCGCCCGCCACCGGCTCGCTGGCCTCGCCAGCGCCCGCGCACGCGGCAGGCTTCACCGCCGCCGGCATGCTCAGCCCGCTGGCCGAGCTGGACAACGCCAGCCCCGAGGTGGCCGTGCTCGGCTGGCGCTCGCTGGCGCTGTGGCGCGACGTGGCCGACACGCTGCACGGCCGAGGGCGTGAGCCAGCCGCTGTTTGCGCAACACGGCAGCCTGCTGCTGGCGCACGGCAGCGACCGGGGCGCGGCCCAGCGCGTGCTGGCGCGGCTGGAGCATGCGCGCGCCCTCGCAGGCGACATGCCCGCACCCGAGCCGCTGGACCGCGCGGCCCTGGCCGCGCTGGAGCCCAGCGTGGCGCCGGGTCTGCACGCCTGGCTGCTGCCCGAGCGAGGCGCAGCTGATGCCGCGCGAGATGCTGGCGGCGCTGGCGGCGCACGCGCCGGACGTGTGGTGGTGCTGGGGCGAGCGCGTGGCGCGCGTGGCGCCGGGCCTGCTGCAGGTCGAGGGTGAAGCGCCCATGGGCTTTGACCTGGTGATCGATGCGCGCGGCTGCGGCGCCAGGCCAGACGCACCGGTGCGCGGCGTGCGCGGCGAGGTGATCTGGCTGCACGCGCCCGGCGTGCGCCTGCAGCGGCCGCTGCGCCTGCTGCACCCGCGCCACCGCGTCTACATCGTGCCGCGCCCGGGCGATCTGTTCGTGGTGGGCGCCAGCGAAATCGAAAGCGAAGACCGCTCACCGGTGAGCCTGCGCAGCGCGGTCGAGCTGATGAGCGCAGCGCACAGCGTGCTGCCCGAACTGGCCGAGGCGCGCATCGTGCACATGGAAAGCAACCTGCGCCCCGCCCTGCCCGACAACGAACCCGCCACCCACACCGAGCCCGGTCTGCTGCGCATCAATGGCCTGTTTCGCCACGGCTGGTTGCTGGCGCCAGCGCTGGTGCAGGACGCGCTGGAAGCGCTGGGCCTGACACAACCCCAACAGGAGATCACCCATGCCTGACACCTTGGAACACGCCACCGCCCCGCTGCACTTCAACGGGCAGCCGGTCGCGTGGACCGCCGGATTGCGGCTGAGCGATCTGATGACCGCGCAAAACATGGCTGCCGACAGCGTGGCCACCGCCGTCAACGGCGAGTTTGTGCGGCGCGAGCAGCGCACAGCCACTGTTCTGCACCCTGGCGACCAGGTGCTCACGTTCCAGGCCATCGTGGGAGGCTAGCCGTGGACAGGAACACCCCAGCACTTCACAACCGAGCGCCTGACGCAGGCTGGACCCTCTACGGCACCACACTCACCAGCCGCTTCCTGCTCGGCACCGCCGGCTACCCGTCGCCGCAGACGCTGGCCGACAGCATCGCGGCCAGCGGCACGCAGATCGTCACGGTCGGTCTCAAGCGCACGCTGGCGGCAGCGGGTGACAACGGCTTCATCGCCATCATCCAGGCGGCGGTGCGCGAGCGCGGTGCGCGGCTGCTGCCCAACACCGCCGGCTGCCGCACCGCGCGCGAAGCGATCACGCTGGCGCACATGGCGCGCGAGCTCTACGGCACCACCTGGATCAAGCTGGAGGTGGTGGGCGACGAACACACGCTGCAGCCCGACCCCTGGGGCACGGTGGAAGCCGCGGCGCAACTGGTGAAAGACGGCTTTCACGTCTTCCCCTACTGCACCGACGATCTCGTGACCTGCCAGCGCCTGCTCGACGCGGGCTGCGAGGTGCTCATGCCCTGGGGCGCGCCGATTGGTTCGGGGCAGGGCCTCATCAACCCGTTTGCGCTGCGCACGCTGCGCGCGCGCCTGCCCGGCGTGCCGCTGATCGTGGACGCCGGCATCGGCGCACCCAGCCACGCGGCGCAGGCCATGGAGCTGGGCATGGACGGCGTGCTGCTGAACTCGGCCGTGTCGCAGGCGGTGGATCCGGTGCGCATGGCGCGCGCGTTTGGCCAGGCGATCGAGGCGGGGCGGGGCGCGTTTGAGGCGGGTGTCATGGCGCCGCAGATCGATGGCGGTGGCGAGCACGCCAGTCTCTGGTCACCCCTTTTTATCTGGACTGACATGACCCCCATCATCTGGAGCATCGCCGGCACCGACAGCGGTGGCGGCGCAGGCCTGGCGGCCGATCAGCGTGCCGCCGATGCCTTCGGCGTGCACTGCTGCACCGTGGTCGCGGGCATCACCGCGCAAAGCACCACCGAGGTCACGCACATCGAAGCCACGCCGCCCCATGTGCTGCAGGCACAGCTCGACACCCTGCTGGCCGACATGCCGCCGCGCGTGATCAAGACCGGGCTGCTGGGCAGCGCGGACAACGTGCGCGTGCTGGCGCGCTTCATCGACCAGCAGCGCGCGCGCGGGCCGCTGGCGCTGGTGGTCGACCCGGTGCTGGCGCGCCAGCACCGGCGCCGCGCTGGCCAACGCCGAGCTGCGCGCCGCCTACCGCGAGCTGCTGCTGCCACGCGCCACCGTGATCACGCCCAACCAGGGCGAGGCCGTGGCCTTGCTGGGCGAAGACAGCCCGAAAGACATCCCCGCTCAATCGCAGGCCCTGCGCGCGCTGGGCTGCGAAGCGGTGGTGATCACCGGCGGTGATGCCGCCGCGATCAGCCGCCACGACAGCCTGTCGATGGACTGGCTCGACACACCACACGCGCAAGGCTGGCTGAGCCTGCCGCGCGAAGACACGCCACACAACCACGGCACCGGCTGCACCTTCGCCTCGGCGCTGGCAGCCGCGCTGGCACTGGGCTGGGTGGTGGCCGACGCAGCCGTGCTGGCCAAGATGGCGGCCACTTTTGCGCTGCGCCACGCGCGCGCTGTGGGCCGCGGCGTGGGGCCGGTGGTGGCGCGCGCAGGCTTTGCGCATGGAGCCTTCGTTGCTGCCGCAGCTCTCGCTCGACAGCCAGCCGCCAGAACGCTGGGCAGCGAGGCCGCGCGGCCCGGCGCCGGGCGTCTACGCCATCGTCGACAGCGCCGAGCGGGTCGAAGCGGTGCTGCGCGTCAGCCCCACGGTGAGCACGATCCAGCTGCGCATGAAACGATCCGCCAGCGTGAGCGACTCTGCCTGGGCCCAGCGTTTCACAGAAGAGGTACACCGCAGCCTGTGCGCGGCTGACGCAGCCGGCGCCACGCTGGTGGTCAACGACCATTGGCAACTGGCGCTTGCAGCAGGAGCGCGCGCCCTGCACCTGGGTCAGCAAGACCTGCTGGACCTCACGCCCGCCGAGCTCCAGCAATTGCAGGCCGCGCGCGATGCGGGCGTGCAGCTGGGTTTGAGTTCCCACAGCCTCTGGGAACTGTGCCGCGCCGCAGCGCATGCAGCCCGACCTGATCGCCTGCGGCCCGGTCTGGCCCACCACCACCAAAGACATGCCGTGGTTGCCGCAAGGCCTGGACAACCTCGCCTGGTGGGCCCACATGGCGCCAGCGCCGGTGGTCGGCATTGGCGGCATCCTCGCGCCAGAGCAGCTGCAGGCGGTGGCCGCCGCAGGGGCGGCGGGCGGCTGCGTGGTGCGCGGTCTGGGCGAAGACCCGGCGCGCACCCTGCCCGCGTGGCTGGCGGCGTGGATCGACGGCACCAACCAGCGCGCCAGCAACCACCCGCCTGCCTTGCCACACCCCACGCTCTGACCGATCGGCGGCTTTGGCACACTGGCGCAGAACAACACCCGCCGCCCCATGACCGACCAAGACCTGCCCCCGCTCAACGCCACGCCACCCGGCCTGTACCGCCACTACAAAGGCGGCTGGTACAGCGTGATCGACACGGTGCGCTGCAGCGAAACCTTGACCGGCATGACGCTGTACCGCGCGCTGTACGGCGGCCTGGGCTTGTGGGTGCGCCCCGCCACCATGTTCAACGAGTCGGCCACGTTCGACGGCCGGCACCAGCCGCGCTTCACCCGCCACGAGCCAGCCCAGGTACCACTGGCCGACCTGCCCACCGCCCGCGCACTCATCGCCCACCTGCAGCAACTGGCGCAACAGCAAGGCCTCGCACTCAACACCGCCCTGCGCCCGCCGCCCCCCGAGCCCACCACCTGCTGCGAGCGTGGCTGCAACGGCTGCGTGTGGGAAGGCTTCTACGCCGCCCTGCACCACTGGCGCGCGGACGCACTGGCGCTGCTGCGCTGAAACCGGCAGTCTGGTTGCAAAGGCCCTGGCCATGGCCGGACCCATCGGGTCGTGTGCGCGGCACACACCGCAAGGGCCCTGGCTCACAATGGCCTGCAAAGCCCGCCGATCCAGACGCAGGCGCACACAGAGCCCCCCGAGGAGACACCAGCATGACGATGAGACAGCTCTCTGGCCTGGACGCCACCTTCCTCTACTTGGAGAAGCCCGAGATGCCCATGCATGTGGGCGCCATGCATGTGCTGGAGCTGCCCGCCGGGCACCGCGGTCGTTATGTGAACGACTTGCGGCGCCTGATCGCCGCGCGCCTGCCAGCCGCGCCCGCGCTGCGCCGGCGCCTGTGGTGGATGCCGCTGAACCTGGCCAACCCGGCCTGGGTCGACGCCGAGCCCGACCTGGCGCAGCACATCGTCGAGCACAAGCTGCCGCGCAGCGAGACCGCGGGCATGCGACGCGCTGGCGCTGATGGAGGCGCAAGTCTCGCGCCTGCACCCGCAGCTGCTCGACCGCGGCCGCCCGCTGTGGAAGATGCACGTGATCGAGGGCCTGCCGCGCAGCGCCAGCGGGCACAAGCAGGTGGGTGTCTACACGCAGCTGCACCACGCCGCGGTGGACGGGCAGGCCGCGGTGGCGCTGGGCAATGTGCTGTTCGACCTCACGCCCGAGCCGCGCGAGATCGCGCTGCGGCCGTCGCGACGCGTCAAGACCTTTCGGCTCGACATGGTGGAGATGCTGCGCGGCGCGATCGGCATCGAAGCGGTGCAGGTGGCGCGTATCGTGCGCGAGCTGCCCGCCACCCTGGGCACCGTGGCCGGCACCGCCAAGCGCGTGCTCAGCCCGGGCAAGCTGCTGGGTACCGGCTCGGGCAATGTCACGCTCGCGCCCACCACGCCGATGAACGCCACCGTGGGCACCTCGCGCGCGTTCGCCGCCGCCAGCGTGCCGCTGGCCGAGCTCAAGAGCCTGGCCCGCGCGCACCAGGCCACGCTCAACGACCTGGTGCTCATGCTGTGCGCTGGCGCGCTGCGCCGCTACCTGCAACAGCGCGGCGACTTGCCACGCAAGAGCCTGGTGGCGGCGGTGCCGATCACGCTGCGCGCCGCCGGCGACACGCGGGCCGACAACCAGGCCTCCATGAGCCTGATCAGCCTGGGCACGCACCTGGCCGATCCGGCGAAGCGGCTTGCGCACATTCGCAAGGCCAGCAGCGCCATGAAATCCACCATGGGCAGCATGAAGAGCATTCTGCCGACCGACTTTCCCTCCATCGGCGTGCCCTGGCTGATCGAGGCCGCAGCTTCGCTTTACGGACGCGCGCGGGTGGCCGAGAAGCTGCCGCAACTGGCCAATCTGGTGATCTCCAATGTGCCCGGGCCTCAGGTACCGCTGTACCTGGCCGGTGCCCGCGTGCTCACCAACTTCCCCACCAGCATCGTGGTGCATGGGCTGGCGCTCAACATCACGGTGCAAAGCTTTGGCGCGGCGATGGACTTCGGCCTGATGGCCGATGGCGCCGCGCTGCCCGATGTGAAGGCGCTGGCGCTCGCGGTGGCAGACGCGCTGGACGAACTGCGCGCGCTGCCACTGCCCGAGGCCCCTGCCACGCCAACGCGGCCACCGCCACCGCGCGCCGTGTCACGCAAGCGACCTGCGGCTAGGGTCAAGGCACCAGACAGGGCGCCGCCCAGTCGTTAGCATGGAATTCATGGTCTCCAAGCTCTACCAACGTGTCAAAGGCGTGCGTTCGCGCCGCGCCGCGCCCGCTCCCGAGTCGGGACGACGATCCTGTCGCGGCGCAGGGACTCACACCACCCGGCCTGTGGCTGCTCATGCTGGAGGCTCGCGCACCCTGGGAGGCCATGGGCCTGGTGGCGGTGTCGCCCTGGCTGTCCAAGACTGCCCACGGGCGACGGCCACCCGGTGCTGGTGTTGCCGGGGCTGGGCGCATCCGACTTCAGCACCAAGCCACTGCGCCGCTTCCTCGACCAACAGGGCTACAGCGCCCAGCCCTGGGAGCAGGGCATGAACCTCGGCCCGCGCTCTGGCGTGCTCGATGGCTGCCGCGAGCGCATCCACACGCTGAGCGCGCAACACGGCGGCGCGCCGGTGAGCCTGATCGGCTGGAGCCTGGGCGGCATCTACGCGCGAGAGATGGCCAAGGAGATGCCCGACCAGGTGCGCTGCGTGATCACGCTGGGCACACCGTTCACCGGCCACCCCAAGGCCACCAACGCCTGGCGCTTCTACCAGATGGTCAGCGGCCAGCACCGGCATGACGACGACCTGCTGGCCGAGGTGCGCAAGCCGCCGCCAGTGCCCACCACCTCGATCTACAGCAAGACCGACGGCATCGTCGCCTGGCCCTGCAGCATCAACCCGGCGCGCCACGCCCACACCGAAAACATCGAGGTGCGCGCCAGCCACCTTGGCATGGGCATGAACCCGCTGGCCATGTACGCGATTGCCGACCGCCTGCGCCAAGACCCGGCGCAGTGGAAACGCTTCGACGCCCAAGGTGCGCGGCGCTGGTTCTTCAAGGTGGCGCACCAGCCCGAAGCCTTGACCGCGCTGTACTGACCATGCAGGTTCACGCCAACGGCATCCAGATCGAAGTGGACGACCAGGGGCCGAGAGACGGCCCGGTGGTCTTGCTCATCATGGGCCTGGGCATGCAGCTGATCGCCTGGCCCCAAACACTGGTGGCGCAGCTGATCGAGCGCGGCTTTCGGGTGGTGCGCCTGGACAACCGCGACATTGGCCTGAGCCAGGGTTTTGACCACGCCGGCCTGCCCAACATGGTGCTGGCTGGTCTGCGCTACGCGCTGCATCTCCCGGTGAAATCGCCCTACTCGCTCGCCGACATGGGGCGCGACGCGCTCGGTGTGCTCGATGCGCTGGGCATCGCGCAGGCCCATGTGTGCGGCGCTTCCATGGGCGGCATGATCGCGCAGCACCTCGCCGCCGAGGCACCACAGCGCGTGGCCAGCCTCACGCTGATGATGACCACCAGCGGCGCGCGTTCGCTCCCACAGCCAGCCTGGTCGGTTCGAAAAGCGCTGATGTCGCGCCCGATGGGCAGCGGCCTGGATGACGCCGTCGACTGGATCGGGCAGGTGCTGCGCGTGATCGGCAGCCCGGAATACCCCATGGCAGCCGATACGCTGCGCCAGCGCGCGATCGAATCGGTGCAGCGCGCCTGGCACCCTGCCGGCTCGACCCGCCAGCTGCTCGCCATCGTGGCCGACGGCGACCGCACGCCGCTGCTCGCGCGCATCAAAGCACCCACGCGCATCGTGCACGGCATCGCCGACCCCCTGGTGCCACTGGCCTGCGCGCAGCAGCTGGCCCAGCACATCGCAGGCGCCGAAACCGACTTCATCCCCGGCATGGGCCACGACCTGCCCGAGGCGCTGCTGCCGCGCTTCGCGCAAGGGATTGCACAGAACGCAGAACGCGCCCGCGCCGCTTGACACCACCTGGCTGCGCAGCCAAGCGTGCATGGGCAGCAACGATTTGATTTGTACCGCACGGCGGCCGCCGCTCAACTCACCGACATGGTGCCGTTTCGGGTGGAAGACATGCTGACCCAGAACGGTGAGCACCAGGGCCGACTGGGCCTCGACGACCGATGGCAAGCCCATCACCGGGCAGAACCCAGCTTCATCCGGGGCGGCTGCGCATGCCGTGCTCAAGCAACTCAAAGTGGCCTGGGCGGTGCGTCACCGCCGGCGCTAGGCTGGCGGGCGGCTGGCGTCCTGCACCGTCATCACCCGCGTGGCGATCATGTCCAGGCTGGGGCGGTGCAGGCCTTGCTTGTCGGTCCACACCTTGGGCGTGAGCGCGCCCGCGAGCGACAGGGCATCGCCATCGGCCAGCGCCAGCAGCGCGGCGCCTGGCGCCTCTTCAAACGCGATCACGTTGACGATGAATTCTTCGTCGGCCTTGTTGCGCGCCAGCACGCGGGCCACGGTGTAGGTGCGGCCGGCCTTGTCCAGACGGCGCGAGGCGTCGCCCATCAGGCGGCCGGCAACGAGTCCGTCGATCATGTGAGCCCCTTGGTGGTTGAAGCCACAGCGGTCATCAACGCGGCTTCTCGAAACCGGCCAGCACCCAGGCCTCGGCGCTCGCCGCGGAGAGCTTGAAAGTGGGCGGCACCGGCACCACGGCCAGCGACTCGCCCAGCTCGTCTTCAGCGCTCAGGGTGGCGGTGGCACCCTCTTCATCGGGCACGATGGCCAGCGCCACGCGCACGCGCCGCCCACCCACCGTCACGCTCACGTTCTTGTTCAGCTCGGCATGGCGCTGCTGCTCGGAACGGCGGATCACTTCCTTGGCCGTTTTCACCAGCGTGTTGAACGCGTTGACATCCAGCGGCTTGGGGTTTTTCTTGTCGCGCCCCATGGTCCAGGGGCCGACCAGCGCCGGCTCGGATTCGCCATCGAGAAACATGGCCACGGCCCAGCCATCGTCATCATCGTTGTTGATCACGCGCGCGGTCCAGTGCTCGTCGCTCCAGACGCGGGCTTCGTGAATCGGTTCTTGTGTGTCTTGGGTCATGGGCAGATGGTAAGCGGCGAAGGGCCGCCAGCACCACACCCACTGCGGCGCCTGTGCAATCGATCAAACGCTGCTCAGCGGAGCAGCCAGACCGTGCTCAGGAAAGACCGGCCGCCAGCGCCTTCACAACGTCGCCGCTCAGCGCCCTGGTTCCCGCCACATAGGCGGCGGGATCTGCATTGAGCGTGTAGTAGGTGTTGTTGTCCGAGCGACCGCTGCCCCCGAACATGGACAGCACATTGGCCACCGCCTGCACGCCCTGAACCACGCCCGGCGTGGTGTCGGCCAGGGTGCCAATGCCGCCCTGAATCCCGATTTCGTTTTCAAGAGCGACTTCCCCAGCCGATCCGCCGCCCGCCGGGTAGACCGCCATCCTGGTCACCAGTGGGTGAGACGACAGGCCAGTTTCGGTGGTCAAGGTTCCGGTCTGGGTGATGCCGCCCCGGCCAAACGCATCGGGCACCCGCCAGTCGGAGCCAAAACTGGCTTCGATACGCACCGGGCTCACGCCGAGAAACAGGCCCAGGATGGACACACCGGCCTCGGCCGCATGCTGTTTGAACAGCGCGTCGACTTCAATCGCGGCGGTGACATTGCCCATCATGGCCAGGCCTGCCAAACCACCACCGGTTGGCGTCCAGTTTGGCAGCGGCACAAAACCGCCATACACGCTGGCGCCCACCAGGGCCGCTTTGCTGCTTTGCCTGTTGCCTTCGGAGAAGCTGGTTTCTGCGCCGTTGGCTTTCACCAGGTTCTTTGCCTTCAGTTTCGCCACCAGAGGGGCGTTGTCCACCACCTCGAAACCCTGGGCGGTCAAACCTTCGACAGTGGCCGCATAGGCCGCATCAGCGGCGGCCTGAAAGTCGGCTTCGGTCAGGCCGGCCAACGTGGTCTGAACCACGTTGGATGAGGCGGCACCAAGGCTGCGAAAACCGCCCCCAACCAGAATCTGCCGCTTGCGATCGATAAGGCAGGCCAGCGCCACGTTGCCCACGATCACCCGCTTGCCGCCAGCAAGCCCTGAGAAATTTTTGCGCAGACCGGTCTGCGCGGCCACCGCGCCCGGCAGCCCGAGCCCGGCCAGGCCTGCGGCCGTGGCGGCCAGGGTGGAAGCCATCAGGCGGCGGCGTTGAATCAAAAACGGATCAGGCACAAAAAACTCCCAGGGTGTGCGGCCTCCAGGCCTGAGCCGCGGTTACATCGGGGTGAAAAATTCACCGCCGACAGATGTTAAGACCACGGATTCGTGTGCAGGGATCGGATTCGGAGAAATCCGCTCGCACCCCCCTGAAACAAGGGGGTCCACTCCCGGAGACGCAGCGGCTCCAGGTCGATGGCGGTTTTGCTGCTGTTGACCTGCCTGTTGACCTCGGCCAACAGCGCGGTGTTGATCATCAACGCCGCCAGCGACGAAGGCCCCAAGGCGCGCCCACACATCCTGTTCTGGGGCGCCGCCCTGGGCCTGGTGGTAGTGGATGGCCTGATCGTGGCTGGCGGCCCGGGCGCCATCAAGACCGCCATGGTCATCGGCGCCCTGATTCCAACCAACCGACCTTCACGAAACCCGGGTCGGTTCATGCCCGCGACATCAGCACACCTCGATAGGTGTTTCAAGCAAACACCGGGTGTTGGATGTCAAGGTAAATGAATCCTTCCAGTTCCACTGTGAACTTGCCGCCCAAACGTCCGCCTCTGGCCGATAAGAGCCACCTGAAGGCTCCCGCTCGGCGCCAAGCCCGAAAACTCTCAGGTCTTCTGTCGCGCGCCTTTCGCAGGCGCTGGAGCCTTGCTCTTGCCTGCCGGTACCTTGAGCTGCTCCTGCACCTGCTCCAGCCAAAGCAGCGTTTCCGCATGCGCCAGGAAGCGGCGCAGGTAGTGGGGTGAGAGTTCGCCCATGCGGGCCAGGGTGTCGATCATCAGGCGCTGGGGATTGAGCGGGCCGGCGTTCAACGGCGCGCGGGCCTGGGCCTGCTGCACCTGCACCTCGGCGCCCAGGCGCTCCCAGGTCTGGCGAAAGCGCTGGGCGCTGCGCAGCTCGGGCCAGAGGCCTTGGCCGGTACCCACACCGCCGCTCGCTGCATTCACGCCCTCGCCAGCCGCTTCGCTGGCGGCACGCGCGGCCTGGGCGATGTGGGCGTTGAGCGCGGCGAGGGGCGATGGATGGACTGGCCCTTCGACAGGCTCAGGGCGAACGGTTGGGTGAGCCTGCTTCATCGGGTCGGCTACTTTTCGCTCGCGGTGCTGACCGCTAGGCGGTGCACCGCTGGGTGAAGAAGCGGCCCGGGGCACGGGCGCCATCTCCACGCGGCGGTTGAGCGCGCGGCCGGTCTCGTCGGCGTTGCTGGCCACGGGCTGCTCGGCGCCAAAGGCGGCGCTGAACACGCGCGAGCGCGGCATGCCCTGCCGGATCAGGGTGCGGGTGACGGTGAGCGCGCGCTGCGCCGAGAGCTCCAGGTTGTCCTGGTACTTGGTGTTGCTGGACGCAATGGGTTTGTCGTCGGTGAAGCCGCTGACCATGAGCATTTCGTCGCGTTCGCCCAGGTAGACCTGCAGCGGCGGCACCAGGGCTTGCAGCAGCCGCTCGCCTTCGGGGCGCAGCTGGTCGGAGTTGAAGTCGAACAAGACGCTGCCGCTGATGCCGATGCGGCCGTTGTTGAGCGTGACGCGACCGCTGGCCAGCGGAATGGCGAGCGCTTTTTCGAGCGCGATGCGGCGCGCCTCTTCTTGCTGGCGCTTGGCCACTTCCACCTGCAAGGTGTTCACCAGGTCCACCTGGGTCAGCAGCACGCCGATGAACACCAGCACAAACGCGCCCACCAGGCCGGCCATGAGGTCGCCAAAGACGGCCCAGACGGGTGCGGTGGCTTCGTCGCCGCCCGCGTCGTCCACACCATCCTCGGCCGGGCGGTCGAAAAACGCGCCCATCATGCGGCGCTCGCGGTGGCTTTGGCCGACACACGCGGCCCGCGCAACTGCCGCAGGTCTTCCACGATGCCTTGCTGTGCGCTGATGCTGACAGGTCAATCACCTCACGCGCCTGGGCCACGTAATAGGCCAGCTGTTCGTCGCTGCGCGCCATCGACTGGCCGATGGCACCCTCCACGCTCCGCAGGCTGTGCACGAGCTGCTCGTGGCTGGCGGCGAGCTGCTGCGTGCCTTGCTGGAAAGCTTCGCCCAGGGCGGCCAGCTGCGCCGCGCTGGTGGCGGCCTGCTCGGCCATGGCCTCGGCGCGGCCGGCCTGCGCACCCACGGTGTCGGCAAACTGCTGGCCCACGCCCTCCAGCACGCCGGTGGCCGAGCCGACCAGGTTTTCAATGGCAGCGCGCTGTTCGCCGGTGGTCTGCTGCACCTGCTGCAACAGCATGCCGATCTGGCCCACGAGGTCGGCGCGCTCGGCGAGCGTGGCGTTGTCGCGCTCGGCCAGGCGGCTCATCTGCTCGCGCAACTGGGCGATCACCTCGGCCGCGGCCTTGGGCGCTTCCGACGCGGTGTTCATGAGGCGCGCCATCGGCGCTTCGAGCGAAGTGCCCAACTCAGACAACTGCGCAGCGAGCTGGGTGGACAGCGCGGTGGTCAGCCCCTCCAGGCGCTGCACCGCGGCTTCGCCCCGCGCGGCCTCTTCTTCGCGCAGAGCAGCGAGCTGCTGCGCCACACCGGTCTGCAGCTCGGCGGCGCGCTCTGCGGCGCTGTGCTGGCGCGCCGCTTCTTCGCTGCGGAGGGCGGCGAGCTCGCTGCGCCAGAGGGTGGCGAGCGCGTCCATGCGCTGGCCGTGTTCCTGCGTCCACGCGGCCTCGGATTGCGCGCGGGCCTGCACCAGCGCCTCGGACTGGCCGATGAGGCGGGCCACGCCGTCGAGGCTGCGGCTGGCCTGCTCGCGGCTCTGTTCGGCGATGGCGGTAGCACTTTGCTGCAGCGCCTGCAACATGGCTTGTTGCTGAGCCTGCGCCTGAGCGCTGGCCTGCTGCCATTGCCCTTGCAGCGACTGCGCGAGCGACTGCAGCGAGGCGGTCCAGGCGGCTTGCTGCTGCTGGTCGGCCTGGGCGCGCTCGGCCAGCGCGCGGCTCCAGCCGGTGGCCACCGCTTGCGTGGTCTGGCCAAACTGGTCTGACAGCCCGGCCAGCTGGGTCTGCACGGCGGCGCTCACGCCTTCATGCAAGCGCGACGATTCGGCGGCGATGCCGGCCATGGCCTGCTGCACCACTGGCTGCAGGCTGTCGGTGGCGGCGCGGGCGCTGGCGGCCAGGCTTTCGCGCAGCGATCGATCGACCGACTCGGCAAGCCCCGTGTAGGCGCTGGCGGCCTGGCTTTGAAACTCGGCCTGGCGGGTCAACAACGCTTCGTCGAGCTGCTGGCTGCGGCGCTCCATTTGCTCGATCAGCGTTTGCAAATGCTGGCGGCAGCGGGCATGGCCTCGGCCTGGCGCTGCAGGGCTTCAAAGCTTTGCTGGCGCTGGTGGGCGGCGGAGAAGGGGCGCAGGCTGGTGCTGGTCAAACCGTCGAGCGCGCGAATGGCCTGGCTGCGCTCGCGGCGCGCCAGCGTGGCCATGAGGCCGAGCATGGCCGAGGTGGCGACACCGGCCACCGAGGTGCCAAACGACAGGCCCAGCCCTTTGATGGGCGCGGCCAGCGCGGAGCGGATGGCGGTGAGATCGGCCGAGCCTTCCAGCGCAAACACCGCGCCCTTGAAGGTGACCACCATGCCGAGGAAAGTGCCGAGCATGCCGAGCATGACCAGCAGACCGATGAGGTAGGGCGTGAGCGCCAGGCCCGGGAAGGCGCTGCGCTCGCCCTCGACGCGCTGGCGCACGGCGTGTTGCAGCGAAGCCGGCACGCGCGCCAACCAGTCGGCGAGCTGGTTCAGCGGCTGCGGCACGCTGCCCAGGGCGGTGTTGAGCGCGCTGGTGGTCTGGCCAAAGCGGCGCAGCTCCCAGACGCCGCCCAGGTAAACGGCGCCAATCAGCAGCGTCATGCCCAGGGCGAAGGCGCTGGTGCCCACGAAGCCGCTGGCCACCCAGGCCACCACACCCAGACCGGTGAACAGGGCGAACCAGGACAGGGCGCGGAAGGAGGCAGATGGTGAGGTGTCGGGGGTCATGTTTGCAGTGATTCGATGAGGCCAATGACCGGCTGCAGGCGCAGGTCGAGCTCGGCGAGCAGGGTTTGCTCAAATTCGTGGGCAAAGGTCTGCAGCCAGTGCAGATCGTCGGCGGCGGTGTCGGACGGGTCGGTGGCCTGCTGGCGCAAGGCGACAAAACGGGCTTTCAGGAATGCTGGCAAGGCGTTGAGCAGGCGCTGCTCGCGCCCGGCCAGCAGCGGCTCCATGGCGGCGTCCAGCGCGGCGAGCTGCGCCAGCTCGGGCGTGGACTGGGCCAGGGCCTGGCGCACATGGCCGCGCAGCGCTTCCACGCTGAGCGCCATGCGGCGCTGCTGATCGCCCAGGCGCTGGTGGAACAGCGCCCATTCGATATCCAGATCGTCAGGATCAGGCTGGTGCGAGGGGTCGCGCATGGTGATCGACTGGGTCAGCACCGCGCGCGTACGCTGCAGTTCCTGCTGCAAGGCGGTGTAAAGCGCAGCTGGATCATCTGGCGGCGTGGCGCGGCGGGCCGCGGCGGCGCCAGCCGCCGCCACCGCGGCCTGCGTGGTGCGCAAGGCAATGGCCTCGTTCACATTGAGCCACTGGCCCAGGCGCTCGGCCACGTCTTGCCGGGGCGCACTCACGCCTTCGGGCAACCAGCCAGCGAGCTGGCGCACCAAAGCGGAGGAAGCGTGAGAACCCTTGAAACTGCGGAGCAAAACCAAAGCCTGGAGGCACAACGTGCCTCCTCCATATGATGAAGAAGCGGTGAAAGCGATGTGGCCTGGAGCAGCCCACAACCGGCGCCGGAACGCCGCCAGGGCGCCTCGGCAATCGCCGGGCGGCGGGAGCGAGGTCTGTGGACCTCGGCCCCACCCTGACCGAACGCGATTGAGCGCTCACTCGGGATTATTCACATTGGCGGTCTGCCCAAAAAACAGGCAACCTGCGCCACGTGCTAGGGATTTGAGCCGTGGCAGGCGCAGGCTTCGCCGTGGGCGGCGGCGACCAGCTCGTTCAGGATGCCGCAGTGGCCGCGGTCGTGCCGCCCATCGCAGCGCGATTTCAGCTGCACCAGCTGCTTCTCCAGCGCCTGCATGCTTTTCAGCCGCGCGCGCACCCGGCTCAGCTGCTCGGCCACCAGGGCGTCCACGTCCGCGCAATCGCCGCTGGTGTCGTCCAGCACACCGAGCAGCTGCGCCACCGAGGCCAGCGGCATGTCGAGCGCGCGGCAGTGCCGGATGAACGCCAGGCGCTCCAGGTGACTGGCGTCGTAGTCGCGGTAGCCGTTGTCGCGCTTGGGCGGCACCGGCAACAAGCCCTGTTTTTCGTAGTAGCGGATGGTTTCCACCTCCACACCGGTGGCCTGGGCCAGCTGTTTGATCTGCATGAAAAACTCCAAAAAGCGCTCTTGACACTGTAGTCGCTACAGGGTTTCCAATAGACCCATCGAAAGGAAAAACATGTCTGCCCATTGCTGTGACCACGACACCCCCAAGCCCGACCAGATCGCCAACCTGGCGCGCTACCGCCGCATCTTGTGGGTGGCGCTGGTGGTCAACGCCACCATGTTCGCGGTGGAGATCGTGGCAGGCGTGCAAGCGGGCTCGCTGGCCTTGCTGGCCGACGCCATCGATTTCGCCGGTGATGCGCTGAACTACGGCGTGTCGCTCGCCGTGCTCGCCTCGGCGCTGGCCTGGCGCGCGCGCGCGGCCCTGCTCAAGGCGGTCAGCATGATGGGGTTTGGGCTGTTCATCTTGGGGCAGGCGGTGTGGAGCCTGTGGCACGGTGAGACGCCAGCGGCCCTCACCATGGGCGTGGTGGCTCTGCTGGCGCTGGCGGCCAACGTGGGCGTGGCCGCCCTGCTTTATGCGTTTCGCGAAGGCGACGCCAACATGCGCAGCGTGTGGCTGTGCTCGCGCAACGACGCCATCGGCAATGTGGCGGTGATGCTGGCCGCGCTGGGCGTGTTCGGCACCGGCAGCGCCTGGCCCGATCTGCTGGTGGCCGGTCTCATGGCCAGCCTGGCGCTGCACGGTGGCTGGAGCGTGTGGCAGCAGGCGCGGGCCGAATTGCGAGGTGAAACACCGAGCGACGGGCCCACGGCGTCAGCACCCGGCCACCCGCACCCGCACTGAAGCGGCCGGCGGTCACCGCACCAGCACCGCCCGGAAATCGTTGACGTTGGTGTGCGTGGGGCCGGTCACCACCAGATCGCCCAGCGGTTCGAAGTAGCCGTAGGCATCGTTGCGGGCCAGGTGGTCGGCGACCTTGAGGCCGAGTGCGCTGGCGCGCACCAGGGTGTCGGGCGTGACCAGGGCACCGGCGTTGTCCTCCACGCCGTCGATGCCATCGGTGTCGGCGGCCAGCGCCCACACACCCGGCTGGCCGTTGAGCGCTTGCGCGAGGCCAAGGCAGAATTCCCCGGCTCGACCACCTCGTCCTTTGGCTTGCCCTTCCACGCGTGGCTTGACGGTGACGGTGGTTTCACCGCCGCTCAGAATCACACACGGCTTCTCGAAGCTGCTGCGCCCTTGCGCAGTCGAGCGCGCCAGCGCGGCGTGCACCTTGCCCACTTCGCGCGACTCGCCTTCGATCTCGTCGCTGAGGATGTAGGCCTTGCAGGCCCAGCGCGCGCGCGGCGTCGGCGGCGGCTTCCAGGCTTTGCTGAGGCGTGGCGATCAGGTGCGTCTGGTGACCGGTGAAGCCATCGTCGCCCGGTTTCGGCGTTTCAAGTGCGCCGCTCTCCAGTTGGGCTTTCACGTCAGCAGGCACTTCGATGCCGTAACGCCGCAGGATGTCCAGCGCCTCGGCGCAGGTGGACGCATCGGCCACCGTGGGGCCGCTGGCGATCACGCTCACGTCGTCGCCCGGCACGTCGCTGATGGTGAGCGTGACCACTTGCGCCGGCGCGCAGGCCGCCGCCAATCGCCCCCCCTTGATGCGCGAGAGGTGCTTGCGCACCGTGTTCATCTCCAGGATGTTGGCGCCGCTCTCCAGCAATTGCCGGTTGATGCGCTGCTTGTCTTCGAGCGTGAGGCCGTCACACGGCAGGGTGAGCAGCGACGAGCCGCCGCCCGAAATCAGGCACAGCACCAGGTCGTCTTTCGTCAGCCCCTCGACCAGCTTCAGAATGCGCTGCGCCGCCGCCAGCCCCGCCGCGTCGGGCACCGGGTGCGAGGCCTCCACCACCTCGATGCGCTCGTGTCAGGCCCTCCGGGCGCGGCGGCGTGTGGTGGTAACGCGTGACGACCAGGCCCGAGAGCGGCGCGTCGGCCGGCCACAGCGCCTCCACCGCCTGCGCCATGGCGCCACCGGCCTTGCCGGCGCCGATCACCACGGTTTTGCCTTTGGGCGGCGGTGGCAGGTGGGCGGCGGTGTTGTGCAGCGGCAAGGCGCGCTGCACGGCCGCGTCGAAGAGGTGACGCAGCAGCGCCTGGGGTTGGTCGAGGTGGGGCGGGCGGGCGACAGGGCTCATGGTTCCAGTGTAGTTTCGGCGCCGCACACGCGGACCATCGCCGTTTTCCAATCTGCCACCATGCAGCCTTCGCCCTGCAAGCCAACACGCCATGAACGCCCTGCTGATCCAGAACGCCACCTGCATCGCCACCTTCGATCACGCCGATCCCGCGCAGGGCCGGGAGCTTCAAGCGGCGTCGCTGTTTGTGCGAGGCAACCGGATCGAGTGGATGGGTCTCGCCGCCGATCTGCCTGCAGCGCTGAGCGAAGAAGCCAGCGAGGTGATCGATGCGCGCGGCCATCTGGTGACGCCCGGGCTGGTGAACACGCACCACCACATGTACCAGTCGCTCACCCGCGCAATTCCCGGCGTGCAAAACGCCGAACTGTTCGGCTGGCTGCGCGGGCTCTACCCGATCTGGGCCGGACTCACGCCCGAGATGGTGCAGGTATCGACCCAGGTGGCGATGGCCGAGCTGCTGCTGAGCGGTTGCACCACCAGCAGCGACCACCTTTACCTCTACCCCAATGGCGTGCGGCTGGAAGACAGCATGGAGGGCGCGCGCCAGATCGGCATGCGCTTCACCGCCACGCGCGGCAGCATGAGCGTGGGCCAGAGCGCAGGCGGGTTGCCGCCCGATGCGGTGGTGGAAAACGAAGCGGCCATTCTGAAAGACAGCCAGCGCCTGATCGAGACCTGGCACGACGCCTCACACGGCAGCATGCTGCAGATCGCGCTGGCGCCCTGCTCGCCGTTTTCCGTCAGCCCCGACCTCATGCGACAGAGCGCGGCGCTGGCGCGCAGCTTCAAAGGCCTGGGGGTGCGCCTGCACACCCACCTGGCCGAGAACGACCACGACATCGCCTACAGCCGAGAAAAATTCAACCAGACACCGGCGCAGTACGCGCAGGAGCTGGGCTGGCTGGGCGAAGACGTGTGGCACGCGCACTGCGTGAAGCTGGACGACGAGGGCATTTCCCTGTTCGCCGCCAGCCGCACCGGCGTGGCGCACTGCCCCTGCAGCAACATGCGCCTGGCCTCGGGCATCGCGCCGATCCGCCGCATGTTGAACGCCGGCGTGCCCGTGGGCCTGGGTGTGGACGGCAGCGCCAGCAACGACGCGGCGCACATGGTGAACGAAGCGCGCCAGGCCTTGCTGCTGGCGCGGGTGGGCCGCTCGGTGTTGCCACCGGAAACCCGCGGCGGCAAGACCTTTTTCGGCTGCGACCTCGGCCCGGCCGAGATGACAGCGCGCGACGCGCTGCACCTGGCCACGCGTGGCGGCGCTCAGGTGCTGGGGCGCCAGGACATCGGCCACCTGGCGGTGGGCATGTGCGCCGATTTCGCGCTGTTCGATCTGCGCACGCTGGGCATGGCCGGTGGTGCGGTGCACGACCCGGTGGCGAGCCTGCTGCTGTGCGCCAGCCCGAGCGCGGCCTACACCGTGGTCAACGGCCGCGTCGTGGTGCGCGAAGGGCAACTGACCACCATCGACCTCGGGCCGCTGGTGGAACGCCACAACCGGCTGGCAATCGAACTGGCCAACGCGGCCCGAACCGCGTGAACCGCCCGAGCCGCCCGATCAGGACTTGCCTGCGGTGAAGCCGCCATCCACCATCAGGGTGGTGCCGGTCACAAAACTGGCCTCGTCGCTCATCAGGAACAACGCTGCATTGGCCACTTCTTGCGGTCGACCCAGTCGGCCGAGCGGGTGCAGCCGAATCAGTGCCTGGCGGGTCGCATCATCGAGCAGCGACAGCAACGGCGTGTCGATGTAGCCAGGGCCAATCGCGTTCACGCGCACCCCTTTGCCCGCGGCCTCGATCGCCAGCGTGCGCGTGAGGTTCACCACGCCGCCCTTGGCTGCCGAGTAGGCGGCCGTACCGCTCTGGCCCATCATGCCGAGGATGGATGCGCAGTTCACCAGGCTGCCGCTGCCCTGCTGGTACATCTGGTGCAAAGACGCGCGCGCAACCCGAAACACGCCCATCAGGTTGATGTCGATCACGCGCAGAAATTCTTCGTCGGGATAGGTGTCGGCCGGCGCAATGCCACCGATGCCGGCGTTGTTGAACACCCCGTCGAGCGAACCGAAAGCTTTCACCGCGTCGGCGATCAGGCGATCCACCTGTTCGGTCGAGGTCACGTCGACCGGCAGAAACAGGCAACGGCCGCTGTGTTTGGCATCGAGCGCCCTGGCTTGCCGCTCACCGGCCGAAGCTGGCAAATCGGTCAGCACCACACGCGCGCCAGCTTGCAAACAGCGCTCCACCGTGGCCAGGCCAATGCCGCTGGCACCACCGGTCACGAGAATGTTTTTGTCTTTCAATCGCATAGGACCTCCGAAAGGTTGAACACAAGGAGCAGGCAAATCCGCCACGCCCAGTTCATTGTCTGGCCGGGGACCAGACCAGAGACACCCGTTGCGTCAAGGTTTGTGCTGATCGCTGAGCGCCAGCCCGAGGCGTCGATCAGTCCGCTTCGTAGAGCCTGCGCACGCGCTCGACAAACGCCTTGGCGTCGTTCGCGTCTTTTCGGCAGTAGCCCAGCACGCCCAGGGGGCGCATGTCTTCGATCGCCGCCGGCGCGTCGCCCGGCCCCATGGCAATCACCGTGGGCCGCGGCACCCCCCGTTTGGGCAAGGCGTCCAGCACATCCGCCAGGCCACCGTCACCGAACTGCAAACCGCACAACACGAGATCGAAGCGCGGCTCGCCTTGCAGCCGAGAGACCGCCTCGGCCACCGTGGCCGCCACCTCGACCTTCACCGCCTGCTCGCTCCAGGCGCGGTGCAGAAGAATGGCGTCCACGGGCGACGACTCCACCAGCAGCACACAGTCGATCGGTTCGCGCACCGAGTGCCCGTGCTGGGCCTGCTCGGCATCAAAGAGGAATGCGAATTCGCTGCCTTCCCCGGGCTTGCTCTGCGCGTTCACCGTGCCCTCCATCCCTTCGGCGATCTCGCGACAAAGGGCCAGGCCCAGGCCGGTGCCAGGGCGGTCGCCAGCCCGGGCCTCGAACGGGGTGAACAGCTTGGTCAGCTCGTCGGCGTTCATGCCGCGCCCCGAGTCCCTGACCGAGAGGCGAATCTTGCGCCAGGCCGCACCCCGGCTGGAACTGGCGGTTGTCAGGGTGATGAGCACACTGCCCCGGGGCGTGAATTTGATGGCGTTGATCACCAGATTGCGCAGCACCTGCTGCACCCGCGTGCCATCGACCAGAAACTCGCCTCGCTCGGCGGCCTCGCCGTCAAACGCCATGGCGAGTCCCTTGGCGGCGGCCGCAGGCTGCATGTCCTGCACCAGCTGGCGCGACAGCTCGACCAGCGAGCAAGGCTTGCGCTCGATCTGCACACCCGCCTGCTGCCAGCGGTGACGGTCCAGCAAGGTGTCCATGAGCAGCATGGTCGAACGGGCGGCGCGCGTCATGAGGGTGAGCAAGAACTGCCGATCCTTGGCCTGCCCCTGGTCTTCCGCGTCTTGCAGCAAAACCGTGGCGCCCGCGACAGATTGCAATGCATTGCGGACCTCGTGCGTCATGAATGCCAGATAGCTCTCGGCCTGCTCGCGCGCAGTCTGCTTCTTGCGGATCTCCTGTCTGAGCCGTCGCAGATGCCAGACCACGAAGACACCCAGGGCCAGCAGGATGGCGGCTGCTCCAAACAACCATGGGCGCAGGTGAACCCAAGGAATGCCGGATTGCTGGGCACGCTCGGCACGGAGACGCAGCAGCCCGGGCAAATCGTTGATCAGTGCGGCATCGAGCGCATCGCGCAAGGCAGGCGCAAGCGCCGCCAGATGCGGGGCCAGCGCAAAGTTTTCTTCGTCCATCATGCCGCTCACCACGCCACTGATCACCAAGCCAGACCCTCGCAAGGTCAAGCGCTCCTGCAGGCCTTGCATCGGGTACAGCAGCGCTTGCACATCGCCACGCTCCAGCAGATCAAGGCAGCCGCTCGATTGCTCGCAGAGCCTCAGATCGAGCTCGGGGTGCTGGTAACGAAGATAGCTGTAAGCAAAATAGTCCTTCACCATGGACACTGGCCCGGTCTCGTCGTTGAGCCGGGATACCGGCGCCTGCTGCCGGCTCACCACCGCCACCGGGTTGGACGCATACGGCCCCACAAACCGCAGACTCTCGCGGCGCTGCTCGGTCTCTGTCAGCCCGAGCATCAGATCGATATCGCCGGCCCGCAATGCCTCGATGCCCTGCCGCAGACCGAGGCCGACGAACCGACCCGCCTGCAGACCGGCCCGGTCCAGCACGGCGCGCAGCAGATCCACGCTCATGCCTTGCGGCTCGCCGTCCGTGCCGGGGCGAGCGCCCGGGTCGTTGGGCAGGAAGCCAATGCGCAGCGGCCCCTGGCCCGCAGGCAAGGCCGTGGGCGCCGGGTCCTTTGCGACTTGAAGATAGGGCTTTACCCAGCGATCAATCAGCACGGCATTCGCGGCCGGCGTGCGCAACGAGAGCGCCTGGTCGAGGCGGTCGGCGAGCGCAGTCTGCGCTGGCAGCGTGGCCATGCGGAGCTGGCCAATGGGAAAGTCGTAGGTGCGCAACAGGCGCAGCTGAGGCGAGCTTCGCACATAGGACATGAGCACCGGCAAAGCCTCAAACACCATGTCGGCCTCGCCCGACTCGACAGCGCGCACCGCTTCGGTCAAGGTGCCGTACACCTTCTTGGGCGCGAGCGGAAAGCGCTCCAGCGCCACATGCGCACTGGCATAACCCGACACCAGAGACAGCGTGCGCCCGGCGAGATCGGGCAGATCGGCGATCGATGTGATCGCGTGCCGCGACAGCATCGCTTGCTGCTGCACCACATAGGGCCGGGTGAACCGCAGCGCGGCCAGACGCTCGGGCGTGACGGCGATCGACGAGACCACCTGCACCTCACCGCTTCGCAAGGCCTGCATCAGCCCGTCCAGATCGGTGTAGCGCCGAAACGCAAAACGCAAGCCCGTGCTGTGCGCCACTTCATCGAACAGATCCAGGTCGTAGCCGCTGGGAGTGCCACCCGCGGGCCACTGTTGAAACGGAGCGTAGTCGGCCAGCAAGCCCACCGTGACGGTGGGCGGGGTCTCAGGCGGTGCCGCAACGGCGGGCACGGGCGCGAACAGCAGGGCGACCAGAAAAGCCACCCAGATACACACCCCTTTTCGCAATTGCCCCAAACCAGATCCCCCTGCCCGGCAAAGCACCGAACCACCGATCCTAGGCAGGCTCGGTGAGGCGGCAGCAAAGACCCTGTCAGCTTCAACCGGGTGCTGCCGTTAAAAACCTCACGAAGTGGCCACTTAACTGGCGCGGGTCGAAGCGCAGGCGGCCAGCGCGGATTCAGTCGATACGGACCTGAACCTCACCCTTGCGCACCTGCACCGGGAATGTCTTCAACGCTTTTTCGCCACGAACCACGTTGAGCAACTGGATGCCCGGGGGAAAGTTGGCCCAGTCCACGACCTTGCCGGTCTTGATGTCAAAGCGTGCACGGTGCAGCGGGCACTGCACCTTGCAGCCGTCCACGATCTTGCCGCGACCCAGGGGTGCAAACACATGGGTGCAGTTGGACTGCGTGGCAAAGAAACCCTCGTCCAGGTGATACACCACCACCTTGGTCTCGCCCGCCGTGTGGGCCGCCATCTTGCCCGGGGCCAGATCATCCACTTTGCAAACCGTGTGCCATGCCATTGCGTTCTCCTGAGTTGGGTGTCGCTTCATTCTAGGGACCAGGCCCTGTCAAGCCGGACGCGTCTCCAGCACCTGCAACAGCCAGCGGTTGAGATCCGAAATTTCCTGGGCACACACGCTGTGTCCCATGGCGTAGGTCTGCCATTGAACCGGATAGCCCAGCGCCAGCAGCGCCTCGCGCGAAGCCTCGCCACGCGCCAGCTCCACCACCACGTCTTGCTCACCGTGCGCCAGAAAAACCGGAACGTTCCGGTTGGCCTCAGAGCGCTCGGCCGCAGTGGCCGCAGCCAACGGCAGATAGCCCGACAGGCCAACGATGCCCGCCAGGCGCTGGGGCGCGCGAAGCCCGGCCAGCAGCGTCATCGCGCAGCCCTGCGAAAAACCCATGAGCACCGTGCGGCCTGACGGCACACCGCGTTCGACCTCCCGATCCAGCAGCGCCTGCACCAGTGCCTGACTGTCTCGCAAACCCGCCTCGTCTTCCCTTCGCTGACCGTCCGGTCCCGGTGGATGGATGTCGTACCAGGCGCGCATCTCGTAGCCGTTGTTGACCGTGACCGGCCGCACCGGCGCACTCGGAAACACAAAGCGCACCGGGCCGATGCTGTCCAGATCCAGCTCCTGTGCGATCGGCACAAAATCGTTGCCGTCGGCGCCCAGGCCGTGCAAGACCACGATGCTGGCCCTGGGGGTTGCACCGGCGTCACCGCCGGTCATGAGTTCAATGAGTTCGATGTTGTCTGAAGCCATGCGGCGCAGCATACGACAGCCTGGAGCGAGGTCGCGCCAACACAGCTGGGCATGCTCAACCCGGCGGCTCCTGCATGGGCGCAGAGCTCGCCGTGCCTATCAGAAGCCGAGGCGCGCAGCCTCGCTCAGCGTTGAGGTGAAACCCTCTAAACACGCGCCCTTGTGCTGGTTAAAGTGAGGAATTCACATCCAACGGAGACCAAAATGAGCATCATTGCACCCGAGTTCCTGGCCCTGCAACGCCTCTACCACTGGGAGAAGACCGAGCCCAATCGCGTTGCCCTGACCCAGCCAATGGGAAACGGTGCGGTACAAGACCTCACCTGGGCGCAGGTCGGTGATCAGGTGCGGCGTGTGGCAGCCCACCTGCAGGCCCAAGGCTGGGAGCCGGGCTCGCGGGTGGCCTTGCTGTCCAAAAACTGCTCCTGGTGGATGATGACCGACCTGGCCATCTGGATGGCGGGCTACGTGTCGGTGCCGCTGTACCCGACCCTTGCGGCAGAGACCGTGCGGCAAATTCTGACCCACAGCGAAGCCAAGGCCTGTTTCATTGGCAAGCTTGACGGCTGGGAACACCATGAAGCCCGGCGTGCCGGCCGACATGCCTTGCTTCAGCTACCCACTGTCACCGTCTGACGCGGTGACCGCTTTCGAGGGCTGGGACGCCATCTGTGCCCGCACCCAGCCGCTCAAGGGCAACCCGGTGCGCGGCGAAGACGAGCTCGCCACACTGATCTACACCTCGGGTACCACCGGCATGCCCAAGGGCGTGATGCACGTCGTTTGGCAGCTTTGCCTGGGCCCTGGACAAGGGCATCAAGCGCATCCCGATGTCGGGCGAAGACCGCATGCTGTCCTATCTGCCGCTGGCCCACGTGGTTGAACGCATGCTGGTGGAGCACGGCTGGCTTCGCACCGGCATGCACGTCTATTTCGCCGAGTCGCTCGACACCTTCGCCGCCGACCTGCAGCGCGCCCGCCCGACCATCTTCTTCTCGGTGCCGCGCCTTTGGGTCAAGTTCCAGCAGGGCATCCACCACAAGATGCCGCCGGCCAAGCTCAACCGCCTGCTCGGCATTCCGCTTATCGGCGGCCTGGTGCGCAAGAAGGTCATGAAGGCCCTCGGCCTGGACCAGTGCAAGTTCGCTGCCGGTGGCGCGGCACCCATGCCGGTGGCGCTGCTGGAGTGGTACGCCAAGCTGGGGCTGCAGATCAACGAGGGCTACGGCATGACCGAGAACCTCGCGCTCTCCCACATCACAGAGCCGGGCAAGAATCAGCGCGGCACGGTCGGGCCAGCCTACGAGGGCGTCAAGCACCGCATCGATCCCGAAACCGGCGAGATCCAGATGCACAGCCCTGCGCTCATGATGGGCTATTTCAAGGAACCGGAGAAAACCAAAGAGGCCTTCACCGAAGACGGCTGGCTGCGCACCGGCGACAAGGGCTCGATCGACAAGCAGGGGCTGCTGCGCATCACCGGGCGCGTCAAAGACCTGTTCAAGACCGGCAAAGGGAAGTACGTGGCGCCAGCGCCGATCGAAGACAAGCTCGTGATGCACGAGGCGGTGGAAGCCTGCGTGGTGACCGGTGCCAACCTCGGTCAGCCGCTGGGCATCGTGATGCTCAATGCCGAAGCGGTTGCCCAGGTGGCCGACGCCGGAGCGCGCGGCGAAATGGAGACCTCGCTGGCCACCCACCTCAAGGGCATCAATGCAACGCTGGATCCGCACGAAAAGCTGCAATGCGTGGTGGTGGTGACCACCGCCTGGACGGTCGACAACGATGTCATCACGCCCACCTTCAAGGTCAAGCGCAACCGCATCGAAGACCTGTACGCCAAAAACTACGAGGCCTGGGAGGCTTCGGGCAAAAAGGTGATCTGGCAGAACAGCTGAACACCGATCGGCCCCAGTCGCGTGCGGCTGGCTTCAGTCGCTGACCGTTGCCAGCCGGCGCACCACACCACGAGCGCCGGCTTCGCACAGAGCCATCACGCGCTCGAACCCGGCAGCGTTTCCGTAATAGGGGTCGGGCACTTCAGCACCCTCTCCCTGGCCCGCGAATTCCAGAAACAGATGCAGCTTGTGCGCGTGCTCGGGTGGGCATTGCGCCTGTAAGGTGGCGAGGTTGTCTGCGTCCATGGCCAGCAACAGGTCAAACGCGGCAAAGTCTTTCGAGCTCACTCGGCGCGCCCGCTCGCGGTGAATCTGCTCGTAACCCCTGGCGCTGGCCACGGCCACCGCCCTCGGATCGGCCTTCTCACCCTGATGGCCGGCGTAGGTCCCCGCCGAGTCCACCTCAATTCGGCCAACCAAGCCCCCGCGCTCAAGCTCTGCCTGCAAAACGCTGGCGGCCAGCGGCGAGCGGCAAATGTTGCCCATGCACACAACAAGAATTCGGATCATGTTCAGAGCGTAACAAGGCCGCGTTCAAAGAACGGATCGGTCCGGCCAAAAAAAAGCCCGCGAGCGGCGGGCCTTGTGCAGAAGCAACCCACGCCAGGCGGGCAGCTTTTCTGCTCAGATGCGGTAGTCTTCAACGCTCTTGCCTGCGGCCAGCACCGCGCGGACCCACTCGGGCTTGCGGCCTGGGCCACCCGCCCAAAGCTCGCCATTGGGGCCGCGAAACTTCGCCGGCGCGCTCGACTTGGATTTGCCCTTTTTGGCGCCTGCGGAGCCACCCAGATCGGCCAGCGTGATGCCGTATTGCTTCATCTGGTTCTTGATCCCTGCAATCACCTCAGAGAGCTCGCTCTTGCGCGCCTGCTCGGCCTGGGCCATCAGCGATTGCGCCTGGGCCATGAGTTCGGAATAGCTTGCCATTGAATATCCTTCAGTTTGATCAGAGTCAGAATTGTTATTGCCTGCATCCCAACGATGCAGGTCGAATTCTAATGGTTGTCGGCTGGCTGCGTCCAAGATTGCAGCTCAACAGGCAATTCAACTTGTAACTCGATCGGTTCGCCGGACACCGGGTGGGTCAATTTAAGGCGCCAGGCGTGCAGAAACATGCGATGAAAGCCGAGCCGGTCCAATTGCCGATTGAGATCGAAATCGCCGTACTTGTCATCCCCCAGGATGGGATGGCCCGCGTGTGCAAGATGCACCCGAATCTGGTGGGTGCGCCCGGTCTTGATGGTGACCTCCAGCAACGAGAAAGTCTGGGAAGCGCCTTCCGGCAGACCCGCCGGTGCAGGCACCGTCTTCACCACCCGAACCAGAGACAGCGCGCGCATCGCGTCGGGATGGTCGGGCCGCGTCACCCTCACCCGCCGCTCGCCATCGGGCAGCAAAAACTTGTGGAGTGCCTGATCGAGCACTTTGTGCTTCGCGGGCCATTCGCCGCGCACCAGAGCCAAATAGGTCTTGCCGGTTTCTCGGGCTCTGAACTGATCTTGCAAAGCCTTCAGCGCACTGCGCTTCTTGGCGATCAGGAGCAGCCCGCTGGTTTCGCGGTCGAGCCGGTGCACCAATTCAAGCAGGCGTGCCTGTGGACGCGCCTGGCGCAACTGCTCGATCACCCCGAAACTGATCCCGCTACCGCCATGCACCGCCACGCCAGCCGGCTTGTCGATGGCCAAAAAGGCTTCGTCTTCGTAAACCACCGGGAAATCGCGCGCCGGCGCGGGATGGGCCAACTGTGTTTCGCTGCGTTCCGAGGTGCGGATGGGCGGAACACGCAACACATCACCCGCTTGCACCCGGTCCTGCGCAGCCACGCGGCCTTTGTTGCGGCGCACTTCGCCGGAACGAATGATCCGGTAAATGTGGGTTTTGGGCACCCCTTTGAGGTGTCGAATCAGAAAGTTGTCCAGCCGCTGCCCCGCCGATTCTTCATCCACCGTGATGTGACTGGCCGACACGGCAGAGACCGGGGATACAACTGGGGGCATGGGACTTGAAAATGAGCGCACCCGCTGGCGGGTCGCAGGACTATAATGCGACACACCTACCGTGCGCCGTAAGTGATTGATTTGCCTTGAGTTTAAGGCAGTCGCTGCAGGCGGATGCTCCAGCAAACAGGAAATGGAGCCCGGCGGGTGAATGTTGCCAACCGCAGCACCTTCGCCATCTGGCCGTGGTCTGATGCCTTCCCACAGGAAGCCAGCCCTGCCCCTGGCGCGGCAGACGCTGCGGTCGAAACGGCTCCAGAGAATGCGAACCCGAATACGGAATACCCCACCGCGCAGCCCACCGGCTGCACGGTGAACATCAGGCAGCCCAAGGCGGCCTGAGGACAACAAGTGGCCAGTGAACACCGGCCGGCGCCTTGCAGAGAATGCATCCCGTCGGACGCCCCTGCGCTTGACGTCCACGCGCCCACGCCCTGACCCGGCGGTTCGAGGCAGCCCTTACCCAGGCGCTGTCCTGTCCACACGACAAGCGAACCCAGGGTCATCGGCTCTCCGGCAATTCCTCCCCGTTCGCATCTCCGGCCGTTTCACGGCAGGTCGGCACCCAAGACCCGATGGGATCGGGGTGCCTCTCAGTGTTTGAACAGAGGACAACGCACCATGAAACGCATGCTGATCAATGCCACGCAGGCCGAAGAGCGCCGCCTGGCCATTGTTGACGGGCAGAAATTGCTCGATTACGAAATCGAGATCGAAGGGCGCGAACAGCGCAAGGGCAACATCTACAAGGCGGTGGTCACCCGCGTCGAGCCTTCGCTGGAAGCCTGCTTCGTCGACTACGGCGAAGACCGCCATGGTTTCCTGCCGTTCAAGGAAATCTCGCGCAACTACTTTCAGGGCAACACAGCGCCCTCGCAAGCGCGCATCAACGACGTGATCAAGGAAGGCCAGGAACTGCTGGTCCAGGTCGAAAAAGAAGAGCGCGGCAACAAGGGTGCAGCCCTAACCACCTTCGTCAGCCTGGCCGGCCGTTACGTGGTGCTGATGCCCAACAACCCGCGCGGCGGTGGCGTGAGCCGCCGCATCGAGGGCGAAGACCGACAGGAGCTCAAAGCCGCGCTGGACCAGCTCGAATACCCCAACGGCATGAGCATCATCGCGCGCACCGCCGGCATCGGCCGCGATGCTGCCGAGCTGCAGTGGGACCTGAACTACCTGCTCAAGCTGTGGACCGCCATTGACGGTGCTTCGCAAGGCGGCAAGGGCGCGTTCCTGATCTACCAGGAATCGAGCCTGGTGATCCGCGCCATCCGCGATTACTTCAACAGCGACATCGGCGAGATCCTGATCGACACCGACGACATCTTCGAGCAGGCGCACCAGTTCATGGCGCACGTGATGCCGGAGCACGAGCACCGTGTGAAGCGCTACCGAGACGACGCGCCGCTGTTCAGCCGCTTCCAGATCGAACACCAGATCGAAACCGCCTACAGCCGCACCGTGACCCTGCCCAGCGGCGGCGCCATCGTGATCGACCAGACCGAAGCCCTGGTGGCGGTGGACGTGAACTCGGCGCGCGCCATCAAGGGTGGCGACATCGAAGAGACCGCGACCCGCACCAACCTGGAGGCCGCCGACGAAGTGGCGCGCCAGGCCCGCCTGCGCGACCTCGGTGGCCTGATCGTGATCGACTTCATCGACATGGACGAGTCGAAGAACCGCCGCGAGGTGGAAAACCGCTTGCGCGATGCGCTGCGCCAGGACCGTGCCCGCGTGCAGTTTGGCGCCATCAGCAAGTTTGGCTTGCTGGAGATGAGCCGCCAGCGCCTGAAGCCCATGCTGAGCGAAGGTGCCTCCATCCCCTGCCCGCGTTGCGGTGGCTCGGGCCACATCCGCGACACCGAAAGCTCGGCGCTGCAGATTCTGCGCATCATCCAGGAAGAGTCGCTCAAGGACAGCACGGCCGCGGTGCTGGTGCAGGTCCCGGTGGAAGTGGCCAGCTTCCTGCTCAACGAGAAGCGCACCGAGATCACCAAGATCGAACTCAAGCAGCGCATCAACGTGCTGCTGGTGCCCAACAAGTCGCTCGACACGCCGAACTACAAGCTCGAACGCCTCAAGCACGACGACCCGCGCCTGGACAACCTGGACGTGAGCTACAAGATGGCCGATGTGCCGGACGATGTGGCCAGCTTCACGCGCCGCAGCCAGGAGCGCACCAACAAGCAAGAGCCGCTGATCAAGGGCGTTTTGCCCGATGGCCCGGCGCCGGTCGCCATGCCCAAGCCACAGGCTGCAGCACCGGCTGCCGCGGTGGCAGCACCCGCACCGGCGGTCGCCTCCGTGGCCGCCGCACCAGCCGAGAAAGGTTTCTTCGGCTGGCTCAAGGGCCTGTTTGGCGTCAATGAGCCCGCAGCGCCTGCAACCGTGCGCGTTCCAGCGGCAGCGCCTACCGCTGCCAGCAACGAGACACGCGAAGCCCGCAGTGGTGAAGCACGCCGAGACGGCGGCCGTGGCGGCCGGGGAAGCCGTGGCGGTTCGGACAGCCGCGGTGGCCGCGATGGTGGCCGAGGCGTGCGTGGTGAAGGCCGCGCGGACAGCCGTGGCACCGAAGGCCGCAGCGAAACGCGTGAACCACGCGAGCCGCGTGAGTCACGCGGTGAAGGCCGCGTCGAAGGTCGCAGCGGTGAGCGTCGCAACGACAACCGGGGTGAAGGTCGAGGCGAAAACCGCGGTGAGTCACGTGGCGAGGGGCGCAATGGTGCCCGCCGCGACGGTCGCCGCGATGCCCCTGTCAACGCAGAGGTCGGCGCTACCGGCAACCCCGCCGTTGAGACGGTCGAAAACGGCGAGCGCCGCGAGCGCCGAGGCCGCAACGATGGCCGTCGTCGCTCGGGTGCACCGGAGTCCGCCGAAAACAGCGCTCCAAAGGCGCTGCTGGACAACGGCAGCACACCCGACGCTGCGAACACCCAGGCGGGTGACGACGCTCAGGCGCAGCCCACCACCGAGGCGCCAGGCCAGGAGACCGGGGGCGAGCCACGCGCACCGCGTGAACGCCGTGGTCGCGACCGCTACGGACGTGATCGCCGTGAACGCGCACCGCGTGACGAGACCACGGAGCCCGCAGACAGCTCGGTTGCAGACGCGGCGCCGGCTCAGAGCCATGACGAAGGCGCAGATGCCGCGCCCGTGCGCAGCAGCTACTTCACACGCGACGCCGCAGCCGCGCAGGTCGAGACGCAAACGCCGAGTGCCCCCGCTGCGCCGGTGAACGCACCCGAGCCGGTTCGTGCCGCGCCGGTCGCTGCCGCAGCCCCAGTGCCACCAGCCGCTTCCGTGGCCCAGGTGGCGCCCGCCGCACCGTCCCGCGTGCCGTGGCGACACCGCCTGCCGCAACGCCCGCCGCGGCCTCCGGTTTGCCGGTGGTTCAGGCGTTTGTCTTGCCCATCGACGAGATGAACAGCGTGGCGCAGGCCAGTGGTCTGGAGTGGATCAACTCCAACGCCGAAAAGGTGGCTCAGGTGCAGGCGGCAATTGCAGCCGAACCCCGACCCATCCACGTACCACGCGAGCCCAAGCCAGTGGCCGTGATCGACGAAGGCCCGCTGGTGCTGGTGGAAACGCGCAAAGACCTGCGCAACATGCCGCTGCCTTTCGAGACGACCTCGGGCAGCTGACCGGTCGCCCGGTTCGGTCCGGATGACACACAAAAAAAGCCAGCGATCTCGCTGGCTTTTTTTGTTCTGGTCTTCGCCAAATCATGGCGCAGTCACAGACACTCCGGAGCCTCAGCGCTTCAGGTGCTGTGGCACTCGCAACGGCAAGCTGGGGAAGACCACAAAAAAGCTTCTGCCGAGCACAGGCAACACACGTCGCCGGAATTGGGCAGCGTCAGTCCAGCAGCGCAGCGTTCTTCCAGGCTGCCTGGGCCGCGGCTTCATCGCCTCGTTCTTCAGCCAGTCGCGCCAGACCGCACCAGGTGCGGCGCAGCAGGGCCTCGTCTTTCAGGCCGTGACTGGCCTGCCCGAGCAGCTGCGACGCCTTGCCCCAGAGCTGGCGCTGCAGGCAGGCCTGACCAGCGAGGTATTGCAGGTACACATTGCCGGGTTGCTGACGCTGGGCCTGCTCCAGCTGGGCCAGACCAGCGGCATCCAGCTGCGCCAGACCGGGCTCAAGGGCGAGCACAAACTGCCGTTGCTGCGACGCGCTGAGCGACTGGAGGCCGGCCCACAGCGGCCCCAGCCAGCGTCGCACCAAGGCAGACGCCTCTTCGCGTTCCGGCTCGTCGGTCGCCAGCTCGGCCACCAGCAGTCGGGCGCGCTGGCTGGCCGCCAGCGCGAGGTCGGGCAGGGTGCGCTCGCCCGCATCCAGGCGCGACCAGACCGCCTGCAGTTGCGACAGGTCGTGTGCTTCGCGCAGGCTGTCCAGCACCAGGCCGCGCACGATGCTGGCGGAGGCCTGGGGTGAAAACGCGCGGTGCTTGGCGAGCAACCGCGCTGTGTCCAGTGCCTCGGCGGTGGCGCCGCCCAGCCGGGCGATGCGCAGCTTGAGGCGAAGCGCCTGGATGCGGCGCGCAGCCCCTTGCGGCAGCTCGGCCAGGCGGCTGCGCGCCAGGTCGGCGTCTCGATCTTCAACCGCCCAGCGCACCGCGCGCAACAAAGCGCCCTCGTGCGCTTCGGGCGCACCCTTGGCCAGCTTCGGGTTCAGGGCCGACTGCAAGTGTTCGTCTCGCGTCTCGCGGTTCTGCAGCGCGTGCGCGCTTTCGGCCACCAGCAAATGGGCCAGCAGCTGCAGCTGGCGCCGCCGCGACCATTGAGCCGAAGACAGGCCCTCCAGGGTCTCCAACGCCGACAGCCCTGCTGCCTGGGCACGCACAAACCGCCCGGCGAGCTGGTGCGACAGCGCATCCAGCACCGCCGCCACCGCCGCACGCTCGACCTGCTGCGCGCGCCATCGCTGCGCCTGGCGCGGCAACTCGCGCAGCAGGCTCACAGCGCGCAGGGCGAGATAAATCAGCACAAAGCCGGCGGCGGCACAGAAGGCGACGAAGTTGAACGACAGGTCGAACCGGTACGGCGGCCAGAACAGCGTGACCGTGGCCTGGTTGGGGCCGACCAGCAAGGCCAGCGCCACCGCCAGTGCGGCCAGGCCCAGGAACCAGAAAACGCCGCGCATCGCGCCGCGTTGGCGGTGACGCACCATCAGCGGCCTCCCGCGGCAGTGGCAAGTGCCGCCAGGCTTTCGTCGGGCCTTGGCAGGTCCACCAGTCGCAACTCTTCCCGCAGCTGGCCCAGAGCGGCCCGCGCCGCCACCACCGACGCGGCTTCGGCATTGAAATAGCGCGCGAGCGCCGAATCGGCGGACACCAGATCGGCCAGCGCCGACTCGGGTTGGCGCGCCAGCAGGCCCAGACGTGCGTTGAGCAGCTTGAGCTTGAGGTTTTCGCGCAAGAAATAGGCTTGTTCGGGCGCCAGCAGCGCGGCCTCTGGTTGGTCGATGCGGCTGACCCGCACCAGATCGCGGCTGGCGCTGGCCACATCGCGCCAGGCACGATCCCACAGGCCACGCCAGCGGGCGACCCAGCCAGCAGGCGGCTCGGCAGCGGGTTCGGCCGCCGAGCCGGTGCTGGCCTGCTGGTCGGGAGCGCCCTGCGCCAGCGGCTCAGGTGACCCGCCGGAAGACGGCGCAGCCTGTGTTGCCGCCAGTGGCGCCGACCCGGCGCTGGCGACCGGCACCTCCGCTGCCGTATCGCCCACCTGGTTGGCCACCGGCCAGCTGTCCACCTGGCGCGCCAGCTCGTCGAGGCGAAGCACCACCGAAGGCACGTCGGCCACGGCCGCGGCCTTCACGCGCTCAATGTCGCGCTGAACCGCGCGCTGCACCGGATTGAGTCGGGGCTGGGCAGCGCGGTCAATGCGCTGGTCGGCCGCCTGCAACGCCACCAGCAACGGTGCCACGCTGCCGGTGAGCTGGGACTGCTGCGCACCCAGGCGCAAGGCGGATTCAAGGTCTTGCACCAGGTTGTCGTCGCGCGATCGCGACAGCGACAGCATGAGCTCCTCCAGCTGGCTGCGCTGCAGGCTCACCTCCGAAAGCCGCACCTCGGCCACCGTGAGGCGCGCGTCGATTTCCTTGGTCTGCGCCTCGGACTGCGCCGCCAGCGTGCGAGCCTGGTCGACCTGAACCGCGCTGTCCTGGATCCGCCGCGCCATTTCCTGCTGGGTCTGCCCCAGTTTTTGCCACAGCCAGGCACCGACCACGAGAGAAAGGCCCGCCACCACCAGCGACACAAGGCCCAGCAGAATGGCCGCGCGACCGCTGGCCGAACGGGTTGGGCCCGGCTGCGGAACCGGCGGCGGCGTGGCGGTGCTCGCGCGTGGCGCAGCGGGCGACGATGCGGCGCAGCCGACGCCTTGCCGGGCTCGCCTTCGGTGGGAATGGGGGGGATTTCGCTCATGAACAACTCTCGCTCGATTCTAGAGCGCGCACCACATCGGGCAGGGCCGGCCGGCTCTCGATCACCCGGCCAAACCCGGCAAGTCGCGCGGCGGCTGCAATACGCGGGTGCGTGGCCAGGGCGGCGGCGGCAGACCAGTCGGTCCCCGGCGCCAGGGTCTGCAGGTTGGAAAGCGCCTCAGAGCTGCTGAACAGCCAGAGCTGGCCGGAGCCGCTGGCGTCGCGGGCCAACGCCCGCTCGCTGGCTGTCCAGCCCGGCGCGAGCCGCTGGTAGGCCACGCAGGCCGCCACCCGGGCGCCCGCCGCCTCGCAGCGCCGAATCAGCCAGTCGCGGCCCGTTCCAGGCAGGGCGCCGTCGCGCGGGCCATCCGGCTCGGGCGACTGGCCGCGCACGATCAGCACCCGGGCACCGTCGCGCAACTGGTCCTGCACCACGGGCCAGAGGTGCTCGGAATCGAACTGGACAGCGTCAGGCGCTGGGGCGTCGATGTGGTCGGCGCTCACACCGAGGCCAGCGAGCACGCCAGCCAGCGCGTGTGCGGTACCCGGGCCAGGCGCCCAGAAACGGGTGGTGAGTCCATGCGCGGCGGGCACTGGAGCCACACCGCGCGCGAAAAAGTGCTGAACCGCAGCGGCGCTCACGAACATCAGCGCGTCGTTCTGCCACCATTGCTGGCGTTGCTGGGCCAGCGCCGCTTGAGCGGCCGGGTCGACCGGTTCGCTGATGTCGATCAGGGGCAGCACCTGCGCAGGCCAGCCGTGGTTCTGCAAGGCTTCGACCCACCGCACGGCCTCGGCCGCAGGCCGCGTCACCAAGAGCCGCCGCCAGCGAGCCACACCGCCAGCAAGCAAATCGGCCGGCGCCAAGACCTCAGGCCTCAACCGGCGGCGGTTGCGCTCCGGCCGCGCGCAGCGCCTGCGCCACGCGCTGGCCCAACGCCTCGGCCTGCGTCAGATCGCTCACTGGCGCGCTGTCACTCACCCGAACCATGCGCTGCACGCCCTCGGGATCGCCCCAGGCAGCGTCCAGCCGCAGCGTGCCGCCTGCCGTCCAGTCGGCATAGGCCGCCAGCGGCATGGAGCAGCTGCCGCCCATGGCGCGCGAAACCGTGCGCTCGGCGGCCACGCGCAGCCAGCTCGGCATGTGCACCAGCGGCGCCAAGGCTGCCACCAGATCGGCCCGGTCTGCGCGAACCTCAATACCCAACGCGCCCTGACCAGCCGCCGGCAGCGACTCGGTGGGTTCGAAAATGTGACGAATGCGTGGTTCCAGCTTGAGACGCTTCAAACCGGCCGAAGCCAGCACGATGGCGTGGTACTGGCCTTCGTCGAGCTTGCGCAGCCGCGTGTCCAGGTTGCCGCGCAGCGGCTCTATGCGCACGTCCTGTCGGCCCAGCGTGTCCAGCGCTTCGCGCAGCAGCACCAGGCGGCGCAGGCTGGAAGTGCCCACGATCGCGTTCGGTGGCAGCTCGGCCAGCGAAGTGCAGACCGGTGACACCCAGGCATCGCGCGGGTCTTCGCGCTCCATCACGCAAGCCAGCGCGAAGCCCTCGGGCAGGTCCATCGGCACATCTTTCAGCGAATGCACCGCGATGTCGGCGCGGCCCTCCTCCAGCGCCACTTCGAGTTCTTTCACGAACAGGCCCTTGCCTCCCACCTTGGACAGGCTGCGATCCAGAATCTGGTCGCCCTTGGTCGTCATGCCCAGCAACTCGACGCGGTGGCCCAGGCCAGTCAGCAGCGCCTGAACATGCTCGGCCTGCCAAAGTGCAAGGCGGCTTTCCCGGGTGGCGATGGTGATGGACAGCGCGTCCGTGGGCTTTGAAAACGACACAGTGGAAACCCAAAAATAGACCCGTCTGATGCGGGCAGTTTCGTACCGGTTAGGTAACAGGACGGGCGTTTTTGGATGCTAGCATGAGCTTTCTTCACCCTGTTTGCCGCCCCTGCGCGCACCCACATGAGCCGATCCACCGCCCAAGCCTCCGCTGCCCACGTTCACCGTGGTCGCGCCACACGCCCAGCTCAGGAAAGCGACAAAGACCAGCCGCTGATCGAAGACATCCGGCTGCTGGGCCGCATTCTCGGCGACGTGATCCGGGAACAAGAAGGCGCGCCCGCGTTCGAGCTGATCGAGCGCATCCGCCAGCTCTCGGTCGCCTTTCGCCGCCACGACGATCAAGCCGCGGACCGCGCGCTGAAGAAACTGCTCAAGGGCCTGAGCGGCGACCAGACGGTGAGCGTGATCCGAGCCTTCACCTACTTCAGCCACCTGGCCAACCTGGCCGAAGACCGCCACCACATCCGCCGCCGCGCCGTACACGAGCGCGCCGGGGCGCTGCAGGAAGGCAGCCTGGCGCTGGCGTTGCAGCGCCTCAAGGCGGCCGGCGTCGCGCCCGCCACTGTGCTGGGCATGCTGGATCACAGCCACATCTCGCCGGTGCTCACCGCCCACCCCACCGAGGTGCAGCGCAAGAGCATTCTGGACGCCGAGCGCGCCATTGCCCGCCTGCTCACCGAGCGCGAGAACCGGCTGCCGCGCGAGCTGGCCGATATCGAGGCGCAAATCCGCGCCCGCGTCACCCAGCTCTGGCAGACACGCCTGCTTCGCTTCACCAAGCTCACCGTGGCCGACGAGATCGAAAACGCGCTGAGCTACTACGAATCCACGTTTCTCACGCAAATTCCGCGCCTCTACCAGGACCTGGAGGATGGCCTGGGCGCTGCGGGCCAAACCACGCCCGACATCCCGCCGTTTCTGCGCATGGGACAGTGGATCGGTGGCGACCGAGACGGCAACCCGTTCGTGACGGTCGACACCTTGCAACTGGCGCTGCACAGCCAGGCCGAGATGGTGTTGCGCCATCACCTCACGCAGGTGCACCTGATGGGCAGCGAGCTCTCGATGTCGGCCATTCTCACGCCGGTCAGTCCCGCCATGCAGGCGCTGGCCGAGCGTTCGCCCGACACCAACGCCCACCGCCAGGACGAGCCCTACCGCCGCGCCCTGACCGGCGTCTACGCGCGCCTGGCCGCCACGCTCACCGAGCTCACCGGCAAAGAGGCCGCGCGCCACGCGGTCGCGCCGCAAGACCCCTACCTCAGCGCGGCCGAGTTCCTGGCCGACCTGCGCACCATCGAAGCCTCGCTGATGGCCCACCACGGCGCGGCCCTGGCTCGCGCGCGGCTGCGCCCGCTGATCCGCGCGGTGCAGGTGTTCGGCTTTCACCTCGCCACCATCGACCTGCGCCAAAGTTCGGACAAGCACGAAGCGGTGGTGGCTGAGTTGCTGAGCACGGCCCGCATCGCGCCCGACTACTCCGGCCTGGACGAAGCGTCCAAGTGCGCGTTGTTGATCCAGCGGCTCAACGATGCGCGCCCCATGCGCGTGCTGGGAGCCGAGTACTCGGAACACGCGCGCAGCGAGCTGGCCATCTTCGAAGCCGCGCGCCTGGGCCGCGAGCGCTTCGGTGTGCAGGCCATCCGCCACGCCATCATCAGCCACACCGAAACCGTGAGCGACCTGCTGGAAGTGCTGGTGCTGCAGAAAGAAACCGGGCTGATGCGCGGCCTGCTGAGCGAAGACGCGACCTGCGACCTGATCGTGGTGCCGCTGTTTGAAACCATCGAAGACCTGCGCAACGCGGCGCCCATCATGCGCGACTACTACGCCCTGCCCGGCGTGCGCGCCATGGTGCTGCGCGGACAGCCTGGGGGTTACCACGAGCAGGACATCATGCTCGGCTACTCCGACAGCAACAAGGACGGTGGCATCTTCACCAGCAACTGGGAGCTGTACCGTGCCGAGCTCGCGCTGGTGGACCTGTTCAACACGCTGAACCAGGAAGAGGACCGCCCGCCGCCGAGTGCGGTCGCAAGCAAGGGCCGCGGCGGCAAAGTCTGCGGCCGTGCTGCCCGGCGTTGGCGCCCAGCGCATCCAGCTGCGCATGTTCCACGGCCGCGGCGGCACGGTGGGGCGAGGCGGTGGCCCGAGCTACCAGGCCATCCTGGCCCAGCCACCGGGCACGGTGCGCGGCCAGATCCGCCTGACCGAACAGGGCGAGGTGATCGGCTCCAAGTACGCCAACCCCGAGATCGGGCGCCGCAACCTGGAAACCCTGGTCGCGGCCACGCTGGAGGCCACGCTGCTGCCCAGCACGCGCAACGCGCCCAAAGCTTTCTTGCAGGCGGCGGCCGAGCTGTCACAGCTGAGCATGTCGGCCTACCGCGCGCTGGTGTACGACACCCCGCGTTTTGCCGAGTACTTCTTCTCCGCCACACCGATCCGGGAGATCGCCGAACTCAACATCGGCTCGCGCCCGGCCTCGCGCAAGGCCACGCAGAAGATCGAAGACCTGCGCGCCATCCCCTGGGGTTTCAGCTGGGGCCAATGCCGCCTCACGCTGCCGGGCTGGTACGGCTTCGGGACCGCGGTCGAGGCGTTCTTGCAGCAAAACGGCCCACAGGGCGTGGCCGAGCAGACCGCCTTGCTGAAGAAGATGGTCAAGCAGTGGCCGTTTTTCAGCACCCTGCTTTCCAACATGGACATGGTGCTGGCCAAGAGCGATCTGGCCCTGGCCTCGCCGCTACGCCGAACTGGTGGACGACAAGCGGCTGCGCAAGCAGGTGTTCACCGCCATCGAGGCGGAGTGGCACCGCACAGCGCGTGCGCTCTCGCTGATCACCGGCGAAGAGCAGCGGCTGGTGAACAACGCGGCCCTGCAGCGCTCCATCACGCACCGCTTCCCCTACATCGACCCGCTGCACCATGTGCAGGTTGAGCTGATCCGCCGCTACCGAGCGGGCGAAAAAGACGAACAGCGCGACGCCAAGGTGCGACGCGGCATCCACATTTCCATCAACGGAATTGCGGCGGGGCTGCGCAACACAGGCTGACCCCGCGCGCTGTGCTTCGCACGTCATCTCCCTTGAAAAAAGGGGGGCAACACCTGCGTCCTGGCGGAGCCAGTTCCGCGGTATTCCGAGAGGAGACACCGCTCGTCTGATGTGGTTCGGCTCACGCCCAAGCACCGAATTGCGGTGCTCCGTAAAATCGAGGGATGACCCATCTGATCAACGCCGACCTGCACTGCCACTCCGTCATTTCAGACGGCACGCTCACACCGGAGGCACTGGCCGAGCGGGCGAAAGCCAACGGCGTGGGCTTGTGGGCGCTCACCGATCACGACGAGCTGGGCGGTCAGGAGCGGGCCATGCGCGCGGCCACGGCCATTGGCCTGCGTTACCTCACCGGGGTTGAAATTTCGGTCACGTTTCTGCACGTGACGGTGCACATCGTGGGTCTGGGCATGGATCTCGACAACCCCGCACTGCTGGAAGGCCTGCGCGTGACGCGTGGTGGTCGTGAAGAGCGGGCACGCGAAATGGCCGACGGTCTGGCCAAGGCAGGTATCACCGGTGCCTTTGAGGGTGCGCTGCAATACGTTGGCAACCCCGACCTGATCTCGCGCGCCCACTTCGCGCGTCACCTGGTGGAATCGGGCGTGTGCAGCGACATCAGCTCGGTGTTTCGCAAGTACCTCACCGAGGGCAAACCCGGTTTTGTGCCACACCGCTGGGCCTCGCTGGGCGATGCGGTGCGCTGGATCACCGGGGCTGGTGGCATGGCCATCATTGCCCACCCGGCGCGCTACGACTTCACGCCAACCCAGGAATACGCGCTGTTCACCGAATTCAAGGCGCATGGCGGCCAGGGTGTGGAGGTGCTGACCGGCGCCCACAGCTCGGCCGACGCGCTCAAGTACGCGGCGATGTGCGAGGAATTCGGCTTGTTCGCCTCGCGCGGCAGCGATTTCCACAGCCCGGAAGAAAGCCGCATCGATCTGGGCGGTCTGCCCGATCTGCCGGGCAACCTGTCGCCCGTGTGGGAACACCTCAAGACGCGCATCCATTGAGGACATGAGCGCCGACAGCGCCCGCGTGGCACCGAGTGCCCTGGCGGGCATTCTTTTTCTCGTAACGGCCGTGGCCTGCTTCGCGGTGCTCGACACCACGGTGAAATACGTCGGCGCCACGGTGTCGGTGGTGGTGTCGGTCTGGTTCCGCTACGCGTTCCAGGCGGTGGCGATGGCCGCCGTGCATGCTGCCCGCGCCAGGGCTGGGCACTGCCCCGCACCGAGCACCCGCGCTTCCAGCTGCTGCGCGGCCTGCTGCTGACCGCCATCAGCGCGCTGGCCTTCATCAGCCTGCAGTACATGCCGGTGGGCGCGTTCACCGCCATCATCATGACCGCGCCGCTGGTGGTCACCCTGCTGGCCGCGGTGTTTCTCAAAGAGCGGGTCAGCGCCCTGCGCTGGTTGCTGGTGGCCGGCGGCTTTGTCGGCACGCTGCTGATCGTGCGGCCCGGCGGCGCCGTGCTGGGCTGGGCCAGCCTGCTGCCGCTCACCCTGGTGGTGATGTACGCCTGGTTCCAGATACTCACCAGCAAAATGGCGCGCACCGAAGACCCGCTGACCATGCATTTCTACACCGGCTGGGTGGGCGCCGTGCTGTCCTCGCTGGCCTTGCCCCTGTTCTGGACCGTGCTGCCAGACGCCAAGACCCTGGCCCTGCTGATCCTGATCGGCCTCATGGGCACGGTCGGGCACTTTCTGCTCATCCTCGCCTTCGCGCGCACGGCGGCCTCCACCCTCACGCCTTTTCTCTACAGCCAGGTCGGATTCGCGATGCTGGGCGGCTGGCTGGTGTTCGGTCACATCCCGGGCGCCTGGGAGCTCGGCGGCATCGCGCTGATCGTGCTGTGTGGCGCAACCGCCAGCTGGATCACCGCACGCGAGAAGCGCCTGCCGGTCGACGTGCCAGAGCCATGAGACGTCCGCGGTTGGGCATCGCGGCCCCGTGTCCGCATCTGCGAAAATCGCGCCATGTCGCAGCACTTTGAAGTTCACCCTGAGAACCCGCAGCCACGCCTGCTCAAGCAGGCGGTGCAGTTGCTGGCGAAAGGCGGTGTGCTCGCGGTACCCACCGACTCCAGCTACGCGCTGGTCTGTCAGCTCGACGACAAGGCCGCTGCCGACAGCCTGCGCCGCATTCGCCGGGTGGATGACAAACACCACCTCACCCTGCTCTGCCGCGACCTCAGCGAGCTGGCCAATCACGCCCGGGTGGACAACCGCCAGTACCGCCTGCTCAAGCTGGCCACACCCGGTCCGTACACCTTCATCCTGGAAGCCAGCAAGGAAGTGCCGCGGCGCATCAGCCACCCGTCTCGCAAAACCATCGGTCTGCGCGTGCCCGATCACAACACCCTGCTGGCCCTGCTCGATCTGCATGGCGGCCCGCTGCTGGCCACCACCCTCATTGCGCCCGGCGAGACCGAGCCGATGAACGACGCGCAAGCGATTCGCGAGCGGTTTGAACACGAGATTGCGGGCGTGGTCGATGCCGGGGCCTGCGCGCTGCAGGCCACCACGGTGATCGACCTCACACCCATGGGCACCGGCGGCGAGCCCGAGGTGGTGCGCGCCGGGCGGGGTGCGCTGGCGCCGCTGGGTCTCTGACGCCACCTTTGCGCTGGCTCACGCCCCTGGTGCGGCTGCCCTTGGCCCTGCTCTGTCGGGGTCTGTCATTCACGCCGGGCAAGCTCTGCAACCGTTCAATCGCCTCCCCCATCTGGGACAATAGCGGTTTGTCCGACAGAGCCCATGGATTTCGCCCAGATCATTCAGACCGTCGCGATCTACGCCATTCCGGTGTTGTTCGCCATCACCGTCCACGAGGCGGCACACGGCTATGCAGCGCGGCACTTCGGCGACAACACCGCCGCCATGATGGGCCGCATCACACTCAATCCGGTCAAGCACATCGACCCGGTGGGCACCATTGCCATGCCGCTCCTGTTGTACTTCGCCACCTCCGGCGCGTTCCTGTTTGGCTACGCCAAGCCGGTGCCAGTCAATTTCGGCCGGCTGCGCAACCCCAAGCGCGACATGGTGTGGGTGGCGTTGGCGGGGCCCGGCGCCAATCTGGCGCAGGCCATAGGCTGGACCCTCGGGCTCTACCTCATGTTCGCAGTCGGCCTGGACGAACGCTTCTTCCTGGACATGTGCCGTGCCGGTGTCTTGGTCAACCTGGTGATGTTCGCCTTCAACCTGTTCCCACTGCCACCGCTGGACGGCGGCCGCATTCTGGTGGGCCTGCTGCCCTACCGCCAAGCCGAACTGGTGTCGCGGTTGGAGCCCTGGGGCTTCTTCATCGTGATGGCGCTGGTGATCTCCGGCGTGGTCGGCAACCTCTGGCTGCGTCCGCTGATGTCGCTGACCAACAGCGCCATCGAACTGCTGCTCACACCGCTGCGCATGCTCATTCTCTGAAAACAACACGCCCATGAAAACCCAACGCGTTCTCACCGGCATCACCACCTCGGGCACACCGCACCTGGGCAACTACGTGGGCGCGATCCGCCCCACGGTGCGCGCCAGCCGCCTCGCCCGTGTGGAGAGCTTCTACTTTCTGGCCGACTACCACGCGCTGATCAAGGTCACCGAGCCGGCGCGGGTGCAGCGCTCCACGCTGGAGATCGCCGCCACCTGGCTGGCCTGTGGGCTCGATCCTGAGCAGGTGACTTTCTACCGCCAGTCCGACATTCCCGAAATTCCCGAACTCACCTGGCTGCTGACCTGCGTGGCCGGCAAGGGCATGCTGAACCGCGCCCACGCCTACAAGGCCTCGGTCGACAAAAACACCGCTGCCGGCACCGACCCCGACGCCGGGGTGAGCGCCGGCCTGTTCATGTACCCGGTGCTCATGGCCGCCGACATTCTCATGTTCAACGCCCACCAGGTGCCGGTGGGGCGCGACCAGGTGCAGCACATCGAAATGGCGCGCGACATCGCGGCCAGCTTCAACCACCTCTACGGCGATCACTTCACCCTGCCCGAGGCCGCGATCGAAGAGCATGTGGCCACCCTGCCGGGGCTGGACGGCCGCAAGATGAGCAAGAGCTACGACAACACGATCCCGCTCTTCGTGCCACGTGAGCAGCTGCGCAAGCTGATTCAGGGCATCTTGACCGACTCCACCGCGCCAGGTGTTCCCAAGGAAACCACGGGCTCTGCGCTGTTTCAGCTTTATCAGGCCTTTGCCAGCCCCGAGGAAACCACAGCCTTTGCCCAGGCCTACGCCAGCGGCATCGCCTGGGGCGACGCCAAGCAGCAGCTGTTCGAGCGGCTCGACCAGGAAATCTCCCCCATGCGGACGCTGTACGACCAGCTCATCCAGGATCCGGCGCAGATCGAGCGTGTCCTCAAGCGGGGTGCTGAGAAGGCACGCGACATCGCGACGCCCTTCACGGGACGCCTCAGGCAGGCCGTTGGCCTTCGCCCGCTGGACAGCGCAGCGGCCCTGAAGCGAGCCACGAAGGTGGCAAAATCGGCAATTCCAACTGTCAAGCAATATCGGGAAGCTGACGGTCGCTTCTATTTCAAGCTGACAGATGGTGCCGGGCAGACCTTGCTGCAAAGCCAGGGGTTTGTTTCACCTCGAGAAGTGGCCGAGATCGTGAGCCGCTTGCGCGCTGAAGGAGCGGCCGCTTTGCCAAGCCTCGCATCGCAACTGTCCAGCGAGGCATCTCCAGAGGCGATAGAGGCGGCACTGGTGGCCTGGCAAGGCGTGGCCTGATGCTGCAAACCTGGGGGGAAATTTGGCTCTCGCGCCGCCACGCAGGCACATGGGTCAGCACCTCGTCGTAGGGTGGCAAATTCGATTCCCTATCGCCAAGTCCCGGCATTCTCTATATGCTTGGTTTTGCCATAACAATTCTTAACACGCTGCGTCGCCATGAGTATTTTTGTCATTGATGACCACCCGCTGATGCGAGAAGCCGTCGTCATGCTGCTGCGCCGACTGCGCTCCACCACGCAAGTCGTTGAGCTGGAGCGGCTCGCCACCGTCAGCAAGGCGATCGCCGAGCACGGCGATCCAGAGCTGGTTTGTCTGGATCTGAAGCTGCCAGACACCCATGGCGTCTCGGGCGTGCGCGAAGTGCGGCAAATGCTGCCCGATACCTCGCTGATCGTGCTGTCGGCGTCGCCCGCGTCCGACTACGAAGACCTGGCGCTGGAAGCCGGTGCCGATGCCTATGTAGAAAAGTCGGCGGGTGCCGCGCAAATTGCCAAGGTGTTGCGCGAGTTTCTGACCGAGGAAATCGAAGACGAAAACGCCCCCACCATCCCCGACAAGCTCTCCAAGCGGCAAAAGCAGCTGCTGGTGATGCTGGACCGGGGGCTGTCCAACCGCGACATCGCAGAGCAGCTGCAGATCAGCGAACACACGGTGAAAGTGCACCTGTGGCGCCTGTTTCGCCGGCTCAATGTCAAGAGCCGGTCTCAGGCCAGTCACCTGGCGCGAACCGCTGGCCTGCTGGAGCTCTGAACAGGGCCGCGCGGTTCAGCCGCGATCGCCAACCGGCGCGCCCTTGGCATCTTCCTCGGCGCGGGCCTGCGTGAAAGTTGGCAGCATCACCCGGAACACACTGCCACGCCCCGGCACCGAGTTGAGCGCCAGCTGATAGCCCATGAGGGTGCCCAGCTTGGAGACGATGGTCAGGCCCAAACCCAGGCTGTCCTCGGTCCCCTGGTGTTGGGAAACCCGAAAAAACTCCTGAAAAATCGCCTGCTGGTGTTCGCGCGCAATCCCCACGCCGCTGTCCCACACCTCGAACATCAGCAAGCCCTCGCGCTGGCGCAAGGCAAGCAGCACACCGCCTTTGCTCGTGTGGCGCAGCGCGTTGGACACCAGGTTGCCCAGCATTCGCCGCAACACCACCGGATCGGCCCAGATGGTCCTCGGTCGCGCGTGGGTGCGCAGCCTGAGCGACTTGCCCAGCGCCACCGGTTCGAACTGCATGGCGAGATCGGCCAGAAGCTGCTTCACATCCACGTGTTGCAACCGCACCTTGTAGTTGCCCGCGTCAATGCGCGTGAGGTCAAACAGCGAGTCGAACAGCTCGTTGATGGCGCGGGTGGACTGCAGAATGCGCGGCGCAATGTCACGCCCCATCTCAGGTTCACTGGCGAGCCAGTCGGCATAGAGGCTGAGCGCGTGGACCGGCTGTCGCAGGTCGTGGGCGGCAGACGCCAGAAAACGGTTCTTGGTGGCCACCGCCCGCAGCGCGGCGCGGGTTTGCTGCGTCAGGGAATCGATCAGCTCCTGGTTCGAAAACTGCAACTCGTAGCTGGCCCGGTGCACCGCGTTCAGTCGGCGGCCCGCGGCATGCAGCAACGCCCAAAACGCCATCAACAACACCGACAGCAGCACCATCAGATCCCTGTCGGGGTTGGGCACGACGCCGAGCAACCCTGGCAGCAGCAGGCCCATCAGCACGGTGGCGATGAGCCCCCCCACATAACGACGAAACAGGGGCAGGTGGGGAGAGAAGGCGGTGAGCGAAATCATGCCGTGACCCAGCACGACAATGCCGGTCACGAACTGGGTTCCGGCATCGGTTTGCTGAAAGGTGATGCCCACCGAAGCACCCCAGAGAATCCCCACCGCCGTCCAGGTCCAGCCATAGCGGTCGACGAAGGTCTTGCGCATCGGTCCTTCCACGCTGTCGTAGCGCAGGCGGTACTGGCCAATGATGTGAAAGCGGTAGGCCAGCAAAGCCAGCAGGGTGACGGACCAGACCGACAAAACGGTGTTGTCGACCTGGCCGAACATCAGGTAAAGCATCACCGGCCACGCCGCAGTGGCGGCGAGCAGCGCTGGCGTGGCGCCATCCATCACCACGCCGATCAGCTGCGAGGTGACCCATTCCTCTCGAACCTCGGACGACGCCGGCAGGTGGTGGTGGGTTGCTGGCTGGGTGTCAACAAGCATGGTGGTGAGCTATGGGCACGGGAGTGCATTGTCTCACCGGGCAACGCGCCGACGAGGCTGAAAATCGCCTGGACAGCGCTGGTAGAATCCGTGGCTTCGACACCCAGTCCAACGGCAACACCACATCGGCTAAGCCCGGCTGGTGATGCACCAACAGTACACCGGAGAGGTGGCAGAGTGGTCGAATGCACCGGATTCGAAATCCGGCGTACTGTTTAGACAGTACCGAGGGTTCGAATCCCTCCTTCTCCGCCAATGACATGGGCCTTCAGCTATTTTTTCGATAGCTGAAGGCCTTTTTCATGGTTGGACCCAACCGGGCCGGGCGCCACCATGGCGTCACGCCCGCCGTTCGGCTCGCACGCAACGGCAACACGCACAGCAGCGCGACCGCTGTCATGCGCACGGTGGTCAACACCACTGTAGTTCCCGTCCTACCGCGACCACCGCACTTGGCCGACAGCCGCTGCGCTGGCTGCTGCCTAGACTGATTTCATCGCAGCGATTGGCGTTGCGGTCACAACCACATGGGGCGCTGCAGCGGCGCTGCCCACCCCGATCAGGAGTTCACCATGTTGCACTACGCCCTCGTCTTCCTCGTTGTTGCGCTCATCGCAGCGGTCCTTGGCTTTGGTGGCATTGCCGCTGGTGCGGCCGGTATCGCCAAGGTTTTGTTCGTCGTCTTTTTGATCATGGCCGTGGTGTCGTTCATCTTCGGCTACCGCCGCCGATAGACGCGCAGGCCCGCTTTTCATCAAAACCATTCCTTCATTCAACGTCCCACAGGAGCTCCCCATGAACACCCACACCGACACCCTGGCCAAAGACAGCCGCAAGGCCATCGACAAAGCCCACGACATGGCGACCCAGGCGGCCAACAAGGCCGACCAGGCCATCAGCACCACGCAGAGCCACGTGGCAGACGCCGAGCAGACCGTTCAACACGGTCTCAAGCAAATTGGCGAAGCGGTTCCAGCCACGCTGTCACGCGCCGCCACGCAGGCAGAAGACCTGGCCCGCGCCGGAATCGACCGCGCGCGTGCCGCCGGGCAGTCGCTGACACAGCAGGCCAGCCACATGCGCGAGCAAACCGCGAGCTACGTGCGCGAAGAGCCCACCAAGGCGATGCTGATGGCGGTGGCAGCAGGGGCGTTTGCCACCCTGCTGATTGGCTGGGCCACGCGCGGCAACGGCAACTCACGTCATTGAGCCTGAATCTGCCAAGCGGCCTGCCTTGGGCAGGCTCAACGCAGGGCGCAGCTTCCGGTTCGGTCGCTGCGTTTTTTTTCATCCCATGTGAGGACGCTGTGCCGTGATCCATCCGCTCTTCATCGCCATGGCCAAGCGGCCCGGCCTGTTTCTGGAACACGCAGACGGCTACACCGATCTCGCCATGGCCGAGCTGGCCTGCTGGCGCGGCCGCCTGCGGCAACGCGCCACGCTCACCCTGGCCGCCGTGCTGCTCACACTGCTGGGCCTGACCTTGGCCGGGGTGGCGGGCTTGCTGGCGGCGGCGCTGCCGTGGCAGACCATGCCCATGCCCTGGCTGCTGTGGGCCTTGCCAGCGGTGCCACTGGTGCTGGCCGTGCTGCTTGCCTGGCGCATGCGGCAGCAAGACCTTGGCTCGGCTTTTTCGACCCTGCGGGAACAGATGGCCCAAGACCTCGCCACGCTCAAGCTCCTGGACGAAGAAGCATGAACACCAGCACACCACCGCCCACAACGCAAACCGGCACACGATCCCGCAGCAACGAAACGGTGAGCCACCTCACCGACCACCAGCGAATGGCGCAGGCCGTGGCGCGCATTGAATCTTCCCGGGGGGCGCTGATCCGGTGCCTGTCGCCCGAGCAGCCCAAGGCGCGCCGAGCGTCGGCGCACTGGCCCGGTGAGCCCATGGACAGCCGCTCGTTTGCAGAGTCGCTGGCCGCGCGGATCGAGCGCAACGGCCTGTTGCAGGGCAGCTGGCGCACGCTGCGCGCGCTGTCGCGGCGCTGGTGGACACGCCAGCCCTGGCACAGCTCGGTTGATCTGGTGGGTCAGACGCTGGTGCACCAGGCGCAGCCGATGATCCGGCGCCATCCGATGACATCGCTGGCGGTGGCAGCCGCGCTGGGCGCGGGTCTGACCGTGGCCCTGTCGGCGGCAAGGCCCTGGGCCAGTCAGCAGATGCAGCGACAGGCAGGGCCCTGGAAAGACCGCCTGGGCACACTGCTGTGGACCCAGCTCACCGCCACACCGGTGCAAATGGCGCTGGCCGGTGCGCTCACCGCCTGGCTGGCCGATCGAGCGAACACCGGCGCCACGGCAGCGCCCAACGGAAACGCCAGCTCGTCAGCAGCCGGGTAAACCGCTGCAGCCTTCAAACACGAAGAAGCCTGGCGTGCATCGCCTGGCTTTTTTGGTTGTTCGGAAAACCGATGCCGACCGGCGCCGCGAAGAGAATTCGGGTCGGTCGGCGAGCAGCCTTGCGCCGGCCTCTAGCGCCCAGCCAGCCTGTCGTTGGTCATGGCGATCAGGCGGGCCACATCAATGCCGCGCGCCGCGAGCTCGTCGGGCAGCAACAGCGAGCCGGCGCTGCGCTGCTGCAGCCGTCGCAGCTCGCCACGCTCGGTGATGTCGCTCACCACCGCGGTGAAGCCGACCAGCAGCAAAGCGGCAAGCGCCAGCAAGACCCAGATCAGCGCGTGTGCCCAGCCGCCAAACCTTGGTGCGTCGACTGGGCGTGCGTTGCGAGACTCAATGTGGCGTGCGGTCATGTGGGCTCCTGGGTTTCACTGAGCACATGGTCCGCGCGCAGGCCGGTGTCGGGTGTCGGCGCTGCACGCTGGTGGCTGTAGGAGCGAACCGACAGATGCGCGAGCGGAGAAACCTCAGCCCAGCAGCGCCGGGTTGTTTCGCCAGAGCACCGCATTGAGCACCCCGGCAAACGAGACCCAGGCCCACAGCGGCACCATCAGCATCGCAAAGACGGGCCGAACCTTCCAGAAAGCGCGCACCGTGAGCCCCACCAGCAACCAGAGCACGCCAATGTCCAACAGCGCCCACAGGCCCAGATGCCAATCAAAGAACAGCCAGGACCACAGCGCGTTGGGCACCAGCGCCAGGCCATACAGCAACAGGCCGCTGGGGCCATTCACGGTGCGGCGATACCGCCAGACCAGCCAGGCGGCCAGCGCCATCAGCGCATACAGCAGGGTCCACACCGGCCCGAACACCGCGGCCGGTGGCGCCCATTCGGGCAGGCGCAACGCGCCGTAGAACTGGGCCGCCTGCGACGAGGCCAGACCGCCCAGCACGGCGGTGACGAGCGTCAAACCGATCCAGAGCAAGGCACCTCGCAGGCTGTCGGCCGAGAGCACTGGCGATACCACCGTGTGTCGCTCGATGACCGCGCCGGCAACGGGGGTCTGAAACGCGCTGGTTTCCATGGAAATCTCCTGATGCGGCGCACGGCCGCCTGTTGACAACGATGGGGCGCGTGCCAGATTCCCACGCGCACATGGCGCCCCACCAAAGCAGCGTAAGCGCCGCCTGCCGCGCTCCCTGTCGGACAACGCGCCCTTCGCCCGGGCGATTGCGCGTTTGTCCGACAGCCGAAGCCTTTGTCGGTCAGCACACTGAAACGCTCACCACTTTCGCCCCATGTGCCATGCCCCTGCTCGACGACATCGCTCGACACACGCCGCCCAGCTTCGATGCTGACGTGGTGTTTGAGCGCCTGCTCGACAAGGTCTATGCGCTGCTGTCTTCGCTGCCCTCGCTGTTGCTGGCGCTGCTGGTGGTCTGGCTGGGCTGGAAGCTGGGCGGCATGTTGTCGCGCCGCACCGCGATCGAACGCCTGGCGGCGCGCAACCCCTTCCTCACCGATCTCGCGCGCACCACCACGCGCTGGGTCACCACCGCGATCGCCCTGCTGATCGCGCTGGAAATTCTGGACGCCACCGCGGTGGTGGGCGCCATGCTGGGCACCGCGGGCGTGATCGGCATTGCGCTGGGCTTTGCCTTCAAGGACACGCTGGAGAACTACCTCGCTGGCGTGCTGATGAGCCTGCGCCAGCCGTTTGCACCCTGCGATCTGGTGGTGATCGACGGCCAGGAGGGCACGGTGATGGCGCTCACCTCGCGCGCCACCATCCTCATGACGCCCGACGGCAACCACCTGCGCCTGCCCAACGCGCTGGTGTTTCGCAGCGTGATGCTCAACTACACGCGCAACCCCAGCCGTCGCTTTGAATTCGATGTGGGTGTGGGGGTGCAGGAAGACCTGATTCAGGCGCAATTTCTGGGCACCGAAGAACTGCGGCGCACCGAGGGCGTGATGACCGATCCGCCGCCGCGCGCCTTCATCCAGACCCTGGGCGACTCCAACGTGCAGCTGCGCTACCGCGGCTGGGTTGATCAGCGCACACACGATTTCTGGATGGTGCGCAGCGAGGCGATCCGGCGCGTGAAGCTGGCGCTGGAGGCCGCCGAGATGGACATGCCCGAGCCAATCTACCGGGTGCAGCTCACCCAGGCCACCCTGCTTCACGGCAAGCCCGAATCAGCGACGCACGAGAGCGCACCGACCGAGCAGCCTGGCCGGCGCAGCGCACTCGGCTCGACGCCTGCGGTCGATCTGCGCGTGAACAACGAACTGCAGCCGCAGATCGACAAGGAACGCCAAGCGCGCGACGAGACCAACCTGCTGGCGGCCGACGCGCCCCGCGAATAGACCCGGCGCGATCGCCAACCGCGAAGCATCACAGCTGGCTGCGCAGCAGCCGCGCGCCCTGCTCCACCAGCTTCTCGCGCCAGGGCCGGTGGCGCCACGCTGCCAGGCTCATGGGCTGGCCATGCGCCCAGTCGTCCTCGAACAACGCCTGCATGCGCGCCGCCAGCGGTCGGGAGATCACGTTCAGATTGGCCTCATCGTTCAGCAAAAAAGAGCGGTTGTCGAAGTTGGTCGAGCCGACCGAGACAAAGCGCTCGTCCACCACCAGCGCCTTCATGTGAAACATAGTGGGCCGGTATTCCGCGATCTCCACACCCGCTTCGAGCAGCGGGCCCCAGCTGGCGCGCGAAGCGCGGCGCACCACGGCTTTGTCGATGTGCGCGCCGGGCAGCAGGATGCGAATGCGGACACCGCGCTGGGCTGCGGCCCGCAGGGTCTTGATGGTGAGCGAGTCGGGCACGAAGTAGGAAGCGGACAGCGCGATGCGTTCGCGCGCTGCGGTGAGCGCCAGCAGGTACATGAGGTGCATGCTCTCGCTGCCACCCGAGGGCGAGCTGCTGAACATCTGGGCCACTTCTTCGCCCGCCTTCTTCTGCGCGGGCAAGTACGCCGCGCCGTGCAACACCTCGCCTGTGGCGCGCATCCAGTTGTCCAGAAAGACCGATTGCATTTGCGCCACCACCGGCCCGCGCACCTGGAAATGGGTGTCGCGCCATTCGCCGGGGTGGCGCGCATCGCCCTGCCAGGGATCGGCGATGCCGACGCCGCCCGTGAAACCGAGCAAGCCGTCGACCACCAGCAGCTTGCGGTGGGTTCGGTTGTTCATCTTGCCCCAGTTGCTCCAGTGCGGCTTGTGAAAGCGCACCACTTGCACCCCGGCCGAGCGCAGCCGCTGCACCAGCCGCTCGTCCATCTCCAGGCTGCCCACCCAGTCGAGCAGCACATGCACCTTCACCCCCGCCGTCGCGCGCTCGCACAGGGCTTCCACAAAGCGCTCACCGGTGTCGCCGCTCCAGTAAATGAAGGTCTCGAAGGTGATGGTCTGCTCTGCGGATCGAATCGCCTGCAGCATGGCCGGGAAGATCTGCTCGCCATTGACCAGCACATCCACCCGGTTGCCCTCCACCAGCTGCGGGCCGAGCAGTGAGCCGAGCGCACGGCGAAACTCGGCGTCGTCGGTCTCGTAGAGGCGCGGCAGCGTGGTCTCGATGCGTTTCTCGCCACCCAGCAGGTTGATGACGATCAGCGTGGCCACCAGCGTGGCCCCACTGGCCGCCAGCGCCACCCAGAGGTAGGTCAGGCTGTCCATGGCGCGCGCGAACCGGTCGCGCGGGCTACTGGATCAGCCCGTGGGTCATCGCGTAGTAGGTCAGGTCGCTGTTGCTGGAGAGCTTGAGTTTTTCCAGCACGCGGGTGCGGTAGGTGCTGACCGTCTTCACGCTGAGAAACATGGCCTCGGCCATGCGGCCCACGGTCTCGCCCTTGGCCAGGCGCAAGAACACCTGCATCTCGCGCTCGGAGAGCAGCTCGTGCGGCGGACGATCCAGACCGCCAGCCACGCCCTCGGCCAGCAGCGTGGCCACGGCCTGGCTGATGTACTTGCGGCCCATGGAGACGGTGCGGATGGCGCGGATGATTTCCTCCGGGTCGCATTCCTTGTTGAGGTAGCCGCTGGCACCCTGGCGCAGCAGCGCCGCCGCGTAATGGGCCTCGGGAAAACCGCTGAGGATCAGCACAGAGAGCGCCGGGAAGCGGGCCTTGATGGCCTTGAGCGCCTCGACACCGTTGTGGTCGGGCATGGAGATGTCCATCAGGACAACGTCGACCTCACCCTGCCGCGCGAGCTCCAGGGCATCCGCGCCGCTGGCGCCTTCACCGGTCACACGCACGTCCACGTGCTCGGACAGGTACTGCCTCAGCCCGGCACGAACCACAGCGTGGTCGTCAACGATACCGACACGAATCATGAAAAACCTCTCCTGGGGAAACGGGGCCAACCATCGAATCTCTGAACGATTTCGATACCCAGGCTCACTTTAACGACGCACAGATGACTGCGGCGTCGGACAAATCCTACTTTCGCAGACCTTTTGCGCGAGGCCTCGTCCTACAAGCGGCGGTCCTGCGGGCCGACAAAGCACGCAAGGCGCCCTGCCTACATTGAAAGCACAGTGCAACGAATCACCTCGTCGCTGTGACCGCCAGGCGAGATCGCCGGTGGGTCATTCACACCAACACAGGAGAAATCACCATGAACTGGGAACGCATTGAAGGCAACTGGAAGCAGGCCAAGGGAAAAGCCAAAGAACAGTGGGGCAAGCTGACCGATGACGACATGGACGTGGTCGCTGGCCGCCGCGATCAGCTCGCGGGAAAGATTCAGGAACGCTACGGCATCGCCAAGGACGAAGCTGAGAAGCAGCTCAGCGCCTGGGAGCGCAGCGCCACCGACGACTGGTTTCGCTGAGCTGACACACAGCCTGCCCGGGCGTTGCGTTCGCTTGCTGCTGCGTCATCAATCGCTGCTGGAAAGCCAGTGGCTCCACGCCAAGCGAGTGCCCCGACACAACCCCTTTTTTAGGAGTCAACCCATGAACGTCAAACCCCGTTTTTTCGCTCTGGTCTCAGTGACCGCCATCACCCTGGCACTGGCGGCCTGCGACCGCCCCGAACCACCCACGGTGGGCCAGCAGATCGACGCCGGTATCGAGCGCACCAACCAGGCGGCACAGGAAACCGTGCGCGACCTGCAGGCAGCCGGCCAGGAGATCAAACAAGAAAGCGCAAAGGCAGCCAGCGTCATCAGCGAAGGCGCAGCCGATATGGGCATCACCGCCAAGGTGAAAACCGCCTTGGCTGGCGACGCCCAGCTGAGCGCGATCAGCATCACGGTTGACACCACCAACAACGTGGTGACCCTCACGGGCCCCGCGCCCTCTCAAGCAGCCGCCGATCGGGCCTCCGATCTGACCAAGGCGGTGGACGGCGTGACCGAGGTGCGCAACCAGCTCGTCGTGGGCAGCGCCAGCTGACCGACCCCAACCAGACCAGGAGACCGCATGAAGCAGACCGAACAGCCGAGTCGGCGAGCCGCCAGCCAGGGCGCCGATTCGAAAGCAGACCAAGAACGCATGAAACTCGACCCGAAAGGCCTGAGCGCTGCGCGCAAGAACATCGAAGACGGTGCCATGACCCCCGCCTACGGCCCGCACCGCGACGACGTGGTGGCCCTCCTCAACGACGCGCTGGCCACCGAGCTGGTGTGCGTGTTGCGCTACCGGCGCCACCACTTCACGGCAGACGGCAAGTCGTCGCCCAAGATCGCCGAGGAATTCATGGTGCACGCAGTGGAAGAACAGGGCCACGCCGACCGGCTCGCCGAGCGCATCGTGCAGCTTGGTGGCATGCCCGATTTCAACCCCACCAGCTTGATGAACCGCAGCCACGCCGACTACGACGACTCCACCGAGCTCGACGCGATGATTCGCGCCAACCTGGTGGCCGAGCGGGTGGCGGTGGAGAGCTACCGGCAAATGATCGAACTCATTGGCGCCAAAGACTCCACCACGCGCCGGTTGCTGGAAGACATCCTGGCCGATGAAGAGCAGCACGCCGACGAGCTGTCGGACTGGCTGTCGAAATAGGCCACCTTCCAAACCCTCACCCTGTTCCACAAACCAACGTCCCATTGACCCAGGAGAAAACCATGATCAAGAAAATTGCCCTTGCTTCCGCCATCGCCATCACGGCGATTTACGCCACCGGCTGTGCCGTCGTTCGCGACCAGCAACCTGTCGGCTCCTACATCGACGATGCAACCATCACCACCCAGGTGAAAGCGCGCTTCGCGGAAGATCCGAACGTGAGCGCCATGGCCATTCAGGTCGAAACGCTCAAGGGCACCGTGCAGCTCTCGGGCTTTGCCAAGACCGCCTCGGAGCGTGCCAATGCCGAGATGATTGCGAAGAAGGTGTCTGGGGTGAAGAGCGTGCAAAACAGCATCTCGGTTCGTCCCTGATGTCCACGGTGCCGCCGCTCTCAGACGGCGCGCTTCGGCCTGACGCGCGCGCACCGCCTGCTTCAAATGCTTGAAAAACGGCTCCTGTGACCACCGCAGGAGCCGTTGTCATTTGCGCGTCTTTGAAGTTGACCGAGTCGGACGCTTCCTACAGAAAGGCACGGCCTTTTCCGTTAACGTCCAGATACAGAACCGGGTATCTTCGAAAGTTTCCAGCGCCATCCTGCTCAAAAGCGAATCGAGCCCAGGCAACAGCAACTTGTGTTCGACAATCCACCGGCTCAGCCAACCGGTCACGTGATCCATGCCCACCCTCAGAACCTACATCGTCGAAGACAACCCGGTCATCCTCAACAACCTCATTGCCACGCTCGAAGAACTGGCCGATGTGCAGGTGGTCGGCTCGGTGGGGAACGAACAGGATGCGGTGCGCGAGCTTCGGGCCCGCGCCCATGAGCTCGATCTGGTGATCGTCGACATCTTCCTCGCCGCGGGCAGCGGCCTGGGGGTTTTGCGCAGCGCCAAGGACATGAAGCTGCCAGCGCGGCGCGTGGTGCTCAGCAACTACGCCACCGCCGACATGCGCCGGCGATGCGTCGACATGGGTGCTGACCAGGTGTTCGACAAGTCCAGCGAGCTCGAAGAGCTGATCGCTTACTGCGAAAAAATGGCTGAGGCCTGAGCGGCTTCACCAGCGGCAAAAAAGGGGACAGACCGGTCGGTCTGTCCCCTTTTTTTCGTCTCGGCGCGGTGCGCGCGCCGAACAACAAGCGCTGGATGGCGTTCAGTTGGCCTGTGGGTCGAGGTTTCTCAGCTCTTCGTGATCCCCCAGATCCACCGGCTTGCTGGCGATCACCGACGACGCCAGCGCAATCAGCCGCACCACGGTGCTGTCGGGTGCGTCCCAGATTTCGGCGTGCACCGGCTCCAGCCGAAGCAGGGTGAGATCGGCGTCTTCCGGGCCATCCGGGAACCAGGGGCGGGCCATCGCGCCCCACAGCTCGCGCTTGCGCTGCATGTCGTCGCTCAGGCTGGCGCGCGCGGTGATCGAGACATAGGTTGATTTCCCCTCATCGCTGAAAGCCAGGTTGACTGTGTCGGCCGGCAGGTTGGCCTTGACATGCCGGGCGGTGCGTCCGCCTCGGCTGATCATCAGCCAGATCGCGCCGTCGCCGTCCATCTCCAGCGGCGTCATGGGCTGGCTGTGCAACTGGCAATTGGTGTCGCGCATGGTGAGCATGCCCACCCTGCGGTCTTGAATGTGGTCGGCCAGCGCCACCGAATCGGGCCGGGTTTGTTCGGCAATCTTCATGAAATCTCCAGTGAGACAAGCAGCGCCGTCAAAAGCCGCGCTGTGTCACTTCACTGTAGGCAGGTCACCGGATTGCGCCAGTCAGACACCCAAGCACCGCGCTGTAGGACACCGCCGACAACCCCCGTCCACGTTGTCACTGCACAATCGTTGCCGATGGCATCACCACCCCAACCCACGCACCGGCTGCGCGACTCACTGGAGTCTGTGGCGCGGGGGCGCTATGTGATGCCGGTCGTGCTGGTGCTCGGTGTTCTGGCGATCGCGGTCAACGAAAGCACCTACCAGCATTCCCACCGCACGCTCTCCAACGGCATCGCGCTGACCGACGCCAGGGTGCAAGCCGCCGAAACCCTGCAACTGCTGACCGACGCCGGCCTCTACGCCCGCTCATTCATCCTCACCGGCCTGCCCGCCGAGGCAGACAGCTACCGCGAGGCGGTGGAGAAAATGCGCGCCGGCAAGCAAAGAACGTTCGACCTGGTGGCAGAGGTGGACCCGGCTCGATCGGTGTCGATCGACAACGTCGAGGCGCTGGTGACAGAGCACATTGCCACCACCGATGCCTGGGTGAGCCTGATGGCGTCGGGCGATCGCGAGGCAGCGGTGGCAGCCGCCGCCAGCAGCGGCAGCCGTGCGCGACGCGAGCAGCTGCGCGACGCGTTCAGCGAGCTGCTGGAAAGCGCCGCTCAGGTGCAGCAAACCGCCCGCTTCTCGCTCTACCAGGCCCTGGACATGAGCCGGGTGGCCGTTCATCTGCTGGCGCTGGCCGCCATGCTGGGCATGGCTTTGTTTCGACGGCAGCTCAAGCTGGGTGACATCGAGCGGGCCCAGGAGCGGTTGCTGCTGGCAGAGCGCGTGCGCGAGCGCACTGCGGAAATCACGGAAATGGCCAACCACCTGGTGCACGCGCGCGAAGACGAGCGTGCCATGGTGGCGCGCGAGCTGCACGACGAGCTCGGCGGCCTGTTCACCGCTGTGAAGCTCGATTTCGCGCGGCTGCGCCGCATGCCCGACATGCCCGAGCAAGCGAACGAACGCATGCTCGCCATCCAGAGCCGGCTCAACGAGGGCATCGCGCTCAAGCGGCGCATCATCGAACACCTGCGTCCGTCGGCGCTGGACCAGCTCGGCCTGCTGCCCGCGCTGGAGATTCTGTGCAACGACATGGCCGAGGTGATCGGCGTGCCGGTTCAGGCCGATCTGGAAACCGTTGCCGTCAAAAAGAATGCCGAGCTCACGCTGTACCGCGTGGCGCAGGAGGCGCTCACCAACATTGGCAAATACGCGCACTGCAGCCGGGTGCAGCTGACACTCAAACAGGTGGGGCCGTGGACCCAGCTCACCGTTCGCGACAACGGCCGCGGCTTCTTGCTCGCCGAGGTTGGCCACGGACACCATGGCCTGCTCGGCATGCGGGTTCGGCTGGAATCCCATGGCGGGCGCCTGGTGGTGGAGAGCGCGCCGGGCCGAGGCACCACGCTCAGCGCCGAGGTACCGGCGGAAAACCTGGCCGAGACGCTGACGGATCTGCCGCGCGCCTGATCCCGCGGCATCCGGCGCGCGCCCCGGTGGCGGGCGCTCACGTACAGTGCAGCGCATGTCCGAAGACCTTCCACCGCTGATCCGGTCCCTGCTCTCCCCAGCCCGATACCCGCACCCGGTCGACGCGGTTCAACTGGTGGAGACCCATGGCGCCTGGGTGTTGCTGGCGGGCGATCAGGCCTACAAGATCAAGAAACCGGTGCGTTTTTCCTTCATGGACTTCAGCACCCTCGCCCTGCGACGCGCCGCCTGCGAGACCGAGCTTCGCGTGAACCGCCGTTTCGCCACCACCGACCCGGCCACCCAGCTCTACCGGGGCGTGCTGCCTCTGCTGGGCAGCGCCCAGGCGCCGCGCTGGGGCCAGCCCGGCGCCGATGACGCACAGGCGATCGAATTCGCGGTGCAGATGCGCCGCTTTGACGAAGCGGCCCGGCTGGACCAGCTGTGCCAGCGCGGCGCGCTCACCCCCGCGCACATCACCACGCTGGCGCGGCGCATGGCGTCGTTTCAGGCCGGCGCCGCCGTGGCCGCAGCCGACAGCCGCTGGGGACACGCCGCTGCAGCCATGCGCTGGCCACGCGACAACTTCGGCACGCTGCGCACCGCGCTTGCCGGTACAGCCGATACCGCGCTGCTGCAGCGCTTGAACGAATGGACCGAGCAGCGCTTCAGCGCCATCGAGCCGCTGCTCTCGCGCCGGCGCCAGAAGGGCCGGGTGCGCGAGGGTCATGGCGATCTGCACCTGGCCAACGCGGTGCTGGTCAATGATGCGGTCCTGCCCTTTGATGCCATCGAATTCAACGACGAGCTGCGCTGGATCGACGTGGCCAACGACATGGCCTTCGCCTGGATGGACCTGCTCCACCACGGCGAACCGGGTCTGGCGAACCAGCTGCTGAGCGACTGGCTCGATGCCAGCGGCGATGTGTCGGCGCCCACGGTCTGGACCTTCTTCGCCTGCTACCGCGCTGGCGTGCGCGCCAAGGTGGCGGCGATCCGCCTGGAGCAAATGGGCGGCGCCGCCGCGTCGCCCGAGGCCGACACCTGCCTGGCCGAGGCCCGCCGCTATCTCGCGCTGATGCAGGACATGGCGCACCCGCCCGCTCCGCAACTCGTCATCACCCACGGCCTGTCGGGCAGCGGCAAAACCTGGGCGTCGAGCCGCTGGCTGCAGGCCGAGCGCAGCGGCCGCGCGATCCGACTTCGCTCGGATGTGGAGCGCAAGCGCCTGCATGGCCTGAGCGCCCTGGCCAGCAGCGGCTCGGCGCTGAACGCCGGCCTCTACAGCGCGCAGGCCCACAGCGACACCTACGCTTCGCTGCTCGCCCGCGCCCGCATGCTGCTGGGCGAAGGCTGGACGGTGCTGGTCGATGCGGCCTTTCTGCGCCAGGCGGAGCGGCAGGCTTTTGCGGCGCTGGCCCAGTCGCTCGCGTGCCCGTTTCACATCCTCGCACCCGAGGCACCGGTGGGCGTGCTGCGCGAGCGCATCGCTGCCCGACAGGCCAGCGGCAGCGACGCATCGGAAGCCACGCTGGCGGTGCTGGAGCAGCAACTTGGCTGGGTGGAGGCACTGACCGAAAGCGAGCGCGCGCAGCGCTTGCCCACACGAGACTGACGGCTCCCACAAGATTTTTCACAAGCGCCACGCCGGGTTTCACAAGCCAGAATCGGCTCGGCTGGCTAACATGCCTTCACCTCAAAAGAACCCTGGAGACCTCCCCCATGCCCGTGATCACCACCGTTGAAGACCTGCGCGTCCTGGCGAAAAAGCGCGTGCCGCGCATGTTTTACGACTACGCCGATTCCGGCTCGTGGACCGAAGGCACCTACCGCGCCAACAGCGAAGACTTCCAGAAAATCAAGCTGCGCCAGCGTGTGGCGGTCAACATGGAAAACCGCAGCACCGCCACCAAGATGGTGGGGCAGAACGTGAAAATGCCGGTCTGCATCGCGCCGGTGGGTCTCACCGGCATGCAAAGCGCCGACGGCGAGATCAAGGCCGCCAAAGCGTCCGAGCGGTTCGGCATTCCGTTCACGCTATCCACCATGAGCATCTGCTCGATCGAGGACATCGCGGAACACACCACCGCGCCGTTCTGGTTCCAGCTCTACATGATGCGCGACCGCGAAGCCATGGCACGCATGATCGAGCGCTGCAAGGTGGCCAAGTGCAGCGCACTCGTGCTCACGCTGGACCTGCAGGTGATTGGCCAGCGCCACAAGGATCTGAAGAACAAAATGCGCGCCTCGGTCATTCCGACGCTGGGCAACATCGTCAACATCGCCAGCAAGCCGCGCTGGGTGCTGGGCATGATGGGCACGCGCCGCCACACCTTCCGCAACCTGGTCGGCCATGTGAAGGGCGTGAGCGACATGAGTTCGCTCGCTTCGTGGACCAACGAACAGTTCGACCCGACGCTGAACTGGGAAGACGTGGCCTGGGTGAAAGCGCAATGGGGCGGCAAGCTCATCTTGAAGGGCATCATGGACGTGGAAGATGCCAAGCTGGCTGTGGCCAGCGGAGCCGACGCCCTCGTGGTCAGCAACCACGGCGGGCGCCAGCTCGACGGCGCGCCCAGCAGCATCGACGCGCTGCCGGCCATCGTGGCCGCGGTGGGGGATCAGATCGAGGTCTGGATGGACGGCGGCATCCGCAGCGGGCAAGACGTGCTCAAGGCCTGGGCCCTGGGCGCGCGCGGCACCATGATCGGCCGCGCCATGGTCTACGGCCTGGGTGCCATGGGTGAAGAAGGCGTGTTGAAGGCGCTGGAGATCATCCACAAGGAGCTGGATGTGACCATGGCGTTCTGCGGCCACACCGACATCCACACGGTGGACAAAGGCATACTCCTCCCCGGTACCTACCCCACCTGACATTCACCAGCGAGCACCCCTTGAGCGACACGACCGAGACCCCTTCCAGCGCCCCAGCCTTCAAACGCGTCAGCACCTGGTGGCGCGTGCTGGCCATTCTGCTGCTGATCACCGTGCTGCTGGGCTGGGCCGTCGGCGCCAGCATGGTCGAACAGCTCAAGGCCCAGGTCGTGCAGCTGCAAGGCCGTCTGGTGGAGGTGCCGCAGGTGCGCGAGATCGCGGTGCTGCACGACGAGCACCAGCTGCCGGCCATGCTGGTCACGTTTGATCCCAAGCAGGGTGTTCTGCTGGTGCAACGCCTCAACGAGGTGCGAGAGGGCCGCCTGGACATCATGCAGCTCTGGGCACTGACAGCAGACAAGCCGCCGCGCTCGCTGGGCGTGATCGAGAGCAAATACAAAACACTGCAGATGCCGGTTGCCGCAGACGCGCTTCGCGGTGTCACGCAGCTCGCGATCAGCGTCGAGAACAAGGACGGCGCGAACGAAGCGGCGCGTCCCGCCCTGCCGTATCTGTTTCAGGGCTGGCTGGTGCAGAAATCGATCTGAGTCGGCCCGAAGAAATCGATCTGGCCTTGTGCCAGATCAAGGGCGTTTTTGCCGGTGCACCAGACAATCTTGCCTGTTCCAATGCACCGAGCCGATGTCCAAGCGATTCCCTGTCAGCCCACCGCATCCAGAGCGAAATTGCTGGGGCTGTGACCGGTATTGCAAGGCCGCCGACATGATGTGCGGCAACGGATCGGATCGCACCCAGCACCCGATCGAGACATGGGGGCCGGGCTGGGACGGTGGTCTTGCGTCGCCTGAGCCGGTGAGTGCTGGCGATCCCCCGGTCGATCCCTGTCTGGCTGCGGTCGCATAGCCGGTGGGTCACTTGGTGCGGCGCTATGCTTCACCTGTGGACCAAACCGACCCGACACGCAGCCCCCGGAACCGGCGCATCGCCCACCTCGACATGGACGCGTTTTTCGCGTCGGTCGAGCTGCTGCGCTACCCGCAGCTCAAGGGCCTGCCGGTGGTGATCGGCGGCGGGCGGCGCGCGCGACGACGACGTGCTGGCGCAGCTGCGCGAGACCTACCCGGAGCGCGACTGGAGCGAGACCACGCTGGACCGCATCCCGGTCGACTTCTTCCCGCGCCTGGCCGGCTACACCGGGCGCGGCGTGATCACCACCGCCACCTACGCGGCGCGCCAGTTCGGCGTGGGCTCGGCCATGGGGCTGATGAAGGCGGCCAAGCTGTGCCCGCAGGCCATCCTGCTGCCGGTGGACTTCGACGAGGTGCGCCGCATCTCGCGCCTGTTCAAGAGCACCATCACCGAGATCGCGCCGGTGATGGAGGACCGCGGCATCGACGAGGTCTACATCGACTTCACCGACGTGCCCGGCGGCCAGCGCGAGGGTGGGCGCGTGCTGGCGCGGCTGATCCAGAAGAGCATCTTCGAGGCCACCGGCCTCACCTGCTCCATCGGCGTGGCGCCCAACAAGCTGATCGCCAAGATGGCGAGCGAATTCAACAAGCCCAACGGCATCAGCATCGTCGACCATGGACGACCTGCAGACCGCTGATCTGGCCGCTGCCCTGCCGCAAGATCAACGGCGTCGGCCCCAAGGCCGACGAAAAGCTGCAAAGCCACGGGCATCCACACCATCGGCGAGCTGGCGGCGCGCGACCGCGGCTGGCTGATCGAGACCTTTCGGCAAGAGCTACGGCGCCTGGCTGCACGAGGTGAGCTGGGGCCGCGACGAGCGCCCGGTGGTGACCGAGAGCGAGCCGGTGAGCATGAGCCGCGAAACCACCTTCGAGCGCGACCTGCACGCGGTGCGCGACCGCGCCGAGCTGGGCGCCATCTTCACCACGCTGTGCGAGCAGGTGGCGGCCGACCTGCAGCGCAAGGGCTACGCGGGCAAGACCATCGGCATCAAGCTGCGCTACGACAACTTCCAGAGCGTGACGCGCGACGTGACCATCGATCAGCTCACCGCCGACGCCGCCACCATCCGCCGCCAGGCCGGCCTGTGCCTCAAGCGCGTGGACCTGCACGCGGCGCATCCGCCTGCTGGGCGTGCGCGTGGGCAAGCTCGTCAAGCCCGGGACAGACAGGCGCCCTGCCGATCGGGCTACAGTGAGTCCACAGCCCTCTGCCTCCCGACCCGCCAAGAGACAAGGCCCCCGATGACCACACCGACCTGCTTTTCCCTGAGCTCGACTGACGACCACGTGGCCCACCTGGTGCTGAACCGCCCCGAGGCGATGAACACCATGCACCCCACCTTCTGGCGCGAGCTCGACGACATCCTGACGCAGCTGCACCGCGAAGGCACGGCGCGCGCGCTGGTCATCAGCAGCACCGGCAAACACTTTTCCGCCGGCATGGCGCTGGAGACCTTCACCGGCGCCATCGCCATGGACGACCAGAGCCCCGAAGGCCGGGCCGCCGATGTTCGACCTGCTGACCGACATGCAGGCCACCTTCACCAAGATCGAGACCCTGCGCATCCCGGTGATCTGCGCCATCCAGGGCGGCTGCATCGGCGGCGCGGTGGACATGGTCACCGCCGGCCTGCATCCGCTACGCCACGGCCGACGCGTTCTTCTGCATCCAGGAAATCAACATCGGCATGGTGGCCGACGTGGGCACGCTGCAGCGCCTGCCCAAGCTGATCCCGTTGGCGGTGGTGAAGGAAATGGCCTACACCGGCCGGCGTCTGCCGGCCGCCAAGGCGCTGGCCTATGGCCTGGTCAACGAGGTGTTCGACACGCCCGAGGCCATGCTGGCCGCCGCGCTGCAGTGCGCGAAGGAAATCGCCAGCAAGCCGCCGATCGCCATCTGGGGCACCAAGCAGGCCGTGACCTACGCGCGCGACCACTCGGTGGAAGACAGCCTGCGCCAGATGGGCTGGCTGCAGGGCGCGATCTGGAGCAACCAGCATGTGCGCGAAGTCCATCGTGGCCATGAAAGAAAAGCGCGCCGGCCAGTTCACCCCGCTGTCGCGCGCTGCAGTCGTTCAAGGAGATGAACGCTGGTTGATCACGAACCTGCTGCGTGGAGTCGCTCAGGTCGCCAGCGAGGCGCTGATTTCAGCGAAGTTGTGGGCGTGCTCGATCACGTCGATCGGTTGCCCGAGCTGGCGCTCGATCTGCGCCTGCGAGATCACGCCGCGCAGCACCGGGATCTGGCCGTCCTGCCCGTGATCGACCACCAGCATGTGGCGCCGACCCAGATGGCGGATGGTGGCGATCAGCTTGGCCACCGTGGCGTGGCGCAGGTGCGCCACATCCACCGCATCGAGCGAGGCCAGCGGCGACATCACATCGCCCACCACCAGATCGTCGTAGTGCACACCGCGGCGCGCGATCACCTGCATGGGGCGCTCGCCATCCAGATCGGTGGTGGTGATCAGGCCCTCCACACACGGCATGTCGCTCACCACGAACAGCAGCCGCACACCCTGGTGGATCATGTGTTCGCGCGCCATCAGCAGCGACTCTTCGGGGCGCACCGTGGCCGCGCGCACCAGCGCGAGGTCGGTCATGACCGCCAGCGCTGGCGAAGCCAGCGTGACGCTGGGCGCCGTCATGGGTTGGGACTGGGCAAACCGGGTGCCCTCGGGAAAATGAAACGAGGGCAGGATGTTTGGGTTCATGGTGTGTCTCAAGCGGCGTGGAAAAACAGGTTTCCAGTGGACACCCGAACACTTAGGGAAACCTGAAAGCACCGTCCGCGGGCGGTGCCAGAATCGGCGAATGAAGACCTTCCACAATCCCCACCATGGCCGCCACGCCGGCCAACAGGAAATGTTCCGCGGCCGCCTGGTCGATTGCCACGAAGTGCCGGCGCGGCTGGACTTCGTGCTGGCCGAATGCTGCAGCGCCGCCCGGTGGGCGCCCGTGCAACGCCCTCCGTGAAGACACCGCGCTGGACGCCACCCTGGCCCAGCGTGCACAGCGCGCGCTACCTCGATTTCCTGCGCAGCGCCTGGGACGAATGGGTGGCGCATGGACCCGGCCAACGCCGAGCGCGACGCCCTGCCCTCGGTCTGGCCGCTGCGGCAACCGCCACGGCTTTCGCACCGACGTGCTGCCCGAGAACTTCGCGGCGCGCCTGGGCGTGTTCGCGTTCGACTCGGGCTGCCCGCTCACCGCCGGCACCTGGGCTGGCGGCGCGCGGCGGCGCGGCCTGCGCGATGGCGGCCGCGCGCGAGGTGGCCGGCTGGCGCACGCGGCGCGTTTGCGCTCACCCGCCCGCCCGGCCACCACGCGGGGCCCGACTTCTTCGGTGGCTACTGTTTCCTGAACAACGCCGCCGTCGCCGCGCAGACGCTGCGCGACGCGGGCCGGCACGCGTGGCGGTGCTGGACATCGACTACCACCACGGCAACGGCACCCAGACCATCTTCTACGAGCGGGCCGACGTCCTGACCGTATCGATCCACGGCGACCCGCGCACCGAATACCCGTTCTTTCTCGGCCACGCCGACGAACGCGGCGCCGGCGCCGGCGAGGGCTTCAACCTCAACCTGCCACTGCCGCGCGGCACCGGCTTCGCGGCCTGGCGCCGCGCGCTGGACAGCGCCCTGCAAGTGGTCGACAACTTCGGCGCCGACGCCCTGGTGGTGCCCATGGGCCTGGACACCTTCGAGGGCGACCCGATCTCGGGCTTCACGCTGCAAAGCGACGACTACACCGCGATCGGCGCAGCCCTGGCCAGCGCCGGGCTGCCCACGGTGTTCACCTTCGAGGGCGGCTACGCGGTGGACGAGGTGGGCGTCAACGCGGTGAACCTGCTCGAAGGGTTTCAGCGTACTGCCTGATCGGGCATACCCAGAGCACAGGTCGTCAAACGCCTTCCAGAAGATGTAGTCGGCCTGGTAGTTCACGATCTGCTGACCACCCACATTGGCCGCGCCGCAGGCACTGGCCGGCGCCACGCCACCCTGAGTCTTCACGCGCTGGATGTAGGTGACGCCACTCATGGCGCCGCTGCCCATGGCCGGGTTGGCCTGAACAAACTGCAGTGGTATGTTGCCCGCCCCGCCGGGCGATACGGACAACTGTTTGCCCGTGATCCTGGAGCCGTCCATGGCCTCCCAGGTGGCCGGCGGGCCGTAGTACCTGCCCACCTGGCGACCGCTGCGGTCCAGCAGCTTGGCGTCAGGGCCAGCGAACACCCACTCGAACTGACCGGCCATGTCCTTCTTGGCTCGGCATTCGTAGGTGATCTGGCCAACGCCCACGGTCTCCAGGGCCACGCGGTGGCCATTGGGCACCTTCATGGCATCGGGCAGGCTGTCCTGCGAATGCATCATGGTCGGGGCCGTCATGTTGCTGGCGCAAGCGCCCAAGGTGATGGCGGTGGCCACAGCGGCCAGAGTGGTGGGGATGGACATGGTGAAGCTCCTCGTTGGGTGTGTGACACAGGAAAACAGAACAGGTGGGAGCCGAAACCAGATCGGCCCCACGCGCTCAACGCTCAGGCGCCGAACGACAGTGCGCCGGCGGGCAGCGGGCGGCCCAGGGCGTTGTTCAAGATGGTGAAGTGCATGGTTTCGTCTGCCGCAAGGCGAGCGGCCACTTTGGCCAGCTCGCGATCGCCGAAAGTGGGGATCACGCTCAGGTAGGCGTTGGTGGCACCCAGCTCCAGCCGCGCGGCCAGGCTCAGCACGTCGGTCTGGTTTTTCAGCGAAGCAGCGTTGAGCGACTGCGCATACACCTCGATCTTCTGCTCGGCCACCGGCTTGCCGCCAAGCTTCTGAATGGTGGCCATCAGCGCGTCGCGATGCACCTTGTGGTGACCCTGGAACTGCACGGCGATGTCGAGCACCGGCTTTTGCAGCAGGCCGCTGCCTGCGCCCAGCTGGTAGGCGTTGATGGCCTCATGCTCCAGCGCAAGCGCCACATTGAGGATAGAGACGTCCTTGCTCATGTCGCCACCCATGCCGGCCGCCATGGCTTCGCGACCAGCGAGCAGGGCCACGGCCGTGGCCGACAGGGCGCCGCCGGCGCGCAGGAAGCCGCGGCGCGAAGCCGGTGCGGCGATCAGGTTTGGAGAAGGTGAGGCAATGAATTTCATGGGGTTTCCTGTGAGATTGGGAGGCCAAAGGGTTGCAGCGAATGTCGGTGCAGGCCTTGGCGTGACCGACATCCTGGATACGCGGCCACCCTGAATCCAGATTCAGAAAACCCCTCTTCCCAGGAGGGAATTCAGCGCGGGCGAATCCAGTGACCGTTCTCGCCCGTAGTGGATGAGCCGGTCACGAGGTCTTGACCAGGCACACCACCAGTCCGCCCCTCACTCCAACGTTTCAACCAGCCTCGCCATGCCCATGACACAACCCGCCCAGCCCCACCAACGGGCATCCTCCCTCACCCTGCTCGTGGTCGCCGCGTCGTTGGCCGCGGCCATCCCTGCCCACGCCGACACCGGCAAGCTGCTGCTCACCGGCGGCGTTTCCACCATCGAAGGCCCAGCCGGCGGCGGCCTTTCCCCCTGGGCCGTGATCGGTACCCAGGCCGCCGAAGGCGAGACAGGCGCCTCGGCCTTCGTGAGCCGCGCGGTCACCCGCGACTACGGTCTGAGCGTGGTGGGCGCCGCGGTGGGCATCCAGGACCGCGTCGAGCTGTCCGTGGCCCGCCAGGACTTCAATACCGGCGTCACCGGCACCCTGCTCGGCCTGCCCGGCCTTCACCTGCGGCAGGACATCTTTGGCGCCAAGCTGCGGCTGGCTGGCGATGCCGTGCTCGACAGCGACTCACTCATGCCGCAAATCGCGATCGGCGCACAACACAAGCGCCTGCAGTCCAGCGGCCTGGACGGCACGCTGGCCGCGCTGGGCGCAAAACGCAGCGGGACCGATCTGTATGTGAGCGCCACCAAGCTCTTTCTCGCGCAGGGTCTGCTGGTCAACGGCACGCTGCGCGCCACCAACGCCAACCAGAACGGCCTGCTCGGCTTCGGCGCCACGCTCGGCGGTTCGGAAAATCGCTATCGCCTGCAGCCCGAGCTGTCGGTGGCCTGGCTGCTGCGCAAGGACCTCGCGGTCGGCTTTGAATACCGCGCCATGCCCAACCGGTTGCAGCGTGCTGGCAACGCCGCCGGCCTGGGCAATGGCCTGGCGGCCGACGACTGGAAAGACCTCTTCATCGCCTGGGCGCCGAACAAGAACCTGTCGCTGGTCCTCGCCTATGTCGACCTGGGCCGCATTGTGCCGGCCACCACCAGTCAACGAAAACAGACCGGCACCTACCTCTCGGCGCAGTTCGCGTTCTGAGCCTTTCCATCCATTTTTCCTTTCTGCCATGAAACACCTGCTTCTTGCCACCGCCCTCTGCGCCGCCGCCATGGCCAGCGGCCACGCCATCGCGCAGTCGATGAACAAGCCTTCGCCTTCGCCCGCGTCGGCCTACCCCGTCGCGCCCGCCGCCGGCCTGTACCAGGCCTTTGGTGAACAGGCGGGCATCCGCTCGCTGATGGACGACTTCGTGCAACGCCTGCGCGCCGATGCCCGCATCGGCGACCAGTTCAAGGAGACCAATCTGGACAACCTGGCGAAGTCGCTCACCGACCAGCTCTGCCAGTTGTCCGGTGGCCCCTGCGTCTACAACGGTCCCGACATGAAAGAGGCACACGCCAACATGGACGTGACGCGCAGCCACTTCAACGCCCTGGTCGAGGTGCTGCAACAGACCATGGACGCGCGTGGCATTCCCTTCCAGCGACAAAACCAGATGCTGGCCCTGCTCGCCCCGATGCACCGCGACGTGGTGAACACACGATGAACCCTCGCACTCACACCCAGCCACGCGCGCTCGTGCTCGCGCTCTGCCTCCTGGCCGCCAGCGCCGCACAGGCCGCCACCCTGCAGGTGACCGTGCTCGCACGCGATGGTCAGCCCCTGGCCGACGCGGTCGTGATCCTGGAGTCGGTCGGCAGCGCCACGCGCCCCAGGCCGCCGCCACCCACCGAGGTCCTGATCACCCAACAGAAGATGCAGTTCGTGCCCGCCCTCAGCATCGTGCCGGCGGGCTCAAAGGTCACCTTCACCAACCTCGACCGCTGGGAGCACCACGTGCGCGGCCTGCCCGCTGGCCTGGCGGCGCTCACCGGAGCGGCCACGGGTGGCTTCGAGCTTCGGCTCGGCGGCAAGGCCGAGGGCAAGGCGGCCGAAAGCAGCACGCTCTCGCTCGACCAGGCGGGCCCGATGCAGCTGGGTTGCCACCTGCACGGCTCGATGCGCGGCAGCATCTACGTGACCGACACGCCCTGGGCGGTGAAGACCAACGCCGACGGCGTGGCCACCCTGCCCGACGTGCCCGAGGGCGCTGCGCGGCTGCGGATCTGGCACGCCGACCAGCTGCTTGACGCCGCCCCCACGCCGCTCACCGTCACACCAGTCACCGCGCTGAGTGTGGAAACGCGAATCCAGCCGCGCCGGCGTCGATCGTGATGCGCTGGCTGCCCCTCGCGCGGGAATCGCCGGCGAAACCTCTGGTCAGACTGCCGCACAATCCAGCCATGGCCGACACCAACGACGAAGACCTGATCGCGCTGATTGATCGCGTGGCCGCGCGCGATCAGGTCGCCCTCAAGACCTTGTACGGCCTCACGTCGGGCAAGCTCTACGGTCTGTCCTTGCGAGTGGTACGCAACCACGAATGGGCCGAAGACGCGCTGCAGGACACCTTTCTGCAGATCTGGCGCACCGCACCCGACTACCGCGCCTCGCTCAGCCCGCCCATGGCGTGGCTCGGCCTGATCGTGCGCAGCCGCTCACTCGATCTTTTGCGCAAGCGCAAGGCCGAGCGCGAGCACCTGACCGACGAGATCGACGACGTGATGGCTGAAACGCTGGAAGGCGACTCACCCAACCCGATGGACACCAGCCTGGCCAGTCAGCAGGCGTGCGCGCTGCAAAAGTGCCTGAGCCAGCTGAACAACCAGCAGCGCGAGGTGGTGAGCCTGGCCTACCTGCGCGACCTCAGCCACGGCGAACTGGCCCAGCAGCTCAAGCTGCCACTTGGGACGGTGAAGACCTGGATCCGGCGCGGCCTGGACCAGCTGCGCAGCTGCATGGCGCACTTCGCGTGAGACCCCAGCCATGAACCTCAGCCAACACCCCGAATTGCTGGACCAGCTGGCCAGCGCCTACGCACTGGGCACGCTGCGCGGCGGCGCACGCCGCCGTTTTGAAACCCTGGCGCGCGAACAGCACGAGGTGCGCGCCGCCGCGCTGGTCTGGCAAGGCCGCGTGGCCGGCATGAACGAGCTGCAGACGCCGCAAAAGCCGGCCTCCGCGGTGTGGTCGCGCATTGACAACCTGGTGCGCGCCGATCTGGAAATCGCCACCATGGCCGCGGCGCGCGCCGAGCCGCCCAGGCCAGCCATGCTGGGCTGGTGGCGCAACCTGGCGCTGTGGCGCAGCGCGAGCGCCGCCGGTGCGCTGGCCACGGTGCTCGCGGTGGTGACCGCGGTCGGCCTGCGCGACGACCTGGGTGGGCAAATTGGCGAGCTGCAGGCGCGCCTGGCGAGCACACCCGCAGGTGGAGTACGTGGCGGTGCTGAACGACGACCAGGCCAGCGCCTCGATGCTGGTGACCTTCGACCCGAAGAACAACCGGCTCACGCTGCAACGCGTCGGTGGTTTTCAGGAAGCCTCGGACAAGTCGCTGCAGCTCTGGGCCCTGCCACCGTCGGGCAGCCCGCGCTCACTCGGCGTGCTGAGCCAGGAACGGCTGCTGCAGCTGGCCGCCGGCGAGGCCGATGTGCGCGAAGTGCCCACCCTGGCCATCAGCCTGGAGCCCAAGGGCGGCGTGCCGAGCGAGACCGGCCCGACCGGCCCGGTGCTGTTCAAAGGCGCATTGATCCAGAAGATGCTCTGAGGCCGCGTATCAGGCGCACGCTGTCGGCAGCATCGTGAGCGGGCGCCCTACTGCCGTGCGGTGCGCACATTGGCCGGTGGCAGCTGCGGGTGGCTGGTGCGCCAGGGGTTGATGTCAAGCCCGCCCCGGCGCGTGTAGCGCGCGTACACGCTGAGCTTGGTGGGCTTGCAGCGCGCCATGATGTCGACATACATGCGCTCCACACACTGCTCGTGAAATTCGTTGTGGTTGCGAAAACTCACGATGTACTGCAGCAGGCCGGCCTGGTCGATCTGCGGCCCGCTGTAGCGGATCTGCACGCTGCCCCAGTCGGGCTGGCCAGTCACCAGGCAGTTGCTCTTGAGCAGGTGGCTCACCAGCGTTTCCTCCACCGGTTTTTCATCGAACGTGGCGTTCAGCAGGTGCGGCGCCGGCTGGTACTCGGTGCAGTCCACATCCAGCCGGTCGATCGACAGGCCATCGAGCTCGTGAACCGGCTCGGCATCGAACACCTCGGGCAACAACACGCGCAGACCGGCCGACGCGCGCACCGGCCCGCCGTGCCAGATGGCTGCGCTGATGTCGTCGCGCAGGCGCTCGCGCACCGCGTCGGCGCTGGCAAAGCGGCTGTTGTTGAAGCTGTTGAGGTAGAGCTTGAACGACTTGCTCTCCACGATGTGCGTGCTCTCGCAGGGGATCGTGAAATGCGCCAGCGCCACCTGCGGCTTGCCCTTGGGGTTGAGCCAGGAAAGCTCGAACGCGGTCCACAGATCGGCGCCCAGAAACGGCGGACTGCCGTCGATGCCAATCTCGCGGCGCTTGGTCTCGCGCGGCAGCGGAAACAGCAACGAGGCGTCGTACTGGTCGACATAGGCCGAGGCCTTGCCGAGCTGGGAATGTTCCGGGGTGTTGTGTGTCATGGGTTTCAGGTGAACGTGCGTTCGCGCAGCCATTTGGTGGCCACCCATTTTTCGCCCGCGATCACCGGCGCGCCGCCGTGCAGGGTTCGGGTGGCGGGGGATGGCCGGTCATAACCGAAGAAGACGGCGTGGCCGCGCTGCGGCGCCACCTCCAGTCCGACGTCGGGAAAGGTGGTGCCGCCGCCACGCTCGGGCTGGTTGAGGTACACGATCAGCGTGGCCAGGCGCTGGCCGCCGCGCTGCAGGAGGGTGGGCGTGCCCGGCTCGTCTGGGTCGAAGTAGTCGTAGTGCGGCTTGTACTCGCTGCCCGGGCGGTAGTTGAGCACCTGCAGGCCTTCGCCGTTCTCGGCGGGCCAGCGCAGCAGGCGCGCCATGCGGGCCTCGATGCGCGCAATGAGCGCGCTCTCACCGCGCTGGAAAAACATGCCGCTGCTGGTGCGGTCCGGGTTCAGTGCATCGGCGCCGGTCTGCGTCTCGACCGTGAGCGAGCGCGCCAGGCGCGGGCGCGCCGCCTCCACCAGCGCCTCGCACTCCTCGTCCGACAGCAGCCCGCCAAGCACCACCACACGCGGCGTCTGCAGCGAGGCAATCACGCGCACCGTGCGGTCGCCAGCATCAAGCTCGACGGGCGCGTTCGAGAGATCGGGTCCGGGCAACGCCGGGTTGGAGACCACCGGTGCAGGACCTGCAGCGGCGCCTGGGGTGGATGGGCGCAGCACGTCTTCCAGCGCGCGCTCCGCCAGCGCTGGCTGCCAGCCGGCATCGGTCAGCGCCTTGATCAGCACCGCCGGCTCGTGGCTGGCCGCCACCTGGTCCAGCAGCCACTGCCGCAGCTCGGGGGTCACCTGTTGCGCCATATTCGTTTTCCGACGGCCCGCTTCAGGCCTGCGCGTCGCGCCGGAACACCAGCCGGTCGGGCGCAGAGACGGCGGGCGAAAACCGGTAGCCCTCGGCGTCGAAGGCCTGCAACTGCGCCGGGGTGACGGCGCGGTGCTGCACCGCGAACCGAACCATGAGGCCGCGTGCGCGCTTGGCGAAGAAGCTCACCACCTTGTACCGATCGCCCTTGCGCTCCTCGAACACGCAGTTCACCACGCGCGGCGTGAGCGCCTGGCGATCGACCGCCTTGAAATACTCTTCACTGGCCAGGTTGACCACGATCGGCGTCTTGTCGGCCGCGGCGCGCTGGTTCAGGTACTGCGCGATTTCGCTGCCCCAGAACTGGTACAGGTTTTTGCCACGGGCGGTTTCGAGCCGCGTGCCCATTTCCAGCCGATACGGCTGCATCAGATCGAGCGGGCGCAACACACCGTAGAGGCCGCTCAGGATGCACAGGTGTTGCTGCAGCCAGTCAAGCGCGGCCTGATCGAGCGTCTTGGCATCGAGACCGCCATACACATCGCCATCGAAAGCCAGCGCGGCCTGCTTGCTGTTGGCCGGCGTGAACTTGGGCGACCAGGCCTCATAGCGCGCCACGTTCAGACCGGCGAGTTTGTCCGACAGCCCCATCAGGTCGGCAATCTGCTGCGGCGACTTTTCGCGCAGCACGGTGATCAGCTCGGCCGATCGTTTGCCGAACAGCGGCGGTGTGTGCATGGCGGTGGGCGATGGCGTCTCGTAATCGAGAGCCTTGGCGGGCGAGATGAGAAACAACATGGTGTGTGGGCTGCTCGTTGGGCGCGAGCGATCAGGACAGGCGAGCGGGCAAGAAAAAGGCTTCCCGCAGGAAGCCTTGATTATGGGCAAGGCGTGGCGTTATCGCAGGTCACCCGCCAAGCTGGCCAGGGTTTCGGGGGCGATCTGCACATGGGCCGGGTAATGCGTGTGGTCGCAGCCGAGCTTGACGCCCGCGCCCGCCTGGATCGCGGCCTTCATGGGCGGCGTGAACTCGAAGCGCACGAAGTGCACGGCGCTGGTCTTTTCGTCGTTCTCGCGGTCCAGGTCTTCATCGGCGATCGCGTACACGCGCTTCATGCCTTCGACCTCGACAAACAGCCGGTCTTCCACGCCGATCAGGCGGGCCAGCTCGCGCTTGCGTTCGTTGATGTCGGTGTACTCGATCATCATCGTGGCTTTCCAGTTGCTGCCTTCGGGCACCAGCGGCGCATAGGCCTCGATCTCCTGCTGGATGCCCTCTTCCTCGAACACCTTCTCGATGCGCAGCATCTCCTGGATCTGGTAGCGGATGGTGGTCTCACTCTCGAACTGCAGGTTGATGTGCTCGCCCAGCACCACGCTGCGCAGCTTGCGGTGCGCGATCACCTCTGGCTTGTGCAGCTTGCGCCACTTGGTGTAGGCCTCCAGGCTCATGAGGCTGTCGGCGGTGATGTTTCCGGTGAGTTGCATGTTGATCGCTCCTGTGCTGTTGGGGCCGAGTGGTTCGTCTCGCCCGTGAAACGGGGTCACAGCCCCATTTCGATGTGATGCTTGTCGCTCCGGCGGGGTGATGGTCCTGAATGGGGATCTGACCCCGTTTCACTCGAACCCCGCTTCACCCGACGCCCTGTTTCGCGCGTCGCTATTTCAACCCATACGCCTTGGCCACCAGGCTCAGCGGGTGCTGCAGCTCGGGTGCGCCGTGGCCATTCACTTCAAAGCCTTGCGCGATGTGGTGACCGCCGAGCGGGCAGTCGGAGCTGATGTAGTCGGGCTTGGCGCCGTCTTTCATGGTGGCCATGGCCTTGAACACCGGCTTGCCGATCTTCATCGCCTGCTGGTGCGTGGCCTTCTTGACGCCGAAGGTGCCGGCGTGGCCCGAGCAGCGCTCGATGGTGTTGATGGTGGTCTCCGGGATCATCTTGAGCATCTCTTCGGTCTTGCGCCCGATGTTCTGCACCCGGCCGTGGCAGGGAATCTGGTAGCTGATGTTGCCCAGCTTCTGCGGGAACTCGGTCTTGAGCAGGCCATCGCGCTTGCGCGCCATGAAATATTCGAACGGGTCCCACATGTGTTCCTTCACCAGCTGGGTGTCGGCATCGCCGGGGAACATCAGCGGGATTTCCTGCTTGAACATGAGCGCACAGCTGGGCACGGCCGCGAGGATGGCGTAACCGTCTTTGGCGTACTTCGCCAGCACCGGGATGTTGGCCTCCTTGCTGTCCTTCACCGAATCCAGATCGCCCAGCTCCAGCTTGGGCATGCCGCAGCACTTTTCCTTCTCGACCAGCGTGTACGGGATGTCGTTGTGGTCCAGGATCTTGAGCAGATCCATGCCGATGCCGGGCTCGTTGTAGTTGATGTAGCAGGTGGAAAAGATCGCCACCTTGCCTGGCGTTTTTTCGCCGTCGACCACCTGCGGCGCTTTCGCTTCGGGCGCGGCCGAGCGAAACTTCTTCGTCGCCAGCTCGGGCAGCCAGGCGTCCTTGTCGACGCCGGCCACCTTCTCCATCAGGCCGCGCGCCACCTGGGTCTTGTTGATCGCGTTGACCGCCTGCACCACGATGGGGATGCCGGCAAAGCTGCCGTGCAAATCGGTCGAGGCCAGCAGCTTCTCGGCCGTGCCGACCTCGCCCTTCTTGAACTTGATCGCCTTGGCGCGCAGCATGGTGTGCGGGAAATCCAGGTTCCATTCGTGCGGCGGCGTGTACGGGCACTTGGTCATGTAGCACAGGTCGCACATGTAGCACTGGTCGACCACCTTCCAGTAGTCCTGCTTGGCGACCCCGTCGACCTCCATGCGTCTTGCTCTCGTCGACCAGGTCGAACAGCGTGGGGAAGGAGCCGCACAGGCTCACGCAGCGCCGACAGCCGTGGCAGATGTCGAAGATGCGCTCCAGCTCGTCGAAGCACTTTTCTTCGTCGTAGAAGTCGGGGTTTTTCCAGTCCAGCGCGTGCCGGGTGGGCGCTTGCAAGTTGCCTTCGGTGGCCATGCGGGCTCCTCTTGGATGGGGATGTTGTCGTGGGCTTTTGAAAGGGGTCAGGAACCCATTTCAAAAGCGACGAGCGAAGTGTCTCGACTCAGAACGCCGCCGATCCGGCTTTGCCGGTCGGCCAGCGTTGCCCCCTTGAGGGGGTGACGCGCCGCAGGCGCGGCGCGGGGGTGGGTCAACTCTCAATCCACCAGTTCGGTCAAAGCCTTTTGATACCGGTTGGCGTGCGAGCGCTCGGCCTTGGCCAGGGTCTCGAACCAGTCGGCGACCTCGTCAAAACCTTCCTCGCGGGCGGTCTTGGCCATGCCGGGGTACATGTCGGTGTACTCGTGCGTCTCGCCAGCCACCGCAGAGGCCAGGTTGTCGCGGGTCGAGCCGATCGGCATGCCGGTGGCGGGGTCGCCGGACTGCTCCAGGAACTCCAGGTGGCCGTGGGCATGGCCGGTCTCGCCTTCGGCCGTGGAGCGGAACAGGGCCGCCACGTCGTTCTGGCCTTCGATGTCGGCCTTGTTTGCGAAATACAGGTAGCGGCGGTTGGCCTGGGATTCGCCGGCGAAGGCGTCTTTCAGGCACTGCTCGGTTTTCGAGCCTTTCAATGCGGCCATGGATATCTCCTGGTTGGGGTTGAAGAAACAGCGCTCAACAGGCCAGCCAAGACGGGACAGCTGCTGAGTCAACAAACACCGTACGCGGCTTGTTGTCAGTCGTCCAATTGTTCTGGCCTATCTGGTGAATTGCCTTCGGCTATCGGCATGGCCAGATCAATGAGGCTTGGCAGCACAGAGCGGCGGGGCGCGGGGCAGCGCCAGATTTCACCCAGGGTGCGCCCCCCGTAAAATTGAAAGTTCGCCCAAGTCAGGGCCCGCGCTCGCATCGCAGCAGCGCCCACCAACCTCTCCCCAGCCAACATGTCCAACACCACACCCGACCAGCCCGGCCTCAACAGCCTGTCCAAGTCCTTCGAGCCGGCCGCGATCGAGGCGCACTGGGGCCCGGAGTGGGAGCGACGTGGGTACGGCGTGGCGGGCTTTCGCGGCACCGGCGCGCCCAAGGCGGGTGCGCCAGCCTTCGCCATCCAGCTGCCGCCGCCCAACGTGACCGGCACACTGCACATGGGCCATGCGTTCAACCAGACCATCATGGACTCGCTGACGCGCTACCACCGCATGAGCGGCTTCAACAGCGTCTGGGTGCCCGGCACCGACCACGCCGGCATTGCCACCCAGATCGTGGTGGAGCGCCAGTTGCAGGAACAAGGCATCAGCCGCCACGACATGGGCCCCACGCCCGCCGAGGCGCGCAAGAACTTCGTGGCCAAGGTCTGGGAGTGGAAAGAACAGAGCGGCAACACCATCACCACGCAGATGCGCCGCATGGGCGACTCGGTGGACTGGAGCCGCGAGTACTTCACCATGGACGACAAGCTGAGCAAGGTCGTCACCGACACCTTCGTGAAGCTCTACGAACAGGGCCTGATCTACCGCGGCAAGCGCCTGGTGAACTGGGACCCGGTGCTGCAATCGGCCGTGTCCGACCTGGAAGTGGAGAGCGAAGAAAAAGACGGCTCGATGTGGCACATCGCCTACCCGCTGGCCGACGGCTCGGGCACGATCACCGTGGCCACCACCCGCCCTGAAACCATGCTGGGCGACGTGGCCGTGATGGTGCACCCGGAAGACGAGCGCTACACGGCGCTCATCGGCAAGATGGTGAAGCTGCCTTTGTGCGACCGCGAAATTCCCGTGATCGCTGACGAATACGTGGACAAGGATTTCGGCACCGGCGTGGTCAAGGTCACGCCCGCGCACGACACCAACGACTACGCCGTGGGCCAGCGCCACAAGCTGCCGATGATCTGCGTGTTGACGCTCAACGCCACCATCAACGAAAACGCGCCCGCGAAATACCTGGGCATGGACCGCTTCGTCGCACGCAAAGCCGTGGTCGCCGATCTGGAAGCCGCCGGCGCGCTGGTGGAGACCAAGAAGCACAAGCTCATGGTGCCGATCTGCACGCGCACCGGCCAGGTGATCGAGCCCATGCTCACCGACCAGTGGTTCGTGGCCATGCAGTCCAAAGGCAACGAAAAAAACACCAGCGGCACTTCGATCGCCGCCAAAGCGATCGACGCGGTGAAATCGGGCGAGGTGACCTTTGTGCCCGAGAACTGGGTCAACACCTACGACCAGTGGATGAACAACATCCAGGACTGGTGCATCTCGCGCCAGCTCTGGTGGGGTCACCAGATTCCGGCCTGGTACGACGAAGACGGACAGGTCTACGTGGCGCGAAACGAGGCCGAGGCGCAGGCCCAGGCGCCGGGTAAAACGCTGCGGCGTGACGACGACGTGCTGGACACCTGGTACTCCTCCGCACTCGTGCCGTTCAGCACCATGGGCTGGCCTGAACAAGCTGAAGCACCCACCGACGACTACAACCTCTACCTGCCCAGCAGCGTGCTGGTGACGGGCTACGACATCATCTTCTTCTGGGTCGCCCGGATGATCATGATGACGACGCACTTCACCGGCCGCGTGCCGTTCAAGCACGTCTACATCCACGGTCTGGTGCGCGATGCGCAGGGCCAGAAGATGAGCAAATCGGAAGGCAATGTGCTCGACCCGGTGGACCTGATCGACGGCATTTCACTGGCGCCGCTCGCTTGACAAACGCACCACCGGCCTGCGCAAGCCCGAGACCGCGCCCAAGGTGCGCAAGCAGACCGAAAAAGAATTTCCCGACGGCATCCCGGCCTATGGCGCCGACGCGCTGCGCTTCACCTTCGCGGCCCTGGCCTCGCTCGGCCGAAGCATCAACTTCGATTCCAAGCGCTGCGAGGGCTACCGCAACTTCTGCAACAAGCTCTGGAACGCCTCGCGCTTCGTGCTCATGAACTGCGAAGGGCAAGACTGCGGCCTCAAGGACCACACCAAGGCCGAGTGCGCCGTCGGCGAGCCCCTGCACGGCTACCTGAGCTTCAGCCCGGCGGACCGCTGGATCGCCTCGACCCTGCAGCGGGTGGAAGCCGAGGTGGCCAAGGGCTTTGCCGAGTACCGACTGGACAACGTGGCCAACACGGTCTACGACTTCGTCTGGAACGAGTTCTGCGACTGGTACCTGGAAATCGCCAAGGTGCAGATCAACACCGGCAACGAGTCGCAGCAGCGCGCCACCCGGCGCACGCTGATCCGCACCCTGGAAACCATTCTGCGGCTGGCGCACCCGGTGATTCCCTTCATCACCGAAGCGCTGTGGCAGCAGGTGGCGCCGGTGGCGGGGCGCGCGGGCGAGTCGGTCAGCATCGCTGCCTACCCGGTCAGCCAGCCAGAGCGCATCGACACCGAGGCCGAAGCCCACGTGGCCAAGCTGAAAGGCCTGGTCGACGCCTGCCGCACGCTGCGCGGCGAGATGAATGTGTCACCCGCCACCCGGCTGCCGCTCTACGTGCTGGGCGACACCGGGTTCATGACCGGTGCGGCTCCGGTGTTGCAGGCGCTGGCCAAGCTGAGCGAGGTTCGGGTGTTTGACGACGAGGCGGGCTGGTCCCAGGCGGCCCAGGCCGCACCGGTCGCCGTGGTGGGCGAGGCTCGCCTGTGCCTGTTCATGGAAATCGACGTGGTCGCCGAGAAGGCTCGCCTGACCAAGGAGGTGGCCCGGCTGGAAGGCGAGGTCACCAAGGCCAACGCCAAGCTGTCCAACGAGGCCTTCGTGGCCAAGGCGCCGCCCGCCGTGATCGATCAGGAGAAAAATCGCGTGGCCGACTTTGGCAGCACGCTGCTCAAGCTGCGCGAGCAGCTCGCACGCCTTTGAGGCAATGCCAGCCGAGCGACGGCAGAAGGGTCTGTTCGCCCGCCGCGCTCAACGCTGGTGCGTGGCGATCGATTCCCACTGCGAGGGTGTGACCGTTTGCGGGTCTTGCGGCTCGGCGTAGTCGAGGCTGTCGAGCACCGAAAAATCGCTGTGCCGGCTTTCTTCGCGCGCCAGTGACGGCGACAGCGTTTCGTGAATGCGGTGCGCCACATACCAGCTGGCGCGCAGCTTGGCTTCGCGCGTGTGCGAGCCCAGGCGCGGCGTGAGGTGGAGATTGGGCAGGTTGTGCAGCGGGGTGCCCGGTGCGGCAAAGGCGGGGTTGGCGCCATCCAGCAGACAGGCGTCGATGCGGCCGTCGCTCAGTGCGAGCGCCAGCGCTTCGTGCTCGAACACCGCGCTGCGGCTCACGCCCACCCAGAGCTGCCCCGGCTTGCAATGGCTGAGCAGGCGCTCGTTGATCCAGCCCCGAAACCGCGCCGCGTAGACCACCTGAAGCGACACCGCGTCCGAGCGCGCCAACAGTTCGTGCACCGTGACCGGCTCCACGCCCAGCTTGTCCCAGACCGGCGCTGCGTGGTGCACCGCCGGGTCGTAACCCACCAGCCGCACGCCCAGGCTCCTCAGCATGGGTGCCAGCGTGTGCGCCACCGGTGCCAGCCCGAGCAGGCCCACCGTGCTGCCAGCCAGTTCCCGGCCCATGCGGATCTGCGAAATCTTGCGCCCCAGCAAGGCGCTGACCATGCCACGCCGATACAGCATCAGCAGGCCATACAACAGGTATTCGGCGTTGGATCGCACCGTGGCGCTGCGCGCCTGCACCACGCGCACACCGTGCCTGGCACAGGCATTGAGATCGGTGTTGTCGCTGGAGATCTGCATGCGCGCGACCAGCTTGAGCTTGGGCGCAGCGTCGATAAAGGGCTGCGACACGATCACATGCGGCGGCAGCACCACGGCCCGCGTGCCGCTCAGGTTGCGGCGCAGTTCAACGAGATCGTCGCCCCACTCGGGCCGAAAGCTCACCTCATGGCGTTCTTGCAGCCAGGTCAGCGCCTCGGGCACCATCGGGTCGATCAGCAACACGTCCATGGGTGGGTGCCGGTAGCAAACTGGGGCGGGCGGAATTCAGCGGCGCTTGATCACCGAGGTGTGCTCGGTGCCCTGGGAGTGCTGCTCAACCAGCTCATTGCCGGTCTGTTTGGCAAACGCCTGGAAGTCGCGCACCGAGCCGGCGTCGGTGGAGACCACGCGCAGCGTCTGGCCGCTGAGCATGTCCGCCAAAGCCTTTTTGGCTTTCAGAATGGGCAGTGGACAGTTGAGTCCACGGGCGTCGAGTTCTTTGTCTGCGTGCATGGTGAGTCCTGAAGCGAAGCCCCGGATTTTAAGCCGGCGGCCCGCCCTTGCCCGCCGGGTGGAATACCGGGCGTTCCCGACACCACACGACTCAGCCCGAGGGCGCGTCCAGAAAAACCGGCTCGTGGCCCCGTCCGCGCAACCAGTCGGCCAAGGCCAGGCCGGTACCGGCGCGCCAGCACTTCACCTGTTCGGGGCGCAGCAGCCGGTATTCCGCCAGCTCTGGCGACAGGCGCACCTCGCCATGCGCCACCGCGTGGTAGGTGATGAGCACCTGGTTCATGCGCTGGAAATCGTGCACACCCACCAGCTTGAGCGCACTCACGCTCAACCCGGTCTCTTCCGCGATCTCGCGCCGAATGCCCTCTTCGGGCGACTCACCGGCCTCCATGAAGCCGGTGATGAGGCCCATCATGCGGTGCTCCCAGGCCGCGTTGCGCGCCAGCAGCACCTGGCCATCGAGCTCCACAATCGCCGCCAGCACCGGCGTCGGGTTGTTCCAGTGCGTGTAGTCGCAGGCGGTACAGCGCAGCCGTTCCTTGTCTCCACCGTCTTCCATGCGGATCACCGGCGCCAGCGGCGTGGCGCATTGCGGGCAGAAACGAGGGTCGCTCAAACCCATGGTCACGCGGGAAAAACGCCGGTTGACAGGTAGCGGTCACCACGATCGCAGACGATGAACGCGATGGTCGCGTTCTCCACCTGCCGAGCCACCTGCAGCGCGACCCAGCAAGCGCCCGCGGCCGAGATGCCGGCGAAAATGCCTTCTTCTCGCGCCAGCCGCCGACACATGTCTTCGGCATCGGACTGGCTCACGTAAATCAGCTCGTCCACCCGGCTGGCATCGTAGATCTTGGGCAGGTAGGCCTCGGGCCACTTGCGGATGCCCGGAATGCGCGAACCCTCGCTGGGCTGCGCGCCAACGATGCGCACCGCCGGGTTCTTCTCCTTCAGGAACCGGGACACGCCGGTGATGGTGCCGGTGGTGCCCATCGCACTCACAAAGTGGGTGATGCGCCCGCCGGTCTGCTCCCACAGCTCTGGGCCGGTGGTCTCGTAATGAATGCGCGGGTTGTCGAGGTTGGCGAACTGATCGAGGACGCGGCCCTTGCCCTCGGCCTGCATGCGCTCGGCCAGATCGCGCGCGCTCTCCATGCCGCCACTTTTGGGCGTCAGGATGAGCTCGGCCCCAAACGCCTTCATGGTCTGGGCGCGCTCGATCGAAAGATCCTCCGGCATGATCAGCACCATGCGGTAGCCCTTGATGGCAGCGGCCATCGCCAGCGCAATGCCGGTGTTGCCCGAGGTGGCCTCAATCAGCGTGTCGCCGGGCCTGATTTCACCTCGCTCCTCGGCGCGCCGGATCATCGAGACCGCGGGCCGGTCTTTCACCGATCCCGCCGGGTTGTTGCCTTCGAGTTTGCCCAGCAGCACATTGCCTCGCGCGCGGCTCTCGGCGACACCGATGCGTTGCAGCGCCACCAGCGGCGTCTGACCAATCGCGTCTTCAATCGTGGGGTAGTTCATGGGTGGCACTGTGCCATAATTTCCGGCTGCATGAGTTTGCGCCCGGGTGGTGAAATTGGTAGACGCAGGGGACTCAAAATCCCCCGCCGCAAGGCGTGCCGGTTCGATTCCGGCCCCGGGCACCACTGAAGAGGCCGCACTGTTCCAAAGACGTGCGGCCTTTTTCTTTTCCCGAATCGACCATGGCCTGCGGCGACCCAGTGCCACTTTTTCAGGCACCGCCCGGCAAGCCAATGGGCATGCGGCTTGGCGGGCTTGTTCAGGGGCTTATCCACAGGGTGGGGCACAGGCGGTGGGGGTAACTCGACAGACGGCGCTCAACCATGTCGGCTTGCGTTTCGCTTCAGCGTGTGGCGGTCGGTGACCTTGCGGGGGTGCGTGCACCCCCCTTGCCGGACAGTTCTTCTTTGAGCAGCCGCTGATACAGGCCGGGCAGTTCGCGGCTCATCTTGTTGTTCTCGATGCCGTAACCCAGACTGGTCCAGGTCCCGGAGAGGCGACGCAGCACCGGCTGCACGCGGCCCTGTTGCAGCTGAGCGGGGATGTCCAGGCGCCAGGCGCGCGGGTCGGCCAGCCAGGCGTGCACCACCATGTCCTGGTGCAGCGCCGAGAAGCTCAGGCCCACCGCATCGAGCGCGTCAGCCGTGCGGTCGGGGTGGTAGCGCGCAGCCAGCTCGATCCACGTGCCGAACAGAAGCTGGTAGCGGCCGGCTGCGGTGGAGCAGTTGCCACGGTTGGGGCCCTGGGCGATGGCTTCACAGCGATTGGGGTGGCGCTCCAGCGTGCCCACCGAATCGCCACCGTGCAACACGTGGTACGGCCGCATCACATTGGATTCGCTGGCCGAGATGGTGCGCATGAGGGCGCGCAGGTGCGGGTCGCCGCTGGCCATGGTGAGCGGCTGGGTGCCGGGAATCAGCAGCAAGGGCCGCCAGATCCACAGCAGCAAGAGCATGAGCGCGGCCCCCGCCGCGGACCACAGCAGCTTGCTGCGCAGCGCACGCCGGGCGGTCGCCCGGCAACGAGCGGGCCAGGTGGATGGCAAAGGGCTGTGCATGGAAGACGCGCGGAGCGCAGGGCGGTCGGGTGGGGCTTGCTGAGACAATCTTGGATTCTCGTTCAACGGCTCCGTCGGGGCTTCATCTGCCCGCTGCATGCTGCTACCCACTCTTGCGATCCTGCTCGGTCTCGTGCTTCTGATCTGGAGCGCAGACCGTTTTGTTGACGGCGCTTCTGCCGTCGCACACCACTTTTCCATGCCACCGCTGCTGGTGGGCATGTTGATCGTCGGCTTTGGCACCTCGGCACCGGAATTGGTGGTGTCGGTGTTTGCTGCGCTCGATGGCAGCCCCGCCCTGGCGCTGGGCAACGCATGGGGGTCGAACATCCTCAACATGGCGTTGATCCTGGGCGTGACTGCCCTCATTCTGCCGATCGCGGTGCAGTCGGCGATCCTGCGCAAGGAGCTGCCGATTCTGATGGCGGCCACCGCGCTCACCGCCATCCTGGTGTGGGACAGCGTGCTGACCCGCACCGATTCGCTGTTGCTGCTGACCGTGTTTGCGGTGCTGATCGTCTGGTCGATCGTGGCCGCTCGTGGCCATGCTCGCGACGCGCTGGCGGTGGAGACGGCCAGCGCGCTGCGCCACAGCGCCATGCCGCTCTCGCGAGCGCTGAGCTGGCTGGCGCTGGGTCTTCTGGTGCTGGTGGTCAGCTCGCGTTTGCTGGTGTGGGGGGCGGTGGCGATTGCACAGACGCTGGGCGTGAGCGACGCGGTGATTGGTCTCACCGTGGTGGCCATCGGCACCTCGCTGCCCGAGCTGGCGTCTTGCATTGCAGCGGCGCGCAAAGGCGAAGACGACATTGCGCTGGGCAACGTGATGGGCTCCAGCCTGTTCAACACGCTGGCGGTGGTGGGGCTGGCGGGCGCCATCGCGCCGATGGACATCGAGCCCGCGCTGCTGACCCGCGATCTGCCGGTGATGGCGGGGCTCACCGTGTTGCTGTTTGTGATGGGCTGGGGCTTCAAGGGCCCCGGGCGCATCAACCGGCTGGAGGGCAGCCTGCTGGTGCTCGTCTACTTCGCCTACACCGCCTGGTTGCTGCGAACGCTGGCGCCGGCATCGGCCTGAAAGGCCAGGCCCTCGCGCACCGTGGGGTGGTGCAGGCGCAAGCCCAGTTCGCGCTTCATGCGGTCGTTGTGCAGCCGGCGCGACTCGCTCATGAAACTCAGCAGCACCAGGGGCAGCCGGTCGCCCGCGGCATCGCGCGGCACGCGTGGCGGTCGCGGCAGCCCGTAGAGATCGGCCGCGAGATCGAAGTAATCGCCCATCTTGAGTTCGGTGTCGTCGCACACGTTCAGGTTGCGCTGCGGCCGCGCACGCCACAGGGCGAGCGCGCAGGCGCGTGCCAGGTCGTCGGCGTGGATGTGGTTGGTATAGACATCGTCGGCTTCGCACAGCACCGGCGTGCCGCGCGCCAGCCGCCCGCGAGGCGTGCCGTCTTCACGGTCGTTTGCGTAGATGCCGGGAATGCGCAGGGCGGTGGTGCGCACGCCGCTGGTGCGCCCCAAACCATGCACCGAGGCCTCGGCATCCACGCGGCGCCAGGCGCGCGGGGTGCTGGGCTGTACCGGTGTCGGCCTCGTTCACCCAGCGGCCCTGGCTGGTCGCCGTAGACGCCGCTGGTGGAGCCATACACCAGCGTGCCGGGAAGCGAGCGGTGCCGCAGCGCTCGCACCAGCGCGCGGGTGCGCGGGTCGAGCCGCCAGTCGGCCTGTTCGCCCGAGGGCGGCGGTGCGAGATGCAAAACCCGCGTGGCCAGGCCAGCCAGCCGCGCCAGGCTGCGCGGCTGATCGAGGTCGCCCAGGAGCGGCGTGATGCCCTGGGCGCGCAGGGTTTCGCGTCGATCGGGCATCCGTGGTGAGCGCCGCAGCGCAACGCGCTGGCCGCGGCCCAGCAGCGCGCGGCGCGTTGCCCAACGTCGCCACAGCCCACGATCAACACCCGCTCGCGCCGAAAGCGCGCAGGCAAAGCACCCATCAAGCTCATACCACCACCCCGTGTCCCGTTTTGTGAAATTGCGACAATGCCCGTTCACCTTTGCCGTGCGACGTTCGCCGCATGCGCCTCGAATTCCATCTTCAGTATGACATTCACCATCACCATCGAACCCAGCGGTCGCAGCTTTACCGCCGAACCCGACGAGGCCATGCTGGCCGCCGGCATCCGCCAGGGCATTGGTCTGCCCTACGGCTGCAAAGACGGCGCCTGCGGCTCCTGCAAATGCAAGATGGTCAGCGGCAGCGTGGTGCACGGGCCGCACCAGACCAAGGCCCTGAGCGCGGAAGAAGAAGCGGCCGGCTTTGTGCTGACCTGCTGTGGCGTGGCGCAGAGCGACGTGGTGCTGGAGTCGCGCCAGGTCACCGAAGCCGGCGCGTTCCCGATCAAGAAAATGCCGGTGCGCGTGAGCGCGCTGGAACGCGCGTCGCCCGACGTGATGGTGATGCGCCTGCAACTGCCAGCCAGCGACACGTTTCAGTACCACGCGGGTCAGTACGTGGAGTTCTTGCTGCGCGACGGCGAGCGCCGCAGCTACTCCATGGCCAACGCACCGCACACGCAGGCGGCGGCGCCACAGATGGAGCTGCACCTGCGCCACATGCCCGGCGGCAAGTTCACCGACCACGTGTTCGGCGCCATGAAGGAAAAAGACATCCTGCGCATCGAAGGGCCGTACGGCAGTTTCTACCTGCGCGAAGACAGCGCCAAGCCCATGGTGCTGCTGGCCTCGGGCACCGGCTTTGCGCCCATCAAGGCGCTGATCGAACACATGCAATTCAAGGGCATCAAGCGCCCCGCCACGCTGTACTGGGGCGGCCGCCGCCCAGCCGATCTGTACCAGCAGGCCTGGATCGAAGCGCAGTCTGGCCGAGATGCCCAACCTGCGCTATGTGCCGGTGGTCTCGGACGCCCTGCCCGAAGACGGCTGGACCGGCCGCACCGGCTTCGTGCACCGCGCGGTGCTGCAAGACGTTCCCGATCTGTCGGGTCATCAGGTCTACGCCTGCGGCGCGCCGATCGTGATCGAATCGGCCCGCACCGACTTCAGCGCGCTGGCCGGTCTGCCACCCGACGAAGTTTTTCGCCGACTCGTTCACCAGCGCAGCCGACAAGGCCTGACGCAAAGCCCCTTCCCCATCACCCACACCCACAGGAGACCCCATGATCCACCGCCGCCACCTCACCGCCGTCCTCGCTGCCACCGCGCTCGCCTGGCCCATGCTGGGCAACGCCGAGAGCGTGACCCGCATCATCGTGCCGTTTGGTGCTGGTGGCCCGATTGATGTGACCACGCGGGTGTTGGCCGAGGCAGTCAAGGGCCCGCTGGGCACGGTGATCATCGAGAACCGCGCGGGCGCGGGCGGCAACATCGGCGTCTCGGCAGCGGCCAAATCCGCGCCCGACGGGCTCACGCTGGGTGTGGCCACCACCGCTTCGCACGGCATCAACCCCTGGCTGTTCAAGAGCCTGCCCTACGACCCGGTGAAAGACACCACGCCGGTCACGCAGATGCTGCGCGTGCCCAACGTGCTGGTGGTCAATGCCGAGGCCGCGACGCGCCTGAACATCAACTCGGTGGCCGATCTGATCGCCTACGCCAAGGCCAACCCGGGCAGGCTCAACTACGGCTCGGGCGGCAACGGCAGCGCCGGCCACCTGGCGGGCGAGCTGTTCAAGAATCAGGCGCGCGTGTTCGCGGTGCACATTCCGTTCAACGGCGGCAGCCCGGCCCAGACCGCCCTGCTCGGTGGCCAGGTCGACTTCAACTTCGACAACCTCGCCACCGCCGCCCCCAACATCCGTGCCGGTCGCATCAAGGCGCTGGCTGTCACGACCGCGCAGCGCAGCAGCGTGATGCCGGATGTGCCAACCATGGCAGAGACCCTGCCCGGCTTCGAGATCGACACCTGGTGGGGCCTGTTCGCGCCCGCCGGCACACCGCCCGAGACCGTGCGCAAGCTCAACGCCGCCTTCACCCAGGCCCTGAACACGCCCGAGGTGAAAGCCCGCTTCGCCACCCTGATGGCCGAGCCGGCACCCAGCACACCAGAGGCCTTTGGCGCCTTCATGCAGCGCGAGCGCGCGAAGTACGAGCGGCTGGTGAAGATCAGCGGCGCGCGGGTGGACTGAGGTTCTCGCGCGAAAACCAAAACGGCACCCTCGGGTGCCGTTTTTCATGGCGCTGAACGCCCTCAGCTGAGCCGAACCGGCACAAAAATCTGATCGCCATCGCGCTGGATCAGCAGGGCAATCGACTTCTTGGCGTGCGCCACCGCGGTCTGCAGCTGCGCAATGTCACTCACCCTGGCGCCGTTGATCGCCAGCAGCACGTCGCCGCGCTGCAGCCCGCCAAAGCGGCCGGGCCCTGCTGCACGCGCTCGACCAGCAGGCCGCCGCTGATGCCGATGCTGTGCTGCTCGCTCGGGCTCAGCGGGCGCAAGGCCAGGCCGAGCCGCCCTTTGCCCGCCACCGGGTCGGCCTGGGCCACGGTGGCCACTTTGTCGTTCGCGTTGCCCAGCTGCACCCCAAGCTCCGTCGCCTTGCCCTGGCGCCAGATGCCCAGCTGGGTGCGCTCACCCGGCAAGGCCTGCCCGACCAGTGCCGGCAGGTCGCCCGAATCCAGCACCGGCTTGTCACCCAGCCGCTGGACCACGTCGCCCACCCGCAAACCGGCCTTGTCGGCCGGGCCACCCGGCTCCACGCTGGAGACCAGCGCGCCCTGCGGTTTCTCCAGTTGAAACGAGTCGGCCAAGGTCTGGTTGACCGACTGCACCGAAACCCCCAGCCGGGCATGGCTGGCCTTGCCGGTGGCCACGATCTGGTCTTTCACACGGATCACGGTTTCCATCGGTATCGCAAACGACAAGCCCTGGTAGCCACCGGTGCGCGTGCAGATTTGAGAGTTGATGCCCACCACCTCGCCGCGCGCATTGAACAGCGGCCCGCCCGAGTTGCCTGGGTTCACCGCCACATCGGTCTGGATGAAGGGAACCATGCTGTCGTCCGGCAGCGAGCGGCCCTTGGCACTCACCACACCCGCCGAGACGCTGTTCTCCAGTCCGAACGGCGAGCCGATCGCCAGCACCCACTCGCCCACCTTCAGATCGCGCGCGCCACCCAGCGGCACCACGGGCAGGCCCTTGGCCGCGATCCGGAGCACCGCGACATCGGTCTTCGGATCGGATCCGAGCACCTTCGCCACAAACTCGCGCCGGTCGGTCAGTTTCACGGTCACCTCGCTGGCATCGCGCACCACGTCGGCATTGGTCAGGATCAGGCCGTCGGCGCTGACGATGAAGCCCGAGCCCTGGCCCCGAGAAGGCTGTGCCGGTGCGCCATCCGGGCCCAACGAACCCGGTGGCCCGAAGCGGCGGAAGAAATCGAAGTTCGGGTCGTCGGGGCTGATTTCTGGTGCGCCCTGGGCTGCGGACGCGGCGCTGTCCGCCCCGCTGTTGTCAGACACCTTGCCCACCACGCTGATGTTCACCACGGCAGCGCCATGGCGCGACACGATGTCGGAAAAGTCGGGCGCCACCATGGCCGGCGACGCCTGGCTGGTCAGCGGCAAGGCGGTTGCCGACACCGCAGCCGGTGACGAGGCGGCGCGCGCGTGCTGGCTGCTGACCAGCTGCACGCCAGCTCCACCGATCACGCCCGCGGCCACCAATGCCAGGACCAGTTGCGATCCCGCGAAGGGCGATGGATTTCATGGGTAACTCCTTGTTGCTCCTGAATGGAACATGGACGCAGTGTTGCCCCACCCGCTTAGTGCGCGCTTAGGCTCAATCTTCCCGTGTGGCCTGGTTGTCTGCAGCAGGACGGTTCGGTGCGTCCACCCAGAAGCGCTCCATGGACAGGAAGATGAAGGACGCAGACCAACCAATCAGCGTCAGCCCGTTGAGCGCTTCCACGCCCGCCAGCAGGCGCACCGGCCCCACCGGCGTGAGGTCACCGAAGCCCAGCGAGGTGAAGGTTTCGGCCGAGAAGTGAAGGCAGTTGGCGAACGAAAACCCGGCGGTGCCGGTCAACGCGCTGCCGGTGGTGAATTGCACCAGCCCGAAGATCGAAACCCCGTAGACCATGATCTCCAGCCCATGGGCCACCATGGCCGCGAACACCACCACCAGCAGCTTGGGGTGGTTGGGCAAGGGCAGACGCGGCAGCCAAGCACTCAGCCCACGCAGCACCTCGTAGTGCATCACCGTCGTGAGCGCGATCAGGGCCAGACAGGACAGCATGGCGATCAGCACACGGAACTCCCTTTGCACACGCCCTGCGCGTTCAGCCGTCGCGCATGGCTGTCGCGCAGAGCCGCCAGATCGGCGGCTGGTTGTCTTGCCAAGCGGGTCATCGCAGCACGATGCCCCGGTAGCCACCAGCGATCAGTGCAGCCACATCCAGCAGCACCGCCGGCATGCCAACACCACCTGGCGCGGCCAGGTACCGGGCCCGCCACTGAGAGGTCGAACTTGGCTTTGTAACTGCGCAATCCCTGGAAGTTGTAGAAATGCTCGCCGTGGCGAAACAGCAGCGTCCCCATGCGGTGCCAGAGCGGGGCCAGCGGGTGGGTCTCCAGCCCGGAGAGCGGCGCCATGCCGAGGTTGAAACTCGCATAACCCTCGCGTTGCCCCCAGAGCATCAGTTCGACAAAGAAGCAGTCCATGATCGACTTGAGGGGGCTGGGCCGGTACCGCATCAGATCCACCGAGAGTTCCTGCTTGCCTGCCGAACACCAGAGGTTTGCAAACGCGATCACCTGCCCACTGTGCCGGGCCACCGCGATGGGAAAGTGCTTCAGGTAGGCCGGGTCGAAGCGGCCCAGGGAAAAGCCTTTTTCCCGCGTGTGCTTGTCGGCAAGCCAGGTGTCGGAGACCTCCCGCAGCTCGGCCATCAGCTCGGGGTTGTCGTGTGGCGAGACCACTTCAAACACCAGCCCGTCGCGCTGGGCGCGCCGTTGCACCTGGCGCAGCGCGGCCCTGGCGGCGCCCTCCAGACTGAAATCGGGCAGGGAGACGATTGCTTCTTCGCCCAGCTTGATCGCGCTCAAGCCCAGGTCCAGATACAAACCCAGGTTCGCGCTGTCGACCTGGTAGAAAACGACCCGCCCGCCGTGGCGGTCCACCAGCTCGCGGAACTGCCAGGCGATAGCCTCGCAAGCCGCGGGCGGACCCACCGGATCACCCATCGCGATCCAGCTCTGGCCTTGCACCTGGTACATCAGGAAAGCGTCCTGCGCGGGCGAAAACAGCAACCGCTTGTCACCCAGCAAGACCAACGCCGCCTCAGCGCGCGGCGACGCGGCCACGATGGCGGCCGCGGTCTGCAACGACCGAGCATCCGCCGGCCCTGGGTCTGGTGCTTTGGGTCGCAACCAGCGCATGGTCGTCAGCGCCATCAGTGCCACCACCACGGTGAGCGATGCGCGCAGGAACCGGGGTGCATCACCCCGAAACGCGAAGTCCCACCAGAGGTCTTGCGCGTACTCGACGTGGCGATACGAGAACAGCCCCAGCCACAGCGTGGCCAGCAGCACCACACCGATGGCCGCCACCCAGCGCGGCGACAGCGCATCGGGCCAGGCCGAACCTCGGCGCCGAAAGGCACCACGACCCAGCCAGCAGCACGGCCATGGCCGAGAGCGAGACCAGCGCCTCCTCGATGTCCAGCCCCTTGAGCAACGAGGCCAGCACGGCTCCCCCCAGCAGCCACAGCACCAGCCGATACGCCACGTCGAGCCGCCGGTACAGGCCATGGGCCAGGATCAGCAGCATCAGCCCCAGCAGGCTGCCGATCAGGTGCGAGACTTCCAGCACAGGCCGACAAGCCCCAGGCGGTGTAAAAGCGCGTGCGCACCGCCGATGCCGAGACCAGGGCCATGCCCACGTTGTGGCCCACCACCGTGGCGACAAAAGAGGCCAGCCCGACCTGGCGGTAGGGCAAGGGGTGCGACAGGTAGCGCAACGCCAGCACGTCGTAGCCGGTCAGCGCGACGTAGCTCAGCGCGGTGGCGGCCACCGACAGCACCAGCACCATCGGCCCCAGGCGGGCCAGCGCAGCGCTGACATCCGACCAGTGGATGCTGGCCAGCTCGCGATGCAGCACCGCAAGCGCCAACGAGAAGAGCAGCACGGTGGCCAGGGGAACGAGCCAGATGCGCCAGCGGGCCCAGCGGCTGCTCAACCCATCCGCCCAGCCGCCCACACCCCATGTTTCCGCCGTCAAAAGTGAATTTCCTTGATCGTGCAGCGCTTGGGCTTTGGTACTTGGACCGAGTGCCTCAGGAGGTGACACGCAGTCACGGCTCCGGCGTGCCCGTATCGCGTTGGCCACGGCTGAGTTCGGCTCGCGCGACACGCGCCAGCGCCTGGTAGCGTAGACCTCGACCGCGTTGCTGCTGATGTCGTCCTTCCAGCCGTAGAGTTTTTCTTCCAGCTGCGGGCCGCGACAGCACCATGCCCGGACGCGCCAGCAGCGGCTCCAGCACCGCCCACTCGCGCGCCGACAGCACCACCGGCTCGCCCTGCACGCTCACCTCGCGCGTGGTCGGACAGATCGACACACCTTTGTGCTCGTACACCGGCTCGGCGCGGCCCTGCCGCACGGCGCAGCAGCGCACGGATGCGGGCCAGCAGCTCGTCGAGATCGTAGGGTTTGAGGATGTAGTCGTCGGCGCCGGCGTCCAGCCCCTGCACCCGCTGCTGCACCGAATCCCGCGCGGTGGCGATCAGCACCGGCACGCGCAGCTTGCGCGCCGCGCAGCGCCGCGCAGCACATCCAGACCATCGACGCGCGGCAGGCCCAGGTCGAGCAGGCCACCAGGTCGTAGGTCTGCGACTGCAAGCGCGGTGAGCGCCATCTCGCCATCGCGCACCCAGTCCACCGCGTAGTGCTCGGCTCGCAGCTGATCGAGCACGGTCTCGCCGATCATGGTGTCGTCTTCAACCAGCAGCAGTCTCATCGGGGAGTGTCCATGCCATGTCACCCGGAGTGGGCAGACACATCATGTCCCCCACGGTTAGGGGCAGGCTTAACGTGCGCGCTCAGCCTCTCAGGCGCCGGCCAGCAGCTTCTTGACGTCGTCGGCCAGCGCCTGAACGCCGGTGCCGTAGCGGTTGTACAACCGCACCCTGCCCTGCGGGTCGTAGATGTAGCTGCCCGCCGAGTGGTCCATGGTGTAGCTGCCTGGCGTGCTGCCGGGTACCTTCTTGTAGTAAATCTTGAAGCTCTTGGCCAACGCCGGCAGCTCGTCGAGTTTGCTGTAAAGCGCGAGAAAACTGGGATCGAACGCCGCCATGTATTCCTTCATGATCTCGGGCGTGTCTCGCTCAGGATCGACGCTGACAAACAGCCCTTGGAACCGATCGCCATCGGCACCCAGCATCTGCTTGACCTGCGCCATCTCGGCGAGCGAGGTGGGGCAGACATCGGGACACTGGGTGAAGCCGAAAAAGACCATCGCCACCTTGCCCTTGAAGTCGGCCAGCGTGCGCGCCTGCCCGTTGTGGTCGGTGAGGTTGAACCCGGTGGCGTAGTCGGCTCCGGTGATGTCGATACCGGTGAACTGGGGCGTGCTTTGCTGCAGGCGGTCAAAGCCAGCGCCGATGCACCCAGCAGCAAAACGGAACGGCGTGAAAGGGTAGAAGTGGTCATCAAGGATTCCCGATAGATGAGATGTACCGACCATCAACGGTACGCAGTGCCTGCAACCCAGGGCGTCGCGGAACCGGCTCTGCAGCGCCGCCAGCGCCGTTCCCATCAGGGACTGAGGCATGCGGTACGGCGCACGGAGGGGGTCACAGATAGTGATCGATCAACAGCGCAGCGAACAGCAGTGACAGGTGCCACAGCGAAAAACGGAAAGTCTTGCGAGCCAGCGCGTCGGAGTAATCGCGCCACAGCACAAACGCGTAGGTGCAGAAACCGATGCTCAGAATCACCGCCGACACCAGGTAAAACCAGCCGCTCATGCGCATGATGAAGGGCATCAGGCAGGCGGCAAACAGCACAAAGGTGTAGAGCAGAATCTGCAACCGGGTGAATTCGGAACCGTGGGTCACCGGCAGCATGGGCAGGCCAGACTTGCGGTAGTCCTCTACCCGGTACAGCGCCAGCGCCCAGAAGTGCGGCGGCGTCCAGAGGAAAATGATGAGGAACAGGATCAGCGCTTCTGGCGACACCACGCCAGTCATGGCGGCCCAGCCCAGCACCGGCGGCATGGCGCCCGATGCGCCACCAATCACAATGTTTTGTGGTGTCAGTGGCTTCAGGATCACGGTGTAGATCACCGCGTAGCCAACGAAGGTGGCGAAGGTCAGCCACATGGTGAGCGGGTTGACCCAGAAGTAAAGAATGGCCGAGCCAGCGGCGCACAGCACGGCTGAGAAACTCAGCGTGCGCACATTGGTGAGCTCACCTTTGGCGGTTGGACGCCACGAGGTGCGCTTCATCTTGGCATCGATGTGCTGCTCGACCACGCAGTTGAAGGCGGCAGCCGCGCCGGCCACCAGCCAGATACCAAAACAGGCGATGGCGGCCAACTGCACATGCGCCCAGCTCGGCACGCCTGGCACCGCCAGCACCATGCCGATCAGCGCGCAAAAGACGATCAGCTGGATCACCCGGGGCTTGGTCAGCGCGTGATACTGGCGCCAGACAGAGGGCAACGTGACCGGGGCAGCGGGGCTGGAGGCAGTGCTCATCGGGCGGAACGCGAAAGGCTGAAGGAGGCGGAAACGCTGTCGCGCGCCAGGCTGCGGGTGCCGATCAGGGCGCCGGTCATCACGATGACCAGTGCGGCGGCGCCACCGGTGTGTGCCACCGCAGCCAGCAGCGGCCAGTCCAGCACCACATTGGTGAGACCACTGGCGAACTGCCACAGCGCCAGACCGAGCAGCCAACGTGCGCTGCGGCGCATCTCAGGCACCTGCCACAGGCGCCAGGCCAGCCAGCCCATGCCGGCAAACACCAGGTAGGCGGAAAGCCGGTGCACATAGTGAATGGCGGTAAGCGCTGCAAACGGCAGGCCGTCGCCGGTGTGGGTCATGCCCAGCTCGCGCCAGAGCACGAAGCCGTGGCGAAAATCCATCGCCGGCCACCAGCTGCCCTGGCAGGTGGGGAAGTCGCTGCAGGCCAGCACCGCGTAGTTGGTGCTCACCCAGCCACCCAGCGCAATCTGCACCCAGACGAGTCCAAACACGGCGATCAGCAAGCGGCGTGTGCCCGGTACAAGCCCGGTCGGGCCAGCGTTGCCGGGCTCGGACATCTCGTACGCCACCGATTGCCCGCGCAGCAAGGCCAGCAGCGCCATGCCGCCCAGCAGGTGCAGGGTGACGATGGCGGGAAACAGTTTCATGGTGACGGTGAGCGCACCAAAAGCACCTTGCAAACAGACCCAGACCAGCGTCACCGCCGGCCACCAGTGGGACACGGTGAGCCGGCGTCGCTCGACAAAGCTCACCGCCGCCAGCACCAGGATCAACACGCCGACGCTGGTGGCGAGGTAGCGGTGCACCATCTCGATCCAGGCCTTGGAGAAGGTGACCGGACCGGTGGGCATGGCCTCTTGCGCGGCAGCGATCGACGCCTTGGCGCCCACCGGGCTCACGCTGCCGTAACAGCCCGGCCAGTCCGGGCAACCCAACCCAGAGTCAGTGAGCCGGGTGAAGGCGCCAAACAGCACCAGATCAAAGGTGAGAAACAGCGTGACCAGGGTCAGCACCCGCAGGCGGTGGGCTGGCGGCGCGTGGCGGTTGCGCAGCCACACCCAGGCCAGCGGCCCGAGCGCGATCACCACGCCCAGCAACATGAGCCGGGCGATGGGCGCGAGATCGTAAAGCGGCTGGGTATCCATGTCAGGAAAGCGCGAACGCCAGCGGACAACGGCTGACCGCCGGGAAGGGCACGAAGAGCGACGGGCGCGGCAACTTCATGTCAGTTGGCCACCCGTCCGGCCGTGTCCCAGAAAGCCGAGGCGCGCAGCAAGCGGTTGAGATCGCGCTGAACCTGCTTGGGTTCGAGTTCGGCGGGAAACCGCATCATCCAGTTGCCCAGCGGGTCGACCACATACAGGTGGTCTTCCAGCTGCGCGCCGGCAGCGGGCTGCAGCCAGTTCGCGATCTCGTTGCGATCCGCCAGCAGCACCGCGGCCGTTTTGGTGGCCTCGGCCAGCGCCGGCGTGAGGCTGGCGGTCCCGGTGCGCAGCCAGACCCAGTCAAGCCGGTCTTTGTCGCGCCCCAGCGTCTCGCGCAGCTGATGCTGCAGATAGAGGTGCTGCTGGCAGCGCTCGTTGCAGGCGGAGTCGCCCACGCTGATGAGCAGCCACTGGTCCTTGAGGCTGGCCAGAGGCACGGTCTGACCCTGGGCATTCACGGCGGACATGGTCGGGCATCGGGCGCTGGGGTTGGATCAGCTCGCCATAGTTGCGTCGAGCCTGTGGCCGGATCACGTAGTACGTGACGTACGAAGCGATCACCGGCGATGCGCACACCAGCAACAGCAGCAGCATTTTCCAGCGGCCGGCGCGGGTGGCCTCGGCCGAGCGGGCGCTGGCCTGGTCGAGCTGGGGCAGGCTGTGCACCGTCATGGTCAGGGGTTCATCGGGCGTCTGGGCCATGGACTTTGCGCTTTCGGCGGGGAGAAATGAGTTGAAACCAAACATAAAGTCCAGCGGCGAGGGCGCACAGCCCGAACCACTGGAAGGCATAACCGTGGTGCTTGGCGACCCCGGTCTCGACTCGGGGCCAGTCGCGCAACAGACCGTCAGCGACATCGCTGGTCTGCAGCACGGACGCATCGACGAGCTCCAGTCGGAACTCCGAAGCAAAAGACATCCAAGGTCGATATTTTGCCGGATCGGACCTGGCACCGACTCGCCCAGCTCGTATAGCTTGGCCGGCGGCGGGGCCAAGTAACCAGTGCAGCGTCACCTCACCCTCGGGGGTTGGGACCTCGGGAACACGGCTGCGGTCCACGAAATCGCGTGGCGTCCAGCCACGCTGCACCAGAACCGCCCGTTCGCTGCCCACCAGCCGCAACGGCGTGACCAAAAAGAAGCCGGGTCGCCCGTTCATCTGCCGGTTGTCGAGAAACACGCTGGCCTCGTTGACCCAGTGGCCGCGCAGGCGCACAGGTCGAAACCAGGCTGCCTGCGGATTTTGCGCCTGCAGCAGATCGCGCTTCGCTCCAGACAGGCAAAGCAGCGCGTGTGTCCATCTCGGCCTGCAGGCTGAGTTTCTGGTCGGCTCGCTGGAGCTGCCAGCGGCCGAGCGAGGCGGTGGCGACCACCGTGACAAGCGCCGCGAGTGTGACGATCCAGAACCGCTGCACTGGGGTACTCATGCGGCTGCCCACGATCCGCGTTTGCGACGCGGGATAATCCTTGCCATGAAATATCTGGTCATTGCAGCTTTTGTCGCCATCGTCGGCAGCCTGGGCACGGCGTTGGTGTTCATGATGCGGGGTGGTCGCCAGGAGGCAGAGACGACCGAGACGGTCAGCCCTGCATCAAGCAGGCGGATGGCGCGCGCGTTGGCATTCCGGGTTGGCTTCTCGATCTTGCTGTTTGTGGTGGTGCTCATCAGCTACTGGATGGGCTGGATCCAGCCCACCGGCCTGCCCATGTCACCTTGACCTGACTGCGGCCTTCGGGGTTCCAACAAAAAAGCGCCAGCCGGCGCTTTTTTGTTGATCTTGCCGGGCTCAAGGACAACCCGGGACTGGCGCACATCACATCCAGTAGACAAGGATGTAAAGACCCAGCCACACCACGTCCACGAAGTGCCAGTACCAGGCAGCGCCTTCGAAACCGAAATGGCTCTTGGCCGTGAAATGGCCCTTTTGCAGACGCAGCGTGATGAACAGCAGCATCAGCATGCCCACGAAACACGTGGAAGCCGTGAAAGCCGGTCAGCATGAAGAAAGTGGAGCCAAAGATGCCCGAGGTCAGCTTGAGGTTGAGATCGGTGTAGGCGTGGTAGTACTCGTAGCCCTGAACGGACAGGAACACGATCCCCAGCAGCACCGTCATCCACATGAAGGCAATGGTCTTGGCGCGCTGACCGGCCTGCAAGGCATGGTGAGCAATCGTGAGCGTGACGCCCGAGGTCAGCAGCAGCGCGGTGTTGATGGTGGGCAGCCAGAACGGACCCATGGTCTGGAACGGTTCGACCATATCGGCAGGCGAACCGGTGGCGCCCAGCTGGCTGCTTGGCCACACGGCGCTGAAGTCCGGCCAAAGCAAGGCGTTTTCGATATTGCCCAGGCCGGCACCGAATGGGTTCGGGCCCACCAGAGCGCCGTGAAGAAGGCGCCAAAGAACATCACCTCGGAGAAGATGAACCAGCTCATGCTCCAGCGGTAGGAGAGGTCGATCTTGCGTCCGTAGAGACCGCTCTCGCTCTCGCATGACCGAGTCGCGGAACCACTGGAACGTCACCACCGACCAGAAGGTCAGGCCGAAGGCGAGCGAATACGCACCCCAGGCGGCACCGTTGACCCATTGCTCGGCGCCCAGGATCACGAAGAACAGACCAATGGCCGCCATCACCGGATGGCGCGAAGGACCTGGGACAAAGTAGTACGGGCGTGGTGCCCGTGTGTGGCTGGATGACATGCTCACTCCTAATCGCTATCGCTTGTTTGAATAAGAAAAAACCGAATTGTTGGCGCCGGCCCGGTCAGGGCACGACCCAGTTGCACCAGAGCGATCAGCCCCAGCACGAACAGCAGAGCCATCACAACACCCACCACAATGATGTGGATCGGGTTGAGACTGGCAATGTCTTTCTGGTAATCGGCGTTGCGGCGGACTCCGAGGAAGCCCCAGAGAACCGCCTTCACAGTGCCCACCAAGCTGCCCTGGCGCCGGTGCAGAGGCAAATCGCTCACACCGTCCCCGCGGTCGCACCCAAAGGCGCTGGCACCAATGTCGGCGCCAAAGGGGCAATGGCGCTGGCACCTGAACCACATCTTGCGGAGCCGCTGGCACCTTGCCACCCACCTCAAAGAACGTGTACGACAGCGTGATGGTGGTCACGTCTTTGGACAACTTCGGGTCGATGACAAACGCCACCGGCCACTCTTTCTTTTCGCCTGGCGCCAGCGTGTACTGGGTGAAGCAGAAGCACTCGAGCTTGTTGAAATGCGCCATCGACTGCTTGGGTGCGTAGCTCGGGATCGCCTGCGCCGCCATGGTGCGGTTCTGGATGTTCTGAAACTCGTACAGCACCGTGGTCAGCTCGCCCGGATGAACCTGCAGCGACCGCACCTCGGGTTTGAAATGCCAGGGGCCGCGCACATTCACATCGAACTCGACCGTGATGGTGCGCGACTTGTCCACCTGCGTGTTGGCGGGGAGCTTGGGCTTGAGCCCTGGCACCTCGCGCTCGGACAGCGCCAGGATGTTGATGCCAGTCACTTCGCAGATGGCCCGGTAAATCGGCACCAGCGCGTACCCAAAGGCAAACATGCCGAGCGCGACCACGCCCAGCTTGCCCACCATCTTGAAGTTTTCGTGTTTCAGTCCCATGGTCTGTGCCTGCAGTTCGCGTTTGCCAGAGCGGTCAACCGCCGAGGAACACCATCTTGCCCACGAAGCCCAGGAAAAACACCAGCGCCACCGAGGCAAGGATCAGCGCCAGACGCAGGTTGTTTTTCTTGGGAGAGCTCGTTTTCATGAAATGCCTTGACCAATCAGCCGATGACCTTGGTGGCGGTCGCGTCCAGCTTGGGCGGGGTTTCGAAGGTATGGAAAGGCGCTGGCGAAGGCACCTCCCACTCAAGCCCTTCAGCGCCTTCCCAAGGCTTCTGCACCGCTTTTTCACCCTTGCCGCGCATGGCGGGGATGATCACTGCCACGAAGAAATAAACCTGCGCGAAGCCGAAGGCGAAGGCGCCCACCGAGGCGATCGCGTTGAAGTCGGCGAACTGCATCGGGTAGTCGGCATAGCGGCGTGGCATGCCAGCCAGACCCAGGAAGTGCATCGGGAAGAAGGTGATGTTGAACGAAATCATCGACACCCAGAAGTGGATTTTTCCGCGGGTCTCGCTGTACATGACACCGGTCCACTTGGGCAGCCAGTAGTAGATGCCCGAGAACATCGCGAACAGCGAACCTGCCACCAGCACGTAGTGGAAGTGAGCCACCACGTAATAGGTATCCTGCATCTGGATATCGATCGGGGCTACCGCCAGGATCAGCCCAGTGAAGCCGCCCAGCGTGAACACGAAGATGAAGCCCACGGCCCAGAGCATGGGGGTCTCGAAGGTCATCGAACCCTTCCACATGGTCGCGATCCAGTTGAAGATCTTCACGCCCGTGGGCACGGCGATCAGCATGGTCGAGTACATGAAGAACAGCTGACCGGTCACCGGCATGCCGGTGGTGAACATGTGGTGCGCCCAGACCACAAAGGACAGGATCGCGATCGAACCGGTGGCGTACACCATGGACGCGTAGCCAAACAGTTTCTTGCGCGAAAACGCCGGAATCACCTGGCTGACGATGCCGAAGGCCGGCAAGATCATGATGTAGACCTCGGGGTGGCCGAAGAACCAGAAGATGTGCTGGTACATCACCGGGTCACCGCCGCCGGCGGGGTTGAAGAAACTGGTGCCGAAATGGCGATCGGTCAGCGTCATGGTGATGGCACCGGCCAGCACGGGCATGACGGCGATCAGCAGGTAGGCGGTGATGAGCCAGGTCCAGCAGAACATGGGCATCTTCATCAGCGTCATGCCGGGGGCGCGCATGTTCAGAATGGTCACGATGATGTTGATCGATCCCATGATGGAACTGGCGCCGAGGATGTGCAGGGCAAAAATGCCTGCGTCCATCGATGGACCCATCTGCAGCGTCAGCGGTGCGTACAGCGTCCAGCCGGCGGCGGGTGCGCCACCGGGCATGAAGAAGGAAGAAACCAGCATGAGCGCGGCGGGAATCATCAGCCAGAAGCTGAAGTTGTTCATGCGCGCGAAGGCCATGTCGGAAGCGCCAATCTGCAGTGGCACCATCCAGTTCGCGAAGCCCACGAAGGCCGGCATGATGGCGCCGAACACCATGATCAGACCGTGCATGGTGGTGAGCTGGTTGAACAGCCCGGGGTTCACCAGTTGCAAGCCCGGCTGGAACAGCTCGGCGCGAATCAGCAGCGCCAGCACGCCACCCACCATGAGCATGGTGAAGGCGAACAGCAGGTACAGCGTGCCGATGTCTTTGTGGTTGGTCGCGTAGACCCAGCGACGCCAGCCTGCGGGGGCATGGTGGTCGTGGTCGTGTGCGCGTGAGCGTCATGGTGGTCGAGAACTGCACTCATGTTCGATTCCTTAATGGCTCTGCGGGTATTGTGATCAGGCGGGGCTCACGGGCGCGCGGCCAGAACCTCGGCGGGCTGCACCATGCGCTCGGTCTGGTTTGACCAGTTGTTCTTGGTGTAGGTCATCACGGCCGCCAGTTCGGTGTCCGACAATTGCTTCCATGCGGGCATGGCGCCATTGTTCTGGCCGTTGAGCAACACGTTGATCATCAGCGACTTGTCGGTATTCACCACCAAAGCTGAGCCGTCCAGCGCCTTGATGGCACCGCCACCCTTGCCCTGCGCACCGTGGCAGGCCAGGCAGTTGGCCGCATAAACAGACTCGCCACGCTTCACCAGATCGGCGAGGACCCAGACCTTGTTCGGATCGTCTGCGGCAGCGGCCATCGCCTTTTGTTGCTCGGCCACCCACGCGGTGTAGTCCTCAGCGGAAACCACCTTCACGTGAATCGGCATGTAGGCGTGCTCTTTGCCGCACAGCTCGGCGCACTGGCCGTAGAAGTCACCGGTCTTCTCGGCACGGAACCATGTGTCGCGCACGAAGCCGGGAATGGCGTCCTGCTTGACGCCGAAGGCCGGCACCATCCAGGCGTGAATCACGTCGTTCGCGGTGGTGATGATGCGCACCTTTTTATCAACCGGCACCACCAGGGGGTTGTCGACCTTCAGCAGATAGTCGTCTGTCGGTGGCGGCTTGCCGCTGCTGGACATCAGGCGGTGGCTGTTGTCCAGGGTGGACAGAAAGCCGATGCCCTCACCTTCACCCTTGATGTAGTCGTAACCCCACTTCCACTGCATGCCCGTGGCCTTGATGGTCAGGTCGCTGTTGGTGGTGTCTTTCTGGGCCACCAGCACCTTGGTCGCTGGCAGCGCCATGCCGATCACGATCAGCAGCGGCACGATGGTCCAGCCCAGCTCGACCCAGATCGGCTCCGCCAGCACCTGCGACTTGTGCCCCACCGATTTGCGGTGCTTCAGGATGGAATAGAACATCACCCCAAAGACCACCACGAAGATCACGAGGCAGATGGCCATCATGAACCAGTGCAGCCAGTGCTGCTCCTCGGCAATTTTGGTGACGGCGGGCGCGAAGTTGAGCTGGTTGACAGCCGGGCCGCCCGGCAGGTCATTGACTTTTTGGGCCATGGCCGCACCTGCGAGACCCAAGGTGCCGACGAGAGCCAGGCTCACCGAACGCAAAGCGGCTTGCCGCTTCTCCCAAAACCCAACCGCTGTGATGAACTGACTCACGTTTTCCGCCTCGAATATAAGCATTGATTTATATCAGCGCCGATTAGAACAAATTTTCAGACCCTGCACGCTCTGAATTTACCGACCTGGCCACCACCGCTGGCGACGCGACCGCACCGCGCACCGCCTGCCGCAACTCTCGAAGCAACAGCGGGCGCAGATCAGAGCGCAAAAACTTCCCCACGCAGACCGAGCGCCCGCCGCCAATCAATTCAACCAGACCGTGACGCTGAACCGACTCGACGCGCACCCAGTCACGCACAAACTCACATCGCTCAACCCGTCCCGCATTCTCCACCTCCACCAGCAAACGCCCACCCCGAACGCTGATGCGTTCCCGGTCGGCCGCATGGCGTGCGTGAATCACGAACGCGGTGGCCAGCGCCGTCAACTCCAGCGCCGCAAATGGCAGTACCAAGACCGCGCCGTGAAACCAGAAGAAAACGCCGATGGCGAGCGACACCAGGCTGAGCGACACAAAGCAGATACCAAGCTGGGTCGGCGTGACAGAACAGTTTCGCTGCAAAGTCCAGTCGAGTCCGTCCGCGGACGCTCTGGCCAATCGAAACGCGTTGCTGGGCCCTTCCACCGCCGACTCCCGTCAAGACACCCCGCCCTTTCGGACCGGGTATGGATCAGGGAACATGCCCTGCGATCATTGATCTGGGTCAATTGTAGCGATCAACAACGGTGAATTTCCCACAAGGCCACCTTGTCCGACTGGGACATGGTGGCGTGTGACCCACACACCTCAACGGCGACCAGCACGCAACATCGCGCGCATGTCGTCCATGGCAACCGTGGTCTCTCCCGCCGGGCCCTTGGCGGGCCGGGGAGCCGCCTTGAAAGCATGGCCATAGACCACCTCCACGGTGAGTTGCAAGCGGCCATCGGCATCGCGGGGAAGCCCGGCGTCGAGGGCCTCGGTCAGGCGATGGCGCCAATGGCGCGAGCGCAGGCTTGGCGCGCGCCCTGCGTGCAAATTTCGTCCGAGACCCCGCAAATCGTTCAGCAAGGCCTCGGCCCCGCTGTAAGTCAGGGTGAGCCGCTCCATGTCCATCACAGGCTCGGCGAATCCGCTGTGCACCAGCATGTCACCCCAGTCGTGCATGTCGGTGTAGGGGTGGTGGGGCAAGGGCCAGCCATGCCGCGAATACACGGCGCGAAGTTCGCGCAGGGTGTCCGGCCCGAGACAGGAGAACATCAGAAAGCCCTGTTCGTTGATGTGCGTGTTCCAGCGCCGCAACAGTCGCTGCGGCTGCGGCTCCAGGTGCAGTACCATGTTGGCCCACAGCATGTCGACCCGGGTGTCTTCATCTGCCACCTTCAGCCGGCCTCGACGACCCCAGGACAACGGATTCCAGGATCGCTCGGCGGCAGGCGCGAGCAAGGCTGATGCTTGCAGGGTGTCTTGAGCGGCGATGTGGGTTATCGCCTCAGGAAGCATCTCCTGCAGCCGCCGATGCGCCTGAATGCCGCCGCTTTGTGGCTCCCAGTGCAGCCAGCTCGAGGGCTGTTCTCGAAACCACTTGAGTCGATCGGCCATGCGGGAAGCGATTTCTTCGTGCAGCCATGGGCTGTCGCCGCGCCGCAAGTTGAGCCATCGGCGCGCTGCGACAGCATCCAGATCGGGGACCGGGGGCTCAGGTTCGGGAAGAGATGTCACAGGTGAAGCTCAGGATAGGTATTTCTTTGCGGGCAGGCATCGCGGCCTTCAGCGCCGGTAGACCGCTATATTGGCTGGATGTTAAAGGCCTTGATGCGCGCGACCCGCCCGTGGCCGGCGGTCTGCCAGGTGTGCGGGCAATGGCCAGCGCAGCCGGTGTGTCAAGCCTGCGTGCGCCGCTTTGTGGTCGAGCGCTGGCGTTGCCAAACCTGCGCAACCCCGCTCACGCACAACAGCGGCGTGTGCGGCGACTGTCTGACCCGCACCCAGACGGCCCCCCTGGAGCGATGCCTCGCTGCGGTCGACTACGCCTACCCCTGGGACGACCTGATCGCGCGCTTCAAATTCCGGGACGAGCCGGGTCTGGCAGCAACACTGGCCGATCGCATGCTCGCCGCGCCAGGGGCGTCGGAGGCGATCAAGGGGAGCAACTGGCTGGTCCCGATCCCGCTCAACCCGCAGCGTCTCAGCAGCCGCGGCTACAACCAGGCGTGGGAACTGGTGAAGGCGCTCCGATCACGCCTGATTCACCCGCCCTTGGGCATCGCGGACGCGCTGGTGCGCCTGGGCACCGCACCCGACCAGCACAGCCTGCCGCGCGACGAGCGCCTGGGCAACCTGCGCGGCGCCTTTGCCGTGGCGCCGTGGCACCTCGATGCGCTGAGCGGCGCGAGCGTGTTGCTGGTGGACGACGTGAGCACGACCGGCGCCACCCTGCAAAACGCCGCCCTCGCGCTCAAACAAGGTGGCGTCGCGCGGGTGCAAGGCCTGGTGATCGCACGCACGCTGTCTGGCTGATGACACCAACGGCCCATCCGACACGCTCCCAAATTTCGTAACCGCCCACAGCCTGCCAGCCTCGATGGGGCGCTATCATGACCAGAGCAGGGAGAGCACAGACGTCCAGAGCCACTGGTCCGCGCCAACCTTGGGCATGTTTGTCCGGTTTATTGCTACCCGATGTTTCACATCGTCCTTGTTGCCCCAGAAATTCCGCCCAACACCGGCAACGTCATTCGCCTGTGCGCCAACACCGGTTGCCGTCTGCATCTGATCGAGCCCCTGGGGTTCTCCATGGAGGACAAGCAAATGCGCCGTGCGGGGCTCGACTACCACGAGTACGCGGCGATCACGAAACACGCGGACTGGGATGCGTTCCTCGCCAGCGAGCAACCCGATCCGGCGCGCATGCTTTGCCCTCACCACGCGCGGCAGCCGCAACCTGTTCGACGCTCGCTTTCAACCCGGCGACTGGCTGGTGTTCGGCTCCGAAACACAGGGCCTGAGCGACACGGTGCGCGAGCAATTTCCCGCCGCGCAGCGGCTGCGCCTGCCCATGCGCCCAGACCAGCGCAGCCTGAATCTGTCCAACGCGGTGGCGGTCGCCACCTTCGAAGCGTGGCGCCAACAAAACTTTGAGGGTTGCCAGACGTGACAAACCACACCCAGTCACCGCCTGCAGACCCTGCTTTCGTATCCCCACAAGGTAAAAACCTGTCCAATTGCTTTTTTCTGGGCGGCTCGTCACACCCCACGGGTCGCCGCCTACCCACCGTGGCTTATCCAGCCGCACGGAGACAAGATTGATCGCCACCATCGTCCGCTTTTTCCGCTACGGCCAGAGCAGCAGCCAGCCCAAGTCACGCAAAGCGCCCAGCATCAAGGAGCTGATGGCGATTCGCGAAGCCTTGCGGGCCTGCCTGCTGGATTGCGACAGCAGTGCCTCGCAACGGCTGCACCACAAGATTGATCGCGCCCAGACGCCGCAAGAGCTCTGGCTGCTGCGCAATGACGCCTACCAGGTCATCTCCCAACGGCATGACCAGACCGTGGCCGCAGAGCGCATCAACGCGCTGATCGTGCGATTTCAGGGCTGGGTGGATTCGAAGCAGCTGGTGCGAATCAAGTAACCCGCCGGCAAGCGAGCAGCAGGCTCACGGATAACGGCGCACCAGCGACTCCGCCACGCACACCGGTTTGTCCGCGCCCTCGCGCTCGACCGACACCGCCCAGCACATTTGAAGGCCATCGCCAGCGATTGGCTCGGCCGACATCAGCCGCAAGTGGGCGCGCAAACGGCTGCCCACCGGCACCGGTGCCGTGAAACGCACCTTGTTGAGCCCGTAGTTCACGCCCATGGCCGACTGCCGGACCGACATCGCCGACTCAAAAAACACCGGCAACAGCGACAGCGTGAGAAAACCGTGCGCCACCGGTGCGCCAAAAGGCCCTTGGCGCGCACGCTCCACGTCAACGTGAATCCACTGGTGGTCCCCAGTGGCCTCGAGCGAACAGATTGACCTGATCCTGGGTGATGGTCACCCACTCGCTGACCGCGACATCCTGCCCCACACACGCAGCCAGATCGGCCAAGGTTTCAAAGATTTTCATTCGCACGACTCTAGCGGCGGCGGCGCACCCGATCTGTCTGCGCCGGGACAGGCGCGCGCGCAGCGCGCGGGCGCACAGCCTATGACCTCAGCCATTCGCAAATGCCCTGCCACTGCTGCAAGTCTTTTTCAACCCGGCTCGGCGCCACATCAAACAGGGTCAGGCCACGCGCAGCCAGGTGAATGTAGTTCTGGGTGTCGCGCAAATAGCCCAGCACCGGGAGACCCAGGCCATCCACAAACTCGTGCAGCTTGTCGGCGGCGATGGTGCGCGCGTCGACCCGCATACCGACGATACCGACCTGCAGACGATCCACATGGCGCGACTCGGCCAGTTCGTCCAGAAAGGCCCGCGTGGCGTAGATGTCGAAGATGCTGGGCTGCAGCGGCACCAGCACCTTGTCGGCCAGCTTGAGCACCTGCTTGAAGCGCGAGCCATGCAAGCCCGCTGGCGTGTCCAGCACCACGTGCGTTGCGTCCCGGGGTGGACGCGCGATCAGGTCCTGCGACACGCTCCAGGTCTGGATCGGTCGGGCCATGTCTGGCCGCAGACGAAGCCAGAGCGCAGACGACTGCTGGCGATCGGCATCGCCCAGCATCACGCGGTGGCCCAGACTGGCCAGATAGCCAGCCACATTGGTCGACAGCGTGGATTTGCCCACGCCACCTTTGGGATTCGCCACCACCACGACCGGCATACCAACCTCCTGGATGTCTACAAACCGCTGCCTATGTTACGCCCGCCCCGGCCCAACGCTGGTTGCGCGCCATCATTGAAACGCGTCCCACAGCAGCTTGGTACCGGTGAGAAACATGCCGAGATACAACAGACGGTAGAACAGCACCGGACGAATGCGGTGGGCAATGTGAACACCAACCCAGACCCCCAGCGGCGCCAGCGGCAACAGAACCAGCGAGGTCATCAGGTTGGCGGTGTCCAGCAGACCCAGCCAGGCGTAAGGAATCCACTTGGCCAGGTTGATGAAAAAGAAAAAGAAGGCCAGCGTACCGGTGAACAGAACCGGCGAGAGGCGCAGCGGAATCACATAGGCGTTGATCGGTGGCCCGCCGGCATGCGCAATGAAGCTGGTGAAGCCCGAGGTGACGCTGAGCAAAGCGCCCAGCCAGCGCGGCGGCGGCGGGCTGTCGGGGCGCGGTGGGAACAGCAGCCGCTGCGCCAGAAAAAGCAACGTGAAAACACCCACGATGCCCGCGACCCACTGGGCGTTGAGCAGTTTGAATAGCAGCGTACCGATCACGATGCCCAGCAGGCCAAACGGGATCAGAAACCGAAGCAGCGCGCGGTCGACGCTGTTGCGAAATGCCGCCATGCCCAGCAGATCCATCAGCAGCAGCACCGGCATCAGGATCGCAGCCGCCTGCGGCACCGACACCGCCAGCGCCATCATGGGCACGGCCAGCGACCCGAAACCGGCACCAAAGCCGCTCTTGCTGATGCCCAGCAACAGCACCGCCGGGACGGCCACCAGATAGAAGAAGGGATCGGTGTTCACAGGCGGGTGATTGTCGCCGGACCAGCCAGACCTTCATGGTCCCAGCGTTCGATGCGCCACAATTCGCCGCATGTTCAACCCATCCCAAGCCGACGTTCGCCGTTTTTTCTGCGAAGCCCACCGCAAGCGCCTTGCCGCAGAGCCAATGGAGGCGATCGAAACGCTGGCTGGCCAATGGATTGCCGAACACCCCGAATTCCACGCCGAGCTTGCCGATGCCAACACCGCCATCGCGCGGCATGGGTGAGCCGCAGGAAGCCACCAGCAACCCTTTCCTGCACCTGTCGATGCACCTGTCGATCAGCGAGCAATGCAGCATCGACCAGCCGCCCGGCATCCGGCAGGCCGTGGAGCTGCTGAGCGCGCGCCGTGGCGACCTGCACGCGGCCCACCACGAGGTGATGGAATGCCTGGGCCGCATGCTCTGGGAAAGCCAGCGCGCCGGTCGCCCGCCCGATGGTCAGGCCTACATCGAACAGGTGCGCCAGCGCGCCACCCGGGACTGAAACGAAAAAACCGCTCAAAGAGCGGTTTTTGAATCGGCCAAGCGAGTGCGCTTACTTGAAGCGCGGTTGCGTCACCACCGCCAGCTCGCCCTCGACAGAGGCCAGGTAGTTGGCGATCGCGCGCATCTCGGCGCGCGAGTATTGCTTGGCGATGCCCGACATGATGGCGTTGTTGCGCCCAATGACGGCGTTGCCTTCCACTGTGTAGGCCTTGAGGGCCACATACAGATAGTCGGCATGCTGGCCGGCCAGCTTGGGGTAGCTGGGGTCGATCGGCTTGCTGAAGTTGGCTCCGTGGCAAGAGGCGCAGGCGCCCTTTTCGATCAGCGCAGCCGCCGCCACGCTCGCTGCGCGAGGCGTCTCGGGGGCGCTCTTGCTCACCTGGGTGGAATAAAACGCGGCGAGGTCGGCCATGTCCTGATCGGTCAGCGGGCCGGCGATGCCGCGCATGGTCGGGTGTTTGCGATCGCCCTTCCGGTAGGCCGTCAGGGCCGCCACGATGTACTTGTCTGACTGGCCCGAAATCTTGGGCACCTTGTGCACCTCGGGAAAGCTGTTCTGGTAGCCGGGAATGCCATGGCAGCCGATGCACATCTCGGCCTTCTTTTGCCCGGCTTGCGCCTCACCCACAACACCCTGGGCGCTTGCGCTGAAAGCCACGGTGACCAGGGTCGCAGCGGTGACAAGAGTACGGACGACGGCGGGAAACAGGTGGTTCATTTTGCAAGCACAATGGGGTGGTCATTGATGAAAATCAACCGCCGATTATATAGACTGCCCTGTGGGCTCAGGCTCAATTCCCCGCCATGGCGGGCTTCGTTCGCCAAGCTGTGGCGACGCCATTCTTCAAGCACCATGAAATTCCTCGGCTCCGAAAACTACGTCGCCACGCCAGACCTGATGCTGGCGGTCAACGCGGCCACCACCCTCAAACGCCCCCTGCTGGTCAAGGGCGAGCCCGGTACCGGCAAGACCATGCTGGCCGAAGAGGTGGCCCAGGCGCTGAAGCTGCCGCTGCTGCAATGGCACATCAAGAGCACCACCAAAGCGCAGCAAGGCCTGTACGAGTACGACGCGGTGAGCCGCTTGCGCGACAGCCAGCTCAACACCGGCGACAGCGCAGAACGCGTCAAGGACATTCGCAACTACATCGTGCAGGGTGTGCTGTGGCAGGCCTTCACCGCCGACGAGCCGGTGGCGCTGCTGATCGACGAGATCGACAAGGCCGACATCGAATTCCCCAACGACTTGCTGCGCGAACTCGACCGCATGGAGTTCTATTGCTACGAAACGCGCGAGCTGGTGCGCGCGAAACACCGGCCGCTGGTTTTCATCACCTCCAACAACGAAAAAGAGCTGCCCGACGCGTTTCTGCGCCGCTGCTTCTTCCACTACATCAAATTCCCCGACGCCGAGACCATGCAGCGCATCGTCGACGTGCATTACCCGAACCTCAAGAAGGAGTTGCTGGCTGCGGCCATGAAGACCTTCTTTGACGTGCGTAACCTGCCCGGACTGAAGAAAAAACCCAGCACCAGCGAATTGCTGGACTGGCTCAAGCTGTTGATGGCGGAAGACATTCCGCTCGAAGCGCTGCAGAGCGCCGACAGCAAGGTCAGCATTCCGCCGCTGGTGGGCGCCTTGCTCAAGAACGAACAGGACACCACGCTGTTCGAAAAGCTGGTGTTCATGAACCAGCGCAATCGATGACCTTCATCCAGCCCGTCACGCTGGCAGACCACGGCATCCGGCTGGAGCCGCTGGCCTTGTCGCACGAAGCAGGTTTGAGCGAAGCGGCGGCCGATGGCGAGTTGTGGAACTTGCGCATCACCTCGGTCCCCGCGCCCGGCGAGACCCGCGCCTACATCGAAACCGCCTTGAAGATGCGCGATGCTGGGGATCGTTTCGCCTTCGCGGTGATCGACGAGGCCTCGGGATGCGTGCTGGGGAGCACCAGCTACCACGACATCCTGCCAGCGGTGAAGCGGGTGGAGATTGGCTACACCTGGTACGCCAAGCGCGCCCAGCGCAGCCACGTCAACACCACCTGCAAGCTGCTCACGATGGGCCACGCTTTTGACACCCTGGGCTGCCGAACGGTGGGCTGGCGCACCGACAACTTCAACTTCGCCTCGCAACACGCAATCGAGCGACTGGGCGCGCGCAAAGATGGCGTGATCCGGGGCCATGCGATGCGCCGCGACGGCACCATCCGCGACACCGTCATCTACAGCATGACCGCAGGCGAGTGGCCCGAGGCCAAGGTCCAGTTGCTGTACCGGCGCGCGCGCCACGCCTGACCCAGCGCACACGGAGGTCACCATGCTGATCGACTTTTTCTACACCTTGCGCGCCGCCAAGCTGCCGGTCTCCAGCAAGGAATTCCTGACGCTGCTGGAGGCGCTGCAGGCCAATGTGGTCGGTCCGCGCAACCCAGATGCCTGCACGATGGACGATTTCTACTTTCTCAGCCGCACCGCGCTGGTGAAAGACGAAAAGCACTTCGACAAATTCGACCGCGCCTTCGCCGCCTATTTCAAAGGCGTGGAGATGATCGCCGACTTCACCAAGCCGATCCCGGCCGACTGGCTGCGCCAGGAGATCGAACGCATCCTGTCCGAGGAGCAAAAAGCCAACGCGCCCAAGATGGACTGGGACGAGCTGATGGAAACGCTCAGGAAGCGGCTGGAAGAACAAAAGGAGCGCCACGAGGGAGGCTCCAAGTGGATCGGCACCGGCGGCACCTCGCCCTTTGGCAACAGCGGCAAAAACCCGCAGGGCGTGCGCATTGGCGGCAAGGGTGGCAACAAAAGTGCGGTCAAGGTGTGGGAGCAGCGCGCCTATCGCGACTACGACGACACCCAGGAACTGGGCACGCGCAACATCAAGGTCGCGCTGCGGCGGCTGCGCAAGTTCGCGCGCGAGGGCAATGAGCTGGAGCTCGATCTGCCCGACACCATTCGCGCCACGGCGGCCAACGCCGGCTGGCTCGACATCAAGATGATCCCGGAGCGGCACAACAACGTGAAGGTGCTGCTGCTCATGGACGTGGGCGGCACGATGGACGAGCACATCCAGCGCGTCGAAGAGCTGTTTTCAGCCGTCAAGAGCGAGTTCAAGCACCTGGAGTTCTATTACTTCCACAACTGCGTCTACGACTTCATGTGGAAGAACAACCGGCGCCGCTACGCCGAAAAGTTCCCGACCTGGGACATCATCCGCAAGTACAACAAGGACTACAAGCTGATCTTCGTGGGCGACGCCACCATGAGCCCCTACGAAATCCTGCAGCCCGGCGGCAGCGTGGAATACAACAACGAAGAGGCCGGCGCGGAGTGGCTGCAGCGCCTCACCCACGCGTTCCCGAAGTTCGCCTGGGTCAACCCGGAACCCCAGGGCGTCTGGCAGTATCGACAGAGCATCAGCGTGATCCAGCAACTCATGAGCCAGCGGATGTTTCCGCTGACCCTGAAGGGACTGGAAGACGCCATGCGCATGCTGTCCAAGTAAATTCATGAACGTTGCAGATGTCCTCCGTGTTCGGGGCACACGGTGGCCCTTGTTGCCGCTGCTTTGCTGCCTGATGCTGCCCTCGCTCGCCTCGGCCCAGGCCTCCGCCGGGTCGGAAACGGGCGCCGAGGTCGCCACACAAGCGAGCGAAGCGACATCGCCCGACGAGCCGGCTGCTGCGGCCAGCGACGACAGCGCAGCCCCCGCCCGCGCGCCACGCACCGCACGCGACCGGGCCAGCCGCCCGCCGCCCGAGCCGCGCTTTGCCATCGACCTTCAGGCGCCCGAGAACCTGCGCGGGTTTCTGCTGCGCCATCTGGATCTGCAGCGCTTTCGCACCCTGCGCGACCTCGACACGCCCGAGCTCAATCGGCTGCTGGTGCAGGCCCCAGACAACCTGCGCGACCTGCTGGGCACGCAAGGCTACTTTTCACCCGACATCGAGGTGGGCCTGGACGAAGCAGCGCCCGCACCAGCCACCGAAACCGGGGCACGCCGGCCCTTCTTGGGCACCGTGACGCTGCGGGTTGAGCCCGGCACGCCAACGCGAATCGCCCAGACACAGGTCTATTTCCGTGGCGACATCGCCACCGCACCGGAGGCCGCCGCGCAGCGCGCGGCCATCGAAAGCAGCGCCGCGCTCGACGAGGGCAGCCCCTTCACCCAGGCGGCCTGGGACAGCGCGAAGTCGCAGGCGGTGCGCGCGCTCACCGCAGAGCGCTACCCCGGCGGCCGCATTCACAACAGCCTGGCCGACATCGACCCGCTCGACCACAGCGCGCGGCTCTACATCGAACTCGATTCCGGTGCGCCGGTGCAGGTCGGCATGGTGCGGGTGAACGGCATCGAGCGCTACGACCCGGCGGTGGTCGAGCGCCTGGTGCGCCTGGCCGGTCTCACGGCCGGCGCCGACTACGACCTGAACAAACTCCAGGCGGCACAGCAGCGCATTGCCGACACCGGGTACTTCGACTCGGTGTTTGTCACGGTCGAACCTCAGGTCGACGGCGGGCCGGCGCCGGTGGTGGTGCAGGTGCGCGAGGGCAAGCAGCAAAAGCTGGTGTTCGGCGTTGGCGGCAGCACCGACAGCGGCGCGCGCCTGTCGTTCGAACACACCCACCTGCGCGTGCCCGGCATCGGCTGGCGCGCCGTGACGCAGGCCCGGCTGGAGCGCGACGACAGTCTGCTCAGCACCACCTGGAGCTCCCCGGTCGATCGCGAAGGCTGGCGCTGGATCACCAGCGCGCAGGCGGCGCGCCAGGTGGATGGCTTCGACACCACCACCAGCCAGCGGCTGCGCTTGGGGCAGTCGCAGGAAAACCCGGCGCAAGACCGAAGCTTCTTTCTGCAGTACGACCGGGCAAAGGCTGAAAACAGCGTGCTGCGCATCTTCACGTCCGACGCCACCGACTCGTCCATTTCCGCCAACTACGCCTGGACACGGCGCCGCTTCGACAACACGCCCTTCCCCACCGACGGCCACGGCCTGGGCGTCGAATTCGGCGTGGGCAGCACGCTGGGCCAGCTGAGACGGCCCTTTGTGCGCTCGATGGCGCGCTGGCTGGGCTATTGGCCACTGGGTGCCGAGCCAGCCAAGGCCACCACGCCCGACACCAGCACGGCAACCGCCGGGCGCCTCGCCTTGCGTCTGCAGGGCGGCGCGGTGTGGGCCAAGCTGGATGCGCCAATTCCGGAAACCCAGCTGTTCCTCACCGGTGGCGACACCACGGTGCGCGGCTACGGGCTGCGCGACATCGGCATTGCGCAGGCCGACGGCGGCGTCTCGCCCGGCCGCTACCTGGCGGTGGGCAGCTTCGAGTGGCAGCGACCCATCGTGCGCGACGGTGTGCGCACCCCGTGGGAAACCGTGCTGTTTGTGGACGCCGGCGCAGTGGCCGACAAACCCAACGACCTGCGCGCTCGCGTCGGCCTGGGCGCGGGCATTCGGTACAACAGCCCGGTGGGTCCGCTGCAGGCCGATCTGGCCTACGGCGTCACGCCCAAAACCCTGCGGCTGCACCTCACCGTGGGCTTCACGTTTTGACCCAGCCCGCCGCCGAAGCCGCCAAGACCCCCACGCCCAAGGAGCAGCGTCGCGCCACGCTGCACGGCGGGTGGTGGTTCGTGGTCTGGGTGCCCGGCGCGTTGGTTGCGCTGCTGCTGGCCAGTCTGCTGGCGGCCGGCTGGTGGGCCAACAGCCCCGGTTCGCTGGCGCGCGCCCTGGGCTGGGCGCAGGCCTACACCGAGACGCACAGCGAAAGCACCGGCATCCTGACCGCCGAGAACGCGCAGGGCAGCCTGCTCGGTGGCGGCGAGATCGCGCAACTGCGCTGGTCGCGCGACGGCCTGGCGGTGCAGGCCAGCGGCGTGGCGCTGCAACTGAGCGGCAACGCGGTCTGGCAGGCCTTGCTCGGACACGGCCTGCAGGTTGACGGGTTGCAGCTGCAACAGCTGGTGATTCAGGACCAGCGACCCCCATCCGACATGCCCACCGAGCCGCTGGACGCGGTCACCCTGCCGCTGGCGCTGAGCCTCCCGTTTGAGGTGCAAGAGGTCGTGATCGAGGGTGCGCAGCCACTGGTGCTGACCGACCTCAAAGGCTTGTACCGCTACGGCACCAACGACAGCCCGGAAATCGCCGGTGTGGCCGACGCCCACCGGCTGCGCATCGACTCGCTTCAGGTCGCCGACGGGCGCTACCAGGCGCAAGCTGGCGCTGGGTGCACAGGCGCCCATGCCGCTGTGGCTGCAGGTCCAGGGCACCGTTCAGGCCACGGTGCCCGATGGCAAAACGGTGGCGCTCCAGGCACAGGCCAAGGTTACCGGCAGCCTGAGTGGTGCCAGCGCGGCGCTCGATGTCCAGGCGCGCGTGGCGCCGAGCGACGACCCCGCCAGCGCAACGCCCACGCTGGCCGCCACCGCGCGCGTCATGCCCTGGGCCGAACAACCCCTGCAAAGCGCCGATGCCACCGCACACCAGCTCGATCTGGCCAGCCTGTGGCCCCAGGCGCCGCTCACCGCGCTCTCGGGCACGCTGCGCGCCGCGCCCGAGGGTGAGGCCTGGCGCGCGCAGATCGATCTGCGCAACAGCGCCAGCGGCCCAGCCGACCGGCAACGCCTGCCACTGCAGCGCCTGCAAGCCACGCTGACCCAGACCGCCGAGCGCTGGCGGGTGGACACGCTGCAGGCCGAACTGGGCGGCGGCAGACTGCAGGCCGACGGCGATATCGGCCGGCTGCCGGGCGGCGGCGCGGCGCTCGACCGCTGGCAGGGCAGCCTGCAGGCGCGCGGCATCAACCCGGCCTTGCTCTGGAGCACGCTGGCCCCGGCGGCGCTCGACGGCACGCTGTCGGCCAGCGCCACGCAAGCCGGCAACCCAACGGCCAGCAGCAGCCAGGCTGGCGCCGTGGCCATCGAGGCGCGCATCCAGCCAGCCGGCCCGCAACCCTCGGGGGCACTGGCCGGGCTGCGCCTGCGCGAGTTGCGCGCCCAGGGCCGCTGGCTGCCTGCGAGCGCAGACGCAACTCAGGGTGTGATCGATTTGACCGATGTCCGCCTGGCCGTGGCCGATGCCGAGCTGCAACTGCGTGGGCGCTTCGACACCCGAAGCCGCGTGTGGGATGGTGGTGGCCAGCTCAGCCTGCCTGGCGCGAGCGGCGAGTGGAAAACCCTGCTCGCGCACGACCGCGGCCAGGGCCAGCTGGGCCTGCAGCTGGCCGACGCCGCGCGCACCCTGGCCTGGCTGCGATCGTTGCAGGCGCTGCCGCTGATCGGCCCCACGCTGAGCGAAACGCTGGCGCCGCAAGCCGGCCTGACGCTGGAAGGCAAGGCCGAGCTCGACTTGCGGTGGACCGGCGGCCTGGGCGCACTCGGCTACCCGGCCGGCGCGGGCCAGACAGCCGCCAGCGCCGTGCCCCAAGTGGCACTCACGCTCGAAGTCCCCCGACTGCTCTGGCAACCAGCAGGCGCCTCCAGCGCCAACGCCAGCACCACCCCCGCGACAACGACCGTCGACAGCCAGACCATCGCGCTGGCCGACGCCCGCCTGCACGCCAGCGGCCCCCTGACCAGCCTGCAAATCGAGCTGCGCGGCAACGCCACCCAGGCGCGCTGGCGCGGCCAGATCGACACGGCTGCGCGCCTGAAGCTGGGTGCAACAGACACACCGAACACCCCGCTCGCCACCGCCTGGCGCAGCGGCGCGCTCGATCTGCAGCGGCTGAAACTCCAGGCCAGTGACCGCTCGCGCAGCGACCGAATCACCGACTGGACGCTGCAAAGCCCACAGCCGATCGCCCTGCGCTGGTCGCTGGGCCCGGCCGGTGGCACCCAGGCGCTCAAACTCGACGCTGGTGCCGGCCAGCTCAGCCTGCTGCCCTCGGTGCGCGCGGTGGGTGACCCGGCCAAGAGCGCCCTGCCAGCGTTTGGCCAAAAGCCACTGAGCGTGGCCTGGGACAGCCTGGTCTGGCAGGCCAGCAGCTTGCAGACCCGCGGCCGCCTGCAAGGCCTGCCGCTGGCGTGGCTGGACGCACTGGCCACACCAGAAGACGCCAAGGCCGGCCCGATGGCCAGCGCGGGCGTCGGCGGCGATCTGCTGTTCGATGGCCGGTGGGACGTGTTGCTACCGGCCGATGCCACCACCCCGCTGCGCCTCTCGGCCGAGCTGCAGCGCAGCAGCGGCGACCTCACGCTCGCACCCGACACCGGCAATGGCGGCGCAGCCGCCACGCGGACCGCCGCCGGCGTGCAGGCCGCGCGCATCGCCATCAGCGCGCAAGGCACGCAGGTGCAGGCCCAGCTGCGCTGGCGCAGCGAGCGCCTGGGCGAAGCCAGCGCCGACCTGAGCACCGAGCTGCGCGCGCGCGGCGCCACCCTGCCCGAAGGCACCAGCGCGCTCGACGCCTGGTGGCCGGCCAGCGCGCCGGTCCGTGGCACGCTGCGCGCCGCCCTGCCGCAAGTCGGCGTGTGGTCGGCACTGGCGCCACCGGGCTGGCGCATGCGCGGCACCCTGGCCGCCGAGGTCGCGCTCAGCGGCAGCCGCGGCACGCCGCAGTACAGCGGCACGCTCAACGCCGACGAACTGGCGCTGCGTTCGGTGGTCGACGGCATCGCCTTCACCAACGGTCTGCTGCGCGCCCGCTTCACCGGCGAGCGCCTCACCATCGACCGCTTCCGGCTGGAAGGCGCACGCGGTGCCGAACAAGGCGGCACGCTGGAGGCCAGCGGCAGTGCCGAGTGGCGCCCGCTCACCGGCAGCACCACGCGCCAGCCCGTGATCGAACTGCAGGCCACGGCCGACCGCCTGCGCGTGTCGTCGCGGGTCGACCGGCGGCTCACGCTCTCAGGCAAACTGAATCTGGAACTCGACGGCCCGGCGCTCAGGGTGCGCGGCCAGCTCAAGGCCGACAGCGCGCAGATCACCCTGCCCGACGACCTCGCGCCCTCGCTCAGCAGCGACGTGGTGGTGCGCGGTTCCGGCACGCCGCTGGAAGACCCCAACGCCACGCGGGTGCAGCCCGATGTGCAGGTTGAACTCGATCTGGGGCCGGCCTTCCAGGTCAGCGGGCGCGGCCTGCAAACGCGGCTGGCCGGCCAGCTCACCGTGCGCGCCACACCAGCCCAGCCCACACCGCGCCTGCTCGGTGAGGTGCGCACCATCAGCGGCACCTACCGCGCCTACGGCCAACGGCTCACCATCGAAACCGGGGTGCTGCGCTTCACCGGCCCGTTCGACGACCCCACGCTCGACATCGTGGCCGTGCGTCCGCAAGTCGGCGTCAACCCCGACCCCCAGGCCCAGCGCGTCGGGGTGCAGATCAGCGGCAGCGCGCAGGCGCCACGCGTGCGCCTGTTTGCCGAGCCCGACATGCCCGACGCCGAAAAGCTCGCCTGGCTGCTGCTCGGCCGCCCCGCCACCGGCGCCGGCGCCGAGGCCGCGCTGCTGCAGCAGGCCGCGCTGGCGCTGCTGGCAAGCAACGGCAACTCACTGGACGGCGGACTCGCCGGCGCCCTCGGACTGGACGAACTCTCGGTGCGCGGCGAAGCCACCAACGCCGACGGCAGCACCAGCGCCGCCGCGCTCACGCTGGGCAAGCGCCTGTCCAGCGATCTGTACCTCGCCTACGAGCGCAGCCTGGCCGGCACCCTGGGCACCGTGTCCATCTTCTACGACCTCTCGCGCCGCCTCACGCTGCGCGCACGCGCCGGCGAGGAAAACGCGATCGATCTGATCTTCACGCTGCGGTACGACTAGGCCCCCACGCTCCGCCGCTGCGCGGGTCGCTGCCCCCCAAGGGGGCTGACCTTGCTTGGGACGGCCCTTCGCTGCGGTCGGTCGCCCCCACGCTCCGCCGCTGCGCGGGTCGCTGCCCCCCAAGGGGGCTGACCTTGCTTGGGACGGCCCTTCGCTGCGGTCGGTCGCCCCCACGCTCCGCCGCTGCGCGGGTCGCTGCCCCCCAAGGGGGCTGACCTTGCTTGGGACGGCCCTTCGCTGCGGTCGGTCGCCCCCACGCTCCGCCGCTGCGCAGACCGTTGCAGACCAGACTCGCCGCACCCGACCTCTACAATCTCAACCTTCCAGGCAGCCATAGTTCAATGGATAGAACGGACCCCTCCTAAGGGTCAGATGTAGGTTCGATTCCTACTGGCTGCACCAAACAGAAGCCCTGAAGGTCCAAACGCTTCCGGGCTTTTTTGTTGTCTCCCACGAAACCGCGTTCAAGAACGCCATCGAATGCCGTGAAGTTGGCAACGCCGCCCAGGACCAGGGGGTGCGCAGGCAGGCGGGCGGCTCCGAGTACGGCAAAACGGGTGACAGGCACGGCGCATCAGCTGGCTGGAAAATGGCCGGAATCTCCACCCTGGATCACCACCCATGACGCCCTTCCAACTCATCCTCTCCCTGGTATTGGCGCTGATGATGTTTGCGGTGGCGCTGCACCTGCGGTGGGCCGACTTTGCGCTGGTGGCGCGCATGCCGCGGGCGGTGGTGGCGGGTCTGATCCCGCAGTTTCTCTTGCTGCCGGCCGCCACCTGGGCCCTGACCATGGTGCTGGACCTGCCGGCCAACGTCGAGCTGGCCATGCTGCTGGTGGCTGCTTGCCCAGGCGGCAACGTGAGCAATGTGGTGACCCACTTTGCCCGTGGCAACGCCGCGCTGTCGGTGACGCTGACCGCGGTGGCCAGCGCCGCGGCGGTGGTGATGCTGCCGCTGAACTTTGCCTGGACGGCCGCGGCCAACCCGGAAACCGCGCGGCTGCTGGTGGCGCTGGCGGTCGACCAAAAACTGCTCTGGCTCAACCTGCTGGCCATGCTGGGCGTGCCAATGGTGCTCGGTCTGTGGCTGGGCGCGCGGCGTCCGCAGCTGGCGCAGCGCCTGCAAAAACCACTGGGCCGCATGGCGCTGGGCATGCTGCTGGTGTTCATCGTGGCCGGCCTGGTGGGCCAGCGCCAGTTGCTCACCCTGGCACTGTTGCCCACGTTTGCGCTGGTGGTCCTACACAACCTGCTGGGGCTGGGCGTGGGCTGGTTGAGCGCACGGCTGTTCCGGGTCGGCTGGGCCGAGCGGCGCACCATCACCATCGAGGTCGGCATGCAAAACTCGGCGCTGGCGCTGGCTGTGATCGCCTCGCAGTTTCAGAACGACCTGGGCATGGTGATCATCGCCAGCCTGTGGGGCATCTGGCACATTGTGAGCGGCCTGCTGCTGGCAGCGGTGTGGCGCCGGCAGTTCCCGGCCATTGCATAACCGAGGAGACCAAAAACCATGTTTGATCTGTTGATTCGCGGCGGCCTGGTGGTCGACGGCACGCTGGCCGAGCCGGTGGTGCAAGACGTGGCCGTGCGTGACGGCCGCATTGTGGAAGTGGGCCAGATCAGCGGCGCGGCAAAGGAAACGGTGGACGCCACCGGCTGCTGGGTGACGCCCGGTTTTGTGGACATCCACACCCACATGGACGGACAGGCCACCTGGGACCCGGACTTCACCCCCTTGGTCTACCACGGCGTCACCACCCTGGTGATGGGCAATTGCGGTGTCGGTTTCGCGCCGGTGCGCCCGGGCCAGCAACACAAGCTGATCGAGCTCATGGAGGGCGTGGAAGACATTCCGGGCGTGGCACTGGCCGAGGGTGTTCAGTGGTCGTGGGAAAGCTTCACCGACTACATGGACGCGCTGGAGCGCACACCGCGGGTGATGGACTACCTGGTGCAGGTGCCGCACGATCCCCTGCGCATGTACGTGATGGGCGCGCGCGCGGTGGCGCAGGAAGGCGCCACCGCGGCCGACATTGCGCAGATGAAAACGCTGCTGAGCGAGGCGCTGAAAGCCGGCGCGGTGGGGTTTTCCACCGGGCGCAGCGACAACCACCGCACCGCCCTGGGCGAAGAAACCCCGGCCAGCGAAGCCACCGGCGCCGAGTTGCGCGGTCTGGCCAGCGCGTTTCGGGGGCTGGACCACGGCGTGATTCAGGTGGTGAGCGATTTCGATCTGTTCAAAGGCGCAGAGCGCTTCGACGGTGAATTTCAGCTGGTCGAAGACATGGCGCAGGCCAGCGGGCGGCCGCTCTCCATGAGCTGGCTGCAGCGCGATCCGGGCGGCGACCAGTACCAGGCCATCGCCCAGCGTGTCGAGGCGGCGGTGGCGCGGGGTCTGCCGCTGCACCTGCAAACCGCCGTGCGCGGCATCGGCGTGATCCAGGGGCTGGACGCTTCGTTTCACCCCTTCATGGGCTTCCCCGCCTACCTGGAAGTGGCCAGTTTGCCGCTGGCGCAGCGCGCCGCTGCCCTGCGCGAACCGGCGCGCAAGGCCGCGATCCTGAACGGAAAAAGCCAGCGCATGTCGGGCGACGGCACCGCCATTCCACCGCTGGTGGACATCTTGCTGGCGCAGATCGAGCGCGTCAGCGCGCGCATGTTCCCGCTCACCAGCGACATGAATTACGAACCCGCGGTCACCGACAGTTTTTACGTGCGCGCCAAGCAGGCCGGCACCACGGCGCTGGAGGCCATGTACGACCATCTCAGCGCGGGCGATGGCAGCGCCCTGATCTACTTTCCCATCTTCAACTACAACCAGGGCAACCTGGACGTGGTGCGCCGCATGCTCGACCACCCGCGCGCGCTCTACGGTTTGTCGGATGCCGGCGCGCACGTGGGCACGGTCTGCGACACCAGCTTCTCCAGCTTCATGCTCAAACACTGGGTGCTCGACCGGGCCCACGATCGGCTGCCGTTGAACCAGGCGGTGCACATGATGAGCGCGCGCAACGCCCGCTACCTGGGCCTGCAAGACCGCGGTGAGATCCGGGTGGGCCAGCGCGCGGACATCAACCTGATCGATCCCAAGACATTGAAACTTGGCGCCGCCGAGTTGCACCGAGACCTGCCCGGTGGCGGCAAGCGTTTCGTGCAAAAGGCCGACGGCTACCGGGGCACCTGGGTGGCCGGCGAGCGCACCTGCACCGGCGGTGCGCTCACGGGAAACCGGCCCGGCCGACTGGTGCGCATGGGTCAGCGCTGAGGCGCCAGCCGGGGCCGGGGAGCGTGGGTCGGCGGATCCCGCCGCACTCGAGCGCGGCCTATTCGGCCGTTTTGAGCCGCTGACTGTCCGGCTCGGACGGCGCCGCGTCCAGCAAGCGGTGAATCTGCTGCGCAAGGTTCTGGCCCAGCGCTTCGCGCCGGCGGCTGTGGTCGCGGGACTGCCCACTCTGGTGTTCCCAGCCGGGGTGCGCGCGGGCCTGCTGCAGCGGCTCCAGCACCGCCAGCAGCGCCTGGCGGTACGAGCTGGAGGGCGCCATGCGCAGCGCAATCGTGTCCTGCGCCGCGTGGCCGCGCGCCTCCAGCACCTGGCACAGCTGCAGCAGGTTGTCGGCCAGCAGCACCAGCACGCTGTTGTCCAGCGTCAGCTCTTCCACGCCCATGATCTTGTTGCGCAGCATGCGCGGCGCCTGGCCCCAGCCCTGGCTGAGCGCGCCGCCAATGGCAGCGCCCAGCGCCGTGGCCGCGCCGAGCGACATGCCGGCCAGTGCCAGATCGAGCGTGAAGCCCACCGCCGCACCGGCCGCCGCGCCCTTGCCGAGCAGGCGCCCGACCGTGGCCAGGGTTTCGGGGTTGAACAGGTCGGAGGCCCAGCGCTCGCTGGTCCAGGGCAGGACATCGAGCGTGGCGTCGTCCGGGCCGAAGCCGTGCATCTGCAACAGCTCATGCACACAGCGGCGCACGCTGGCCACCAGCTCGTCGCGAAAGGCCTGGACAAACGCGGCCTTGGCGCGCGCATCGGCCAGGGTCTCGGGCGCAATCTCGCGGCGCATGGCGGCCGCCGAGATGAGCGTGTCGGCCACGCGCTGGGCGCTGGCGGCGCGGCGCTCGTTGGTCTGGCGCTGCAGATCGCGCAGCACGGTCTGCAGCGTGGCCTTGTGCTGGCGCATGAGCACGCTGAGGTCTTCGTAGAGCTGGCGCTCGGCACCCACAAAGGGCGCCACCGCATCGAACAGCACCGCGGCGTGCAGCCCGTAGGCCGCCAGCATCTCGCGCCATTCGGCTTCGCGGCTGCTGGCGCTGCGCACGAAATTGAGCACCGGCATGATGGGCCGCGCGCAGGTGTTGAGCACCTCGATCTCGCTGCGGTGTTTGGGCAGCAGCGGCTCGCGGCAGTCGATCACGTAGATCGCGGCATCGGCGGCCAGCATCTGGCGCAACACCTTGGCTTCCTGCTCGAACACGCCGCGCGCCTCCGGTCCCTCGATCATGGCGCGCACACGCTGCGGCGGTGTGAGCGCCTCGGGGAGCTGCTTCAGGTGGTGTTGCAGCGCCACCGAATCTTCCAGGCCGGGCGTGTCGAAATAGCGCACCAGCGTCTGGCCGCCGGTGTCCAGGCCGATGGCCTGCACATGACGGGTGGTGCCCGGGCGCTCGGAAACGTCGCCAAAGCGCGCCTGGCGCGTGAGGGTGCGCAGCAGAGAGGTCTTGCCGGCGTTGGTGTGGCCGACCACCGCGATGTCGATGGTGCCGCTGGATCGGTTGTGGTCAGCCACGGCGTGTCTCCATCCATCGGCGCGCGTCATCGAGGGTGGCGCAAAAGGCGACCGCGCCCAGGTCGCTGGCGGCCAGCCAGTCGGCCCAGCGCCGGGGCTTGTTGTCGGCGCTGCCCGCATCAAGGGCCAGCGGCAGCAGCGCGCAACTCGCGCTGTGCTCGCAGACCTGGCGCAAAAACCGCTCGGCGCCGCGGTCGGGGCTGGCCGTGGCCGAGCACAGCACCAGCGCATCGGCGCCGGGCTCGGCCGCCAGCGCGCCCAGCAGCGCCAGGCGCTCGGTCATGCTGCCGCGCACGGTGTGCGCCTGGTCGGCCAGCGCCAGCAACGCGGCGGGCGGCTCGCCCAGCTCGTCGGGCAGCTCAAACGCGATCACCACCGTGCGCGCCGCCTGCCCCGGCGCCCGGGCGCGAAAGCGCTGGCTGGCCGGGCGGGGGGCCGGATGTTCGGCATCGACCACGGTGGCGGGCGCCATGGCGGTGAAGCGCGCCACCAGCCGGCGGAAATACGGGTCTCGCGTGTCCAGCGCGAGGCGGCTGGCGCGGTGGCGCCACACCCCCAGGCACACCAGCAGCGCCAGCACCCGCGGCAGCAGGCCGTAGAGCAGGGCGCTGGCCAGCAACCACCAGGCAATGGCCTGCGAGCCCGAGGCACTGGCCGGCGCGTGGATCAGCGCCTGGGATGGCACGGGAAAGCCCAGCTGGGCCGGCAGCCAGCCCGTCAGCTGCAGGAAGCGCTCGAAAAAGCGCGCATCGAGAATGGTGGTTTCCCAGGTGAGCTGGTAGGCCTGGAACGAAAACAGCAGCAACAGCGTGACCAGCACCAGCCCAAAGGCCAGCGCCCAAAGCGCGTGGCTGATGGCACCGAACACCCACAGGCCCAGGCGCTGCTGGCGCAGCATGGCGTTGGCGCCGCGCAGCAGGGTGAGCGTGTGCGGCCCGCGCAGCCCCGGGATGCGCGCCGCCAGCGAAAGCATCAGCTGCCCGAGCGACCACGGGGCCGAGGCCTCGCGCGAGAAAGCCGATGCCAAGGCCCACACCAGCCAGACCAGCAGCGCCAGCCAGGGCACACCCAGCATGGCCACGAACGCAAACGCGGCATTCACGGTCTGCCCGCTGCCCAGCACGCGGGTGAGCAGCCCGCCGGCCAGCAGGTAGGCGAGCAGCAGCGTGAGACCGGCGGCGATCCAGAGCCCGGTCTGCAGCCGCGCCCAGTCGGCCTGCAGGCCCAGGCGCCGGGCCAGCAGACGCGAACGCTCCAGCAGGCGGTCTTGCTCGCTGCGCTGGCGCGCGTGGGCCAGCGCCATCTCGCTGGCGTCGTCGAGCGCGCCCGTTTCTTCCACCAGGCGGATGGCGTGGGCCAGGGTGATGTCGCGAAACGAGGCGGCAGGCGATTGGGCGGCGGAGGGGCTGATGGTGAATCTCCGCGCCGGCGGCGAGACGCCGGTGCGATGGGTGGAGGGGAAGGATGCAGACCGATGCTAACGGGCTGGCCGGCACGTCAGAAACTGCGCTTGGCCTTGACCTGAAACTGCACCTTGCTCACGTCGCCCGCGCGCCTGAGCGGCACGGCCATGTCGATGTGCACCACGGTGCCGAACGACGAGCGCTCGCTCACCACGCGCAGCCCCACGCCCACGTCGGCCAGCCAGCCGGCGTTGTCGGTGGTGGGCAGGCTGCCGCCCCAGGCCCGGCCAACATCCACAAACGCCGCGCCGCCGAGGCGAAACAGCCGCCAGAGATAGACGTCGGTGTAGACCCGTTGCTCGGCCGTGAGCAGCACGCGCCGCGCGCCGGTCTGGTAGCGCAGCGGGTAGCCGCGCAGGCCGTTGTCGCCGCCAAGCACCAGCTGGTCGGTCACGCCGGGTCGGGTCAGCCAGTCGACCCCGGCCGCGGCGTAAAACAGGCGGCGCTTGCTCTGCGGCCGGTAGTACTGCGCGCCCAGGCTCAGCAGCTGGGTGCCTGCGCCGTCGCGGGACACCTCGCCGCTCCAGGCGGCGCGGGCGATCAGCGTGTCGTCTGGCCGGGGCGCAAAGCCGCGGCTGATCGCGGCGCTGTAGCGCAGCGCGTCGCGGTCGGCGCCAAACGCGCGACCGTCCCAGTTCACTTGCAGACTGGCCAGCAGACCGAGCTGGAAAAACTCGGGCCGGCCCACCAGGTTGCGGTTGAGCTCGCGCTCCACCCGGTCTTCGATCAGGTCGTAGCGCCAGTAGGGGCCAGCGCGCTCCCGGTCTTCGGGCAACTGCGGCGGCGCCACGCGCCCCGGCTCGGCCGCGTAACGCACGCGGCTGGTGCTCAGGCCCACGGTGTGGCGCTGCACCCAGCCATTCACCAGTCCGGCCGACCAGCCGGCGAACACATCGGCCTGCGACAGCGTCACGCGGTACTCGCTGGCAATCTCGCCCGCCTGGTACAGCGGGTCGATGCGGTCGTCGGACGCGGCGCGAAAGCCCGCGGTCCAGCGCGAGTCGAGTGCGTAAAACGGCCGCACCACCGAGACCGCATTTCGGCTGCCATCGCTGTTGCTGGCGTGGCTGGCCGCCACCGAGACCCAGGTGCCAAAAGCACGCGCGTTGGCGTATTCCACCTCGGAGCTGGAACGGTCGACATCGTTGCTGCGCTTGAAACCCAGCGTGGTGCCGGTGCCAAACAGGTTGTACTCGGTGAACTCCACATTGCTGGAGCTTTCGCCGCCACTGGTGCCCACACCCGCGCCCACGCTGAGCGACCAGGCATCGCGTGTGGCCACTTCAATGTCGACCACGCCATCGCGCAGCGCCAGCGGCCGGATGGCCACGTCGTACAGGTAACGGTTGCTGCGCAGCAGGCGCTCGGTTTCCTCGATCAGCCGCAGCGACACCGGCTGGCCGCTTTCAAACAGGATCGCGCGCCGGATCACGCCCTCTCGCGTCGGAACATGCACCCGGTTGGCCAGCCGGAACAGCGCGTAGTTCTCGGCCGGGTCGCTGGTGTCGAAAATCGCCTGCGGCACGACCCGGATCTCACCGACCGTGGCGCCAGCGGCTTCAAGCTCGGCAAAACCGGGCAGCGCCGGCTGGGTCTCCTGCGCATGGGCAGCGCGGCCCAGGCACCAAGCCAGCAGCAGCGCGGCAGCCACCACACGGCGTGTGCGGGCGCAAACGGTCTGGGAAAGTGGCAGCAGGCGCATGTGCGAATGCTACGCGCTGGGACGGACAACGGGCCGTCGGAGAACATGCCGCCGCTCGGGTTTGCCCAGGACACGCGAAGCGCCCTGAGCAGGCTTCATTTTCGGCTCAGGGTGCGGCTCAGCAGGATCACCGGCAGCAAGCCCACCAGCACCAGCGCCAACGCCGGCAACGCCGCCTCGCCCAGGCGCTCGTCGCGCGCCAGCTGATAGGTCATGACCGCCAGCGTGTCGCTGTTGAACGGGCGCAGCACCAGGGTGGCCGGCAGCTCCTTCATCACGTCCACAAACACCAGCAGCGCGCCGGCGATGGTGGCGCGCTTGAGCAGCGGCGCGTGCACCCGCCAGGCCAGGCCGAAGCCGGTGCTGCCCAGCATGCGGGCCGAATCGTCCAGGCTGGCCGGCATGCGCGCGTAACCGGCCTGCACGCTTTGCAGCGCCACCGCGGTGAAGCGCACCAGATAGGCCCAGACGATGCCCAGCGCGGTGGCGGTGATCGAGATAGCCCACACCCGCGTCGGGCCAGGCCGACTGGATCCAGCCCACCGGCAGCAGCAGGCCCACCACGATCACCGCGCCCGGTACCGCATAGCCCAGGCCGGTGAGCCGCACCGCGCTGCGCGTGGCCCAGCCGGGCCGCGTGCGCAGCGCAAACGCCAGCGCCAGCGCCAGCCCGGTGGCCAGCACGGCGCTCACCGCCGCCAGCGAGACGCTGTTGCGCGACCACTGCAAGAACAAACCCCAGGGCAGTTCTTGCCAGCCACCCAGCAGGGGCCGCAGCATGAACAGCACCGGCAACACAAAACCAAACAGCACCGGCGCCGCGCACACGGCCACCGCGAGCGCCGCGCGCCGCCCGCGCAACCGCACCGGCTGCGCCTCGGCCGCGCCACCCCGGCCACCGCGCAGCGTGGCAAAGCGCAGACGCTGCTGCGAGCGGTGCTCCAGCCACAGCAGCAGCGCCACCGTGGCCAGCAGCATGGTGGCGAGCTGGGCGGCGGCGAGGCGGTTGTCCATCGCCAGCCAGGCCTTGTAGATGCCGGCGGTGAAACTCTGGATGCCGAAGTAGCTGACCACGCCGTAGTCGGCCAGGGTCTCCATCAGCGCCAGCGCCACACCCGCCGCCACGGCCGGGCGCGCCAGCGGGAGCGCCACCTCGCGGATGCGGCGCGACAAGGGAGCGCCCAGCAGGCGCGCCGCCTCCATCAGCTGCGCCGCGCGCTCGGCCAGGGCGGTGCGCGCCAGCAGATACACATAGGGATAGAGCGTGAAGGTGAAGACCCAGACCGCGCCCGGCGTGTTGCGGATCTCGGGAAACACCCGGCCCTGCCAGCCGAAGGCCTCGCGCAGCCCGGTCTGCAGCGGACCGCTGAACTGCAGAAAGTCGGTGTAGGCGTAGGCCACCACATAGGCCGGCATGGCCAGCGGCAGCAGCAGCGCCCATTCAAAAATGCGCCGGCCCGGGAAGTCGAACAGCGTTACAGCGCTGGCCGTGCCCATGCCCACCAGCGCCACCCCCATCGCCACGCTCACGCACAGCAGCAGGGAGGTGAGCGCGTACTCGGGCAGCACGGTCTGCGCCATCTGGCCCAGCACATCGCGGGAAGCCGCGTCCCACTGCAGCCAGGACGCGCCCACGCTGAGCACCGGCAGCGTCAGCAGCAGCGCGCAGCAGCAGCAACAGAACAGGGGCCAGCCAGCGCAGCATGGGTGATGGATTTGGGGGGTGATGGGGAGAAATGTTGCCGGGCGGCAGAACCATGCGCAATACAAATGAGAATTGTAGTCATTTAGGAGCCTGTCGGACTTGGGGAGCGTCGGCTGCAAATCGACCGCAGCGGTCCATTTTTCGCCAGCTTTTTGCCCCATAGCCGGGCTATGGGGCTGCAAATCCGGCAAAAACTGTCCTCGCTGGGGTCGATTTTCGCTATCGACGCCCCAAGCCCGACAGGCTCCTAGAATCACCCCCATGTTTCTCAACGTCGCCCAGCTCAGCGTGCGCTACCCCGGCCAGGCCGAGGCGGCGGTGGACGGCGTCTCGCTCACCCTGCGCGCGGGCGACATCGGCGTGTTGATCGGGCCCTCGGGCTGCGGCAAGACCACCCTGCTGCGCGCGGTGGCCGGGCTGGAACGCGCCAGCGACGGCAGCATCACGCTGGACGGCGAATGTGTGAGCGACGCACACCACCACATGCCCGCCGAGCAGCGGCGCATCGGCATGGTGTTCCAGGACTACGCGCTGTTTCCACACCTGGACGTGGGCCGCAACGTGGGCTTTGGCATCGACAAGCTGCCGCGCGCCCAGCGCGAACAACGCGTGGCCGAGGTGCTCGCGCTGGTCGGGCTGGCCGGAATGCAGACGCGCTATCCGCACGAGCTCTCTGGCGGCCAGCAGCAGCGCGTGGCGCTGGCGCGGGCGCTGGCGCCGCAACCGCGCCTGCTGCTTGCTCGACGAGCCGTTTTCCAACCTCGATGTGGATTTGCGCGAGCGGCTGGCGCACGAGGTGCGCAACATCATCAAGGCAGCCGGCACCACCGCCCTCTTCGTCACCCACGACCAGCTCGAAGCCTTCGCCATCGGCGACCAGATCGGCGTGATGCACGAAGGCCACCTGCACCAGTGGGACGAGGCCTACGCGCTCTACCACCGCCCGGCCACGCGCTTCGTGGCCGAGTTCATCGGCCACGGCGTGTTTGCGCCAGCGCAGATTCGCCAGGAAACCGATGGCGAGGTCTCGGTGCAGACGCCGCTGGGCGCGCTGCAGGACATGGACGAATGCCCCCTGCCCAGCGCCTACGAGGCCGGCTTGTGCGACGTGCTGCTGCGCGCCGACGACATCGTGCACGACGACCACGCACCGGTGAAGGCGCAGATCGTGCGCAAGGCGTTTCGCGGCTCCGAGTTTCTCTACACGCTGCGCCTGAGCAGCGGCGAGACGCTCATGACCCACGTGCCTTCACACCACAACCACGCGCTGGGCGAGTGGATCGGCATCCGCGCCGAGGTCGACCATGTGGTGACCTTTGCGCGCGGCGGTGGCGCCAGCGCGCCGCCAGTGCCCGGGGTGCTGCGGCACCCAGCGCCGATCAGCCCTGAGCGCTGAGCAGGCCCGGCGACTCAGCGCAGGCCGTCAAGGTAGATCTGGCTGAGCTGGGCAAACTGCTCGGCGCTCAGGGTCTTGCGCACCTGTTCAACGCAACGATCGCGCCCCTGGAAGTGCTCGATCTCGGCGTCGGCCACCTGCTTCATCAGCGCCGCGCGCTCGGCAGCTGGTTTGCCTGCCAGCAGGGCCATGCGCAACTCACCGCGCAGCGTCTGGATCTTCTTCTGCACCGAGATGCGACCCGGCATGGCCTGCTTGCGGTAATCGGCCAAGGCCTGAATCTGCTCGGTACTGAGCCGGAGATCGGCCTCGTGCTTGATCACCAGCGGCATCAGCTCGACCACCGGCAGACCCTGATCGGCGGGCACCGATTTCGCCACGGCGAATCCGCCGAGCGTCAACAGGCCCAGCGCCAACACGGCGCGACGCAGAAAAACAAGGGAACGGTTCATGGGTAACTCCTGAAAGTGGGAAGGGGCAAAGAGAGCCAATCGCTCATCACTGCTTGTGGTTCATGCCGGGTTTCATGTCGTGCTTCATCGGCGCGTTGCCGCCACCCAGCGCCGTCACCGGGGCCTGCACCTCCTGGGTGAAGCGCTGCTTGGCCGCGTCCTCGAACACCAGGGTCAGCGGCACCACCTCGCCACCTTTGACCGGCGCCTTGAGGTCCATCAGCATCACGTGAAAGCCACCTGGCTTGAGCTCGGTGGCGCGGCCAGCGGCGAGATCCAGCCCAGGCACCTGGCGCATTTTCATGACGTCGTTTTCCATCGCCATTTCATGAATTTCCACCACGCCGGCCACCGGCGAGCTGGCCGATACCAGCCGTGCGTTGGCGCTGGGCGTGAGGCGCATGAAGGCGCCGGTGGCCTTTTGCGTGGCGACCGTGCCGCGCACCCAGGCGTCTTCCACCTTCACGGTGGTGGACTGAGCCCAGGCGGTGGCGCTGAGGGTGATGAGGGAAGCGATGAGCACTTTTTTCATGGGGATACCTTGAGTTGAAAAAGAGAAGTGAAAAAGCAAAAGATCAAAGAGACGGTTCGGCCAGCAGACGCCGCACATCGGCCGCGTAGTCGTCGGCGGTCTGCTCGTGCCGCAGGGCCACGCGGATGTGCCCGGCGGGATCGAACAGGTAGGTGAGCGCGGTGTGGTCCATGGTGTAGCTGCTGCCGGTGGGCACCTTCTTGAAGTACACGCGAAAGGCGTCTGCCGTGGCCTGGATCTGCGCCAGGTTGCCGGTCAGGGCCACAAAGCGCGGATCGAAGGCAGCCATGTACTCGCGCAGCAGTTCGGGCGTGTCACGCTCGGGGTCCACCGTGACGAACAGCAGCTGAACCCGGTCAGCGTCCGCGCCCAGTTGCTGCATCACGGCCGAGGCTCGGGCCAGTGCGGTCGGGCAAACGTCCGGACACTGCACAAACCCGAAATACAGCATCACCACCTGACCGCGGTAGTCGGCGAGGCTGCGCGATTGGCCGTTGAAATCGGTGAGCGAAAAGCCCTGGGCATAGGCGGCACCGGTGAGATCGATGCCGCGAAAGCCATCGCTGCCAGCCACGCGGTTGCAAGCGCTCAGCATGGCCAGGCTGGCGCCAAGGAACAAGCCTGCGCAAACCTGCCTGCGCGCCAGACTCACCCGCAAGGGAGATGGAAGGAATGGGAGCTGAGGCACGGCGCCTCCTGAAACACGGGAACACAGACACCACCCGCTCGGGGTGGGCCACGGCGTGGAATCAGGAAATGAAGGGCGGCGCGCGCGCCGGCGCGGCGATCCACAGGCCCACGGGCGGGGCCGCGGCTGTGACTGCTTGGGGGAGCGACGCTGGCGCGGCAGCGGCCACGCCCGAGCCCAGCGCCGGCGGCAAGCCGGTGGCCGGGCTGTGCAGCGAGCACCAGGGGCACTGCATGCCCATGTCGGCCAGGGGCGCGCTTTCCATGTCGCCCGCCGCCTGATCGGCCTGGACCCAGACCATGCCGGTGGCGCTGCAAATCTGCACCCAGTCGCTGCGGTCCGACCCTGCCACCACCGCCTGCGCCAGCGTGGGCGCGAGCGCGGCCAGCACCAGGGCCAGCATGGCCAGCCAGGCGGTGAAACGGCGGTGGACGCGGGTGAACGGCATGGGCGGCAGTTTATCAGCGGGGGTATCGGCGCCATTTGACACAGGTCACGTCAACTGGGCGACCGGCGCTGAGATGCCCGGGGGCCTAACATCCCCGGTGAACCCATCCACCAACCACCCAGGAGACCCTCCCCATGCTCACACTCTGCGGCTTTGCTGCCAGCAACTACTACAACAAGGTCAAGCTCGCCCTGCTGGAAAAAGGCGTTGCGTTTGAAGAAGAGCTGGCCTGGGTGGGGGAGACCGACCGCAGCGCCAGCCCATTGGGCAAGGTCCCTTACCTGAAGACCGAGCACGGCGCCATCAGCGAGTCCACCGTGGTGCTGGAGTACATCGAAGACCAGTTCCCCGCCCAGCCCCTGATGCCGGCCGATGCCTTCCAGAAGGCGAAGGTGCGCGAACTGCTGCGCTACATCGAGCTGCACCTGGAGCTGGTGGCGCGCAACCTGTACCCCGAGGCATTCTTCGGCGGCAAGGTGAGCGACAGCGCCAAGGAAAAGACCGGCAAGCAGCTGGAGAAAAACGTGGCTGCGTTCGCGCAGCTCACGAAGTTTTCGCCCTTCATCGCCGGTGAGCAGTTCACCCTGGCCGACTGCGCCGCCGTGGTGCATCTGCCGCTGGTCAGCAGCGCCACCAAGCTCATCTACGGCCGCGATTTCCTGGCCGATCTGCCGGTGCGCGACTACCTCAAGCGCCTGGGCGAGCGGCCGACGGTGCAGCGGGTGAACGACGACCGCAAAACCAACACCGCGCTGATGATGCAGCGCGCCAAAGACGCCGCGGCTGCAAAAGGCTGAGCGAGCTGCTTCAGCGCAAGGCCGCCACCGCCTCGCGCAGGTCGCCGGCCCAGGCGCGGCGGTCGCGCCCTTGCGCATGCTGCGGCTCGCCGTAAGACACCACCGCGTGCAGGTTCGGGGCGCGCAATGTGGTCCAGATCGATTGAACCAGGGTGGTCTCGCCGAGAAACAGCGGCGCGGCGCTGGGCGTGCCCTGGTCGCCATCCAGGTACTGCAGCGCCACCGGCAGCACCGGCGCCTCTGCCGAAATGGCGGCCTGGATCAGGTTGGCGTGGAACGGCAGCAGCTCGCCACCGTCGCCGGTGGTGCCTTCGGGAAACACCGCCAAGGTGTCGTCGCCCAGCAGCGCCGCCGCCATCTGGTGCACCACGCGCATGGCGTCGCGGCGCGATTCGCGTTCGATGTAGAGCGTGCCGGCGCCGGTGATCAGCGCGCCCAGCACCGGCCAGTGTTTGACGTCCGCCTTGGACACGAAGCGCGCGGGATGTGCCGCGTCCATCACCAGGATGTCGAGCCAGGAAATGTGGTTCGCCACCAGCAACACCGGACCACGAGCCGGTGGCGTACCGCGCACCACCAGTGTCACGCCCATGATGCGCAGCATCTGGCGCGACCACTCGCGCACCACCAGGGCACGCTGAGAAGTGTTGAGCCGGTCGAATTCACGGCGGATGATCCACAACCCGCGCAGCACATGGGCGGTGGCGCGCAGCAGGCGCCACAGCGCCACCACAGGGCTGCGTGGCGCGACGCTCACGTCTGGGTTGCCTGGGCCAGCTCGTGGGCAATTTGCCCGCCCACCAGCGTGGCGCGCACCCGCACCGGCATCTCGTGGCCCTCAAACGGTGTGTGGCGGCCCTGGCTGCGCAGGACAGCGGGCACCAGCGGCCAGCTGCCGTTGGGGTCGAACACACACAGATCGGCCTGACCGCCCACCGCCAGCTGGCCCACGCTGGCCCGCAACGTGCCCAGGCTGTCGCCCAGCACCGACAAGGGACCACTGGTGACCGCGGCCAGCGCCTGCATCAGGCCCAGCCCGTCTTGCTGCGCCCATTTGCAGGCCAGGCCGAGCAGCAGCTCGACCGCGGTGGCACCCGGCTCGGCCTCGGCAAACGGCAGGATCTTGGCATCGGCGGAGACCGGGTTGTGGTCGGACACCAGCGCATCCACGCTGCCGTCGGCCAGACCGGCGCGCAGCGCTTCGCGGTCGCGCTGCTGGCGCAGCGGCGGTTGCAGGCGAAAGCGGCTGTCGTAGTAACCGATGTCCACATCGGTCAGATGCAGGTTGTGCACGCTCACATCGCAACTCACAGGCAAGCCCTCGGCTTTGGCCTGGCGCACCAGGTCGAGCCCGGCGGCACTGCTCAGGCGACACAGGTGCACCCGCGCGCCCCGGCCTTGGTTGGCCTTGCCCTTGCCCTGGGCCGCGCGCATGAGCTCGAACAGCGTGTGCAACGCAATGGTTTCGGCCAGCACCGGAATGCCCGAGAGGCCCATTCGTGTGGCCAGCGCACCGCTGGCGGCCACGCCTTTGCCCATGTAGAAATCCTGCGGCCGAAGCCACACGGTGTAGCCAAAGGTGGCGGCGTATTGCAGCGCGCGCTGCAGCACCTGGGTGTTGACGATCGGCACCTCGGCCTGACCAAAGCCGATGCAGCCCGACTCGGTGAGCTCGGCCATTTCGGTCAGCACCTCGCCCTTGAGCCCGCGCGTGAGCGCCCCGATGGGAAACACCCGCGCCTGGTGCAGTTTCTCGGCGCGAAACTTGAGCATGTCCACCAGACCCGGCTCGTCGAGCACCGGATCGGTATCGGGCGGGCACACCAGCGAGGTCACGCCACCGGCCACCGCTGCGGCCATCTCGCTCTCCAGCATGGCGGCGTGTTCCTGGCCCGGCTCGCGCAGCCGCACCGCAAGATCGACCAGGCCTGGCGCCACCACACAGCCCGCGGCATCGAGCGTGCGGTTCGGGTGGAAGTCGGGGCTGATCTGGCCAATGGCGATGATGCGACCGGCGGCAATCGCCACATCGGCCATCTCGTCGCGACCCGTCATCGGGTCCATCACGCGGCCGTTTTGAATCAATATCTTCATGACTCTACCTTGGTACGGATGGTTTCGCCGCCGGGCCGTCCCAAGGCGAAACGCACCCCCCTGGGGGGCAGCGACCCGCGCAGCGGCGGAGCGTGGGGGCCAGGTTTCGCCGCCGGGCCGCCCCAAGGCGAAACGCATCCCCTTGGGGGGCAGCGACCCGCGCAGCGGCGGAGCGTGGGGGTCATGCTCATGCCGTGTTTCCGGAAACGATGCCCATCACCGCCATGCGCACCGCGATCCCAAACGTGACCTGCGGCAGGATCACGCTTTGCGGTCCATCGACCACCGCCGAATCGATTTCCACCCCGCGGTTGATCGGGCCGGGGTGCATCGCGATGGCATCGGGCTTGGCCCAGCGCAGGCGCTCGGGCGTGAGGCCGAAGCTCTTGAAATACTCCTGGCTGGAGGGCAGCAGCGCGCCACTCATGCGCTCGTTCTGCAGCCGCAGCGTGATCACCACGTCGCAGTCCTTGATGCCCTCTTCCAGCGTGTGGCAGACCCGCACACCCATGTGCGCCCATGTCGGTGGGCACCAGCGTGCGGGGGCCGACCACACGCACATCGGGACAGCCCAGCGTGGTGAGCGCATGGATGTCGGAGCGCGCCACACGCGAATGCAGCACGTCGCCGACGATGGCCACCGACAGGTTGGTGAAGTCTTTCTTGTAGTGGCGGATGGTGTACATGTCGAGCAGCCCCTGCGTGGGGTGCGCGTGGCGCCCGTCGCCAGCGTTGATCACATGCACATGCGGTGCCACATGCTGCGCGATCAGGTAGGGCGCGCCCGACTCGCTGTGGCGGACCACAAAGATGTCGGCCGCCATCGCGCTCAGGTTGGCGATGGTGTCCACCAGCGACTCGCCCTTGGCGGTGGAGCTGCGCGCGATGTCGAGGTTGATCACGTCGGCCGAGAGGCGCGTGGCCGCGATCTCAAACGTGGTGCGGGTGCGGGTGCTGTTCTCGAAGAACAGGTTGAACACGCTTTTGCCGCGCAGCAGCGGCACCTTCTTCACCTCGCGGTCGCTCACGCTCACGAAGCTCTCGGCGGTGTCGAGAATTTGCGTGAGGATGGCGCGCGACAGGCCTTCGGTGGAGAGCAGGTGAATCAGCTCGCCGTTGGCGTTGAGTTGGGGATTGCCGGCCACGGGTCAGTCTTTCTTGGGTTCGAGCACGAAGCTCAAGCTGCCACTTTCATCGCGCGCGAGTTCGAGCGACCGATCGTCTGGCAGATGCACCGTCGCCGCACACACGGTGGCCTCGATCGGCAGCTCGCGCCCGCCCCGGTCCACCAGCACCGCCAGCTTCACGCTGGCCGGGCGACCGTAATCGAACAGCTCGTTGATCACCGCGCGCAGGGTGCGCCCGGTGTAGAGCACATCGTCGACCAGCAACACATGGGCGCCATTCACCTCGAACGGCAGGTGCGTGTGCACACCCACGGCCAGGCCGCGGCGCGCAAAGTCGTCCCGGTGCAGCCCGGAGGAAATCACGCCGGGCTCGCCCGGCAGGCCCAGGTCGCGCTGCAGGCGTTCGACCAGCCAGGCACCGCCGGAGGGCACGCCGGCGAGGTGCAGGGGTTGTGCGCTGTGCGCCAGCAGCTCGCGCAAGCGTGCCAGCAAATCGGCATAGAGCCGCTCCGCATCAAGCGGGGTGGCGGAATCGTGACTCAAGGCAGGCTCCTCAGGAACTGTTCCAGGATGATGCAGGCCGAGGCCGCGTCGGCGTCTCGGGCGCCCAGCGACAGGGCTTCGGTGGTGCTGTAGCGCTCGTCCACCTCGAACACCGGCAGGGCGTGGCGGCCGCGCAGCTGGCGCGCAAATTTGCGCGCGCGCAGGGTGTTTTCATGCGCTGCGCCATCGGGATGAAACGGCACGCCGACCACCAGCGCGTCGGGCTGCCATTCGGCAATGCGCTGGGCAATCTGCACGAACCGGGCGCCTCCTGCGGCCGTCACCGTGGCCTGTGGCGTGGCGGTGCGCGTGATGCGGTTGCCGCTGGCAACGCCGGTTCGTTTCTGGCCAAAGTCGAAGGCCAGGAAAGTCTGGCAAGCGTTTTCGACTTCCATCAACTTCCAACGACCAGGGCAACGAGGTGAAGCTTCCAGCGCCACGCGGGAGCGGCGCGGGAGGGTCGTTTCGCCGCCGGGCCGCCCCAAGGCGAAACAGCCCCCCGGGGGCAGCGACCCGCGCAGCGGTGGAGCGTGGGGGCCTCACCATTCATGCATGCCCGGCGTCGGGCGAGAGCATCCAGGATTGCAGGCCAAGCAAGGCCATCGCGCGGTCGTAGCGCTCTTCCACCGGGGTGTCGAAAATCACCTGCGGATCGGCCTCCACCGTGAGCCAGCTGTTCTCGGTGATCTCCGATTCGAGCTGGCCCTCGCCCCAGGAGGCGTAACCCAGCGAGACAAACACCTTGCGCGGCCCGGCGCCTGAGGCCATGGCTTCGAGCACGTCTTTGGAGGTGGTCATCTCCAGCCCGCCCGGAATGGACAGCGTGGAGGCGTAGACCGACTCGCCCTCGCCGGCCTCGATCGCCTCGTGCAGCACAAAGCCGCGCTCGGTCTGCACCGGACCGCCCTGAAAAACGGGGGTTTGCGCGAGGTCGTCGCGGTCCATTCGCAGGTCGACCTTCTCGAACAGGCGCGACAACAAAATGTCGCTCGGCTTGTTGATCACGAGTCCGAGCGCACCGCGCTCGCTGTGCTCACACATGAAGACCACGCTGCGCCCGAACAGCACATCGCGCAGGCCGGGCATGGCGATCAGAAAATGGCTGGTCAGGTTGATGGGGGCAGAATCCACGGGCATGGCGCATTTTATGCCGCGCCCTCATCGCACACCTTCCCGCACCCCTTTTCACCGTCACCCGCATGAACCGCTACGACAAAGGCCTGATGTGGTTCCGCCGCGACCTGCGCGCAGAAGACAACGCAGCGCTCTCGCACGCGCTGCGCGCCTGCCGCCAGCTGTGGTGCGTGTTCGTGTTCGACACCGACATCCTCGACCCGCTGCTTGAACGCGGCCTGCAAGCCGACCGGCGGGTGGAATTCATCTGGCAGTCGCTGCGCGCGCTGGACGCCGATCTGCTGCGCGCTGGGTGCGTCGCACGCGGTGGCCGACGTCGGGCTGATCGTGCTTCACGGCCGCGCGGCGGGCCTGGTGCCCGAGCTGGCCCAGCAACTGCAGGTGCAGGCGGTGTTTGCCAACCACGACGACGAGCCAGCGGCACACGCACGCGACGCCCAGGTGCTCGGCGATCTGGCGCACGCCGGCATCATGTTTCACGGCCACAAAGACCAGGTGATTTTCGAGCGCCGCGAGGTGCTGACGCAGGCCGGACACCCGTTCTCGGTTTTCACGCCGTACAAAAACGCCTGGCTCAAACAGGTCACCGCCGACCATCTCGCGCCGCATCCGGTGGCGCCCCACGCACAGGCCCTGGCCCCGCTACCGCACGCGCGCCGCGGCGTCATGCCGACCCTGGGGGCGATGGGGTTTGCGGCCAGCAACCTGTCGCAGCTGCCGGTGCAGGCGGGCACGGCCGGTGCGCTGGCGCTGTTCGAAGACTTCGTGGAGCGCATCGACCGCTACGAAGAAACCCGCAACTTTCCCGCCGTCAAAGGCCCGAGCTACCTCAGTGTTCACCTTCGCTTTGGCACGGTCTCGGTGCGCCAGCTGGCATCGGTCGCTTACGCCATGCACCTGCAGGGCATTCGCGGCGCCAGCACCTGGCTCTCGGAGCTGATCTGGCGCGATTTTTACCACCAGATCCTGGCCAATTTCCCGCATGTGGTGGAGCGGGCCTTCAAGCCCGAGTACGACCAGATCAGGTTCGAGCACGGCAAACCCGGCAAGGCTTTGTTCGAAGCCTGGTGCGCTGGCCGCACCGGCTACCCGCTGGTCGACGCGGCCATGGCGCAGATCAACCAGACCGGCTACATGCACAACCGGCTGCGCATGGTGGTGGCGAGTTTTCTGGTGAAAGACCTGGGGATCGACTGGCGCTGGGGCGAGCGCTACTTTGCCGACCACCTGATCGACTTCGATCTCGCCGCCAACAACGGCGGCTGGCAATGGGCCGCCTCCAGCGGCTGCGACGCCCAACCCTACTTCCGCATCTTCAACCCGATCACCCAGAGCGAGAAGTTCGACCCCTCTGGCAAATTCATCCGGCGCTACCTGCCGCAACTGGCGGGCCTGCCCGATGCCGCCATTCACGCACCCTGGAAAGCGCGCGAAATCGAGCTGGCCGCCGCGGGCCTCACGCTGGGTCAGGGCTATCCCCTTCCGGTGGTGGATCACGCCGAGGCGCGCGAACGCACGCTGCTTCGCTACGCGGTGGTGAAGAAACCAGGCAAGACGCCGGGCAAAACAACCAGCTGATCCAGCGACAAAAAACCCGGCGCGAAGGCCGGGTTTTCATGTTGTGGCGCTCGTGACACGCGCCGGAATCCGGCAGGCATCACACCTCGGCAGCGGCCCGCGTGTAGTGCGCAATCAGTCCCAGCAACTCGTCTTCCGAGTAGGGCTTGCCCAGGTAGTGATCCACCCCGAGCTCGCGCGCGTGTTCGCGGTGTTTCTCCGCGATGCGCGAGGTGATCATGATCACCGGCAGGCCCGACAGGCGCGCATCACCGCGGATGTTGCGCACCAGATCGAAGCCGTCCATGCGCGGCATTTCGATGTCGGACAGCACCACGGTGGGCCGTTCCTGCTGCAGACGTTCGAGGGCCTGCAAGCCGTCGGCCGCCAGCGACACCCGGTAGCCCTCGCGCTGCAGCAGGCGCTGCGTGACGCGGCGCACGGTGATGGAGTCGTCCACCACCAGCACCAGAGGCACCGCGCTGAGCGCCAGCGCGGCTGCGCTGCTGCCGTCCCCATCGGCCAGCGGCTCGGCCACCCGCTGGCTCGCGACCCAGCCCGTGACCTGCGGCCCGTACACCGTGGCGAGCGCCACCGGGTTGTAGATCAGCGCCACCGCGCCAGATGCCAGCACCGACATGCCGGCCAGGCCGGGCAAGCGGGAGAGCTGCGGCCCGAGGTTCTTGACCACCACTTCCTGGTTGCCCAGCACCTCGTCCACGTGCATGGCAACGCGCTGCGCCGCACTGCGGAAAATCACCACCGGCAAGGTGCGGCCAGCCCGCTCCTGCGACCGGGGCGAAGACTGGAGCAAAGCCCCGGCCCAGTAGAAAGGCACCTCTTCCCCGGTCACCGGCAGTGTGCCGCTGGCGTAAGCGCTGCTCCAGCTCGGCCGGCGTGAGGCGGCGCACCACCTCCACCAGGTTGGAGGGCACACCCAGCGTCAACGCGCCGGCGCGCACCATCACCACCTGGGTGACGGCGGTGGTCAGCGGCAGCATCAGCCGAAAGCGGGTGCCTGCACCAGACTCGGTGTGGGTTTCCACCCGGCCACCGAGCGCCACCACGTCGGAGCGCACCACGTCCATGCCGATACCGCGCCCGGCCAGCGAGGAGGTTTCGGCCGCCGTGCTCAGGCCCGGCGTGAACACCAGCTGGGCCGCCTCGGCGTCGCTCAGCCCGGCAGCATCCGCTGCTCCCAGCTCGGCGGCGCGCTCGCGCAGCCGCACCAGATCCAGTCCGGCGCCGTCATCGCTGAACACCACCGACACGTCGTTGAGTTCCTGCGCCAGGCGAATCTCGATCCGGCCTTCCGCCGACTTGCCGGCGGCTTCGCGAGCCGCTGGGCTTTCGATGCCGTGTACCACGCTGTTGCGCAGCAGATGCTCGAAGGCGGCGGTCATGCGGTCGAGCACGCCGCGGTCCATCTCGATGTTGCCACCGGTGATGTCCAGGCGCACCTGCTTGCCGGTTTCCTTGGAGGCCTGCCGCACCACGCGGTACAGGCGCTCGGAGATGCCTTCGAATTCCACCATGCGCGTGCGCAGCAGATCGCGCTGCAGCTCGCGCGCCTGGCGACCCTGGGCCACCAGACCGTCTTCGGTCGCTTCCAGGGCGCGCTGCAGGTTGCGCTGCACCGTCGCCACGTCGTTGACCGACTCGGCCATCATGCGGGTGATTTCCTGCACCCGTGTGAAGCGGTCGAACTCCAGCGGGTCGAAAGCCTGGTCGGCATCGCGTGCCTGTGCCAGGCGCGACTGCATCTGGGTTTCGGCCTGCAGCTCCATGTCGCGCAGCTGGGCGCGCAGGCGGTCGAGGTTGCCGGTGAGTTCCTTGAGCGAGCCGCGCAGGGTGACCAGCTCGGCCTCCATGCGGGTGCGGCTGATCATGACCTCGCCCGCCTGGTTGACCATGCGGTCGAGCAGTTCGGGACGAACCCGAACCGCCGCGCCTGCGCGAACCGGTGCCAGCAACGGCGAGGCGGGCAGGGACAAGCCTTCCAGCGTTGTGGCGCGGGCCACTTCGGTGCCAACGGCCACCGGTTCGGCGGCTGGCGCAGGCTCGGTGGGCGGCAGGTCGTCGCTCGGTGTTTCGATTTCGGGCGCGGTCTGCACCACGTTCTGCGTCTCGGGGCTGGTGTGGCGCAAGACCTCGAAGCGCGCCTCAATGGCATCAAAAGCCACTTGCACCGGCTCCAGGTCGGCATCGCGCGGCAGCTCCGAGCCCAGACGCTCGACACTGGTCTCCATGCGATGAGCCATTTCGCCCAGGCGCAAGGCACCCGCCAGACGGGCGCTGCCCTTGATCGTGTGCAGGTTGCGCAACACCTCTGCGCGGGCGCTGGCGTTGTCGGGCCGCGAAACCCACTGGCGCAGCGCACCGCCAAGCCGAGGCAGCAGCTCCTGCGCCTCTTCGGCAAAGATCGGGAACAGATCGACGTCGATGGTGTCGAGCGCGTCGATGTCGTCATCGATGTCCTGCACCGGTCCGCGTGCCTGCACCTCGAACGGCTCGGTGGTCAGCAGCGGGATGGCGGGCAAGTCGAGCCCGCCGGCTGTGGTGAGCGGCCCGTTGTCTGGCGCTTCGGGCGGTGTGTCCGCAACGAACGGCAGCACCTCGGCGTCAATCTCCAGGAGCGGCTCGGCTTCGGTGATTGATTCGTCCAGCGCCTCGGGGAGCCAGTCGGGCAGTGGTTCGTGCACCACGCGGTGCAGGGCAAGCAGCAGCTCGGGATCTGGGTCTTTCAGGAAACCCGCAGCGAACTGGTGCAACAGGCGCCGAATGTCCTCGGCCGCGTCGACAAACAGCTGGGCAACTTCGGGCGCTGCCACCCAGCCCGATTCCTGGTGCAGACGCACGGTGGAAATCGCGTGTTCCAGCGCCCGGGCAATCTCCGACAGCGAATCGAACCCGACCGTGGCCGAGCTGCCCGCCAGGGAGTGGGCCAGCGACTCGGCCTGGGCGGGCGCTGTTTCGTGGCGTTCCAGCGACCATTCGGCCAGTTCGGTGCTCAGGCGACGGGACCATTCGTCGGCTTCGTTGAGGTACACGTTGTAAAGCCGAATACCAATGCGCAGCGAACCGATCACCTTGGTCTGGTCGTCGGCCAGATCATCGAACGGCTGCGGCACCGCCGGAAGGTCGAGTGGAGGCAGTTCGTCGCCTGGTTCAGACAGACTGGGCAGAGGCTCGCTCAGGTCGGGCGTGTCATCTGCTGGCAGATCCGGTGCATCTTCCGCATCAAACGCAGCCTCAGCGACCGGAGGCAAATCGGGCAGCGCCGCCGCGGTGTCGTCCGAAGCGGGCGCCAACGGCTCACGCTCGGAAAACGCGCCCAAGGCGCCGAAATCGATGTCGTCAAACATCGGCGTCAATGGCTGCGGTGCGGCCAGATCGGCGGCTTCGCCCGCGGCGATGAACAGCGGATCTTCGGCCAGCGGAGACTCTCGATCCACCTCAGGCCAATCCTGTGCTGCGGTCGCTGCCTGCTCGCTGCCAGGCAAGGAATCAAGCCCAAGAAAGTCGGTGCGCTGACCCCCATCGTCTGTGGAGCGCGAGTCGCCCGTGAGTTCGCCCAGACCAGAGAATTCCGTGTCACCCCCGAAGCTGAGCGCAGCCGAATCCGCTTGCGCCGGGTGCTCGTTTTCCCTGGACAGGTCCGCACTCTCGGGCAACCCCTGCGGCGGCAGATACTCGCCCTGGTTGCGCCAAGCCTCGGCACTGGCGCGCAATGGCCCGGCGCTCCAAGGCGCGTCTTGTTGCGCGGCAATGTCTTCGACCCAACGCGCGAAAGCGTGCATGGCGTCTTGCGACAAATCCATCAGCCCGGGCAGAGCCGGACGTTGCTCGGCCAGTGCCGCGTTGACGGTTTGTTCCATCGCCCAAGCGGCTTCACCGAATTCGGTCAACCCCACCATGCGGGAGCTGCCTTTGAGCGTGTGGAAAGCGCGGCGCAGGGTGGTCAGGCTTTCCAGGTCGCCGGGATGAGTTCGCAACGTCGCCACGGCGGCCTGTCCGTTGCCCAGCACCTCGCGCGCTTCCTCCAGAAAGATGTCGAGAAGGTCTTCTTCGTCGTCTTGGTCGGTCAGGCGGCACTGGACGCGAATCGACCGTCATTGGCGGCGGCGATGCCCGGGACAGATCGACCAGGGCCTTGGCGCCGGCCAGCGCATCGGTGCCCGCCACCGCCTGAGCCGCGTCACGAGCGGCGCGGGCAACGCCGGTTTGCTCGGCCAGCGAAGCCTGGTCAGCGAGCTGATCGAGTTGCTGGCTGAGATCGGCCAGATCGGCACCCGACTGCAACGCCTTGCACCACACGCTGCAGATCGGCGCTGATGTGTGCGGCATCCTCATCACGGCCAGGGCGCGGACCGCCCAGCGTCGACGCATGGCGGCCCATGAGCGGCAGCAATTCGCCCTTGGCTTCGTCAAAAACAAACAGCTTTTTCGCCAGCGCAGGCTGATAGCTGAGCATGTCGACCAGAAAGCTGAGTGCGCTCAGGTTGTTGCCCAGCTGCTGAAAGGTGCCAGCTTCGCGGGCCTGCGCCTCGTCAACCTCGGTATCCAGAATTTCATCGACCGCAGCGCGCATGCGGGCCACAGCCTGCACCGCCTGGTCCAGCCCGAGCACCGACAGCACGCCCCGCATTTGCGCGAGTTGCGACACGGCCACGTGCAGACCAGCTTTCTCCACCGGAGAACGGAAGAACTGGTCGAGCGATTTCTCGGCCTCGCCGAGCGACACCTTCAATTCACCCACCACACTGCCCATGGTCTGGCGGTCGCTTACGCGGCGGTACAGCTGCTCCATCCAGGCATCCAGTGGCTGCCCGGGCGTGCCAGCCAGCACCGCCTCCAGCCGCTCGGCCAATGCCTGGGTCCGCTGCGTCATCTCGGCATCATTGGGATCGAAGTCCTCGAAGGCAGCCTCCAGATACAGGGTGGTGGTCGCCACCTCCATCGCCAGTTCGGGACGCACACCGGCGGCGTCGCGGGTGGCCTGATCGGCGGCCTTGACCAGCGCGCGAGCCAGCACCGTGCTCGCTGGGTGCAGCTTGAGCAGGGAGTCGGCGATCAGGCCGAATCTGGTCCTGCACCTGACGCGCCCGGCTGGTGTCGCCGCCCGAGAACAGCGACCAGGCTTCCTTGGCGGCGTGAATGCGCTTGCGCGCCTGCACGAGCAGCGCGGGATCGTAGCGACCCAGCGTGGCCTGGTGGTAGTCGGCCACCGGCATGTCATCGAACGCGAAGGCATCGCGCACCGCACTCAGGCGGGGCGATTTGGCGGTGGAACCGGCCTTGGCTTGTGCACAGAAAAAGAGAAGATCCCGAAGCAGGGTTTCCGAGACCTGGGTCTTGCCCTGGGAAAAGGTGGCGAACTGCAGCAACACGCGCGAAGCGGCCCGCTTGACGTAAACGTCCATCGGCACCACGCGCAGGGCGACCGCTTCGAAGAATCCCGCAGCCGCGTGCCAGAAGGTGCGCGCACGCACCTCGCTCGTGCCGGCCGACAGGCCAGCGCAAAGCTTGGCCAATTGCAGCGCGGCCGCCGGGCTGTCGGTCTTGACAACCAGCAGCACCAGACGATCGAACAAGGAGCGAATCTGTGGATCGCAATGCAGGGGCGTTGCGGCCTCGGCAGCCGGCATCTCCACGCCATGGTGCTCCATTGGCCACAGATCGGCCGGGTGCACGCGCTCCGCGGCGGCCAGTTCCTGCACCTCGCGGTACTGCGCAAACAAGGCCACTGGCGGCACCGGCTTGTTGTTGAGAACCGCCTCCAGATACTCGACCAGGGCGAAGCCCGCCCGCTCGACCACGACGCTCGCGGCGCTGGTGCAGGTTTCCGGCTTTTGCACAAAACGCTGTACCGCAGCCTCCATGGCGCGCAGCACCTGAGCAGGCGAGGCCAGCCCCACCATCTCCAGCGCACCCACCGCCTGGTGGAGTTGCTGGCGCGCCAGGCGCAACGAGCCTGGATCCACCGCTTCCAGATCGTTGTTGCGCGACTGCTCGGTTTCCCGCACAAATCGCTTGATCGCTTTGTTGGCGGTGTCCAGCGACTTGCGCAATTCGTCGAACACCCAGGCCAGTGGACCCAGGTCGGCCAGCGGGGCTTCCGTCTGCGGTCTGTCGGTGGTGTTGTCTGGCATGGTCATCTCAATCCTAGGCAGGCAAGGCAGCGAGCAGGCAGTTCGTCAGGCGATCTTGAATCGGGCCACCGACTGGCGCAGTTCCTCGGCCATCGCCGAGAGCTCCCGCACCTGCTGCGCGGTGGAGCGCGTGCCTTCACCGGTTTGCTCGGTCACCGCAAAAATGTGCTGAATGTTGCCAGCCACATCGTTGGCCTGCTCGGCTTCGCGCGATGTGGCGGTGGAGATCTGCTCGATCAGCTCGGCAAGGCGGCGCGACACGCGGTCGATCTCGGTCAGTGCGCCACCGGCGTTGTCCGACAGCTTGGCGCCCTCGACCACACCCTGGGTGGAACGCTCCATGGCGCCCACCGCATCCTGGGTGTCGGTCTGAATCGCCTTCACCAGCGCGGAAATCTGGCGCGTGGCATCGGCCGAGCGTTCGGCCAGTCGCTGCACCTCTTCGGCCACCACCGAGAAGCCGCGACCGGCTTCACCGGCCGATGCGGCCTGGATGGCGGCGTTCAGGGCCAGCACGTTGGTCTGTTCGGTAATGTCCGAGATCAGCTCGGTGATCTCACCAATCTCCTGCGACGACTCGCCCAGCCGCTTGATGCGCTTGGAGGTCTCCTGAATCTGGTCGCGGATGGCATTCATACCGCCGATGGCGTCCTGCACGGCCTGCAGGCCCGACTCGGCCGCTTGCAGCGAAACGCGGGCCACCTGGGCCGACTCCTGCGCCTGCCCCGACACCTGGTTGATGCGCTGCGCCATGTCCACCACCGACTGGCCGGTTTCGCGAATCTCGCGCAGCTGTTCGTTGGACGCCGCCAGCAGCTCGGTGGAGGTGCTTTCCACCGCCGAGGTGGTTTGCGCCACCCGGGTCGCCGTGGCCTGCACGTTGCCCACCAGCGAGCGCAGTTCTTCCACCGTGTAGTTCACCGAGTCGGCGATGGCACCGGTGATGTCTTCCGTCACGGTCGCTTCCTGGGTCAGATCGCCTTCAGCCACCGTCTGCAAGTTCGTTCATCAACCGCAAAATGGCGGCCTGGTTGGCGTCGTTCACGCGCTTGGCATCCTGCTCCAGCGCCTCGGCCGCCAGTCGCTGGTTTTCAGCCACGCTCTGACGCTCCCGGCTGTCCTGCAGGCGCACGTAACCCAGGCCAACACCACTGACCACCGCCAGCGAAGCAAGCAACAGCAGTGCAAGCACCTGCAACGCACCCAGACCCGCGCCACCGGAGAGTTGGTCCTGCACCTTCTGCATGCCCAGACGCAGCGGCTCGCTGTCGGCAATGATGCTGGCCTGCGCCTCGCGCGCAGCCACCAGACCTTGCAGGTTGCCCAGAATGGCGCCGGCTTCGGTGCGTGTCTGCTCGTACTGGTCGAGCAGCGCCTCCAGACGCTCCCTCACCTGAGCATCGCGGGCGGGCGACAAACGCAATTCCTCGCTGCCTTTCAGCAAACCCTCGGCGACCTCCTTGAAGGTGTTCGAGATCCTTGCCCAACAAGAAAGACGGCCTCAGGGCTCACGCCCTCCATGGTCAGGAATTCGTTGGCCGACTTGCCGATGCGCTGCGTCAACATCACCAGTTGCCCGGCCGCAGAGATCTCGGCGGGTGGCGCGCTTTGCTGCAGCTTGAGGGAAGAAACGGTTTCGGCAATTTCCAGCAAGTCGGACGACTGGCGGTTGATGCTGCGCAGTGCCGTCACCCACCTGCGTCAGGATCTGCTGCTGGCCAGCACCGCTGCCGCATTGGCTTCGGCCTGATCGACCTGGGGCATGAGCGGCTCCAGCTCGGCGGCCACACCGGCGCCGACCGCAGCAATGCCCAGCTCGGCGTCACCCTGGCGAAGGCCGCGCATGTTGCGAGCCAGCACCTCCGAGCTTTCCTTCACCTCGGGAAACGCCGCAGCGCTGCCGATCAGTGCCTGCGAAACGCTCTTGGCAAGCCGCTGCGACTGCATCAGCGCCTGACCGCTCGCTGCCACCTGCTGGCTGGCCTTGTCGGTCTGGTTCAGCACATACACCGCGGTACCCAGCAGCAAAAGCAGGCTCACCCCCAGCACGCCCAGCAGGGTACGCTGGTGTTCGTCGGCGGTCTTGGTGCCGAGCAGCGGCAAGGACACCATGCCAGCAGCGCCAGCAGCGAGCCCTCGCCCGGTCGGACGCCATGCGGCTCTCCGCAAACTCCTCACCGACCGCCTGGGGATCGGGGGCCAGGCTGGCCGCAGCGAGGTCGGCCAGGTCTTGTGTGGCCACATCGTCCAGATCCGCCGCGTCGGCGTTCTTCTTCTTGAGCAGTCCAGAAAATCGGTCAAGCGAGGCCATGAAAATACCTTCCAACGGAGAACATCAAACGACAGAGGCCGGACATCCGGCAGACGGTTCAGACATCAGGCCGCAATGGCCATGAATTCGGGCTCGGCGGCCAGGGCCTGCAGGTTGAGCTCCTGCCAGACCTGGCCTTGTGGGTCCACCAGACGGTGCGCGTAGCACGCAGGCGCATCGGCTGGGTTTTCCAAGATGGCGGTAAACATGGTGGCATTTCGCAGCCCAAGCAGCCGGTCGATCAGCAGCACCGCATTGATGCCCAGCGCCCCGTGCAGACTCACCAGCCGGGATTCGGATGAAACGCGCTCGCCCACTGGCGCAACAGGCGCCTCCGGGCGCTCCAGCAACCGGGCCAGATCGATCACGCCTTGCAGGCCACCGCGCAGGCTTGCCACGCCGAGATACCAGGATTTTGTGTACGGCACCTGTTGCACGGTGGACCAGGGGAAAATTTCGCCAGACTGCACCAGCGGCATGAGAAAGCGCTGACCGGCTGCCTCGACGGCAAGCCAGGAGGCGGTGGTGAGCTCGGATCGGGCGGCTGTCAGGCGTCTGGCCAGTCGTTCCTGCAGTTCCTTGAGTGCCTGTCGGTTGGCCATGCTTTTTGGGTGATTGCTCTTGGGGTCTGGGCGCGCGGGCGCGTCAGCCGAGCGCCCGTATCTTGGACAGCAGCTCGTCTGCGTTGACCGGTTTGGTCACGTAATCGCGAGCGCCCTGGCGCATGCCCCAGACCCGATCGGTCTCCTGATTCTTGCTGGTGCACATGATGATCGGAATGTGTGAATACTGTGGATCGCGAGCAATGGCGCGGGTCAGTTGAAACCCATTCTGACCGGGCATCACAACGTCCATCAGGATCAACTCGCGGCTTTTCCTCACCAAGGCGACGAAAGGCCTCCTCGGCATTCTCGGCGGTGCGCACGGTGTAGCCATTTTTGCTCAGCAGGTCCGACAAGACCATCAACTCGGTCTTTGAATCGTCCACGACCAGCACATTCTTGATCGACATCAGAGCGGCTCCGGTCAGGTTGGCGCCGAACTGCTGCACGGCCTGCAGCAGCTGGTCTTTGGTGAAAGGTTTGGTGAGGTAGTCCTGCGAACCGACCATGCGGCCACGCGCTTTGTCAAACACACCATCTTTGGAAGACAGCATCACCACCGGGATGCTCGGCGAAGCGGGCATTGCGCTTGATGATGGCGCAGGTCTGGTAGCCGTCAAGGCGAGGCATGAGGATGTCGCAGAACACCAGATCGGGCTGGTAGTCGTTGATCTTGGCCAGCGCATCGAATCCATCGTCTGCCAGCAGCACCTCATGTCCGCCCTGCTTCAGAAAAATCTCTGCACTTCGCCGGATGGTGTTGCTGTCGTCGACCACCAGAACTTTGAAGCTTGGGTTTGTGCTCACGATCGGTTGGCTCCAGTCAAGGTATTGTGCTCGGCAGTTTCTTCGTTCAGCCCCCAGGCTTCAGAACGTTTGGGCAGCGCTGCCAATCGGTGGACAGCGCCAGGCGCTTTGGTCAGATCGCCACCATCTCGAAGTCTTCCTTGCGGGCACCGCACTCCGGGCAGGTCCAGTTCATCGGCACATCGGCCCATGCGGTGCCAGGCGCCACACCATGCTCGGGATCGCCTGCTGCCTCGTCGTAAATCCAGCCGCAAATCAGGCACATCCAGGTCTTTGGTTCGGTCATGGTCATCAAGGGGCATTGTCTTAGAATCGCGGGCATTGTATCGAGCCATCCTGCGCCAGCCCGCTCAAATGACCGCTGGTTTTCCCCACGCGACAAACGCGCAGCTGACTCTGTTTTCTGAGCGCCGGAATCCGGATACCGAGACATGACCGACGCCACCGACCGCGATTCAACCGATGCAGCCGACCTCTCGGGTGGCGCCTCGCTGCCCTGTGTGATGGTGTTCAACGCCAACGACCCGAGCGGGGCTGGTGGCCTGTCATCCGACGTCACCGCCATGTCCAGCGCCTCGGTGCATGTGCTGGCCGTGGTCACCGGCAGCTATGTGCGCGACACCACCGAAATCCACGACCACATCGCATTTGACGAGGAAGCGGTGGCCGATCAGGCGCGCTGCGTGCTGGAAGACGTGCCGGTGCAGGCGTTCAAGGTCGGGTTTGTTGGCAGCCCGGAGAACCTGGCGGCCATCGCCGAAATCACCTCGGACTACGCCGAGGTACCCGTCATCACCTACATGCCCGATCTCTCCTGGTGGGACGAACTGGCGATCGACAGCTACCTGGACGCCTGCGTCGAGCTGCTGCTGCCGCAAACCACCGTGCTGGTCGGCAACCACAGCACCCTGTGCCGATGGCTGATGCCCGACTGGGACGGCGACCGACCGCCATCGCCGCGCGAGGTGGCCCGCGCCGCGGCGGTGCACGGCGTGCCCTACACGCTGGTGACCGGGTTCAACGCGGCAGACCAGTACCTGGAAAGTCACCTGGCCTCGCCCGAGACCGTGCTCGCGACCGCGCGCTACGAGCGGTTTGAGGCCACGTTCAGCGGTGCCGGCGACACGCTCTCGGCAGCGCTGTGCGCCCTGATCGCAGGCGGCTCTGACCTGCAGGCGTCCTGTGCCGAGGCGCTGACCTATCTGGATCAGTGCCTGGACGCAGGCTTTCAGCCCGGCATGGGCCACGCCATTCCCGATCGCCTGTTCTGGGCACATGACGACGAAGAATCGGAGCTCTCCACGCCAGATGACGGCGCTCCGGAAAGCACGCTCGATCTGAGCGACTTCCCGCTTGACACCACCAAGCACTGAATCAACCCCAACCCCGCACCCATCTCTCGCACCGACCCGCGCAGCCCCTGCAGAAGGATCAAACCAGCTCAGTGACCACGCGCACCCGCCGCCCTACCCCTCCGAGCTTGACGAGTGACAACATGACCGACCGCAACCAGCAACTCTTCGACCGCGCCAAAGCCCTGATTCCAGGCGGCGTCAATTCACCTGTTCGCGCCTTCAAGGCGGTGGGTGGCACGCCACGTTTTGTTCAGCGCGCCCAGGGCGCCTATTTCTGGGATGCCAACGGCCAGAAATACATCGACTACATCGGCTCCTGGGGGCCCATGATCCTGGGTCATGGCCACCCCGCCGTGGTCGACGCGGTACAAAAGGCCGCGCTGGAAGGTTTCTCGTTCGGAGCACCGACCGAGCGCGAGATTGAGCTGGCCGAAGAAATCATCAAGCTGGTGCCCAGCATCGACATGGTGCGTCTCGTGAGCTCGGGCACCGAGGCTGGCATGAGCGCAATCCGGCTGGCGCGCGGCGCCACCGGGCGCAAAAAGATCATCAAGTTTGAAGGCTGCTACCACGGCCACGCCGACGCCTTGCTGGTGAAAGCCGGCTCGGGATTGGCCACCTTCGGCACCGCCACCAGCGCCGGCGTGCCGCCTGAGGTGGTGCAACACACGCTGGTGCTGGAGTTCAACAACATCGAGCAGATCGAGGCCGCGTTTGTCGAGCACGGCGCCGAGGTGGCCTGCGTGATCATCGAGCCGATCGCCGGCAACATGAACTTCGTTCGCGCCAGCGTGCCGTTCGTCAAACGCATCCGCGAACTGTGCAACGAGCACGGCGCCCTGTTTGCCTTTGACGAGGTGATGACCGGCTTTCGTGTCGCACTCGGCAGCGCGCAAAGTCTGTTCGCGCGCGAGATTCCGGGCTTCGAGCCCGACATGACCATCATGGGCAAGGTGATTGGCGGCGGCATGCCGCTGGCCGCTTTCGGCGCCAAGCGCGCCGTGATGGAACAGCTGGCACCGCTGGGCGGGGTCTACCAGGCGGGCACCCTGAGCGGAAACCCGGTGGCCACCGCCTGCGGCCTGGCCACCTTGAAGGAAATTCAGAAGCCCGGTTTCTTCGATGCGCTCTCAGCCACCACGCGATCGCTGGTCGATGGTCTCAAGGCCGCCGCAGACGCCGAGGGCGTGCCGTTCAGCGTCGACAGCCAGGGTGGCATGTTCGGCTTTTTCCTGATGGATTCCCTGCCGCAAAACTACGCCAAGGTCATGACCACCGACAACGCCACCTTCAACAAGCTGTTCCACGGCCTGCTGGATCGCGGCATCTACATCGCACCCGCGCTTTACGAGGCCGGCTTTGTGAGCGGGGCACACACCGAGCAGGACATCGCCACCACCATCGCCGCGGCGCGCGAGGTATTCAAGTCACTTTGACGGCTGTCCGGGGCCACATGCGGCTCGATGTTCGGTCAATCCCGCTGCGGTGCTGGAAGGCCAGCCCCGGGCTCGGAGCGCGCTACTTGGTCCCGAAAATGCGGTCACCCGCATCGCCCAGCCCGGGCACGATGTAGCCGTGTTCGTTGAGACCGCGGTCGATCGCCGGTGTGTAAATCGGCACATCCGGATGGTGCTCGTGAAAGGTGCGGATGCCCTCGGGGCAGGACACCAGGCACACAAAGCGAATTGAACGCGGCCCCGTGGCTTTAAGGCGCGTCGACCGCCGCCACCGCCGAATTGCCGGTGGCCAGCATCGGGTCGAGCACGATCACATCGCGCTCCTGCATGTCCTGAGGCATCTTGAAGTAGTACTCGACCGCCTGCAGCGTTGTCGGGTCGCGGTACAGGCCAATGTGACCCACGCGCGCCGCCGGCAGCACCTGCAACATGCCATCAAGCAGACCGTTGCCAGCGCGAAGGATAGAGGCGAGCACCACCTTCTTGCCGTCGATGATGCGCGAGGTCATGCGCTCCAGCGGCGTCTCGATCTCGACTTCCTGCATCGGCATGTCGCGGGTCAGCTCATAGGCCAGCAGAATGCTGACCTCGTGGGCCAGCTCGCGAAAGCTCTTGGTGCTGGTGTCTTTGCGGCGCATCAGCGTGAGCTTGTGCTGCACCAGGGGATGGTCGATCAGGTGGACGTCTCGGGTCATGCGGAACTTTCGAATGCAGAAGCAGCTTGCGCGGAAGGGCCGGCGCTCGAAGCGGGATTGTAGAAGTCAGCCCACGCTGGGCAGGCCTCACGCGTTCACAGGCGCTCGGTGTTGCGCTCACCCGAGCTGGCGTGTGAGAGGTCGGGTGGCACAGCGTCCAGCAGCAGACGCTGCGGGTGGGCATAGCAGAGAAATCGCTTGTTGGTGGCCCGCCCAATGGCGCAAAGGCCCACGCGTTGCGCCACCTCCAGACCCATCTGTGTGATGCCACTGCGCGAAATCACCACGGCCACGCCCATCTGCGCCGACTTGATCACCATCTCGCTGGTGAGACGCCCCGTGGTGTAGAACACCTTTTGATCGGAGGTATCGAGTTCTGCTGCTGGCACATTCGAGGCTTCTTCGGTCTGGTCGGAATGTAGATTGGTCTGTGGGCGCAATCCCAAAGCCATCCAGCCCGCAATGGTGTCTACCGCGTTGTGGCGACCGACGTCTTCCACAAACAGTCGCAACTCGGCATCCACAAACAGCGCGCAGGCATGTACGGAGCCCGCGGACTTGTAGGTGCTTTCCTTGAGGCGGATCGCATTGACGATGCTGTAGAGCTCGGACTGACGCAGCACCGCGCCTTGCGGCAGGCGAATGCTGTCGATCTCGTCCATGAGGTTGCCGAACACGCTGCCCTGGCCACAGCCGGTGGTGACCACGCGCTTGGCGGTGCGCTCTTCGATGCGGTCGATGCCGTGACGCGTCTTGACCGAAGCGGCATTCACGTCCCAGTCGACCGTGATGGACTCGATCTCATCCACCGAGCCCACCAGACGCTGGTTGAGCAAGTAGCCCAGCACCAGCCACTCGGGGTGGGCACCCAAGGTCATGAGGGTGACCAGTTCGCGCCTGTCCACGTACACCGTGAGATCCCGCTCGGCGGGGATGGACACGGTGCTGTGCTGACCAAACTCGTTGGTCACGACCACCGATTGGGTCAACGGGGCGTGAGCCCTGGTGAGAAAAGGACGGCTGGACTCGCCTGAAACATATGCCTGGGCAGCGGGGTCGGTGGTTGTCATGGCGTGGTGATTGGCGCAGGACAGGCAGTATGGAGCAACGGGTCAAACACCCGCTGGTTCAAAGGACGCCCGAAACGGTTTCAGAAAAGAAAAAAGGCCCTCAGGCCTGTTTTCTTGCTGAGTAGATCGAAATGAACTCAGGACTTGGGGGCCGCCGCACCAGCCGGTGCCGCCATCGGGGAGACGAACGGGCCTGGGTCCGCACAGGGTGGTGTGGCCACAGCGGGGGCTACCTGTTTGCCTGCCATCGATGCATTTTTGAAATGGTTGCTGGCCGCTCTGTCTTGCCATTTGCACAGCTGGTACGCGCCCACCTTGTTGCCATGATCGGCCTTGGCCTTGGCTTCGACCGCTTTCGCCTTGGCGGCGTCGTCCATCACCGGAACCGGCAGCTTGGCATGGGCCGTGACCGCCAGAAACACTGCGGAGACGAGTAGCAAACGTTTCATGACTATTTCCTCTGATGTTGTTGGTCTTGTTCAGGCCTTGGCTGGCTCGGCGCCGGTGCCATCGTGGCTGGGTGTGCGCTGAGCCGGAATTTTCCCGGCCTTGATGTCGTCATACCAGAGTTCGTGGTGTTCCTTGGCCCACGTCTCGTCCACGTAACCGGTCTTCATGGCCTTGTAGGCGCCCTGCATGCCGATGGTGCCCATGTAGATGTGCCCAAGGAACATCGCCATCATGAGCAAGGAGGCGGTGGCGTGAACCATGTTGGCGATCTGCATGTTGCCGCGGGTGTAGTCGAATACCGGCGCGAGGTGGTTGAGGAACAGACCCGAACCCACCACCACCAGACCCAGCGCAAAGACACCAGCCCAGAACAGCACTTTTTCACCCGCATTGAACCGGTGAGAAGGCACCTCGTGTCCACCCAACAAGCCGCCGCCTTTGAGCAGCCAGGTCAAATCGCCTTTTGTGGGCAGGTTGTCACGCAGGAACGTGACGATCACCACCACCAGCGAGACAGCGAACAGGGGGCCCGCAAAGTTGTGCACATTCTTGAGCGCGTAAGCCAGCCACCCGAACAAGGTGCTGCCCAGCACCGGCAGCAGGAAAAACTTGCCGAACGCGATCACGATGCCAGACACCGCCAGCAACACAAAGGCGATCGCGTTGATCCAGTGGGCCGAGCGCTCAACATAAGTGAAGCGCTCGATCACGCGGCCGGTTTCCTTGCCATGCAGCGGGATGGTGCCCTTGCCGAAGTAGAACAAGGCAATCGCCAGCGCCACGATGACCAGCATCGAGCCGCCGTAGGGAACGATCCAGTTGTTGCGTACCTGGCGCCAAGCTTCGCCGGCATTCGTCAGGCGCGAACCGGGGTACTGCACAAATGGCTGGATCAGGTTGCCCGCTTCCAGCGCCGGCAGACTGGTGGTACCGGTCACGCCCTTGCCCACATCGCGCCACATCGGCGCGTTGTTCCCTTGCTGAACCTGGCGGCGCTCCGCATTGGTCTGGCTGGCGTAGTTGGGATCGGTGTCGGCGCTGGGCGCAATTTCAAAAATATTGGCGCTGCGGATGCCGCCGGTCTGCCCGCTGGCAGCCGTGGCCTCGGGGGACGCTGACGCGGTCTGGGCGCTGGCGGAACCGAGCGCGAGAAGGCCCAGTGAAAACGCCAACGGGACGAAGGCAGCTCGACACCAGCGGTGCAAGGCGGGGGTCAATGACCGGGTCATGGTGCGCTCCTGATCAATTGCTCATGCGGGTGTAGTCGTTCTGGCCGTACTGTGCGCGGGCCTTGAGCTCCGCCTGCCAGCTGGCCCGGTCACCGGCTTGCCAGCCCGGTGCCGCAAATGGACTGCTGCCCACGCCCTGGTACACCGCGCGATCGACCTTGATACCGGCGGCAGAGGCCGTCTGGGGCGTTTCACCACAAGCAGCCAAAGCCAGCGCGCTCAGCAGCAAAGCTGCGGCGGCGAATGTGCGACCTGGTTTCATGACTTCTCTCCTTTCGCCGTACCGTAGGCGGTACCCCAGCCCCAGACCTCGGCGCCCTTGCCGCGCTGAACCACGCGGTTGCGCAGGATATCGGCCACCACATCGCCGTCGCCGGCCAGCAGGGCCTTGGTCGAGCACATCTCGGCACAAGCCGGCAGCTTGCCCTCGGCCAGGCGGTTGCGGCCGTATTTCTCGAACTCGTCCTGGCTGCCATGCTCCTCGGGGCCACCGGCGCAGAAGGTGCACTTGTCCATCTTGCCGCGCACCCCGAAGGTGCCGGCCGATGGGAACTGCGGCGCACCGAATGGGCACGCGTAAGAGCAGTAGCCGCAGCCAATGCACACATCCTTGTCGTGCAACACCACGCCCTCTTCGGTGCGATAAAAGCAGTTGACCGGGCAGACCGCCATGCAGGGCGCATCGCTGCAATGCATGCAGGCCACCGAGATCGACTTCTCGCCGGGAACCCCGTCGTTCAGGGTGACGACCCGGCGGCGGTTCACACCCCAGGGGACTTCGTGCTCGTTTTTGCAGGCGGTAACGCAGCCGTTGCACTCAATGCAGCGCTCGGCGTCACAGATGAATTTCATTCGTGCCATGGGTTGCTCCTGCGCTTAGGCTTTTTCAACGTTACAGATCGTCGACTTGGTCTCTTGCATCATGGTCACGATGTCATAGCCGTAGGTGGTCGCCGTGTTGACCGCTTCGCCGCGGATCACCGGCATGGCGCCATCGGGGTAATACGGCTTCATGTCAGTGCCTTGCCAGTGACCAGAGAAGTGGAATGGCAGGAAAACGGTGTCGGCGCCCACGCGCTCGGTGACCATCGCCTGCACCTTGATGCGCGCGCCGGTCGGGCTGCTCACCCAGACGCGCTCGCCGTTGCGGATGCCGCGCGCTGACGCGGTGACCGGGTTGATCTCGACAAACATCTCTTGCTGCAACTCGGCCAGCCAAGGGTTGGACCGGGTTTCTTCGCCGCCGCCCTCGTATTCGACCAATCGGCCAGAGGTCATGATGAGCGGGAATTTCTCGTGCAGCTTGTCGTCCACGTTTTTCTGCTGCAGCGACTTGTAGAGGATGGGCAGACGCCAGCGCGTTTTCTGGTCGTCGTGGCTCGGGTACTTGGCCACCATGTCGGGCCGGTTGCCGTAAAGCGCCTCACGGTGCTGGGGGATCGCATCGGGAAAGTTCCAGACCACGGCACGCGCCTTGGCGTTGCCGAACGGATGGCAACCGTGCGCCATGCACACGCGCTGGATACCGCCCGAGAGATCGGTCTTCCAGTTCTTGCCTTCGGCAGCAGTCTGTTCGGCCGGCGTGAGGTCACCCCACCAGCCCAGCTTTTTCAGCAGCACGTGGTCGAACTCGGGGTAGCCGGTGGTGATCTCGGCGCCCACCGAATGCGAACCGTCTTCGGCCAGCAGGCTCACGCCGTCGCGCTCCACACCGAAATTGGCGCGGAAGTTGCCGCCACCATCCATCACGTGCTTGGAGGTGTCATACAGGTTGGGCGACCCGGGGTGCTTGATGGCTGCGGTGCCAAAGCACGGCCACGGCAGGCCGAAGTAGTCGCCACTCATGTCGTAGCCGGTTTCCTTGTCGATCACCGAACCCTTGCACTTGAGCGTCTTGACGTCGAAAGCACCCATGTGACGCATGTGGGCCTTGAGGCGCTCAGGGGTCTGGCCGGTGTAGCCAATGGTCCACACCGAGGCGTTGATTTCGCGCAGGATGTCTTCGATCACCGGCTCATCCATGCCCTTGACCTTGTGCATCTTGTAGTTCTTGCTCAGCTCGGACGCAAAGCCGAGCTTCTCAGCGAACTGATGCATGATCATGTGATCGCTGCGGCTCTCCCACAGCGGTTCGATCACCTGCTCGCGCCACTGGAGCGAGCGATTGGACGCGGTGCAGGAACCGCTGGTCTCGAACTGGGTGGCCGCGGGGAGCAGATACACCGCACGGTTGGGGTTCTGATCTTCCGGTTTGCCGGGCATGGCCGCCATCGACGCGGTGGCCGACGGATACGGGTCCACCACCACCAGCAGATCGAGCTTGTCCATGGCGCGCTTCATCTCCAGACCGCGGGTCTGCGAGTTGGGCGCGTGGCCCCAGAAGAACACGCCGCGCAGGTTGGAGTCCTGGTCGATCAGTTCGTTGTTCTCCAGCACGCCATCGATCCAGCGCGACACCGTGATGCCCGGCTTGGTCATGTTGCCGCCGGTGTACTGGGATTTGATCCAGTCGTACTCCACGCCCCAGACCTTCGCGAAGTGTTTCCACGAGCCCTCGGCCAGACCGTAGTAGCCCGGCAGCGAGTCGGGATTGGGGCCGACATCGGTCGCGCCTTGCACGTTGTCGTGGCCACGGAAGATGTTGGTGCCGCCACCGCTTTTGCCGATGTTGCCCAGCGCCAGCTGCAGGATGCACGAGGCGCGCACCATGGCGTTGCCGATGGTGTGCTGGGTCTGGCCCATGCACCAGACGATGGTGGCAGGCTTGGCCTCGGCCATCATCTTGGCGACCTTGAGCATCTGGGCCTCGGGCACGCCACAGGCCTCTTCCACCTTGTCAGGCGTCCACTTGGCCATGACGTCGGCTTTCACAGCCTCCATGCCGTAAACGCGGTCGTTGACGTACTGCTTGTCTTCCCAGCCGTTGTTGAAGATGTGATACAGCAGACCGAAGAGGAAGGGAATATCGGTGCCGGAGCGGATGCGCACGTACTCGTCGGCCTTGGCCGCGGTACGGGTGAAGCGCGGGTCTACCACGATCATCTTGCAGCCGATTTCCTTGGCGTGCAGCATGTGCAGCATGGACACCGGGTGTGCCTCTGCGGCGTTCGAGCCGATGTACAACGCGCACTTGCTGTTTTGCATGTCGTTGTACGAATTGGTCATCGCACCGTAGCCCCAGGTATTGGCCACACCGGCTACCGTGGTGGAGTGGCAAATGCGCGCCTGGTGGTCGCAGTTGTTGGTGCCCCAGAAGCTCACGAACTTGCGCAGCAGGTAGGCCTGCTCGTTGTTGTGCTTGGACGAGCCCACGAAGTAGACCGAATCGGGGCCGCTGGCTTCGCGCAGCGCCTTCATCTTGGTGGTGATTTCTTCCAGCGCGGTGTCCCAGCTGATGCGCTGGTACTTGCCGTTGACCAGCTTCATCGGATAGCGCAGGCGGTACTCACCGTGGCCATGCTCACGCAATGCCGCACCTTTCGCGCAGTGGGCGCCGAGGTTGATCGGCGAGTCGAACACCGGCTCCTGGCGAATCCAGACGCCGTTTTGCACGATCGCATCGGTCGCGCAGCCTACCGAGCAGTGGGTACACACGGTACGGCGCACCTCGATCTTGCCGCCCTCGGTGGCCGCGCCACTGGCAGCTGCATCGGCTTTTTTCACCAGCGCCAGCTGGCCCGCTGCCAGACCAACACCAACGCCAAGGCCAGAGCGACGGAGGAAACCGCGCCGATCCATCGTGGGCAAGGCGGCGGAGAGGCCGCGCTGCAAGCTGTGCACCAGGGAGGTGTGCGTACGCGCGCCGTGGGCGCCAGGGGATTTTTTGGTCAACAACATGGTGTGGCTCCTGCGCGGCTCAGACCATCGTGGTCTTGTAATAACGCTTGACGTGTTCGCTGAGGTGGTACCCGCCACCTCGCTCTGGCGGCGGTGGCTTGACCGCTACCGGCACCGCCTGGTTCGAGGCCTTTGGCAGCACGGTGGCCACGGCGGCCAGTGCGCCGACGGTGGAGGCGCCCGCAAAGAGCGTGCGCCGGCTGAGTTTCGGCGTGGTCTGGTTCATGCATGTCTCCTGGGTAACGCATGAGCGGTCTCGGCAAGACCCAACATGCGGATTTTTTGCATAGGCCGAATCTACCGTGCCTGCTGGCCACTGACAACAGGGAAACCCTGTGTCCTCACAACAGGTGTTGCGCGTGCGACTGCGTCAGCACAGAGAAAGCTCAATCCAGCAGATCGAAGCCCTGCGTCTCGACGCTGGCAAAGGCTTGCGTGAAGACGGCGAGCGCGCCGTAGAAGCGCGCTTTCGGATGCGCAGCAATCGCGTCGGACATGGCGCCCAGCCAGGGCTGCAAGTGCACGGTGAAAAACTGCCGTTGCTTCGTGAGATTCGCCACCGCAACATCGTCGCCGGCGATCAGGTAGCGCATCACCTCGCACAGGTAGGCGATGTGGTCTTCGGTCTCGGGCATGCGCTCGTCGCGACCCAGTCCCAGCGCGGCCAGATCGGTGCGCAGCTGGGCCAGCGGCTTTTCGTTGAGAAACCCACTCAGGTAATGCGAGCCGAACAGGTAGATCTCGGGCTTGCCGACACCGCCGAACAGCGCGTCGTACTCCTCGACCACGGCAGTATCGGTGTGTGCGCGCGCGGCGGCCACCAGCGCGCGCCACGGCTCCTCCAGAAATCCGCCAGCAGCCGGCGCCTCGGTCACCGCCACCCGCAGCTGCGCCATCAGCTCGGCAGAAGGGGGGGCGTAATAGAGCGCGGACAACAGGCCGTAGACCTCGGCGCGGGCGGTTTCTTCGTCGAGCGCGGAGCTGGTGGCAATCGTTGGGTGCATGGCGGTTCTGGGGTTCAAAGGTCGGTGATACGGCGCTGATCGGGGCTGGAGAAAATGTCGACCACGCGGCAGTCGCCGCACATCTTCAGCCGCTCCAGGGCCTCGCCCTGGAACATCGCATGGCCGGCGAGTTTGCCCAGCATGGCCTCCACGCCCTTGAGCGTGCCAAACGCCTTGCCGCAACGCACACAGCCGTAGGGCTGCGCCTCGTTGATCACGCGCGGCTGCTTGCGCTCGTCGTTGATCCACAGCCGAGGCTGCAGCGTGATCGCGTCTTCTGGACAGGTGCTGGCGCACAAACCGCACTGCACACAATTTTTCTCAATGAAGCGCAGTTGCGGCTTCTCGGGGTTGTCTTGCAGGGCCGCCGCCGGGCAAGCGCTGACGCAGCTCAGGCAAAGCGTGCAGGTGTCGCGGTTCACCACGATGCTGCCCAGCAAAGACGCGGGCGGCAATGCGATCTCGGCTGGCCGTGCCGTGAAGCGCGCGCTGTCTTGCAGCAGGTGGTCGAGCGCGAGCTCCAGCGTGGCGCGCTTCTCGGGCTGCACGGCAAAGCTGCCGCGCCGCGCCACGCCTTGCGCGGGCGCTGCGCTGAGCGCGGTGTCCAGCGTGGCCAGGTCGCGCGCATCGCGGGTTTCGATCAGCCGGAAGTGTTCGCCGCTGTAGCCCAGCCCGCTCACCACGGCCTGCGCCACCGCCATCTGCTCGCGCACCGCCTCGCGGTACTGCGGCGCTTCCTCGCCCGTCATCAGCACCCAGACCTGGGAGGCGCCATAGGCAAAGGCACTCAGCCACAGGTCCAGCCCGGTGGAAGCCGTGTGCCACAACGGCAGCGGGATCACACGAGCCGGCACGCCGCGCACCGTTTTGTCGAGCATGGCGAGGCGGCCGAGATCGTTCACCAGATCGGTTCCGGCTTGCTGGCTGTGCAGCAGCAGCGCCGCGTCTTTGCCACCCGCCTTCTGGTAGGTGGCCAGCAGCGTGCGCAGCTTCACCCCGGTTTCGCTGGCGCGCGGGTAGGCAAAGCTGATGGCGCCGGTGGGGCAGACGGTGGTACAGGCGCCGCAACCGACGCACAGATGCGGGTTGACCACGATCTGGTTTCGCTTGATGTCACTCCGGATGGCCGAGGCCGAACAGACCTCCACACAGGCATTGCAGCCGACCTGCTCGTTGCGGCCGTGGGCGCAGATGTTGGCCTTGTACTGAAAGAACTTCGGCTTCTCGAACTCACCCATCAGATCGCGCAAGCGGATCAGGGCGGTCATGGCCTTGGGGTCACTCAGGCCATGGGGCAGGTGCACATAGCCCTGGGGCAGCGCATGCTGGCTGAAGGCGGGTGAGCCCCGCAGGTCCAGCACCAGATCAAAAGCGTCTTCGTGTTCGGTTGGCGCGCGCTCGAACTTGATCGCCCCCACCGCCTCGCAGGCCGTCACGCAGGCGCGGTGTGAGCGGCAGCGGTTCATGTCGATCTGGTAGTCGAGACCGATCGCGCCTTCGGGGCAGACGGCCACGCAGGCATTGCAGCGGGTGCACAGGTCGAGGTCGATCGGGTTGCTGGTGCTGCGCACCAGGGTCGAAAGCGCCGAGCCAGCCGCGCAGCGCTCTGCAGCTTCGCCCGCCAGCACCGGGAAACGGCGCGCCTGCATGCCAGCGCCGCCAGTGGACAAAAGGGTGACGTCAAGCGCATCGCTCACCAGCGCCGCCGCGCGTTCGGCGTCTTCCAGCGCGCCGATGATGAGCAGGCGACCCGCGCTGCTCGTAGGTGCACCGTGGGCACCGGCTCGGCGTCGGGCAGGCGCGCCGGCGCCAGCAGGGCCGCCATCTTGGGCGTGGCCTTGCGCGGCCTCACGGCCCCAGCCGCCGGTTTCGCGGATGTTGACGAAACGGATCGGCCGCTCGTTCAGCGACACCGCGCCTTCGGTCTGCTCGGCCAGCTCGGTGAACAGGCGGCTTTCCTGGGTGCAGGCGACCACCAGTTCGTCGCGGTTGCGGCTGGCTTTCTGGAACGCGGGCGCGTCGCGGCGGCACAGCGTGGTGTGCAGCGTCAGGTCTTCATCCAGCGCCTCGCCCAGGGCCTTCGCGTTCAGGGGCATGGTCTGGTTGCAGTTGCAGATCAGCGTGGTCATCGTGGGGGGTCTTGGGTTCGGTCGGGTGTGGGTTCGGTCGGACTGGTCTCGGCGGCCGCCTGATCGGGCAGCGTCGGGCGGTGTCCGCTGCTTGGACTTCGGTCTGGACTGGGCGATCGGCGCGGCGGGCTGCAGAGGTGGTTTGACTTCGTTCGGGTCGTCTACCAGCTTGAGGAACTGCGCGCCGACCATCTTGGCCATCATCGCGGCCGACAGCGGGCTGGGCTGGGAGTAGTCGTCGATGTAGATGTCGAGCCCGTCCATCACATTGAAGTGGGGATCGGCAAACAGCTTCTTCACCGCCGCATTGCGCACCTCGGGCGACACACCGCGCGCCACAAAGCGCTTGAAGTCCGACTCGGGCGTGAGCGCGGCGGCTTCGTCCAGCGTGGGGGGTGGTTCCGAAGGCGCCTCCGGGACATCAGCAGGCGGCAACGCTGAGGCCGTGTTCGCGTTGCGCTCAACCGGTGCCGGGACGGCGGCCCGCGCGGGTGGCGGTGGATCGGCAGCTGGCGCCTCGCCGCTGCGCACCTGAACCTTGCGGCGCGACCAGCGGCTGAAAAAGTTGTCGTCCTCGACCGCCATCTCAGGGCTGACCTTCTGCCGAGGTGAGCCGCTTCGCCGGCTCGGCGACAACCCGGCCACGGTGTCGGTCGGCGCGCGCGTGCGCCGCATCGAGAAAGGCTTTCATCATGGGGCCACTGTCGAGCAGACCCTGGGTTTCTTCGCTGGGTGTGAGATGAAATTCGGGATGCCACTGGACGCCCAGCACAAAGCCCGGGCCTTCGTGCCGGATGGCCTCGATGATGCCGTCGCGCGGGCTGCGCGCCTCCACCACCAGGCCAAAGCCGAGACGGTCCACGCACTGGTGGTGAATGCTGGTGACCTGGTGCTGACGCTCGCCACCGTACATGCCGGCCAGCGCCGACTCGGGCTCAAACGCCACCTCGTGCATCAGCCGGTCGTAGCGCAGCGTGTCCTGGTGGTCCAGCGCGCCAGGGCACATGGAAGGGATGTCTTGCACCAGCGTACCGCCAAAACACACGTTGATCAGCTGCGCGCCGCGGCAGATGCCGAGCACCGGTTTGCGCGCGGCGAGAAAGGCGCGCAACAGCGCCAGTTCATAGCGGTCGCGAATGATGTCGCCAGCCCAGGCCGGATCGCTCAGGGTGCCGTCGTAGGTTTCGGGGCAGATGTCGATCCCGCCTTGCAACACCAGGCCATCGAGCAGGTCGACGATGTCGCTCACCGGGGCGCGGTTGACGGTGAGTGAGCTCTCTTCGTCGATGAAAGGCACCATGAGCGCGATCGCGCCATGCGCCATGATCCAGTGCGCCATCGAGCTTTCCAGAAACTGCAGGCGCTTTTGTGGCAGACCGAGACCCGGCGGCGGGTCGTGCAGCAGGCGCGCGCTGATACCGATGCGCAAGGTCATGTGGGCGCTCCCGGTGGTCGCGGTCCGCGCAACTTTTCAGTGGACACGCGCGCAGGCTGACCGAAGCGGTCGGTCAGTGTCTGGAAGCTGGCCGGTCGCTGGCGGCGCTTGGGCTCGGACCGGTGGTGTTCTGCCACGAAAGCGGTCAACCACTCGATCACGGGCGCGGGCGCGGCCACCTGATCGACCTTTTCCTGCGCATCGAGCCAGCGTCCCGCGTCGTGGTAGCTCAGCGTGACAATCTGCGGCACCGCCATCGGTTCGCCGTCCAGCAGGCGGCTGTCATCCGGTCGCCAGACCACCCAGACGCACGGGCTGGGGCTGGAGGTATTGAGGAAATACCCCTCGGCGTCGTCGCGAAACAGCGTGATGCGGTGGCCTGGAAAGAGCCAGCAGTTGGCACCGGCCACAGCCAGCGTGCCCGGCAGCGGCTCCACCGCCAGAGGCTCGCCCGGCAAAGCCTCGCCCGCCTCGACCCAGTACGGCTCGGTGGTGGGCAACACATCGGCCAGCACCCAGCGCCAAGATTGCCAGCGCGCCATGGGCCCTTGCACCGGCTCGCGCCGCATGACCACATCGACATCGATCGCGGGACGGCCAACGGCGGGCTGGGATACGTGTGAATCACTCTGCATAAGGGCTACCACTGTAAGCCACCCGCAGCCACTTGGGACTCCGGTCCTGCCCTATGCGCGACGGTCGCAGGGTTGATGGATGCGCTCGGCGAAACCGCGTGCCGCTCAGGTGTCTTTGGACACCTTGATGGTGGGGAACTTGCTGGAGAAATCCTTGGCCTTGGCGGCCACCTTGATCGCCACCTGACGCGCCACGGTCTTGTACAGGCCGGCGATCTCGCCGTCGGGCTCGGCCACCACGGTGGGCATGCCGCTGTCGGCCTGCACGCGGATGCTCATGTTCAGCGGCAGCGCGCCCAGGTAGTCCATGCTCGTACTCGGCCGCCATCTTCTTGCCGCCGTCGGCGCCGAAGATGTGCTCCACGTGGCCGCAGTTCTGGCAGCACGTGCACCGCCATGTTCTCCACGATGCCCAGGATGGGCACACCCACCTTCTCGAACATCTTGATGCCCTTGCGCGCGTCGATCAGCGCGATGTCCTGCGGCGTGGTCACGATCACCGCGCCGGTCAGCGGCACGCGCTGCGAGAGCGTGAGCTGGATGTCACCGGTGCCGGGCGGCATGTCCACGATCAGGTAGTCCAGGTCGTGCCAGTTGGTCTGGCGCAGCAGCTGCTCCAGCGCCTGCGTGGCCATCGGGCCGCGCCAGATCATGGCCTCGTCGCGGTCGATCAGGAAACCGATCGAGATCACCTGCACGCCGTAGTTCTCCAGCGGCTCCATGGTCTTGCCATCGGTGCTCTCCGGTCGGCGCTTCACGCCCATCATCATCGGCTGGCTTGGCCCGTAGATGTCGGCGTCCAGAATGCCCACGCTTGCACCTTCGGCCGCCAACGCCAGCGCCAGGTTGACCGCGGTGGTGCTCTTGCCCACGCCGCCCTTGCCCGACGCCACGGCAATGATGTTCTTCACGTTGGGCATGAGCTGCACGCCGCGCTGCACCGCGTGCGCCTGAATCTTGACCGTGAGGTTGACCGACACGTTGTCCACCCCCGGCACCGCCTTGGCGGCAGCGATCAGGGCGCGGCGCAGCGCCGGGATCTGGCTCTTGGCCGGGTAACCCAGTTCGACGTCGAACGACACGTCACCGTCGTTGATCTGCAGGTTGTTCGAACGGCCTTGGTGGACACGAAATCCAGACCGGTGTTGGGGTCGGTCACCGCCTGCAGGGCATTCAGCAGCGCTTGTTGGTCAACGGCCATGGGGGTGGGTCTCCTGGATAAATCGGTGGTAGATGTCGGCGCTGGCGCCACGCGGTGGGGAGCCAGCAATGCGGCGCCGAGTCTACCCGCCTGCCCCCGGCGGCCCGATACACCCGGCGGCCATGCGGGATTGACGCCAGCGCCCAGCGTCACGGCGGGCAGCGCCCCGGCCGCGCGCCCTAAAATTGCGGGTTACCCCCCGCCAGAGAGTCATCCCCCATGAGCCAGCCGCGACGCCTGTTCGTCACCACCGCCCTGCCCTACGCCAACGGCCATTTCCACATCGGCCACATCATGGAGTACATCCAGGCCGACATCTGGGTGCGGTTCCAGCGCATGCAGGGGCACGAGGTGCATTTCGTCTGCGCCGACGATGCCCACGGCGCGCCGATCATGATCGCAGCCGAAAAGGCCGGCAAGACACCGCAGCAGTTCGTGGCCGACATCGCCGCCGGCCGCAAGCCCTACCTGGACGGTTTTCACATCGGCTTTGACAACTGGCACAGCACCGACGCACCCGAAAACCACCCGCTGGCGCAAGACATCTACCGCGCGCTCAAGGCCAACGACCTGATCGAGACCCGCAGCATCGAACAGTTCTTCGACCCCGAGAAGAACATGTTTCTGCCGGACCGCTTCATCAAGGGCGAGTGCCCGAACTGCCACGCCAAGGACCAGTACGGCGACAACTGCGAGGTCTGCGGCGAGGTCTACGCCCCACCGAGCTGATCAACCCGTATTCGGCGCTGTCTGGCGCCAAGCCGGTGCTGAAGACTTCCGACCATTTTTTCTTCAAGCTCTCCGACCCGCGCTGCCTGGCCTTTCTGGACGCAGTGGACACAAAGCGGCGCCGTGCAGCCCGAGGTGCTGAACAAGATCAGCGAGTGGATCGAGCCTGGGGAAGACGGCAAGCCCAAGATGGGCGACTGGGACATCAGCCGCGACGCGCCGTATTTCGGCATCGAAATTCCGGACGCACCTGGCAAGTACTTCTACGTCTGGCTCGACGCGCCCATCGGCTACCTGGCTTCGCTCAAGAACCACTTTGACAAGACCGGCCGCGATTACGAGGCCTTCATGGCCGACCCGTCTACCGAGCAGTTCCACTTCATCGGCAAGGACATCATCACCTTCCACACCCTGTTCTGGCCGGCGATGCTGAAGTTCAGCGGCCGCAAGGTGCCCAATGCGGTGTTCGTGCACGGCTTTCTCACCATCAACAACGGCGAGAAGATGAGCAAGAGCCGTGGCACCGGCCTGGACCCGCTCAAGTACCTCGAAGCTCGGCATGAACCCCGAATGGCTGCGCTACTACCTGGCGGCCAAGCTCACGGCGAAAAACGAAGACATCGACTTCAACGCAGAAGACTTCATGCTGCGTGTCAACAGCGACCTGGTCGGCAAGTACATCAACATCGCCTCGCGCGCAGCCGGCTTCATCGCCAAGCGCTTCGGCGGCCAGCTGGGTGCCGTGTCGGCCGATGGCGACGCGCTGCTCGACCACCTGCAAAGCGGCCGCACCGCAGCATCGCCGAGCTGTACGCCGAGCGCGAGTACGGCAAGGCCCTGCGCGAGATCATGCTGCTGGCCGACCGGGTGAACGCCTACGTGGACCAGAACAAGCCCTGGGAGCTGGCCAAGCAGGACGGCATGGACGGCCGGCTGCAAGACGTGTGCAGCGCCTGCATCGAAGCCTTCCGCCTGCTCACGCTCTACCTCAAGCCGGTGCTGCCGGCGCTGGCCGAACAGGTGGAGGCCTTCCTGAAAATCGAGCCGCTGCAGCTTTGCCGACGCAGGCCGCCTGCTCGGCGCGGGCCACACCATCGGCGCCTACCAGCACCTGATGCAGCGCGTGGACGTGAAGCAGCTCGACGCCCTGTTTGAGCCGCCCGCCTGCACCTGAAACCTCGAAAGTGCCTGCCCGGCGGCGAAGCCATCGCCGACACCATCACCATCGACGACTTCGCCAAGATCGACCTGCGCATCGCCATGATCGTCAACTGCGAAGCGGTGGAAGGCTCGACCAAGCTGCTGCGCCTCACGCTCGACGTGGGCGAGGGCCAGCACGCGCAACGTCTTCAGCGGCATCGCCAGCGCCTACCAGCCGCAAGACCTGGTGGGCAAGCTCACCGTGATGGTGGCCAACCTGGCGCCGCGCAAGATGAAGTTCGGCGTGAGCGAAGGCATGGTGCTGGCCGCCAGCCATGGCGACGAGAAGGCCCAACCGGGCATCCACATTCTGGAGCCCTGGCCGGGCGCCACACCGGGCATGCGGGTGCGCTGAACCCGCGCCCCCGATGTTCCCAACCGATCCGCGGTTTTACCAGCCTGCAGCGCACACCGCAGAGCGACCTGAAGCTCGGCTCGGTGCTGGCCTTCGTGGCCGGTGCGACCAACGCGGGCGGACTGCTGGCGGTGGGTCAATACACCTCGCACATGACGGGCATCGTCTCGTCCGTGGCCGACAACCTGGTGCTCGGTCAGCTGGCGCTGGCCGCTGTCGGGCCTGATCGCGCTGCTGTCCTTTCTGGCTGGGCGCCATGACCACCGCCTGGCTGGTGAACTGGGGCATGCGCCTGGAACTGCGCAGCGCCTACGGCCTGCCGCTGGTGGTGGAGGCTGCGCTGCTGCTGGTGTTTGGCCTGTTCGGCGCCGCGATCGGTCTGTTGCACACGGTGTTTCTGCCGCTGACCGTGGTGCTGCTGTGTTTCATCATGGGCCTGCAAAACGCCGTCATCACCAAAATTTCCAAAGCGCGCATCCGCACCACGCACGTCACCGGTCTGGTGACCGACCTGGGCATCGAGCTGGGCAAGCTGCTCTACGTCAACCGTCACCCGGACCTGTCGCCCGTGCGCGCGGACCGCGCAGCGGCTGCGGGTCCACGCTCAGCTCATTGGCTGCTTTCTTGGCGGTGGTGTGGCGGGCGCGCTCGGTTTCAAGCACCTGGGCTTTCTCAGCACCGTGCCGCTGGCGGTCCTGCTGATGCTGCTGGTGTTGCGCCCGCTGCTGGACGACTGGAAACGCCTGCGTGGCGTTTGAAGGCCTGGCGGGTCAGCGACTTGCATTCAGAGCAGTCGCTTTGAGAGCCTACCGGTGTCAGTTGGGTTGCAGCGCCGGGTCGATCACCGAGCCGGTCGACACCACCTTGAAGTCGCTGTCGAACACCACGGTGAAAATCTTTGAATCGCTGGTCGTTCGGCCCGTCCTGGTAGCGCCAGTCGTAGTGGGTCTCCCGCTTCAGTTCGTAAGGCGTGATCTTCATCGGCTTGCCGAGCATGCGGCGCACCGCCTCCATCGGCATGCCGGGTTCGATGCGCGCGAAATTCTGCGGGCTGAGCACCTGGCGCAAGGCCGACATTTTGCCGTCGGCGCCGATGGTGATCATGTAGTTCGTGTGCCCGGCTGGCTGGCGGTTGTATTCGTAGATCTGCGCACCGTCGGGCCCGTCCCACACGGCCTCGGGCGCGCCGAAGCGCTCGCGCACATCGGCTTCGGTGGACACGCCCTCTTCCAGCTCGCTGATGGCTTGCGGGTCGCAGGCGGCGAGCAGCAAGCCCGAGAGCACGGCCAGCAACCCGCGCGACAAAGCCAGTGAAGGGAAGCGATGAAGTTTGGACATGGGGCGGCGGCGGTGACGGCTGAAGCGGTGGACGAATCAGTGTAAACCCGCCCCCAGACACCGCCACCGCGTCAGCCTGGCGAACCGTTGCCATCGGTAACATCGCCCCATGAGCTTCAAGCTGCCACCCCTGGCGCCGTTTCGCCCCCGGCTGCTGCAAGACATGCGCGGCTACACCCGTGAGCGTTGCCTGCGCGATGTGGGCGCTGGCGCCACGGTGGGCATCGTGGCGCTGCCGCTGGCCATGGCGTTTGCGATTGCCAGCGGGCTCAAGCCCGAGGCCGGGCTGTGGACCGCCATCATCGCCGGCTTCATCATCTCGGCGCTGGGCGGCACCTCGGTGCAGATCGGTGGGCCAGCCGGCGCTTTCATCGTCATCGTCTATGGCATCGTCGAGCGCTACGGCGTGGCCAACCTGCTGATCTCCACCGCCAGCGCCGGTGTGCTGCTGTTTCTGCTCGGCCTGTTTCGCCTGGGCACGCTGGTGCGCTACGTGCCGGTGAGCGTGGTGATCGGTTTCACCAACGGCATTGCGGTGTTGATTGCGTTGTCCCAGGTGCGCGACCTGCTCGGGCTGGACATCGCCAAGATGCCGGCCGACTTTTTCCAGCAGATCGGCACCCTGGCCCACCACCTGCACGGCATCAACCTCTACGCGCTGGGGCTGGGGCTGCTGTGTGTGGCCGGCCTGTTTGTCTGGCCGCGGCTGTGGGCGGTGGACTCGCAGTTTCGCCGTCAGCTGGAACAGGTGCGACACGGTCAGCGCGCTCAAGGCCACTTCCCGACTGCCTGCGCCGGTGGTGGCGCTGATCACGCTCTCGCTGCTGGCCTGGTTTCTTCAGATGCCGGTGGAGACCATCGGCACCCGCTTTGGCGGCATTCCCCAGCACCTGCCGACCTTTGAGCTGCCCGCCTTTTCCTGGGAAACCGTCAAGCTGCTGGTGACGCCCACCCTCACCATCGCCATCCTGGGTGCCATCGAATCGCTGCTCTGCGCCCGCGTTGCCGACCAGCTGAGCGACACGCCCAAGCACGACCCGAACCAGGAACTCATGGCGCAAGGTGTGGCCAACATGGTGGTGCCCTTCTTCGGTGGCATGCCGGCCACCGGCACCATCGCGCGCACCGTGACCAACATCCGCGCCGGCGCCAGTTCGCCGGTTGCCGGCATCGTGCACGCACTCTCGCTGGCGCTGGTGGTGCTGCTGGCCGCGCCGCTGGCGCAGCACATTCCGCTGGCTGTGCTGGCCGGCGTGCTGATCTTCGTGGCCTGGAACATGGGTGAATGGCGAGAGTTTGGCCGCCTCAAGCACTTCAGCAACCACTACCGGCTGATGATGGTTTCCACCTTTCTGGTCACCATCGTGTTCGACCTCACCGTGGCGGTCGAGCTCGGTCTGGTGCTCGCGGTGGTGCTGTTTGTGCGCCGCCAGAGCAGCATTTTTCGCGCCGACCCGGTTCAGAATGTCGCCGGCCAGTTCACCTACGCGCTGTACGGATCGCTGTTTTTTGGCGCGGTGGCCAAGATCGACCCGATCGTGGCGCGGGTCGAACAGGCCGGCGGACCGGTGAACGTTGTGCTCGACGCCACCCGCCTGATTTCGCTGGATACCAGCGGGCTGGACGCGCTGGAGAGCCTGCACAAGGCCATCGCGAAACGCGGTGGTCGCCTGGAATTTGTGGGTCTGAACGAGCAGCCGCGCTCGCTCATGGAGCGATCCGGTTTTGCCGAGCGCCTGCGCGAGCCCGTTTGATTCAGAGCGCACCATGCCCCACAGCCCAGCACCCCTGAACAGCCCGATCGCCGAGCGCATCGACTGGCTGTTTGACCTGGCGCGCCGCCACGCTCTGGAGTACGCCAGCCCCGAGGCCTGGCTCGCCCGCCAGCACCACCAGGCGCGCCACCCCACCGCCATCCTGGTGATGAAGTGCATGGACGGGCGCATCAACATACCCGTCGCGACCCAGACGCCCAAGGGTCTGATCCTGCCGTTTCGCAACCTGGGCGGCATCTTCAATCTCGGCTGGCCACATCTGGGCGAAACGCTGACCGCCGCCGTCGAAAAAATCGTGCGCAGTGGCCGCCAGGCCTTGTTCATCACCACCTACCACTTCTCGCGCGGAGACGAGCGGCGCGGCTGCGCCGGTTTCCACTACCGCACCCACGACGCGCGGGCCCACACCTTCGAGATCCAGCGCGAGATCGCCACCGTGTTCGGCGCCGGGCACGGCACGGTGTACCCGCTGGTCTGCGGCTTCGAAACCGACGAGGAGGCGCTGGTGGTGCACGGCCAGCAGGGCCGCAGCCTGCACATGGCCGATCTGAGCGAGGCCGACGTGCCGGGCCTGCCCGCGCGGCTGCTGGAGTTGCTGCCCGACATGCCGACCCAGATCCGCGCCGACCTGCTGCCGCTGCTGCTGGGCAACCTGCGCCACATCGCCGCCCTGCGCCAGACCGAGCGCACGCTGAACATCGAGCACCGCGAATGGATGCTGTGCGTGGGCCGCGGCTTCGACTGGCTGCACCTGCCCAACCTGGCGCTCATCATCGGTCCCTACAGCCCCGATCTGGCCGATCCGATCCGCCAGGCAGCGCGCATCATCCGCTCCAACATGCAGGCCGGGCGCATTCCGGACGACGGTTTTCTGTTGCTGTCATCGGTGCCCTACGAAGACATTGGCGTGGACCGGGCCCGGGCCACGCTGAAGTCCAACTTCCTGGCCGACTTCGCCGCCGAGGTGCTGAAGCGCGAGTTCGCCGACCTGGCACCGCTGATGCAGGTGCGCAAGTCCGTGCTGAACTGGCACACTCGAACCGTGGAGCCACTGGATCCTCCGCCTTGAGTCGCATCCACGCCAACCCGGGGGTGCGGCACAGGCGCTTGAAGCGCTCGGCGGGTGCTTCACCGACCCGCCTCGGTAAAATGGCCTCCTTTCTCCTGCCGCCTGCACAATGTCCATCTTCGCCCGCCCCCACTACACCTCCGACGCGACCGACTTCATCGACCAGCTGAAAACGGACAAGCCCGAACTGGAGCAGTCGCAGCGCCAGGGCCGCGCCCTGCTGTGGGACAAGCAGATCGACCGCGACCTGCAGGCCGAAGCCGACGCGGCCGAGGTGGCACAGCAGTCCTACGTCTACCAGACGCAGACCGAGCCGCGCTGAAGCGCCGGCGCGCCAGGTCGCCTGCCCGAGTACCCCATGCGCAGCGACGCAACCACCACCCTCGAACCCGCACCAGACGGACTGGACTGCGGTGCTTGCCCGAGGTGGTCGACCAGGTGGCGCTGGCGCGCCTGTACGGCGAGCCGCTGTTCGCCATGCCGCAGCGATCTGTACATCCCGCCCGATGCGCTGCAGGTGTTTCTGGAAGCCTTCGAAGGCCCGCTGGACCTGCTGCTGTACCTGATCCGCAAGCAGAACTTCAACATCCTCGACATCCCGATGGCGGCGGTGACCCGCCAGTACCTGAGCTATGTGGACGAGATCCGCGCCAGCAACCTGGAGCTGGCCGCCGAATACCTGCTGATGGCGGCGATGCTGATCGAGATCAAGTCGCGCATGCTGCTGCCGCCCAAGAAGGTGGCCGAAGGCGAAGAAGCCGAAGACCCGCGCGCCGAGCTGGTGCGCCGCCTGCTGGAATACGAGCAGATGAAGCTGGCCGCGCAGCGCTTGCCGACCTGCCGCAGTACGGCCGCGACTTTCTGCGCGCCCAGGTCTATGTCGAGCAGGCGCTGGCGCCGCGCTTCCCCGATGTGCATGTGCTCGATCTGCAAAGCGCCTGGCGCGACATTCTGAAGCGCGCCAAGCTGGTGCAGCACCACAAGATCAGCCGCGAAGAGCTCTCGGTGCGCGAGCACATGAGCATCGTGCTGCGGCGTCTGCAGGGCCGGCGTTTTGTCGAATTCGGCGAGCTGTTCGACCCGTCGCGGGGCTCGCAGGTGCTGGTGGTCACCTTCATTGCCATGCTGGAGCTGGCCAAGGAAACGCTGATCGAGCTCACCCAGGCCGAAGCCTTTGCGCCGATTTACGTGCGCCTGGCGTACACCCCCACTGACCACGCAGCCGCAATCGTGCCCACCTCGACGCGTCACCGCCCATCGCTGCCTCCCTCCTTGACTTCGACGTCCTCATCATCGGCAGCGGCCTGGCCGGTCTCACCGCCGCGCTGCAAGCTCGCGCCCACACACCGCGTGGCCGTGGTCACCAAGCGCGGCATTTCCGACGGCTCCAGCAACTGGGCGCAGGGCGGCATTGCCGCCGTGCTGGCCGAGGGCGACAGCTTCGCCTCGCATGTGGACGACACGCTGGTGGCCGGCGCCGGTCTGTGCGACCTGGACGCCACCCGCTTCGCGGTGGAAAACGCGCCCGCCGCCATCGCCTGGCTGCAGGAGCTGGGCGTGCCGTTCTCCACCGAACACGGCGCAGCTGCACCTGACCCGCGAGGGCGGCCACAGCCACCGCCGCATCGTGCACGCGACCGACGCCACCGGCGCCGCCGTGCAGAAGCACGCTGATCGAGCGCGTGCGCGCCACGCCCAACATCACGTTCTTCGAGAACCACATGCTGGTGGACCTGATCACCGACGCCAAGCTCGGGCCTGGCCAGCCAGCGGCAGCCCGGCCGCTGCCACGGCGCCTATGTGCTCGACGTGGACCAGCGACGAGATCGATAACCTTCCAGCGCGCCGCACACCATCCTGGCCACCGGCGGCGCGGGCAAGGTCTACCTCTACACCACCAACCCCGACACCGCCACCGGCGACGGCATCGCCGCCGCCTGGCGCGCGGGCTGCCGCGTGGGCAACATGGAGTTCATCCAGTTCCACCCGACCTGCCTGTACCACCCGCACGCCAAGACCTTCCTCATCACCGAAGCGGTGCGCGGCGAAGGCGGGCAGCTGAAGCTGCCCGCCGCGGCTGGGCAGCCACCGCTTCATGCCCGACCACGACGCGCGCGCCGAACTGGCGCCGCGCGACGTGGTGGCGCGCGCCATCGACTTCGAGATGAAGAAGCACGGCCTGGACTGCGTGCTACCTCGACATCTCGCACCAGACGCCCGGAGTTCCTGCAGGAGCACTTCCCCAACATCCTGGCGCGCTGCGCCGAGCTGGGCATCGACATCACGAAGGAGCCGATTCCCGTGGTGCCCGCGGCGCACTACACCTGCGGCGGCGTGCTGACCGACCTGGCGGGCCGCACCGACCTGGCCGGCCTGTACGCCGTGGGCGAGACCGCCTGCACCGGCCTGCACGGCGCCAACCGGCTGGCCAGCAACTCGCTGGTGGAGTGCATGGTGTTCGCGCAGGCGGCCGTCGCGGCACATCGCCAGCGCGCCACTGCCCGCGCCGCCGGCGCTGCCGCCGTGGGACGACAGCCGCGTGACCGACGCCGACGAGGCGGTGGTGATCTCGCACAACTGGGACGAGCTGCGCCGCTTCATGTGGGACTACGTGGGCATCGTGCGCACCAACAAGCGCCTGGAGCGCGCCGCCCACCGCATCACCCTGCTGCAGGGCGAAATCCACGAGTTCTACGCCCACTTCCACGTCACCCGCGACCTGCTGGAGCTGCGCAACCTGGTGCAGGTGGCCGACCTGATCGTCAGGTCGGCCAGGCTGCGCCACGAAAGCCGCGGCCTGCATTTCAGCCGCGACTATCCCGGCCTGGTCGCGCCGAAGCCAAGCCGACCATCCTCGTCCGCCGGCGCGCTGACGCCCCGGTCGGCAAGCCGGGTCTCAGGTGCCGTGGAAAATGGACCGTTGCCAGGTCCAGTTCATCGCAGCCTTGAAAGAGTCCAGCAGCCCGACAGGGCTGGCCTCAGGCCGCGCCGATGTTCGGCACCAGCGCTCCCGCAGGCTGACCGGCCTTGCAGCGCCGCCGTGAACGCCAGCATGCGGTCGATCGGCAGGCGGGCGCGCGGAATCAGCGCCGGGTCCACCTGGATCTGCGTTGAGGCCGTTCTCCAGCACCTGGGCCACGCCGGCCAGGCCGTTCATGGCCATCCAGGGGCAGTGCGCGCAGCTCTTGCAGGTGGCGCTGTTGCCGGCGGTGGGCGCTTCGATGAACACCTTGCCGGGGTTCTGCGTGGCGCAGCATGTGCATCATGCCGTTGTCGGTGGCGACGATGAACTCGTGCGCATCCATCTCGCGCGCCGCCTTGAGGATGGCCGAGGTGGAGCCCACGGCGTCGGCCAGCGCGATCACGTCGGCCGGGCTCTCGGGGTGCACCAGCACCTTGGCCTTGGGGTGCTCCTTCTTCAGCGCTTCCAGCTCGAAGGCCTTGAACTCGTCGTGCACGATGCACGAGCCGTTCCACATCAGCATGTCGGCGCCGGTTTCGCGCTGGATGTAGCCGCCCAGGTGCTTGTCGGGCGCCCACAGAATCTTGTGGCCCTTGTCCTTGAGCGCCCGCACGATGTCGAGCGCGCAGCTGGAGGTGACCAGCCAGTCCGAGCGCGCCTTCACCGCCGCGCTGGTGTTGGCGTAGACCACCACGGTGCGGTCCGGGTGCGGCGTCGCAGAAGGCGCTGAATTCGTCGATCGGGCAGCCCAGGTCGAGCGAGCAGTTGGCGTCCAGATCGGGCATCAGCACGCGTCTTTTCGGGCGACAGAATCTTGGCCGTCTCGCCCATGAAGCGCACGCCCGAGACCACCAGCGTCTGCGCCGCGTGGTCGCGGCCGAAGCGCGCCATCTCCAGCGAGTCGCTGACGATGCCGCCGGTCTCGATCGGCCAGGTCCTGCAGGTCGGGGTGCACGTAGTAGTGCGACACCATCACCGCGTTGCGCTCCTTGAGCAGGCGGCGGATGCGCTCCTTGAGCTCGGCGCGCTGCTTCGGGCCGGGCTCCACCGGCACCCGCGCCCAGGCGTGTTTGCGTCGGGCAGGCGGGCTGCTCGTATTCGACGTCGATGACGGCGCTGTTCGTGGTCAGTGTTCATGCTCAGGTGCCTCAGCAGTGATCAGCGCGTCGAAACGCATGGAAAAATCGATGGCCTTGCACGTCCTTGGTCAGGGCGCCGATGGAGATGCGGTCCACCCCGGTTTCCGCAAGGGCGCGCACCGTCTCCAGGTTCACACCGCCCGAGATTTCCAGCATGGCGCGGCCGGCATTGCGGCGCACCGCCTCCTGCAGGGTGGGAATGTCCATGTTGTCGAGCAGCACCATGCGTCGCGCCGCTGGCCAGCGCCTCGTCCAGCTGCGCCAGGGTTTCCACCTCGATCTCGACGAAGCGCGGCCTGCGGCGCCGTCTCGGCTGCACGCGCTGCAGCACGGCCGCCACGCCACCGGCCGCGGCAATGTGGTTTTCCTTGATCAGCACCGCGTCGTACAGGCCGATGCGGTGGTTGACGCCGCCGCCCATGCGTCACCGCGTACTTCTGCGCCAGGCGCAGGCCGGGCAGGGTCTTGCGCGTGTCCACGATGTGCGGCGCGCGTGCCCGTCACGGCGTCGACATACGCCGCCGTCTTGGTGGCCACGGCCGACAGCAGTTGCAGGAAGTTGAGCGCCGTGCGCTCGGCGGTCAGCAGCGCCTGGGCATTGCCCTCGATCTCCAGCACCACCTGGTCGGCGGCGCAGCGCTGGCCTTCGGTCACGTGCCAGGTCAGCTGCGCCTGGGGATCGCAGGCGCGCACCGCCGCCTCGACCCAGGGCGCGCCGCAGATCACCGCCGCTCTCGCGCGCCAGGATGCGCGCCTGCGCGCCGGCGCGCTGGGTCCACCAGCGCCGGCGGTCAGGTCGCCGCGGCCCACGTCTTCGGCCAGGGCGCGGGCCACATCGACTGCGCGCGAGTTCGGCCAGGTCGGCGGCGGTGAAATCAGAGAGGTGTTTCATGGGCTGAAGCATAACGGGATCGGCAGACGCGGATGGACGATAGTCCGCCCAATCGCCGGCTACACTGCCGAGAGGACATCGCCATGAGCCAGCCCACCGCCAACAGCCGCCCCCCACCGGTACGCCCTACGGCACCCTGCCAGCCGCCTCGCCGCTGCCGCAGCGCAAACCCGTGAGCCTGCCGCGGCTGCAGGAGATGCGCGACCGCGGCGAAAAGATCACCATGCTCACCGCCTACGACGCCACCTTCGCCGCCGTGGCCGACGCCGCCGGCGTGGAGTGCATTCTGGTGGGCGACTCGCTGGGCATGGTGTGCCAGGGGCTGCTCCAGCACCGTGGGCGTGACGCTGGAGACCATGCGTTACCACACCGAGAGCGTGGCGCGCGGCCTGCAGCGCGTGCAGGCCACGGCCTGGGTGATCGGCGACCTGCCGTTCGGCACCTACCACGAAAGCCGCGGAGCAGGCCCTGCGCAGCGCCTGCGTGCTGATGCAGGCCGGCGCCCACATGGTCAAGCTCGAAGGCGGCGGCTGGACCACCGACACCGTGCGCTTTCTGGTCGAGCGCGGCATCCCGGTCTGCGCCCACCTGGGCCTGACGCCGCAGACCGTGCACGCGCTGGGCGGCTACCGCGTGCAAGGGCGTGGCGACGCAGCCGCGCTGCAACTGCTGCAGCGCCACGCCGCTCGAACTGCAGGACGCGGGCGCCACCATGCTGGTGCTGGAAATGGTGCCCGCCGCGTTGTCGGCCGAGATCACCAACGAGCTCAAGACCTGCCACACCATCGGCATCGGCGCCGGCAAAGGCACGGCCGGCCAGGTGCTGGTGATGCACGACATGCTGGGCATCAACCTGGGCAAGAACCCGAAGTTCGTGCGCAACTTCATGGACGGCGCGGCAGCGTGCGCGACGCCATGGCGGCCTATGTGGCGGCCGTGAAGGACGGCAGTTTCCCCGACGACAGGCTGCACGCCTGGTAGCTGACTCTCCCCCGCAGCGCCTTCGGCGCTACCCCCTCCGGGGGCGGCGCTGGCGGCCCGGCAAAGCCGGTTCCGCGGCGCCCCTTGACCAGACACCTCTCGCCTATGCAACTCGTCCACACCATCGAAGACCTGCGCACTGCGCTGCGCCCGTTCAACTCGCCGGCCTTTGTGCCGACCATGGGCAACCTGCACGACGGCCACCTGGACCTGGTGCGCCAGCGCCAAGCCGCTGGGCGACGTGACGGTGTCCAGCATCTTCGTCAACCGCCTGCAGTTCGCGCCCCACGAAGACTTCGACACCTACCCGCGCACCCTGCAGGCCGACTGCGAGCGGCTGGAGCAGGCCGGCTGCGACATCGTGTTTGCGCCGCTGGAGAAGGAGCTGTACCCGGAGCCGCAGACCTTCAAGGTGCACCCGCCGGCCGAGCTGGCCGACATCCTGGAAGGGCACTTCCGGCCCGGCTTTTTCATCGGTGTCTGCACCGTGGTGATGAAGCTGTTCCAGTGCGTGTTCTCCGAAGCCAAGGGGCCGCGCTACGCGCTGTTCGGCAAGAAGGACTACCAGCAGCAGATGGTGATCCGGCGCATGGTGCAGCAGTTCGCCATGCCGATCACATCGTGATTGCCGGCGAAACCCAGCGCGCCGCCGACGGCCTGGCGCTGAGCTCGCGCAACGGCTACCTGAGCGAAGCGCGAACGGGCCGAAGCGGTGCAGCTCTCCTGGCGTTGCGCGCGCTGGCGCGCGACGCGCTGGCCGCGGCGGGCGCCATGCCCGAGCAACTGGCGGCCCTGGAAGCCCGGGCCATGCACGCGCTGGCCGCGCGCGGCTGGCAGCCCGACTACCTGACCGTGCGCCGACGCGCCGACCTGCACACCGCCGAACGCCGCGACGCGCTCGACGCCGCGATTCGCTGGTGGTGCTGGGCGCGGCACGGCTGGGCAGCACGCGGTTGATCGACAACTTTGAGGTCTGAGCCCACCCCGCGCCGCGCTGCGCGCGTCCCCCTCAAGGGGGCAACACCTGCGGCCCGGCAAAGCCGGTTCCGCGGTGTTTCTCGATGCTGAGAGCATTGCGCGCCGGAGACGCTCGCGCCGTGAGCGACGTCACTGCGCACATCAGCTGCGTTCGTCTTTGGGGTCTCGCCCCATCAGCGCGGCCACCGCCTGCGCCGGCTGCACGCTGCCCTTCCAGCAAGGCCACCACGCCTTCGCTGATCGGCATGTCCACGCCCAGCAGCGCGGGCGCGCTGCACCACGGTGCGGGCGCTGTAGACGCCCTCGGCCACATGGCCCGAGCGAGTCCACCGCCTGCTGCAGGCTCATGCCCTGGGCCAGCAGCTGGCCCACCTTGCGGTTGCGCGACAGGTCGCCGGTGGCGGTGAGCACCAGATCGCCCAGGCCCGAGAGGCCCATGAAGGTGTCGGCCCGGGCGCCCAGCGCCAGACCCAGACGCGTCATTTCGGCCAGGCCGCGGGTGATGAGCGCGGCGCGGGCGTTGAGGCCGAGGTTCAGGCCGTCGCACAGGCCGGTGGCGATGGCCAGCACGTTTTTCACCGCGCCGCCCACCTCCACGCCCACGATGTCGTCGTTGGCGTACACGCGCAGCGTGGGGCCGTGAAACGCGGCCACCAGCGCATCGCGCACGCGGCGTGTTCGCTGGCCGCCACCAGCGCGGTGGGCTGGCCACGCGCCACTTCCTGCGCAAAGCTGGGGCCGCTGAGCACGCCGGCCAGCAAGCTCGGGCGCCACCTGGCGCGCGGATTTCATGGCCGAGCAGGCCTGGGCGCGTCGGCCCTCGGCGCGGCGGCTTCGAAACCCTTGCACAGCCAGGCCACCGGCACGGCAAAGCCACGCCAATGCGGTCCAGCATGCTCGCGCAAGCGCGGCCATGGGCGTGGCCACGATCGACCAGGTCGGCGTCGGCCAGCCGTTGACTGCAGGTCCAGCGGCGCCGTCGACCAGTCGCAGTGCCGGCGGGCAATGCGCACGCCGGGCAGGTAGCGGCGGTTGTCGCGGCGCGGCGCGCATGGCGGCCACCTGCTGCGGCATCGCGCGCCCACAGGGTGACCCGGTGGGGCTGCCTGGCTGGCGGCGCAGCGCTGATGGCCAGGGCCGTGCCCCAGGCGCCAGCACCGAGCACGACGATGTTCATGCGTCCGGTGCCGCGGCTCAGCGGCTTATTGCGTGACGATGCGCGGCGCGTCTTCGGCGGCCTGCGCCTGCTGCTGCTCGTACATGGCCTGGAAGTTGATCTCGGCCAGGTGCACCGGCGGGAAACCGCCGCGCTGGATCAGGTCGGCCACGTTGCCGCGCAGGTAGGGGTAAACGATCTGCGGGCAGGCGATGCCCATGATCGGGCCCATCTGGTCTTCGCGGCAGGTTGCGGATTTCGAAGATGCCGGCCTGCTTGGCTTCGACCAGGAACACGGTCTTGTCCTTGATCTTGGTCTGCACCGTGGCGGTCACGCAGATCTCGAACACGCCGTCGGCCACCGGATTGGCTTCCACGCCGAGCTGGATGTCCACCGACGGCTGCTCCTGCTCCAGCAGGATGGCGGGCGAATTGGGCTGCTCCAGCGAAGCCTCCTTGAGGTAGATGCGCTGGATCTGGAAGATGGGATCTTGGTCGGCCATGGATGCTTTCGAAGGGTCGGTGAAAAAAGTCTGCCGAGCGACAACGCGCGCGCAGGGGACAGTGCAGATTATCTCAGCGCGGCCCAATGGGGCTCGATTAGCTCGCAGCTGCCAGGGCAGCATCAGGCCTGCAGCAGCGGCACGCAGACCGCCGTTGCGCATCCAGCGCGTGCAGATCGTCGCAGCCGCCGACGTGGGTGTCGCCAATGAAAATTTGCGGCACGCTGGTGCGCCCGGTGATCTGGGTCATGCTGGGCGCGCAACTCGGGCTGGCCGTCGACCACGATTTCTTCGAGGTCGGTCACGCCGCGCTGCTGCAGCAGCGCCTTGGCGCGGCTGCAATACGGGCAGTAGTCGCTGGTGTACATCTTTACGCTGGCCATGGCGATCGGTCTCCAGGGAAGATTCAGGCTTTTTCAACCGGCAGGCTGGCCGAGCGCCAGGCGCCCATGCCGCCCGACAGCGAGCGCACATTCTCATAGCCCAGCTTCTTGGCCATGGCCACCGCGCGCTTGGAGCGCGTGCCCGAGGCACACACCAGCACCACGGGCGTGGCCTTGTTTTTCACCACACCGGTCAGCTTGGCTTCCAGTTCGACCCAGCGGCACGTTCTTGGCACCCACCACATGGCCAGCGGCAAATTCGTCGGCGCCGCAGACGTCCACCACCACGGCTTTTTCGCGGTTCATCAGCTGCACCGCCTCGTTCGGCGTTGAGCGTGTCGGCACCGCCGCCAGCGGACAGCGCCGGCCACAGCAGCATGCCGCCAGACATCAGGGCCACGGACAGCAGCATCCAGTTTTCAATCAAAAAACTCACGGGGACACCTTTCTTGAGTCAAGCCGCTGATTTTAGAATGGATGGCTCGGACCGGCACACGACAAGTCCTTGGCATACCCACAATCTCAGCCTCAATCCCGGCCTCCCCATGTACAAACTCGTCCTGATTCGCCACGGCGAATCCACCTGGAACCTGGAAAACCGCTTCACCGGCTGGACCGATGTTGACCTGACCCCCACCGGCGTCTCGCAGGCCATGTCGGCCGGCAAGCTGCTCAAGGCCGAGGGCTACGACTTCGACATCGCCTACACCAGCGTGCTCAAGCGCGCCATCCACACCCTGTGGTACGCGCTCGACGAGATGGACCGCACCTGGCTGCCGGTGGACAAACACTGGCGCCTCAACGAGCGCCACTACGGCGCCCTGCAGGGCCTGAACAAGGCCGACATGGCCAAGCAGTACGGCGACGAGCAGGTGCTGATCTGGCGCCGCAGCTACGACACGCCGCCGCCCGCGCTGGAAGCCAGCGACCCACGCAGCGAGCGCGGCGACCGGCGCTACGCCGGCCTGCAGCCTGCACAGGTGCCGCTGACCGAGTGCCTGAAAGACACCGTGGCGCGCGTGATGCCGTTCTGGAACGAGACGCTGGCCCCGGCCATCCGCAGCGGCCAGCGCGTGGTGGTGTCGGCCCACGGCAACTCGCATCCGCGCCATGGTGAAGTACCTGGACAAGGCATGTCTGACGCAGGACATCGTGGGCCTGAACATCCCCAACGGCATCCCGCTGGTGTACGAACTCGACGCCGAGCTGCAAGCCCATCAAACGCTACTACCTGGGCGACGCCGAAGCCGCCGCCAAGGCCGCCGCAGCGGTCGCATCGCAAGGCAAGGCCTGATTTTTCAGGCGGCCAGGTCGATCGATGGCCTTGCCAAGGAACCGAAACGCCGGGACATGCTCCAAGGTGTATATTGACCCGCCAGCGGTCGACTTTCGTGTCCCGCTGGTGTTTTTTTTGGGGTATTTCGCATGGGCAAACAGGTGAGTCACAAACTGAAAATTGCCGGCTGGGTGGCCGTGGGCGCGGTGGCCGGTGCGCTGACCACGGTGCAGTTTCAGGCCGTGGCGCGCGGCACGCTGACCCCCCTGCCGCTGGAAGAGCTGCAGCAGCTGGCCGCCGTGTTCGGCATGGTCAAGACCGACTATGTGGAGCCGGTGGACGAGAAAAAACTCATCTCCGAAGCCATCTCCGGCATGGTCGCCAGCCTCGACCCGCACTCCCAGTATTTCGACAAGAAGGAATTCAAGTCGTTTCGCGAAGGCACCAGCGGGCGCTTTGTGGGCGTGGGCATCGAGATCACCATGGAAGACGGGCTGGTCAAGGTGGTCTCGCCGATCGAAGACTCCCCCGCCTTTCGCGCCGGCCTGAAGTCGGGCGACCTGATCACCAAGATCGACGACACCGCCGTCAAAGGCCTGACCATCAACGAAGCCGTCAAGCTGATGCGTGGCGAGCCGCGCACCAAGGTGCTGCTCACCATCTTCCGCAAGGACGAAAACCGCAGCTTCCCCGTCACCATCACGCGCGAAGAAATCAAGACCCAGAGCGTGAAAGCCCGCTTGGTCGAGCCGGGCTACGCCTGGGTGCGCGTGTCGCAGTTCCAGGAACGCACGATCGAAGATTTTGCGCGCAAGGTGGAAGAGATCTACAAAGACAACCGCAACCTCAAAGGTGTGGTGCTGGACCTGCGCAACGATCCCGGTGGCCTGCTTGACGCGGCGGTGGCGCTCTCGGCCGCTTTCCTGCCCGAGGGCGTGACCGTGGTGTCCACCAACGGCCAGCTGCCCGAGAGCAAGCAGATCTACAAAGCCATCCCGCAAGACTACCTGCGCCGTGGCGGCAGCGACCCGATCAGACGCCTGACCGAAGCCACCAACGGCGCGCTGCGCAAGCTGCCCATGGTGGTGCTGGTGAACGAAGGCTCGGCCTCGGCCAGCGAGATCGTGGCCGGTGCCCTGCAAGACCACAAACGCGCCACCATCATGGGCAGCCAGACCTTTGGCAAAGGCTCGGTGCAAACCGTGCGCCCACTCGGCCCCGACACCGGCTTGAAACTCACCACGGCGCGCTACTACACGCCCTCGGGCAATTCGATCCAGGCCAAAGGCATCGTGCCCGACGTCATGGTCGACGAAACCGCCGAAGGCAATCTGTTTGCCGCCCTGCGCACCCGCGAGGCCGACCTGCAAAAGCACCTGGAAGGCACCGACGAAGCCAAGACCAGCGGCCAGCCCATGACCGACGCACAGCGCGCCGCCGCGCAGCAGCGCGATCAGGAGCGCGAGCAGGCCCGCGTGCGGCTGGAAGAAGAAGCCCGCAAGAACCCCGGGCAGCGCCTGGTGCCCGAGTTCGGCAGCGAGAAAGACTTCCAGCTGCAGCAGGCACTCAACCACCTCAAAGGCAAGCCGGTGATGATGAGCAAGACCCTCACCGCTCGCAGCGCCGAAGAGAAAAAAGAGCAGTGAAGCGAGCCCGGTCGTGCACCGGGCCTCATCTGTGAACGACGCCCAGCTGCTGCGCTACTCGCGCCACATCCTGCTCGAAGAAATCGGCATCGAAGGCCAGGAAAGACTGCTTTCGTCCCACGCTTTGGTGATCGGCGCCGGCGGTCTGGGTTCGCCGGTGGCGCTTTATCTGGGGAGCGCTGGCGTGGGCCACATCACGGTGGTGGACGACGATGTGGTGGACGAGACCAACCTGCAGCGCCAGATCGCCCACACGCTGGCGCGCGTGGGATCGCCCAAGGCCGAATCGGTCCGCAGCGCCATCGCCGCCATCAACCCCGATGTGTTGGTCACGCCGCAAGTGCTGCGCGCCGACGAAGCCTTGCTCGCCGAGCTCGTGGCGCAGGCCGATGTGGTGCTCGACTGCACCGACAACTTCACCACCCGCCACGCCATCAACCGCGCCTGTGTTGCCCACGCCAAGCCGCTGGTGTCGGGCGCTGCCATCCGCATGGACGGCCAGCTCAGCGTCTACGACACCCGAAACACCGCCAGCCCCTGCTATGCCTGCGTGTTCCCGGAAGATTCGGGGGTGGAGGAAACGCGTTGTGCCACGCTCGGCGTGTTCGCGCCCCTGGTGGGCATCGTCGGCACCCTGCAGGCCGCCGAGGCGCTCAAGCTGCTGACCGGCCTGGGCTCGCGGCTGGTCGGCCAGTTGCTGATGGTCGACGCGCGCGACATGGCATTCACCCGCATCGGCTTGAACCCGAACCCGCAGTGCGCGGTGTGCGGGCAGCGCGATTTCCCCGCGCTTTAAGGCCTCACACAGGGACCGTGGCGCTGCCGGAAGTTGCGCGGCAGCTCGGCATCGGCCTGGGCGAAAAGCCCGATTCGCTGCGACTGGGCAAGCGTCTCCTGCGGGTGATAGGGCCCGAGGCTGCGGCGCCAGCGGTATGACCAGGCCTGCCCCCTCGCCACCATCCAGCCGCCCACGTCCTCCCCCGCGTGCTGCAGGCGGGCCAGTCCGCGCCCGTAGTCGTCGCGCTGACGCTCGGTGACGGTCACGGTCTGTTTGAGAATCCGGCCGGCCAGCGCGTCGCGAGACGCAACCCCCCCGTTCTGGCAGATTTCCGGCGCGTCCAGGCCATCGAGCCGCAGCTTGCGGTAGCGCCCGCCGGCCAGCGGCTGAACCCACACGGTGTCGCCATCGAACACGCGCGTCACCCGCGCTTCGTAAACGCGCGGTGCATTGGCCTCTTGCGCCAGCAGCGGGCCTGGCAAGACCACAACGCACGACCCCAGAACCAGCATGGCAAACAGCGCCAGCCGCTGGCGACTTGCACGCCATGGGAGAAACAAAAAAAGCAGCTTCATGACGCCGAGTCTGCCACCCTGTGCAGGCGACCGGATCACACGGCCATGTAACGCCCGGGCCGGTGGTTGATGGCCAGCGTCAGGTTGAGCGCCACCGCGCCCACGATGGACCAGGCGATCTGGCTCCAGCCCACCACCGACAGGGCCGCGAGCACGATGGCGCAGTCAAACGCCATCTGCACCTTGCCCGCGCGCCAGCCAAACCGCTCCTGCAGATACAGCACCAGCACATTGAATCCACCCAGGCTGGCGCGGTGGCGAAACAGCATCAACATGCCCGCACCCATGAGCAAACCGCCGGCCACAGCGGCGAATCCTGTCGCCAGCTCGTCGAAAGCCAGCCACCGCGGCACCCACTCGGCAAACACCGCCAGCAGCGCCACCGCAGCAAAAGTCTTCAAGGTGAACACACGACCCATGCGCTGATAGGCCAGACCATAGAACGGCAGGTTGATGGCGAAAAACACCAGGCTGAAGTTCCAGCCGGTCGCATAGTGGATGAGGAAGGCCAGGCCGGCCGTGCCGCCGGTGAGCAGACCGGTGTGGCGAAACATGATCACGCCCAGGGCCACGAACAGCGTGCCGGTCAGCAACGCCTGCAGGTCTTCGTGAGGGCGGTGGCGGCTCGGCTCTGCCGAATCGCTGGCTGTGGCGGGCGCGCCAGCGGGTGGCGCGTCACGCAATGGGGAGGGAACGGATGACACAGCAACAAATCTCGCCAGGCACGACAGAAGCTGCGCAGTGTGCGCCACCGACGCAGCGACGGTGTTGACTCAGGTCAGGGAAAGGTCCAGTCCGGTGCTGGCGCCAGATCGAAGGCCGCGTTCAGCTGGACCGTGCCCATGGGCACCACGCGGGCAAAAGGCAAGACGAGGAAGCAGCCGGGGGCCGCACCTGGCAGTTGCAGGGCGGGTGTGGAGCGGAAACCAAAGCGCCCGTAATAGCCCGGCTCACCCAGCACCACACAGCCAGCAGCCCCTTGTTGACGCAGCGCCCGCAAGCCCTGCCGTGCGAGCTCGCCGCCGATGCCAGCGCCCTGCCAGTCGGGCAACACCGCCAGAGGGCCGAGCCCAAACCAGTCGCAAGCGCCGCCGCTGATCGACACAGCAGCAAACGTGGCGTGCCCCACGACAGGACCAGGCGACTGCGGATCGCCCGCCTGCGCCACAAGGGACAGCGTCAGCTCTCCGGCCTCGCGCAGCCTGTGCACGATGTCGCTCTCGGTCTGGCGGCTGTGGGGGTTGCTTGCGAATGCGGTTCGGATCACCGCGTCCACCGCTTGCACATCGGCCGGCTGCTCCAGGCGCAAAAAAGCCGGGCGAACGGGCTGGTTCATGGCAAAGGCCCGTGACCACTGCATGTGGCCACAGGCCACGAACAGGGTGAACGACGCGTCTGCATGCCGGCATTGTCCGTTCGCGAATCGGGCCTCGATGAAATCACCCACGCATTTGAGGGTATTTCCTGGCCCGGCTCAAAGGCTCAGGGTCTACGTGTTGTCAGCGACCGGCCAGGGCGCGCAGCCCGGCCACGGTTTGCAGGCAGGCGGCCGCTGCCTCGCTGCCCTTGACCGCGAAGTTCTTGAGAAAGTACTTGCGGTGCTCGGCGTGTTCGTGGAAATGGTGTGGCGTGAGCACGGCTGAGATCACCGGCACGCCGGTTTCCAGCTGGATCCGCATCAGCGCACGCACCACGGTGGTGGACACGATGTCGTGGCGATAGATGCCGTCGTCCGCCACCAGGGCGCTGCCGATGATGGCGGCATAGCGCCCCGAACGGGCGAGCGCCTGCGCGTGCAGCGGGATTTCGAAGGCGCCGGCCACGTCGAACACCTCGATCTGGTCAGCGCCAATGCCCGCCTCGGCCATGGCCGAAAAAAACGCGTCGCGCGCCTGGTGGACGATGTCGGCGTGCCATGAGGCCTCAATGAAGGCGAAGCGCAAATCGCCGGGCAGTGGATTCGAAAGGGTTGGGGACACAGACATGGCGGGTGTTGGAAATGGATTCGAACGGATAGTGAAGAACATTGTGGCAGGCCATCACACCGGCGATCCCGCGCTCACGATCCAGCCTTCGAGCGGATCGAACGCGGGCAACCCCCAGCGCGGGTGACCACCCTCGTGCTGGCGCAGCGCCCAGGCCGCCTGAAGCAGACACAGCACCGCGTCCAGCGTGTCGCCACTGGGGTCGTCGGCCAGCGCATCGCGCTGCGCGTGGCTGAGCTTGAGGCGCAGACCGGCGGCCTGCAGCAAAGGCACCTGGCCGCTCTCCAGTGCATTCACCAGCGTTTTGCGCGCGATCAGGCGATCGGGTGTCTGCTTTGCCTTGGTGTCACTTTTGTACGAAGCGTTGCCGAGCACGCTGCGCGCCAGCAGCCCGGGGTAGGCTTCCAGCGCCACCCGCTGCGCATCGCCGGCGTGCAAGCCAGGCAGGCTCACACCGGCATCCAACAGCCTGGAGACGCCCGCATGCAGCATGTAAGCCACCGGTGGGTTGACCCACTTCATGCTGGGGCTGGAACCGGCGGGGCCATCGGTGGCGCGGTGCGCAAACTTGGCTCCGGCGGGGCGCGCGTCGCAAAAACCGGCAAAGGCGGCGCGAATCTGCTCACGGCTCAAGCTCGCGTAATGGCGCATGCAAGGGAGCCAATCGGTGGGCCAGCCCAGGGTCGTGACCAGCTCGCGGGGCAGTCCAAACGGCAAATCGAAGCCACCCACCCAGGGCGTACCGTCGCCGATGGACAGGCGCTCGACCCATGCGTCCAGGGTGTCGAATGTTTCCAGGCGCTGCAACAAAACCCGGCCGCGGTCGAGCCGCCCCACGGCCAGCGTGATGGGCTTGCGGGGGCTGGGTGCGCTGGTGAAATCGCAACCGAGCAACGCGTGGTCAGCGGTGGTGTTCATCCCAGCCCCAAGGCCACGACGCCACCCGCAATGCACACAGCCCCCAGGACGCGCAGGCCCCGATCGCCTTCGCCGAGCAGGTGGCCGCCGATCAGCGCGGCAAACAACATCGACACCTCGCGCGCCGGCGCCACATGCGACAGCGGCGCCTTCTGCATGGCATACAGAACCAGCACATAGGCCACCGGGCTGAACACCGCCACCACCAGCGCAGGCCGCCATTGCTGGCACCAGAGCAACCAGGTGGCCGACCAGTCGCGCATCGCGTTGGGCGCGAGCAGGGCCACGCGCACGAAGTTGCCCATGTAGTCCAGCAAGATGGGCGACATCAGCACCCACTTCACCGCATAGCCATCGACCACGGTGTACGCCGCGATGCAGCCACCGGTGAGCAGGCCGTAGAACACCCCGGTGTGCACCCGCTGGCGCGCCACCGGATCGCGCGCTGCGCGCAACAGGCCCGGCCCGCCTGCGATCAGAAACACGCCACCCACCACACCGGCGATGCCCGCAGCGCCCAGCGCCGAGATGCGTTCACCGAGAAACGCGATGGCCACCAGCGAGGACAGCAGAGGCCCCGAACCGCGGGCCAGCGGATACACCACCGTGAGATCGGCCTTGCGGTAGCCGCGCAGCAGCACCACGAAATACACCACGTGCAGCGCGCCGCTGGCCAGCACAAAGCCCCACTCGGTCGCGCCCCAGCCGGGCAACGCGTGGCGTCCCAGCCACCAGCCCAGCGGCGCCCAGATCACCATGACGAGCACCGAAATGAAAAAGGCAAAGCGCGCGTCGCCCCCAGCCCGCTTGGCCACGATGTTCCAGCCGGCATGAATCAGGCCGGCGAGCACGATCAGGGCGAAGGCGGTGGATGACATCGAGAGGGAAACAAAAAACCGCAGCCCCCATCGGAGTGGCTGCGGTCTGCAGGCAGACGCGAGTCAACGAATGATCAGGCGCGCCCGATCACGCTGGCGGTGGCCATCAGCTCTTCAAGCAAAGCCAGCGACACGCGGCCCGAGACGCCGTAAGGGTCAAACTCGGGTTTCTCGGAATACTTCAGCACGATCGAGGTGTTGAGCTTGGCGAGGTTCACCTGGCCCATGGTCCAGCCGCCAAAGCGCCGCTCGGTGATTTCTTCGTAGTGCAGCAACACCACGTCGGTGTGGCGCTGGTCGGTCACGATGTGGTTGTAGAGCGCATTCACCGCGTTGCGCCCGCCCTCAATCGCCTGCAGAAACACGCCGCCGCCGTAGCAGAGCACGCCGGTGATGCCGTTGCCCATGTTGTGCGAGCGGGACGACTCGAGAATGGATTCGATAACCTGGGCGCTGTCTTTGTTGACGGCGCGGCTGACATAGAGAAGGCGAACAAGCATGGGCGGCTAACGTTGGGTTCGGGGTGGGGTTTCAGTTCTTGCGCGGAATCAGCGAAAGGAATTCGCGCCGCAGGTTGGGGTCTTTCAGGAACACGCCGCGCATGACCGAGTTGATCATCTTGCTGTCCATGTCTTTCACGCCGCGCCAGGCCATGCAGTAGTGGCTGGCCTCCATCACGATGGCCAGGCCATCGGGCTGCGTTTTTTCCTGAATCAGGTCGGCCAGCTGCACCACGGCCTCTTCCTGGATCTGCGGGCGGCCCATGATCCACTCAGCCAGTCGCGCGTACTTTGACAGGCCAATCACATTGGTGTGTTCGTTCGGCATCACACCGATCCAGATCTTGCCGATCACCGGGCAGAAGTGGTGGCTGCAGGCGCTTCGAACGGTGATCGGGCCGACGATCATCAGCTCGTTGAGGTGCTCGGCGTTGGGGAATTCGGTGACCGCCGGACCCGTCACATAGCGGCCATTGAACACCTCGCGGATGTACATCTTGGCGACTCGGCGCGCCGTGTCGCCGGTGTTGTGGTCGTTTTCGAGGTCGATGACCAGGCTGTCGAGCACACCCTGCATCTTGCCGGTGACCTCATCCAGCAGCATGTCGAGCTCGCCGGGACGGATGAATTCCGCGATGTTGTCGTTGGAATGGAAGCGCTGGCGCGCCGCCTTGATGCGCTCGCGGATCTTGACCGAAACGGGCACACCGACATCGTCATCGGGGCGCTCTGCGGGCAGGTTGGAAGGGTCGTTTTTCATCAGCATGGGGCATGCTACCACCGGCCTGCCGGGCACCAAATACCGCGTCAGACACGGGGGTTTCTGCGGCTCGGTACCCGGCTCAGTAGCGGTGTCCGGTGAGGAACAGCACGGTGCGCATCACCGCAAACGCCAGCCGATCGAGGGCGCGCTGCTGCCAGGGGCGCTGGCTGAGCTGCTGGACATCGATGCGGTGCGAACCACCTTCCAGAATCGCGTCCAGGCAGTTGTGCAACAGCGTGGCAAAACGCGCGTCGGTGGTGCTCACATTGGCCTCGCGCGCCAGCAACAGCGAGAGCGGATCGAGGTTGGTGGAGCCCACCGTGGCCCAGCGCTGGTCCACCACCGCCACCTTGGCGTGCAAGGCGCTGGGCGCGTATTCGTGGATCTCGATGCCGGCGTCGAGCAGCTTTTTGTAAACCGGGCGCGCCGCGTGATACTGCAGAAAGTTCTCGTACTTGCCCTGCAGGAGCAGGCGCACCCGCACGCCGCGCCCGGCGGCGAGCGTCAAGGCCCGGCGCAGCTTGCGACCGGGAATGAAATAGGCGTTGGCCACCACGATGTGCTGGCGCGCTGAGCCAATCGCCTTCAGGTAGTCGCGCTCGATGTCGTGCCGGTGACTCACGTTGTCACGCAGCAGCAGCGCGGCGCGTGCGTCGTCCACGCCAAGCAGCGCGTCACTGGCGCTCTCCGCGTCGTCCGGCCCGCGGCCATCACCGCGCCCAAACCCCAGACCCGTACGAGCCTCAAACTTCCGCAGCAACTGCGAGAAATCGCCCACCGGATGGGTTTCGCGCAGCGCTTCCCAGGCGGCCCGAAATTCGCGCTGGCGCGCCTTGTGAACGGCCTGGAGCCGCCACCACAGCTGCTCCATGGTCTCGGTCATTTCGGCCACCAGCGGCCCGGCCACGCGCAGGGAAAAATCCAGCCGGGGTGCACTCAGGTGACCCAGGGACACGTCGTTCCGGTCGTCGATGATGTTGATGCCCCCGCAGAAACCCACGGTGCCATCGATCACGCAAAGCTTGCGGTGCAAGCGCCGCCAGCGGCTGGGGATCAGCATGCCCAAGCGGCCCAGCGGCGCGTAAATACGCCAGCGCACGCCGGCCTGAGCGAAGCGCAACTGCCACTCCGCCGGGATGCGGGGGGTGCCCACCCCATCGACCACCAGCCGCACCCGAACGCCTCGGCGCGCGGCGCGCTCCAGGGCCTCGGCCACGCTCAGGGCCTCGCCGGCGAACTCGAAAATGTAGGTTTCCAGATGCACCAGGGAACGCGCCATGTCCATCGCCGCCACCAGGGCCGGGAACAGCGCAGTGCCCCCTTCGAGCAGCAGCAGCTGGTGGCCGCCGCGCATGCTGCCTGGCCGAGGCTGGCGCGAAGCGGTCGAGGCCGGCTGCACTAAAGCTCCAGCTCTGCGATCAGGGGCAGGTGGTCGGACATGCGTGTCCAGGCCTTGCCGTGGGGCACATGGGCCGTGATCGGGCGCAAGCCCCGCACGTAGATGCGGTCCAGGTGCAACAGGGGCAGGCGCGAGGGGTAAGTGGGCAGGCGCAGACTGTCAAAGGTCCGAAGATCCAGATCGGCCATGGGCTTGAGCAATTTGGCGCCCCAGTCGTTGAAGTCGCCTGCCACGATCAATGGCGCGGTCTCGGGCAGTTCGCGCCGAATGTATTCGCCAAGCCGCTGTACCTGGCGCTCGCGGCTGGCGTGAATCAGCCCGAAGTGCACCACCACCACGTGCACGTCCAGACCCTCGACCAGCAGCTGCGCATGCAGCAGGCCTCGCTGTTCGAAACGGTGATCCGACACATCGGAGTGTTTGCTGTCGAGCACCGGCCAGCGCGAGAGCAAGGCGTTGCCGTGTTCACCGTGGCGGGTAATCGCGTTGGTGCGGTACACGGCTTCGTAGCCGTCGGGTGTGAGGTAGTTGGCCTGGTCCAGGTCGGGCCAGCGGGTGAACTGCTTTTCCAGCTTGCGGTGGTGGCGCCGAACCTCCTGGAGACAGATGATGTCGGCGTCGAACTGCTCAACCGCGTGCACCAGGTTGTGAATTTCCAGGCGACGGGACGGCCCAAGTCCCTGCACGCCTTTGTGGATGTTGTAGGTGGCGACGCGAACAATGCTCATGGGCAAATCATGCCATCAAGGCAGCCGGCTACAGCGCTGCACCGACGATTTCACAGCCCACCAGAAACCACGGCGCGCATGCGCGGCAGCCAGGTGATCGCCTCGGCGTTGGAGGGCGAAAAGCAGCGCTCGGCGGCCTGTGCCCAGGGCAGCCAGATCTGGTTCCGGTGTTCGCGCGCGCTCAACCGAACAGGCGCTGGCGCCGGCACACACAGACCAAACAGGTGCTCGGTGTTGTGGCTGACCGCAGGCGCATAGCGGTGACGCCACTGCGGATAGATCTCGTACACGTTTTCCAGCCCCCAGTCGCTCAGAAGGTGACCCGGTGCGCTGGCATCCAGCCCGGTTTCCTCCCTCACCTCGCGCAGGGCGGTGGCTTCGAAGGATTCTTGTTCGTCATCCTTGGCGCCGGTCACCGACTGCCAGAAGCCTGGCACATCGGCGCGCTCGATCAGCAACACCTCCAGTGCCGGCGTGTGGATCACCACCAGCACCGACTGGGGAATCTTGAAGGGCCTCTGCGCCGCGTTCGGCGCGTTCATGACAGCCTGGCCGCCACACGCCGCCACAGGCGCCACAGCGACCAGGCGCGCAGTGGCAGGGTCAAAACCCTGGATGGCTTGCGCACCACCCAGGTCACCCCGACCGCCACCATCGGCAGCAGCACCGCCAGCGGGCGGGCATTCACCCAGAGCCAGGCGTCCTGCACCCGATCAGCCACCTCGAACACAGGGGCGAGGTGGCGGCCGTCGGCGGCCAGCGTCTCGCGCAATGCGGCTGAGCGCATCACCAGCGCCTGCCGGCGCAGCGCCAGCTTGTCGGCAGGCGTGGCCACGGCTCAGGGCCTCAGCTGTTCGCGGTCCTGGCGCAACTCGGCCAGGCTCGCGGCAAACAGCGCCGAACCTCGGCGGGCGCGCTGGTGGGCCAGCCAGGCGGCAACGCCGCCCAGAACGAGAAAGACGGTGGCAAACACCGCCAGCGCCAGCAGCCGCTGCGTTTCCCACCACGCCACCGTGAGCAGAATGGCCAGAAACCCCAGCCCCAGGGCCAGAAACACAACGGCCACCACACCAAACAGCAGCAGGCCGACGACCCGCACCACCTCCTCCTGAGCCTCCACGCTCAGCAACTCCAGGCGAACCTGCAGCAGCGTGAGCACGGTGCCGGCCAGGCCCTGGAGCGAGGCGGCGAGACGCCGCGGCGGTGTGCTGTCCATCCGGATCAGCGGCGGCCGATGAGCAGGCCCACCACCAGGCCGAAGCCGGCGGCGGTGCCGATGGCGCGCCAGGGGTGCTCGTGCACGTAGTCGTCGGTGGCGCGCGCCACTTCCTTGGTCTTGACCTTCACCGCGTCTTCGATGTCGCCCAGCTTGTGGCGCGCGTCCATCAGGTTGCCGCGAATGCGTTCGCGCAGCTCGACCACCTTGCCCTCGGTCTGGCCTGCGGTGGCGTGCAGCAACTCTTCGGCATCGTTGATCACGCGCTGCAGGTCGCGAACCAGTTTTTCCTTGCTGATCTGGGTGTCGCTGGTGGTGTCGGTCATGTGGTTTCTCCATTGGTTGGTTAAAAGCGCGTGGACAAGCATCGCACAGAAATACCCTGCACTGATCACGAGGCGCTGCGGCGGGTTCCCGGGCGGTTGTGCTGAATGAGCCGCTTTTCATGTTGCGGCGAACGGGCTGCCAACTCCCTGCGAAAACCAGCGGCTCGCACCCTGCCGCCCGCGCCTCACTCGTCAGCGAAGAAGTCGGAGTCGATGCGTTTGAGGTGGTAGGTGGCCGCCACCGACACGCCGAGGTCGTGCTCGATCATCAGGTCGGCGAGGCGGGCGCCGTCGATGAGGACGATCTTGTAGGAGCGGCTGTTGCGCGCCGCCTCTCTGGCTGCCGGCGTGAAACTGCTGGTGGTGATGAACACGCCCTTCTGAGCACCCTTGGCGTCCAGAGCGCCCTTGAAGTCTCGAATCGGCCCTTCGCCCACCGACCCTTCCCAGCGTTTGGCCTGCAGGTAGATCGCATCCAGGCCCAGCCGGTCTTCGTTGATGATGCCGTCGATGCCCCCGTCACCCGAGCGGCCCACCGCTTCGCCCGCTTCCTGGCGGCTGCCGCCGTAGCCCATGCGCAGCAGCAACTGGACCACCAGGCGTTCAAAAAACGCGGGCGAGGCTGTTTTCACGGTGTCGAGCAACTCCAGCCGGAGCTCCTCGTGCAGAAGGTGGATGGCTTGCTCGACGGTCTCTTCGGGAGCGGCTGAGCCGTCCTGCGCTCCCTCCATAACCGGCACATCTGCGGGCATGGCGTATTCGGGCTTCGAAGAAGCGGTCGGACGGGTGCCAGAGCGCATCATGAAGTCTCGAAAGTCTTCGTATCGGGTGAGAAACGCGTTGTCAATCCGCTCGGGAGGACTGGAAGATAACCGTCGCCCTTCTTCAGACAGTTCCATCAAGCCTCGCTTGGGCTGAACCAGCAGCCCCGCTTGCTTGAGGTAAGTCTTGGCCCAACCCACGCGGCTTCTGAACAGAGGGTACTGACCAGAGGGGAGCAAGACAGCGCGTTCCTCCGCCGTCAGCTCCAGCTCATCGGCCAACTGATCCACTGCATCCCCCAAACTCATCACGCCTCGCCGCCCCAGCAGGCACAACAGTGGCTTCATCACGGATTGGTAGTCTGGAATCGCCAAGCACTTCTCCCCAAGAAAGCAAAAAAAAGGGCGCTGAAACAGCGCCCTTGCATTCTGCCGTCTCCGCCGGTCAGGCCGGCTTGACCAGGTCCGTATTGCGCAGCCGGATGTGCAGCTCGCGCAGCTGCTTCTCGTCCACCAGGCTGGGGGCCTGGGTCAGCAGACACTGGGCGCGCTGGGTCTTGGGGAAGGCGATCACGTCGCGGATCGACTCGGCGCCGGTCATCAGCGTGACCACGCGGTCCAGACCAAAGGCCAGGCCGCCATGGGGTGGCGCGCCGTACTGCAGGGCGTCGAGCAGGAAGCCGAACTTGATCTGCGCTTCTTCGGGCGTGATCTTGAGCGCGTCAAACACCTTTTGCTGCACCGCAGCGGTGTGGATACGCACCGAGCCACCGCCGATTTCCCAGCCATTGAGCACCATGTCGTAGCCCTTGGCGATGCACTTCTCGGGGGCCGTCACCATCCAGTCTTCGTGGCCGTCCTTGGGCGCGGTGAAGGGGTGGTGCACGGCGGTCCAGCGGTCGGCTTCTTCGTCGTGTTCGAACATCGGGAAATCGACCACCCACATCGGTGCCCAGCGGTCTTCGAACAGGCCGTTTTTCTTGCCCAACGCGCTGTGTCCGATCTTCAGGCGCAGCGCGCCGATGGCGTCGTTGACGACCTTGGCCTTGTCGGCGCCGAAGAACAGAATGTCGCCGTCCTGCGCGCCGCTGCGCTTCAGGATTTCGGTCAGCGCGGCGTCGTGGATGTTTTTCACGATCGGGCTTTGCAGGCCATCGCGGCCCTTGGCCAGCTTCGTTGACCTTGATCCAGGCCAGGCCCTTGGCGCCGTAGATCTTGACGAACTCGGTGTAGGCGTCGATCTCGCTGCGCGGCATTTCGGCACCGCCGCGCACGCACAGCGCCACCACGCGGCCACCCTTCATCTGCGCCGGTGCGCTGAAGACCTTGAAGTCCACGTCGCCCATGACGTCGGTGAGCTCGGTCAACTCCAGCTTCACGCGCAGGTCGGGCTTGTCGGAGCCGAAGCGGTGCATGGCCTCGGCGTAGGGCATCACGGGGAAATCACCCAGGTCCACGCTCAGGGTGTTCTGGAACACCGTCTTGATCATGCCCTGGAACATGTCGCGAATCTCTTCTTCGCCCAGGAACGAGGTCTCGATATCGATCTGGGTGAACTCGGGCTGGCGGTCGGCGCGCAGGTCTTCGTCGCGGAAGCACTTGGTGATCTGGTAGTAGCGATCGAAGCCGGCCACCATGAGCAGCTGCTTGAACAGCTGGGGCGACTGCGGCAGCGCGAAAAAGTGGCCGTCGTGCACGCGGCTGGGCACCAGGTAGTCGCGCGCACCTTCGGGCGTGCTCTTGGTCAGCATCGGGGTTTCGATGTCGATGAAGCCGTTGGCGTCCAGAAACTTGCGCACCTCCATCGCCACGCGGTAGCGCAGCATGAGGTTGTTCTGCATGTAGGGGCGGCGCAGGTCGAGCACGCGGTGGGTCAGGCGCGTGGTCTCGGAGAGGTTCTCGTCGTCGAGCTGGAACGGCGGCGTGACCGACGCGTTGAGCACCTTGAGCTCGTGGCACAGCACCTCGATCTGGCCACTCTTGAGCTTGTCGTTGGTGGTACCGGCCGGGCGCGCACGCACCAGGCCAGTGACCTGCACGCAAAACTCGTTGCGCACATCTTCGGCGGTGGCAAACATCTCGGCGCGGTCGGGGTCGCAGACCACCTGCACATAGCCTTCGCGGTCGCGCAGGTCGATGAAGATCACGCCACCGTGGTCGCGGCGGCGGTTCACCCAGCCGCACAGGGAAACGGACTGGCCCAGTTGGGCTTCGGTCACCAGACCGCAGTAGTGGGAACGCATGGACATCTCGGGTTCTTTCAGCAACAGCGCCGCAATGTGCGGCGGAGAAACGGTTGGCGCACCAGGCACCAGGGGGTTGACGTGCGAAGCACCTCAGGCCGGTAGCACCGGCTTGGGCTTCACACCAAAATTCTTAGGCCCACCAGGCACGATCACGCCCATGGAGACGATGTAGGTGAGCGCTTCGTCCACGCTCATCTGCAGCGCCACGCAGTCGCTTTTTCGCACCAGCACAAAATAACCACCGGTGGGGTTGGGCGTGGTGGGCACGAACACGCTCTGGAACTCGTCGGCCAGGGAAGTGGGTGACCCCTGGGACTGCAACTGGCGCAGCACATCGCCGCTGGGGGATCCTGTGAGGAAGGCGATGGTCCACATGCCTTCGTGCGGCCATTGAACCAGCAAGGCTTGGCGAAACGCATTGCCCTTCTCGGAAAACAGCGTGTCCGAGACCTGCTTGACGCCCGAGTAGATGGAGCGCACCACCGGAATGCGGTGCAGCAGCGCGTGCCACCAGTTGACCAGGCGGTTGCCAATGAAGTTGGATGCCAGTGCGCCGATCGACAACACCACGATCAGCGCAAACGCCACGCCCAGACCAGGCACATGCATGCCGAACAGCTGATCGGGCTGCCAGCTGAACGGCAGGATGTTGAGCGTCTTGTCCAGCGTGGAGACCACCCAGTCCAGCACCCACAGGGTGATGATCAGCGGCACCAGCACCAGCAGGCCCGACAACAGCCATTTGCGCAAAGACGGCATGGCGGGCGAGCTCGATTCAGCTGGCGCTGGACGGAGAAGAAGAGCCGGAGGCCGGCGCGGCGGGTGCCGCAGCGGGCGCAGCGGCGGGTGCCGATCCAGCGCTGTCCGTGGTTTTGGCGGGGCTGGTGGCACTCCCTTCGGCCTTCGCCTCGCCGCTGTCGGTTTTGGCCGCAGAAGGTGCCGCCCCATTGCCGTTGCGGAAGTCGGTCACATACCAGCCCGAGCCCTTGAGCTGAAAGCCGGCTGCTGTGAGCTGCTTCTGAAAGCTGGCCTCGCCGCACGCTGGGCAAACCGACAGCGGCATGTCGGACATCTTTTGCAGAACGTCCTTGGCGTGACCGCAGGACGCGCACTTATAGGCATAGATCGGCATGTTGGAACCTGGGTGGAGAAGATCGGCGCTGCCGTTCAGCCGGCGGCTTGGCCCCGGCAGCGAAACCCGCCATTATAAATTGCACATCGGGTTATCGAAGGGACGGCATGCGCCAGGCAGCCCGCCGCCGAGCTGCCTCACCAGATACGAACGCGCGTGATGAGCTGCATCACCAAAAGACCGATCAAGAATCCCACGCCACCCCAGATCACCGCCTGCAACAGCCGGTTGGTGCGGCGCTGCTCGACCAGCAGCGCATCGATATCGCGGCGAAGCTCGTGCGGTTTGTGCGCCAGGTAGTCGTTGAGCAGGCGCGGCAGCGCTGGGATCAGCTTGGCGTATTGGGGCGCTTCGGCCTTGAGCTGCTGGAGCAGTTTCTGCGGCCCCACCTGCTCCAGCATCCATTTCTCCAGGAAGGGCTTGGCGGTGTTCCAGAGGTCGAGCTCGGGATCCAGATCGCGGCCCAGGCCCTCGATGTTGAGCAGGGTCTTCTGCAACAGCACCAGCTGGGGCTGGATTTCCACCTGGAAGCGGCGCGAGGTCTGAAACAGCCGCATCAGCACCATGCCGAGCGAAATTTCCTTGAGCGGCCGGTCAAAATACGGTTCACAGACGGCCCGGATGGCGCCTTCGAGCTCGTCGATGCGGGTGTCGGCCGGCACCCAGCCGCTCTCCACGTGCAGCTCGGCCACGCGCTTGTAGTCGCGGCGAAAAAAGGCGGTGAAGTTCTGCGCCAGGTACTCCTTGTCGAACTCGGTGAGCGTGCCCACGATGCCGAAGTCGAGCGAGATGTAGCGCCCGAAGGTGGCCGGGTCCACACTGACCTGGATGTTGCCCGGGTGCATGTCGGCGTGGAAAAAGCCGTCGCGAAACACCTGGGTGAAAAAGATCGTCACACCGTCGCGCGCCAGCTTCGGGATGTCCACGCCCAGGCGGCGCAGGTCGGCCACTTTGTTGATCGGCAGCCCGTGCATGCGCTCCATCACCATCACCTCGGTGTGGCAATAGTCCCAGAACATCTCGGGGATGAGCACCAGGTCAAGCCCGGCCATGTTGCGGCGCAGCTGGGCCGCGTTGGACGCTTCGCGCAGAAGGTCCAGCTCTTCGTGCAGGTACTTGTCGAATTCGCCGACCACCTCGCGCGGCTTCAAGCGCTTGCCATCGGCCGACAGCTTCTCGACCCAGCCGGCCATCATGCGCATGAGACCCAGGTCTTTCTCGATCGCCGGCAGCATGTTGGGCCGCAGCACCTTCACCGCCACCTCGCGCCCGCCCTGGCGCCCGTCGCGCAGGACCGCAAAGTGAACCTGCGCGATCGAGGCGCTGGCCACCGGTACCTGCTCAAAATGGGTAAACACCGCATCCAGCGGCTTGCCGAACGCGCGCTCGATGGTGGCCACCGCCACGGCACTGGGAAACGGCGGCACGCGGTCTTGCAGCGGCGCCAGCTCGTCGGCGATGTCGGGCGGCAGCAGATCGCGCCGGGTCGAAAGCACCTGGCCGAACTTGACAAAGATGGGCCCCAGACGCTCCAGCGCCTCGCGCAGGCGCTCGCCGCGCGGCGCACTCCAGCTTGCGGCCGAAGGACACGATGCGGGTGAGCCGGCGCAGCCACGGGTGCTGGAAGCTGGAGAGCACCAGCTCGTCCAGCCCGTAACGCAACACCACCCAGATGATGAAAGCGCCGCGATAGAGACGCGTCATGCGTTGCTGCTCGCGTCGCCCACTGGCGACTGGCCACCGCCAGCAGCGTCAGCGCCGGGCGGGCGGGCGGCGCCTGGGCCAACGGCGGGCGAGGTACGCGATCGGCAAAACGGCGAACCGCCTGGGCCGCGCTGCGGGCAAAACGACCGATGGTGTGGGCGGTGGCGTCGCCCACCACACGCGACAGATCTTCCTCCACGTCCCAGCGCACGTTGTCGACCAGCCAGGCCACCTCGGCCGCCAGCTGCACGTCGCCCTGCACGTCGACCTCCGGCTTGTCGCCCGACATCACACGCTGCGCAATGGCCAGCGGCGAATGCTGGGTCAGCGTCATGGTGAGTTCGGGCAGCGCGCCGTCCGCCGGGCGCTCCAGCAGACCGGCGGCGGTGGCGGCCAGCGTGAGATGGAAGTCGCCCCACTGCATGCGCACCGGCTTGCCCTTTTGCCGCTTCAGGCGTTCCTGCGCGGCGGGTTCCTGCATCAACACATGGTTGAGAAAAATCACCAGCCGATTCTGCATTTCGCCCACCACCCACTGCGGTGGATGCAACTTGCTCAGCAGCGATTGCAGGAAGTCGCGCGAGGCGGGGATGCCGTCTGCGCCCGGGCGAGCGGCGTTGTCAGAAGAGTCTGTGTTCATGACTTGCGATTTTGACGGAAAAACCGCCGCGGGCGCGCCGCGAGGGCGCTGTGCAAAAGTTGACCCGCGCCAGGCGCGGCTGGTTCACTGCAGCGCCTGAACGCCAGCCACCAGCCAGCCACCTGGCCCCGACTTTGCACGCGTGATGTTCCAGACCTCGCGAAACGGGCTGGGACCAGCGGACACATCCTCACGGATCAGCCCGGAGAACTCCACGCTGGCCATGTAGCCGGCACCGATCTCTTCAATACCCAGCAGCCGGGCCTCCAGCATGACCACATCGGTCTGGTTCGGCGCTTCGCCCCGGGTCTGCTCGCGCTCGGCCAGCTGCACCTTGATCTGCTCCAGCATGCCGTCGGTCATCATCGCCCGCAGCGCGGCGATGTCGGAGCGATCCCAGGCCGCTTGCAGGCTCACGAAATTGGCCTTGGATGCGGCCAGAAAACCCTGGGTGTCAAAGCCTTGCGGAACACCCCAGCCCGAGGCCGCACCGGGTTCGGCTTCGTTCGGGTTCTGCTCCCAGGGGCGGGCGGATGCGTCGTTGCCCACGTTTTTCGGGCTGTAGCCGCGCGGGGTCACAGGGTCGAGCTGGGAGTTGCCACTGCCCGAACCCGCCGCCTGGTACACGAGATCGGTCGATGGGGCCGGGCGCGAGCGCCTCAGCAAAGCCACCGCGGCCAGAATCGCGACGGCGGCCAGCCCCAGCAGCAAGAGCTGGGCAAATTCTTCTCCGAAACCCATGGCCGAGGCGAGCCAGGCCAGGCCAAGCCCCGCCGCCGCGCCACCGATCACCGAGCCCCAGACGCCTTTGGGTGTTGCCGCCAAAGCGCCAGTGGCTCCTGTCATCGCTGCGCTGTTCGGTGCCGCCTGGGCGGAAACTGGGGCAGCGTCGCTGCGCTGAGACAGGTTGGCCGACGGTTTGCCCAGCGACTCGCCAGCACCGAGCCGCTTGGCCAGCGCGTCCTGAGCCACCAGGACCAGGGCACAGCTCAAAACCAAGGTCAACAACTTGCTGCTCGACACCGCTTCCTCCTTGTTTCGCGATCGCCTGAACGGCATCAGCACTTGATGCCGAGGTGCAGCGCCACCACGCCAGCACTCAGGTTGTGCACATCCACATGCCCGAAGCCAGCGGTCTTCATCAGCTGGCGCAGCGTCTCTTGATCGGGGTGCATGCGGATCGACTCGGCCAGGTAGCGGTAGCTCTCCGCATCGCCCGCGACCAGCTTGCCCAGCTGCGGCAGCACGTTGAACGAGTACCAGTCGTAGGCTTTTGCCAGCGGCTCGGCCACACGGGAGAACTCCAGCACCAGAAGCTTGCCGCCGGGCTTGAGCACGCGGTGCATTTCAGCCAAAGCGCGGTCTTTGTGCGTCATGTTGCGCAGGCCGAAGGCCACGCTGACGAAGTCAAACGAGTCGCTGGGAAACGGCAATTGCTCGGCGTCGCAGACACTGGTGGGCAGGGCCACCCCGAGATTGAGCAGCCGGTCACGCCCCTCGCGCAGCATGGCTTCGTTGATGTCGGTGTGCACCACACACCCGCTGGCGCCCACTTTCCGGGCGAACGCCATGGCGAGATCGCCAGTGCCGCCGGCGATATCGAGCACGCGGTTGCCGGGCTGGGGGTTGGCGACGGTGATCGTGTAGCGTTTCCAGACCCGATGCAGCCCCGCCGACATCAGGTCGTTCATCACGTCGTATTTGGGTGCGACCGAGTCGAAAACACCGCGCACACGCTGCGCTTTCTCGCGTTCGTCGACTGTCTTGAATCCGAAATGTGTGGTGCCCATGGCCCCGATGTTAGGCGCTAGTGACTCGCGCAGGACGATCCCGCCTTCAGCGGCATGGACGCATCGCGCTCCATGCCTGCTGCGAGCAGGCGCGCGTTGTAATCCGCCCACAGTTGCGTCTGCTGCGTGCCCAGGAAGTAGAGGTAGTCCCAGGAAAAAATGCCACTGCTGTGACCGTCCGAGAACGTGGGCTGCACCGCGTAGTTGCCCACCGGCTCCAGCGCCACCACCGACCTCGCGTTTGCCGGTCTGCAACACCTCCTGTCCCGGGCCATGGCCCTGCACCTCGGCCGAGGGCGAATACACCCGCATCAGTTCAAACGGGATGCGGAACGTCTGGCCATCCGAAAAAGCCACCTCCAGCACGCGCGACTGGCTGTGCAAGGTGATGTCCTGCGGGGTCGGGGTGGTTTGTTCAGGCCTGCCATATCGAATCTCTTTCAAACTCGCTGCGATTGCAAAAGCGCCTCAGCACACACCGCAGAACCGGCTCTGCCGGGCTGCTGGTGTGGTCCCCTCCCAACGGAGAGGGAAGCCGCGAAGCGGCGCAGGGGTGTTTCAGACCAGCACCCGCTCGATGCCGCCCTGGTTGGCTCTGGCCACGTAGTCTGGCAGCCAGTCCTTGCCCAGAATCTGGTTCGCCATCTCGACCACGATGTAGTCGGCTTCGAGCAGGCCGTTGTTCAGGTCGTCGCCATAGCGGGTCAGGCCCTGCAGGCAGCTCGGGCAGGAGGTCAGCATCTTGATGTTGTCCTGCTGACCCACCGCACCCGAGGCGCGCAGCGCGGCTTCGCCCTTCTGGATTTCTTCTTCCTTGCGGAAGCGCACCTGGGTCGAGATGTCGGGCCGGGTCACGCCCAGCGTGCCGCTCTCGCCACAGCAGCGCTCCGCTTCATCACGCTGATCGCCCACCAGGGCCTTCACCGTCTTCATCGAGTCGCCCAGCTTCATCGGGTTGTGACAGGGCTCGTGGTACAGGTAACCGGGCTGGCCCGCGGGCAGCGTGATGCCTTTTTCCAGCAGGTACTCGTGGATGTCGATGATGCGGCAGCCGGGGAAGATCTTGTCGAATTCGTAGCCCTGCAGCTGGTCGTAGCAGGTGCCGCAGCTCACCACCACGGTCTTGATGTCGAGGTAGTTCAGCGTGTTGGCCACGCGGTGGAACAGCACCCGGTTGTCGGTGATGATTTTTTCCGCCTTGTCGAACTGTCCCGAACCGCGCTGCGGGTAACCGCAACACAGGTAGCCCGGCGGCAGCACCGTCTGCACACCCGCGTGCCAGAGCATGGCCTGCGTGGCCAGACCGACCTGGCTGAACAGGCGCTCGGAACCGCAGCCCGGGAAAGTAGAACACCGCCTCGGTCTCGGCCGTGGTGGCCACCGGGTTGCGGATGATGGGCACGTAGTCCTTGTCTTCAATGTCCAGCAAGGCACGCGCGGTTTTCTTCGGCAAACCACCCGGCATCTTCTTGTTGATGAAGTGGATCACCTGCTCTTTGATCGGCGCTGCGCCGAGCGTTGCCGGGGGCGCGCTGGTCTGCTTGCGTGCGAAGCGCTTGAGCACATCGTTGGCGATGCGCTGTGCCTTGAAGCCGATGTCCACCATGCCGGTGCGCATGAGCTTGATGGTCTCGGGATTGGTGGCGTTCAGGAAGAACATCGCCGCCGCGTTGCCTGGGCGAAAACTCTTTTGTCCCATCTTGCGCAACAGGTTGCGCATGTTCATGGTGACGTCGCCGAAGTCGATGTTGACCGGGCAGGGATTCAGGCACTTGTGGCACACGGTGCAGTGGTCCGCCACGTCTTCGAACTCCTGCCAGTGCTTCACGCTGATGCCGCGGCGCGTCTGCTCTTCGTACAGAAACGCTTCGACCAGCAACGAGGTGGCAAGGATCTTGTTGCGCGGGCTGTAGAGCAGGTTGGCGCGCGGCACGTGAGTGGCGCAGACCGGCTTGCACTTGCCGCAGCGCAGGCAGTCCTTGACCGAGTCGGCGATGGCACCGATGTCGCTCTGCTGCATGATCAGCGACTCATGCCCCATGAGCCCGAAACTGGGCGTGTAGGCGTGGGCCAGGTCGGCGCGCCGAACCTCGGACGCTTCTGGCTTGGCGCGCAGCAGCTTGCCTTTGTTGAAGCGCCCTTCGGGATCGACCTTGGCCTTGTAGTCGGCGAACGGCTGCAGCTCGGCGTCGGTCAGAAATTCCAGCTTGGTGATGCCGATGCCGTGTTCGCCCGAGATCACGCCGTCCAGGCTGCGCGCCAGCACCATGATGCGCGCCACCGCCGCGTGGGCGGTCTGCAGCATCTCGTAGTCGTCGCTGTTGACCGGCATGTTGGTGTGCACATTGCCGTCGCCGGCGTGCATGTGCAGCGCGGCCCAGACCCGGCCCTTTCAGCACGCGCTGATGCACCGCCTGGCATTCCACCAGAATGGGCGCAAACGCCGAGCCGCTGAAGACCTGCTGCAGCGGCGCGCGCAGCTGCGTCTTCCAGCTCGCGCGCAGCGTGTGGTCTTGCAGCTGCGGGAAACAGCGAATCGATGTCGCGCAGCCAGGAGGCCCACAGCGCGCGCACCTCGCCCACCAGCGCCAGCGCTTGCTGCACCCGGTCGCCGAGCAGCTCCGCGCTGGGGATGCCGTGCGCGTCGTCGGTCTTGCCCAGCGGCAGGTTGCCGCGGCTGAAAAACGTCTTCCAGCGCATCGCACAGCTGAACTTGTTGCGCAGCGAGAGCTCGATGTTGATGCGCTCGATGCCCTCGGTGTACTCGCCCATGCGCGGCAGCGGGATCACCACGTCTTCGTTGATCTTGAAGGCGTTGGTGTGCTTGCTGATGGCAGCGGTGCGCTTGCGGTCGAGCCAGAACTTCTTGCGCGCCTCGGGGCTGATGGCGATGAAGCCTTCGCCGCTGCGCGAGTTGGCGATGCGGATCACCTCGCTGGTGGCGCGGGCCACGGCGTCGGCGTCGTCGCCCACGATGTCGCCCACCAGCACCATCTTGGGCAGGCCGCCATTGCCGTTCTTGCTCTTGGTGGTGTAACCCACCGCCTTCAGGTAGCGGTCGTCCAGATGCTCCAGGCCGGCCAGCAACACGCCCGAGCGCTTTTGCTCGGCAAACATGAAGTCCTTGATTTCCACGATCGACGGCACGCCGTCTTTCGGGTTGCCGAAGAACTCCAGGCAGACCGTGCGCACATGCTCGGGCATGCGGTGCACGAGCCAGCGCGCGCTGGTGATCAGGCCGTCGCAGCCCTCTTTCTGGATGCCAGGCAGGCCGCTCAGAAACTTGTCGGTCACGTCCTTGCCCAGGCCTTCCTTGCGGAAAGTCTTGCCAGGAACCACCAGCTGCTCGGTGCGCAGCAGGGTCTTGCCGTCGGCCTTGAAATAGCGGAGCTCGAAGGTCGCCATGGCGGCGTCGTGAATCTTGCCCAGGTTGTGGTCAAGGCGGGTGACCTCAAGCCACTCAGCCTGCGGCGTCACCATGCGCCAGCTCAGCAGGTTGTCCAGCGCCGTGCCCCAGAGCACGGCCTTCTTGCCACCCGCGTTCATGGCGATGTTGCCGCCGATGCACGAGGCCTCGGCGCTGGTTGGGTCAACCGCAAACACATGCCCGGCGCGCTCGGCCGCATCGGCCACGCGCTGGGTCACCACACCCGCCTCGGTCCACACCGTGGGCAGGGGTTCGGCATGGCCAGGCACGGACACCCACTCCAGCTCGGTCATGGCCTCCAACTTTTCGGTGTTGATCACCGCGCTCTTCCAGGTCAGCGGAATGGCGCCGCCGGTGTAGCCGGTGCCGCCGCCGCGCGGAATGATGGTCAGGCCGAGTTCGACACAGCCTTGCACCAACCCGGCCATCTCCGCCTCGGTGTCGGGCGTGAGCACCACGAACGGGTATTCCACCCGCCAGTCGGTCGCATCCGTCACATGGGAGACACGCGAAAGGCCGTCGAACTTGATGTTGTCCTTGGCGGTCAGGCCACGCAACAAACGGGTGGCGCGCTGACGCAATGCGCCGATCTGATCGAACGAGCGCGCAAAACCGTCCACCGCGCCGGTGGCCAGGGCCAGCAATTCGCTCACGCGCGCATCGCGCTGGGCATCGTCCTGCGGCGTGCGGCGCTTTTGCACCTCGCCCAACCGGTGGTGCAAAGCCTGCACCAGGGCAGCCCGGCGCTTGGGGTTGTCCAGCAGATCGTCTTGCAGGTAAGGATTGCGCTGCACCACCCAGATGTCGCCCAGCACTTCGTACAACATGCGTGCAGAGCGTCCCGTACGGCGCTCGCCGCGCAGTTCGTCGAGCAGCGCCCAGGCACGGTCACCCAGCAACCGAAGGACAATTTCGCGGTCGGAGAATGAGGTGTAGTTGTAGGGAATCTCGCGCAAGCGCGGGGATTCGGCGGCGTGCGTTTCAAGCAACGAAAGCGGCGTGGGAGCGTTCATGAAGGACTTTGGCGCCAGCGAAAAAGGCCGGAGAACGATGGTACCGCAGTGCAACATACACGCACGGCGCTCATGGAAACCCCTGTTGTCACGGCGGTGAAACACAAGTGCAATCCCACCGTCACATCGAGATTGCAAGCTCGTCATCTGTTTCAGTCACCAGGAGTTTTCATGACAACACCCCGCATCCGACCACTCGCCGCCGCTCTGGCCCTATCAGCCCTGGTCAGCCTGCCTGCCCAGGCCCAGACCGAGGTGCAGTGGTGGCACTCGATGGGCGGCGCCCTGGGCGAATGGGTCAACGACCTCGCCAAGGAGTTCAACGCCAGCCAGACCCAGTACAAGATCGTGCCGACCTTCAAGGGCAGCTACGACGAGTCCATGACCGCCGCGATCGCCGCCTTCCGCTCCGGCAATGCCCCGCACATCCTGCAGGTGTTCGAAGTCGGCACTGCCACCATGATGGCCAGCAAGGGCGCGATCGTGCCGGTGGGCAAGGTCATGGCCGACGCCGGTGAAAAGTTCGACCCGAAGGCCTATGTGCCTGCGGTAGCCGGCTACTACACCGCGCCCAACGGCCAGATGCTGAGCATGCCGTTCAACAGCTCCACGCCGGTTTTCCACTACAGCAAGGACGCCTTCAAGGCCGCTGGCATGGACCCTGAGAAGCCACCGACCACCTGGCCTGAGGTGGCGCTGGCCGCTGGCAAGCTGAAGGCTGCCGGCCACAAGTGCCCGTTCACCACCAGCTGGATCAGCTGGACGCAGCTGGAGAGCTTCTCGGCCTGGCACAACACAGAGTTCGCCACCAAAGGCAATGGCATGCGCGGAATGGACGCGCGCCTGAGTTTCAACTCACCTTTGCATGTCCGCCACATCGAAAACCTGGCAAACATGTCCAAGACCGGACTCTTCGTCTACAAGGGCCGCGGCAACGCGGCCGACGCCACCTTCGTCTCGGGCGAGTGCGCCATGATCACCGGCTCGTCGGGCCTGTACGGCAACGTCAAGCGCAACGCCAAATTCGCCGCCGGCACCTCCACCCTGCCCTACTACCCAGATGTGCCCGGCGCGCCACAAAACACCGTGATCGGTGGCGCGAGCCTGTGGGTGATGTCGGGCAAGAAGGCCGATGAATACAAGGGCGTGGCCAAGTTCTTCAGCTACCTCGGCCGTACCGACGTGGCCGCGGCCAGCCACCAGCGCACCGGCTACCTGCCCGTCACCCTGGCCTCGTTCAAGATGACGGACGACAGCGGTTACTACAAGAAAAACCCGGGCACCGATGTGGCCGTGAACCAGATGATCCGCAAGACCACCGACAAGTCGCGCGGCATCCGCCTGGGCAACTTCGTGCAGATCCGCACCATCATCGACGAGGAACTCGAAGGCGTGTGGTCGGGCAAGAAGGGTCCGAAAGAAGCGCTGGACACCGCGGTGAAGCGGGGCAATGAGCAACTGGAACGCTTCGAGAAAGCCAACAGCCGCTGATATCCTCTGAACAAATCACCCGCCTTGGTGCTTGTACCCGGGGCGGGTTTTTTTGTTTGATGCTGCCGATTCATTTCCGTTTTTAGAGCTTTCATGGAAAAACGCGTCCGCTTCCAATCGGCCTGGCTGCCCTGGGCTCTGATCGCGCCTCAGATGGTGATCGTGCTGGTGTTCTTTTTCTGGCCGGCCGGCCAGGCGATCTACCAGAGCCTGCTGACCCAGGATCCGTTCGGCCTGTCGACCCAGTTCGTGGGCATGGAGAATTTTGAGCGCCTGTGGAACGACGGCAGCTACCTGGCCTCGTTCAAGACCACGGCGGTGTTTTCGGTGCTGGTGGCCGTGATCGGCCTTGCGATTGCCCTGCTGCTGGCGGTGATGGCCGACCGGGTGCTCAAGGGTGCGGCTGTCTACAAGACCTTGCTGATCTGGCCCTATGCCGTCGCACCCGTCGTGGCCGGCGTGTTGTGGCTGTTCATGTTCGCCTCGCCCATGGGCGTGATCGCCTACTACCTGCGCGCGGTCGGCATCGAGTGGAACCACCTGCTGAACTCCAACCACGCGATGACGCTGATCGTGGCCGCGGCGGTGTGGAAGCAGATTTCGTACAACTTCCTGTTTTTCCTCGCCGGCCTGCAATCGATTCCCAAGTCGCTGATCGAGGCCGCGGCGATCGACGGCGCCAGCCCCTGGCACCGGTTCTGGACCATCGTGTTCCCCCTGCTCTCACCCACCACGTTTTTCCTGCTGGTGATCAACATCGTCTACGCCTTCTTCGACACCTTCGGCATCGTGGATGCGACCACGCAGGGCGGCCCTGGCAAGGACACCGCCATCCTGGTCTACAAGGTCTATTACGACGGTTTCAAGGCGCTGGACATGGGCGGCTCGGCCGCGCAATCGGTGGTGCTCATGGTGGTGGTGGTCACGCTCACGGTGATCCAGTTCCGCTTTGTCGAGAAGAAAGTGAACTATTGAATGAGCTCCCCCCGCGCCGACTTCGTCGTCACCCCCCGAGGGGCAACGCTGGCCGACCGGCTGAGCCGGATCGGCGGCGTTCTGGGGGAACTTCCCTTCTTTTTGAGCGTGTCTTCTCATGATTGAAAAACGCCCGGGCCTCACGGTCTTGTCCCATGTGGTCCTGCTGCTCGGTGTGCTCATCGTCGCCTTTCCGCTTTACATCACGCTGGTGGGCTCTACCCAGACGGCCGAGCAGATTGCACAGTCGTTCCCGATGTCGCTCATGCCCGGCACCAACGCGGTGGAAACCTACCGCACCGCGCTGTTTGGCGGCTTCACCAGCGCCGGCAGCACGATTCCGGCGGCTGCGCCCATGATGTGGGTCAGTCTGGTGAGCGCACTCATCATCACCGTGGGCAAGATCGCGATCTCGCTGCTGTCAGCGTTTGCCATCGTGTACTTCCGTTTCCCGATGCGAAATCTGGTGTTCTGGATGATCTTCGTCACCCTGATGCTGCCGGTGGAGGTGCGCATCGGCCCGACCTACGAGGTGGTGGCCAATCTGGGCATGCTCAACAGCTACGCCGGTCTCACCGTTCCGCTGATCGCCTCGGCCACGGCTACGTTTTTGTTCCGTCAGTTCTTCCTGACAGTCCCCGATGAGCTGGTGGAGGCCGCGCGCATGGACGGCGCCGGCCCCATGCGCTTTTTCAAGGACATCCTGCTGCCGCTGTCGCGCACCTCGATCGCCGCGCTGTTCGTGATTCAGTTCATCTACGGCTGGAACCAGTACCTCTGGCCGCTGCTGGTGACCACCGACGAGTCCATGTACCCGGTGGTCATGGGCATCAAGCGCCTGATCGCGGGCGAGTCCTACACAGAGTGGAACGTTGTGATGGCCACCGCCATCCTGGCCATGCTGCCGCCCGCCCTGGTGGTGCATGCTGATGCAGCGCTGGTTCGTCAAGGGCCTGGTGGACACCGAAAAGTAAGTCCTGGCCAGCCCGACTTCCCTGATCAAAAGAAACACCATGTCCTCCATTTCTCTTCGCAACGTCGTCAAACGCTACCGCACGGGCAAAACCGAACTGCAGGTGATCCATGGCGTCAACGCCGAGATCGCCCAGGGCGAATTCATCGTCATCGTCGGCCCCTCGGGTTGCGGCAAATCCACCCTGCTGCGCATGGTCGCCGGGCTGGAGGACATCAGCGGGGGCGAGATCGCCATCGGTCCGCGCGTGGTCAACACGCTGGAGCCCGCCGAACGCGACATCGCCATGGTGTTCCAGAACTACGCCCTCTACCCGCACATGAGCGTGTTCGACAACATGGCCTACGGCCTGAAGATCAAGAAGATGCCAGTGGCCGAAATCCAGCAGCGCGTGGACAAGGCGGCGGCCATCCTGGAGCTGGGCCACCTGCTGCAGCGCAAGCCGCGCGAGCTCTCGGGTGGCCAGCGCCAGCGCGTGGCCATGGGCCGCGCCATCGTGCGCCAGCCCCAGGTGTTCCTGTTTGACGAGCCGTTGTCCAACCTCGACGCCAAGCTGCGCGCGCAGACCCGGCTGGAGATTCAGAAGCTGCACCGCGAGCTGGGCATCACCTCGCTGTTTGTCACCCACGACCAGGTCGAGGCCATGACGCTGGCGCAGCGCATGATCGTGATGAACGCCGGCAAGCATGGAGCAGTTTGGCACCCCCGAAGAGGTCTACTCCCGCCCGGCCACCACCTTTGTGGCCAGCTTCATGGGCTCGCCGCCCATGAACCTGCTGAAAAACGCACCGGGCGGCAAGCCGGGCAGCATCCTCGGCATTCGCCCTGAACACCTGGACATCGGCGACGCGGCTGGGCGCTGCAGGTGGAAACCGTGGAGCTGCTGGGCGCCGAGCGCCTGGTGCACGCCCGACTCGGCGACGAAGGCCTCATCATCCGCACCCACGAAGACCAGGCCGCGCCGGCCGTGGGCAGCACCATCCACGCCCAGCCCCGAGAAGACCGGATGCACTGGTTCGACGCGGCCACCGGTCAGCGCCAATGAGCGCCCAAGCCTCGTCAGCTGGGACGGGCAGCGAGCCTCAGGCGGTGGACGGCACGAGAGCGCTTGACCACTGGCCCTACCCACGCTGGATCGCGCACCGCGGCGCTGGCAAGCTGGCGCCGGAGAACACCCTGGCAGCGTTCCGCCTGGGTGCTGCCCACGGTTACCGCATGTTCGAGTGCGACGCCAAGCTGAGTGCCGACGGCGAGGTGTTCTTGCTGCACGACGACACCCTGCAGCGCACCAGCAACGGCCAGGGCATCGCAGGTGATTTGCCCTGGAGCGCGCTCAGCCGGCTGGACGCCGGCGCCTGGCATTCCCGCGCCTACGCCGGCGAGCCGCTGCCGACGCTGGCCGGGGTGTCGCGCTGGTGTATCGCCAATGGGCTGCTCCTGAACATCGAAATCAAACCCACTCCGGGGCTGGAGACGGTTACCGGCGAGACGGTTGCTCGCGAGGCGCAGCGCCTGTGGGCAGGCGCACCCGTGCCGCCGCTGCTGACCTCGTTTCGCCCCGAGTCGCTTGCGGGCGCACGGTCGACCGCGCCGCAACTGCCGCGCGGCCTGCTGCTCGACAGCCTGTGGCCCGGGTGGCTGCCCATGGCCGAGCAGCTGGGCTGTGTGGCCATCGTCTGCAACCACGCGCTGTGGGACAAGGCGCTGGTGGCGCAGGTGCGCGCTGCGGGCATGCGCCAGCTCAGCTACACGGTGAACGACGAATGGGCCGCTCAGCGGCTGATCGATCTCGGCACCGACGGCATCATCACCGACGCGGTGGACCGCTTTGCGCCAGCCGCCTGAGCGCCAGGCGCTCAACCGCCAGATCGGCCGATGTGTTAGCCGCCGCGCAGGCGCCAGGCCAGCGTGCCTTGCGCGAGCACCAGCGCCGCGTAGGTGGCCATCTTGCCGTCACGCCCAAAATAGGCGATGCCAGCCAGCAGAACGACCACACCCAACAGCACCAGCGAGACCAGCTGGATCAAGGGCTTGCCGCCCGATTTTCGCTGCCCGTGCCGCAGCAACAGCGCCAGCCAGAGCAGAAAAGCCAGCCCGAGCGCAGGCGCCAGCAGGCCCAGCAGGTGGAAGATGGAGGCAAAAAATGTCATTGGCTGTGAGTGACCGCTGGAAACGCGGCGCAATTTTATAATTCGGCCATGTCTGTCTGGGCTCTCGGGATCAATCACCAAACGGCTCCGCTCGATCTGCGGGGCCGTTTTGCGTTCGCGATCGACCAGATCCAGCCCACGCTGCATGGCTACCGGCAGAGTCTGCCGCGCCAGCCCGAGGCCACCCTGCTCTCCACCTGCAACCGCACCGAGCTGTATGCCGCAGGTGACCAGGCGGCTGTGGAACCCACGCTCGACTGGCTGGCCCAGGCCGGCGGTGTGAGTGTGCATGTGTTGCGAGACCACGCCTACATCCTGCGCGAGAACGACGCCGCGCGCCACGCGTTCCGGGTCGCCAGCGGGCTGGACAGCATGGTGCTGGGTGAGGCGCAGATTCTGGGCCAGATGAAAAACGCGGTGCGCGCGGCCGAGGAAGCTGGCGCCCTGGGCACCACCCTGCACCAGCTGTTCCAGCGTTCGTTTGCGGTGGCCAAGCAGGTGCGCAGCTCGACCGAAATCGGCGCGCATTCCATCAGCATGACGGCCGCCGCGGTGCGCCTGGCCTCGCAGCTGTTCGAAGACATCAAGGACATCCGGGTGCTGTTTGTCGGCGCTGGCGACATGATCGAGCTCGCCGCGACCCACTTCGCGGCGAAGACGCCCAAGAGCATGTCGATCGCCAACCGCACGCTGGAGCGCGGTGAAAAGCTCGCTGGCCGTTTTGGCGCCGAGGTGATGCGGCTGGCCGAGGTGCCGGACCGCCTGCACGAATTCGACGCGGTGGTGAGCTGCACCGCAAGCACGCTGCCCATCATTGGTCTGGGTGCGGTCGAGCGCGCACTGAAGAAGCGGCGCCACCGCCCCATGTTCATGGTCGACCTCGCGGTGCCGCGCGACATCGAGGCCGAGGTCAAGGCGCTGGACGACGTGTACCTCTACACGGTGGACGATCTGGCCAGCGTGGTCCAGACCGGCAAAGACAACCGCCAGGCGGCGGTGGCACAGGCCGAGGCCATCATCGACGCCGGTGTGCTGAGCTTCATGAACTGGCTCGATCAGCGCGACCCGTCAACCGGCATGGTGCCGCTGATCCGGCAGATCAACGCCCAGGCTGACGAGTGGCGCACCGCCGAGATGGCGCGCGCCCGCCGGCTGCTGGCCAAGGGTGAGCCGGTCGAGGCGGTGCTCGAAGCGCTGTCGCGCGGCCTCACGCAAAAGATGCTGCACGGCACGCTGGCCGAGCTGCGTTCCACCGATGCCGAAACGCGGGCCAACACCGCCCACACGGTTTCGCGCCTGTTTCTGCGCGACAAATCTTAGGGACTGGTCGGGCGGGCAGAGCACACGGGCAGCGCGCGCCCGGTGCGAAGGTCCTAGCGCTCACCGTTCCAAGCCACCGGCCTCCATCACCCATGAAAACCTTCGTCCGCGACACCCTGCTGCGCCAGCGCGCCCGGCTGCACGAGCTTGACGCCCTGCTGGCCGCCTCCGACGTGGTCGACAACATGGAGCGTTTCCGTGCGCTCAGCCGCGAGCACGCCGAGACCGGCGGCCGGGTCGAGGTGTTCAACCGCTACCTGCAGCGCGAGGCCGATCTGGCCTCTGCCGAGACGCTGCTGCAAGACCCCGAGATGGCGGAGATGGCGCAGGAAGAGATCGATCAGGCGCGGGCCGAGCTGGAGACGCTGGACGCCGAGCTGCAGCTGCTGCTGGTGCCCAAAGACCCCGACGACGAGCGCAACGCCTTCGTGGAAATTCGCGCCGGCACCGGCGGCGACGAGTCGGCCCTGTTCGCAGGCGATCTGGCGCGCATGTTCACCCGCTATGCAGAAAACCAGCGCTGGACGGTGGAGATGGTGAGCGAATCGCCCAGCCGAGCTGGGTGGCTACAAAGAGGTGGTGCTGCGGGTGGTGGGACACGGCGCCTACGGCCAGCTGCGCTTCGAATCCGGTGGCCACCGCGTGCAGCGCGTGCCCGTGACCGAAACCCAGGGCCGCATCCACACCAGCGCGGCCACCGTGGCCGTGATGCCCGAGCCCGACGAAACCGAGGCGGTCAAGCTCAACCCGAGCGAGCTGCGCATCGACACCTACCGCGCCAGCGGCGCCGGCGGTCAACACATCAACAAGACCGACTCGGCCGTGCGCGTCACCCACCTGCCCACCGGCATCACCGCCGAATGCCAGGACGGGCGCAGCCAGCACAGCAACAAGGCCAAGGCCTTGCAGGTGCTCACCGCGCGCCTGCAGGAAAAAGACCGCAGCGAGCGTGCCGCCAAAGAAGCCGCCACACGCAAGGGCCTGATCGGCAGCGGCGACCGCAGCGACCGCATCCGCACCTACAACTTCCCCCAGGGCCGGTTGACCGACCACCGCATCAACCTCACCCTGTACAAGCTGCTCGCGGTGATGGAAGGCGATCTGGGCGACGTGATCCACGCGCTGCAGGTGGCGCGAGGCGCCGAGTTGCTGGCCGAACTCGAACAGAACCTGTGACCCCGCCGTCAACCTTGGCCGATGCACTGCGCCAAGCGCAAACCCAATGCAAAGGCCTCGAACTCACACGCCTTGAAGCCCAGCGACTGCTGCTGCATGCGCTGGCTCGCAACCCGAACGACCGCGCCTGGCTGCTCGCGCACGACAGCGACCCCCTGCCCGCTGCACAGGCCGAACGCTTCGCCGCTCTGCTGGCGCGCCACACGAATGGCGAGCCCATGGCCTACCTGCTCGGCGAGCAGGAATTTTTCGGCCTGAACCTGCGGGTGGATTCCCGCGTGCTGGTGCCCCGGCCCGACACCGAAGTCCTGGTGCAGTGGGCGCTCGATCTGATCGATGCCATGCCCCAGCCGACCGATCTGCTTGATCTGGGCACCGGCAGCGGTGCGGTGGCACTGGCGGTGAAATCGCAGCGGCCCGATACCAAGGTGCACGCCAGCGACGCCAGCGAACCGGCGCTTGCCGTGGCGCGCGGCAACGCCCAGCGGCTGGATCTGGCCGTCAATTTCCACCACGGCAACTGGCTGGACGCTGTGAGCGGCATGCGCTTTCACCTCATCGCCAGCAACCCGCCCTACATCGCCGAAGGCGATAGGCACCTGGCCGCGCTGCACCACGAACCCGCGAGCGCGCTCACCGCAGGCGCCGATGGGCTGAACGACATACGCCAGCTTGTCACCCAGGCGCCCAACCACCTGCACCCCGGCGGCTGGCTGCTGCTGGAACACGGCCATGACCAGGCCGAGCGGGTGCGAGACCTGCTGGAGACCCACGGATTCGAAGCTGCCGCCTGCCGAAATGACCTCGCGGGCATCGCGCGTTGCACTGGTGCGCGCTGGCCGCTGCGGCGATAATTGCACCATTTACGCGGGTCTTTCCCGCCTCCCCACTCAGAAGGAAGTTTCTGCCATGAGCGACGCCCAGACCCAGATCGACCAATTGGTCAAATCCAACGACATCGTGCTCTTCATGAAGGGCAACGCCAGTTTCCCCATGTGCGGCTTTTCGGGCCGTGCGATCCAGATCCTGAAGGCCTGCGGTGTCGACCCCAAAACCGTCAAGACGGTCAACGTGCTGGAAGACGAGGGCGTGCGCCAGGGCATCAAGGACTACAGCAACTGGCCCACGATTCCGCAGCTTTACGTGAAGGGCGAGTTCGTCGGCGGCTCGGACATCATGATGGAGATGTACGAGTCGGGCGAGCTGCAGCAGGTCATCGACGGCCAGGCCTGAGCCTTCCACCGCATCACCAGCCGCCTTCGGGCGGCTTTTTTGTGCGCACACAGGCGGCGGTCTGCGCGGTTTCTCACACCAAGGTCAATCCAGCCAGCTGCACAGCTTTCTCCCGGCTTTTCTGCCATTGAGGTTGACCACCGCCTGTGCTTGAATGAAGGCGTTGTTGTACCCCGCAGGAGAACCGCATGAGCAGCTCGCGCAACCTGGTCGCTTCGCCCTCCATGGGACTGCCCATCGCCCAGATGCGCAGCGTGTTCAGCGCCGACGATGTCGAGCGCAAGCTGGCCCGGCTGCAGGCCAGCGGCAACGAGCGCGAGCATGAGACGCTGCGCAACACCTGGCAGCGCATGCTGGAACGGGGCCCGGAGCGTTTCGCGGTCAAGCCTTCGGGTGTGCCCGACATGGCACCGCTCTACGACCTGCTGCCCAATTTTGGTGAGGTGCTTGACGACGTGAAGCGCCACGTGGCCCTCAGCCAGGACAGCCGCGACAGCCTGGAGGTCACGCCCATCCTGCTGCTCGGCCCGCCCGGTGTCGGCAAGACGCATTTCGCGCGCCAGATCGCCGACCTGCTGGGCACCAGCATGAGCCTGGTGCCCATGAGCTCCATGACCGCTGGCTGGCTGCTCTCGGGCTCGTCATCCCAGTGGAAAGGCTCCAAGCCTGGCAAGGTCTTCGAGGCGCTGGTGGATGGCCAGTACGCCAACCCGGTGATCGTGATCGACGAGATCGACAAGGCCAGCAGCCGACGCGCAGTACGACCCGCTGGGCTCGCTCTACAGCCTGCTGGAGCACGACACCGCGCAGAGTTTCGTGGACGAGTTCGCCGAGGTACCGATCGACGCCAGCCAGGTGATCTGGATCACCACCGCGAACCACGAGCGCGCCATCCCCGAGCCGATCCGCAACCGCATGAACGTGTTCGAAATCGCCCCGCCTTCGCCAGACGCGGCGCGCAAGAATCGCGGCTCACCTCTACCGCGGCATTCGCGGCGAACACGACTGGGGTCAGCGCTTCGAGCCCGAGCCGCCCACCGACGTGCTCGACCTGCTGGCCACCCTGGCCCCGCGCGACATGCGCCGCGCCCTGGTCACCGCGTTTGGCAATGCGCGGCTGGACGACCGCTACCGTGTCGAGCCAGATGACCTGCCCAGAACCGGCAACACCAGGACACGCATCGGGTTTCTGCAGTGAGGGATCAGGCGTCTGGGTGAACCCAGTTCTTCTGCGCCGCGTACACCGCGTTCGGGTACTGCGGCGCGGCCACGGCTGCCGTTGTAACGCCCCAGCGCCATGAAGGGGTCGCCACGCTCGCGATCCAGGTAATGGCGCAGGATCACGCAGCCAAAGCGCAGGTTGGTCTGCATGTTGAACAGCTTGCCCGCGTCGCCGTCGCCAATCACGCGCGACCAGAACGGCATGATCTGCATGTAACCCCGCGCGCCCACCCGCGAGATCGCAAACTTTCGAAACGCACTTTCCACCTGAATCAGGCCCATCACCGTGGTGGTGTCGAGCCCGGCGCGCTTGGACTCGTACCAGACCGTCTGCAAAAACTCGATGCGGGTCTGGAAGTCGGGCTTGCGCCGCTTCAACCGGTCGCTCATGGCACCCAGCCAGCGCAAGTGCGCCAGTCGCTTGCTCACATCGGTGAACTCCGGCACCGGGGGCGCGGTGTTCGAAATGGCGGCGCTCAACACGGAGCGCACCGAATCGGCCAGTGGCTCCTCCAGCTGACCGCCTTGCGCCACACCCGGGAAACCCAACAGCGCCAGGCCGCCCGCGCCCAGCGCCTCGATGGCGCCCCGGCGGCTGAACGTTGCAGCGCCTGGAACGATCGGCTGCTGCGGTTGTGTGGTCCTGCCCGCTGTCATGCGGCCAGTCGGCCTTTCAGGAACGCTGGTGCATCGGCGATCGCCACTTTGGTGGCGGTGGTGTCGCGCCGGTGCTGGTATTCGATCTGCCCGTCTTTCAGAGCCTTGTCGCCAATCGTGACGCGGTGCGGCACGCCGATCAGCTCCCAGTCGGCAAACATGGCGCCGGGCCGCTCGCCGCGGTCGTCGAGCAGCACATCCACGCCGGCACCCAGCATTTGTTCGTACAAGGTTTCGGCAGCGGCCTTCACCTCAGCGCTGCGGTCCATGCCGATCGGGCAGATCACCAGGGTGAACGGCGCGATCGCGTCGGGCCAGATGATGCCGCGCTCATCGTGGTTCTGCTCGATGGCGGCCGCCGGCAAGCGGGTGATGCCGATGCCGTAGCAGCCCATCTCGAACGGCGCGGGTTTGCCGTCTTCGGCCAGAAAGGTCGCATTCATCGCCCGGCTGTATTTGGTACCGAGGTAGAACACGTGACCCACTTCAATTCCGCGCTCGATGGCAAGCTTGCCTTTGCCGTCAGGCGAAAAATCCCCTTCCACCACGTTTCGGATATCGGCCACCAGATCGGGCTCGGGCAGGTCACGGCCCCAGTTCACGCCGGTGAAGTGGAAGTCGACTTCGTTGGCGCCGCAGACCCAGTCGGCCATGGCGGCCACCTCGCGGTCTGCCACCAGCTTCACCGGCTGCTGCATGCCGATGGGGCCAAGGTAACCCGGCTTGCTGCCAAAGTGCGCTTCGATCTCGGGCACGGTGGCAAAGCGGAAGCTCGCGTCTAAGCCAGGCACCTTGCCGACCTTGACTTCGTTCATGTCGTGGTCTCCGCGCAGCAGCAGCAGCCAGACCTGGCTTTGCACGACTTCGCCCGCTTCATTCAGCTCGTCGGTGGCCAGCACCAGCGACTTCACCGTGGTGGCCAGCGGTACGCCCAGCAGCTCGGCCACGTCGGCGCAGGTGCTCTTGCCCGGCGTCGGCGTCTTGACCATCGCATTCACCGCAGCCGGACGGGCGCCTGACGGCGCCAGCGCTTCGGCCTTCTCCATGTTGGCCGCGTAGTCGCTGTCCGGGCAATACACGATGGCATCCTCGCCGGTGGCCGCGATCACCTGGAACTCTTCGCTCAGATCACCGCCGATGGCGCCGCTGTCGGCCGCCACCGCGCGGTAGCGCAGGCCGAAGCGGTCAAAGATGCGACGGTAGGCCGCGGCCATCACCTGGTAGCTGGCCTTGGCTGCGGCTTCGTCGCGGTCGAAGCTGTAGGCGTCTTTCATGATGAACTCGCGCCCGCGCATCAGGCCAAAGCGAGGTCGGCGCTCGTCGCGGAACTTGGTCTGGATCTGGTAGAAGTTTTTCGGCAGCTGCTTGTAGCTGCGCAGCTCCTGGCGCGCGATGTCGGTCACCACCTCTTCGCTGGTGGGCTGCACGATGAAGTCGCGCCCGTGCCGGTCCTGAATGCGCAACAACTCCGGGCCCATCTTGTCGAAGCGGCCGGTTTCCTGCCAGAGCTCGGCCGGTTGAACCACCGGCATGGTGAGTTCCACCGCACCTGAGCGGTTCATCTCCTCACGCACGATGCGCTCCACCTTCTGGATCACCCGCAGCCCCATGGGCATGTAGGTGTAGATGCCAGCGCCCAGCTTCTTGATCATGCCCGCGCGGGTCATGAGCCGGTGGCTCGCCACCTCGGCGTCGGCCGGTGCTTCCTTGAGAGTGGAGATGAAGAACTGGGAGGCTTTCATGCAGGGAGGGGCCGGGCAGGCCGGGCTGGTGTTGGAGGAAACAGAGGGAAGGCTGGCCGAACAACCCGCCAGTGGCGCCGCGGGTCGGTGTTTACCCGGTTTATGGCCCGCTGGGCACGGCCTTTGGAGCGCGATCTGGCATGCGCGATGCATAATCCAGACAGTTTAAAAATTTGAGGTTGATTATGCTTGACAGAGAAGGCTTCAGGCCCAATGTCGGCATCATTCTGCTCAACCAGCGAAACCAGGTGTTCTGGGGCAAACGGATCCGCTCCCACTCCTGGCAGTTTCCGCAAGGTGGCATCGACCGGGGCGAGACGCCGGAACAGGCGATGTACCGCGAACTGCACGAGGAAGTGGGACTCAGGCCCGAACACGTGAGCATCGTTGCCCGCACGCGGGACTGGTTGCGCTACGAGGTGCCCGACCGTTTCATTCGCCGCGACGCGCGCGGTCATTACAAAGGCCAGAAACAGATCTGGTATCTGTTGCGCCTGACCGCTGGCGACTGGCAGCTGAACCTGCGCGCCACCAGCCACCCCGAGTTCGACGCCTGGCGCTGGCACGACTACTGGGTGCCACTGGACGTGGTGGTCGAGTTCAAGCGCGGCGTCTACGAGATGGCCCTGACCGAACTGGCGCGCTACCTCCCGCGTGCGGACGGTCGCGGCGGGGTATGCACGTGGAGGCGAACGCAACCGCGGCTGGGATGACGACAGGCGCCAGCCTGTGACAGGCACCATGCACCACATGGAACTGCCACCGGGTGGCAGTTTCGACCCACATCCACCAAGCCAGCTCGCATCGGGCGAGCCCACCAAGCCCTAGGCGGGCGGGCGCGCAGGGTTATCCGCGCGTGAGAACCAGGTTGTCGCGGTGGATCATTTCTGGCTCTGCCACATAGCCCAGCAGACGCTCAAAATCTGCCGAAGACTTTCGGCACAGCAGGCGCGCCTCGGAACTGGCGTAGTTCGCCAGACCACGCGCCACTTCCTTGCCGGCGGTGTTGCGCACGGCGATCACGTCACCCCGCGAAAAATCGCCCGACACCGCGGTCATGCCGATCGGCAGCAGGCTCTTGCCCTCGGTCACGATCTTGCCCACCGCACCCTCGTCCACCACCACCGAGCCGCGCAGCTGGAGGTGGTCGGCCATCCAGCGCTTGCGAGCCTGGTGCTTGTGTGTGTGCGCCAGCAAACTGGTGCCGATGGCTTCGCCTGCACACAGGCGTTGCAACACGCGCGGCTCGCGGCCCCAGGCAATCACGGTGGAAGCACCCGAACCGGCAGCGCGCTTGGCCGCCAGGATTTTGGTGATCATGCCGCCGGTGCCAATGCCCGAACCCGCGCCACCGGCCATGACCTCCAGCAGTGGATCACCGGCCTGCGCCTGATGCACGAACTCGGCCGCCGGATCGCGCCGGGGGTCGGCGGTGTACAGGCCTTTCTGGTCGGTCAAAATCACCAACGCATCGGCTTCGACCAGGTTGGCCACCAAGGCACCCAGCGTGTCGTTGTCACCAAACTTGATCTCGTCGTTGACCACCGTGTCGTTTTCGTTGATCACCGGCACCACGCCCAGTTTCAGCAGCGTCAGCAATGTCGAGCGCGCATTGAGGTAACGCTCGCGGTCGGCGAGATCGGCATGCGTCAGCAGCACCTGGGCGCTGCCCACACCGCACTCCCGCAACTTGCTTTCGTACATCTGCACCAGACCCATCTGCCCCACCGCAGCAGCCGCCTGCAGCTCGTTCACTTCTTTGGGGCGGACCCGTCCAGCCCAGGCGCTTCATGCCCTCGGCGATCGCGCCACTGCTGACCATGATCAGCTCGCGCCCCTGCTTGCACCAGCGCCGCCAGCTCCTGGCTCCATTGACCAATGGCCTGCTCGTCCAGCCCACGGCCTTCGTTGGTGACCAGGCTGGAGCCCACCTTCACCACGATGCGCCGCGCGTGCTTCAGCGCGCTGGCATGACCCGAAGGCGGCAAGGAACCGGTCAACATATCGCTCATGCGGGAAGGAATTGAGAGGAACGAAAAACTGCCGAGGACGCTCAGAGGCCGCGCGGGTCGTCCACGAACCTTGGGTCCACCATCCTCCGGTGGCTGATGCGAACGAAATTCCTTGGCCAGGTATTCATACACCGACTGCACAAGGCGCTCGCAGCCCTCGCGGGTGAGGGCTGAAATCTCAAAAACCGGGCCTTTGAAACGCAACCGTTTCACGATGTCCTTGACGCGTGCCTCGCGCTCCTCGGCCGGCACCATGTCCAGCTTGTTCAGCACCAGCCAGCGCGGTTTGTCGTGCAGCTTCTGATCGAATTTTTTCAGCTCGGCCACGATCGCCTTGGCCTGGGTCACGGGGTCAACGCCCTCATCGAACGGCGCCGCGTCCACGATGTGAAGCAACAGGCGGGTGCGCTGCAGGTGACGCAGGAACTGATGACCCAAGCCGGCACCCTCGGAGGCGCCCTCGATCAGACCCGGGACGTCGGCGATGACAAAACTCTTTTCCGGCGCCACGCGCACCACACCCAGATTGGGGTGCAAGGTGGTGAACGGGTAATCGGCGATTTTGGGTCGGGCATTCGAAACCGCGGCGATCAGCGTGGATTTTCCCGCGTTTGGCATGCCCAGCAGGCCCACGTCGGCCAGCACCTTGAGCTCCAGCTTGAGCGTGTGCCGCTCGCCCGCCCAGCCCGGCGTTTTTTGCCGGGGCGCGCGGTTGGTCGAACTCTTGTAGTGCATGTTGCCAAAGCCACCATCACCGCCCTTGGCCAACGTGATCTGCTCACCAGGCACCAGCAACTCATGCAGCACCTCGCCCGTCTCTGCGTCGGCAATGATGGTGCCCACCGGCATCTTCAACAAGATGTCGTCACCCTTCACGCCAAACATGTCGGAGCCCTTGCCGTGTTCACCGCGGTGGGCCTCGAAGCGGCGGGTGAACCGGAAGTCCACCAGGGTGTTCAGACTCGCATCGGCCACCGCCAGCACGTGGCCGCCTCGGCCGCCATCGCCGCCGTCAGGGCCACCGAACTCCTTGTACTTCTCGTGCCGGAACGACGCGCAGCCGTTGCCGCCATCGCCCGCGGCGACGTCGATGGTGGCTTCGTCCACAAACTTCATGTCATGCCTTCCGAGAATTCCAACAAAAAAAGCCCGCAACCGCGGGCCTTTTGCAGCATCTGGAGCACCGCCAAGGCCGAGGCTGCCTCGGACAATTGGCGGCCGCTCCGCCCGTCAAACGGGGGTGATGCTCACCACGTGGCGGTTCAACGCGCCCTTGATGGCGAAGCTCACATGACCGTCCACCGTGGCAAACAAGGTGTGGTCCTTGCCCAAACCCACGTTGGTTGCCGGGGTGGAACTTGGTGCCGCGCTGACGCACAATGATCGAGCCTGCGCTCACCAGTTCACCACCAAATGCCTTCACACCGAGCATCTTGGGCTTGGAATCGCGCCCGTTTCGCGTAGAGCCGCCGCCTTTTTTCTGTGCCATCTTGACTCTACTCCTCAGCCTGCGATCGAAGCGATCTGCAGTTCGGTGAAATTCTGCCGATGTCCTTGGCGCTTCTGGTAGTGCTTGCGACGGCGCATCTTGAAGATGTGCACCTTGTCGTGCCTGCCATGGGCCAACACCGTGACCGTAACCGTTGCGCCGGAAACCAAGGGAGTGCCGATCTTGATCTCGCTGCCGTTGCCGACCGCCAGAACCTGATCAAACACGATCTCTTGGCCCACATCCGCAGCAATCTGTTCTACTTTAATTTTTTCGCCAGCAGCAACACGATACTGTTTGCCACCGGTTTTTATGACCGCGTACATATGAACCTCTTGAAAAAATTCCACGAATGGATGTCCGGCGGACGAAGTTCCACCGAACCTCGGAGTTTAGCATGGGCAGAATGATGGCTTCAAGCAGATCCTGATCTGGCAGCGACTGCTGGCGCGTCAGGCCTTGCCAAGCATGGCCTGCCGGTGAATTGCCGCGAGCGGCTTTCTATAATTCAGCAGCGTCTCGCAGTTTCCTCTACCGCCCCACCCTGGACCGACCCCATCTTGACTTCAGCGAAAAGCCCTGTGTCTCACCCGCTGGACCTGATCAGCCAAGACATGGAACATGTCGACCGAGTGATCAGCGAGAGGCTGACCACGGAGGTTCCGCTGGTTCGGGAAGTGGCCCAGTACATCATCAACGCAGGTGGCAAGCGCTTGCGGCCAGCACTTCTGCTTTTGATCAGTGGCGCGCTGGGGAGCAACCACCCTGACCGCCACACGCTGGCTGCCGTGGTGGAGTTCATCCACACCGCCACCCTGCTTCACGACGATGTGGTGGACGAATCCACATTGCGGCGCGGCCGAAGTACCGCCAACGAGAAATTTGGCAATGCCGCCAGTGTGCTGGTGGGCGACTTCCTTTACTCGCGCGCCTTCCAGATGATGGTGGATGTGAACCAGATGCGGGTCATGCAGGTGCTTTCGGATGCCACCAACGTGATCGCCGAGGGCGAGGTGATGCAGTTGATGAACATGCACGACGCCTCCCTGGACGAAGCCGCTTACTTGCGGGTGATCCGGTCCAAAACGGCCAAGCTTTTCGAAGCCAGCGCCCGGCTCGCACCGATTCTTGCGGGAGCAGACGCCGCCACGGAAATGCTGTGTGCGAGCTATGGACAGGCGCTGGGCACCGCTTTTCAGGTCATCGATGACGTTCTCGACTACGAGGGCAACAGCGAAGAACTGGGTAAAAATCTGGGTGACGACTTGCGCGAAGGCAAGGTGACGCTGCCGATCATTTGCGCGCTCAGGCTTGCGACGCTGAAAGAACAGGTGTTGATTCGAAACGCCATCGAACAGGGCGCTTTGACGGATTTGCCCGACATTCTGAGCATCATCGCGCGCACCGGAGCGCTAGAGGTAGCACGGGCCAGTGCCATGGCAGAGGCGCAGCGCGCGGTGCAAGCCGCTCAGCGACTGCCAGAAAACGCCTACAGCACCGCATTGCTGGAACTGGCATCCGCCCTGATGGAGCGCAGATCCTGAGGAATTGTCCAGCCGACAGCAGTTGAGTATCGGTGGTTGTTGCCAAATCGGGGTGTAGCTTAGCCAGGTAGAGCGCTACGTTCGGGACGTAGAGGCCGGAGGTTCGAATCCTCTCACCCCGACCAGATTTTCAGTGGGGTCGTGCAGTCCTTGAAAGCCATCTTTCCAACAGTGCAACTTTGACCAGGCTTTTCCCGGTCTTGCTGCAACATCAAGCACGGCACAATCCGCAAATTCGACACAAGTTGCGTCAATACCGAGCGGCAAGTCGTTGATTTACGTTAGATTACGGGCCTATGGCGTCTGTCGATACAGTAATTCAAGATACCGTTTCCATGGCCTTGCCAGGCCTGGGCCGTGCTTTGGTGTCCGCAGGAAAACTCGGCCAGAAAGCAGCAGAGGACCTCTACAAGAAGGCTCAGGTCGGCCGCACCAGCTTCATCGCCGAGCTGACTGGCTCCGGTGCGGTGTCTGCCTACGACATGGCGCACACCATGTCAGCAGCCTTTGCCGCACCCCTGCTGGACCTCGATGCCATTGATGTTCAGCGCCTGCCCAAAGGGCTTGCTAGACGGCAAAATTTGCGCGGACTACCGCATTGTCGTCCTGAGCAAGCGCAACAACCGTCTGATGGTGGCCACCGCCGATCCCGCGGACCAGCAGGCGGCCGAAAAAATCAAGTTTGCCACCCAGATGGGTGTGGACTGGGTGATCGCTGAATACGACAAGCTGAGCAAGCTGGTCGACATTCAAAACACCAGTGCCAACGAGGCGATGGACAACATCATCGGTGGCGACTTCGAGTTCGACGAGGCGGCCACGGAAGCGGTCACCACCGATGCCACCGACAAGGCGTCTGAAGTCGACGACGCACCGGTCGTCAAGTTTCTTCACAAGATGCTGCTGGACGCATTCAACATGCGCGCGTCCGACCTGCACTTTGAGCCCTACGAGCACAACTACCGGGTGCGATTTCGCATCGACGGTGAATTGCGCGAAATTGCCTCTCCGCCGATTGCCATCAAGGACAAGCTGGCATCGCGCATCAAGGTGATCTCGCGCATGGACATCTCCGAGAAGCGGGTTCCGCAAGACGGACGCATGAAGCTCAAGGTGGGGCCAGACCGCGTGATCGACTTCCGGGTCAGCACGCTGCCGACGCTGTTCGGCGAAAAGATCGTGATCCGTATTCTGGATCCGAGCAGTGCCAAGGTGGGCATCGACGCACTGGGCTACGAGCCTGAGGAAAAGGCGCGGCTGCTGGAGGCGATCGCTCGGCCCTACGGCATGGTGCTGGTCACCGGGCCGACCGGCTCGGGCAAGACGGTGTCGCTGTACACCTGCCTGAACCTCCTGAACAAGCCGGGCATCAACATCTCGACGGCCGAAGATCCGTCGGAAATCAACCTGCCGGGCGTCAACCAGGTCAACGTCAACGAAAAGGCCGGCCTGACCTTCGCCGCAGCCCTCAAGGCTTTCCTGCGCCAAGATCCTGACATCATCATGGTCGGTGAAATCCGCGATCTGGAAACAGCCGACATTTCGATCAAGGCTGCGCAGACCGGGCACATGGTGCTGTCAACGCTGCACACCAACGACGCCCCGACCACGCTGACCCGGATGATGAACATGGGTATTCCCACGTTCAACATCGCCTCCAGTGTCATCCTGATCACCGCTCAGCGGCTGGCCCGTCGCCTCTGTGCGCACCTGTAAGGCACCGCTGGACGTGCCGCGCAAAGCATTGCTGGATGCAGGCTTCAAGGCCGAAGATCTCGACGGCACCTGGACGCCCTACAAGCCGGTGGGCTGCTCCGCGTGCAACAACGGCTACAAGGGGCGGGTTGGCATCTATCAGGTGATGCCGATCTCCGAAGAGATCCAACGCATCATCCTGCGCGGCGGCAGCGCGCTTGACATTGCCAAGCAGGCCAGCGCGGAGGGCGTTCGCTCGCTGCGCGAATCGGGCCTGCTCAAGGTCAGGCAAGGCATGACGTCGCTGGAAGAAGTGCTCAGCGTCACCAACGAGTGACGGGCATTCGACCCAAGAACCCGAGGACACCATGGCAACCGCTGCATCCAAGAAGCATCAAGGACTTTGTATTCGAATGGGAAGGCAAGGACCGCAACGGCAAAACCGTGCGCGGCGAAACGCGCGCGGTCGGCGAAAACCAGGTGCTGGCTGCCTTGCGTCGTCAAGGCATCATTCCAGGCAAGGTCAAGAAACGCCGAATGACGTTCGGGCAAGCGGATCAAGCCCAAGGACATCGCCATCTTCACCCGCCAGCTGGCCACCATGATGAAGGCCGGCGTGCCGCTGCTCCAGGCCTTTGACATCGTTGGTCGCGGCAACCCCAACCCCAGCGTATCCAAGTTGCTGAACGACATCCGCACCGACGTGGAAACCGGTACCTCGCTGAGTGCGGCATTCCGCAAGAATCCGCTGTACTTCGACAGCCTGTACTGCAATCTGGTCGAAGCCGGTGAAGCGGCCGGTATTCTGGAAGAGTTGCTGGATCGGCTGGCGGTCTACATGGAGAAGACCGAGGCGATCAAGTCCAAGATCAAGTCGGCGCTGATGTACCCGATTTCCGTGATCATCGTGGCCTTCGTCGTGGTCGCCGTGATCATGATTTTCGTGATCCCGTCCTTCAAAGAGGTGTTCTCCTCCTTTGGCGCCGACCTGCCCGGACCCACGCTGTTCGTGATCGCGATGAGCGAGTTTTTCATCGAGTACTGGTACCTGATCTTCGGCGGCCTGGGTGGCGGCTTCTATTTCCTCATGCAGGCGTGGCAGCGCAATGAAAAGGTGCAGAGCTTCATGGACCGCGTGATGCTCAAGACTGCCAATTTTCGGCACCCTGGTGGAAAAGTCGGTGGTGGCGCGCTGGACGCGCACACTCTCCACCATGTTTGCCGCTGGCGTACCGCTGGTTGAGGCGCTGGACTCGGTGGGCGGCGCGTCGGGCAATTCGGTCTACGCGATCGCAACCGACAAGATCCAGCAGGAAGTGTCCACCGGCACCAGCCTGACCAATGCCATGACCAATGCCAACATCTTCCCGTCCATGGTGCTGCAGATGTGCGCCATCGGCGAGGAGTCGGGATCGATCGACCACATGCTGGGCAAGGCGGCCGACTTCTACGAAGCGGAGGTCGACGACATGGTGGCCGGCATTTCCAGCCTGATGGAACCCATCATCATCGTGGTGCTTGGAACCATCATCGGCGGTATTGTGGTGTCGATGTACCTGCCGATCTTCAAACTGGGTCAGGTGGTCTGATGCTGTTGCCGAGTGGGGTGGACGCAGCGCTGCTGGGTCTGCTGGGATTGCTGGTGGGCAGCTTTCTGAATGTGGTGATCCACCGGCTGCCCAAGATGATGGACCTGCGCTGGGCGGCCGAATGCGCGGAGTTCCAGGCGGTTGGCGCAGCGACTGAGGGTACCCCGATCGGGGAGCCCGAGCCGACCTTCAACCTCATGGTTCCGCGCTCGCGTTGTCCGCACTGCGGCCACCGGTATTCGTTGGTACGAGAACATCCCTGTGCTGAGCTACCTCGCACTCAAGGGCGGCTGCAGCGCCTGTCGCGCGCCGATCAGCCCGCGCTATCCGGTGGTGGAGGCGGTGAGTGCATCGCTGTTCGCCTGGTGCGGCTGGCATTGGGGGCTGGGTTGGGAGGCGCTGGCCTGGAGCGGTTTTTCAGCAGCGATTCTCGCGCTGGCCTGCATTGACTGGGACACCACCCTGCTGCCCGACGACATCACGCTGCCACTGCTCTGGGCCGGGCTTGAGCCTGGCTGCCTTGGGCGTGATCGATACTTCATTGATCAGCGCACTGTGGGGCGCGGTGGCAGGCTATCTCTCACTCTGGCTCGTGTATTGGGCCTTCAAGCTGCTCACTGGCAAAGAGGGCATGGGCTACGGCGACTTCAAGCTGTTCGCTGCCCTGGGCGCCTGGTTCGGCTGGCAGGCGCTCATTCCGGTGATCCTCATGGCTTCGGTCATTGGTGCGGTGGTCGGCATTGCCATCAAGCTGCGTGGCTCGCTGCGTGAAGGTGGCTATGTGCCTTTTGGCCCTTTCCTCGCCATCGCTGCCCTCACAGCCATGGTCTTTGGTCCGGCCTCGATACTCACCGCCATCGGGCTGTGAGCATCCACCCGACAAGTAACACTGCTGTGCGGCTGGGCCTCACCGGCGGCATCGGTAGCGGCAAGAGCACCGTTGCGCGCATGTTGCAAGACCGTGGTGCCACCATCGTCGACGCCGACGCCATTGCCCGCGCCTGCACCGCGCCTGGAGGCCAGGCCATCCCGCTGATCGCAAAGACCTTTGGCGCAGAGTTCGTCGACGCCGCAGGACGCGCTTGATCGGGAGCGCATGCGCGCGCTGGTGTTCGAACAGCCTTCGAGCCCGGCAGGCACTGGAGGCCATACTTCACCCGCTTGATTGGCGATGAGATACGTCGCCAGAGCGAGGCAGCAACCACGCGCTGCGTTGTGTTCGATATCCCGTTGCTGGTCGAATCGCCAAGGTGGAGACCGCAGCTCGATCGCGTCCTGGTGGTCGACTGTCTGCCCGCCACACAAAAAGCAAGGGTTCAGGCGCGCAGCGGCTGGAGCCTTGTGGCGATTGATGCAGCAATGCGAAGCCAGGCAAGCCGGCGACATGCGTCTGGCCGCTGCCGACGCAACGATCTTCAATGACGGCCTCACCCTGGAGCAGTTGCGCGCCCTCGTGGCCCGGGCGGCATCTGGGTTCGGGCTATGATGAAACTCCTGTCCACCGCATCCCCGCCAGCCTACGCCCGCCCGTGATCCTTTACGAATATCCGTTCAACGAACGCATCCGCACCTACCTTCGGCTTGAGCAACTGTTCAAGCGTCTGGGCGAACTGGTTCCGCGCGCCTACCCCCTGGATCACCACTACGCGATTCAGACGATTTTCGAGATCATGGACGTGGCTTCGCGCGCCGACATGAAGTCCGACGTGCTCAAGGACATTGACCGGCAAAAACTGCAGCTCAACAGCTACCGGGGCAACCCGGCCATCTCCGAAGCCGCGTTGGACGCGGTGATCGCCCAGCTCGACGGTTGCTTCAGCCAGCTCAGCCAGCTGACGGGCAAGACCGGACAATCGCTCACAGAAAACGACTGGTTGATGAGCATTCGCAGCCGCATCGGCATCCCCGGTGGCACTTGCGAATTCGACTTGCCCGCCTATTTCGACTGGCAACATCACCCGACTGAGCATCGCCAAGCCGATCTGGAGCGTTGGGTAGCGCCCCTGGCGCCCCTGGCCGAATCCATCGGGCTGCTGCTCAAGATGCTGCGCGACTCAGGCTCGGCGCAGAAAGTGGTGGCTCCCAGCGGGCAGTTCCAGCAAAACCTGCCACAGGGCCGCACCTTTCAGCTGCTGCGACTGCGCCTGGATCCCAGCCACGGCTGGATTCCAGAAATCAGCGGCAACCGGCTCATGGTTTCGGTGCGTCTGATGCGCCGCGGGGACGATGATCGCTTGCACCCGGCACAAGAAGACGGCGCGTTTGAGCTCACCCTCTGCTGGCTGATCTGCGCCCGTCGCCAAGCGGCCCGAAAACGGGTGACAAGACCGTGCGCTGCCCCGCCTGCGGTGGCACCAGTGCCTACATGCCCAGCAACCCTTTCCGGCCGTTCTGCGGTGAGCGTTGCAAGCAGCATGATCTGGGTGCCTGGGCAAGCGAAGCCTTCACACTGCCCGAACAGCTGCCACAAACCGATCCGGTTTTCGAGAAAAGCTGAACCTTCCTATTGCCCGGCTGCGGCTTCTTCGGCGAGCCATGCCAGCACCGGGACGGTGCCGGGCAACACGGGTGCGCAAACCACCGGCAAACGCTCCCAGCGAAAGCGCTGACCTTCTCGCATCTGCAAATCACCCTTCCATTCAAACACCTTGCAGAAATGCAAACGCACCAGTGCGTGCGGGTAGTCCACCAGCGCATCGCGCCAGGCGCGAGCCGGGCCGATGGTGAGACCGATTTCTTCCTCCAGTTCGCGGCGCAAGGCCTGTTCGACCGTTTCACCAGGCTCCAGCTTGCCCCCGGGAAACTCCCAGAATCCGGCGTAAACCTTGCCCGGGGGACGAGAGGTGAGAAGGAACGCGCCGGATGCATCGATGAGCACACCAACCGCCACCTCGGTAACGGGACGTTCGGCCTGTCCCTCGCGAACGAGGTCCTGATCGACCACCAAGGGCTCGCCAACCATTCAGCTGCCTGTTGCGTGTGTGCCAGCGAAGTCCCGCGCAAATTGATAGGCCACACGGCCACTGCGTGAGCCGCGCTCCAGCGCCCACACCAAGGCCTGCGGGCGGGCAGCCTCGATGGCAGCAGCGGGCACCCCAAAGGCGCTGAGCCACTGGGCCACGATGGTCAGGTATTCGTCTTGGCTGAACGGGTAAAAACTGACCCAGAGACCAAATCGCTCGGAGAGCGAAATCTTCTCTTCGATCACCTCGCCCGGGTGCACCTCACCATCCGCGGTGTGCGTGTAGCTGAGGTTTTCCTTCATGTACTCGGGCAACAGGTGGCGCCGGTTGCTGGTCGCGCAGATCAGCACGTTGTCGCCAGCGGCCGACACCGAGCCGTCGAGTACCGACTTGAGCGCCTTGTAGCCCGACTCACCATCTTCAAAGCTCAGGTCGTCACAGAACACGACAAATCGCTCGGGTCGGTCTGCGACCAGGTCAACGATGTCGGGCAGATCGACCAGATCGGCCTTGTCGACCTCGATCAGACCGCAAGCCTTGCGCCGCATACTCGTTCAGACAGGCCTTGACCAGAGACGACTTTCCCGTGCCACGGGCACCGGTCAGCAACACATTGTTGGCAGGCAGACCCTGCACAAACTGCTGGATGTTGCGCTGGATCTTGTCCTTTTGGTCATCGATCTCCTGCAAATCGCTCAGGCGCATGGGCGCCACATGGCGCACTGGCTCCAGCTGCGCCGTGGCCGCTGCTGCGCTTGCGGTAGCGAAACGCCACAGAGGCGGACCAGTCGGGCGAGCCCAATGGTTTGGGCAGCACCGCCTCGATTCGATCGATCAGCTGCTCTGCGCGAACGAGCAAGCGCTCAAGAGCGTCACTCATGAACGGTAGTCGGCGTTGATGGTCACGTAGTCGTGGCTGAAATCGCAGGTCCACACGGTCTCGCTGGCCTTACCACGACCGAGGCCGATGCGCACCAGAATCTCGGCCTGCTTCATCACGCGCTGGCCGTCTTCTTCGCGGTACTGCGGGTGGCGTCCGCCCGCGGTGACCACATGCACCTCGCCCAGATGCAGCTCGATGCGCGTGGCGTCCAGGTCGCCGATGCCGGCGTAGCCGACCGCCGCCAGGATGCGTCCGAGGTTGGGGTCGCTGGCGAAAAACGCGGTTTTCACCAGCGGCGAATGCGCCACCGCGTAGGCAACTTTCAGGCACTCAGCGGCATCGCCGCCGCCCTCAACTTGCACCGTGATGAACTTGGTGGCGCCCTCGCCATCGCGCACGATCGCGTGCGCGAGTTGCTGCGCCAGCGGCGTCAGCGCGGCGATCAGCGCCTGCCCATCGTCGCTCTCCAGGTCGCTGATCAGCGGGTTGTTGGCGCGACCCGTGGCCACGACAACAAAGGAGTCGTTCGTGCTGGTATCGCCATCCACCGTCACGCGGTTGAACGAGACCTCGGCCAGGCGGTGCGCCAGTGCAGACATGAGGCTGGGCGCCACTGCAGCGTCGGTGGCCAGAAAGCCCAGCATGGTCGCCATGTTGGGCCGGATCATGCCCGCGCCTTTGGCAATGCCGGTGGCACACACTTTGTGCCCGCCGAGGTCGAAAGCAAGGCTGCCGGCCTTGGGCAGGGTGTCGGTGGTCATGATGCCGCTGGCGGCATCCAGCCACTTGGCCCCGCTGGCCACCGGCTCCAGGGCAGCCGAGGCCAGCGCCTGCGGCAGGCCCGCGAGCAAGCGGTCCAAAGGCAGCGGTTCCATGATGACGCCGGTGGAGAACGGCAGCACCTGCTCGTGTGCGAGGCCCAGGGCCCGGGCCACGGCGCTGCAGGTCTGCTGAGCCGCCACCAGCCCCGGCTCGCCGGTGCCGGCATTGGCGTTGCCGGTGTTGATCACCAGCGCGCGCACCGCTGCGCCTGAAGCCAGGTGCTCGCGGCAAACCTGCACGGGCGCAGCCGCGTAGCGGTTCTGGGTGAACACCGCTCCGACTGCGCAGCCTTCGTCGAGCAGAAAAACCGTCAGATCTTTGCGGTTGGATTTTCGAATGCCCGCCTCGGCAACGCCAATCCTCACGCCGTCAATCGCGCGCAGGTCAGCTGCCGTTGGCGCTTCGAGGTGTACAGGCATGAGGCGTCTCCGGGAAAAATGGGCCGAGGCAATCTGTCAGGCCAGCTTGCCGTGACAGTGCTTGTATTTTTTGCCACTGCCGCATGGGCATGGGTCGTTGCGCCCGACACGCGCCACCTCGTCCACGGCGTTGCCCGATTCGCGCGCAACCTCCGGTTCGCCGGACTCATTGGGTGCGCTGTAGGTCACATTGGCAATCTGCTCGGCACGGCTTTCCATCTGCTGAGCCGCTTCACTCACCTGCTCAGGTGACTGCACGCGCACGTTCATCAGCACGCGGGTCACGTCGGTCTTCACGCTGTCGAGCAACTGGCCGAACAACACGAACGCCTCGCGCTTGTACTCCTGCTTGGGCTGCTTCTGCGCATAGCCGCGCAGGTGGATGCCCTGGCGCAGGTAGTCCAGCGCGGAAAGGTGCTCGCGCCATTGCCCGTCGATGGTCTGCAACAGCACAACACGCTCGAAGTTGGTGAAGTTTTCCTCACCAACCAACGCCACCTTGGCATCGAATGCCTCCTTGGCCGCCGCGATCACACGGTGAGCGATTTCCTCCGCGTCAATCGACTCGGCGTCCGACACCCAGGAAGCGACCGGCACATCGACAGACCATTCCTCGCGCAAGGCTTTTTCCAGGCCCGGCAGATCCCACTGCTCTTCCACGCTGGCCTCGGGTACGAACTGCTGCACCAGATCGGTGAAGCAGCCCTCGCGGAGGGAATCGATCTGGCCGCGCAGCGTTTGCGCGTCGAGGATGTCGTTGCGCTGCTGGTAGATCACCTTGCGCTGGTCGTTGGAAACGTCGTCGTATTCGAGCAGCTGCTTGCGAACGTCGAAGTTGCGCGCCTCCACCTTGCGCTGCGCGCTCTCGATGCTGCGCGTGACCATGCCGGCCTCAATCGCCTCACCCTCGGGCATCTTGAGGCGGTCCATGATGGCGCGCACCTTGTCGCCCGCGAAGATGCGCATCAGCGAATCGTCCAGACTCAAGTAAAAGCGCGAAGACCCTGGATCGCCCTGGCGGCCCGAGCGGCCGCGAAGCTGGTTGTCGATGCGACGGCTTTCGTGCCGCTCGGTGGCAATGATGCGCAGGCCGCCCAGCGACTTCACCTTGTCGTGATCGGCCTGCCACTGTCGGCGAACCTCGTCGATGCGCTGAGCGCGGGTGGCCTCGTCAAGCGACTCGTCGCTCTCGACCGCTGCCACCATTTTTTCCAGATTGCCCCCGAGCACGATGTCGGTGCCGCGGCCAGCCATGTTGGTGGCGATGGTGATCGCGCCGGGCCGGCCCGCTTGCACGATGATGTCGGCCTCGCGCGCATGCTGCTTGGCGTTGAGCACCTCGTGCGGCAGTTTCTCCTTGACCAACAGCTCGGCGATGATTTCCGAATTCTCGATCGACGAGGTACCCACCAACACGGGCTGACCGCGCTCATGACATTCGCGGATGTCCTGGATCGCCGCCACGTACTTCTCTGGCGTCGTCTTGTAAACCCGGTCCAGCTGGTCGGTGCGCTTGCTGGGGCGGTTCGCCGGAATCACCACCGTCTCCAGACCGTAGATTTCCTGGAACTCGTAGGCCTCGGTGTCGGCGGTACCGGTCATGCCCGAGAGCTTGCTGTAAAGACGGAAATAGTTCTGGAACGTGATGGAAGCCAGCGTCTGGTTCTCAGGCTGAATCGCCACGCCCTCCTTGGCCTCGACCGCCTGGTGCAAACCATCGCTCCAGCGCCGACCCGACATGAGGCGGCCCGTGAACTCATCGACGATCACAATCTCGCCGTTCTGGTTCACATAATGCTGATCTCGGTGATACAGATGGTGCGCCTTGAGCGAGGTGCTCAGATGGTGCATCAACGCGATGTTGGATGGGTCATAGAGCGAGGCGCCAGCAGGCAGCAGGCCAGCCTCTGCCAGCAAAGCCTCTGCCTTTTCGTGGCCTTGTTCGGTCATGTGAATCGTGTGGGCCTTCTCGTCGACCGTGAAATCACCCGCCTTGATCACGCCCTCGCCCGTGCGCGGATCGGCTTCACCTTCCTGGCGCGTCAGGTTCGGAATCAGGGCCTTGATGGCCAGATATACCTGGGTCTGGTCTTCGGCCTGCCCACTGATGATGAGCGGCGTGCGTGCTTCGTCGATCAGGATCGAATCGACCTCATCGACGATCGCGTAATTGAGGCCCCGCTGCACGCGATCCCCTGGCTCGTACACCATGTTGTCGCGCAGGTAGTCGAAGCCGTACTCGTTGTTGGTGCCGTAGGTGATGTCGGCCCGGTAGGCGGCCTGCTTCTCTTCGCGAGGCGCTTGTGGCAAATTGATACCGACCTTGAGGCCAAGAAAGCTGTAGAGCTGACCCATCCACTGCGCGTCCCGGCTGGCCAGGTAATCATTCACCGTGACCACGTGCACGCCCTTGCCGGTGAGTGCGTTGAGGTAAACCGGCAATGTGGCGGTGAGCGTTTTGCCCTCGCCGGTTCGCATTTCGGCCACCTTGCCGTGGTGCAAAGCCAGGCCACCGACCAGTTGCACGTCGAAGTGGCGCATCTTCATCACGCGCTTGCTGCCCTCGCGCACCACCGCGAAGGCATCTGGCAGCAAAGCGTCCAGCGTCTCGCCGTCTGCAATCCGTTGCTTGAAGGCCCCGGTCTGCGCGCGAAGCTCATCGTCGCTGAGCTTTTCGTACTTTGCTTCCAGTCCGTTGATGCGCTCCACGGTCTTGCGGTAAGTTTTGAGCAAACGGTCGTTGCGACTACCGAAAATCTGGGTAAGAAAGTTAGTGGCCATGCGGTCTGGCCCGGGGTCCACGCGAAGTGGACCGGCCAGGCTTTTAAAGAGGGGGAGCGCTCTTGAAAACGTCAGCGAAAACCATGCAGGCCGTCAGCTGGCCGGCGCAGGCATTCGCTCAAGGCATCACGAGCAAAACGCGCATTTTACCCGGCGCATGGGGGCCGAGGCGTTAGCGGCGCGGTGCCGTGGCAGCAGCCGCCAGTGCCTCGCCAGCGTTGAGGAACGGCCTCGGATCCTGAGGCACGCCCGACACCAGCACCTCGAAATGCAAGTGCGGACCTGTTGAGCGGCCGGTGGTGCCCACCTTGGCGATCAGCTGTCCGCGCTTGACAATGTCGCCCTTTTTGACAACGACCGCCGATGCGTGGGCGTACCGCGTGATCAGGTCGTTGCCGTGGTCGATCTCGACCATGTTGCCGTAGGCATGGTGAAACTCCTGCACGACCACCACGCCGCCGGCTGCTGCCAGGATGGGCGTGCCAATGTCTGCGGGGAAGTCCAGGCCGGTGTGCAATGCCGAATGCCCGGTGATGGGGTCTATCCGGTAGCCGAACGGCGATCCGACACGACCGCCTTTGACAGGCTCTTCGGTCGGAACCATGCTGCTTTGAATCTTCAGATCGAACAGGCGAGACTCGACAGCGGTCAACCAGTCAATCTTTGAGCTGCTTCGCTGATCCAGGGCCTCCATTTCGCCTTGCAATTCCTGCATGGTCAGGGATCGCGCGTTGACCAAAATACCACCTGAGCCTGGCAGCGGATTGGTGCGGTTTTCCTGCGGCTTCAGACCCGTGAGCCCGCCCAGACGCTCTCCAAGCGAATCGATCTGCACCAGCCGGGCCTGCATCTCGCCGAGCTTGCGCGCCATGGCATCCAGGTTTTCGCGCATGTAGAGCTCCTTGGACGTGCTGCTGTCCTGCGTCAACATGCGCGCCACCGAGGAAAATCCTGGCCAGCCCTGACGAACGCCCTCCAGAAATACCCAGTGGTAGGTGGCCACCGATCCCAGCATGAGCGCAAAAGAAGTCAACAATGCCGCGCCGATCAGTTTCCACCCATTGAGGTGCACAGCCTGGCTCCGCGCCAGCCACGCGTCCGTGATAATGATGTGCACGATTCAACCTTTCCTGAGAGCTCTGCATCTCGCCAGAGCATGCTTAGCATGAGCAACGCCTTTCGCACCCCCACGATGCTGAGCCTTGAGGCGGCAGTCGACGCGGCGCCGTCACTGGCAGCTCTGCAGCAGCGTATCCGGGATTCGCAGCGTTACCTGGAATGGATTCAGGCGCTGTTGCCTGCTGGTTTGAGGCAACAGATCAAAGCGGGCCCGGTGCAGGAAACCGAATGGTGCCTGCTGGTCAGCAACGCTTCTGTATCGGCCAAACTGCGCCAGTTGATACCAAGCCTGCTGGCCAAGTTGACCCAAAACGGAGCGCAGATTACCGCAATTCGAATCAAAGTCCAAGCTGGCGGACGATGAGCGGAAGCCTGCGCCAGACACCAGCGGCCGCGCACTGGACGCGAACGAAAGCGATGGTGCCGCTTATCTGACTCGAACAGATGACCTATCGCTTACAAGGCGATTGCTCTACCAACTGAGCTAAAGCGGCGCGAAACCCGAAATTTTACTTGACGCGACGCAGCCGGGGCCCTGAACGGGTGCCTGGGGGATTCGGTGGTGGCACTTCCGGACCTACTGGCGGTTGATCTGCCCCAGCGTCACTCGGGACCGCGTGCAACACGGTGCCTCGACCCACTGCCGTGGCATCGTCGTCAGGCTTCACCGATGCCGTATCTGCCCCCAAGCCAGCGCGCTGAGGCGGCGGCGCCGGGAACGCCATGCCCTGACCGTTTTCCCGGGCATAGATGGCAATCACGTGATCGACAGGAACCACGATATCCCGTGGCACACCACCAAACCGCGCCTTGAACTCGACGAAATCGTTGCCCATGCGCAAGGAGCTTGTGGCGTCGAAGGCCACATTGAGCACGATCTCACCATTCTTTACGAACTCCATCGGGACCTGCACCGAGCCGTCCACCTGCACCGCGATGTAGGGCGAGAACCCGTTATCCGAGCACCACTCGTGCAGCGCACGTATCAGGTACGGCCGGGTGGAGGGCGTGTCTTGGGTGCTGACGGTCATCGAGAGGAAACGAGATCGGCAAGTGCCATCCACCGAAGCTGGATGGCGCAAACCCTCACTTGCGCATCACCTTTTCCGAAGGCGTGAGCGCCTCAATATAGGCTGGGCGGGAGAAGATACGCTCGGCGTACTTGAGCAGTGGCGCCGCATTTTTGCTGAGCTCAATGCCGTAGAAATCCAGCCGCCACAGCAGGGGTGCGATCGCCACGTCGAGCATGGAAAAGTTATCGCCGAGCATGAATTTGTTTTTCAGGAACACCGGGGCGAGTTGCGTGAGGCGATCACGTATGTGAGCGCGTGCCTTCTCAAGCGCCTTTTCATTGCCCTTGGCATTGCGCGCCTCGAGCAGAGAAACATGGGCGAACAGCTCCTTCTCGAAATTGAGCAGGAACAGGCGCACACGGGCACGATCCACCGGATCACCCGGCATCAGCTGCGGGTGCGGAAATCGCTCATCGATGTACTCGTTGATGATGTTGGATTCGTACAGAATGAGATCGCGCTCGACCAGGATCGGCACCTGCCCATACGGGTTCATCACGCTGATGTCTTCGGGCTTGTTGTAGAGATCCACATCACGAATCTCGAAGTCCATGCCCTTTTCAAAGAGGACGAAGCGGCAGCGGTGCGAATAAGGGCAGGTGGTACCCGAGTACAAAACCATCATGAATAAAGCTCCTTGAATGCGAAAACAGTGGAAGGCGAATCACCGTGAAGGTGGCGCCGACCACTGTGAAATCTGCAACACACGAATGGCAGACAGGCTGCCATGCCGGTGCCCAGCCGTGTTATTTGATGTCTTTCCAGAAAGCAGCGTTCAGCCGCCAGGCAACCAGTGTGAACACGGCCAGGAACAGCATCACCCAGATACCAATGCGGATCCGGCTGTTCTGTGCAGGCTCGCTCATCCACTGCATGTAGGCCACCAGATCGCCAACGTTCTGGTCGAACTGCGCGGGCGTCATGGTCCCAGGCTTGACTTGCTCCCAACCACGCAGCACCTCAACCTCATGTCCATGGCTCTCCACCTTGTTGTAAAGCGGACGCTGCTCACCTTGCAACTCCCACAGTGGATTGGGCATGGCGGTGGTCGGATAGGCCTTGTTGTTCCAACCGGTTGGCGTCACTGGATCGCGGTAATAGGTGCGCAAGAACGTATAGAGATAGTCCGGTCCTGAGTGCCCACCGATCGCAGCGCGCGAGCGAGCAACCAAGGTGAGGTCGGGTGGATTCTTGCCAAAAAACTCTTTTGCATCCTTTGGCGTCATGGACACCTTCATGGTGTCACCAATTTTGTCGGTGGTGAAGGTCAGGTTTTCAGCGATCTGCTTGTCGGTCAGACCGATGTCACGCAGCCGGTTGAACCGCATGAACGAGGCCGAATGGCAGTTCAGGCAGTAGTTGACAAACAGCTTGGCGCCGTTCTGCAACGCGGCCATGTCGTTGGTTCGTTTCGGGGCCTTGTCCATGTGGATACTGGCACCAGCCGCCAGGGCGGCACCTGAGAGGCCCAGGGCCAGCGCGAGGCCCACGATGATCTTCTTCATTGCTATGACTTTCCGGAGTGGATCTTGTGCGCTCAATGCGGCTGGAAGGTGACGCGGGTGGGCACGGTCTTGAACTCACCCAAACGGCTCCACCAAGGCATGAGCAGGAAGAACCCGAAATAGAACAAGGTACCCACTTGGGACACGCGCTCGCCGATCGGAGACGGTGGGAGAACACCGAGGTAACCCAAGACGAGGAAGTTGATCACGAACACCGCATACAGCCACTTGTTCCAGGTGGGCCGATATCGGATCGACTTCACCGGGCTGTTGTCAAGCCAAGGCAGGAAGAAAAGAATGACCACGCCGCCACCCATGGCCACCACACCCCAAAACTTGGGGTCGATGCTGAACATCATGGCGATCAATGCAACCGAGCCACCGACCACGGCGCCCTTCATCATCATGCCCAAGCCTGACTTCACGACAGCAAACAGAGCACCAAGCGCCACGCAAGCCATCAGCGGATACATGAACTCACCGGTGACCGCGCGCAGGATCGAATAGAAAGGCGTGAAGTACCAGACTGGCGCGATGTGCAACGGCGTCACCAGCGGATCGGCAGGAATAAAGTTGTTGTACTCAAGGAAGAAGCCGCCGAACTCGGGGGCAAAGAAGATGATGGCGGAGAACACCATCAGAAACACGGACACACCCAAAATGTCGTGCACGCTGTAGTAAGGATGGAAGGGAATGCCGTCAAGCGGGATGCCTTTGTCGTCTTTGAGCGCCTTGATTTCGACACCGTCCGGGTTGTTGGAGCCCACCTCGTGTAGCGCGATGATGTGCGCCACAACAAGACCCAGCAACACCAGCGGGACGGCAATCACGTGGAAGCTGAAGAAGCGATTCAACGTGGCGTCGCCCACCACAAAATCACCGCGAATCAGCAGCGCCAGGTCAGGACCAACAAAGGGAATGGCTGAGAACAGGTTCACGATCACCTGCGCACCCCAGTAAGACATCTGCCCCCAAGGCAGGAGATAGCCCATGAAGGCCTCGGCCATGAGCACCAGAAAGATGGCACAACCGAAAACCCAAACCAGTTCACGCGGCTTGCGGTAGGAACCGTAGATCAGACCCCGGAACATGTGCAGATAGACCACCACAAAAAACGCTGAAGCGCCAGTGGAGTGCATGTAGCGGATCAACCACCCCCAGGGCACATCTCGCATGATGTACTCGACCGAAGCAAACGCCACAGGGACACCCGCCGCGTTGAGGTTGGCATCGGGCTTGTAATGCATGACCAGGAAAATGCCCGTCACGATCTGGATCACGAGCACCAAAAGGGCCAGTGAGCCGAAGAAATACCAGAAGTTGAAGTTCTTCGGTGCGTAGTACTCGGCCAGATGCTCGTTGTAGAGCTTGGACAGCGGGAAGCGGTTGTCGATCCAGTTCAGCGCTTTCTCGGCCACTGGCGCATCGGGTGAAACTTCTTTGAATTGAGCCATGGGATGGATGCCTCGGGACGGAATGATCAGGCCTTGTCTTCACCAACCAGCAGGGTGGTGTCGGACAGGTACACATGCGGCGGCACTTCAAGGTTGTCCGGCGCCGGTTTGTTCTTGAAGACGCGCCCAGCCAGATCGAAGGTGGAACCGTGGCAGGCGCACAGGAAACCGCCTGGCCAATCATCAGGAAGCGATGGTTGAGCGCCCGGCGTGAACTTACCGCTGGGCGAACAACCGAGATGGGTGCAAATACCAACAGCCACCAGAACTTCTGGCTTGATTGACCGGTGGGTGTTTTGTGCGTACTCGGGTGTTGGGTAAGCCGTGCGAACCGAATTCGGATCGGCGAGCTCGCCGTCATGCTTGGGCAATTCGGCCAGTTGCTCAGGCGTTCGGCGCATGATCCAGACCGGCTTGCCTCGCCACTCCACGACCCGCATCTCGCCAGGCTGAAGCGTCGAGATGTCGACCTGCACCGCAGCCCCAGCGGCTCTGGCTTTCTCGGATGGTTGGAAACTGCTCACAAAGGGCACGGCCACTGCGGCTGCGCCGACCCCGCCCATGGCGGCGGATGTGATGAGCCAGGTACGGCGGCTGTTGTCGACCTTGGGGTCGACGGTTGCTTCACTCATGGGAAACCTTCTAAAACTGGGCAGTACAGGGATAGCTCACGATTCTAACGGAGGCTGTTGACCTGTTTCTGGCATGCCGTAGGAATCGAGTGAGCTATTGCCCGGCGCTCTTGCCGCTTCAGGAAGGAGGTCAAAAAAGCGGTGCCACTGCGAGCGATGTAATACTTTCCTAGTGTGTCAAAATCCGGCACACATCTTTGGCGCATACTTCGGACCGCAGGCAGCCCGGCTGATCAGGAACCCGCACGACGAAAATGCGCGGTGGCGGTTGACCACCGGATGTATCTCACCTCACCCCTCAAAACAGGAGACTTTTCATGGGCATGATGCAAGAGTTCAAGGAGTTCGCCGTCAAAGGCAACGTGATCGATCTCGCGGTTGGCGTGATCATTGGCGGGGCTTTCGGCAAGATCGTCACCTCCATGGTTGAGGACATCATCATGCCAATCGTGGGCGCCGTCTTCGGCAACCTCGATTTCACCAACCTGTACATCGCGCTGGGCAAGGTGCCCGATGGCACAGCATCCACACTGGCTGCGCTCAAGGAGGCGGGCGTGCCCACCTTGGCCTACGGCAATTTCATCACGGTGGCGATCAACTTCACCATTCTGGCTTTCATCATCTTCATGATGGTCAAGCAGGTCAACCGACTCAAGCGCGAGGCACCACCGGCGGCGCCAGCGGCGACGCCAGAAGACGTGGTGTTGTTGCGCGAGATTCGGGACAGCCTGCGCAAGTGATCCACCCGACCCCATGCCAGCCGCTGGGGAGACGGAGCCCCACGCGGTGCTGTCGGTCTTCTAACCACGGGCGAGGTCGGTGATGGCAATCGCCGCGTCGATGGCCGAGATCAAACTCTCGGGACTTGCGCGGCCGGTTCCCGCGAGATCGAATGCGGTGCCATGGTCTGGGCTGGTGCGCACCAACGGCAGCCCCAGCGTGGTGTTCACACCATGCTCCAGGCCCATGCAGTTTGACGGGGATCAGACCCTGGTCGTGGTACATCGCCACCACCACATCAAACTCGCCCTGACGGGCTCGCATGAAAACTGTGTCGGGCGCGTGCGGGCCTGACGCGTCGATGCCCGCTTGCCGCGCCCGCGCCACCGCAGGCGCGATCGCCTCGATTTCCTCTCGGCCAAACAGCCCACCCTCCCCCGCGTGGGGGTTGAGCCCCGCCACACCGATGCGCGCACGGGGCCAGCCACAGCGCTCGAAATGGCGCGCGGTGATGTGCAAGGTTTGAAGCACCTGCGCCTCACTCACACAGGCAATGGCGTCGCGCAGCGAGACGTGAATGCTCACCAGCACGGTTCGCAGACCCGGGCAGCTGAGCATCATGCGCACCGGCATCTGCTCCACCGGAATGCCCTGGTGCCTGGCTGCCAGCGCCTGCAGCATTTCGGTGTGCCCAGGGTAGGGCTCGCCAGCGGCTGCCAAGGCTTCCTTGTGAATCGGCGCGGTCACGAGCGCCGCGCAGCGTCCGTCCAGTGCCGCCGCCGCCGCCCAGCGAATCGCATCGGCAGCAGCATGCCCAGCCGCCTGGCTGACTCGACCCACCTCCACCAATGGCTGTGGTCCGCAGGCCTGCACCACCGCCAGACAACCCGGCGGCACACCGGACAGCGCCTCGCAGCCCACCCACCTCGGCCAACATCACCGGTGGCAATCCCTGCGCCAGACAGCCCGCTGCACGGCGCAACGTGGGCAGGTCCCCGGCCACCAGCACACGCGGCAGCAAATCCGGCCGCTGTTGCATCGCCTTGAGCACGATCTCTGGCCCAATGCCAGCCGGATCACCCTGCGTGATCACCAGAGGCGGCGCCCGGCGGTGATCCCTGGCCAGACTGGCAGATCCAGGTGCGGCGCTCATGCCGGGTTGGGGATGTCGATGAACTGGTGCTGCAACTCAAGTGTTGCGGCCATGTGAGCGCCAACGGCCTGGACGCCGTAACGCTCCGAGGCGTGATGCCCACAGGCGATGTAGGCCACACCACATTCACGAGCATAGTGCGCCTGCGGCTCGGATATTTCGCCGGTGATGAAAACGTCGGCGCCTGCGGCAATCGCTGCCTCGAAGTAGCCCTGGGCACCTCCGGTACAGAAGGCAATCCGCTCCAGGGGGCGATCCGGCTCGGCAACCAGCGTGACAGCGCGCCCGAGCGCCGCCGCCACGTGATCGGCAAGCGCACGCGCAGAATCCATCGGCCGGTGCCCCAGGAAGCCCAGCGATTGATCACCAAAGCGCCCGCGTTCGGCTGGAAGCAGCTCAATACCCAGTACGCGCGCCAGTTGCGCGTTGTTGCCCAGGACGGGGTGGGCGTCCAGCGGCAGGTGGTAGGCGAAGAGGTTGATATCGTGGGCCAGCAGCCGAGCGAGGCGCTGCTTCATCCAGCCAGTGACCCGACCGTCCTGGCCGCGCCAGAACAACCCGTGGTGGACCAGAATGGCGTCGGCCTGAGCCGCGATCGCGGCATCGATAAGCGCCCGGCTGGCGGTCACACCTGTCACCAGCTTGCGCACCGAGGCCCGGCCTTCCACCTGCAAACCATTCGGACCATGGTCCCGATAAACGCCGGGCTGCAGCAGATCGTCAAATGCCGTGAGCAGTGCCCCGCGCGAAACCGGCTGGTCGGTCGGACTTGTCGAGAAAGGTGGGAGAGTCATGGTGGCAGCAACACGCTTTGCAGAAACCGGCAGCGCAACGGGTCGCCGCCTTCGCCTGGCTGCAATTCTGACAGGCTCGCCCCACTGCCCATCGCACCCCGCCACCGCTGGCCTGGCTGCGCACTGACAACTTTCAGCGCTGGTTGCGCTCGGCTTCGTCCATCTTGCGGTTGAAGAAGCGGTAATACCAGACGCCCATGCCCAGCATGAAAGCAATCCCCGCGATGCTGAACAGCCCGTAATCGGTCGAGAACAGATCCACAAACAACTTCATGACTCACTCCTTTTTTTGATGACTCGTTGAACAACCTCCATTGCAACGGCTCACGGCCCGCCTTGCATTGACTTGTGTCAACCAGCTTGAAAGCGGTGACCCGATGGCCATATGCAGGACAATTGCAACTTGGTTGGCCTTTGCTGCCGACCCGACAACAACCGCTTCTCACGATGAAACGACTCTGGCTCGTCTTTGCTCAATCCGTCACGGTGCTGCTGGCAGCGTTTTTTGTGGTCGCCACGCTCAAGCCCGAGTGGCTCAACCGCAAACCCGTGATCGCATCGGTGGTTCCTGTGCTGGCGTCAAGCGGCCCGGCTGTGTCCAGTGGCGCAGGCCTGCAGAGCTTCAGCGCGGCCGCGCGGCTTGCCTCGCCTGCGGTGGTGAGCATCAACACCAGCAAGGCGGCCAGCGAGAACCCGCACGCGGGCGACCCCTGGTTTCGTTTCTTCTTCGGTGAACAGGGGCCCACCCAGCCACAGGCCGGACTGGGCTCTGGCGTGATCGTGAGCCCGGCTGGCTACATCCTGACCAACAACCACGTGATCGAAGAGGCCGACGAAATCGAAGTCTTCCTGAACGACGGCCGCAAGAGCGCAGCCAAGGTCATTGGCACCGACCCGGAAACCGATCTCGCCATCTTGAAGATTGATCTGGGCGACTTGCCTGTGATCACGCTGGGCGATTCGGACGCGCTGGCCATCGGCGACCTGGTGCTGGCAATCGGCAACCCGTTTGGCGTCGGGCAGACCGTGACCAGCGGTATCGTGAGTGCGCTCGGCCGCACCGAGCTGGGCATCAACACCTTTGAGAACTTCATCCAGACCGACGCCGCCATCAACCCCGGCAACTCGGGTGGCGCCCTGGTGGACGTTCAGGGCCGCCTCATGGGCATCAACACGGCCATTTACTCGCGTTCTGGCGGCTCCATGGGCATCGGCTTTGCCATTCCCACCTCCACCGCGCGCAATGTGCTGGAAGCCATCGTGCGCGACGGTCAGGTCACGCGTGGCTGGATCGGCGTGGAGCCACAAGACCTCTCCCCCGAGCTGGCAGAGAGTTTTGGAATTCCAGCGGGCCGCGGCGTGATCATCACCGGGGTGTTGCAAAACGGCCCAGCTGCAGCCGCTGGCGTTCGGCCCGGCGATGTGATCACCGAAGTGGCAGGGCGACCGGTGGCCAACGTGGCCCAGTTGCTGTCAGCCGTGGCTGCACTCAAACCCGGAGAGCCTGCTGCCCTTGCGATCACGCGGCGCACCGGTGAACAGAGCTTGAGCGTGACCCCTGGCACACGCCCCATGACCCGCCAGGCAGCGCGATAGCGCGCCAGGCGCGACGCCTGTTACTTGCCGTCGGACGCTTCAGCGTCCGGCTCAGGCTCTGGGGCCACCGTGTTCTTCACGAACCACTGGGCGCCCCAGATCCCCACCTGATACAGCAGACACATCGGAATGGCCAACGCGAGTTGGGAGATCACGTCGGGCGGGGTCACGATGGCCGCGATCACGAATGCCACCACGATGAAATAACCGCGAAAGTCCTTGAGCTGCTTGACCGTCACCAGGTTCATCTTGGCCGCGAGCACCACCACGATCGGCACCTGGAAAGCCAGACCGAACGCGAGATACAGCGAAAGAATGGCCTCGACGTAGGAAGCGATGTCGGGCGTTGCGGCCACGCTGGCGGGCGTGAACTTCTGGATGAAGCCAAACATTTTGTCCAGCACGAAAAGCTGCACGAATGCGATGCCCACGTAGGCCAGCAAGCTGCCCAGCGTGATCAGGGGAATGGCGAATCGCTTCTCGTGGCTGTAAAGGCCAGGCGCCACGAAAGCCCATATCTGGTACATCCACCAAGGCAGCGAAAGCAGCAGCGCGGCCATGGCCAACACCTTGATCGGCACGAAGAACGGCGAAAACACGTCCACCGCGATCAACTTGGCATCGGGCGGCATGTGGGCTCTGATCGGCACCGCAATCAGGTCGATCAACCCGCTGGGGCCAGGCCAGAAGGCCAGCAGCGCCATGCAAATCGCCAACCCGACCATGCCGTAGACCAGCCGGTTGCGCAGCTCCATCAGATGCTGCACGAACGGCTGTTCGCTGCCGGCGAGTTCGTCGGGGGATTTGTTGGCTTCGGACATCAGCGGGGCGCGGTGGGGGAACGGGGCCGAAAGCGTGCCACCCGTGCTGCCCCCGACTGGGTGCGGGTGCGCACACCGGCGCGGGCCTTGAACCACTGCGGCATGGCTTTCTGCTTGATTCGCCAGTTCTTCTTGGGGTGTTTGTAGACCGGCGTTGCGTCGCCGCCAATGCTCTGCATGGCGGCGCTGCCGTAATCGTTGTTCTCCAGCTCTGCGGTTGCCTCAGACCAGGACTTTTCGAAATCGCTGGTGGTGCTTTTCACCGAGCCTTCAACGTCGCGAGCCGCCGACTCCATCGACTCTTTCATTTTCTTGAGCTCTTCAAGCTCCATGGAGCGGCTGACTTCAGCCTTCACATCTGACACATAGCGCTGCGCCTTGCCCAGCAACGCGCCCACCGTACGCGCCACACGTGGCAGCTTTTCGGGGCCGATGACGATGAGCGCGACCGCCCCGATGAGGGCGAGCTTGGAAATGCCCAAGTCAATCATGTGTCAGAAATCCGGTGATCAAGCAAAGGGGATGGAGCGCGACAGGCCAACGCTTTCGGCGCGACGCGGCCGGGCAGCCCAAGAGCGGGTGTCAGCTCTTTTGCTTGGCTTCGACATCGATGGTGTTCTTGTCGGTCCGCGTGTCCTGCGTCACCTGACCAGCCGGCGTTGCCGGGGTCTCGGCGGCGTCCTGCCCGCCTTCCTTGATGCCATCCTTGAAGCCTTTGACCGCGCCGCCCAGATCAGAGCCGATGTTTTTGAGCTTTTTGGTGCCAAACACCATCACCACGATGAGCAGCACGATGAGCCAGTGCCAGATTGAGAAGGAACCCATGATGTTCTCCAGAGAAGGTAGTTGGCGTGTATCGCCAAAGGTGCGATTCTAAGCGGCGGTCAGAGTTCATCAGCGCCTGTTGCCGGAATCCCGCGCTGCTCAAAGGCAAGAGCGCGTGGAGGGCGGTCAACCTCGCAGCCACGGGCGCGGGCCACCCATCACGTGCCAGTGCAGATGCTGCACTTCCTGACCGCCTTCGGCGCCGGTGTTGCACACCATGCGAAACCCGCCCTCGGGATACGGGTTACACCCCTGCTCCAGAGCCAGGCGCGGCGCCAGCAACATCAACCGGCCCATCAACGCAGCATCTTGCGGCGCGAGATGTGCCATCGACACCAGGTGGCGCTTGGGCACGATGAGAAAGTGCACAGGCGCCCAAGGGTGAATGTCGTGAAAGGCAAACAATTCATCGTCTTCGTACACCTTGCGCGACGGAATCTGGCCGGCGACGATCTTGCAGAAAATGCAGTTCGGGTCGTGAGCACTCATGGGTCTTGATCTGGGGAGTCAGGTTGGCAGCGGCTGGTTGGCGTTCATCCGCACCATGCCTTTGACAATGCGGTAGAGGAACCAGATGGAGATCACGGCCCAGGCCACCATGCCAGGCAGCAAAAACAGCAGCCAAAGCGGAATGGTGATGACGTAGAGCACACCGGCCCAGATCACCGTGCGGATCCGCCAGGAAAAGTGGCTGGCCTGCCAGGTGCCTTGGGCGTCGGACTTTTTCACCAGATCGATGATGAGCGCGACGATCAGCAGACCCGCACCCACCTGCGCGCCCGGAATCACCGCGGCGACCGCCACGATCAGATGCAACAGATAGCTGATCCAGCCCACCGTCTTGAGCGACTGCGCCCGTTCACTGTCGATCGGCTCGACGTCAATAATGTCGTTCACAGCGTGCTCCCGTGGTAATCGCAACAGATCATTCGCCACCCTCGCGCGCCAAAGCCTTGCGCAGCGCCTTCTCTTCCAGGCCACCAGGCCCTCGCGGCGCTCCAGCTCGGCCACCACGTCGGCCGGCGTCTTGTTGTAATGGGCCAACGCAATCATGCAGTGAAACCAGAGATCGGCCACCTCGTTGACCAGCTTCTGGCTGTCGCCACCGTGATCGCAATCCTTGGCGGCAAGCACCACTTCGGTGGCTTCCTCGCCGATCTTTTTCAGAAACGCGTCGGGGCCCTTGCTCAACAAGCGCGCAACATAGCTTTTGTCGGGGTCGCCGCCATTGGCTGGCTTGCGACTTTCAATCACGGCGGCCAGCCGGGCAAGCTTGTCTTGGGATGGCAGGGTCAAGGTCATTTGTAAATGGATTCGGGGTCTTTGAGAACGGGGTCCACTGCGTGCCATTCGCCGTTTTCGTGGCGCTGAAAGAAGCAGCTGTGGCGCCCGGTGTGGCAAGCAATGCCGGGTTCGTGACCGAGTTGGGTCACCTTGAGCAGCACCACGTCGTTGTCGCAATCCAGGCGGATCTCGTGCACCGTCTGAACATGGCCAGACTCTTCTCCCTTGAACCAGAGCTTGTTGCGCGACCGACTGAAATAAACCGCACGTCCGAGCTCGGCTGTCTTGGCCAGCGCCTCGCGGTTCATCCACGCAAACATCAGCACATCACCGGTGGCGGCCTCTTGCGCGATCACGGGCACCAGGCCCTGAGCGTCCCACTTCACAGAATCAAGCCATGTCATGCGAACGAATCTACCATGGGCACACGCCCGCGCCGTGCGCGACCGCCATCTTCCAATCGGGGTAGCATGGCCATAAAACCGCACGGTGACAAAGACGCGTGCGGCTCACCACCAGGAGATTCCATGCGCATTCGTACCCTGCTGCTGATTGCAGTGATCTTGCTGATCGCCGCTTTTGTGGCGCTGAACTTCGAGGCTATCCTGCAACCCACCCGCCTCAACCTTGGCCTGTCGGAAATTCAGGCTCCGCTGGGGCTGGTGATGCTGGGCATGCTGGTCGCGGTGTTCGTGGTTTTCCTGCTGGCCCTGGTGTTTTTTCAAACCAGTCACCTGATGGAAGTGCGCCGCATCACCCGCGAGGCCGCCGAGCAGCGCAACCTGGCCGACAAGGCCGAAGCCTCGCGGTTCACCGAGCTGCGCGAGTTTCTGCGCACCGAATTGCAGGCGACAGCCGCGCGCGACAACGAATTGACCGGCAAGCTGCTGGATCGAATGGACAGCGTGAAAGCGGATCTCACGCAAACCATCGAACAAAACGGCAACGGACTGAGCGCCAGCGTGGGCGAGCTGGAAGACCGCTTCGTGCGACAGTTCCCGCCAGCACTTGGGCGGCCCTGATAGCGTCCCGCTAGCGCCGCACCGGAATGCCGCGCTCGGCCATGCGGGCCTTGGCCTGGCCAACGGTGAATTCCCCGTAGTGAAAGATGCTGGCGGCCAGCACCGCATCGGCATCGCCTTGTTGCACGCCGTCGGCCAGATGATCGAGGGTGCCCACGCCGCCTGACGCAATCACCGGCACGCCCACCGCATCGGCCACGGTGCGGGTGAGCTCCAGGTCGAAGCCCGATTTGGTGCCATCGCGGTCCATGCTGGTCAGCAGGATTTCGCCCGCGCCGAACTCGGCCATCTGGCGGGCCCAGGCGACGGCATCCAGCCCGGTGTTCTTGCGCCCGCCATGGCTGTAGACATCCCAGCCTTCGCCGCGGTCGAGCATGTCGTCGCCGAAGCGGCGCTTGGCGTCGATCGCCACCACGATGCACTGCGCACCGTACTTGTCGGAGGCCTCGCGGATCACCTGCGGATTGGCGATCGCTGCCGAGTTGAAGCTGGTCTTGTCGGCACCGGCGTTGAGCAGACGGCGCACGTCCTCCACCGTGCGCACGCCACCGCCCACCGTGAGCGGAATGAAGACCTGGGAGGCCACGGCCTCGATGATGTGCAGGATCAGATCGCGGCCATCGCTGGTGGCCGTGATGTCCAGGAAGGTCAGTTCGTCGGCGCCTTGCTCGTTGTAGCGCGCCGCGATCTCCACCGGATCGCCTGCGTCGCGCAGCTCAACGAAGTTGACGCCTTTGACGACCCGGCCACCGGTGACGTCGAGGCAGGGAATGATGCGTTTGGCGAGCAAAGGTTTGTCCTAAACGAGCGGTTGCGAGGCGAGAGAGGCATTAAGCCAGGTCGGCGCGGATCTGGCTCCGCCAGTCCGCAGCCGACGCCCCCTTGGGGTGACGCCGCAGGCGGCGCGGGGGGAACCCGTTCATCCGTTCAACTCGTCTGCCAGCTGTTGCGCCGCCTCGAAGTCGAGATCGCCGCTGTAAATGGAGCGACCGCAGATCACGCCCTCCACGCCCTCCTCTTCCACCGACGCACAGCCGACGGATGTCTTCCATGTTGGACAGGCCGCCAGAGGCGATCACAGGAATGGTGAGCGCTTGCGCGAGCTTGACGGTGGCCTCGATGTTGATGCCGCTGAGCATGCCGTCTCGACCGATGTCGGTGTAGATGATGCCTTCGACACCGTAGTCTTCGAACTTCTTGCCCAGGTCGATCACCTCGTGGCCGGTGAGCTTGCTCCAGCCGTCGGTGGCGACCTTGCCGTCCTTGGCATCCAGGCCGACGATGATGTGGCCGCCAAACGCGGTACAGGCGTCTTGCAGGAACCCGGGATTCTTCACAGCCGCGGTGCCAATGATCACGTAGCGCAGCCCGGCATCAAGGTATCGCTCGATGGTGTCGAGATCGCGGATGCCGCCGCCAAGCTGCACATCCACCTCGGCACCCACCTCTTTCAGGATGGCTCGGATCGCCTGCTCGTTCTTGGGTTTGCCGGCAAAGGCACCATTCAGATCCACCAGGTGCACGCGGCGGGCGCCCTTGTCGACCCAGTTGCGCGCCATCGCCGCCGGGTCTTCGCCGAACACGGTGGATTGGTCCATGTCGCCTTGTTTGAGGCGCACACACTGGCCGTCTTTGAGGTCAATGGCAGGGATCAGCAGCATGATGGTTGGAGGGACTCACGGTTGCCAGGACAAAAAATTCCGATACAGCGCCAGGCCCTGGTCGGCGCTTTTCTCGGGGTGAAACTGGGTGGCGAAAATGTTGTCTCGTGCCACAGCAGCGGCAAAGCGCCCACCATAGTCTGCCTCGCCCACGCTGTGAAGCGGGTTGGCGGGCTGAGCGTAGTAGCTGTGCACAAAATAAAAATAGGCGCCATCGTCGATACCGGCCCAAAGCGGGTGGGCCGGGCCCCGGCCAAGCGCGTGGAACACCTGGTTCCAGCCCATCTGGGGCACCTTGAATCGGCTGCCATCGGGCTGAAGCCGGGCATCGAGCTGGAAGCGCAACACCTCGCCCGGTATCAAACCCAAGCCCTTGGTGGCGCCCTCTTCGCTGCGGTCCAGCAGCATCTGCATGCCCACACAGACGCCGAAAAGCGGCTTGTGTGCGCAGGCGTGCAAGACGGCGTCCAGCAGGCCGGACGCGGCCAAGCCGCGGGTGCAGTCCGCCATGTGGCCCTGTCCAGGCAGCACGATGCGCTCGGCATCCAACACCGTCTGGGGGTCAGCAGTAACCACCACCTCCAGCCCGCTGCCGGCGGCCACATGGGCCACGGCCTGCGACACGGAGCGCAGATTGCCACTGCCGTAGTCCACCACGGCCACTGTCTTGCGTGTCATGGGACGGCAGGGGTTAGAGGGAACCTTTGGTCGAGGGGATCGTGTCGCCCATGCGCGGGTCTCGCTCCAGCGCCATGCGCAGCGCACGGGCGAAGGCCTTGAACACGGTCTCGGCCTGGTGGTGGGCATTTTCGCCGTGCAGGTTGTCGATGTGAAGGGTGACGCCAGCGTGGTTCACGAAGCCCTGAAAAAACTCGAATGCGAGCTGGGTATCGAACGCCCCGACCATGCCGCTCTTGAAGGGCACGCGCATGTGCAGCCCCGGCCGGCCAGAAAAATCGATCACCACCCGCGACAGCGCTTCATCCAGTGGCACATAGGCATGACCGTAGCGGCGCAGGCCGCGTTTGTCGCCCACGGCTTTGGCAAAGGCCTGGCCCAGTGTGATGCCCACGTCCTCCACCGTGTGGTGGCCGTCGATGTGCAGATCGCCCTTGGCCTGGATGTCGAGGTCGATCAGCCCGTGACGGGCGATCTGGTCGAGCATGTGGTCAAAAAACCCGATGCCGGTCGACAGGTTCGACGTGCCGGTGCCATCGAGGTTGATGCGCACCGATATCTGCGTTTCTGCGGTGTCGCGCCGCACGTCGGCTACGCGGTCGGCGGCACTGGGAGAAGGGGTGGTCATAAGCAATCGGGCAAGGCGCTGATCAGCAGCGCATTTTCGAGCGGGGTGCCGACCGTCAGGCGCAGACACTGGTCGAGCAATGGATGCATTTTAGAAACATTCTTCACCAGCAGACCGCGGGCCTTGAGGGCGTCGAAGCAACGCTGTGCATCGGGCACGCGAACCAGCACCATGTTGGCATCGCTGGGAAAGGGATGAACGCCGGGCATTCGGGCCAGCGCCTCAATAAGCACGGTGCGCTGTTCACAAATCTGCACCGCCTGCGCCGCAAACACTTCGGCGTGTTCCAGCGCGAACAAGGCACATTCGGCGTTGAGCACGCTCACGTTGTAGGGCGGGCGCAGCTTGTCCACTTCCTGCACCAGCGCCGCCGGGCCGAGCAAATAGCCCAGGCGCACACCCGCCAGGCCAAACTTGGACAGCGTGCGCATCAGCAACACATTGGCGTTGGCCTCGGGCTGCGCGCGCATCTCAGTCAGCCAGCTGCGGCTGGAGAACGGCTGATAGGCCTCGTCCATCACCACGAGACCGCCGAAGGTGGCTGCCTCGCGCAATCAGGCGCCGGATCGCGCCTGCGTCCCACAGGTTGGCGGTCGGGTTGTTCGGGTAGGCCAGGTAGGTGACGGCGGGCTGGTGCTCTCGCATCGCGGCCAGCATGGCGGCTTCGTCCAGCTCGAAGTCGGCGGTGAGCGGTACGCCGTGAAAAACCAGGCCTTGCAGCTGCGCGCCCATGGCGTACATCACGAAGCCGGGCACCGGCGCCAGGATGGACGCGCCCGGTGTGTCACAGGCCATGGCCAGCAGTGAGATCAGTTCATCGGAGCCGTTGCCCAGCATGAGCGCATGTCCGGGCGGCAGCTCCACATAGGCCGCCAGCGCACGCTTCAGATCGTCGACGCGTGCGCCGGGATAGCGGTTGATCGCCACCGCGCCGAGCCGTTCGCCGAGTTGCTTTTGCAGCTCAGACGGCAGAGAGAACGGGTTTTCCATCGCATCGAGCTTGACCATGCCGGCCGCGTTCTGAATCGCGTAGGCGTGCATGGACTGGATGTCCTGGCGGATGAAGCGCAGCGGGCTGGCGGTGTTGGTGTTCATTTCGCGGCCCTCATGGGCGGCACATCGGTCAGCCGCAGTTCAGCTGCGCGCGCGTGGGCCTGCAGGCCTTCGCCGTAGGCCAGTTCGGCGGCGATGGCGCCGAGCGTTTGCGCGCCGGCGGCGCTGACCTCGATCAGGCTGCTGCGTTTCTGGAAGTCGTACACGCCCAGCGGCGACGAAAAGCGCGCGGTGCCGCTGGTGGGCAGCACGTGGTTGGGGCCGGCGCAGTAGTCGCCCAGGCTTTCGCTGGTGTAGGCGCCCAGGAAGATCGCGCCAGCGTGTTTCAGCAGCGGCTCCCAGCGGTGCGGGTCGCTGCTGGACACCTCCAGGTGCTCGGGCGCGATGCGGTTGCTGATGGCGCAGGCCTCTTCCATGCTGCGGGTGTGGATCAGCGCGCCACGGTCGTTCAGGCTCTTGGCGATGATGGCCGCGCGCGGCATGGTGGGCAGCAGGCGGTCGATTGGCGCCTGCACCGCGTCGATGTAGGCGGCGTCGGGGCACAGCAGAATGCTTTGCGCCAGCTCGTCGTGTTCGGCCTGGCTGAACAGGTCCATGGCCACCCACTCGGCCGGCGTGCTGCCGTCGGCCAGCACCAGAATTTCGCTCGGACCGGCGATCATGTCGATGCCCACGGTGCCAAACACGCGCTTCTTGGCGCTGGCCACATAGGCGTTGCCCGGGCCGGTGATCTTGTCGACCTTGGGCACGGTGGCCGTGCCGTAGGCCAGCGCGGCCACGGCCTGGGCGCCACCGATGGTGAAGGCGCGGGTGACGCCGGCCACATAGGCGGCCGCCAGCACCAGGGCGTTCTTCTCGCCGCGCGGCGTCGGCACCACCATGATGATTTCGGCCACGCCGGCCACATGCGCCGGGATCGCGTTCATCAACACGCTCGACGGATAGGCCGCCTTGCCGCCGGGCACGTAGATGCCCACGCGGTCCAGCGGCGTCACCTTCTGGCCCAGCAGGGTGCCGTCTTCGTCGCGGTAGCTCCAGCTCTCGCCGCAGGCCTTCTTCTGCGCCTCGTGGTAGCTGGCGCACCCGGTGCGCGGCGGCCTCCAGGGCGTCGCGCTGGGCAGCGGGCAGGCGATCGAACGCGACCTTGAGTTCGGCCTGCGTCAGCTCCAGCTCCCGCAGGCTGGAGCGCTCCAGGCCGTCGAAGCGCGCGGTGTATTCCAGCACCGCCGCATCGCCACGCTGCTTCACGTCGGCCAGGATGTCGGCCACGCGCTGCTCGATGGCGCCATCGGTCTCGGCCGACCAGTGCAGGCGGGCGGCGAACTGCGATCTCGAAATCGGCGGCGGCGGTGGACAGGCGAAGGGGCTTGGCAACGGGGCTCATGGCGTGGCGGCGGGCACTCGATCGCGTTGGCGAAGGCGTCGATGATGGGTCGGATGGTGGCCTGCTTGAGCTTGAGCGCGGCCTGGTTGACCACCAGGCGCGAGCTGATGTCCATGATGCGCTCCACCTCAACCAGCTGGTTGGCCTTGCAGGGTCTTGCCGGTGGAGACCAGGTCGACGATGGCGTCGGCCAGGCCGGTCAGCGGCGCGAGCTCCATGCTGCCGTAGAGCTTGATCAGATCCACGTGCACGCCCTTGCCGGCAAAAAACTCGCGCGCGATCGTGGTGTATTTGGTGGCCACACGTCAGCCGAGAACCCTGGCGCACGGCTGAGGCGTAGTCGAAGTCCGCGGGCACTGCCACGCTCATGCGGCACTGGGCAATCTTCAAATCCAGCGGCTGGTACAGGCCCTGGCCCCCGTGTTCGATCAGCGTGTCCTTGCCGGTCACGCCCAGATCGGCGCCACCATATTCCACATAGGTTGGCACATCGGAGGCGCGCACCAGCACCACGCGCACGTCCGGCTGGCTGGTGGACAGGATGAGCTTGCGCGAGGTTTCCGGGTCTTCCAGCACCTCGATGCCGGCGGCAGCCAGCAGCGGCAGGGTTTCATCAAAGATGCGGCCTTTGGAGAGGGCGAGCGTGATCAAGAGAAGCTTCCTTCAAAAATGCGTGGCAAGCGCGCCAAGCGCCCAACCAGCAATGCCGTGGAACCGGCTTTGCCGGGCCACGGGCATTGACCCTTAGACGGAGTGACGCCCTGAAAGCGCGGCGCGGGGGTGTGGTTGGGTTTCACCTCACCCTTTCGATTGCTGCGCCGATGCCGCGCAGTTTTTCTTCCATCTGGTCGTAGCCACGGTCCAGGTGGTAGATGCGATCAACCACCGTTTCGCCCTCGGCCACCAGGCCGGCAATCACCAGACTGGCGGAGGCGCGCAGGTCGGTCGCCATGACGGTGGCACCTTGCAAACGCCGCACACCCTCAACCACCGCCACCTTGCCGTCGGTCTGGATGTGAGCGCCCAGGCGCACCAGCTCGTTCACGTGCATGAAACGGTTTTCGAAAATGGTCTCGGTGACCTTGGCCACGCCTTCGGCGATGCAGTTGAGCGCCATGAACTGAGCCTGCATGTCGGTCGGAAAACCGGGGTATTCGGTGGTGCGAAAGCTCTGGGCCTTCAGCCGGCCGGACGCACGCACGCGAATGAACGAACCCTGCGAATCGGCGCCGGCTTCAATCTCGGCACCTGCCTCCAGCAGCTTGTCGATCACCGCATCCAGATGCTCCGCTCGCGCGTGGCGCAGCACGACGTCGCCACCGGCCGCAGCCACCGCACACAAAAAGGTGCCGGCCTCGATGCGGTCGGCCACCACCTGGTGGCTGCAGCCATGCAGGCGTTCAACACCTTGAACATGGATGCGGCTGGTGCCATGGCCTTCTATCTTGGCGCCCATGGCAATCAGCATTTCAGCCAGATCGGGAATCTCGGGCTCTTGCGCCGCGTTCTCCAGCAAGGTTTCGCCCTCGGCCAGTGCGGCTGCCATGAGAAAGTTTTCGGTACCGGTCACAGTCACCATGTCGGTGGCGATGCGCGCGCCATGCAGACGGCTGCGGCCCTGCGGCAGCCGGGCCACCATGTAACCGTGTTCCACGACGATCTCGGCGCCCATCGCCTGCAAGCCCTTGATGTGCTGGTCCACCGGCCGCGAGCCGATGGCGCAGCCACCCGGCAGCGACACCTTGGCATGACCAAAGCGGGCCAGCAACGGCCCCAGCGCCAGCACCGAAGCGCGCATGGTCTTGACCAGCTCGTAAGGCGCTTCGGGCTTGATCGGCTGGGCCGCGTGAAACGACATGCCGCCACGTTCACCGTGGGTTTCGGATTTCACGCCCATGTTGTCGAGCAGGCGGCGCATGGTGGCCACGTCGTGCAGACGCGGCACATTGAGCAGGTGCACCGGCTCATCGGTGAGCAGGGTTGCGCACATCTCGGGCAGCGCGGCGTTCTTCGCACCGGAGATCGTGACCTCGCCGCGCAAGGTGCGGCCGCCGGTGATTCGCAGTTTGTCCATGGGGCTTCCAGATTTCAATGGTCTTGGTCAGCAGACGGCTTCTGAATGCGCCAGGCCTGCGCTCAGCACCCAGCACGGCGCCGGCTTTGCCACGCCGACGGCGTGGCTCCAGGTCATTTCGCGCTCCACTCGGCTGGCGTGAGGGTCTTCATGGACAGCGCGTGCACCTCGTCGTTCTGAATCCGCTCGCCCAACGCGTCGTAGACACGCTTGTGGCGCGCGATCAGCCGCAGACCCTCGAAGGCAGGTGAGACGATCACGGCCGACCAGTGGCGGCCATCGCCAGAGACTTCGAGGTGTTCGCAGGGCAGGCCGGCGGCGATCAGTTGTTGCAGTTGTTCAGCGGTCATGTGGGGTGGCTCTTGAGCGGGGTCAGATGAAGGAGTCAGGCGCAGCACAAAGGCTTGCGCCAAAGATTCATTGTCGGATTTTGTAGCCGGTGCGCAGCAGGTGCAGCGCCACCGCGCTCACCACCGCCAGCGCCGAGCTGACCAGCGCCAGGCTGAGCCAGGGCGAGGTGTCGCTGACACCAAAAAAACCGTAGCGAAAACCGTCGATCATGTAGAAAAACGGATTGAGGTGGCTGACCCGCTGCCAGAAATCGGGCAGAGAGTGAATCGAGTAGAACACGCCCGAGAGAAAGGTCATGGGCACGATGATGAAGTTCTGGAACACGGCCATCTGGTCGAACTTCTCAGCCCACAAACCAGCAATCAGGCCCAGCGCGCCCAGCAAGGCCGCGCCCAGGATGGCGAAAACAAGCACCCAGAGCGGCGCCTGCAGGCTCGGCTGGGCAAACCACCAGGTGGCCAGCAGCACCCCGGCGCCAACCGCCAGGCCGCGCACCACCGAAGAGGCAACATAGGCGAAGAACCAGGCGCGATGCGACAAGGGCGTGAGCATCAGAAACACGAGGTTGCCCATGACCTTGCTCTGGACCATAGAAGAGCTGCTGTTGGCGAACGCGTTTTGCAGCACGCTCATCATCACCAGACCCGGCAGCAGGAAGGCGGTGTAGCTGACCGATTCGTAAACCTGCACGCGGCCTTCCAGCACGTGACCAAAAATCATCAGGTACAGGATGGCGGTGACCACCGGCGCGCCCACGGTCTGGAAGCCCACCTTCCAGAACCGCAGAATTTCCTTGTAGAAAAGCATCTGCCAGCCGCTCATGCGAACACCTCTGGCTTGCCTGCCTTGGGGTGGGCGCTGGTGAGATCGAGAAACACGTCTTCCAGATCGGCCTTGCGAATCTCGATGTCTTCCGGCGCCACACCCGCTTCGCGCAGACGCGCCAGGACTCGCTCAACCGCCAGGGCGTCGTTGGCGGGCAATTGCACCACGCGCCCGGTCACACGGGCCTGCACCGCGAGATCGGCGGGCAGGGTCGCATCGGTCTTGAAGCGCAACACGTTGGACGCGGCGCGTGCCAGCAGCACCGAGGTTTTCTCCAGCGCCACCACCTGGCCCTGCTTGAGCATGGCGATGCGGCCGCACAGCGCCTCGGCCTCTTCCAGGTAGTGGGTGGTCAGCAACACGGTGCTGCCCAGGCGCTTGTTGAGGTCGGAGACGAACTGCCACAGCGTCTGGCGCAGCTCCACATCCACACCGGCGGTGGGCTCGTCGAGCACGATCACCGACGGTTTGTGCACCAGCGCCTGCGCAATCAGCACGCGGCGCTTCATGCCGCCCGAGAGCTGGCGCATGTTGGCGCCGGCCTTGTCGGCCAGCCCCAGACCTTCAAGGAGTTCGTTGATCCAGACATCGTTGTGGCGAATGCCGAAATAGCCCGACTGGAAACGCAAGGCCTCGCGCACATTGAAAAACGGGTCGAACACCAGCTCTTGCGGCACCACGCCGAGCTGGCGCCGAGCGGCCTGGTAGTCGGTCTCCACATGTTTGCCGTGCACCAGCACCTGGCCGCTGCTGGCGCGGGTCAGGCCAGCGAGGATGCTGATGAGTGTGGTCTTGCCCGCACCATTCGGACCCAGCAGGCCAAAAAATTCGCCCGCCTCGATGTCCAGCGACACGTCGCGCAGCGCGTGCAGCTCGCCGCGCTTGGTGGGGAAGACTTTGGAGACGTGCTGGAAGGAAACGGCGGGCATGGCGGAGGGGGCAGAACCCGGGGAAATGGCCGCTGCGCAGGGAACATCCTGAAGCGCAGGACCAACCGCGCATTTTAAGCCGCCCGCATCACCCGCACAGAACGTGCGGCGGGGAACACGGTTGCCGTTCGATCAGGAGGGCAGCAGCTCGCTCACGCCGTAGAGCGCCACCAGATCACTCAGCCGCTGGGGTGGCTGTCGCAAAACGAGCGACTGGCCGCGGCCCTGCAGGTCGCGACGAAGCTCAAGCAGCACCGCCACCGCCGAGCTGTCGAGCACGCGCAAGCGCTGCGCGTCGATCGCGACCGTGGTGCCCGTGCTGACTCCCCAACTCGCGCTTCAGCGCTGTCAAGGCCTGGGCGGCGCTCTGCATCGTCAGCTGCTCGGGCAAGGTCAGCACCGGCGAGGCGTTCGTGACGAGACTCATGTGGCTGGTCAGCCGGCCTTGGCCGTGCTGTTGCTCTTGTTGCGCTGGCTCAGGGTCTCGATGAGGCCATCGATCCCCTTGGCGTTGATTTCCTGCGCGAATTGCGAACGGTAGGTTTCCACCAGCCAGATGCCCAACACGTTCAGGTCGTAAATCTTCCAGCCGTCGGTCGTTTTTTCCAGCCGGTAGTCGAGCTGGATCGGATCGCCGCGGCCGCGCACCTCGGAGCGCACCACCACCTCGGTGTCCTCGGCGCGCGCCCGGAAGGGCTTGAAGCTGACCGTCTGGTCCTTCACCTCACCGAGTGCGCCCGAGTAGGTGCGCACCAGCAGGGTCTTGAATTCATCTTGCAGCTGCTTTTGCTGTGCCGGCGTGGCCTGACGCCAGAAGCGGCCCACCGCGGACGAGGTCATGCGGGTGAAGTTCACGTTGGGCATGATCTTGGTGTCGACCAGGGTCACGATGCGGTTGATATCGCCGGCCTGAATCGCGGGATCGGCCTTGATCTGCGCCATGACATCGCCAGAGAGGCGCTTGATCAGCGCCTCTGGCGCCTCATCGGCGGCGAGCGCGGGCCCCGCGAGCAGCGCGAGACTGGAGAGGAGCAGACTGCCGAGCCAATGACGTCGATTCCACATGTGTTTGCCTTTCTGAGCCAAAGAGGCTCTGGTTGCCGAACGCCGGGTTGCGGCCAGACGATTTTGATGAAGGTCGGCGCCAGCGGTTCCCGCCAGCTTGCGCGAAGCGCGTGAAGTTGCGGTGTTCATTTGCTGCTGTCTGTAACCTGACCCGCATCGGGCAGGCCCATGCCCTCGTCGATGATGTCCTCGATCTGATTCTCGCGCCGCTGCAAATACAGATCGCGGGTGAAACTGTATTTGTCCAGCGCCGCGCTTTCCAGCAACGAGGTGGCGCCCAGCAGACCGGCGCGCGCGTCAACGGCTCGCACCACCGTGAGCGAGTTTCGCGCGGGCACATCGTTCAGCCGCCCGACCAGGTCGCCGCTGCTGTCGACCACAAAGCCACTGGCGTCCCGCACCGACGAGGGTCCGAAGATCGGCATCACCAGATACGGCCCCGACGGCAGCCCCCAGCGCCCAAGGGTCTGACCGAAGTCAACCCGGGTGCGCTGCAGGCCCATTTCGCTGGCAATGTCCAGCAAGCCGCCCAGACCAAAGACGGTGTTGATCGACACCCGCATGGCGTTCTCGACCGCCACCCGTGGACGCAGCTGCAAGGCAGCGTTCGCAGCCGACAGCACATCGCCCAGGTTGCCGAAAAAGTTGTTCACGCCGGTCTGTACCAGCTCGGGCGTGGCGTCTCGGTAGGCCGTGGCAACCGGCTTGAGCACCGCGCCATCCACCGCATCGTTGAAGCCGGAGACGCCCCGGTTGAACGGCTCCAGCGGATCTTTCGGATTGGCGTCGGGACCGGTGGCGCAACCGGTGAGCACGCCACCGAGCAGCACGATCGCCATGCACCGGCGCAGCCATGATGTGTTTGACATCGAAACTCCCTGAAAAACGGAAAATTCATTGTGCCGTGACACGGCCTGACGCACCCGCCGTGGGGACACCATGCGGCAACCGGCCTTGCCGGCGCGACGGAGGGCGCTACTGGTCGCCACCGGAGCCGCCATCGGCCGCCCGGCTGAACAGAAACTGTCCGATCAGATTTTCCAGCACCACCGCCGACTGGGTTTGGGTGATCACATCACCAGCGGCCAGGTTGGTCTCCGAGCCACCTGGCTCCAGCCCGATGTACTGGTCTCCCAGCAATCCCGCCGTGAGAATCTTGGCCGAGCTGTCTTTGGGGAATGCCACGTCGGCGTTGATGTCCATCGTCACCACACCCTGAAAGGTCACGCGGTCCAGCGTGATGCCGGTGATACGCCCCACATTGACGCCGGCCGAGCGCACCGGCGCCCGCGCCTTGAGGCCGCCGATGTTTTCAAAGCGCGCCTGCACCGTGTAGGTATTGCCGCCGCCCGTGAAACTGGCGAGGTTGGCGGCCTTCAGCGCCAGAAACAGCAGCGCCAGCGCGCCCAGGACGACAAACAGGCCAACCAGAATTTCGGTATTTCTCTTGTTCATGTGTGCTCCGATTCGGAATTCAAGGTGTGGAGAACATCAGCGCGGTGAGGATGAAGTCCATCGCGAGCACGCCCAGGGAAGCGGTCACCACCGTGCGGGTGGTGGCATAAGCGACGCCCTCGGGCGTGGCCTCGGTCTCGTAGCCCTGGTAAAGCGCCACCGCGGTGCAGACGACGCCGAACACCATGCTTTTCAGCACGCCGTTGCCCACGTCGCGCCAGACATCCACACCGTTTTGCTGGATCGACCAGAAATTGCCGGCATCAATGCCGATCAAACCCACCGCCACCACGTAGGCGCCCAGAATACCGACCGCTGAAAAAAGGGCCGCGAGCAGGGGCATCGCGATCACGCCGGCAACAAAACGAGGCGCCAATACGCGCACGCGCGGGTTGATGGCCATCAGTTCCATGGCTGCGATCTGTTCGCCTGCTTTCATGAGGCCGATCTCGGCGGTCAGCGAGGTGCCGGCGCGCCCGGCGAACAGCAAGGCGGTGACCACCGGGCCAAGCTCACGCACCAGGGAGAGGTTGACCACCAGACCCAGCGACTCGGCTGCGCCGAAATTGGTCAGGGTGTTGTAGAGCTGCAGCGCGAGCACGAAACCGACCGCCAGGCCAGAGGCCAGGATGATGACGAGCGAGCGGTTGCCGATGGCACGTATCTGCACCACCACCAGGTCGAAGCGTCTCAGCGCAGCCGGAACCGCCTGCAGAAGCTCCAGGAAAAAGATGGCGCCATGGCCCCAGCTGGCGAGCAGATCGAGGCTGGCGCGGCCCAGTCGTTGCAGCGCGTTCATGACGAGCGCTCCAGACCAAAATCTTGCGAAACCGGTGGCGCGGGGTAGTGGAACTTGATCGGTCCATCGGGCTCACCGCGCACGAACTGCCGCACCTCGGGGTCATCGCTGGACATGAGCTCGGCCGGCGTGCCCTGGGCCACCAGCGACCCCCGTTGGCCATGAGCACAACCCAGTCGCTGATGGCCATGCACTGCGGCACATCGTGCGAGATAAGCAGCGCGGTGGCGCCGGTGACGTCGGTCAGCGTGCGGATCAGCTTCGCTGCAACCCCCATGGACACGAGATCGAGGCCGGCAAACGGTTCGTCGTACATGATGAGCTCAGGATCCAGCGCGATGGCACGGGCCAGCGCAATCCGCCGCGCCATGCCCCCCGAAACCTCGCTGATGCGCAGCCCGGCGGCGCCGCGCAGGCCCACTGCGTTGAGTTTCATGAGCGTGATGTCGCGGATCAGCACCTCGGGCAGATCGGTCATCTCGCGCAGCGGGAACGCCACGTTGTCAAACACCGAGAGGTCGGTGAACAGGGCGCCAAACTGGAACAGCATGCCCAGGCGGCGGCGGATGCGAAACAGCTGCGCCTTGTCGCGCGTGTCAATCACCTCGCCATCGAACACCACGCGTCCGCTGTTCGCGGCGTGCACACCGCCGATCAGACGCAGCAGGGTGGTCTTGCCACAACCCGAACTGCCGAGCACGGCTGTCACCTTGCCGCGTGCAAAGCGCAGCGAGATGTCGTTGAGGATGGTGCGTCGGCTGTCATAGCCGAAGGTCACACGATCGATTTCGATGAAAGGGGCGTCGCTCATGGGTGCCTGAAAACAGCCCGCGATTGTCTCACGCCCCGTTTGCGCTCCGGGCTGAACAGCTGCTTACCCGACCTCGGTCGGGATCCCTGCCGGCGCGGGAGCAGCCGCTGCTCCCGCGCTTTGCCGAATGCCTGAGGCCCGCGCCACGCGACACGCGGCGCGAGGTATCAGCGTGGCAGGTCGGAGAAGCCCATCAGGAACTCATCAACCGAACGCGCAACCTGTCGGCCTTCGCGGATCGCCCACACCACCAGGCTCTGGCCGCGACGCATGTCGCCAGCGGCGAACACCTTGGGCAGGTTGGTCGCATAGCCGCCGGTGAAGTCGGTTGACGCCTTGGCGTTGCCACGGGCGTCCTTGTCAACACCAAAGCTGTCGAGCACGCTGGCGACCGGGTTCACGAAGCCCATGGCCAGCAGCACCAGATCGGCCGGGTAGGTCTTTTCCGTGCCGGCGATCTCGACCAGCTTGCCGTCCTTGAACTCGACGTGAACCGTCTGCAGGCCGTTGACCTGACCCTTGTCGCCCAGGAACGCCTTGGTCGAGATCGCGAACTCGCGCACGCAGCCCTCTTCGTGGCTGGAGCTGGTGCGCAGTTTGAGCGGCCAATAGGGCCACACCAGCGGCTTGTTCTCTTCTTCGGGTGGCTGCGGCATGACCTCGAACTGCGTCACGCTGGCCGCGCCGTGCCGGTTGCTGGTGCCCACGCAGTCGCTGCCGGTGTCGCCGCCACCGATCACGATCACGTGTTTGCCCGTGGCCATGATCTGGCCCTTGAGCTTGTCGCCGGCGTTGACCTTGTTCTGCTGCGGCAGGAACTCCATGGCGAAGTGAACGCCTTTGAGGTCACGACCAGGCACCGGCAAGTCGCGGCTCTGCTCAGAGCCACCGGTCAGCACCACCGCGTCGAAGTCTTTCTGCAGCTGCTCGGGCGTGACGGAGGTCTTGGCCCAGTTGGTGACCTTGCTGTCTTTGGGCCAGTCGCCGACCACCACGCCGGTGCGGAACGTCACGCCTTCGGCTTCCATCTGCGCCACGCGGCGGTCGATGTGGCTTTTCTCCATCTTGAAATCGGGGATGCCGTAGCGCAGCAGCCCACCGACGCGGTCGTTTTTCTCGAACACCGTCACGTCGTGGCCCACCCGCGCGAGCTGCTGGGCGGCGGCCATGCCGGCTGGCCCGGAGCCGACCACGGCGACCTTTTTGCCAGTCTTGTGCTGCGCCGGCTGGGGCAGCACCCAGCCCTCGGCCCAGGCACGGTCGATGATGGCGTGCTCGATGCTCTTGATGCCCACCGCGTCGTCGTTCACGTTCAGCGTGCAGGCGGCCTCGCAGGGCGCGGGGCAGATGCGGCCGGTGAACTCGGGGAAGTTGTTGGTGCTGTGCAGCACCGTGATGGCGTTGTGCCAATCACCGCGGAACACCAGATCGTTGAAGTCCGGAATGATGTTGTTGACCGGGCAGCCGCTGTTGCAGAACGGCGTGCCGCAGTCCATGCATCGCGCGGCCTGGATCTTGGCGCCCTGGTCATCGAGAGCGATCACGAATTCCTTGTAGTTCTTGACGCGCTCGGGCACGGGCTTGTAGCCCTCTTCCAGACGCTCGTATTCCATGAAGCCGGTGACTTTTCCCATGATGCTTACCTTGTTCGTGTTGCTTGGGGTGGGGTGGCGGACGGCTTATTTGCCCGCGACCACGGCCTGCTTGGCCGAGTCCTTGGCCTTGTGCGTCGCTTCCACCGCCGATTTGCGGGCATGGATCTCGCCCAGCGCGCGCTTGTACTCGTTCGGGAACACCTTGACGAACTTGCTGCGCGATTCGCTCCAGTGGTCCAGCAGCTCACGCGCTCGGCGGCTGCCGGTCCAGCGGTGGTGGTCTTCCAGCAGTTTGCGCAGCTGCGCCTCGTCGCTCTGGCCCCGGTGCCAGACGGCGGGGTCCATGGTCGCGGTCTGCTCGGTGGCGGTCAACACCTTCTCCAGGCTCACCATGGCGGTGTTGCAGCGTTGGGCAAACTGGCCGTCTTCGTCGAAAACGTAGGCGATGCCACCGCTCATGCCGGCGGCGAAGTTGCGCCCAGTTCGGCCGAGCACCGCCACGGTTCCACCGGTCATGTACTCGCAACCGTGGTCGCCCGTGCCTTCGACCACCGCCGTGGCACCCGACAGACGCACGGCGAAACGCTCGCCGGCCACGCCGCAGAAGAACGCCTCGCCCGTGGTGGCGCCGTACATCACGGTGTTGCCGACGATGATGTTCTTGGTCGGGTCGCCCCGGAAATCGATGCTGGGCCGCACCACCACGCGGCCGCCGGAGAGGCCTTTGCCGGTGTAGTCGTTGGCGTCGCCGATCAGGTACAGGGTGATGCCGTTGGTGAGGAAAGCGCCGAAAGACTGTCCACCCGTGCCTTCGAGCAGGATGTGGATGGTGTCATCCGGCAAGCCCTCGGGGTGGACCTGCGTCACGGCGCCGGAGAGCATGGCGCCCACCGAGCGGTTCACGTTGCGCGCCACCTCCATGAACTTCACGCGCTCACCCTTGTCGATGGCGGCCCGCGATTTGGCGATCAGCACCTGATCCAGCGCCTTCTCCAGGCCGTGCTCCTGGCCTTCGGTGTGCAGGCGGGGCACGTCCGCGGGCACCTGTGGCATGGCCAGCAGGCGGCTGAAGTCCAGGCCCTTGGCTTTCCAGTGTTCGATGCCCTTCTTCATGTCGAGCAGGTCGGCGCGGCCGATCAGGTCGTCAAACTTGCGGATGCCCAGCTGCGCCATGATCTGGCGCGCTTCTTCGGCGATGAAGAAGAAGTAGTTGACGACGTGCTCGGGCTTGCCCGAGAACTTCTTGCGCAGCACCGGGTCTTGCGTGGCCACGCCCACCGGGCAGGTGTTGAGGTGGCACTTGCGCATCATGATGCAGCCCTCCACCACCAGCGGCGCGGTCGCAAAACCCACCTCGTCGGCGCCCAGCAAACCTGCAATCACGACATCGCGGCCGGTCTTCATCTGACCGTCGGCCTGCACGCGGATGCGGCTGCGCAAGCGGTTGAGCACCAGGGTCTGCTGCGTTTCGGCCAGGCCGATCTCCCAGGGGCTGCCCGCGTGTTTGATCGATGACCAGGGCGAAGCGCCTGTGCCGCCATCGTGGCCGGCGATCACCAGATGGTCGGCCTTGCACTTGGCCACGCCGGTCGCAATCGTGCCGACACCGATTTCCGACACCAGTTTGACGCTGATGGAGCTGTGCGGCGCCACGTTTTTCAGGTCGTGGATCAGCTGGGCCAGGTCTTCGATGGAGTAGATGTCGTGGTGCGGTGGCGGGCTGATCAGGCCCACGCCCGGTACGCTGTGGCGCAGCTTGCCGATGTAGTCCGACACCTTGCCACCGGGCAGCTGCCCGCCCTCGCCGGGCTTGGCGCCCTGCGCCATCTTGATCTGGATCTGGTCGGCGCTGTTGAGGTACTCGGCGGTGACACCGAACCGGCCCGAGGCCACCTGTTTGATCTTGGAGCGCATCGAGTCGCCGGCTTGCAGCGTGTAATCCACCTCAAACACGTCCTTGCCCAGCAGGTCGGACATGGTCTGCCCCTGCTTGATCGGGATGCCCTTGAGCTCGTTGCGGTAACGCAGCGCATCTTCACCACCTTCGCCGGTGTTGCTCTTGCCGCCGATGCGGTTCATGGCCACGGCCAAGGTGGCGTGTGCTTCGGTGGAGATCGAGCCCAGCGACATGGCGCCGGTGGCGAAGCGCTTGACGATCTCGCTGGCTGGCTCCACCTCATCAAGCGGGATCGCCTTGGTCGGATCGAGCTTGAATTCAAACAGGCCGCGCAGCGTCATGTGGCGGCGGCTCTGGTCGTTGATGATCTCGGCGTATTCCTTGTACGTGTTCCAGTTGTTGGCGCGCGTGCTGTGTTGAAGCTTGGCAATGGCGTCGGGCGTCCACATGTGCTCTTCGCCACGCACCCGCCAGGCATATTCACCGCCGGCGTCGAGCATGGTGGCCAGCACCGGGTCGTCGCTGAACGCGGCCTTGTGCATGCGAATGGCTTCTTCGGCGATGTCAAACACGCCGATGCCGCCCACGCGGCTGCTGGTGCCGGTGAAGTACTTGTTGACCGTCTCGGTGTTCAGTCCAATGGCCTCGAACAGCTGCGCGCCGCAGTAACTCATGTAGGTGCTGACACCCATCTTGGACATGATCTTGGACAGACCTTTGCCGATCGCCTTCACGTAGTTGGCGATCGCCTTCTCTGCACTGAGGTCGCCCGGCAGGTCCTTGTGCATGGTGGCCAGGGCCTCCATCGCCAGGTAGGGGTGCACGGCTTCGGCGCCGTAACCCGCGAGCACGGCGAAATGGTGCACCTCGCGCGCGGTGCCGGTCTCCACCACCAGGCCGGCGGTGGTGCGCAAGCCCTCGCGCACCAGGTGCTGGTGGATGGCCGAGAGCGCGAGCAGCGCGGGAATGGCGATCTGGGTCGGGCTGACCGCACGGTCGCTCACGATCAGGATGTTTTTGCCACCCTTGATCGCGTCCACCGCCGAAGCGCACAGCGAGGCCAGCTTGGCCTCCACGCCCTCGTGGCCCCAGGCAGCGGGGTAGGTGATGTCCAGCACGTGGCTGCGGAACTTGCCCTGGGTGAAGGCGTCGATGTGGCGCAGCTTGGCCATGTCGGCAAAGTCCAGCACCGGCTGGCTCACCTCCAGGCGCATCGGCGGGTTGATCTGGTTGATGTCGAGCAGGTTGGGCTTGGGGCCGATGAAGGACACCAGCGACATCACGATCGCCTCTCGAATCGGGTCGATCGGCGGGTTGGTGACCTGCGCAAACAGCTGCTTGAAGTAGTTGTAGAGCGGCTTGTTTTTGCTGGAGAGCACGGCCAGCGGGCTGTCGTTGCCCATGGAGCCGATCGCCTCTTCACCAGCGCTGGCCATGGGCGCGAGCAGGAACTTCACGTCTTCCTGCGTGGCACCAAAAGCCTGTTGGCGGTCCAGCAGCGAGACCTCGCTGGGCAGCGGCTCGGCCGTGGTCGGGCCTTCGACGTCGTCGAGCTTGATGCGCAGGTTTTCGATCCACTGCTTGTAGGGCTTGGTGTTGGCGAGGTTGGACTTGAGTTCCTCGTCGTCGATCATGCGGCCCTGCTCCAGATCGATCAGGAACATCTTGCCTGGCTGCAGGCGCCACTTGCGCACGATCTTGTTTTCCGGCACCGGCAACACGCCGGACTCGGAGCCCATGATGACGAAGTCGTCGTCGGTGATGCAGTAGCGCGAAGGGCGCAGGCCGTTGCGGTCCAGCGTGGCGCCGATCTGGCGGCCATCGGTGAACACGATGGAGGCCGGGCCGTCCCAGGGCTCCATCATGGCGGCGTGGTATTCGTAAAACGCCTTGCGCCGCGGGTCCATGCTGGTGTGCTGCTCCCAGGGCTCGGGGATCATCATCATGACGGCCTGGGCCAGCGGGTAACCGGCCATGGTCATGAGCTCGAGCACATTGTCAAACGTGGCGGTGTCAGACTGGCTGGGGAAGCTGATGGGATAAAGCTTCTTCAGGTCGTCGCCGAGCACGGGCGAGCTCATCACGCCTTCGCGCGCCTTCATCCAGTTGTAGTTGCCCTTGACGGTGTTGATCTCGCCGTTGTGCGCCACGTAGCGGTACGGGTGGGCCAGCGGCCACTCGGGGAAGGTGTTGGTGGAAAAGCGCTGGTGCACCAGGCCCAGAGCCGAGACGCAGCGCGGGTCTTGCAGGTCGTTGAAATAGGTGCCCACCTGGTCGGCCAGCAGCAAGCCCTTGTAGACGACGGTGCGGCTGCTCATGCTCACCACGTAATACTCTTTGCTGTGCGTGAGCTTCAGGCGCTGGATGTTGCCACTGCAGGTCTTGCGAATCACATACAGCTTGCGCTCCAGCGCGTCCTGCACGATCACGTCGTTGCCGCGGCCGATGAACACCTGTCGGATCACCGGCTCTTTTTCGCGCACCGTGGGCGACATCGGCATGTCGCGGTTCACCGGCACATCGCGCCAGCCCAGCAACACCTGGCCTTCGGCCGCGATGGCGCGCTCCATCTCCTGCTCGCAGGCCAGGCGCGACGCGTGTTCCTTGGGCAGAAACAGCATGCCCACGCCGTACTCGCCAGGCGGCGGCAGCGTGATGCCTTGCGCTGCGAACTCTTCGCGGTACAGCGTGTCGGGCAGCTGAATCAGCAGGCCCGCGCCGTCGCCCATGAGCTTGTCCGCGCCCACCGCACCCCGGTGGTCCAGGTTCTCCAGGATCTTGAGCGCCTGACCCACGATGGCGTGGCTCTTCTCGCCCCGGATGTGGGCCACAAAGCCCACGCCACAGGCGTCGTGCTCGTGGGCCGGGTCGTAGAGTCCGTGTTGCTGGAGGTGCAGTTGCTCGGCAGCCGTGGTCATGGCGCGTCCTTCAAAGTTCGTATGGCGGAAAACCCGCAGGTGGGAGAGCATAGTGCAACGCAACAAAAATGCCAATGCCTTTAATTGGGGTCAGATTCCAATTAAAGTCAATCACATGAGATCAATCTTCAATTGGGGACAGATCAAAGGGGCAAAGCGCACTGGTGCTTGCTTTGAGGTTGCGCTCGAGCCGGCCGCTACTTCTCTGGCGCAGGACCAGGTGGCCGACCGGCCTTCACCCGCGAGGCGCGGCGATCGGTACGGCGCTTCAAGTCAGCCAGGAAGTCAGCGCTTCCTAACGCCCAGCCTTTCAGCGTGGCCTCCGTCAGGGCCTTCTGATCCGCCGCACTCAACCCGGCCGACACCAGCTCGGCGTAAGCCGCTTCGCGCGCAAACGGCGTGTTGCCCAGCGCCCAGACCAGTGCATGTGGCGTGACCAGCGTGTCGTGCCGCTGCCCAATGTGGTGCGCGTGGCTGGACCAGGGATAGTCCGACGGTGCCGCCACCAGCCCCGCGCGCACCGGGTTCAAGTCGATGTAGGCCATGCAGGCCAACAGGTAGCGCTCGCTTTCGATCAGGGTCGATCGGTAGCGCCCTTCCCAGAGCGTGCCGCTTCGCCCTTGCGTCTGGTTGAAATGGCGCACATATCGACGCCCCACCGCCTGCATCATCTGCGGCAGGCCGTCCACCGTCTCCGGCGTGGCGAGCAGATGCAGGTGGTTGCTCATGAGCACATAGGCGTGAATCGCCACCTCGAATTTGCCGGCGTACTCGGCCAGCAGAGCCAGCAGGTAGCGCCGGTCCGCGTCCGTGGCAAAGATCGCCTGGCGGTTGTTGCCGCGCTGGATGACGTGGTGCGGGTAGCCGGGGACTGTGAGGCGGGGAAGGCGGGCCATGATGTGAGCGATGAGCTGAAACACCAGCTTAACGGGAATCGACCAGCAACAGCCGGCCTTGCACCTAGACGCCAACGCCTCCAAGCACACGCTCAGGCGGACATGATCCGAACTGCCCAGGCCCGCTGCAACCGAGCCGCCACCACCACCCCCAGCAGCGAACACGCTCCCGTGGCCACCCAGGTCCATTGCCAGCCGCCCACCTCAACGGCCAGCCAGGCCACCAGCGGTGGGCCCAGAAACTGCCCCAGAGACGACAGCTGCTGCATCCAGCCCACGGTGGTGGAAACCGTGTCGCCATCTGGCGCGAGGTGCACGGCCAAGCCGAACAAGGTGCCGGGAATGAGGCCACCGACGGCCGAGAACACCAGCACGGCCCCGTATTGCAGCCACACCGGGCCGACGCCACCAAACGCGACCGCCGCGCCCAGCGCCATGCTGAGATAAGCCACCTGCAACACGCGGCCTGGTCTGGCGCCGCTGGCCAGCAAACGACCGGCACCCACATTGCCCAGCACATTGACGCCAGCGGCCAGGGCGGTCAAAGCGCCCAACACGGCGCCGCTGTAGCCGGCCTGGTGATACAGCGTGGGCAGAAAGCCGATAACGGCCAGCCATTGGCCGGAGTACAGCAAGAACGCCAGGGCGACCAGCCAGGGACCGCCCGAGCGCAGCGTGCGCTGCAGGCGCGGGCCGAGCGCAGCCACACCGCCTGGCGCGGCCAGCGCGGCTGGCGGGGGTACGCGCCAGGTGAGCACCGCGCAAGCCAATACGGCCAGCGCGCTCAGGATCAGCCAGGTGCCGCGCCAGCCGACACCGTCGATGAGCGAAGCGCCGACCAACAGCGCCAGGGCAGTGCCCAGCGGCATGTAGGCGCCCCACCAGCCCAGTGCGCGCGACAGCGTGGGCGCGTGCAGCACGCGCTGGCGCAGCAGTCCGGGGGCTGGCAGCACCGCCAGCAGAAACCCCAGGCCTTCGACCACCCGCGAGGCCAGCAACCAGTCCACGCCGGGCGCCAGCGCACCCAGCGCGCTGCCGGCGGCCAGCAGCAACAGGCCCACTTGCATGACGCGCCGCGGACCGACACGATCGGCCAGCAAGCCCACGAACAGACCCAGCGTCATCCCTGCGAGCTGCACCAGCGACAGCAGGAAGCCGGCCTGCACCAGGCTCAGGCCGAGCGCGTCCTGCAGCACCGGAATGGCCACCGGCAGCTTGCCGATGTGCAACGCGGCGGTGACTCCGACGCCAAACACCAGCCAGGCCAAGCGCTGCGCGGCGCGTGCCGATGCGTCCGGTGAAGCCAGCAGCTCGGCCGCCATGGGTTTCAGGGAAACAGCACGCGACCGAACAAGCGCTCGTGTTCGCGGATGGCGAAGCGGTCGGTCATGCCGGCGATGTAGTCGGTCACGGCCCGCGCGCCCTGCTCGGTGGAGGCGTTGGGCAACACATGAGAATCCGGCATTTCCTCAGGCGAATCCAGATAGCGTGTGAACAGGTCGCTCACCACGCGGCGCGCGCGGTCGGTGGTTTCCATGACCTGCGGGTGGCGGTACAGGTTGCGCAAAAGGAAGGTCTTGAGCACCTGGCTCTCGGCTCGCATCGCCGGCGAAAACGCGACCAGCGGCGGCGCCCGGCGAACAGCCTCGGCGTCGGGCGGGTTCAGCGCATCGATTGCGCCCTGCGTGGTGCGGATCACATCGTAAACCTGCTCACTGAGCATGAGGCGGATGGACTCAAACAGCAGGCGCCGGCCTTCCAGTTTGGGATGATCGGCCAGGGCCTGCTTGCGGAAGCGTTCAAACAAGGGCACGTCAGCGAGTTGCTCCATCGTGAGCAGACCGGAGCGCACACCGTCGTCGATGTCGTGCGCGTTGTAGGCGATCTCGTCGGCCAGGTTGCAGAGCTGGGCTTCGACAGAGGGTGAACCGCCGCTCAGAAAACGAGCGGCCACGCCACCGGGTTCTTGCGCTTCCAGGCGCTGTGCGTTGGCGCGCGAGCAGTGTTTCAGGATGCCTTCGCGGGTTTCAAAGCAGAGGTTGAGGCCGTCGAAATCGGGGTAGCGCTCTTCGAGCCGATCGACCACGCGCAGGCTTTGCAGGTTGTGCTCAAACCCCCAGCTCGCTGCATCGCCGCCTGAGGCGGATTCGCCGAGCGTTTGCAAGCTGGCGTGCAGCGCGTCCTGGCCGGCGTGACCGAACGGCGTGTGACCCAGATCGTGCGCCAGCGCGATGGCCTCCACCAGGTCTTCGTTGAGTTTGAGCGAGCGCGCGATGCTGCGACCGAGCTGGGCCACTTCCAGCGAGTGGGTGAGGCGGGTGCGAAACAGATCGCCTTCGTGATTCAGGAACACCTGGGTCTTGTAGACCAGGCGACGGAACGCGGTCGAATGAATGACGCGATCGCGATCACGCTGAAACGCTGTGCGCGTGGGCGCCTCAACCTGCGGAAAGCGGCGACCGCGGCTGCGGGAGGGGTCACTGGCGAAAGGAGCGAGGCCTGTCGAGCCGGCCTCACGGGTGGCGCTCATGCGGGGATGCAGCTGTCGTTGATCACCTTCGCCACCAACGCGTCTGGTGCACCCCGCACCGTGGCCAAACCGGGCCCATCAATCAGCACGAACCTGATTTCGCCGGCCTCGGCTTTTTTGTCAACGCGCATCAGCGACATGTAACGGCTGGCGTTGTCGTGCTCGTCAAGCACCGGCGCCACCACCGGCAAACCGGCGCGGCGCACCAGCACCATCAGCCTCTCGACAAAGGGCGCGTCAACCAAACCCAGCGCCTGGGACAGGCGCGCGGCCATGACCAGACCACACCCCACCGCTTCACCATGCAGCCACTGGCCATAGCCCATGCCGGCCTCGATGGCGTGGCCAAAGGTGTGGCCAAAGTTGAGAATGGCGCGCAGGCCAGCCTCCCGCTCGTCCTGCCCCACCACCCAGGCCTTGATCTCGCAGCTGCGACGCACGGCGTAGGCCATGGCGTTGGGCTCTTGCGCAAGCAGCTCGTCCAGGTGCGACTCGATCCATTCAAAGAAAGCCATGTCGGCTATTGGGCCGTACTTGATCACCTCGGCCAGGCCCGCGCTGAGTTCGCGCGCAGGCAAGGTTTTGAGCGTGTCCAGATCACAGATGACGCGCAGCGGCTGGTAAAACGCGCCGATCATGTTTTTGCCCAATGGGTGGTTGATGGCGGTCTTGCCGCCCACCGAAGAATCCACCTGCGCCAGCAAAGTGGTCGGCACCTGCACAAATGGCACACCTCGCATGTAGCTGGCGGCTGCAAAGCCGGTCATGTCCCCAACGACCCCACCACCCAGCGCAAACAGCACCGTCTTGCGGTCACAAGCCTGCGCGAGCAGGGTGTCGAAAATCTGGTTGAGCGTTTCCCAGTTCTTGAAGGCCTCACCATCGGGCAACTCAACCGTGTGCACCTGTGGATACCTGGTCAGCCAGCGCGGTTTGCAGGCGCTGCGCATAGAGTGGCCCCACGGTTGTGTTGGTGACGATCAGCGCAGTTGCAGCTTGCGGCAGTCCTTCATAGCTTGCTTCGTTGTACAGCATTCCGGGGCCGATCAGAATGCCGTAACTGCGCTCGGCCAGATCAATGTCAACCTGATGAAATGCGCTTGTACTGTCGCAGGGAATGGGTTGGGGCGTCATGCAGCGAGTTTAGGCCAGACCCGATTGGCGCCAAGACACCGGCCGTCACGCAGAGCCTGACTCCCCCGACTCGTCGGCCGCCTGCACCAGGCCCGCGAGCTCCACTTGCATCACGATCATATTGACCAGGGTGCTCACCGATGGTCGACCGGTTTCGATGGTGAAGTGCGCAGCCTCCCTGTAAAGCGGATCGCGCTCCGCATACAGATCACGAAGGCGTTGCAAGGGGTCGGCTACTTGCAGCAGCGGCCGTTTGCGATCGTGGCGCAAACGGCGATACAGCTCTTCGGGATGGGATCTGAGATACACAACCTGCCCGCGGTCGTGAACCCGTTGCCGATTCACCGCCCGCAGCATGGACCCGCCTCCGGTAGAGATGATCGCCGAGCCTCTTTGGGATAGCTCATCAATCACCTCGACCTCGAGATCACGAAAGCGTTCTTCGCCTTCACGCTCGAAGTACTCACGGATTGAGCAGCCCAGACGCTGCTCAATCACCTGATCGGAATCAAAGAAAGGCAGACCGAGCCGGCGGGACAGGTGTCGGCCAACCGTTGACTTGCCCGAACCGGGCAATCCGACCAGAACAAGACAAGTCACTGCACACGTTTGCCCAAAGTCTGCCCAACCACGCGGTTCAGCGGGAGATGCCGCGATCGGAAATCACGCGCGGCGTGATGAAGATCAGCAACTCAGATTTGTTCGAAATACGATTCTTGTTCTTGAACAGATTGCCCAGCACGGGAATATCACCCAGAACAGGCACCTTGGTCACGTCCTCCGACTCTGCGAGCTCAAAAATGCCACCAATGACCACAGTACCGCCGTTTTCCACCAGGACCTGGGTCTCCACCCGCTTGGTGTTGATCGCAATGCCTTGGGCCGTGGTTTCGCCTCGGCTGTCCTTGCTCACATTCACGTCGAGGATGATGCTGCCTTCGGGCGTGATCTGAGGCGTCACTTCCAGCTTCAGGTTGGCCTTGCGAAACTCAACCGCCGTTGCGCCGCTGGATGTTGCCGTCTGATAGGGAAACTCGGTTCCTTGCTCAATCAGGGCTTTCACTTGATCAGCTGTCACAACCCGAGGACTGGACACGATCTTGCCTCGACCATCAGCCTCCAAGGCAGAGATTTCCAGATTCAGAAATCGGCTGGTGTTGAGTGCGTCGAAAAGCGAAACCGCGAAAGAGGCTGGGGCAAACCCGCTTTGGCCGCTCGAAGGCAAATTCACAAAGCTGCCACTTGCAAGGGCTGGAGAGGTTGCACTGTAGGTGCTTCCGAAACCGACGCGGGTGCGTCCTCCGCCAATATCGCCCAGGTTGCTGCCACCCAGACGCACACCGAGAGAGCGTCCAAATCGGTCATCCGCTTCCACAATCCGGGCTTCGATCAACACTTGGCGGATTGGAATGTCGAGCTTGCTGATCAACGACTGGACCTGCTCAAGACGCGAGGGAATATCGGTCACGAACAACTGGTTGGTACGCGGCTCGGAAATCACACTGCCACGGCTGGACAGGATGCGCGCGTTGTTGCCGGTGCCACCGCTGTTCGCAGTACTTGCGGTGAGCTGGGCAGCGATATCCGCCGCTTTGGCGTAATTCATCTGGAAGCCCTGGGTCCGCAGAGACTCCAGGCTCTCAACAGTGACCTGCGACTCCAGTGCCTGTTTCTCACGAGCCGAGATTTCGTCCTTCGGAGCAATCCACAGCACATTGCCGTTCTTGCGCTTGTCCAGCCCTTTGGCTTGCAAAATGATGTCCAGTGCCTGATCCCAAGGCACATCCTTGAGACGCAGCGTGACCGAGCCGGTGACCGAATCGGACGTGACGACGTTGAAACTCGTGAAGTCGGCAATGACTTGCAGCAACGAGCGCACTTCGATGTTCTGGAAATTCAGCGAGAGCTTCTCACCCGAGTAGCCTGGGCCTTGGGAAAGCTTGGTGGTATCTACCACGCGCTCGCGAACCTCCAGCACGAACTGGCTGTCGCTCTGGTAGGCGGAATGCTCCCAGTTGCCCTTGGGCGTGACCACCATGCGAACACGGTCGCCATTCTGATTGGTTTCAATCGTCTGAACCGGTGTGCCGAAATCCGTCACATCCAGACGGCGCCGCAGGCCTTCAGGCAATGAGGTTTTCAGAAATTCGACCACCAGATTCTGGCCTTGCTGGCGAATGTCCACGCCCACCTGGCTGTTGGCCAGGTCGACCACCACACGACCGGCGCTGCCAGTGCCTTTGCGGAAATCGATATCGCGCAGGGCCGACACGTCCCGGTTACGGCTCTCCGCGAACGCCGGTGGAGCGGGCTGGGCAGTCGGCCAAGCCTTCACTGCGATCAAGCACCACGATCAACGCGTTGCCCTCAGTGCGGGCCTGATACGAAGCAGCCTGTTTGAGGTTGATCACCACGCGGGTGCGGTCGCCTGCCTGCACCACATTGGCCGAACGCAGATTGCCTTGATTGATCTCGACTGCGCTTCGGCCCACGTTGTTCACAACACCGGGGAAGTCCAGCGCGATGCGAGCAGGCGCTTGCACCGTGAAACCGGTGGGCACAGCTGCCAGCGGTTCTGTGGTCTCGATCCGCAGCACCTCGACACCGCCTTGAAGCCCGCCGGTCACCGATTGAATGGCGTTTTGAGCCTGAGCCCAAACCGAGCAGAGCAACAGGCCGGAAACCAGCACAGATTTCGCGGCCAGGCTTCGCACAGATGCGCAACCGCTGGCCTTGTCGTTTTTCATCATTTCGAAGCGTCCTCTTGTAACTGCAACGCAGCTGGCCTTTCGGTCCATTCCCCCGATGGGTCCTGCACGATTTCACGCAATGTGATTTCGGTTTCCGTGATCCTGTCTATCCGACCATAGTTCTGGCCGAGGTAGCCCCCCGAGCGCACCTGATACAGAAGGCTGTCCACCTTGACCAGCGCCACCAGCTGTCCGTCACGGTTAAGACTTCCCACCATTCGCATGGTATCCAGCGGATAGCCTTCAAGCGGTTGCTTGCGGCGGTTGAGTTCGGGCTCAAGCAGCTTGGAATTGATCACCGTCGCGGCCAAAGATCCGCTCACACTGGCCATCTTTTCGGCACTGAACGGCTCGACCATCCGCTCGCTGAGATAGATCTGGGGCTCGAACTTGCTTGGCTCGGGAATCGGCGTAACCTGCGGCCGGATCGCATTGCGCTCCTCCTGCATCCAGAGTTGCAGCTCATCCTCGCCCGAGGACGTGCATCCACCCGCCAGGACCAGCAAAGAAAATGAAAGGCCAAGGGCCAATGATCTGGAAAGCATCATCACGGCTTGGCCCCCTGTGCTTTCTGCTGCAATGCCACCTCTTCGAGATCCAGATAACGGAAGGTCTTAGCGGTGCCGTCCATGGTGAGCACACCCGTCCCGATTGGCAACAGGCACCAAAGACAGATTGTTCAGCGTCACGATACGCGACAGGTTGGCAATGTCTGCAGCGAACAAGCCCATGTCGTGGTACGAGCCGGTGACCTTGATCGCGATCGGCAGCTCGGCGTAGTATTCCTTCACCGTCACCTGCCCCGGACGAAACAGCTCAAACTGCAGACTGCGGCCCAGACCGGCTTGGTTGATGTCTGACAGCAGAGCATCCATCTCCGCCTTGCTTGGCAACTGTTTTTCCAGCTGCGCAACGTACTGCTTGACCTGTTCAAGCTGCTTTTTCAGCGCGTCCAGGTTCACCGCCTGCACCAGCTTCTTGCGATAGTCATCGCGCAGTTGCACCTCCTTGGCCTTCTCGGCAATCAGCTCCTCGTCGGAGGTTTTCAGCCATGCAAACCAGAGACCCGCAATCACCGCCACACAAACGGCGAGGTAGAGCAGATTTCGTGGCAACGTTGGCCATTGCGACGGATCGTTCGGATCCAAGCCGGAGAACTGGCTTTGTAGTTTGGCCTGGATCTGCTTGAAGTCCAGGTTGACGGCGGGCATGCTTGCCATGGTGACTCTGTCCCCTTGATCAGACTTTGCCGGGCGCTGATGGCGCAGCGGCGGGAGCGGTGACCGCTGGCGCAGGACGGGTCAACGTGGCCCGGATGGTGAAATTGGCCACCCGACGCTGCTCCCGGCCCGATACCGGTACGGTTGCAGCGACGATCTCCACCAGCTCGGGCTTTGTGAGCCATGGGCTGTTGTTACCGAGATTACGGAGCAATTCCGAAACACGCTCCTGAGACTGGGCCACACCCGTGAGTAAAACGCTCTGGTTTTCCTGCTTCATGCTTCGCAGGTAAATGCCGTCGGGCAACTGCTTCACCAGCTCGTCAAGCATGTGCACAGGCAAGTTTCGATCAGCCTGCAAGTCTTCGACCGCCGTCTGGCGCGCGCGCAGAGAAGCAATCTCGCGTTGTAAAGAGGCAATGTCTTTGATTTCGGCTTCGAGCTTGGTGATTTCAGCCCGCAAGAAGCTGTTTCGACCTTGCTGGTTAGAAATCTGACCTTGGTACCAGGTGAAAACAGCTCCGCACACAACACCCCCTAACAGAGCTGAGAGCCCAAGCTGTGTAAAGAACTGTTCTTTCTGTCGCTTGCGCGCCGCCTCCCGATGCGGCAGCAGGTTGATGAGAATCATTGGTAAAACCTCCGCAGCGCCAAGCCTGTAGACGTGAGGTAAGAGGGTGCTTCGCGAGCAATCTTTGCGGGCTTGCACCGAGGAACCCATCTCCATGGCGTCAAACGGGTTGATCACCATGCATGCAAAAGATGTCTGCTGCGTGACCGCCTCGGTCAAGCCCTGCCAGTGCCGCGCTGCCTCCTGCCAACAGAATGTGGTCAACCTTGTTATGGGGCGTGCTGGTAAAAAAGAACTGCAGTGCGCGCCCGACTTCCTGCGCCATGGAGTCGATGAACGGAGCCAGAACTGCGGTCTTGTAATCATCAGGGAGGTCCCCAGAACGCTTTTTGGCCTCCGCTTCGTCAGCCGAAAATCCGTACTGACGCACGATCAGCTGGGTCAGCTGAGCGCCGCCAAAGGCTTGATCGCGCTCGTACAGCACATCGTCGTTGCGCATCACCTGAAGGCTGGTTGTCAACGCTCCCACTTCGAACAGTGCAACCAACGAATCCTGTCCTTGATTGGGCAAAGTCTCGATCACCCGACCGGCCGCCATGCGCGATGCATAGGACTCCACGTCCATCACCACTGGCTTGAGGCCAGCAGCCTCTGCCAGACCCTGACGGTCCGACACTTTTTCCTTGCGAGAAGCGGCAATGAGCACCTCAACATCACCCACCGAGCTCGCGCTCGGACCGATGACGCAGAAATCAAGACTGACTTCGTCGAGGGAAAAAGGGATGTACTGGTTGGCTTCGGACTCAACCTGCGCTTCGAGCTCTTTGTCCGAGAGACCGCCAGGCAACACAATTTTCTTCGTGATCACGGCCGAGGTCGGCAAAGCCATCGCCACGTTCTTGGTCTTGCTTCCGCTCTTGCGAACCAGGCGGCGTACCGCCTCGGCCACCTCATCGAATTTCTCGATGTTGCCATCGGTGATCCAACCGCGCTCAAGGGGTTCGATCGCGCACCGCTCAAGCACCAGATCGCCAGTTCGGTTTCTGCTGAGCTCCACCAGCTTGACGCTGGACGAGCTCACATCAATGCCCAGCAAAGGCGCTGCATCCCGGCTGAATAAGGACCCCAATGAGATCAAGGCAAGCCCCAGAAAATGATGGCGCCGACTGGCACCAAACTTAACAAATCACTTCAATGCTAGCAGCAAGACCATTGAGCAGCAAAGAAATTTTGCCTTTGAGACACATCGAAACGTTGTCAAAAGCATACGCACTTTTTGCAGGCCGCTGCACTCAAATCGCAGCGCAGCGGTGACGAATTCACAACCTCAGACAATAAGCAAGCCAAGACGGGCATTTGCACAACACCCCCGCTTTTTATAATTCTGCTTCTCCCTCACGATCGAACGCATGCCCAAGAACGACGCCCGACCACCAACTGAAGCCACGCAGGCAGTATCTTCGGGGCGCTCCGCAATCCAGTGGATCGGTCGCCTTGCGGTCGGCCTGATCGGACTGGCGGCGGCTGGTGTGACAGGCCTCATGATCGCCATCGGCATCGCACTGGCGGTCGCTTATCCCAATCTGCCTGACGTCGCCGATCTGGCCGACTACCGCCCCAAGCTGCCATTGCGGGTGCTCACGGCCGACGGCAAACTCATGGGAGAGTTCGGCGAAGAGCGGCGCAACCTGCTCACTTTTCAGGAAATCCCCGAGGTGATGAAAAACGCGGTGCTCTCGATCGAGGACTCGCGGTTTTTTGAACACAGCGGCGTCGACTACCGCGGCATGATGCGCGCGGCGCTGGCCAACCTGGGCCGGGCCAAGAGCCAGGGCGCGTCCACCATCACCATGCAGGTGGCTCGCAACGTCTACCTGTCGGCAGAGAAGAGTTACACGCGAAAAATCTACGAGGTGCTGCTCACCTTCAAGCTCGAGCATCTGCTGACCAAGGAGCAGATCCTGGAGATCTACATGAACCAGATTTTTCTGGGTCAGCGTGCATACGGCTTCTCGGCCGCATCGCAAACCTACTTTGGCAAGCCCCTCAAAGAGGTCACGATCGCCGAGGCTGCGATGCTGGCGGGCTTGCCCAAAGCACCGTCGGCCTTCAACCCGATCAGCAACCCCACTCGCGCCCGCATCCGCCAGCTGCACATCATCGACCGCATGCTGGAGAACGGCTTCATCACCTCGGCCGAGGCAGAACTGGCCCGCACCGAGAAGCTCAAACTGCGCCAGCCCGGGCAGCAGATCCGGGTACACGCCGAGTTTGCTGCCGAAATGGTACGGCAGGCCATCGTGGCGCAGTACGGTGATGAGGCCTACACCCGCGGCCTGCTGGTGACCACCAGCCTGCGTTCGGACGATCAGGAAGCGGCCTACCGCGCGGTCCGCGACGGCGTGCTCAATTTCGAGCGCCGGCAGTTCTATCGCGGACCCGAGCTGTTCATCACCCTGCCGGTCGATCCCGCAGCGCGCGACGAGGCGATCGACGACGCCCTCAATGAGCGCCCGGACAACGACGACCTGATGTCGGCTGTGGTGCTGGAAGCCAGCGCGCGCAAGGTGGTGGCGGTGCGACAGGATGGCGTGCCGTTCGATATCACCGGCGAGGGACTTCGTGCCGTGGCATCGGGGCTGTCCGACCGGGCCGGTCCCAACGTCAAGATCCGCCCCGGTGCGGTGGTTCGTGTGGTGCGCGAGGGTGACAAGGGCTGGCGTATCACCCAGCTGCCCGAGGTGGAGGCCGCTTTTGTTGCAATGGACCCGCGCAGTGGTGCCGTGCGCGCCTTGGTCGGGGGCTTCGACTTTCACAAGAACAAGTTCAACCACGTCACCCAGGCTTGGCGCCAGCCGGGCTCCAGCTTCAAGCCATTCATCTACTCGGCGGCGCTGGAAAAAGGCCTGTCGCCGATGACGGTGGTCAACGACGCCCCGCTCTTCTACAGCGCCGCCGAAACCGGTGGCAAGCCCTGGGAGCCAAAGAACTACGACGCCAAATTCGACGGCCCGATGTCGGTGCGCCGCGCATTGGCGAAGTCAAAAAACATGGTTTCGATCCGAGTGCTGCAACTGGTGGGCACGCAGAGCGCACAGGAGTGGGTCACACGGTTTGGCTTCGAGGCAGAGCGCCATCCGCCCTACCTCACCATGGCGCTGGGCGCTGGCTCGGTGACGCCCATGCAGATGGCCACCGGGTACGCGGTGTTTGCCAACGGCGGCTACCGCGTCGATCCGTCTCTGATCACGCAGGTAACCGATCACAAGGGCCGCATCCTGTTCACAGCGCCACCCCATGTGACCGCCGAGGAGCAGCGCGTGATCGAGCCGCGCAATGCGTTCATCATGAACAGCCTGTTGCAGGAAATCACCCGCTCGGGTACCGCCGCGCGGGCACAGACCGCGCTCAAGCGCTCGGACCTGTTCGGCAAGACCGGCACCACCAACGACGCGGTCGACGCCTGGTTTGTCGGCTACCAGCCCACGCTGGTGGCAGCGGCCTGGGTGGGCTACGACACGCCGCGCAACCTGGGCAGCCGCGAAACAGGGGGCGGCCTCAGCTTGCCGATCTGGATCGACTTCATGAAAGAGGCACTCAAGGATGTGCCGGAGACACAGTACGAGCCCCCGGCGGGCGTTCTCAACGTGGGCGGCGACTGGTATTACGAAGAGTACGGTCCGGGCAGTGGCGTGGCCGCCCTGGGACTGAACGATCCGTGGCCCGGCATGCCCGAACTGGCATTGCCGCCGGTGCCCGGTGGTGTCATGGTGCCGCCGCCAGCGGTTCCGCCGCCCCCGGAGGATCGGCGCAGCATCCTGGATCTGTTCCGGAACTAGCGGCTGGGCTCGGGCTGGACACGGCCGACTGGGCCAGCCAGGGCTTATGACAACGCAAGTCGCCTACGGGCGTGGCACCAGCCGCATCTCGTGTTGCAGGATCTGGATGTCGTAGCGCGACAGAAAGCTCTGCCCGAGCAGCGCAATCTCGGGCGGTTTGCCCACCATGCCCACCGCCACCGTCACGCCTGGCAGGGCCAGATGGCCCACCCGCACCGGCACCTGACGCAGCACACGCCCTGGCAGGGTGCCGTTGGCGGTCTGGAACGTGACCGATTGCCCGCCCTGCAAGCCAGCGCGCTGCGCCAGCACCTCGCTCACCGTGACCGAGCTGGCGCCGGTGTCCACCAGAAAAGAAACGACCTGGCCATTCACCTGGCCATCGACATGAAAGTGGCCATCGCGGCCACGGGGAATCACCAGTTCACCGCCGCTGCCCTCGTGCGCCTGGTAGGCCGCCGTGCGGCGCTGCTCAAAGTGGTCAAACCCCAAAAACAGCAAGCCCAGCAACAGCAGCCAGAACGCGGTGATGCCCCAGGCGCCCCGTCTCACGGTTCGCTGCACGGAATCATCAGGCGAGTCGGCCATTCACGCTGCGCCGTGCTGATTGCGCATCCAGTCGGCGGTCTGAAAAAAGCTCTGATTGAGCCGCTCGCGCAGCGCGGCATCGAGCGCACATTCGCGCATGGCCTGATCCATGCAGGCCAGCCACTGGTCGCGCTCCAGCACGCCGATGGCAAACGGCATGTGGCGCATGCGCAGGCGCGGGTGGCCGAAGCGCTCGGTGTAGTGCGAGGGTCCGCCGAGCCAGCCGCACAAAAACCAGAACAGCTTGTCGCGGGCATCGGCCAGCGTGCTGCCGTGCACCGCACGCAGCTCGCGGTAGCCGGGCTCGATATCCATCAGATCGTAGAAGCGGTCGACGAGCGCGCGCACCGACGCTTCGCCGCCGGCCCATGCAAACGGGGTTTCGGGAACAGGGCTTGAAGCAATCTCAGACATGTGAGGTCAGAAGTTCTTGGATTCAGAAATACGGTGCAATCGAAGCCACTCGGCCAGAGCCACAGCCATTCGAAAGCGAGGGAGTGCTGCAAGGGCACCGCCGATCTGGCTTTGCCAGTCGGCCAGTGCCGTCCCCTTGAGGGGGTCGCGCGCAGCGCGGCGGGGGTGAGGCATTTGATGCGCGGCAGGGGTGGTCAAGTGCTGGCTCGTCGCAAGGTCTCGACCACCGGGGTGCGCAACACGCTGCGCAAGCCCCACCAGCCCGCCGCCAGCGCCAGAAGCGCACCAGCCAGACTGCCGGCCAGCGGCACCAGGGGTGAGGCGGTCCAGGCAAACTCAAACGCGTAGCGCGCCAGCGCCCAACCCACCGCCACGGCCACCACCGAGGCCAGGAAACCCGCCAGCAAGCCCACGCCCAGCAGTTCGATGCGCTGCACCTGGCGCAACAGGGCCGAACTGGCGCCGACCGCGCGAAGAATCGCGAACTCGCGCTCTCGCTCACCCCGCGTGGCGGTGATCGCGGCCAGCAGCACCACCAGGCCAGCGGCCAGCGTAAAGGCGAACAGAAACTCGATCGCGCTGATCACCTGGCCCAGCACCCGCTGCACCTGGGCAATGGTCTGGCTCATGTCGACATTGGTGATGTTGGGAAAGGCGCGCACCAGGCTGTTGTCGAACTGTGCATTGCCCTCGGGCGCCCGGAACGCGCTGATGTAGCTCACCGGCACATCGGGCAACACGGCCACCGGAAACACCACGAAGAAATTGACCCGCATCGAGCCCCAGTCCACCTTGCGCAGGCTGGTGATGCGGCCTTCGGTGACCTGGCCGGCGATGTCAAAGCCCAGGCGGTCGCCCAGCTTCAGGCCGAGTTCCTGCGCCAGGCCTTCTTCCACGCTCAGCGCGTCGGCTTCGTTGTTGGTCCATTGCCCGGCCACCACCGGGTTGTAGAGAGGCAGCTCGGCGGTGTTGGAAAGGTTGAACTCGCGGTCCACCAGACGCTGAGCGCGGTCGCTGGCGAAATCCTCTGGCTTGACCGTCTCGCCGTTGATGCTCACCAGTCGACCGCGAATCATGGGATACCAGTCGTAGCGCTCGACGCCCGCGCTGCGCAGCTGCTGCTGAAACGCGTCGCCCTGCTCGGGCTGCACGTTGATGACAAAGCGGTTCGGCGCATCGGGTGGCGTGGCGTTTCGCCAGCTGGCGATCAGGTCGGTTCGCAGCAGCACCAGCAGCACCAGCGCCATCAAACCCACCGACAGGGCACTGATCTGCACCACCGCGTAGGCCGGACGGGCGCTGAGCTGGCGCGTGGCCATGATCAGCGCGCGCGGCGCGGTGCTTTCGTTGACGCTGGCGCGCAGCAGGCGCACGGCGGCGTAACTGACGCCGGCAAACAGCAGCACGGCCGCGGCAAAGCCGCCGACCGCGATGGCACCCAGCAACAGGTCGCGGCTGGCGGCCAGCAGCAAAGCGCCAAAGCCCAGCAAGCCCACACCCAGCACCGCCAGCGTGGCCGGTTTGAGCTGACCCACATCGCGCCGGATCACCCGCAGCGGCGGCACCTGCGCCAGCTGCAGCACCGGTGGCAGGCCAAACGCGAGCATCAGCGTCAGCCCCATGCCCAGGCCAAGCAGCACCGGTGCGATACCGGGCGCGGGCAGGCTCGCCTCAACCAGACCGGCCAGCAGCACCACGAACACATGGTGCACCGCGTAGCCCAGCGCCACCCCCAGCAAACTCGCGAACAGGCCCACCAGCGCAAACTCCAGCGTGTAGGCCCGCGCCATCGAGGCTTGAGACAGGCCGAGCACGCGCAGCATGGCGCAGTCGTCCAGGTGGCGCTGGGCGAAGCCACGCGCCGCGATCGCCACCGCCACCGCGCAAAGCAGCGCCGCCAGCAGCGCCACAAGGTTCAGGAATTTTTCGGCCCGCGCCAGCGTCTGCTGCATCTCGGGCCGCCCGCCTTGCAGCGACTCCAGCCGCATGCCGCGCACGCCGGGCTGCGCCATCTGCGCTTCGGCCCAGCGGGTGAAACGCGCCACGGCAGGGTCGTCTCCAGCGACCGCAAAACGGTAGTTGAGGCGGCTGGCTGGCTGCACCAGACCGGTGGCCGGCAGATCGGCGGCGTTGAGCATGACGCGCGGGGCAAAGCTCATGAAGCCGGCGCCGCGATCGGGCTCGACCACGATGACGCGCGCCAGGGTGAACGAAGCGTCGCCCAGCAACAGCGGCTGCCCCATCTGGAGATCCAGCGCCACCAGCAAAGCCGCATCGACCCAGGCGGTGCCGGGCGCGGGAATGTCGGGGGTGGCTTCGTCTGGCGCGCCGGGCTCGGTGGCCACGCGCACGCTGCCGCGCAGCGGGTAGCCGGAAGAGACCGCCTTGAGCGCCACCAGCCGCGCCGCGCCGCCCTGCGCTTCGGCCGCGCGTCCCATGGTGGGGAAACCCAGCGTCTGGGTGCTCTGCAGGCCGAGCGCGCGAGCCTGTGCCTCGAACTGCGGCGGCGTGGCGTTGTCGCTGCTGACCACCGCGTCGCCACCGATCAGGGCCCGCGCATCGCGCTCCAGCCCGTTTTGCAGCCGGTCGGCAAAGAAACCGACCGCGGTGAGCGCTGCCACGGCCAGCGTGACCGCGAGCACCAGCAGGCGCAGCTCGCCCGCCCGCCAGTCGCGCCACAGTGTGCGCCAGCCCAGTTGCCAGAAAGAAGGGGGTCGGTGTTCCATGAGGCGACCTTATCGCATCACGCTCGGGCCTGCGGCGCCGCGGCCTATTTCGAAGCCATCACCGCTGCGGTTGAGCGCTCAGTGCCGGAAGTGCCTCACGCCGGTGGTCACCATCACCACGCCGCGCTCGTTGGCCGCATCGATCACCTCCTGATCGCGCATCGAGCCGCCGGGCTGAATGACGCAGCTGGCGCCCTGGTCGATCACCACATCCAGGCCGTCGCGAAACGGGAAAAAGGCGTCGCTGGCGACCGCCGTGCCTTGCAGGCTCAGGTTCGCATGACCGGCCTTGATGCTGGCAATGCGCGCCGAGTCCAGGCGGCTCATCTGGCCGGCGCCGACGCCCATGGTCATGCCGTCTTTGCAGAACACGATGGCGTTGGACTTGACGAACTTGGCCACCTTCCACGCGAACAGCAGGTCGTCGAGCTGTTGCTCGGTGGGCTGCAGGGCAGTGACAACCTTCAGGTCGGCCCGTGTCAGAACATGGTTGTCGGCGCTTTGCATCAGCAACCCCGAGCCGATGCGCTTGATGTCGGTGAGGTTCAGGCCCTGCTCCCAGGCTGTCGCGCCGCCGGGCGGCAGGGCAATCTGCAACACGCGCACATTGGCCTTGGCTTTGAAAATGGCCAGCGCCTCGTCGCTGTAGCCCGGCGCCATCAGCACCTCGACAAACTGCTTGCTCACCGCCTCGGCCGCGGCTTTGTCCACCGGCCGGTTGAAGGCGATGATGCCGCCAAAGGCGCTGGTGGGGTCGGTCTGGAAGGCCTTGCTGTAGCTCTCCAGCGCGTCTTTGCCCACCGCCACGCCACAGGGGTTGGCGTGCTTCACGATCACACACGCCGCTGCCTCGAAACCTTTGACGCATTCCCAGGCCGCGTCGGCGTCGGCGATGTTGTTGTAGCTGAGCTCCTTGCCCTGCAACTGCCTGGCCGTGACCAGCGAGCCGGGTGCCGGGTACAGATCGCGGTAGAACGCCGCCGTCTGGTGCGGGTTCTCGCCGTAACGCAGCTCTTGCAGCTTCACGAAGCGGCCGTTGGCCTGGCCCGGGTACTCGCTGCGCGTCGGCACCGCAGCGCCGGCTTCGAACGCGATGCTGGAGAGGTAGTCGCTGATGGCGCCGTCGTACTGGCTGATGCGGTTGAAGGCCGCCACCGAGAGCGCAAAGCGCATCTTGTCGCTGAGCTTGCCGCTGGCTTTCAGCTCGTCGATCACCGCCGGGTACTGGGTGGCGTCGGTCAGCACCGCCACGTCTTTCCAGTTCTTGGCTGCGCTGCGCACCATGGCCGGGCCGCCGATGTCGATGTTTTCGATGGCGTCTTCCAGCGTGCAGCCGGGCTTGGCCACCGTGGCTTCGAACGGGTAGAGGTTGACCACCAAGATGTCGATGGGGGCTATGCCATGCGCCTGGAGCGCCGCCATGTGCTCGGGCATATCGCGCCGCGCCAGCAGGCCACCGTGCACCTTGGGGTGCAGCGTCTTCACGCGGCCATCCAGCATCTCGGGGAACCCAGTGACCTCGGCCACCTCGGTCACCGGCAGGCCGTTGTCGGCCAGCAGCTTGGCGGTGCCGCCGGTGGAGAGCAGCAAAACGCCCAGGCCGTGCAGGCTTTGGGCGAGTTCAACGATGCCGGTTTTGTCGGAAACTGAAATAAGAGCGCGCATGGGAAGTGTTGGGAGTGGGTTGTGAATTCATGTTGCACCACACCGGAGCGTGGTGCGCATCGAAGGAGGCAGCCCAACCAGCAAACACCGCGGAACCGGCTTTGCCGGGCCGCTGGTGTTGCCCCCTTGAGGGGGTGACACGAAGCGGCGCGGGGGTGGGTTTCAATCAATCAGTTTGTGCTCGACCAGCTTCTTGCGCAGGGTGTTGCGGTTCAATCCCAGCCATTGCGCGGCTCGCGACTGGTTGTTGTTTGACTGCTGCATGACCACCTCAAGCAAAGGCTTCTCCACCGCTTTCACCAGCATCTCGTGCAGGCCGGCGGGATCGGTGCCGTCCAGGTCCTGGAAGTAGACCTCCAGGCTGGCGCGCACGCAGTCGTGCAGATGGGTGTGTGGCTTGCTCATGCGGCCAGTTTCCATTCCAAGGGTTGCCCTGTGTCGCCCGATTTGGCTGCGGCCCATTGGTCCAGGCTGTCGCGCACGCAGTCCAGCTGCGCCTGCGCGGTCGTCAGCAGGTTGATGCGACTGCGAAACACCGCTGCCGCACCACTGGCCAGCGGCAGCGCCTGCGCATACCAGCCCAGGTGCTTGCGCGCGCTGCGCACGCCAGTGAACTCGCCATAGAGGGCGTAATGGTCTTCCAGGTGGTCGAGCAGCCATGCCTTGACCTCGCTCAGCGCGGGCGGCGGCAGGTGTTCGCCAGTGGCCAGAAAATGCGCCACCTCGCGAAAAATCCAGGGCCGGCCCTGGGCCGCGCGGCCGATCATGATCGCGTCGGCACCCGTGCGCGCGAGCACATCGCGGGCCGCCTCGGGGCTGCTGATGTCGCCATTGGCCACCACCGGAATGCGCACCCGGCTCTTGATCTGGGCCACGGTGTCGTGCTCGGCTTCGCCCTTGTAACCCTGTTCCCGGGTGCGGCCGTGCACGGTGAGCATCTGCACCCCGGCCGACTCCGCGGCCAGCGCCAGGCTGGGCGCATTGCGCACCTGGGCGCACCAGCCGGTGCGCATCTTGAGCGTGACCGGCACGCCATGCGGCACACACGCCGCCACCACGGCCTGCACGATCTCGATCGCCAGCGCCTCGTCCTGCATCAACGCCGAACCGGCCCATTTGTTGCAGACCTTCTTGGCCGGGCACCCCATGTTGATGTCGATGATCTGCGCGCCGCGATCGATGTTGTAGCGCGCCGCGTCGGCCATCATCTGCGCGTCGGTGCCGGCGATCTGCACCGCGATCGGCCCGGGTTCTCCGCTGTGGTCGGCACGGCGCGAGGTCTTCAGGCTGTCCCGCAGATCGGGGCGCGAGGTCACCATTTCACTTACCGCATAGCCCGCGCCCAGCCGCTTGCACAACTTGCGAAAAGGCCGGTCCGTGACGCCGGCCATGGGCGCGACGAACAAGGCATTGGGCAGGGTGTACGGACCCAGTTGCATGGTGATGGGAGAATCTGGACGGCGTTGAATTTGCTTGCAACGCCAAGAGAACCTTGACGCGGGAGGGGATTGTATCTGCCTCTTTTTTCAGCAGACGATATGCGGGCGCCGGTGCGCCCAAACCCTCTTCCATGACCCACCTGCCCGACTGGCTTGTTCCCCTGATGCAATCGCTGGCCATGCCCGAGCTGGGTCTGAGCACGGTGTTCGTGGTCTCGTTTCTGTCCGCCACCCTGCTGCCGCTGGGCTCGGAGGCCGTGGTCTTTGGGCTGATCAAACTCAACCCTGGCCTGTTCTGGCCCGCCATTGCCGTTGCCACGGTGGGCAACACGATGGGCGGCGCCGTGTCGTGGGCCATGGGTCTGGGCGCACACAAGGCGGTGGACAAGGTGCGCCATGGCAAACCCACCAATCTGCGGGCGCTGCGCTGGCTGGAGCGCTTCGGTCCCAAGGCCTGCCTGCTGAGCTGGTTGCCCGGTGTGGGTGATCCGCTGTGCGCGGTGGCGGGCTGGTTGAAATTTCCGTTCTGGCCCTGCGTGGCCTACATGGCCATCGGCAAGTTTGCGCGCTACGTCACCATGACCGCGGGCCTGCTCTGGGTGTTCCCCGGGGGACTGTCCGGCTGAGCTGACTGGCGATACTCGGCGGCTGCCTCCGATCCGCAGGCTTCTTTGACTCCGCAGACTTCTTTGACACAAGCCAACTCCCTCACCGGCGCCGCCAGCGCCCCGCTGCCGCGTGCCCTCTGGGCGCTGATGGCGGGCAATTTCGTGATCGGCACCGGCGTCATGGTGGTGCCTGGCACGCTGAACGACATCAGCCTGTCGCTCGGCGTGTCGATTCCGCAGGCTGGTCAGCTGATCACCGCCGCCGCCATCCTCATGGGGCTGGGCGCGCCCCTGTTCGCCTCGCGTGGTCGCCGGCTGGGACCGCCGCCGCCTGCTCACGCTGTGCCTGATCTGGTACGGCGTGCTCACCGCCATCTGCGCGCTGGCACCGAACTACACCGCCCTGCTGCCGCTGCGCGTATTGGCGGTGATTTCGCCCGCGATCTTCACGCCGCAGGCCGCGGCCAGCGTGGGCTTGCTGGTGCCGCCGGCGCAGCGCGGGCGCGCCGTGACCTTCGTATTCCTCGGCTGGTCGGTGGCCTCGGTCATGGGCATGCCACTCTCCGCCTGGATCGGCAACGACCTGGGCTGGCGCTGGGCGTTTGCGCTGGTGGCGGTGATGTCGCTCATCAGCGCCGCCTGGGTCTGGCGCGCCATGCCCAACGGCATCCGGCCGGCGGCGTTGTCGCGCAAGGCCTGGGCCAGCACGCTGGGTTCCTCGGTGCTGATGCTCACCGTGGGCGTGACGCTGCTGATGTCGTTCGCCCAGTTCGTGCTGTTTTCGTATTTCGCGCCGTATCTGGTGCAGACGCTGGGCATGGGCGGCGGCATGTTGTCGCTGCTGTTCCTGTGGTTCGGCGCCTTCGGCTTGCTGGGCAATGTGGGCCTGTCGCGCTACATCGATCAGGTGGGCGCAGGGCGCGCGGCCCTGCTGATGATGGGCGCCATCGCCCTGTCGCTGCTGTTGTGGCCGCTGGGCCGGCTCGGTCTGTGGCAACAGGCGCTGGTGCTGGTGCCCTGGGCAATTGGCTGCTTTGCCGCCAACTCGGCGCAACAGGCGCGGCTGGTGAACCAGTCGCCGGAACTGGCCTCGGCCACGGTGGCGCTCAACACCTCGGCCATGTACGCCGGCCAGGGTCTGGGTGCCGCGCTGGGCGGCGTGATGATTGCGCAGGGCCTGATGCTGCGGCTGAACGAGGTGGGGCTGGTGCTGATGGGTCTGGCGATGGCCCTGAGCGTGTGGGCGGCGCGGCGGGCGCGCGCCGCAGAGGCAAGCGTCTAAAACCGCTCGTAGGGCATCAGGTAGCGCCACTGGCCAGCGCCCAGGCCAGCCAGCCCAATGCGGCCCAGCCGCAAACGCTGCACGCTGGTGGGCCTGACGCCGGCGCGCTCACACAAATGTGCGACCTGGCCAGGCAAAGTGCCCTTGATCGCCAGCCGCAGCCTGCGCTCACTCTGCCAGCTGGCGCGCGCCTTGGGCAGCGTCCAGCCTTCGAAAAACAGCGCCTGGGCTAGCGATTGCAGCGCGGCCTCGCGCCGTGCGTCGTCGTCGAGCGCAGGGTCGTCAGCCACCTCGACCAGCCACTCGTGTTCGATCGGCGCCACCTTGTCGTCGAGCTTGCGCGCCACACCCGGGTTCTGCGTGTACACCATCAGGCCCCCCGCGAGCGGCGCGAGTGGCGCGGCCGGCAGCAGCTTGTGGTGGTGCACCTTCAGCGGGCGCACACCGGAGCGGTCGCCTTTGAAGCGGTTGCCCGGTGCAAACCACTGCGCCGCGAGCGCATCGGGCAAGGGCGAATCCGCTGGCAGCGCCAGCCCGGCCGGCTTGTGCCAGACCAGCGTGACCGAGGCGAGGTCTTCGAGCTTCGCCTTGGCATCGAGCGTGACCTGCTGCGCATCGCTCACGCGCGCCATCGGCTCTTCGACCACCACACCATCGACGCGCACCCAGCCGCCCGCGATGTAGCGCTCGGCATCGCTGCGCGAACACGGCAACTGTGCCGCCAGCCGCTTGGCCAGGCGCTGGGGTTCGGCGCCTGCCATGCCGGTCACGCTCAAGACGAGAACAGGAAGTTCATCACGTCGCCATCCTTGACCACGTACTCCTTGCCCTCGGCGCGCATCTTGCCCGCATCTTTGGCGCCCTGCTCACCCTTGAAGCCGATGAAATCGTCAAAGGCTATCGTCTGGGCGCGGATGTAGCCCTTCTCGAAATCGGTGTGGATCACGCCAGCGGCCTGTGGGCCGGTGTCGCCCTTGTGGATGGTCCAGGCGCGCACTTCCTTCACGCCGGCGGTGAAGTAGGTTTGCAGCCCGAGCAGCTGGTAGGCGGCGCGGATCAGGCGGTTCAGGCCCGGCTCGTCCTGCCCCAGCTCCTTCAGGAATTCGAGCCGGTCGGCGTCGTCCATCTCGGACAGCTCGGCCTCGATCTTGGCGCAGATGGCCACCACCGGCGCGTTCTGTTTCGCAGCAAACGCCTGCAGGCGATCCAGGAACGGGTTGTTTTCGAAACCGTCCTCGGCCACATTGGCCACGAACATGGCAGGCTTGGCGGTGATCAGGAAAAACTGCTTGAGCTGAGCCTGCTCTTCCTTGCTGAAATCGATGGTGCGCACCGGCTGGGTATCGTTCAAAGCGACCTGGCATTTCTCCAGGATCGCCACCTGCTTGATCGACTCCTTGTCGCCCGAGCGGGCGGTTTTTTGCACGCGGTGAAGCGCTTTTTCCACCGCAGCCAGATCGGCCAGGCACAGCTCGGTCTGGATCACCTCGATGTCCGCAATCGGGTCAACCTTGTTGGCCACGTGGATCACGTTGTCGTCTTCAAAGCAGCGCACCACATTGACGATGGCGTCGGTCTCTCGGATGTGCGCCAGGAACTTGTTGCCCAGGCCTTCGCCGGTGCTGGCACCCGCAACCAAACCGGCGATGTCGACAAACTCCACGATGGCCGGCACCACACGCTCGGGCTCCACGATCGCGGCCAGCTGCGCCAACCGCAAATCGGGCACCTCGACCACGCCGGTGTTGGGCTCGATGGTGCAGAAGGGATAGTTCTCAGCCGCGATGCCGGCTTTGGTCAGCGCATTGAAAAGGGTGGACTTGCCGACGTTGGGCAGGCCCACGATGCCGCATTGCAGGCTCATGGAAATTCCTTTGAAATCAACCCCGACGACGCTGGCTGCGCACCGTGCCGTGCACCGCTCAGGGAGCAGATCGTCGATGGATTCGACCGGTCGGCGAGCCCGAAGGTCGGGAAAGTGGCGGTCGATGTGGAAGACAACTCGGTCCTCGAACAGCGCCGGGGAAACAGCTGCGAATTGTACCGGCCGGTCCGCCCTCGCCCCATCGGCGCATCGCACGGCAGGGCTGGCCGCAACGCGCCAAGCGGGTTCAGAACCGCCGCGAGAGCTCAACCCCGACCGACAGCGCGCGTCCCAGGCCGGGTTCGAAAAAACGGTTGTTGCCATCGTTGACGATGACCGAGCCCACGTACCGGCGGTCCGTCAGGTTGTCGATGCGCACGAACTGGCGCCAGGTCCAGGCGCCGGTGGTTTGCGCGAACCGGGCGGACAGGCCCAGCAGCGTGTGTCCGTCGGCCTGGGCGGTGTTCGCGTCGTTGGCGAACACCCGGCCGCTGTGCCGAGCCTCCAGCGCAAACTGCCCGCCGATGCCTGCCGCAACATCGGGCGCCCAGCCCAGCTGCGCGAACAGCTGGTGCTCGGGCAGGCCAGGCAGGCGGTTGCCGGCCGGGATGCTGGCGGTGCCGCTGCCGTAGCGCGCGCGCAGGTAGGTGTAGGCGCTGGAGAGCGTGACATTGCCCAGACCATATTCCGCCGAGAGCTCCAAGCCCTGGCGCCGTGTGGTGCCGCCGTTGGTGAAGGTGGCGCGGCCATTGCTGGTGCCGGCTGAAACGATCTCGTCTTTCGTGCGAATGTCGAACAACGTGGCATTCCACAGGCCCGCTGCGTTGCGCCCGCGCAAGCCCAATTCGGCGCTGGTGCTGCGCGAGGCGTTGAGCTCGGTGTTGAAGCCGGCGCCACCGTCGATGCGGTAAGCGGCTTCGTTCAGCGTGGGGGTTTCCAGACCGCGACCGATCGCGGCATGCGCTTGCAGCTGGGGCGAGAGCTGCCAGCGCGCGCCCACCACCGGCAGGTAGCCGCTGAACCGGGTCGCGCCACTCTGGTCGCCATTGGACAGGAAAGCGTCGGTTGAGCGGTAGCGGGCATTGACGCGGCGCAAGCCACCTTCCAGCGTCCATTCCTCTTTTTGCCAGGACGCGCGCAGATACGGGTCGAGCGTGGTGGCGCGGTTGGTCTCGTCGCGCCGCAGCGCGCCTTGCACGCCGACCGTGCTGCCGACGAAGTTCTCGTAGCCGCGGCGCAGGTCTGACTGCCGGTCGCCCGCCAGCCCCGCGCTCAGGTTGAGCTGGCCGCCGCGCCAGTCGGTCTGCAAACGCCAGCGCGCGTTGAAACCCCCGTAATCGCGATCCAGATCGATCACGCCACCGGCGCTGCTGGGCGCGGTCTGCGCGCCTGGCGGCACCGAGAGGTATTGGATGACCCGGCGCTGACCGCTGTAACCCATGAGCTCCAGCTTCTGCCCACCGCCCAGCGACTGCTCCCAGGCCAGACCGGCCTGCGTCTGCGAGACCGACTTGCGCGTGTTGTAGAGCAGCGGCTGCGGCGCTGTCTGCCGAGAGTTGGCATCGAGCTGCGCCTGCGTCAGCCCCTGGGGATCGAGCGCAAACGCGGTCTGCCGGTTCAGAACCAGTGTGGTGCGACCGCCTTCGTGCGGGCGCGACAGCTTGGCATTGAGCGTGCTGCGGTCGGCCGCCGACTGCGGGCGGGCGCCGTCGGTGGCGAACTTGCCCACGTCCAGCGTGTAAGACCAGCCGGGGGCTTCGGGTGTGCCGGTCTGGCCTTTGATCTGAGTGGACAGGCGCCACAGGCCGTTGGCCCCCAGGGCCAGGCCGGTGCGCCACTCGCCGGGCTGGCCGCCGTCCTCGGTGTAGAGCAGGATGGCGCCGCCGCTGGACGCCCCGTAGAGCGAGGCAAACGGGCCGCGCACCACCTCGATGCGATCGGCGCTGCCCAGCGGGAAGTTCGCCGCCTGGCCCGAGCCGTCGGGCGCACTGGCCGGAATGCCGTCGACAAACAGGCGCAGGCCGCGAATACCAAAGGTGGAACGCGCACCAAAACCGCGGATCGAGACCTGCAAGTCCTGCGCGTAGTTTTCGCGGTTGCGGATCACCAGACCGGGCACGCGCGCCAGCCCTTCCGAGAGGTTGATTTGCAACTGACCATCGCGCAGCTCGCTGCCAAACACCACGTCGGCCGTGACGCTGCTGCGCCAACGCTGCTCAGCCGATCCGCTGCCCATGACCAACACCGGCGCCAGCGAGCCGCCGTCGGGCTCGGGCGCGGGGGTCTGGGCGAGCAGGCTCGCCGGTGAAACCAGCAGCGCAGCCAGCGCCCGGCGAAACCGGCTCATCCGTCGAACCGCCAGTCGGCGGATACCGGCTGCCCCACACGCAAGATCTGCCCATCGCCCTGCAACACGATGGCGTTCATGCCAAAGGTGATGGCGCCGTTCACGCGTGGGTCTTGCCGGTAGCTTTGCAACGCATCGCCCACGGCGGGCGTGGACACCGCGGTGGCGGGATCGATGTTGGGGATCGGACAGCGCGCGCACGGCTTCACCGGTTCGATCACCGCCGCCGACTCGTCGCCCGTGCTGATGGTCATGGCGCCCAGGCGGTCTTCGTCGTGGGCCTCGACGCCGCCGAGCACGATGTTGGGCCGGAAGCGCTGCATGGTCACCGGTGCTTCGCCGGCTTTCGCCAGGCGTTCGTTGAGCTCGGCCAGCGAAGCCGTGCTGGTCACCAGCAGGCCAAACCCGTCGGCAAACTGCGTGTTGGCTTCGCGGCCCCCAGTCCACCGGGCATCGCAGGCGCGCTTCACTTCCGGGTCGAAGCGCGCCAGGCGCAAGCGCTTCAGATCGGCAGGTGCATCCGGCCCCAGAAAGTCGCTGAACCACTGGGCCGCCACGTCGCCCATGTCGTAGGCCGTCAGCTCGTCGTCCCAGACGCGCACCTTCATCGGCGCCTCGGCCGCGTCGAGTGCCAGGTGCAAGGACAGCATGCCGGGCGCACGCAACATCAGCTGCCCCATTTTGAAGCTGGGCTGTATCAGCGCCATGCGCGGCAGCTCGCGCTGCGAGACGAACTCGCCACCGCCGTCCACCACCATCCAGGCCCGGTCGTAAAGCAGCCCGGTGTCGGTCAGCTCGGCCTCTTGCATCGCGACACCGCCGCAGGATTTCACAGGGTAGACCCAGAGCTGTTCGATGCTGGCCTGCAGGGCGGCGGTGGTTGCGGATGTGTTCATGTCAGCTGTGGCGTGGGATCAGGGGTGGGTGGGGCGGGTCAGCGCGCGGGCGAGTCGGCAATGGGCTTACCGTGGCGGCTTCGCGGGAATTGTGCCCTCCTCCTAAAATACCGCGATGGCCCAAGCCCCTTCTCCCTCCGCCTCGCGTCGCCGTTTTGATGTCGCGGTGCGCGGCGGCGGCGTGGTGGGCCAGACGCTGGCACTGCTGCTGGCGCGTGACCGGTTGCGCGTGGCGCTGGTGGCCGCGCCCAAGGCAGCAAACAGCCCGGCGGATGTGCGGGCCTATGCAATCAACGCCGCGTCGCGCGAGCTGCTGCGCTCGGTGCGCGCCTGGCCCGAGGGCCAGCCGGCCGACCCGGCTCACCCTTTGCCATCCACCACAACGCCCACCGTCACCGCCGTGACCGCCATGGATGTGCGCGGTGACGATGGCGGCGCCCTGCAGTTTTCGGCGGAGGAACAGGGCGCCTCGGCGCTCAGCTGGATCGTCGACGTGCCCGCGCTGGAACAGCGGCTGGCGCACGCGGTGCACTTCCAGAGCGGTATCGAGTGCATGGAGTCGGCACCGGCGGCCGCGCTCACCGTGATCTGCGAAGGCAGGCGCAGCGCCACCCGCGACGGTCTTGGCCTGAGTTACGCGGTACGGCCCTACCCACACAAGGCGATTGCCGCGCGGCTGCGCTGCAGCCAGCCCCACGGTGGCGTGGCGCGGCAGTGGTTTGTGCAGGGCGAGGTGCTGGCCCTGCTGCCGCTGGAGGGTGTGAACGGGCACGCCGTGGCCCTGGTCTGGTCGGTTCCCTCGCAGCAGGCCGATGACTGGCTAACGGGCGATCCCGGCGCGCTGGTGCAAGCGATTGGCGAGCGCACTGGCAACGTTCTGGGCGAGCTGCAGCTGGAACATGCCGCACAAGCCTGGCCGCTGGAGCGCTCGCACGCCACCCGCTGGGTGGCGCACACGCCACAAGGCGGCGTGGCGCTGGCCGGCGACGCGGCCCACGCCATGCACCCGCTGGCCGGCCAGGGGCTCAACGTGGGCCTGGGCGACGTGGCCGAACTCGCGCGCGTGATCCACGAGCGCGAGTACTGGCGCACGCTGGGCGACATGAAACTGCTGCGGCGCTACGAACGCGCCCGTCAGGCCGACACGCGCACCATGGCCTGGCTCACCGACAGCCTGTTCGGCCTGTTCGCCGAGCCCGACACGCGGGTGCAAGCCCTGCGCAACTGGGGCCTGCGCCGCGTCGACCAGCTCGGGCCCATCAAACACTGGCTGGCCCGCCAGGCCATGGGGCAGACCGGCTAGGGTCTGTTCGTTTCACTGTCTTTTCCACCGCCCTCAGGCAACCGCATGCAACCCATCAGAACCACCCTCTTCGCCCTGCTCGTCTCGCTTTCCCTGGGCGCCTTCGCGCAGGAGGCCACGATCCGGAAAAATCTGGCCGAGCGGCTGCCCAACCTGCCCAAGATCGACGAGATCAGCAAGACGCCCATGCCCGGGCTGTTCGAGGTGCGCGTGAACGGCACCGACATTTTTTACACAGACCCCCAGGGCAATTTTCTGATCCAGGGCGCCCTGATCGACACCCGCTCGCGCACCGACCTCACCGAGCAGCGCGTCAACAAACTCACCGCCATCGCCTACAGCGACCTCCCGCTGAAAGACGCCTTCACCATGGTGCGCGGCAACGGCAAGCGACAGATGGCGGTGTTTGAAGACCCCAACTGCGGCTTTTGCAAACGCTTTGAGCGCGATCTGGCCAAGATCGACAACGTGACAGTGCACCTTTTCCTCTATCCCATCCTGGGCGCCGACTCGGTGGAAAAATCGCGCAACATCTGGTGCGCCAAAGACAAGGCAAAAGCCTGGACCGACTGGATGATCCAGGACATCACACCGGCCGAGGCCAGGTGCGATGCCGCTGCGTTGCAACGCAACGTGGAATTCGGCCGCAAGGCGCGCATCAACGGCACGCCCACCATCATCTTTGCCGATGGCACGCGGGTGCCCGGTGCCATCGACACCGCGCGCATCGAGAAATTCCTGACCGACGCCAAGCCCTGAACCGCGCTCGGCCATGCCCTTGCCCGACCTGCTTGAAGACGCCGAAGACCGCGGCCTCATCCTCACCCTGGGCTATGGCGGCCTGATTCCCTTTGTGCTGCTGGCCGTTCTGCTGTGGCTGGTGGCGACGGATCTGCAAGGCTTCGTGGCCATCGCCCTGACCAGCTACGCGGCCCTGATCACATCCTTCCTGGGCGGCATTCACTGGGGCATCGGCTGGCTGGCCGGACTGCGCCGCGCCAGCGCGCCACACACCCAACGCCGCCATTTCCTGTGGGGCGTGGTGCCATCGCTGCTGGCCTGGCCAGGCTTGCTGATGCCGCCGTTTGCCGGCCTCGCCTGGCTGGGTTTTGTGTTGATCGTGAGCTACCTCGCGGACCGCACGCTCTATGCAGGGGCCGGCCTGCAGCGCTGGCTCACCCTGCGCTTTCGTCTCTCGGCCGTGGCCGCCCTGAGCTGCTTCATCGGCGCCGGCGCTTTGTAGATCGGACCCCCATGCCCACCCCCCTGCCCCGAACCGCCCGCCGGTCCTTGCCCGCCACACCTGCGATCCATTACCGGGTGCAGGTGAAAAGCACGCACAGCCACCTGTTTGAGGTCACGCTCACCGTGGCCAAACCGATGGCGCGCCAGCGGGTGCGCCTGCCGGTCTGGATTCCTGGCAGTTACCTGGTGCGCGAGTTTGCGCAACACCTGCAACATTTGCGCGCCCTGCAAAACGGTGAGCCGGTGGCGCTGAAGCAGCTCGACAAAAACACCTGGGAAGCGGTCGCAAACCCGAGCCAGCCGCTGGTGTTCACTTACGAGGTCTACGCATTTGACGCCTCGGTGCGCACCGCGTTTCTCGACAGCACGCGCGGCTTCTTCAACGCCACCAGCCTGTGCCTGCGCGTGCTCGGGCAAGACGACGTGCCGCAGACGCTGGAGGTGAGCGCCGACAACCTGCCCAGCGGCTGGCAACTGGCCAGCGGCCTCGCGCCACAGCAGGTCGACGCGGCCGGCTTTGGCACCTACCTGGCGGCCGATTACGACGAACTCGCCGACTGCCCGGTCGAACTGGGTACCTTCTGGCGCGGCGAGTTCACCGCGCGCGGCGTGCCGCACCGCTTCATCGTGAGCGGCGCCGGCGGCTGGTTCGACGGCGAGCGTCTGCTGGCCGACACCCAGCGCATCTGCGAAGCACAGATCGACTTCTGGCACGGTGCCCAGGGCCAGGCGCCATTCAAGAATTACCTCTTCATGCTGCACGCCAGCGGTGAGGGCTACGGCGGGCTGGAGCACCGCAATTCCACGGCGCTGATCTGCATCCGGGCGGACTTGCCGAAAACCATGGCCCCGGGCGACAAGCCCGCACCCCTCAAAGCCACCGACGGCTACACCACGCTGCTCGGCCTGATCAGCCACGAGTACTTTCACACCTGGAACGTGAAACGCCTGCGCCCGGCCGAGTTCAAGCGCTACGACTACGACCGCGAAAACCACACCGAGCTGCTGTGGTTCTTCGAGGGCTTCACCAGCTATTACGACGACCTGTTCCTGCGCCGCGCCGGCCTGATCGACGACGCCACCTACCTGAACCTGGTCACCAAGACCGTCAACCAGGTGGCGCAGACGCCAGGGCAGCGCGTGCAAAGCGTGGCCCAGGCGAGCTTCGATGCCTGGCTCAAGTACTACCGCATCCAGGAAAACACGCCCAACGCCACGGTGAGCTACTACACCAAGGGCGCGCTGGTGGCGCTGTGCCTGGACCTCACGCTGCGCGCCGAGGGACGTGGCACGCTGGACGACGTGATGCGCGAACTCTGGCAGCGCTGCGCGGGCGGGCCGGTGCGCGAGCGGGACGTGGCGCGCGCGCTCAAGCGCATTGGTGGCCGCGCATTCGACAGCGAGCTGCTGCATTGGGTGCACGGCACGGCCGACCTGCCGGTGCTGGCGCTGCTGGAAAAGGCAGGCACCCAGGTGAAACACGACAAAGCGCCGCTGGCCCAGCAACTGGGCCTGCGCGTGTCGGAGACCAACGGCCTGATGCTGAAAAACGTGCTGCGCGGTGGCGCGGCCGAAGCCGCGGGCATGGCCGCGGGTGACGAGTGGCTGGGCGTGGAATTCAAACCGCTCAAACGCGGCCAGAGCGCCGAGGCCTGGCGCATCAGCAAGCTCGACGAAGTGAACACCCTGCGCGGTCAGCGCAACCAGCTCACCGCCCTGATTTCGCGCGACAAGCGCCTGCTGCGCTGCCCCCTGACCTGGCCCGAGACCACGCAGGCGGTCAAGCTGGGTGTGGGTGACGCGGGCGCTTTGTCGCGCTGGCTCGGACAGGCCTAATGGCCAGTATCCGGCGTCTCCGCCCTGAGGACGCCCCGGTGTACCGGGCCTTGATGCTGCAGGCCTACGCGGCTCATCCCGAGGCCTTCACCTCCAGTGCGCAAGAGCGAGAGCGCTTGCCGCTGGGCTGGTGGGAACAGCGCTTGGCAACGGGCGACGCCGCGAACGAATGGGTTCTGGGTGCTTGGGATCGAGCGGCGCTGCTTGGCGTAGCCGGCTTGACGTTTCACACGCGGGACAAGCTGCGCCACAAGTGCGGCCTGTTCGGCATGGTGGTGTCTGAGACACACCGTGGTCACGGCCTGGGAAGCGCCCTGGTGGACGCGGCGCTGGCGGCGGCCCGAACCCGGCCAGGTGTCATGCTCATGCAGCTCACGGTGACCCACAGCAACGAGCCGGCGTGTCGGCTGTATCGCCGACACGGCTTCATTGAATTTGGTGTCGAGCCGCGCGCCGTCGCCGTGTCAGATGGTTTTGTGGACAAGGTCCACATGTGGCGCGCGCTGACCTGACAGCGCCGCGCCAGCTCAGCGCTGGCGCAAATCCACCACCCGCTTGGCCTTGCCCTGGCTGCGCTCGACGCCGCCCTCGGGCTTGAGCTGCACCGCCACGCTGCTGCCCACAAACACCTTGATCTCATGCTGCAGCAGCTTGGCGGCGGCGCGCGCATCGATGCTCTCGGGTGACAGCCCCGGGCGCGTTTCCACCACCACGCTCAGGTTGTCCATCGGCCCTTCGCGCGTCAGCACACACTGGTAGTGCGCGCTGAGCTCGGGGCGTTTCAGGATCAGCTCCTCGATCTGGGTCGGGAACACGTTGACGCCGCGCACGATCATCATGTCGTCGCTGCGGCCGGTGATTTTTTCCATGCGGCGCATGGTGCGCGCCGTGCCCGGCAACAGGCGTGTGAGGTCGCGCGTGCGGTAGCGGATGATGGGCAGCGCTTCCTTGGTGAGGCTGGTGAACACCAGCTCACCCATCTCGCCGTCGGCCACCGGCTCGCCGGTGTCGGGATCGATGATCTCGGGGTAGAAATGGTCTTCCCAGATCGTCGGGCCGTCCTTGGTTTCCACGCACTCGTTGGCCACGCCCGGCCCCATCACTTCCGACAGGCCGTAGATGTCCACCGCGTCGATGCCCATGCGCGCCTCGATCGCCACGCGCATGTCGTTGGTCCAGGGCTCGGCGCCGAAGATGCCGATGCGCATGCTGCTGCTTTTCGGGTCGAGTCCAAGACGCTCGAACTCGTCGGCAATCGCGAGCATGTAGCTGGGTGTGACCATGATGATGTCGGGCCGGAAGTCCTGCATCAGTTGCACCTGGCGCTCGGTCTGGCCGCCGCCAAACGGCACCACGGTGAGGCCCAGTTTCTCGGCGCCGTAATGCGCGCCCAGGCCGCCGGTGAACAGGCCGTAGCCATAGCTCACATGCACCATGTCGCCCGGCCTGGCGCCGCTGGCGCGGATGCTGCGCGCCACCACGCTGGCCCAGGTGTCGATGTCTTTCAGGGTGTAGCCCACCACGGTCGGCTTGCCGGTGGTGCCGCTTGACGCATGAATGCGCGCGCACTTGTCACGCGGCACGGCGAACATGCCAAACGGGTAGCTGTCACGCAGGTCTTTTTTGGTGGTGAACGGAAACTTCGCCAGATCAGCCAGAGACTTGCAGTCGTCCGGGTGCACGCCGGCCTCGTCGAACTTGGCGCGGTAAACGGGCGAGTTCTGATAGGCATGGCGCAGCGTGGCCTGCAAGCGCTTGAGCTGCAAGCCACGCAGCTCGTCGATGCTGGCCTTTTCAATCGGCTCAAGGGGAAAGTGGTTCATTCGGTGGCCTCTTCGGGGAACACGGTACCGGGAATTTGCGCGCTCTTGCCGCGAAACATCGCCACCACTTCGCCGCGCTGGTTGGTGACTTTCATGTCGTAAACGCCGTGGCGGCCTTGCAGCATCTGCTCAAGCCCTTCGCAGCTGAGCACATCGCCCGCGTGTGCAGGCTTCAGAAACTCGATGCTGCAGCCGGCTGCCACGGTGTTGCGGTTGTGGCTGTTGCAGGCAAAGGCAAAGGTGGAGTCGGCCAGGGTGAAGATGAAGCCGCCATGGCAGATCTGGTGGCCGTTGAGGTGCCGCGGTTGCACGGCCATGCGCATCACCGCACGGCCTGGCGCCACCGCAACCAGCTCCATGCCCATGGTGTCTTTGCTCGCCACATCGTTGGCAAACATGGTCTGGCCCACCTGGATCGCGCGTTGTGCTGGCGTCATGCTCACGCTCCCTTGAACACGGCTGGGCGCTTTTCCAGGAACGCGCTCACGCCCTCGATGTAGTCGTGGGTGGCGCCCAGCGCCGACTGGGTGTCGCGCTCCACATCGAGCTGCTGGCTCAGCGTGCGCGTGCTGGCGTCGCGCAGCAGGGCGCGCGTGGCCACCAGGGCTTTGGTCGGCATCACGGCCAGCCTGGCGGCCACGCCCAAGGCGGCAGCCAGCGGGTCGTCGGCCACATCCCAGATCATTCCCCATTCCTTGGCCTGGGCCGCGGGCAGCTTGTCGCCCGTCAGGGCCAGCGCCATGGCGCGCGCCAGACCCAGGCGCTCCACCAGCAACCAGCTGCCACCGGCGTCGGGGATCAAACCAATCTTGGCGAAGGCCTGTATGAAATTCGCGCCGGGCGCGGCGATCGCGATGTCGCAAGCCATCACGAACGAGGCGCCAGCGCCCGCCGCCACGCCGTTGACCGCGCAAACCGTGGGCATGCGCAGGCTTTGCAGGCGTCGGGTCGTGGGGTTGAAGGCCTGCTCGATCACGGGGCCGGGGTCGGCGCGCGCCACCAGATCGGGGCCGGGCGCGAAATCGAATTCCGACAGGTCGGCGCCAGCGCAAAAGCCGCGCCCGGCGCCGGTGAACACCAGGGCACGGATCGCCGGATCGGCCTCGGCGCGATCGAGCGCCGCCCAGAGATCCCGGTGCATGGCACGGGTGAAGCTGTTCAGCGCCTCGGGGCGGTTGAGCGTGAGCAGGGCGATGGCACCGCGTACTTCGTACAGCACGGCGTTGCCCGTGGCGGGGGTGTTCATGGAATTTTGTCTCCTCGGTCTGTTCGGTGGCGCCGTCGCGTGGCCCAGTTCTTCCCGCAATTTACCATTAACCAACCAAGCGGTCGGTTAACGATTTCCCCCGATAACCGACCGCTATAGTGCTCGCTGAACACGTTGAACCCCCACCAGGAACCCGCACCATGACCGAGACCGCTCAACCCGAATTCATCACCGTTCGCACAGAAGGCCGCGTGGGCATCGTCACGCTCAACCGGCCCAAGCAGCTCAACGCGCTCAACGACCAGCTCATGACCGAGCTCGGCGCTGCACTCAAGGCTTTCGACGCCGACGACGGCATAGGCTGCATGATCGTCACCGGCAGCGAAAAGGCGTTTGCCGCCGGGGCCGACATCGGCGCCATGGCGACCTACGGCTTTGCCGACGTCTACAAGAACGACTACATCACCCGCAACTGGGAGACCATCCGCGGCATCCGCAAGCCCGTGATCGCTGCCGTCAGTGGCTTTGCGCTGGGCGGCGGCTGCGAACTGGCCATGATGTGCGACTTCATCATCGCCGCCGACAACGCGAAATTCGGGCAACCCGAAATCAAGCTGGGCATCATCCCTGGCGCGGGCGGCACCCAGCGGCTGCCGCTGGCGGTCGGCAAAGCCAAGGCCATGGACCTGGTGCTGACCGGACGCATGATGGACGCCACCGAGGCCGAGCGCGCCGGCCTGGTGAGCCGCGTGGTGCCGCTGGACAAGCTGATGGACGAAACCCTGGCCGCTGCCCTCATGATTTGCGACTACTCGCTGATCAGCGTGATGGCGGCCAAGGAATCGGTGAACCGCGCGTTTGAGGGCGGCCTGTCGGATGGCGTGATGTTCGAGCGCCGCCTGTTCCACGCCATGTTCGCCACCAGCGACCAGAAAGAAGGCATGGACGCCTTCGTGAACAAGCGCAAGGCCGTCTTCAAGCACGCCTGAGCGGCGCCCTTTCGGCGCATTCGCTTACAAGGCGTGAGGTGAATAGCGGATACAAACGCGCTGGGGGCCGGTCGTTCCGCCCGCTGCCGCCCACGCGTTCCAGATCCGCTCGTCATTCACAGGAGGCTTGACCATGACCACCCGCCGACGCTTCATCGTGATGGTTCCGCTCACCGGCGCCGCTCTGGCAGCGGCCTGCTCCGACCAGGCAGCCACACCCGAAGCAGCCCCAGCCGCTCCCCCACCAACGCCCGCCCCGATAGCGGCGCCTGCCGCGGAGGTCACGCCGGCGCCACCGGTCAGCACCGGCGCCATGGTGGACGAGGCCGATGCCACGGCCATGGCCCTGGGTTACTTGGCTGATGCAGCGCGTGTGAACACGGTGAAACACCCCAATTTCATTGCCGGATCGGCCTGCGCCAACTGCGTGCTGTACCAAGGCGCGGCGGGCAGCGATGCGGGCCCCTGTCCCCTGTTCGCCGGCAAGCAGGTGAGCGCCAAAGGCTGGTGCTCCTCGTATGTGAAAAAGACCACCTGACAACGGCACTGGCCAACAGGCGGGGCGCCGAATCGGGTGCGAAGCTGCTCTATAATGCTGGTCGTTCGGCGATATAGCTCAGTTGGTTAGAGCGCAGCATTCATAATGCTGATGTCGGTGGTTCAAGTCCACCTATCGCCACCAGATTGCAAAAAAAGGGGTTCCGTCACCGGAACCCCTTTTTTTCGCCACGATGCCGCCGACGGCTCAATCCAGGCGCTGCAGCTGGCGCACCTGCTTGCTCTGGACCATGTGCCGGGTCGCCAGGTCAAAGTCCAGGAAATGCGGTGCTTTCAGGTGCAGGGCAAACGCCTCGGGGCTGTCGTACAACTCGTACAGGAAAAAAAGCGTCGGGTCGGCAGGGTCGCAACAGACGTCGAACTGATGGCAGCCGGCCTCGGTTGCCACCGACTGGCGGGCGTTGTTCACCATCGCCTCGCGAAACGCAGGCACATGGGCGGGCTGGATGTGAAATTCGACGACGACGGTGAACATCAGGACGGGGCTTTCATCTTGGAGGGTCAGCGCAACAGCCAGACCGGAAACATCGGCAAAGCCTGCACATAGGTGATCAGGCCCAGCACCAGCAGCGACACCAGGAACAGCGGAATCAGCGCGCGCGAGATTTCGCCCATGCCGACCTGGCCGATCTTGGCCGCGACGAACAGCGTGCCGCCCACCGGCGGCGTGTACAGACCAATCGCCAGGTTGCAGGTCATCACCAGACCCAGGTGCACCGGATCGATACCGTACAAGGGCGCCAGCGGCACGAACAGCGGCGCGGTCAGCACCAGGGCCGGCAGCGGCTCCAGAAAAATGCCCAGCAGCAGCAGGAAGATGTTGACCAGCAGGAAGAAGGTCCAGCGGTTGTCCGCCATGGCCTGGGTCCACTCCATCATGATGGCCGGCACCTGTTCTACGGTGATCACCCAGGCCAGTGCCGCGGTGGCGCCCACCACCACCATCACCACCGCACTGGTGAGGAAGGCGCTGTACAGCAAGCCGGGCAGATCGCGCCAACCGATCGACCGGTACCAGAGCATGGAGACCAGCAGGCCGTAGATCACCGCCACCACCGCCGATTCGGTGGGCGTGAAAAACCCGGTCCAGATGCCGCCCAGGATGATGGCGGGCATCAGCAGCGCGGGAAGCGCGTCTTTGAACGAGGCCCAGATTTCGGCGCCCGAGGCACGTTGTCCGCCACGGTCGCAGCCGGTGCGAATGCCATACCAGACGCACACCAGCATCAGGCCAATTCCGAACAGGACCGCGGGCACGATGCCGGCGAGGAAGAGATCGCGCACCGACACGCCGGCGATGTAGCCGAACACCAGCAGCGGAATCGAGGGCGGCATGATGATGGCCAGGGTGCCGGCGGCAGCGATCAGCGCCGAGGCGAAGGCCCGCGAATAGCCTTGCTGGGCCAGCGCGGGGATCATCACCGTGCCAATGGCAGCAGCACCCGCGATGGCCGAGCCAGACACGCCGCCAAACAGCAGGCACGAGGCCACGGTGACGATGCCCAGCCCGCCCGGCAGAAAACCCAGGACCGAGCGCGCAAACCGGATGATTCGCTCGCCCACACCGCCACGGGAAAAGGTTTCACCGGCGACGATGAACAGCGGCACCGCGATCAATATGAAGGGCTCCACCCCGCCGATGAAGGTCAGAAAAATGGTTTCCAGGGGATGACCGAGGTTGAACGACCAGATCATCAGCACCGTGGTTGCGAGAACCGACCACACCACGGGCAAACCGGCCAGCGCCAGCCCGAAAAACACCACCAGAAGAAAAATCAGCAACATGGGGGGCTCTTCAGGCGGTGCTGACGCTGGAAGGCGCGTAGCGTTGTTGTCGGGGCACGCCGCGAGCAATCTGCAACAGATCCCAGGCGACAAAGACCAAGGCGATGGCCGAGCACACCGGCAGCGACAGGTATTGCACCGCCATCGGCCACTGCATCACGGTGAGCACGCTGCCCCAGCCGGCGTCGGCGGCCACGCCGCCATTCCACACCAGCAGCACCAGAATGCCAGCGACCGTGAGCTGAATCAGGCCATCCGCCATGAGTCTGGGCCGCGGTTCCGGCAGCAGATCGATGAGCTCGGAGACCGCCATGTGCGCGTTGCGGTGCACCGCGGCGGCCACACCCAGGAAGGTGGTCCAGACCATCACGAGCTCGCCGAACTCGGTGGTCCAGGCAATGTCCTGGTCGAAAGCGTGCAACACCACGTTGCTGAACACCACCAGCACCAGGGCCCCGCCCAGCACCACAATGACCGTGTCGACCGCGGTGCCGAGCCAGCGCAGGGGCGCTGGCACATCGGGTCCTGGAGGGAGCAGGCGCATGGGGTTGCTCCTTCACTTCACCGAGGCACGCACCATCTCGGCGTCTTTGAGCAACGCGTCCACGTCGGCACCGAACTTCTCGCGCGCCTTGCCATACACCGGCTGCACCGCCGTGCGGAACGCGGCCACATTGGGCTTGGCATTCACCTTGGCGCCCTTGGCTTCCATCTCTTTCAGCAGCTTGGCGTCGTTGCCGGAGATCAGCTCGCGGCTGAATTTGCCCGCGATCTTGGCCGCCTCGGTCACCGCCTTCTGATCGGCTGGCGACAACTTCTGCCAGGTCTTTTCGCTGATGGCCAGCGGGATCGGGCTGTAGACGTGGTTGGTCAGCGTGACGTTGGGCGCGACTTCGTAAAACTTGTTCGAGTAAATGGTGTCAACCGGGTTTTCCTGGCCCGAGACCGCGCCCTGCTGGATCGCCAGATACACCTCGGGCAGCGGCATGATCTGGATGTTGAAACCCATGGCCTCCAGCGTCCAGCGCATCATTTCGTTGGGGAAGGTGCGCAGCTTCTTGCCCTTGGCATCTTCGGGCGACATCAGCGGCTCTTTGGTGGTCATGCTGCGAAAGCCAGCCTCCCAGGTGGCGAGGAAACGAAAGCCTTTTTCCGGGGCCTTGGCGAACTGTTCCTGGATCCACTTGCTCTCGTCGTACAGCTTCCAGCCCTGGGCGTAGGTGTCGACCATGAAGGGCATCATGGTGAGGTTGAGGCTTGGCAACTGCGGCGCATACGAACCGGTGGCCGACACGGTGAAGTCGATGCCACCGAGTGCGAGCTGTTCGATGTTCTTGGGGTCGTTGCCGAGCTGGCTGCAGCAGAAAACGTTCACCTTGTAGCGGCCTTGTGTGAGTTCCTCGACCTTCTTGGCGAAGACCTGCGCGGCGGCCTGGCGGGCGCCAGACGCCTGGTCGGTGTGGCTGAACTTGAGCACCGTCTGCGCGGCGGCCGGCAGGCTCCAGGTGAGCAAGGCGGTGAGGGATGCACTGGCGATCAATGAAACTCGGGTCATGGCTGTCTCCTTCTAGTGGGTGGGGGTGAACGAAAAAAGAGGCGGCAGGGCCACGCGCTGGCCGCTGTCGTGTGACTGGTAAATGGCCGCTTCGATGTCGCGGTTGCGCAGGTAGTCACGGCCTGCGTTTTCCAGCGGGTCGCCGTGGTCGAGGTGGCGCAGCACATGGGCTTGCAGGGCGCGGCAAGCGCCGCCAAACGCGGTGTCGTCGCCTGCTTCGTAGAGGTGAAGCTGTTCCTCGCCGTGGTGCGGCTTGAACCACAGGCGCGCATCACCGTCCAGACGCAGCACACCGGCCGAGCCTTCGAGCCACATCTCGCCCATGGTGCGGCGCGGGTCGCGCGCCACGTGGTCGTTGAGCCGGTTGCCGTCGAGCAGGCCGGTGGCGCTGCTGGCGAATTCAAAGATCACCAGGCCCGCGTCTTCGCCCGCGATCACCGGGTTGATGCGGCGCAGGCGGGCGGTGACCGCCACCACTTCGCCCATCAGGTAGCGAAAGGTGTCAACGTAATGCACGCCGGTTTCGCGCACCAGCAGCTGCGCCTGGGTCTGGAAGTAGGGCTGGCGGTCGAGGTAGGCGCGTGGCCCCTGGCCATCGCCCGGGCGCAAGCGGAAGCTGATGGCGTGCAGGGCGCCCAGATGACCGGCGTCGATCAGGCGGCGGCATTCGCGAAACCAGGGCATGAAGCGGAAGTTTTCGTGGATCACCAGCGGCACACCGGCTTGCTCCGCTTCCTGCACCAGCGCGCGTGCCTCGGCCAGATCGTTGCCGAAGGGCTTCTGGCAGATGACCGGCAGCCCGCGCTGCAGGGCCGCGCGCACCAGCGGCGCGTGGGCGGCCGGCGGCGTGCAGACATCGACCAGCGTGGGCGCGGTGGCATCCAGCAAGCTGCCCCAGTCGGCGCTGACCTGTTCGACGCCGAAGCGCGCGCCCAGCGCCTCGGCCTTTTGGGTGTCGAGGTCACACAGACCGGCTCGCACCACGCCCAGGTCTTGCCAGGCCTGCAGCTGGTGGGCGGCAAAGTAGCCTGCGCCGGCGATGACCACGCGGTGTGTCATAGCCGTGCCACCACCGCTTCAGCAATCGCCGCCGTTCCACTCTGGCCACCGAAGTCGTGGGGCCGCACCGCCTGCTCCAGAAACGCGCGGTGCACCGCCGACTCGATGATCGAAGCGCCGTCGAGCAACGCCGTATCGGCGTGGCGCTCGCCCAGCCACTCCAGCATCATCGCCGCCGACAAGATCATGGCCGTGGGGTTGGCGATGCCACGACCCGCGATGTCGGGCGCGGTGCCGTGCGCGGGCTGGAACAGACCGTGGTGGTCGCCGATGTCGCCCGAGGGCGCCATGCCCATGCTGCCGACCAGCGAAGCAATCAGGTCGGACAGGATGTCGCCAAACATGTTCTCGGTCACGAGCACGTCGTAGGTCCAGGGCTTCAGCACGAGGTTGAGCGCCATCGCGTCCACATAGGCGTGTTCGGTATTGATCTGCGGAAAGTGCGCCGCGCGCTCCACGAACACCTCGCGCCAGAACGCCATGGAGCGGAACACGTTGGCCTTGTCCACATTGGTGAGCAGCCCGGGGCGCCCGCGCGCGCGCCGCTGTTCGGTCAGCCGCAGCGCAAAGTCCACCACCCGCGCTGTGCCCTTGTGCGAGATGCGCATGGTGTCGTAGGCGGCGGCGGCCTCGCCTTCGCCTTCGATCACGCCGCGACCACGGGCGTAAAACAGGCCTTCGGTGTTTTCGCGCACCAGCACCATGTCGATCTGCGCCGCGCGCGGGTCGGACAGCGGCGTCGGCAGGCCGGGCCAGGTCTTGATGGGGCGCACACCCGCGTAGAGATCCAGCGCAAAGCGGATGTCGAGTTGCGGGATCACCTCGGTGCCCTGGGCATCGCGCACATGCGGCAGGCCCATGGCGCCAAACAGGATGGCGTCGGCGCGTCGGCAGGCCTCCAGCACCGGCTCGGGCAGGGCGACGCCGGTGTCGGCGTAATGCTGCGCGCCGGCGGCGTGGGGGCTGGTGACGAAGCGCCGGCCAATGCGCGACTCCAGGGCACACAGCACCTCCAGCGCCGCGGCCATGACTTCGTTGCCGATGCCGTCACCGGGCAGCACCGCGATGGAATAACTGGTCTTGGACATCACATCTGCGCGAGCTTGAAGCGCTCGAAAATGGCCAGCAGTTCGCGGCTGGCGCGGGCGCGGTGGGCGCGGTTGACCTCGGCTGCGCCGCGCGCATCGCCGGCCTGCAGGCGCTCCACGAGTTCGCGGTGGTCCTGGGTGGAGTTCACCGGTTTGGGCCGCAGCTTCAGGCTGAACATGCGGGCGCGGTGGGCCCGGTCCCAGTAGTTCCAGACCGTGGCCGCGAGCTGGCGGTTGCCGCTGAGCTCGATCAGGCTGGCGTGGAAGCGCTCGTCGGCCGCTGCCCAGGCGTCGAGATCGTCGGCGGCGAGGGCCGCTTCCATGGCGTCGGTGGCCAGGGTGAGCGGCGCCAGTTCGGCGTCGCTGGGTTGGCGGCTGGCCACGATTTCGGCCGCCATGCACTCCAGCGCGGTGAGGATCTCGTAGATCTCGCGCATGTCGGTGGGTGAGACGGGCAGCACCCGCATGCCATGGCGCGGCACCACCTCGACCAGGCCGTCGTTCTGCAGCCGCACCAGGGCTTCGTGCACCGGCGTGCGGCTCATGCCGAGCGCCAGCGCCACCTCTTGCTCCAGCGCGCGGTGGCCGGGTGGCCAGACGTTGTCGAGGATCCGGCGCCGGATCTGTTCGTAGGCGGTGTCGACGAGCGAAACCGAGCTCAGGGCTTGGGTCATGCAAAGCTCCAGTGGTGCGGCGCCAGACCCGGCGCGGGCATGTTGAGGGTGAGCAGCTGATCGCCGAGCAGGCAGCCGAGCACGCCGGTGCGACGCTCCGGGCCGGCGAAGGCGATGCTGGAAATGTTGCGCAGGCGCTGGCTCTTGACGCCGTCGAGGTGCGGCCGGCCCAGTTCGCCGGCCAAAAAGGCGGTTTCGGTCCAGGCGAGGTGGTCGGGATCCACATCCTGCAACCAGAGCTGCTGGCTGCCATCGGGCGCGATGCGGATCAGGCGGTTGCTCACGATGCTCACCACCCAGAGGTTGCCCAGCTCGTCGAAGGCCAGGCCGTCGGGGTAGCTGCCGGCGCCCAAGGTGGTGAAGGTTTCGCGCGGCCCGAGTGCGCCACCGGGGGCAACGCGAAAGCGCGAAACACGGCGGCCAAAGGTTTCGTTCACGTACAGCCACTGGCCACTGGCATCGAGCGCCACCTCGTTGGTGTAACCCAGGCCATCGGCCACGATCGCCGCGCCGCCTTGCGCGTCGACGCAGACGATGAAGCCGTCGGCCACGTCGCCGCGGTAGGCCTGGGCACGCGGGGTCCGTCGGGTGCTGACCGTGACCCAGGTGCGGCCAGCGCCGTCCTGCACCACAAAGTTGGTGGGCGGCAGGTCCACCCCGTCGACCTGCATCAGCCAGGGGCGGATGTGGCCATCGCGGGTCAAGTGGTACACGCCGCCGTCGGTTTCGCCGAGCTGGGTCACCAGAAAGCTGCCATCGGCCAGCAGGGCGATGCCGTTGGGCCGCAGCGTGAGGCCGTCGACCATGGGCGCGGTGTACAGGGTCTGGCTACCGTCGGGCCGGGTGTGGGCCACACCGCCGCGCCAGTCGGCGGTGTACAAGTCCCCGGCCCGGGTGGCGAGCACACACTCCGGTCGCACCAGCCCGCTGCCCACCGCACCCAGCGTGGCCAGATCGGTCACGGCGGCGGTTTCGTTGACAAGGGCGGCGTTCGGATTCATTAATGTATACGTTACAGCATGCGTTGACGCATGCACTCAGGATTTACCCGAATCCGACCCATCACCTTCCCTCAGTGCCGGACAGCCGCCAGACAGGCCGGGCGCCCGGGGCCAGCAGGTATGCTCTGCCCAACCCATGGCCCTCAAATCCACCATCTTCAAGGCGAATCTGCAGATCGCCGACATCGACCACAGCTACTACGCCGACCACGCGCTCACCCTGGCCCGCCACCCCAGCGAGACCGACGAGCGCATGATGGTCCGGCTGGTGGCCATGGCGATCCACGCCCACGAGCTGGTCGACACCTGCGGTGGCGATGGCACGCTGGCCTTTGGCGCCGGCCTGTCCGACCCGGACGACCCGGACGTGTCGCTGACCGACTACACCGGCCGCAAACGGATCTGGATCGAGGTCGGCCAGCCCGAAGACAAGCCGCTGGCCAAGGCCTGCAGCAAGGCCGACGCGGTGTTTGTCTACGCCTTCGGCTCGGCGGCCGATGTGTGGTGGCGCGGCATGGAAAACAAGGTGTCGCGCCTGGACAAGCTGCAGGCCTGGCGCCTGCCCACCGAAGCCGCGCCCGCGCTGGCCGCCCTGGCCGAGCGCAGCATGCAGCTGCAGGCGACGATCCAGGAAGGCGAGCTCACGCTCTCCAGCACGCAGGGCAGCGTGCACATCGTGCCGCTGCGCTGGAAATAGGCCGCCAGCGGCGCGCGCTCAGGACGGCGCTCAGCCGCCGTGCTTTCCGGGCGCCAGCCCTGCGCACCCAGCACCTCGGACGCCAGTGCGCTCGGCACCGCTTCCAGCGGCGTGGCCAGGGTGTCGTTCCAGCGGTTGAGGAACGCGAACATCGCCACCACGCCGAGCAGCTCCACGATCTCACCCTCGCTCCAGTGCTGTTGCAGTTCGGCGAACTGCTCGTCGGTCACGGCGTTGGGCTGTGAAGCCGCGGCCAGCGCAAAGTCCAGCGCCAGGCGCTCGCGCTCGCTGTAGTGCGGGCTGTTGGCGTAGGTCCAGATGTCGGCCAGCTTGGCCTCGCTCACGCCAAAGTTCTTCGCGCCCAGCAGCGTGTGGGCCTGGCAGTAGCGGCAGCCGGCCACCTGGCTGACCACATGACCGACCAGGCGGCGAAAGCCCAGATCGACCTCGCCCTCGGGGTCCATCACCGCCGCGTTCATCACCGCCAGCGCCTGCGCCAGCTTGGGCTTGCGCTGCATGGTCAGCACGCTGTTGGGCGTGAAGCCCAGGGTGCCGAGGAAAAAGTCGAAATGGGGTTGCAGCTCGGGTGTGGTCTCGGGCGGCAGGGGGGAAAGGCGTGCCATGGGGTCTCCTCGTCAACAGCCCCCAGTGTCGCTCACCGCCATATGGCCTGGTAGCGGCCATCCGGGTCGTGGTCCTGCGCCTGTTTGGCCAGATTGAAGGCTCGGCCACCGCGCGGGTTGGTGCCGCGACCCGCGAAGCACAGCCAGTTGCCGTGTTGCTGTGCACATCGAAGTCCATCAGCTGCGCTTCGAACCAGGCTGCGCCCATCGATTGCGCCAGGTCCAGCATGGCTGTCGGCAACGGATCGCGCAGCACCCGCAGGCCGCTGCCAATCGCCTGCATCGACCGACTCAGATTGACCAGCGCCTGGTTCAGAAACGCCTGGCGATGCAGGCCCGCGCGCGGCAGGTCCCAGACCGATCCGACCAGCGCTCACCCGCCCACCACACCGGCAACCACGCCAGCCCCTCGCGCTCGGCGCGCACCAGCGAAGCCAGCAACGCCGCGTTGTCGTGCAGGCGCAGGTCGTGACGAAACCAGTGCAAAACCGCTGGCATCAGAACAGGCTCTGTTGCGCCGCCTCGGCGGCCGAGCGCGTGCGCCCGGTCTGCTCCGCCGCGCGCGAGCGCGAGCCATGGCGGCGCACGATGTCGGCTTCGGCCGCCTTCACCTCGGGCAGGGCGCGGCGCTGGTGCAGGCGCGCCTTGGCCTCGCGCGTGGCCAGCTCCAGGTCCACCACCGGCCGCGGCCAGTCCAGCCCCACGCGCACGCCGCAGCGCGCCTGCACGGCATCGGGCATGCGCCAGGGTTCAAACAGCCAGGCGTCGGGCACGCGCTTGCAGCACCGGCAGCCAGCGGCGCACGAAGTGGCCTTGCGGATCGTGGTCGCGCGCCTGCTTGATCGGGTTGTAGACCCGCGTGGTGTTGATGCCGGTGGTGCCGCTCTGCATCTGCAACTGGCTCCAGTGGATGCCGGGCTCGTAGTCCAGAAACTGCCGCGCCAGCCACTCGCCCACCGGGCGCCAGTGCAGCCACAGCGGATACGCCGCCACCGAGACCAGCATGGCGCGCATGCGGAAATTGACCCAGCCGGTCTCGCGCAGCATGGCCACGCAGGCATCCACCAGCGGCCAGCCGGTGCGGCCTTCGGTGAGCGCCGCGAAGTGCGCCGGGTTGAAGCTGTCCTCGCGCAGGCCGTCGTAGCCACGGTGCAGGTTGCGCCATTCCAGCTCGGGCTCGTCTTCCAGCTTCTGGATGAAGTGGCAATGCCAGGCCAGGCGGCTCACGAACGCCTCCAGGCCCAGCCGGTGGTGACGCGTCTCGGGCGGCAGCGCGGCCAGGCGCTCGCGCGTGGCCTGCACCACCTCGCGCAGGCTCAGGCAGCCGTGCGCGAGGTAGGGCGAAAGGCGCGAGCAGGCGGTGGGCGCCGACAGCGGCGAGGAGATGCCGCCTCGGTAGGCCGCGCTGCGCTCGCTCAGGAATTCGTGCAGGACCTGCAGGCCCGCGGACCGCCCGCCGCGCTGGCGCTGTGGCTTGTCGGGTTCGTGCAGCTGCAGCGCAACGGCATCCGGCGCGGCGGGCTCGGCCCAGGGCAGGTCGCAAGCTTCAAGCCGCTGGGGCATGTCGGACAGGGGTGCATGCACATGGGCTTCCCAACGCCGTGCCCAGCCATCGCGGCTCGGCAAGCGGCGCACGACACCAAAGTTCGGCCATTCGGTCCAGCGCACGCCCCGCGCTCTGCACCAGCGCTGCACCGCCAGATCGCGCTGATAGGTCACGCCGTTGCCAGTTTCCTGGTGCGAATGCAGCTGCTCAAACGGCTGGGCCAACATCAGCCGCTCCAGCACCTCGGTGACTTCGCCCGTGACCACCGTCAACCGCACGCCGAGGGCTTGAAGCGAGCGGTCCAGGTCGCGCAGGCTTTCGCGCACGAAGTGCAGGTGCTGCGTGGCGGCATCGGGCTGGCGCCAGACGCTGGGCTCGACCACGTACAGGCACAGCACCGGGCCCTGCGCGGCCGCAGCGGCCAGCGCCGCGTGGTCGTGCACGCGCAGGTCGCGCTTGAACCAGACCACGCTGAGCGCCACGGCCCGCTCCAGTTCAGCGCGGCAGTGGCGAGTGATCGACCCAGATCAGCTCGGTCGTGTTGACGCCAGCCTGCGCGGCTTGCGCCAGCAGACGCTCGCGCACGCCGGGCGGCAGCTGCGCCTCGCGCGACAGGATCCAGAGGTAGCTCGGGTCGGGGCCGATCACCATGGCCCAGCGGTAGGCCGGGTCGAGCGCGATCACGTGGTAACCGCCGTAGAACGGACCGAAGAACGAGACCTTGAGCGAGCCGGTGTTGCTGTCGCCGGTGAACACGGCGCGGCCCTCGGCGTCGCTCCATTCGCCCTTCTCCGCGTTGTAGCCGCGGTTGAGCACCTTGACGCTGCCGTCGTCGTTGAGGCGGTAGGTGGCGCTCACCCGGCTCAGGCCGCGTTCAAACCGGTGGTCGAGCCGGGCCACTTCCAGCCAGGTGCCGAGGTAGCGGTTCACGTCGAACGGGGTGACCACGCTCACGCCCGGTGGCGGGGCCGTGGCGCAGCCGGCCAGCGCCAGCGCGGCGCCCAGAAACAGGACTGCGAGCAAACGGCGTCGCAAGGAGGGTATGGATGGGTGCATGGTGAAGCGGTTGGCTTGTTATTCGACTCGCGGCGCTGTCTGGGCTGGCGGTCCGAAGGGGAGATCGAACTTATCATGGGGTGGGCAATCCCACAGCATGCTTGCCCAAGCCAGACACCATTGCCCCGACATGTCCCAACTGTTCAAAAAATTGCCCGGTTTTCAGAAGTCCCCCGCCGGACTGGAGCGCCAGATTTTGCGTCGCCTGCCGCGCGTGCTCTGGGTGGGCACACTGCTGGCCGCGCTGGGCGCCGGGTTGATGCGCGTGCTGCCCTGGAGCGGCAGCGAAGCCGAGGTGGCGACCCGTATCACCACGGTGGACATCTACCTGATCAGCCTGGTGATCCTGCACTGGACAGTGCTCTTCACCGTGGCCATCGGCGCCTTCATCGTGCTGGTGATGAAGGGCCCGGCCTACGTGGCCGACGCCTACCCGCTGTCCGATGCCGACCGTCCGGCGCCGGACGGTTCGCCCCGGCCCTGAACAGCAGCGGGTGCGACAATCTGAGGCTTGGCGCCACGCTCCGTGGCTTCGCATGTTTTCTTCAGCCTCTGGACACACACCATGAACCGCTGCCTCCCCGCCCTTCCCCGCCGCCAACTGCTCGCCAGCCTGCTGCTGCTCGCTGGCGCTGGCACCGCGTTCGCCCAGTCTCTGCCGCCCCGGCAGTTTCCCGCCCAGGCCCTGCGCGGCACGATGGTGGTGTTACAGCCGCCCGCGATCACCATGGACGGCGCACCCGCGCGCCTTTCTCCCGGCTCCCGCATTCGCGGTCCCAACAGCATGTTTGTGCTGTCGGCGGCGCTGGTGAACCAGGAAGTCACGGTCAACTACACCCTGGAAGCGAACGGCCTGGTCCATGAAGTCTGGGTTCTGACCGAAGCCGAAGCGGCGCTGAAGCGTCCACGCGCGGCCGACTTGAAAAACTGACGGTCGGGCGCTCTGCCCGCCTCACCGCGCTCCTCGCCGGCGCACAGCCCGCGCTTTGCGGCAATCCGAACGCCAGCGCATCCGCGCCCGCCCACCACCCCATTCGCCCACATTCCCCGTTCCCGCCCCATGAGCAAAAAAGTCTTCATCAAAACCTTTGGCTGCCAGATGAACGAGTACGACTCGGACAAGATGGCCGACGTGATGCACGCCGCGCAGGGCTACGAGCCGACACAGAACGTGGATGAGGCCGACCTGATCCTGTTCAACACCTGCTCGGTGCGCGAAAAGGCGCAGGAAAAGGTGTTTTCCGATCTCGGCCGCGTGCAGCACCTGAAGAAAAAGGGCGTGCTGATCGGCGTGGGCGGCTGCGTGGCCAGCCAGGAAGGCGCCGAAATCATCAAGCGCGCGCCCTATGTCGACGTGGTCTTTGGCCCGCAAACGCTGCACCGGTTGCCCGAGTTGCTGAATGCGCGCGCGAAACAGTCGCGGCCGCAGGTGGACATCAGCTTTCCCGAGATCGAAAAGTTCGACCACCTGCCGCCAGCGCGGGTCGATGGCGCCAGCGCCTTTGTCTCCATCATGGAAGGGTGCAGCAAGTACTGCAGCTATTGCGTTGTGCCCTACACGCGCGGCGAAGAAATGAGCCGCCCGTTTGACGATGTGCTGGTGGAGATCGCCGGCCTGGCCGACCAGGGCGTGCGCGAGGTCAACCTGCTGGGCCAGAACGTGAACGCCTACCGCGGCCCCATGGGTGACAGTGGCGAGATTGCCGATTTCGCGCTGCTGCTGGAATACGTGGCCGACATCCCCGGCATCGAACGCATCCGCTACACCACCAGCCACCCCAACGAGTTCACGCCGCGCCTGATCGAGGCCTACGCCAAGATCCCCAAGCTGGTGAACCACCTGCACCTGCCGGTGCAGCACGGGTCGGACCGCATCCTCATGGCCATGAAGCGCGGCTACACCGCCATGGAATACAAGAGCACGGTTCGCAAGCTGCGCGCCATCCGCCCCGACCTGGTGATGAGCAGCGACTTCATCGTGGGCTTCCCCGGCGAGACCGAAGAAGACTTCGGCAAGCTGATGAAGCTGATCGACGACGTGGGTTTCGACATCAGCTTCTCCTTCATCTTCAGCCCGCGCCCCGGCACGCCCGCCGCCAACCTGCCCGACGACACGCCACACGCGGTCAAGCTCAAGCGCCTGCAACACCTGCAGGCCACGATCGAAGCCAACGTGAAGCGCATCAGCGCCAGTCGGCAGGACACGGTGCAACGCATCCTCGTTGAAGGCCCGTCACGCAAGTCCAGCCCCGAAGTGCCCGAGCTCATGGGCCGCACCGAATGCAACCGGGTGGTGAATTTCCCGGCCGGGCCGAATGCGGCGCGGCTGGTCGGTCAGATGATCGACGTGCGCATCACCGACACCCAGCCGCACTCGCTGCGCGGCGAGGTGGTGGTGGCTGAGCCGGCCTGAGCCGGCTCCCTCTTCACACCCGAATCAGAGGCCGAGCAGCTTCTTGGCGTCTCCCAGCGCCTTCATGGAGGCGGTGTGCTCACCCGCCTTGTGCAGGCGCTCGCCATCGGCCCGAAGCGCGGTCACCTGGGCCTTGGCGTCTGCGGTCATGGCGGGCTGGGTGGCCAGCTTGGCATCAATTGCCTTCATCTCGCCCGGGCAGCCGTGTGCCATGGCAGCGCCGGAAAACAGCACGGTCAGGCCAATCATCAAATTCTTCATGGGGATCCTTCATGCGTGAGACCCAGCACATGCTGGTGTCGCATCCTGCACCCCAGCGCTGCCTGAACCGCCTGGGTTTGCCGGTTCCCGAGTACCCGACGGGGTCATGGCAGAGACTGATCAGGGCCGTCTGAGGTAGCGCTCGTCCGACCAGGTGGCCAGCCACTGCGGTGCAAAGGCCACAAAAATGGCAGCAAACATCCCGGTCAGAAAGGCATCGCCCCAGGCCATGAGCCAGCGACCCACCAGCGCCTGCTCGATCGCCGGCGCGCCCACCAGCCGGTGCAGCAGCTCCATCAACACGCCCGACAGAAACACCGCCACAGCCGTGCCCATGAAGGCCCGGCCCAGCGTGTAGACAAACATGTTGGCCGGCAACCAGCGCCGCAGGGCAGCACCAATCAACAGCGACAGCGTGGCCGGCGCCAGACCGATCCAGACCCACTGCGAAAGCGCCGCCTGGGCATCCGCCTGCCCCAGCAGCCACACCAGCGCGGCGACCAGCGCGAGCACCAGCACCGTGAGCGGCCAGCCCAGCATGAGCAGCAGCAGACAGGCGCCCGACAGCTGGATCTGCAAACCCTGCGGCAAGGTCTGGGGCAGCAACCACACACCGGGCAGCAAAACCACGGCGGCCAGCGCGGGGGTGAGCAACGCGCCCTGCAACATGCGCCAGGGCCGAAACCACAGCGCCACCGCCAGCGCGATCAGCGAAACGGTGAATTCGATGGCAAGCAGCATGGCAACCAAGTATGGCCAGCCGCGGTGCTCGCCGGCTTGACTTCGGTCAACCCATGCCGGGCATCTTGGGCATGCCTTTCATGCCGCCCATCTTCTTCATCATCTTCATCAGGCCGCCGCCCTTCATCTGCTTCATCATGCCCTGCATCTGCTCAAATTCCTTGAGCAGGCGGTTGACTTCCTGCACGTGCACACCGGCGCCATTGGCGATGCGGCGCTTGCGCGTGGCCTTGATGATCTCGGGCTTGCGGCGCTCCTTGAGCGTCATGCTGCAGATGATGCCTTCCTTGCGAGCGATGTCTTTCTCGGCCTTGCCCATGTCCATCTGGCCGGCCTTGGCCGCCATCGCGCTGGGCAGCTTGTCCATCAGGCTGGAGAGGCCGCCCATCTGCTTCATCTGGCGAATCTGCTCCAGAAAGTCGTTGAGATCGAAGCCGGCGCCGCTCTTGACCTTGGCCGCCAGCTTCTGCGCCGAGGCCATGTCCACGCCCGCCGTGACCTGCTCGACCAGCGCCAGGATGTCGCCCATGCCCAGAATGCGGCCGGCATGGCGCTCGGCGTCGAACACCTCCAGACCGTCGATCTTTTCCGACACGCCTGCGAACTTGATCGGTGCACCGGTGACCGCGCGCACCGAGAGCGCCGCGCCGCCGCGCGAATCGCCATCGGTCTTGGTGAGCACGATGCCGGTGAGGGGCAGCGCGTCGCTGAACGCCTTGGCGGTGTTGACCGCGTCCTGGCCCTGCATGGCGTCGACCACAAACAGGGTCTCGACCGGCTTCAGGATGGTGTGCAGTTCCTGAATCTCGCGCATCAGCGCTTCGTCGATCGCCAGACGGCCGGCGGTGTCCACCAGCAACACGTCGAAGAAATGCTTTCTTGGCGTAGTCGATGGCCGCGCGCGCGATGTCGGCCGGCTTCTGGTCGGGCGTGCTGGGGAACCACTCGGCGCCGGCCTGCGCGGTCACGGTCTTGAGCTGCTCGATCGCGGCCGGGCGGTAGACGTCGCCCGAGACGGTGAGCACCTTTTTCTTGCGCTTCTCGATCAGGTGCTTGGCCAGCTTGGCGGTGGTGGTGGTCTTGCCCGCGCCCTGCAAGCCCGCCATCAGGATCACGGCCGGCGGCTGGGCGGCGAGGTTGATGTCGGCCACGCCCGCGCCCATGGTGGCAGCCAGCTCGCGGTTGACGATGGACACCAGCGCCTGACCGGGTGTGAGCGAACCCACCACCTCCTGGCCGAGCGCCTTCTCTTTCACCCGCGCGATGAAGTCGCGCACCACCGGCAGCGCCACGTCGGCCTCCAGCAAGGCCATGCGCACCTCGCGCAGCATGTCGGTGACGTTGCTTTCGGTGATGCGGGCCTGGCCACGCATCTCCTTGACAACGCGGGAGAGTCGGTCGGAAAGGGCTGATGCCATGGTGCGCTCGGGTCGGTTGGGGCCCCGCCGGTGTGGACAGGCGGATGGCCGCTGGCAGGCGCAGGGCGCCTCAAAGGGTCTGGCTTCGCCGGCCTTGGTGGCGGGCACGCTCGGGGGCAAGACCGTTAAACTGTGGTGTGGATTTTAGCCGCGCGACCGCGTCGCCCACCCACCCGACAGACTCCGCCCTTGCCGATGAACCTGCTGCCTGCCTTGACCGTGCATCCCACTGCGGCCCTGTTGTCCGCCGTGGCGGCATTGGCCTACGCGGTGCTGGCCTGGGCTTACCCGCGCCTGAGCCCGGCGCAAACCCGCACGCTGCTCGCCATTGCCTGGCTGCTGCACCTGCTGGTGCTGTCGGTCAACCTGCTCGACCGTCCGGTGCATTTCGGCTTCGCGCCGGCCCTGTCGGTCACCGCCTGGCTGGTGTTCACGGTCTACCTGATCGAAAGCCGCATGTTTCCCCAGATGCGGGCGCGCTGGCCACTGGCGGTGCTGGGCACCCTGGCCATCGTGCTGGCGCTGCTGTTCCCTGGCGCCATGCACCCCACACTGCGTTCGCCCTGGCTGCCGCTGCACTGGGCCCTGGGCATCGCCTCCTACGGCCTGATCGGTGTGGCGGTGGTACATGCCTGGATGATGCAGCGCGCCGAAACAGCGATGCGTCTGGGCACGGCCTCCGAAACATCGATGCCGCTGCTCACGCTGGAACGGCTGACTTTCCGGTTCGTCGGCGCCGGCTTTGTGCTGCTGACCGCCACGCTGCTGGCCGGCGCGCTGTTCGCAGAGCAATACCTGGACCGCTTCGTCTGGAATCACAAGACCATCTTCACCGTGCTCTCGTGGGCCACCATGGGCTTGCTGCTGTGGGGCCGCAAACGCCTGGGCTGGCGCGGACGCACCGCCACGCGAACCCTCTACATTGGCGCCGGTTTTCTGCTGCTGGGCTACGTGGGCTCTCGCTTCGTGATGGAAGTGTTGCTTGGCAACCCCTGAACAACCTTCACACATGAAATACCTGCTTGTCTTTGCCGTTGTCGTGGTGGCGTTCTGGTTTTGGCGCCAGGGTCGGGGCGTTGAGCAAGACAGGGAGGCCTCAACCAAACGCCGCCCCAAACCCTTGCCGGCACCCACCACCATGGTGGCCTGCCTGCAGTGCGGCACCCACCTCCCCGATACCGAGGCGGTGCGCGGGCGACAAGGGGCCTATTGCTGCGACGACCATCGGCGCCTGAGCGAAGGCAAGGCCGGATGACGCAGGCCTGCCCCGCAGCGCCTGCCGGCACCGTCTGCTGAGATGGCGCACGACCATTCCTCGCAGTTCGCTGCTTCCTGGCTGTCGGTGCTCGATGGCGACGGCAACAACACCCGTGGCCAGGCCAAGCGGGTGCGTTCTTTCTCACGCCTGTGGCGGGCCTTCATGCGCGCCCGGGTGCTCATTGCGGTGGTGCTGCTGCTGTTGCAGGTGTTCGTGGTGTTCACCGGCACGGGCGGGCCACCCTGGCTGGCGGCGGTCTGTGCACTGCACCTGTGCGCGGCCATCGCGGTGCTGCTGTGGTGGCGTCCGGTGCAGCCGGGATATTCTTTCCGGCTGCAATGGTTGCTGACGATCGGCGTTGACCTTCTCGTGTTTGCCTTGCTGCAGTCCTTCCAGCAGGGTGGCATCAATTACACGCCGCTGTTTGCGCTCCCGGTTCTGCTGGCCTCCATCCTGGGCTCGCTGGTGTTTGCGCTGGGCACCGCAGCAATCATCACGCTGTACCTGCTCGGCGAGGCCTGGCTGAGCGCGCCGCTGCTGAGCGATGGTTCCACCGCGCGTTTCCTGCAAACCGGGCTGGCCGGCACCGGGTTTTTCCTGGTGGCGTTTCTGGCCAACCAGCTGGCCGCGCGGCTCGCTCGCGAGGAAGCGGTGGCGCAGAGCAGCCAGGCCGCTGCGCGCAGCCAGGCGCAGGTCAACGAACTGGTGATCGAAGGCATGAGCGAGGGCGTGCTCGTGGTCGACCAGCACGGCGTTGTGCGCAACACCAACCCGGCGGCGCAAGCCATGTTGATGGGGCAGCGCCAGACCCACGGGGCCAAGCTGCTGCTCTCCGCGCGCGACAACTGGGCCGGTCTGTCCAACCTGGTGAATGAGACCTTTGTGCTCGGTCATTCGCTGGAGAGCGAGTTGACGATCGAGCTGGACGATCTCACCACCCACCGCCTGAACGCGCGCACCCGGCTCACCCAGGACAGCTCGGGCCAGGCGGCTGGTCTGTGCGTGCTGTTTCTGGAAGACCTGCGCGAGGTCGAGGCGCGGGTGCGTACCGAAAAGCTGGCCTCCATGGGCCGCATGTCGGCCGCCGTGGCGCACGAGATCCGCAACCCGCTCTCGGCCATCACCCAGGCCAACGCCCTGCTCGAAGAGGAGGTGCAAGAGGCCGGGCAAAAGCGGCTCACCCGCATGATCGACCAGAATGCCCAACGGCTCTCGCGCATCGTGGACGACATCCTCAACGTGGCGCGGGTCCAACCCAGCCCGGCCAGCGTCAGCGCGCCGAGCCTGCCACTGGACCAGACCGTGCGCCAGATCACCCACGAGTGGAGCCGGCAGAATCCGGCGCCGGGCGTGCTCAGCGTGCACACCCATGCCACGGCGGTGTATGTGGGCTTCGATCCCGATCACCTGCGCCGCCTGCTGGTCAACCTGCTGGACAACGCGCTGCGCCACGCCAGCCGCAAACCCGCCTCGATTCGCGTCATCACGCAACCTCACGGCCCAGACCGTGGCCGTCTCTCGGTTTGGAGCGACGGCATGCCGCTGGAGACCAGCGTGCGGCGGCACCTGTTCGAGCCCTTCTTCTCGTCCGAGAGCCGCTCCAGCGGTCTGGGTCTGTACATCTGCCGCGAGCTGTGTGAGCGCTATGGAGCCGAAATCGCCTACCAGCGCAGCATGCTCGACCAGCGCGAGGGCAATGAATTTTTCGTGGTGATGCCCGCGGCCGAAGGGCAGCGCGCACCGGTGCAGCAAAACCTGGCCTATGCCGACTCGGTACCGCCCAGCCTCCGGCCAAGGCGCACCCGCGGCGAACCGCCGCTCACCATCCGGTAAGCTCCTTGCGATGGCTGTGAACCCGATCGCCTCGGTGCTGGTCGTCGACGACGAGCCCGATCTGCGCACCCTGTACGAATTGACCTTGCTGCGCGAGGGCCACCAGGTGGTTGCCGCCGGCGATCTGGCCCAGGCCCGCGAATGCCTGGCGCAGCAACGGTTTGACGTGCTGATCACCGACATGCGTCTGCCCGATGGACTGGGCCTGGAATTGCTGCATGCGCTCAACTCAGAACAACGGGGCGAAAAATGCATCGTGATCACCGCCTACGGGTCGGCCGAAAACGCGGTGGAAGCCCTCAAGAGCGGTGCCTTTGACTACCTGACCAAGCCAGTGGATCTCAAGCAGTTGCGCGCCGCGGTCAGCGCAGCGCTGCAAAGCCATCGCACACGGCATGAGCCAACAACGCTCTCGGGTGAGCCGGCCCAGCGCAGCACCACGGCGCCTTCACCCCGCGCTGGCGGCCGCGCGCTGGATCGCATCGTCGGCCATGCAGACTGCATTCAACAGATCAAGATGAGCATCGAAAAGGTGGCCACCAGCATGGCGCCGGTGCTGATCCTCGGCGAGTCGGGCACCGGCAAGGAACTGGTGGCGCGCGCGGTTCACGAGTGCAGCCACCGCGCGGGCGGGCCGTTTGTGGCGGTCAACTGCGGCGCCATCCCCGAAAACCTGATCGAGTCCGAATTTTTTGGCGCACGCAAGGGTGCCTTCACCGGCGCCAGCCAGGACCGCGACGGCTACTTCCAGGCGGCCCGGGGCGGCACCCTGTTCCTGGACGAGATCGGCGACCTGCCGCTGGCCATGCAGGCCAAGCTGCTGCGCGTGATTCAGGAGCGCCGGGTGCGCGCGCTGGGTGGTGTGCAGGAAGAGGCTGTGGACGTGCGTCTGGTCAGCGCCACCCACCGCGATCTGGCGGCGCTGGTGACCAGCCGGCGCGTTTCGTCAGGATCTGTTTTACCGACTCAACGTGATCGAGCTGCGCACACCCGCCCTGCGCGAGCGCACGCGAGGACCTGCCCGAGCTGGTGCAGGCCCTGCTGTGTCGCCTGTGCGATGAGTCGGGCATGGTGGCGCCCGAGCTATCCGCCGCGCGCGCTGGCCTGGCTGCAAGCGCGAGAGCTGCCCGGCAATGTGCGCGAGCTGGAAAACCTGCTGCAACGCGCCCTCGCCCTGGGCAACGGCGCCGCGCTGGAGCCGGCCGACTTCGGCGCCGCCGACGCCACCGCAACGGCCAAGCTCATGCCACCGGTCACCGCCGAAGCCGCGGCGGCGGGCCCCACCAGCGCCGACATTCCCGACGACCTGCAGGCCTTCCTGGACGAGCAGGAGCGCCAGGTGCTGCTCAAGGCGTTGAAGGAAACCGACTTCAACCGCACCGCAGCGGCCGCGCGCCTCGGCCTGAACCTGCGCCAGATGCGCTACCGCATCCAGCGCCTGGGCATCGCCATGCCGAAAGACCCCGCCTTTGACGATGCGGACACCGAGTGACATCGCCCTGGACGCCGACGGCTGGCGCGACGGTGGCGGCTGGCTGACCTCGGCGCGCGCCTGCCCTTCGCCCAATTTCGGACCGCGGCCGCCCGGCACCTTGGTCGACCTGATCGTGATCCACTCGATCAGCCTGCCGCCAGGCCAATACGGTGGCACCGAGGTTGAACAGCTGTTCACCAACCGGCTGGACTGGGATGCTCACCCCTACTTCCAGCAAATTCGCGGTCTGGCGGTGTCGTCCCATTTTTTTGTTCGGCGTGACGGCGAACTGGTGCAGTTCGTCGCCGGTGGACGCACGCGCCTGGCACGCCGGCGAATCGTGCTGGCGCGGGCGCCTCAACTGCAACGACCATTCGGTCGGCATCGAGCTGGAAGGTCTGGAAGGGGACCCTTTTGAACCTGCTCAATACGAGACACTGACCAGTCTGTGTGCGGCGCTCGCCAAGCGTTTGCCTATCGCACACATCGCGGGCCATGAGCACATCGCACCAGGCCGCAAGCGCGATCCAGGGCCCGGCTTCGACTGGACCGCGCTTCAGCGCAACCTGGGCTGGTCCGCTGCGCGTTTTCCCTCACCCGACAGCTCAGCGCCAAACGTCGCCTGATCACCCAGCGCGCTGTTTGGTGCTCCACTTCGCCACGCCAGAAGCGACGCCGTCTCTGGCTCGAAAGCTGGCTGCAGACACCACGTTTTTTCCCTGCCCAGCCGCATCTCCAGTGCAGACGGGCGCTGCGGTCGCCCGGCTCCCGGCCAACATGCACCGATGCACATCGGTGCTTTTCGGGTGACGAAATGGCGCTGCCTGAAAAAGTTGTGGGTTTCGTACAAACACTACCCGTAGTGGATTGAACTGGTGCGACACACCAGATATAGTGTGCGCTGCGTTTTGCGATTCTGGTGCGCACCACCCTGCGCCAAGCTGTTCTGGCACCAGATGCACCACTGGCAAACCCCAAGGCGCCACGCACAGAACCCGCAGGCCAGCGCTCGCTGCGGCCCCGACACACCACAACAATCGAAAGAGGAACCATGCTCACCGCTGCCCCATCCCAAGCCACCGCTCCTTCTCTTCAAAGCCCGCTGCCTCGAAAGCAACCGGTGGTGCGCCAGCCTCGGCGTCCAGCGCCGTGTTTGCGCAGTACCAGATCATTCGTCGCAACGGCGCGGTGGTGTCGTTCGAGCCGAGCAAGATTGCGGTGGCGCTGATGAAGGCATTTCTGGCCGTGCATGGCACCCAGGGCGCGGCCTCGGCCAGCGTGCGCGAAACAGTCGACGAGCTGACCCAGACGGTGGTGCGCGCCCTGATGCGCTCGCGCCCGGGCGGCGGCACCTTCCACATCGAAGACGTGCAAGACCATGTCGAACTGGGCCTGATGCGCAGCGGCCACCATGAAGTGGCGCGCGCCTATGTGCTCTACCGCGAACGCCGCAGCCAGGAACGCGCCCACCAGGTCCAAGCCGCACAGCCCCACGAGGCCGCGCTGCACGTGATCGACGGCGGCGAGCGCGTGCCGCTGGATCTGGTGCGCCTGCAAAACCTGATCGAAGCCGCCTGCGTTGGCCTCGGCGCCGATGTCAAGGCCGACCCCATCGTGGCCGAGACCAAGCGCAACCTCTACGACGGCGTGCCGATGGAAGAGGTCTACAAGGCCTCCATCCTGGCCGCCCGCACCCTGATCGAAAAGGATCCCGACTACACCTACGCCACGGCCCGCCTGCTGCTGCACACGATCGTGAAGGAAGTGATTGGCGAAGAAGTGCCATCCAGCGAAATGGGCGCGCGCTACGCCGACTACTTCCCGCAGTTCATCCAGAAGGGCGTGCAGAACGAGCTGCTCGACGAGCGCCTGCAGCAGTTCGATCTGGCGCGCCTGGGCGCAGCGCTCAAGCCCGAGCGCGACCTGCAGTTCGACTACCTTGGCCTGCAAACCCTGTACGACCGCTACTTCCTGCACGTGCGCAAGAGCCGCATCGAGCTGCCGCAGGCATTCTTCATGCGCGTGGCCATGGGCCTGTCGCTCAACGAGATCGACCGCGAAGCGCGCGCCATCGAGTTCTACGAGGTGCTGTCCTCGTTCGACTTCATGTCGTCCACGCCCACGCTGTTCAACAGCGGCACCCTGCGCTCGCAGCTCTCCAGCTGCTACCTCACCACCGTGCCAGACGACCTGGACGGCATCTACGACGTCGATCAAGGAAAACGCCCTGCTGTCCAAGTTTGCCGGCGGCCTGGGCAACGACTGGACCCGCGTGCGCGCCCTGGGCGCCCACATCAAGGGCACCAATGGCGAGTCACAAGGTGTCGTGCCCTTCCTCAAGGTGGTCAACGACACCGCGGTGGCGGTCAACCAGGGCGGCAAGCGCAAGGGCGCGGTCTGCACCTACCTGGAAACCTGGCACCTGGACATCGAAGAATTCCTGGAGCTGCGCAAGAACACCGGCGATGACCGCCGCCGCACGCACGACATGAACACCGCCAACTGGATTCCCGACCTGTTCATGAAGCGCGTGATGGAAAAGGGCGAGTGGACCCTGTTCTCGCCCAACGATGTGCCCGACCTGCACGACCTGTTCGGCGCCGACTTCGAGAAGCGCCTACGTGGCCTACGAAGAAAAAGCCGCACGCGGCGAAATCAAGCCCTACCGCAAGCTGCCCGCCACCGACCTGTGGCGCAAGATGCTCTCGATGCTGTTCGAAACCGGCCACCCCTGGATCACCTTCAAGGACGCCTGCAACGTGCGCTGCCCGCAGCAGCACGCGGGCGTGGTGCACAGCTCCAACCTCTGCACCGAGATCACGCTCAACACCAGCGACACCGAGACCGCCGTCTGCAACCTGGGCTCGATCAATCTGCTGCAACACCTGAAAGCCGACGCCGACGGCACCCGGTGCTCGACCACGAGAAGCTGCAGGTCACGATCAAGACCGCGATGCGCATGCTCGACAACGTCATCGACATCAACTACTACGCGGTGAAGAAGGCGCGCGACTCCAACATGCGCCACCGTCCGGTGGGCCTGGGCATCATGGGTTTCCAGGACGCGCTGTACGAACTGCGCATCGCCTACGCCTCCAACGAGGCGGTGGAGTTCGCCGACCGCTCGATGGAAGCGATCTGCTACTACGCCTACTGGGCCTCGACCGAACTGGCCCGCGAGCGCGGCCGCTACGCCAGCTACAAGGGCTCGCTGTGGGACCAGGGCATTCTGCCGCAGCGACACGCTGGACCTGCTGGCGCGCGAGCGCGGCGGCTATGTGGACGTGGACCGCTCCAGCAGCCTGGACTGGGAAGCGCTGCGCAAGAAGATCGCCGCCGACGGCATGCGCAACTCCAACTGCGTGGCCATCGCGCCCACCGCCACCATCTCCAACATCATCGGCGTGGACGCCTCCATCGAGCCCTGCTTCGGCAACCTGTCGGTCAAGTCCAACCTGTCGGGCGAGTTCACCGTGATCAACGGCTACCTGGTGAAGGACCTCAAGCGCCTGGGCCTGTGGGACGACGTGATGGTGATGGACCTCAAACACTTCGACGGTTCCTTGCGCGCCATCGACCGCGTGCCGCAAGACATCAAGGCCCTGTACGCCACCGCGTTCGAAGTCGAGCCACTTTGGCTGGTGGAAGCCGCAGCGCGGCGCCAGAAGTGGATCGATCAGGCGCAGAGCCTGAACATCTACATGGCGGGCGCGTCGGGCAAGAAGCTCGACGACACCTACAAGCTTGCCTGGTTGCGCGGCCTGAAGACCACCTACTACCTGCGCACGTCATCGGCCACGCAAGCCGAAAAATCCACCGGTCGCACCGGGCAGCTCAACGCCGTGGCGGTGCGGCAACGAGTGCAGCTGCGTCTGCGTGTTGGCGACATGGCATCGGAGCCGGCAACCGACGTGAAGTTTTGTGCGATTGACGACCCCGGTTGCGAAGCCTGCCAGTGAGCACGGCCGGGTGTTGCGCGTTGCCAGCGTGAAGAACATGCGCTGCATGCGATGCAACGTCACAACACCGCAGATGCCTCACACCGCATGAGTCCTTTGCATTTCATGCCGACACTTTGATAATCAATTGAATTGGACACATCTATGTTGACCTGGGACGAACAAGTCACGCCCTCTCTCGAAGCCAGCCACCATGCCAGTGCCACCCGCGATGCCGGGTGCGCAAGGCGTCAGTGTCCTCCTCACCCAACCCATCTCATGGCACGCGCAGCGCGCCCGCAGCTGCTCGTCGCGTCAACGCAGCAGACAAGCGCATCATCAACGGCCAGACCGACGTCAACCAGCTGGTGCCGTTCAAGTACAAGTGGGCCTGGGAGAAGTACCTCGCCACCTGCGCCAATCACTGGATGCCGCAGGAAGTGAACATGAGCCGCGACATCGCGCTCTGGAAAGACCCCAACGGTCTGACCGAAGACGAGCGCCGCATCGTCAAGCGCAACCTCGGCTTTTTCGTCACCGCCGATTCGCTGGCCGCCAACAACATCGTGCTGGGCACCTACCGCCACATCACGGCGCCCGAGTGCCGTCAGTTCCTGCTGCGCCAGGCCTTCGAAGAAGCGATCCACACACACGCCTACCAGTACATCGTGGAGTCGCTGGGCCTGGACGAGTCCGAGATCTTCAACGCCTACAACGAGGTGCAGTCGATCCGCGACAAGGACGAGTTCCTGATCCCATTCATCGAAGCCATCAGCGATCCGAACTTCCACACCGGCACCCCCGAGACCGACCAGACCCTGCTCAAAAGCCTGATCGTGTTCGCCTGCCTGATGGAAGGCCTGTTCTTCTACGTCGGCTTCACGCAGATCCTGGCGCTGGGCCGCCAGAACAAGATGACCGGTGCCGCCGAGCAGTACCAGTACATCCTGCGCGACGAGTCCATGCACTGCAATTTCGGCATCGACCTGATCAACGCGATCAAGATGGAAAACCCGTTGCTGTGGACGCCCGAGTTCAAGGCCGAGATCAAGGCCTTGTTCATGAAGGCGGTCGAGCTGGAGTACCGCTACGCCGAAGACACCATGCCGCGCGGCGTGCTGGGCATGAACGCCTCCATGTTCAAGGGCTACCTGCGCTACATCGCCAACCGCCGCGCCACGCAGATCGGCCTGGAGCCGATGTACCCGAATGAAGAGAATCCGTTCCCCTGGATGAGCGAGATGATCGATCTCAAGAAGGAACGCAATTTCTTTGAGACCCGCGTGATCGAGTACCAGACGGGCGGCGCCCTGTCCTGGGACTGAGCAGCCACAGGACCGAGTCTCTTTCCCACATGCTTCTTCCCCATTCGAAACCCCGTTCTCTGCACCTCGGTGCAGGCGACGGGGTTTTGTCACGGCATTCAACGCACTGGTGTCTTTCGTGGATGCATCCACCCGACACCATGGCGCTGAATCGCTTCGCCGGCATCAAGATCGGCTGAAGTGCTCTTTGCAACTTGATCAAGGAGAACACAATGGCAACTGCGAAAAAAGCCCCGGCTAAAAAAGCCCCGGCGAAGAAGGCCCCTGTGGCCAAGAAACCTGCTGCTGCGAAGAAAGCAGCGCCCGCCGCCAAGAAGGCAGCACCGGCCAAGAAAGCCCCTGCGGCCAAAAAAGCGGTTGTGAAGAAGGCGGCACCGGCCAAGAAGGCAGCCGTGAAGAAAGCCGCACCGGCCAAGAAGGCGGTCGTGAAGAAGGCGGCGCCTGCCAAGAAGGCCGTCGTGAAGAAAGCCGCACCGGCCAAGAAAGCAGCGCCAGCGAAGAAAGCGGCACCAGCCAAGAAGCCAGCAGCGAAAAAGGCGGCAGCCCCTAAAAAGGCGGTTGTGAAGAAAGCGGCACCAGCCAAGAAAGCCGCGCCAGCCAAGAAGGCAGCTCCTGCCAAGAAGCCCGCAGCAACGAAAGCTGCGCCCAAGAAGGCTGCTCCGAAAAAGGCAGCCTCAGCAAAAAAAGCTGAGCCGGCCAAGAAGCCGGCAGCCCCTGCGGCACCTGCAGCTCAAACCAAGCTGAACCCACAGGCTGCCTGGCCGTTTCCCACGTCCAGCAAGCCCTGAAGTCGCCCTCGCGTGACTTGAAGAGCCCGGTGCCAAGGCGCCGGGCTTTTTTTTCGCCCATGCGTTTGTTGGAGGGGTCTGGCTCTCATTTCGAAAGGGGTCAAACAGGCCACCGCAACGCATGTGCACCACCGCCCGGACGACAAGGCGGTGATTGTTCTGAATGGCCTGGCCAGGCCAGGTCAGGCCGTCAGGTCAGGTCAGGTCAGGTCAGACGTTCGCTTGAAACTGGTAGTTCTGTCCGCCCCGGCTGGCGATCTTGGTAGCGCCCATGCGGTTGCCCAGCGCAACACAACGAACCAGATCCCAGCCCTGCGCCAGACCGTGCAGCAAAGCGGCGCGAAACGCATCGCCACAGCCGGTGGGGTCGACCACGGCGGTGGCCGCCACACCCGGCACATGGGTTCGCTCGGCACGTTGCCACACCTCACAACCCTGATCGGCCAAGGTCACCACCAGCCCTTCCACACGCTCCGACAAAGCCGCCAAAGACAGGCCTGTTCGGTCGCACAGCATGCGACCCTCGTAGTCGTTCACCGTCACCCAGGTGGCCAGCTCGACAAACTGCTCCAGTTCGGCGCCGCTGAACATGGGCAGGCCCTGGCCGGGATCGAACACGAAAGGAACACCTGCCGCGTGCAGTTGCTGGGCGTGGAGCAGCATCGCCTCGCGCCCATCGGGCGCCACAATGCCCAACCGAATGTCGCTGCGCGCCGGCACCGGGTTGGCGTGGGCCTGCGACATGGCGCCAGGGTGAAAGGCGGTGATCTGGTTGTTGTCCCGGTCGGTCATGATCATCGCCTGTGCGGTGTAGCTGTCCGCCGAGGTGGCGACATGGCGCGCATCCACACCCAGCTTGCTCAGGCGATCGAGGTACTCCTGCCCGTCGTTGCCCAGTGTGGCCAGCGGGATGACTTCGCTGCCCAGTTGTCGCAGGCCATAGGCAATGTTGCCCGCACAACCGCCGTACTCGCGACGCAGCACCGGCACCAGAAAGGACACGTTGAGAATGTGCAGCTGGCTTGGGAGGATCTGCTCGGCAAATCGTCCTTCAAAATTCATGATGGTGTCGAACGCCAGCGAGCCACAGACAAGAATGGTCATAGAGTTTCCAGAAAACACTTCAGGGATAAAAAACCAGGGCGCGGTAGCCGGCCATGGGCAAAGCACCTCCCGCCGCAAGCGACAGCCGCAGGCTGACTGGCACCGTACTGGAGGGGGGAAGCAAAGGGGGAACCCCAGGCAGATCCTCGGGAAGGAAGACGCGGCGCGAGATCACGCTGTCGGCGGTATCGGTCAGACTGAGCTCAAGCGCCGGAACCGCCAGAGGGATGCTGGCGTTGTTCTTCAACACCAGATCGAAGGAATAAAAGTCGCCGATTCGCCGTGTGAGGGTGGAACTGTCGATGACCACCGCTTGAAGATCGCGCACGGCGCCGATGCTGCAGCCCAATGGCTCGCACAGCTTGGACAGCAATGGCCGCCAGTCGGGGTGAACCGCGGCAAGGCGGTCGCGCTCCTGCAGCGCCCACTGCGCGCCCAGCAAGGCAGACAAGACCAGAGCCACCAGCGCCAGCAGCGCCCGCGTGCCAGGGGAGCGCCAGAACGCACGCCGACGGGCCTGGCGTACGAAGTCGGGCTCCAGCTGGGCGTCCTCCAGATTCTCGCTGTCCGCTGACGCGGTGACTGCCGCCTTCGGTGAGGTCTGCAGCGGTGGTGCTGAATCGGCTGGCGCTGATGCCGGCAACGCCACGGCTGCGTCAGCGGGAACGCTATCCGGCTCGCCTGCGGACTTACCGAGGGTGGCCGCGAACTGCTTGAGCTCTTTATGGAAGTCTGACGCGCCATCGACCGCGGGAGCGTCTCTCTGGCCGGGGGCGCGCCTCAGAGGCACGCTTCCCGCTTGATCGGGGGCACCAGGTTGTGCGGCGGCGATGTCGATGGGCCGATCGGGCTCATCCGATTCCAGATCGATGTCCAGCTCGTCGGCATCCTGCGGCGCGGTCGCGGCGGGAGGCATCGGCGGAGTCGGCGAGGAATGGGCCGGTGCGGCCGTCTCGACCACAGCCGACTGCGGGTACACCGCTTGCTGGTGCGCCGGCATGTCCACCTGCCGATGGGGCAGTGGCTGCTGCTCTTCAGAAGCCGCCGTGGCATCCATGCCATCTGCCCAGTTTTCGAGATAGCGGGTCGCGTCGAACACGTCCGAGCAATGACCACATCGCACCCAGCCGTCAGAGAGCTTGAGCTGATCGGGAACGACCTTGAACTGGGTCGCACAGGCCGGGCAGCGGGTAATGAGACTCATGTGGCAATTATTGCAGGCGCCGCCGCGCCGCAGCCTGAAACGGCCAGGCGAATGAGCCCGCCGATAAAGTTGCGGATCAGGGCTTGTGCGCCGTCATGAGCGCCCAGCCGTCTTCCTCGTCGCTCACGCCCAGATTGACCCAAGGGGCAAAGGCCTCGCGCAACTCATCGGTTTGGCGAGACAGGATGCCCGCCAGCACCAGGTGCCCGCCAGGCGCCACATGCGCGCACAACAGCGGCGCAAGCACCTTCAGTGGCGTGGCCAGAATGTTGGCCAGCACCAGGTTGAACTCGCCCTTGGCCACATCGGGCAGGCCAGCCTGGAGCGCCACATGGTTGGCCTGGGCATTGAGGCGTGTTGCCTCGACAGCGGCCGGATCGATGTCGACCGCCACAATCTCGGTCGGCGCCAAAGCGGGCTGCGCCCATGGCCAGAATGCCCGAGCCGCAACCGTAGTCGAGCACGCGCTGGCCCTGCCACTGGCGCGATGCGGTCCAGCGCAGACACATGCGGGTGGTGGGATGGGTACCGGTGCCGAACGCCAGACCGGGATCGAGGCGCAGCACCTGCTGTGCGGCAGCGGGTGGTTCGTGCCAGGTCGGCACAATCCAGAACGCTCGGGGTGATCTCGACCGGATCGAACTGCGACTGTGTGAGCCGCACCCAGTCTTGCTCGGGTACGGTCTGCACGCCGAGCACCACACAGCCCTGAAAGAAGTCCTGGGCCTGCAACAAGCCGGCGGCTTCGCGCGCTGCGGCATCCGACGAAAACAGGGCCACCACCCGCGACCGCTGCCAGCCCGCCTTGGGCGGCGGCATGCCGGGCTCCCCGAACAGGGCCTGCTCTGCCTCGGTCATGGCATCGGCATCTTCCACCGAGATGCTCAGCGCATCGAGCGCGTCCAGCGCATCGCTCACCGCCTCAACCGCCGCCTCGGGCACGCTCAGAACCAGTTCAAACAGTGAGGACATAGACAAGCAGAGAGGAGTTGATCCGGACCACCGCGGAACTGGCTTTGCCAGGCCGCAGGTGTTGCCCCCTCGGGGGGGTGACGCAAAGCGGCGCGGGGGGAGCCTATCGATCGCGCTGCGACAACCACTCTTCCAGGTAGTGAATGTTGGTGCCGCCAGCGACGAAGCTGGCGTCCACCATCAGCTCGCGGTGCAGCGGGATGTTGGTCTTGATCCCCTCCACCACCGACTCCGCCAGGGCGGTGCGCATGCGGGCCAACGCCTGCTCGCGCGTATCGCCGTGCACGATGAGCTTGCCGATCATCGAGTCGTAGTTCGGTGGCACCACGTAGTTGGCATAGACGTGTGAATCCACCCGCACGCCCGGACCGCCCGGCATGTGCCAGGCCGTCACGCGGCCGGGCGACGGAGTGAACTTGTAGGCGTCCTCGGCGTTGATGCGGCACTCGATCGCATGCCCGCGCAGTTGAATCTGGCGCTGGGTGAACGGCAGCTTCTCGCCGGCAGCCACTGCGATCTGCGTTCGCACAATGTCCACACCGGAAATCCACTCGGTCACCGGGTGCTCGACCTGCACGCGCGTGTTCATCTCGATGAAATAGAACTCGCCGTTCTCGAACAGAAACTCGAAAGTGCCCGCACCGCGATAGCCGATCTTCTTGCAGGCCGCCGCGCACCGTTCACCAATCTTCTCGATCAGGCGGCGCGCAATGCCGGGCGCCGGCGCCTCCTCGATCACCTTCTGGTGGCGCCGCTGCATCGAGCAGTCGCGCTCGCCGAGATACACCGCGTTGCGGTGTGTGTCGGCAATGATCTGGATCTCGATGTGACGCGGATTCTGGAGAAACTTCTCCATGTACACCTCGGGATTGCCAAACGCCGCCCCGGCCTCGGCCTTGGTGGTCTGCACCGCGTGCAGCAGCGCAGCCTCGGTGTGCACCACGCGCATCCCGCGCCCGCCGCCACCGCCCGCGGCCTTGATGATCACCGGGTAACCCACCGACTTGGCAATGCGCTTGATCGCCGCCCCGTCGGCCGGCAGCGCGCCTTCGGAACCCGGCACGCAGGGCACGCCGGCTCGGATCATGGCCTGCTTGGCCGACACCTTGTCACCCATCAGGCGGATCGACTCGGGCGTTGGCCCGATGAAGGTGAAACCGCTTTTCTCCACCCGCTCGGCGAAATCGGCGTTTTCGCTGAGAAAACCGTAGCCGGGGTGGATCGCCTCGGCATCGGTCACCTCAGCCGCCGAAATGATCGCCGGCATGTTGAGGTAACTCTGCCCCGAGGGCGGCGGGCCGATGCAGACGGCCTCATCGGCCAGCCGGATGTACTTGGCGTCGCGGTCGGCCTCGGAATACACCATCACCGCCTTGATGCCCATTTCGCGACAGGCTCGCTGCACGCGCAGGGCGATCTCCCCCCGGTTGGCGATCAGGATTTTCTTGAACATGCGCGGTGATTCCTTATGCGATCACGTACAGCGGCTGGCCGTATTCGACCGCCTGGCCGTTTTCCACCAGGATCTGCGTCACCGTACCGCTTTTGTCGGCTTCAATTTCATTCAGGATCTTCATGGCCTCGACGATGCAGATCGTCTCGCCTTCCTTGATCGTGTCGCCGATCTCGACAAACGCCTTGGCCCCCGGGCTGGAAGCCCGGTAAAACGTGCCCACCATGGGCGACTTGACCACATGACCGCTGGGCTCCACGGGCACAACAGCCACCGGCACCGCGTCCACCGGCGGCACAGCGACACCGGCAGGGGGAGCCACAGGCGCCGCGGGCGCCATGGTGTAGGTGACTGGCGTCGCCATGCCGACAGGCTGGCTCTTGACAATGCGCACCTTGCCTTCGGCTTCGGTGATTTCCAGTTCAGACACGTTCGATTCCGAGACGAGATCGATCAGTGTCTTCAGTTTTCTCAAATCCATGGCTTCTCCAACGAAGATCGGCTAATTTGATTGCAAAATTGGTTTATTTTCACCAATTTCTCTTATCAAGCCAAAAAGGTGGCGCAGTGTACCTGAAGTTATCCACCTGGCATCGCTGCGCTTGCAACACGAGGGTGCGGGAGCGGGGCTGGCCATTCATGAGAAAAGTCACAGCGCTGCGGCGACTTTACCCGCTTTTACCCATTTTTCGATACACATCTTGAAACCGGGCTGGCCAAAGGCCAAACTGGCCCTGGTCGGCGCGGTGTCTGTCGATCAGCCCGTCTGCGCCACCCACCGAGCCAGGTCGGCGTTGTCCACTTTGCCGAGCTTTCGGTGCAGCACCGCACCGTCGCGGCCCATGACCACGGTGAAAGGCAGCGCGCCGGTCGCGTTGCCCAGGCTGCGGCTGAGTTCGGTGCCCGCCAGCCCCGCCATGCCCACCGGGAAATTCAGCGGCAGCTTCTCCATGAAGCGCCGCACGGCGCTCGGCTGATCCACCGCCAGGCCCAGCACCTGCCAACCGCTGGCTGCATGCTGCTGGTGAAACGCGTTGAGCAGCGGCAACTCCTCCACGCAGGGCGGGCACCAGGTGGCCCAGAAATTGATCAGCAGGGGCTTGCCGCGCCAGGCCTGCAAATCGACCAGCTCGCCATTCGGCCCCTCGAACTGGCTGGACCAGAACGCAGCTTCGGCGCCGTTCTCCACCGCATGGGGGCGCAGCCGCCACCAGCCCACGCCAGCGCCGGTGAGGCCCGCTGCCCCGGCCACACCGGCCATCAACCACTGGCGCCGGTTCATGATGCCTCCTCAGCCACGCCAGCGGCCATGAGCTTGAGCAGCGCGGCTGTGTCGCCGCGCGGCTTGCGGCCCTGCCGATCGGCTTTGAGCGCGCCGCGCACGTCGTCCAGGTCGTAAACCATCAGATGCACCAACACCCATTGCCCCAGCGGGTCGCAGCGCTCGCGCAGCGTCAGCGCGGGCACCGGCTCGCCGCGCCAGCCGTTCACCTCGCCGGGGCGGTAGTCAACCCGGTGGTCCAGCAAGGCCCATTCGGGCTCTTTGGGATCGTCACAGAACAGCTGCAGGTACACGTCGCTGTGGCGCGTGGCGGTGCCGTGCCAGACCGATCCGCCCAGGTGCGGACGGAAAGCGGACAGGCGTTGCATCCAGGTGAGCGCGATCGAGCGCAAGGCCGCCAGCTCGGCCGGCTGTGTGTCGCCGCAGAACAGAGCGATGTGCTCGCGCACGGCGGCGTCGATCGCGTCGTTGTCAGGCAACGCGGTGCGCGGCGGCAGACCCAGCTGCTTGACCGCCTGCCGCTTGGCCCCGGCGTATTCCATACCGTCTTCCACCACCAGCCGAGCGGCAACCTGGGCCAGCTCGACAACGGCCATGTCTCGAAACGTTTCCATGCCCAGATTGTGCCCGCGCCGCTTTTGCCCCGTCCTTGGCACTGGCATCGGCACGCTGGAGAGCCGGCAACCCGTCAGACCTAGAATCTCGCGATGCACATACACATACTGGGGATTTGCGGCACCTTCATGGGCGGGCTGGCGGCGCTGGCGCGCGAGGCTGGGCACCGCGTGACGGGTTGCGATGCGGGCGTCTATCCGCCCATGAGCGACCAGCTGCGCGCGCTCGGCATCGACCTGATCGAGGGCTTCGACGCCGACCAGATGGCCCTGGCACCCGACATGTACGTGGTGGGCAACGTGGTCAGCCGCGCACGCCATCCCGATGGAACACCCAAATTTCCGCTGATGGAAGCGATCCTGGACGCCGGCGCGGCCTACACCAGCGGACCGCAATGGCTGGCCGAGCATGTCTTGCAAGGTCGCCATGTGCTGGCCGTGGCCGGCACCCACGGCAAGACGACCACCACCGCCATGCTGGCCTGGATTCTGGAGAGCGCCGGCCTTCAGCCCGGTTTTCTGATCGGCGGCGTACCAATGAACTTTGGCGTGTCGGCGCGGCTTGGCAGTGTGGACCCCACGCTCCCCGAGGAGGCTGTTTCGCCCAGTGGTGGCCAGGCGGCGAAACGGCCCGGCGCACTGTTCGTGATTGAGGCGGACGAGTACGACACCGCCTTCTTCGACAAGCGCAGCAAATTCGTGCACTACCGGCCGCGCACCGCGATCCTGAACAACCTGGAATTCGATCACGCCGACATTTTTGACAACCTGACCGCCATCGAGCGCCAGTTTCACCACCTGGTGCGTACCGTGCCCGCCAGTGGCCGGGTCGTGGTCAACGGGCTGGAGGACGCACTGGAACGGGTGCTGCACCAGGGCCTTTGGAGCGAGGTGCGCAGTTTTGGAGCGGCGGTGAGCGACTACACAGCCCAGGGCGAGCCGCATGCCTTCGATGTGTTGCAGCGCGGCCAGCCGGTGGCGCGGGTTGAGTGGGCGCTCACAGGTGTGCACAACCAGCTCAATGCGCTGGCCGCCATTGCGGCGGCCGAGCATGTGGGTGTCGCACCTGCCATGGCGGCCCAGGCACTGACCCGATTCGAGAATGTGCGCCGGCGCATGGAGCTGCGCGGCACGGTGACGCGCGAAGGCGGCGACATCACCGTGTACGACGACTTCGCCCACCACCCGACCGCGATCCGCACCACGCTGGACGGCCTGCGGCGCCGGCTCGATCAAACCGAAGGGCCGCGGGGCCGCATCCTGGCGGTGTTCGAGCCGCGCAGCAACACCATGAAGCTGGGCACCATGAAGGCACAGCTGCCCTGGAGCCTGGAAGCTGCTGATCTCGCGTTCTGCCACAGCGGCGGGCTGGACTGGGCGGCGGCGGACGTGCTGGAACCCATGGGTCCCCGCGCACAGGTTGCCCACAGCATCGATGAACTGGTGGCGCAGCTCACCGCTCGCGGCCCGTCCCGGCGATCACATTGTCTGCATGAGCAACGGCGGCTTTGGTGGGATCCACGCCAAACTGCTGAGCGCACTGAGCGCGCGCTGAAACGCAGCTGCGGTCAGTAAGCGACCGACATGGTCGCCAGATCGACCCGCACCACCGGCTTGGCCAGCGCAGCGCTCGCTGCGCGGGCATAGGACATCGCCCAATCCCGGTGCTCGGCATCGCGAAAGCGCTGCTCGCCAGCGGCCTGCGCCACCGCGAGCACCTTGTCGGCGGTCAGCACCTTGCCGGTAAGACGGATGCGGCTCGCACTCCAGGACGGTGAACTGCTCGTCCAGCCAGGCGCGGGCCTGCTCGTGGGGCATGGGCTGCACCTCTTCGAGGTCGAAGCGGTGGCTGGACTGCTCGCTCCAGCTAACGGTGACTTGGCTGCGCATGGCGTGACTCCTTCGGGCGATACAGGTGAGAGTAAGAACGATGCCCGATTGTGCCGCCAGTTTCTGCGCGCACTGGGGCCGGGCATCCCGTGGGCTGCATCCGCTGCTCGCGCAAAACCTGGCGAGACGGCGCCTCAGGGCTGCAAGGGCGCAGGAGCGCTGTCGCGCAGCAGGCTGGACGGCACGCCGAATTCCGACGCTGGGCCATGGACGGCAGAGGCTGGACGGCCGTCGGCCGTGAAGCCGTCGGGTGCCAGCTGCAGCGCCAGCCAGTCGTGGCGCACCCGGGCCTCGGCGAGCTGTGCGCTGTCGGGGGTCGGTCGTGAGACCGCCGGCGAAAAACAGCGCGGCCACGTGCTGCGACACCTGGCGCGCCGGCAGGTCGGTGCGCTCGACCAGCGCGTCGAGCGTCGCGGGGGCCGCCATCAGCTCGCGCATCAGGATCAGGTGCACTTCGTCAAATCCGTGCGGGGGCAGGCGGGGAACGCGCCGCAGGTGAATCGTGCGCGAGCGGTACCGGGTCGGCAGCACATCGCGGCTGGTGCGCACCGCGTAAAGTCCACATCAGATGGTGAACCGGCAGCCGGATGAAGGTGGTCGGAATGTCGTTCGCGCGGGCTGGGCGCCGGGCCCATTCGGCCATGGCGAGATCCACCGGCCGCGCTGGAATGAAAAGACCGGCGACCCAGCGGTTCAGATCGAGCACGGCGAGCAATTTGCCTTCGTGCGAGACGTGAACCACGCCTTCCTTGTATTGCGCCAACCGGTCCACCAGCTGGGCGCCCAGCGCAAACTGGGTTCGCAGCGGCCGCAACCAGGCCTCAAACCGCTGCAGCCGCTGGCGCACGCTTTGCTCACTCTCGGCATCGAAGAACTCGGTGGAGGCAAAGCCCAGGGCAGCGGGGTGGCAAACGCCAGCGGGCGGTCAACCTCCTCGCGGTTCAGTGTGACCTGCTCCGCCGTGTTGGCGGGATGGCGTATCACCAGGGTGTCCCGGCCAGGCATGTGACCGCCGGGCCATGAATCATCCACGCATCGGCGCGCCGCCGGTCTGCTGACGCGCCAAAGCGGCCAGCCTGGCTGCGACTGCCTCGCCCAGGCCAGCACCCGTTGCTGCAAGGGCGCCGGAAAACCCAACAACCCCAAACCCAAGACCGGTTGCTCCAAGGTACCCCCTGAGTGCTCGAGATGTGACGCGTCAAGTGGTTCACGCTACTGGACTGCATCGGCCAGCGCTCAGAATACCAAGTAACACTCTGATACATCACAAATACCCGTTGCTGCGCTCAGTTGCAAAGCCCCGCCGTGACAAAGTGGGCACCGTTGTACCGGTCAGTGCTGGCGCGAGCGCTGCACAGCCTGTGACAACAGGGCCAGCGCCTGCTCGGAATCGCTCCAGCCCAGGCAGGCATCGGTGATGCTCTGGCCGTAGTTCGAGCTGACCGACGTCGTCCTTGCCAGGGCGTGAATTTCTGCGCACCGGCCTCGATGTGGCTCTCGATCATCAGGCCGAACACACTGCGCGAGCCGCCCTCGATCTGCGCTGCGATGTCGCGCGCCACGTCGAGCTGCTTCTCGTGCTGCTTGCTGCTGTTGGCGTGGCTGCAGTCGACCATCAGGCGCGGCGGGAGCTTGGCGGCTTCCAGGTCTTTCACCGCGGCTGCCACGTGGGCAGCGTCGTAGTTGGGCGCCTTGCCACCGCGCAGGATCACGTGGCAATCCTGGTTGCCGTTGGTCTGCACGATCGCCACCTGGCCGTTCTTGTGCACCGACAGAAAGTGGTGGCCACGCGCCGCGGCCTGAATGGCGTCGGTGGCGATCCGGATGTTGCCGTCGGTGCCGTTCTTGAAACCGATCGGTGCCGACAGGCCCGAGGCCAGCTCGCGGTGCACCTGGCTTTCGGTGGTGCGCGCGCCGATGGCGCCCCAGCTGATCAGGTCGCCGATGTACTGCGGCGAAATCACGTCGAGAAACTCGCTGCCGGCCGGCAGGCCCAGGCGGTTGATCTCGATCAGCAGCTGGCGCGCGATGCGCAGACCTTCGTCGATGCGGTAGCTCTCGTCGAGGTAGGGGTCGTTGATCAGGCCCTTCCAGCCCACCGTGGTGCGCGGCTTTTCGAAATACACGCGCATCACGATCTCCAGCGTGTCGGCGTATTTGCTCGCGCAAGGGCTTCAGGCGGCGCGCGTAGTCGAGCGCCGCAGCCGGATCGTGGATGGAGCAGGGGCCGATCACCACCAGCAGGCGGTCGTCCTTGCCGTGCAGGATGTGGTGGATGCGCTGGCGGGTGCGGCTGATCAGGGCCTCCACCGACGTGCCGCCGATGGGGAAGAAGCGGATCAGGTGTTCGGGAGGCGGGAGCACGGTGATGTCCTTGATGCGTTCGTCGTCGGTCTGGCTGGTTTTGTCGACAGGACGGGCATGCCAGGCATCGGTGCTGGCGGGGCGGGTCTTGGTGTTCATCGCGAGGCTCCTGAAAAGACGTTGGAAAAGACGTTCGAAATGGCGGTGGAAGAAAAGGGCAACGACAGGCCAAAAAAAACCGCCGGGCTGAGGGCGCCGGCGGTTTGATCGAGATTCGGTGAACGCTTACAGCATCGCCTCTCGTCCGCCAGGGACCGAGAACCAAAACTAAAAGCAAAGCTGTGCTGCGTTTGCATGACGGCGCAATGTAGCACAGGGGACATGACAGGCGGCTGACAGGCCAGCTGCTCGGTCAGCCGGGCCAGCCCATCGCCTGCACGGCCCAGCCGGCCAGACCGCTGAGCACGATCACCCGAACCACCCCCTGCTTGCCCACCACCAGCGCCAGCGTGGCCGCAGCGGCAAGACACAAGGCTGGCAAGTCAAGCGAGCGCCAAAGCCCCTCGCCCAGACCGTCTGGAAACAGCACATGGCGCAGAAAGAACAAGGCCAGGCTGGCAATCACGCCAACCACCGCTGCGGTGATCGCGGTGAGCGGGGCGGTGAAATGCAATTTGCCGTGGGTGCTTTCCACCAGCGGCCCGCCCGCCAGAATGAACACGAACGACGGCAGAAAAGTGAACCAGGTCACCACGCAGGCGGCCAATGCCGCGCCCAGGAACAGGTGCTCCGGCCCAAGCACCTGCTGACCCCAACCGCCCAGAAACCCGACAAACGCCACCACCATGATCAGCGGCCCGGGCGTGGTCTCGCCCAGCGCCAGGCCGTCGATCATCTGCGGCCCGAGCAGCCAGCCGTGCTCCACCACCGCGCCCTGGTACACATAGGGCAGCACCGCGTAGGCGCCGCCGAAGGTGAGCAGGGCGGCCTTGGTGAAGAACCACGCCATGGTGGCGAGCGTGCTGTGCCACCCTTGCCAGAGCACCAGTGCCGCCATCGGCAGCAGCCAGAGCGCCGCGCCAACCACCAGCACGCGCAGCAGGCGCTGGCGGGAAAAGCGGGTGTGCTCGGCGGCGGCGGTGTCGATCAACGCTGGCATCTGCAGTGCGGCCACCGCAATGGGTGGCGCCGCTGCTGGCGAAAACTGGGCCGGCGCCAGGCGTCCCCCGATCCAGCCCACGGCGGCGGCTGCCAGCACCACCGCCGGAAACGGCAGCCCCAGACCATAGAGCGCGACAAAGCTGGCGACGGCGATGGCCCACAGCAGCGGCGACTGCCGGGGGTGGCGCAGCGTTTTGCCGCCAATGCGCAGCAGCGCGTGCAGCACGATGGCCGCCACCGCCGGCTTGATGCCCCAGAGCACCCCCGCCACCCATCCCACCTGCCCGTAAACCAGATAAACCCAGCTCAGGGCGATGAGCAGCAGCAACGAGGGCAGGACAAACAGCACGCCCGCCGCGATGCCGCCCCAGGTCCGGTGCAGCAACCAGCCGATGTAGGTGGCGAGCTGCTGCGCCTCGGGGCCGGGCAGCAGCATGCAGTAGTTCAGCGCGTGCAGGAAGCGCTGCTCGCTGATCCAGCGCTTCTCTTCCACCAGCTCGCGGTGCATGACCGCGATCTGCCCGGCCGGGCCGCCAAAGCTGATGAAACCGAGCTTGAGCCAGAAGCGCAGCGCCGCCGAAAAACTCACAGCGCCGGATGGCATCACACAGCGCCGCGTGTGGCCGGATGCAGGTGGCTCAGGCGGTGCCGCCGACCGTCAGGCCGTCGATGCGCAGCGTGGGCTGGCCCACGCCCACCGGCACGCTCTGACCTTCCTTGCCGCAGGTGCCGACACCGCTGTCGAGCTTCATGTCGTTGCCGATCATGCTCACGCGCGTGAGCGCGTCCGGGCCGTTGCCCACCAGCGTGGCGCCCTTCACCGGGTACTGGATCTGGCCGTTTTCCACCCAGTAGGCCTGGCTGGCGGAGAAGACAAACTTGCCGCTGGTGATGTCGACCTGGCCGCCGCCGAAGTTGGTGGCGTACAGGCCCTTCTTGATGCTGGCCACGATCTCGTCCGGGCTCTTGTCGCCGCCCAACATGTAGGTGTTGGTCATGCGCGGCATGGGCACGTGGGCGTAGCTCTCGCGCCGGCCGTTGCCGGTGGGTTTCACGCCCATGAGGCGCGCATTCATCGAATCCTGGATGTAGCCGCGCAGAATGCCGTCCTCGATCAACACATTTTTCTGCGACGGGTGGCCTTCGTCGTCCACGTTGAGCGAGCCACGGCGGTCGGCGATGGTGCCGTCGTCGAGCACGGTCACGCCCTTGGCCGCCACCCGCTTGCCGATGCGGCCGGCAAACGCGCTGGAGCCCTTGCGGTTGAAATCGCCTTCCAGGCCGTGGCCCACCGCCTCGTGCAACAAGATGCCGGGCCAGCCGGAACCGAGCACCACCACCATTTCGCCGGCCGGCGCAGGGCGCGCGTCCAGGTTGGTCAGCGCGTTGGCCACCGCCTCGTCCACATAGGACTGGACCATGGCATCGTCGAAATAGGCCAGTCCAAAGCGGCCGCCACCGCCCGATGAGCCGACCTCGCGGCGGCCCTTCTGCTCGGCGATCACCGTGACCGACAGCCGGATCAGCGGCCGCACATCGGCGGCCATCGTGCCGTCGGCGCGCGCCACCAGCACCACGTCGTGCTCGGCGGCCAGCCCGGCCATCACCTGCACCACACGCGGGTCTTTGGCCTTGGCGAGCTTTTCCACCTTTTCCAGCAACGCCACCTTGGCGCTGCTGTCGAGCGTGGCGATCGGGTCGAGGCCCGCGATACAGCGAGCGCGACTTCGGCGATCTTGACCGCGGGCGTGCGCTTCACCCGGCGGCTCTGGCCCTGGCCGGAGATGGTGCGCACCGTGTGCGCCGCGTCGATCAGCGAATCCCAGGACAGATCGTCGGAATAGGCAAAGGCGGTTTTTTCGCCGCTGACCGCGCGCACACCAACGCCCTGGTCGATGCTGAAGCTGCCGGTCTTGACGATGCCCTCCTCCAGGCTCCAGCCTTCGCTGCGGGTGGTCTGGAAATAAAGGTCGGCGTCGTCAACGCCGTGCGACATGATCTCGCCGAGCGCGCGCTGCAGGTGCGTTGGCGTCAGGCCAAACGGTTCCAGCAGCAGGGTGTGGGCACTGGCGAGACGGGCGATGGTGGGTTCACGAGCAATCATCTGGCCATTGTAGGCAGGGCGCCATGCCTGCGCTGGCGGCGCTGGCATGGCTGCGGGCGCACCCCGCAGGCTTGGCCGATCCCACGGGCAGCGTGTCGGAATACGGGTGGCGAAAGTGAGAGCCGACCCCAGCGGTCACTGGCAGCCGAGGCGCTGCAAGTCCAGCAGGCGCCTACCCGCGCAGGCGGGTCGTCAACTCCCCCGAATCGATCAGCTTTTGCAGCTCATCGGCCCCGCCCACCAGCACGCCGCGCACGAACACCATGGGAAAGGTGGGCCAGCCGGTCCAGATCTTCAGCGCATTGCGCCGGCGCCACTGCGAGAAGTAACCGCCGTAGCCCAGGTATTCGTGGGCCACAGCAGCCTTGTTCAGCGCCTTGCGAGCTCGGGCCACGAAGGGATTGCGCGCCATGCCGACCACCACCACGGCATGCTCCACCACCGCCGACTGAACCTCGGCCAGCGTCTCCCGGTGCAGGTTGGCGATCTTTTGCTGAATCGCGGGATGGATGGCGGCTTCTTCGAGAATGGGACGAGGCATGGCAGTGGGACAGAAAAGAATCAGGAAAGGGGCAAGCGTACGCCAAGCGATGGGTACGCGCTTTCGCCGCGACCCGTGAGGCCGAAGTTCAGGGCGCGTGACGGCCGCGCGCGTAGGACGGCACCGACCCGCTGTCGGCTCCTCGGCCGATAGCAGGCCGCGGGCGCTGTTTGCAAGATGGTTGACACGGATGCTCACCAATCGGTGTTCATTCGCTCCAACCCCTTTTTCAAGGAATTTCGTCATGATCTCAACCCGCACGCTCTCAACTTTGCTGGCCACCAGCGCCCTCGCCCTCGGACTGGTGGGTTGCGGCAACATGTCGCAACGCGATCGGGCCACGGCAACCGGCGCTGGCGTGGGCGCCATCGGCGGGGCCGTGCTTGGCGGCGGTACGGTGGGCACCCTGGGCGGTGCGGCAGTGGGCGCGGTGATTGGCAACCAGATCGGCAAAGACGACAAGTGAACGTCGGGTAAATCCGCTCAAACCGGTCAAGTCGCCCCTGAAAAGCGGCAATGGGCGGCACTTTGTCCTGTGCGACCGATTCATGGAACCATTTTTTTGGCACTCACTCATACAGAGTGCTAACATTTCCATGGAGCCCACATCAGGAGGAGCAATCACATGTCCGCAACCCTTGCCAATCCACAGTTGTCGTCCACCGCCCTGGCCGTGGCCAGCCCTTGGGCGAGCCGATCACTGACCTTGCCGGCACTCGGCAACCTGGACGCCTACATTTCCGCCGTCAACCGCATGCCCATGCTGACGCTCGAAGAAGAGCAGAGCGCTGCGCGCCGGCTGCGCGATGACAACGACATTGACGCCGCTGGCCAGCTGGTCATGTCTCACCTGCGGCTGGTGGTGTCGATCGCCCGCCAGTACCTGGGCTATGGCCTGCCCCACGGCGACCTGATCCAGGAAGGCAATGTGGGTCTGATGAAGGCCGTGAAACGCTTCGACCCCGACCAGGGTGTGCGCCTGGTGAGCTACGCCATGCACTGGATCAAGGCCGAGATTCATGAGTATGTTTTGAAAAACTGGCGCATGGTGAAGGTGGCCACCACCAAGGCGCAGCGAAAGCTGTTCTTCAACCTGCGCTCGCGCAAGCAGAGCTTTCGCGCTGAAGCGCTGGACGGCGACACCCACCGCGAGGTGCTGTCGGACGGCGAGGTGGGTGTGATGGCGCAAGAGCTGCGGGTCAAGCCGGAAGAGGTGCGCGAAATGGAGGCCCGTTTGTCAGGCGGAGACGTGGTGCTGGACCCGTCGCCCGGGCTCGACGGCGAGGAAAGCTACGGCCCCATCGCCTACCTGGCCGACGTGAACCACGAACCCACCGCCCTGCTGGAAAGCGCGGAGCGCGACGCGCTGGCCACCGAAGGCGTGGCGCGCGCCATGAACGAGCTGGACGACCGCTCGCGCCGCATCGTCACCGAGCGCTGGCTCAAGGTGAACGACGACGGATCGGGTGGCATGACGCTGCACGAGCTGGCGGCCGAGTACGGCGTGAGCGCCGAGCGGGTGCGCCAGATCGAGGTGGCGGCGATGAAGAAGATGCGCAAGGCGCTGATCGAATACGCTTAAACAGCCCGCCCGCACAAACAAGAACACCGCCCGAGGGCGGTGTTCTTGTTTGCGCAACTCCAGCAGCGATTCCGGAGCGAAGTGCCTCACCTCAGGGACACCGCGGAACGGGCTCTCGCCCGGCCGCAGGTGTCGTCCCCCTCCAACGGAAGGAGGGAAGCCGCGCAGCGGCGCAGGGGGGTCATTCTCTCCTCAATGCCGGGAACAGGATCACATCGCGGATGCTGGGGCTGTCGGTGAGCAGCATCATGAGGCGGTCGATGCCGATGCCGCAGCCGCCAGCCGGCGGCATGCCGTATTCGAGTGCGCGGATGAAATCGGCATCGAAATGCATGGCCTCGTCGTCGCCGCCGTCTTTGCTCGCCACCTGGGCGTGGAAACGCGCGGCCTGGTCTTCGGCGTCGTTGAGCTCGGAGAAGGCGTTGCCGAATTCGCGACCGGTGATGTAGAGCTCAAAGCGCTCGGTCACGTCCGGGTTGGCGTCGTTGGCGCGCGCCAGCGGCGAGATTTCGGTCGGGTGGTCCATGATGAAGGTGGGGTTCCACAGCTTCTCTTCCACCGTCTCCTCAAAGTACAAGACCTGCAAGCTCGCCAGGCTGCGCGTGCTCAGCTGGTGCTTGGCTTCGGACATGCCGAGCTTTTTGAGCGCTGGGATCAGCCATTCGACCGAGTCGACCTGCTCACCGGCGTCGGTGTATTTCAGGATGGCCTGGCGAATGGTCAGGCGCTCGAAGGGCGACATCACATCGACCGGCTGGCCGTTGTAGGTCAGTGGCGTGTCGCCGTGCACCTGCCTGACCACATGGCGGATCAGCTGCTCGTTGAAGTCCATCAGGTCCTGGTAGTTCCAGTACGCCGCGTAGAACTCCATCATGGTGAACTCGGGGTTGTGGCGGACGCTGATGCCTTCGTTGCGGAAGTTGCGGTTGATCTCGAACACGCGGTCAAAACCGCCGACCAGCAAGCGCTTGAGGTACAGCTCGGGCGCGATGCGCAGAAACATTTCCTGGTCGAGCGCGTTGTGGTGGGTCTTGAACGGCCGCGCGTTGGCGCCCCCGGGAATGGGGTGCAACATGGGTGTCTCCACCTCCAGAAAGCCGTGGCTGACCATGAACTCGCGCAAACAAGACAGCGCCTGGCTGCGCACCACAAAGCGCCGGCGCGTGGTCTCGTCCGTCATCAGGTCCACATAGCGCTGGCGGTACTTCACCTCCTGATCGTGCAGGCCGTGAAACTTGTCGGGCAGCGGGCGCAGGCTCTTGGTGAGCAGGCGAATGGAATCGGCGTGGATGGTCAGCTCGCCCTTGCCGGTTCGGAACACCACGCCCTCGGCCGCCACGATGTCGCCCAGGTCCCAGTGCTTGAAGGCGGCGTGCACGTCTTCGCCCACGCTCTCGTTGTTCAGGTAAATCTGGATGCGCCCGCCGCTCTCGCCCAGCGAGGCGTCTTGCAAGGTAGCGAAACTGGCTTTGCCCATCACCCGCTTGAGCATCATCCGGCCCGCCACACTGGCGCGCACCGGGTTCGCTTCCAGCGCTTCTTTGCTGGTCTCGCCATGCAGCGAAAACAGCTCGGCCGCTTTGTCGACGGGTTTGAAATCGTTCGGAAACGCGACAGCGCCACCCTGCTTCTGTGTTTCGCGCAGGGCCTTGAGTTTTTCCCGCCGCTCCAGAATGAGCTGGTTTTCATCGACGGCAACCGTCGGGGCGCTGGGCGTGGGGACTTGGGTCATGGTGTTGGGCAAGAAAAAACGGGTTGCACCAGAAAGTGCAACCCGCCATTGTAATTTCCACCGACTGAGGGTGATTCGCTGTTCCGGCCACGCGGCGCGCCCGACCCGCGCATCGCGGCGGGCCCTGGCGGCCGACCGCCTCAGTGACCCAGATAGGCCTCGCGCACCTTGGGGTCGGTCAACAGGTCTTTGCCAGCCCCGGTCATGGTGATCTCACCCGAGTCCATCACGTAACCGCGGTCGGCAATCTGCAGCGCACGCTGCGCGTTCTGCTCGACCAGCAACACGGTGACGCCTTGCTTGGACACATCGCGCACCACCTCGAAAATCTTGTCGACCATGATGGGCGAAAGCCCCATGGAAGGCTCGTCGAGCAGCAGCACCTTGGGGCGGCTCATCAGCGCGCGCGCCATCGCCAGCATCTGCTGCTCGCCACCGCTCATGGTTCCCGCGAGCTGGTCCTTGCGCTCCTTGAGACGCGGAAAAATACCAAACATGCGCTCGATGTCGGCCGCAATGCCTTCTTTGTCGGTCCGGATGTAGGCACCCATCTGCAGGTTTTCGACAATGGTCATGCGGGTGAAGACACCGCGGCCTTCGGGCACCATCGCCAGGCCTTGCTTGACCATGTCCCAGGCGCCACGCCCCTTGATGCTCTGGCCCAGGTACTCGATGTCGCCACCCTCAAACGGCAAAGACCCGGTCACGGCCTTCATGGTGGTCGTCTTGCCCGCACCGTTGGAGCCGATCAGCGAGATCAGCTCCCCCTCATGCACCTCCAGGTCGATGCCCTTGACGGCCTTGATGCCACCGTAAGAGACCTTGAGGCCCGTGATCTTGAGTAATGTATTTGCCATGTCGTTCATCCATCATCTTTGCATTCGACGGTCTGTCAGGATCAAGTGCGTCCAGCCCAGGATGCCGCGGAACTGGCTTTGCCAGGCCGCCAGCATCGTCCCCTTGAGGGGGTGACGCGCTACAAGCGCGGCGCGGGGGTGGTTCGGGTCACGCACCACCCGTGCCGAGATAAGCCTCGATCACCTTGGGATCGCGCTGAACCTGAGCCGGTGTGCCGGAGGCAAGCTGCTTGCCGTAATCCAGCACGGTCACACGATCGCACAGTCCCATGACCAGCTTCACATCGTGCTCGATCAACAAAATGGTGCGGTTGTCCTTGCGAATCTGGTCGATCAGCTCGCGCAGCAACACCTTTTCGGTCGCGTTCATGCCAGCGGCGGGCTCGTCCAGTGCAATCAGCTGGGGATCGGTGGCCAGCGCGCGCGCAATCTCCAGTCGGCGCTGGTCGCCATAGCTCAGCGTGCGCGACTTGTAGTCGGCCAGCTTGCCGATGCCCACGTAGTCGAGCAGGTCCTGGGCGCGCGCCGCGATCTCTTTCTCCTCGCGCTTGAAACCGCTGGAGCGAAAGATCGCGCCGAGCAGCCCAGACTGCGTGCGCACATGGCGACCCACCATCACGTTTTCCAGCGCCGTCATTTCGGCGAACAGGCGGATGTTCTGGAAGGTGCGCGCGATACCGGCCCGGGCCACCTCGTGCACCGCTTTGGGCGTGTAGGGCTTGCCGGCGAGTTCGAAGCTGCCGCTGTCGGGTGTGTACAGACCGGTCAACACGTTGAAGAACGTGGTCTTGCCGGCGCCGTTGGGGCCGATCAGGCCGTAGACCTGACCGCGCTGGATTTCAATGCCCACGTCGCTCAGCGCCTGCAGGCCGCCAAAACGCTTGGACACGTTGGCCACTTTGAGAATCGTTTCTGCCATGGTCAGCTTCCGTTCATTTCGCGAGCGATTTGCCGTGTTCCGGCGAGGGCCACAGACCCTTGGGACGCAGCAACATCACGACCACCATGGCCAGGGCAATCAGCAGCTGGCGCAGGATCTCGGGTGCCAGTCGACCGTCGGTGAGCTCGGTGAGCGGTCCGGCCACGTGGCGCAACACCTCGGGCAATCCAGCCAGCAGCAGCGCACCCAGGATCACGCCCGGGATGTGACCCAGACCGCCCAGGACCACCATGGCCACCACCATCACCGACTCCATCAGGATGAACGACTCGGGGTACACGCCGCGCATGAACGAGGCAAACAGCACGCCCGAGATGCCCCCGAAAGTGGCGCTCATCCCGAACGCCGCCAGCTTCAGGTTGCGCGTGTTCAGACCCATGGCCTTGGCGGCAATTTCGTCTTCACGAATGGCCATCCAGGCACGACCGATGCGCGAGTCCTGCAGCCGATGGGCGATCACGATCGCCATCAACACGAAGAACAGGATCAGGTAGTAGTAAAGCGTGACCGACTCGAAGGTAAAGCTCCAGTCGCCAAAACCCACCGTCAGGCGCTGGCTCATGCTGTGACCAAAGACGGTGACCGCATCCACGTTGCTGATGCCTTTGGGGCCGTTGGTGATGTTGATCGGGCGATCCAGGTTGAGCATGAAAATGCGCACGATCTCGCCAAAACCCAAGGTCACGATGGCGAGGTAGTCACCACGCAACTTGAGCACAGGCGCCCCCAGGATCAGCCCGGTCACCCCGGCGACGAAGCCGGCAATGACCATCACGATCCAGAAATTCATGTGCAGACCGTTGGGGAAGTGGGCCGCCAGAAAGGCGAAGGTGTCGGTGAGGTGTGGCGACGCCAGCAAACCGTACAGATACGCGCCCACCGCAAAGAACGCGATGAATCCCAGGTCGAGCAGGCCTGCATAGCCCACCACGATGTTCAGGCCCAGTGCGAGCAGCACATACAAGAGTGCCATGTCAACAATGCGCACCCAGGAGTTGCTGCCAGTGGCCTGCAGCAGCAGCGGCAAGGCCAGCAAGGCAATTGCCACCGCGAGGTAAACCACAAACTTTCCGAGTTTTGTCTTCATCATGGTCGTTCCCCTGTGCATCAGGCGCGGTCTGCCACACGCTCACCAAGCAAGCCCGAGGGCCGCAGCGTGAGCACCAGTGCCAGCACGATGAAAGCAAAAATGTCCTGGTACTGACTGCCCAGGAAACCCCCGGTCAGCTTGCCCAGGTAACCGGCGCCGAGCGATTCGATCAAGCCCAGGGCGATGCCGCCGACCACGGCGCCAGCCAGGTTGCCGATACCGCCCATCACCGCCGCCACGAATGCCTTCAGGCCAGGCATGAAACCCATGGCGTGTTGCACCGTGCCGTAGTTCGATGCCCACATGACGCCGGCAATCGCGGCCAGCATGGCGCCGATGATGAAGGTGGCGGAAATCACCACGTCGGGCTTGATGCCCATCAGCGCGGCCACCCGCGGGTTTTCTGCTGTGGCACGCATGGCGCGCCCCAGATTGGTGCGATTGACCAGGTACATCAGCAGCGCCAGCGTGATGGCCGTGGTGGCCAGGATGGTGATCTGCGTCACCGTGATCACGGCGCCACCGATGGCGATCGGGTCACGCGGCAGCATGGAGGGGTAAGACTTGGGATTCGGTGCCCAGATGATCATGGCCAGCGTCTGCAGCAGCAGCGACATGCCGATGGCCGTGATCAAAGGCGCCAATCGAGGCGAATTGCGCAGCGGTCGGTAAGCCAGCTTCTCGATGGTGAAGTTGAGCACCGCACAGACCACCATGGCGATCACGGTGGCCATCAGCAAAATGACCCAGTTGGGCAACCCTGCCCAGGCCTCAGCCATCCACCCGATCAGCATCCAGCTGGTCAGCGCACCGACCATGAGCACCTCACCATGGGCGAAATTGATCAGGCCGATGATGCCGTACACCATGGTGTAGCCCAGTGCCACCAGCGCATACATACTGCCCAGGACCAGACCGTTGATGATCTGCTGCAGCAAAACGTCCATAAAAACTTCTCCGGGTGAACTCGATGGGGGCGCTGAAAACGCGGCACCCTTTCATCTAGCAAAAAACCCGCCAGGTTCGCCTTGCAACAGGACAGACTGCGGGTTGGTCCGCGATTGTATCGAGGCGTTTTCCGCGCCTCATTCGTGTTAGCCCTTAGGGCTTGCGGGTAAACCCGTGCTTATCGCGGGCGCTCAACGCTGCATCAGCGCGATTGGCCCTGCATTAGCCGTTTTGATTGTTGAGGGCTCGCAGCTCTCTCAACTTATCGGCGATGCGGATCTCCAGCCCCCGCTCCACGGGTTGGTAAAAGCCGGGCTCGGCCATTCCGTCGGGCAGGTAGCGTTCGCCGGCGGCGAAACCACCCGCCTCGTCGTGCGCGTAGCGGTAGCCTTTGCCGTGTTCCAGGGTTTTCATGAGCGCGGTCGGTGCGTTGCGCAGGTGCATCGGCACCGGTCGCGTGCCATCTTCTTTGACGAAGGCGCGCGCCGCCTTGTAAGCGAGGTAAACCGCGTTCGACTTCGGCGCGACCGCCAGGTACACCACGCACTGCGCCAGCGCCAACTCGCCCTCGGGCGAGCCCAGCCGCTCGTAGACCTCGGTCGCGTCAAGCGCCATGCGCAGGGCGCGCGGATCGGCCAGGCCAATGTCTTCGCTGGCCATGCGGACCAGTCGCCGCGCGAGGTAACGCGGCTCGGCGCCGCCGTCGAGCATGCGCACCAGCCAGTAGAGCGCGGCGTCGGGGTCTGAGCCGCGCACGCTTTTGTGCAGCGCGCTGATGGTGTCGTAAAACTGGTCACCGCCCTTGTCGTAGCGGCGCACGCGCTCGCCCAGCACGCGCAGCAGCCACTCATCGGTGACCTCGGCCAGCTTTTCGCCGCCCGCCGCGACCGCCAGTGTTTCCAGGGTGTTGAGCAGGCGGCGCGCGTCGCCGTCGGCATAGGCAATCAGCCGCTCGGCGGCGGCGTCTTGCACCGCCGGCACCGCGTCAATCGCCTGCGCGCGCACGATCAGCTGCCGCAGATCGTCATCAGCAAGCGGCTGCAGAACATAGACCACCGCCCGAGAGAGCAGCGCCGAATTGACCTCGAAGGACGGGTTTTCGGTGGTGGCGCCGATGAAGGTGAACAGGCCGCTCTCCACATGCGGCAGAAATGCGTCTTGCTGGCTTTTGTTGAAGCGGTGCACCTCGTCGACAAACACAATGGTGCGCCGGGCCTCGAGGCCGTCGCGCGCCGCCTGCGCCCGCTCCACCGCCTCACGAATGTCTTTCACTCCGCCCAGCACCGCGCTGATGCTGATGAACTGGGCATCAAACGCGCTGGCCATGAGGCGCGCGATGGTGGTCTTGCCGACGCCCGGCGGGCCCCAGAGGATGCAGCTGTGTGGCCGACCCGACTCAAACGCCAGCCGCAGCGCCATGCCCTCGCCCAGCAATCTGCCGCTGCCCGATCACCTCGGCCAGGCTGCGCGGGCGCAGCCGCTCGGCCAGTGGCGCATGGGCGGCGCCTGAGGAGAGGCTCACAGCTCGCGCGGATTCAAGGCCGGATCACGTCCGCACCGGCGGGCGGCGTGAAGCGAAACCGCGCGGCAGAGACCGAGGCAGCAGGCTTGCCACTGGGTGAAACTCAGCACCGAGCGCTGGCCCAGGCTGTCTGCAATCTCCAGCGCCACCAGCTGGCCCTGGCGCAAGCCCACGCGCACCTGCTGCAACTGCCCATCTTGCTGGCGTGGCCTGGCATCGACCCAGTCCAGGCCATCGGCGGGATCGCCAGACTTCAGCTCGAACACCTCCCCCAGCGCCTTCAAATCGGTGCCCGCGGCGATCAGCGCCGCCGGCGTGCTGCCGAGCACGGCCTCTTGCTGGACGCGCCGTGACCTGATTCAGATCCGCGTCGTACAGCCACAGCGTCTTGCCATCGGCCACGATGCTTTGCGGGAACGGCTTCTGTGTATTCAAAGCGGAAACGGTTCGGGCGCAAAAATTCGAAGCGTGCCGGTCGAGGTTTTGCTGCGGCCCACGGTTTCGCCAGCGCGCGTCGGCGAGGTGACCACCTGCGTGAAGCTGGCCTGGCCGCCTTCAACATCGCGCAGGAAACGCTCCAGCGCCTTGAGGCCATCGGCCCGTGCGGTGAAGGCGAGCAGGCTCAGGACCAGAAGGGCAAGGGTGCGTTGGATCATCATGGGCAGTCGGACCCATTGCGGGCCGCAAGGTTTCATTCGGATCAGTCGCCGCGCGGCGGCACCAGAATGTCGCGCTGGCCGCTGGAGGTGAGCGCGCTCACCATGCCGGCCTTTTCCATGTCTTCGAGCAAGCGCGCGGCGCGGTTGTAGCCGATCTTGAGCTTGCGCTGCACATAGGAAATGCTGGCCTTGCGGTCTTTCAGCACGATCTCCACCGCCTGGTCGTAGAGCGCGTCCTTTTCGCTGCTCTCGCCGCCTTCGCCGAAGAAGTCACCGCCTTCGCCGTCACCAACCGCGCTCTCCAGCACACCGTCGATGTAGTTGGGTTCGCCACCCTGCTCCTTCAGATAAGCCACCACGCGGTGCACCTCTTCGTCGCTCACGAAGGCACCGTGCACGCGAATCGGAAAGCCGGTGCCCGAGGGCATGTAGAGCATGTCGCCCATGCCCAGCAGGCTCTCGGCGCCCATCTGGTCCAGGATGGTGCGGCTGTCGATCTTGCTGCTGACCTGGAAACTCAGGCGGGTCGGGATGTTGGCCTTGATCAGACCGGTGATCACGTCCACGCTGGGGCGCTGCGTGGCCAGGATCAGGTGGATGCCGGCCGCACGCGCCTTCTGCGCCAGCCGCGCGATCAGCTCTTCGATCTTCTTGCCCACCACCATCATCAGATCGGCCAGCTCGTCGATCACCACCACGATGTAGGGCAGGCGCTCCAGCGGCTCGGGCTGCTCGGGCGTGAGGCTGAACGGGTTGCCGATGATCTCGCCGCGCGCCTTGGCTTCGTCGAGCTTGGTGTTGTAGCCCGCCAGGTTGCGCACGCCCAGCTTGCTCATCAGCTTGTAGCGCTTCTCCATCTCGCCCACGCACCAGTTCAGGCCGTTGGCGGCGTGCTTCATGTCGGTGACCACGGGCGCCAGCAGGTGCGGAATGCCCTCGTAGACGCTCATCTCCAGCATCTTGGGGTCGATCAGCAGCAGGCGCACGTCTTTCGCGTCGGCCTTGTAGAGCAAGCTCAGGATCATGGCGTTGATGCCGACCGACTTGCCCGAGCCGGTGGTACCGGCCACCAGGCAGTGCGGCATCTTGGCCAGATCGGCCACCACGGGCAGACCACCGATGTCCTTGCCCAGGCCCATGGTCAGCAGCGATTTGGCGTCGTTGTAGACCGACGAGCCCAGGATCTCGCTGAGCTTGATCATCTGCCGCTTGGCGTTCGGCAATTCCAGCGCCATCAGGTTTTTGCCTGGGATGGTCTCGATCACCCGGATCGACACCAGCGACAGCGAGCGCGCCAGATCGCGGCTCAGATTGACCACCTGCGAACCCTTAACGCCCGTGGCCGGCTCGATCTCGTAGCGCGTGATCACCGGACCCGGCGCCGCCGCCACCACCCGCACCTCCACGCCGAAGTCCTTGAGCTTCTTCTCGATCAGGCGGCTGGTCATCTCCAGTGTCTGGCTGTCCACGCCGGCCTGGTGCTGCGGCGCGCCGTCCAGCAGATCCACCTGCGGCAGCTTGCTGTCGGGCATATCGACGAACAGCGGCTTCTGCCGCTCTTTGGCCACGCGCGCGCTGGGCGGCACATCCACCACGGCTGGCTCGATCAGCACCGGGGTCGGGTGGTGCTCCTCGATCTCCACCCGCTCCACCGCCACCACCTCGTCGCGCTCGCGCGCCGCCTTCACACCGATGCGCTGGTCTTCCACCGCCTCGCGCTTCTCGCGCCGCGACTCGAACCAGTGGTCCAGCGTGAAGCCCACGCGCTCGGCCCAGTGGCCCCAGGAAAAACGGAACACGCGCGGCAGACAAGCCACCAGCAGCGCCAGCATGGCCAGCGCCGACCCGGTGAAGCCCAGCCAGCGGGTGGCCAGCGGCCCCACCACATCGACCCAGCACGCCGCCCGCATGACCAGGCAACAGGGCATCGAACCGGTACAAGCGGCTCCACTCCAGCACCGCACTGGCCAGCAAAACCAGCAACAGGCCAACCCAGAAACTGGCGGGATGCAGCCAGACACCTTGCCAGCGGCTGGTGGGTGCGCTGGATTCGGACTTGGGTCCGCCCTGCTGGCCGCGAAGCCAGCCTGCCAGCACCGACAACCAGGCCTGCACACCCGCAAAGAAACACCACCAGACCGAAAAACCCAGCAGGTAGTAGCTGCCGTCGGCCAACAAGGCGCCCAGGCGACCTGCCCCAGTTGCCCACCTCCGGCTGGCTGCCGGTGGTGCTCCAGGCGGGATCGGCCAGCGAGTGGCTGAGCAACGCAAGCAACCAGAACGCCAGCGCGGCCGCACCCAGCACCAGACCGATTTCCTGGGCGAACCGACCCACGCCGGCCGGGGTCTGCGGTGGCGCGATCGGCGTTGAGCGTGTTGAGCGAATAGGTCATGGGTGTCGAGAGAAAGCGACACCAACTTTAACCCACGGGCCCAGGTGACTCGCCCGGATGTCGTGACCGAAACCACCCGCCTGGCAACCGCTGCATGGCTGGCAAAAAACCCTCCGCGCGCGGCTCAACCCAGCGAGTTGAGCCGCTCCTTGATGATGGTGCTGCCGTCCTCGGCCACCTCGATGAAACCGCGGTCTTCCAGATCTTTCATGACACGGCTGACCATCTCGCGCGAAGCGCCAATCATCTTGGCCACGTCCTGCCGCGAAACCCGCTCGCGGATCACCAGCTGGCCTTCGCGTCGGGCTGCGCCACCTCCAGCAAGGCACGCGCCACACGCCCGTAAACATCCATGAGCGCCAGCGACTCGATCTTGCGATCGGCGTGGCGCAGCCGCTGCACCAGGCCTTTCATCACGGCATAGGCCATGGAGGTGTTTTCCGGCAGGCAACGGGCAAACTCCATGCGACCCAGAATGAGGACATCGGTCTGTATTTCAGCCCGAACCGTGGCCGAATGTGGCTGGTTGTCGATCAGGCTCATCTCGCCCACGTAGTCACCCGGGTTCATGGTCGCCAGAATCACCTCGCGACCACGGCTGTCGGTGGTGACGACCCGCGCTCGGCCGGTCAGCACGATGGCCAGCATGTTGGACTTCTTGCCCTGCTCCACGATGCACTCACCGCGTTTGAAACGCCGCTTGATCACCGCATCGGCGACCGACTCGGCCTGCGCCTGCGTCAGTGTGGAGAACAGGGGTACCCGGCGGATCAGATCCAGGTTGGACAGAATGGACATGCGTGACTTCCTCTGGTTGGTGCGCGTCGTGTGCGCACTTTCATACAATCTTGTCTTCCGGGGCTACTGCGCACCCGCACACGAGCGGGCGTTCATCTTGGCGCCGCTGATCTTCGCATTCAAACCCCCAGACCCCAAGCATTTCGATGGGTCGCCACAACATGAAGCACTCAAAAGTTCTGATTCTCGGCTCTGGCCCCGCCGGTTATTCTGCCGCGGTCTACGCGGCGCGCGCCAACCTCAACCCGGTGCTGATCACCGGCATTGCCCAGGGCGGGCAGCTGATGACCACCACCGATGTGGACAACTGGCCAGCCGATGCGCAAGGCGTGCAAGGGCCCGATCTGATGCAGCGCTTCCTGGCCCACGCCGAACGCTTCAACACCGAGATCGTCTTCGACCACATCCACACGGTCGACTTCGCCCAGCGCCCTTTCGTGCTCACCGGTGACAGCGGCCAGTACAGCTGCGACGCGCTCATCATCGCCACGGGCGCCTCGGCCAAATACCTGGGTCTGCCGTCCGAGGAAGCCTTCATGGGCAAGGGCGTTTCGGGCTGCGCCACCTGCGACGGTTTCTTCTACCGCAACGAGGTCTGCAGCGTGGTCGGCGGTGGCAACACCGCCGTGGAAGAGGCGCTGTACCTCTCCAACATCGCCAGCAAGGTCTACCTGGTGCATCGCCGCGACACGTTCAAGGCCGAAGCCATCATGGTCGACAAGCTGATGGAAAAAGTGGCTGCCGGCAAGATCGAGCTCAAGCTGCACAGCACGCTCGACGAGGTGCTGGGCGACCAGACCGGTGTGACCGGTGTGCGGCTGAAGAACGTGCAGACCGGCGCCACCGAAGACGCTGACCCTCAAGGGCTGCTTCATCGCCATTGGCCACAGCCCCAACACCGACATCTTCAAAGGTCAGCTGGAGATGAAGGATGGCTACATCGTGACCCGCTCCGGCTTGCAAGGGCATGGCCACCATGACCAGCGTGCCCGGCGTGTTCGCGGCCGGCGACGTGCAAGACCACGTCTACCGCCAGGCCATCACCAGTGCCGGCACCGGCTGCATGGCCGCGCTGGACGCTCAGCGCTTCCTGGAGCAGAACCCGGCCTGACAGCCCGCCGGTCACGGGCGCCGACCAGCGGCTCGGCCTGCAACGCGGTCAGCGGCTATAATCACAGGCTTTGCTGTGAACGGCGGTTCTCTGTCGTGCGTTGCAAATCCCGGGTTACCGCCACCCGTTTTCTGGCGAGGTGAGGCTGACGCCAGTGGCGACCGCTCGCGGTCACGCTGCGCCGCTGTTGAAGAGTATCGGAGTGTCCTCATGGCACGCGTCTGCGACGTCACGGGCAAGAAGCCCATGGTCGGGAACAACGTTTCCCACGCCAACAACAAAACCAAGCGCCGGTTCCTGCCGAACCTGCAATACCGCCGTTTCTGGGTCGAGAGCGAAAACCGCTGGGTGCGCCTGCGCGTGTCGGGTGCTGCCCTGCGCCTGATCGACAAGAACGGCATCGACGCTGTGCTCGCCGATCTGCGCGCCACGCGGCCAGGCTTAAGGAGAACCGCACCATGGCAACCAAAGGCGGGCGCGAAAAGATCAAGCTGGAGTCCACTGCGGGCACCGGCCATTTCTACACCACCACCAAAAACAAGAAGACCACGCCGGAGAAGATGCTGATCAAGAAGTTTGATCCCAAGGCTCGCAAGCACGTGGACTACAAGGAAATCAAGCTGAAGTAATTCGGCCTCGGTTTCCCCAACAAAAAAGCCGCTGTTCACACAGCGGCTTTTTTGTTGCCAGTGGCGCTCAGGTCGACATCGCCTCATCGCGAACTGCCTTCAAAACGGCAAGAGCCGAGATCCGCCAAGGTCAGCGCGGGCCGCGCACCCATGGGACTGAGACAGCATCAAGCGCGCGCAGAGCGCAGCTGAATGGAGAAGTCACGCAGGGCAGCGATGCCACTCTCCTCCGCGCGGCGACACCAGGCCTGCAGATCGGCCGCCAGCTGCTCGCGAGATGCGGTCGTGCTGGACCACAGGGCGCGCAACTCCTCGCGCATGGTGACCATCTTGTCGAGCACCGGGTGCTCGGCACGGGCCTGCGCCAGTTGCGGGCGAACGGCTGCGGGCACCTTGTCATCGTCACGGTGCAGCCAATGCCGCGCCGCTTTCATCGGGCCCAGATCGGCACTGCGCGACTTGAGCCCTTCGATCTCACGCTGGCAGGCGGCGCGCATTTCGCGCGCATAACCTGCCATCACCTCGTAGCGGTTGGCGATGATGGCTTCCAGCGTTTTTTCGTCGGCCACCGTCTTGACATCGCCAAACGCCAGCTTGGGAGACACCTTCTTCACAGTCGCCAAACCCATCGTTTTCAGCACGGTGATGTACATCCAGCCGATGTCGAACTCAAACGGCTTGACCGACAGCTTGGCCGATGTGGGATAGGTGTGGTGGTTGTTGTGCAGCTCTTCGCCACCGATCAGGATGCCCCAGGGCGACACGTTGGTGCTGGCATCGGCTGCCTCGAAGTTACGGTAACCCCACCAGTGCCCGATGCCGTTGATGATGCCGGCCGCCGTGATCGGGATCCAGGCCATCTGGATCGCCCAGACCGTCACGCCCAAGACACCAAACAAAGCCACGTTGATGATGAGCATCAGGCTCACGCCCAGGCGGGAACGCCCGGTGTAAATCTCGCGCTCAACCCAGTCGTTGGGTGTGTTGTGGCCGTATCGGTCCAGGGTTTCCTGGTTTTTGGCTTCAGCGCGGTACAGTTCGCTGCCCTCGAAAAACACCTTCTTGATGCCAAACACCACCGGGCTGTGCGGGTCGCCCTCGTGTTCACATTTCGCGTGGTGCTTGCGGTGAATCGCCGTCCACTCCTTGGTGACCATCCCGGTGGTCAGCCAGAGCCAGAAACGGAAGAAGTGCGACGCAATCGGGTGCAGATCCAGCGAGCGGTGCGCCGAATGGCGGTGCAGATAAATGGTGACGCTGGCGATCGTGATGTGTGTCATCACCAAGGCGGCGATCAGGACTTGCCACCAGGCGGCACCGGTCAGGCCCTGGGACAAGAATTGGATCAGGCCGTCCCACAGAGCGGACAGCAGACCCGGGTCAGATGCAATCATTGCGTTCCTAACTGGGCGCCCGGCGTGGGCGCGTCTGGAAAAGCCAACCCAACACGGGAGTGGCGCAGCCCGCTATTTTACGGGCGGGGGGTGGTATTCACCAAGAAAGACCGGGTATCTGGTCGGCATGGCGCTCTGGAGATCGGGGGCGAGAGCCCTGTTTCAAGGCCGTTTGCGCCAAACGGCTGAAAAAAAGCCGTCCGTTGCATGCCGATGGGGCCACAAACGCAACCATTGCTGCTCTGAACCCGCACAGAGACGCTCAGGCTTTGAAACGCCCATGGTGTCGAGCAGTTCGTGAACAGGGACCGGTTCGAAGTCTGGATGGGCCACGCCAAACGCCTCGGCCACCGCTTCGTTTTCTGCTTCGAGCAGGCTGCAGGTGGCGTACACCAGCCGCCCGCCGGGCTTGAGCAGCCGCGCCGCGCTGCTCAGGATGGCCTGTTGCAGCTGCACCTGGGCCGCCACGGTCTCGGGCGTCTGGCGCCATTTGAGGTCGGGACTGCGGCGCAGGGTGCCCAGACCGGAGCAGGGTGCATCGACCAGCACGCGGTCGATCTTGCCGGCCAGCCGTTTGATGCGGTCGTCTCGCTCGTGGGCAATCGCCACCGGGTGCACATTGGAAAGACCACTGCGCGCCAGGCGGGGCTTGAGCGCATCGAGCCGGTGGGCCGAGGTGTCGAAGGCATAGAGACGGCCGCTGTTGCGCATGGCCGCACCGATCGCCAGCGTCTTGCCACCGGCGCCAGCGCAAAAATCCACCACCATCTCGCCGCGCTTGGCGTCCAGCAGCATGGCCAGCAGCTGCGAGCCTTCGTCCTGCACCTCCACCTCGCCTTGCACAAAGGCGGGCAACCTGGCCAGCGAGGGCTTGCCCTGCAGGCGGATACCCAGCGGAGAAAACGGTGTCGGTTGACCCGTCAGCCCGGCCTGCTGCAAGTCGGCCAGAACCGCTTCGCGCTTCTTCTTGAGGATGTTGACCCGCAAGTCCAGCGCCGCCGGTTGCTCCAGGCTCGCCACCAGGGCGTCGAATTCCGCGCCCAGCTGATGGCGCAGCGCGCTGGCCAGCCACTCGGGCAGGTTGTGCCGGTGCGGCGCAAGCAGGTCGGCGTCGGTCGCGGCCAGGCAGTGGTCGAGCCAATTTTTTTCGGTGTCGGTGAGGGCGCTCTTGAGAAAGTCAACATCGCCGGGAAAGGCCAGGATGGCGAGGCGCCGCCACTTCGGTCCGCTGCCCGAGCGCGCCAGCCACTCGAAGCGCAGCCGCTGGCGCAGCGCGGCATAGACCGTGTCGGACAAGGTGGTGCGCTCGCGCGGGCCGAGCGATTTGTGTTCGCGAAAGAAGCGGGCAGCCACGGCGTCGGCCGGGTGGTCGAATTTGAAAACCTGTTCGATGAGGCTGGCGCAGGTGTCCAGCAGAGCTTTTGGATGCATCCTTCGATTCTCCCCCCTGCGCCGCTTCGCGTCTTCCCCCCTCTCCTGCGGGAGGGGGACGGCACCAGCGCCCCGGCCAAGCCGGTTGCGCGGTGCCCGCTGGAACAGACAGCTCCGGCGCGGGATGTCTCCTGGCCCAGAGATGCCGTGGAACCGGCTTTGCGGGGCCACAGGCACCGTCCCCCAGAGGGGAAGCCGCCAAGGGGCGCAGGAGGGGGACCGATAATCACGGGCTATGTCCGACATTGCCTCCCAAGTTCGCCGCCGGCGCACATTTGCCATCATCTCCCACCCCGACGCGGGCAAAACCACGCTGACCGAGAAGCTGCTGCTGTTCTCCGGCGCGATCAACATCGCCGGCAGCGTGAAAGCGCGCAAGGCCGCGCGCCACGCCACCAGCGACTGGATGGAGATCGAGAAGCAGCGCGGCATTTCGGTGGCTTCTTCGGTGATGCAGATGGAGTACCGCGACTGCGTGATCAACCTGCTCGACACGCCCGGCCACCAGGATTTCAGTGAAGACACCTACCGCGTGCTGACCGCGGTGGATGCCGCGCTGATGGTGATCGACGCCGGCAACGGCGTGGAGCCGCAGACGCGGCGCCTGCTGCAGGTCTGCCGCGCGCGCAACACGCCCATCCTCACCTTCGTCAACAAGATGGACCGCGAGGTGCAGGCGCCGCTGGACCTGATGGACGAGATCGAGCGCGAACTCGGCATGACGGTGGTGCCCTTCACCTGGCCGGTGGGCATGGGCAAGACCTTTCGCGGCGTGTTCGACCGGCGCACCGACCAGATGCGGGTGTTCGCCGCCGGCGAAGACCGCCGCGGTGGCGACGAGGAAGTGCTTGGCCGGGCTGAACAACCCCGTGAGCGTGAAACGCTTTGGCAGCGACTTTGAGCAGGCGCGCGACGAGCTGGAGCTGGTGGCGGGCGCGTCCACCGCTTTCGACAAGGCCGAGTTCCTGGCCGGCAAACAGACGCCCGATGCTGTTCGGTTCGGCGGTGAACAACTTCGGCGTGCGCGAGGTGCTCGATGCGCTGGTCGACCTGGCGCCGCCGCCCGGCGACCGCCCCGCCCTGCAGCGGGTGGTGCATCCCGAAGAACCGAAGTTCACCGGCGTGGTGTTCAAGATCCAGGCCAACATGGACCCGGCGCACCGCGACCGCATCGCCTTCGTGCGCGTGGCCAGCGGCCACTTCGAGCGCGGCATGAAGCTCAAGGTGGTGCGCTCCGGCAAAGACCTGCGGCCCAACACCGTGGTGTCGTTCCTGTCGCAGCGCCGCGAGCTGCTCGACGAGGCCTTTGGCGGCGACATCATCGGCATCCCCAACCACGGTGTGCTGCAGCTGGGCGACACGCTCACCGAAGGCGAAAGCCTGCAATTCACCGGCCTGCCGTTCTTCGCGCCCGAGATCATCCGAAGCGTGGAAGTGGCCGACCCGCTGCGCAGCAAGCAGCTGCGCGCCGGCCTGACCCAGCTGGGTGAAGAGGGCGCGATCCAGGTGTTTCGCCCGGTGGCGGGCTCGGTGCTGCTGCTCGGCGCTGTGGGTCAGCTGCAGTTCGAGGTGGTGGCGCACCGGCTGGAGCACGAATACGGCGTCAAGGCCCGCATCATGAACAGCCCCTACCAGGTGGCGCGCTGGGTGACCTGCGCACCGGAAGACGGTGGCGAGATCGAAATGAAGAAGTTCATCGATGCCAACAGCCACCGCGTGGCGCTGGACGCGGTGAATGCGCCCACCCTGCTGGTCGACCACGCCGCCACCCTGCGCGCGGTGGAGGCCAACTGGCCCAAGATCAAGTTCCACGCCATGCGCGAACACGCCGGGCTGGTGTTCGCGAAGTCGATGTGAACTTGCCCCCGCGTTCTGGGCGGGATCGCCCTTCAGCGCGCTGCCATCAAGCGCTCGATCGCTCGGGGATACACCAGATGCTCCTGCGTGAGCACCCGGGCCGCCAGCGAATCGGCCGTGTCGCCGGCTAACACGGGCACCACCGCCTGCTCCAGGATTTCGCCGTGATCGAGCTCGCTGGTCACGCGGTGCACCGTGCAGCCGGCCACCTTGCAGCCAGCGTCGATCGCGCGCTGATGCGTGTGCAGACCGGTGAACGCGGGTAACAGACTGGGGTGGATGTTGATCAAACGCCCAGCAAAATGCGCCACAAAACCCGGCGTGAGGATGCGCATGAAGCCGGCCAGCACCACCAACGCGGGCTCGAAGCGGTCGATTTCCAGCATGAGCGCGGCGTCAAACGCCTCGCGGCTGGCGAAGGCGCGGTGGTCCAGCGCTGCGGTGGCGATGCCCTCTCGGCGCGCCCAGGTCAGACCAGGCGCCTCGGCCCGGTTGCTGATCACGGCCACCACCTCGGCACCATGGCGTTCCAGCCAGCGGCGCTGCCGAGACGCCGCCACAATGGCGGCCATGTTCGAGCCGCTGCCCGAGATCAGAATGACGATGTTCTTGTGCACCTGCTGCGCCCGCGCGCCGTGTGAAGCGCCAGTTTTTAAATCAACCGTCAAGTGTAATGAGCCCTGATTCCCCAGTTTCTCCGCGCGTGCTCGATCTGCGTGAGCGCCCGCTGTCTGCCGCCGAGGCGCGTGTGCTCGCCACCCTGATGGAGAAAGCGCGCACCGTGCCCGACAGCTACCCGCTCACGCTCAACACGCTGGTGATCGGTTGCAACCAGAAGTCGAGCCGGGAGCCGGTGATGCAGTTGCCCGAGGCCGCGGTGCTGGAGGCGCTGGACGCGCTGCGCGAGCTGAACCTGGTGTTCGAAACCAGCGGCTCGCGCGTGACCCGCTACGAACACAACTTCCAGCGCGCCATCGGCGTGCCCGAGCAGTCGGCGGTGTTGCTGGGCATGTTGATGCTGCGCGGTCCGCAGACCGCGGGCGAGCTGCGGCTGAACACCGAGCGCTGGTACAAGTTTCTCGACATCGCCTCGGTCGATGCGTTTCTGGAGGAGCTGCAAGACCGCACGGAAGCGAAAGGCGGCGCGCTGGTGGTGAAGCTGCCGCGCGCACCTGGTGCCCGCGAGCAGCGGTGGGCGCATTTGCTCGGCGGCCCGGTGGATCTGGCGCAGTTCGCCGCCCTGGCCGCATCAGGCCCGTCCGGTGCGACCGAGGACGAGGTGATCCACCTGACCCGCCGCGTGGCCACGCTCGAAGGCGAGCTGGCCACGTTGCAGGCGCAGATGCGGAACCTGCACGAACAGCTCGGCTTGTCACAGCCCGGACAGGACTGAATCGAACGACCGTGCGAAACTGCCGGGCTGCGGTCAAGAGCGGCCGGTGGACCCAACAAGGAGACCTTTCATGGATTTGGCATTCACGCCCGAAGAGCAGGCGTTTCGCGAAGAGATTCGCGCCTGGGTGAAGGCCAACCTGCCAGCCGAGATCGCGCACAAGGTGCACAACGCCCTGCGGCTGACGCGCGACGACATGCAGCGCTGGGCCAAGATTCTGGGCAAGAAAGGCTGGCTGGGCCATGGCTGGCCCAAAGAGTTTGGCGGCCCGGGCTGGAACGCGGTGCAAAAGCACCTGTTCGAAGAAGAATGCGCGCTGGCCGGTGCGCCGCGCGTGGTGCCGTTCGGCCCGGTGATGGTGGCGCCGGTGATCATGGCCTTTGGCAACAAGGAGCAGCAAGAGCGCTTCCTGCCCGGCATCGCCAGCGGCGAAGTCTGGTGGAGCCAGGGCTACAGCGAGCCCGGCTCGGGCTCGGACCTGGCCTCGCTCAAGTGCAAGGCCGAGCGCCAGGGCGACCATTACGTCGTCAACGGCCAGAAGACCTGGACCACGCTGGGCCAGTACGGCGAATGGATCTTCTGCCTGGTGCGCACCAGCAGCGAGGGCAAACCGCAGACCGGCATCAGCTTCCTGCTGATCGACATGGCCTCGCCCGGCGTGAGCGTGCGCCCGATCAAGCTGCTCGACGGCGAGTGCGAGGTCAACGAGGTCTGGTTCGACAACGTCAAGGTGCCGGCCGAGAACCTGATCGGCGAAGAGAACAAGGGCTGGACCTACGCCAAGCACCTGCTCAGCCACGAGCGCACCAACATCGCCGACGTGAACCGCGCCAAGCGCGAGCTGGAGCGCCTCAAGCGCATCGCCAAGGCCGAAGGCGTCTGGGACGACGTGCGCTTTCGCGACCAGATCGCGCTGCTGGAGGTGGACGTGGTGGCGCTGGAGATGCTGGTGCTGCGGGTGCTGTCGGCTGAAAAATCGGGCAAGAATTCGCTCGACATCGCCGGCCTGCTCAAGATCCGCGGCAGCGAAATCCAGCAGCGCTACAGCGAGCTGATGATGCTGGCGGCCGGCCCGTTCGCCGTGCCCTTCATCGAAGAGGCCATGGAGGCCGGCTGGCAAGGCGACTTCCCCGGCGGCGAGGTGGCCAACGCGCCGCTGGCCTCGACCTACTTCAACATGCGCAAGACCACCATCTACGGTGGCAGCAACGAAGTGCAACGCAACATCGTCGCGCAGACGGTTCTGGGCTGATCTCACAAAGGAATTGCTATGGACTTCGATTTTTCTGACGACCAGGAACAACTGCGCGACGCCGTGCGCAAGTGGGTGGACAAGGGCTACGACTTCGAGCGCCGCCGCGCCATCGTGGCGGCTGGCGGTTTCGACCGCGCAGCCTACGGCGAACTGGCCGAACTGGGCCTGACCGGCCTGTACGTGCCCGAAGACCACGGCGGCATGGGCATGGGCCCGGTCGAGGGCATGGTGGTCATGGAAGAGCTGGGCCGCGGCATCGTGCTGGAGCCGCTGGCGCAGGCGCTGATCGCCGGCGCCGTGCTGGCCGGCTACGCGCCCGATGCCGTGAAGGCCGACTGGCTGCGGCAAAGTGGCCTCTGGCGACGCGCTGGTGGTGCTGGCGCACACCGAGCGCGCCAGCCGCTATCGAACTCGACACCTGCGAGACCAGCGCCACCGAAGCAGGCGGCGCGTGGACCATCTCGGGCCAGAAGAGCGTGGTGCCGGTCGGTGACCAGGCCGACGCCTTCCTGGTGCCGGCCGATGGTCAACGGCAAGATGGCGCTGTTCCTCGTGGAGCGCACAGGCCAACGGCGTGACCGCCACCGGCTACGGCACCCAGGACGGCAGCCGCGCCGGCCGAGGTGTCGTTCAACAACGCGCCCGCCACCCTCGTCACCCTGGACGGCCAGACCGCGCTGGAACACGCGGTGGACATCGGCATCGCCGCCACCTGCGCCGAAGCGGTGGGCGTGATGGACAAGACCCTGGCGATCACCGTCGAGTACATGAACACGCGCAAGCAGTTCGGCGTGGCGATCGCCAGCTTCCAGGCGCTGCGCCACCGCGTGGCCGACATGAAGATGCAGCTGGAACTGGCGCGCTCCATGAGCTACTACGCCTCGCCTCAAGCTCAACGCGCCCACCGCCGAGCGGCGCGCCGCCATGGCGCGCGCCAAGGTGCAGCTGGGCCAGTCGATGCGCTTCGTGGGCCAGCAGACGGTGCAGCTGCACGGCGGCATCGGCGTGACCGACGAGTACATCGTCAGCCACTACTTCAAGAAGCTCACCCAGATGGAAATGACTTTCGGCGACACCCTGCACCACCTGGGTGAGGTGTCCGCCCGCATGCAGGACACGGCCGGCGTGTTCGCCTGAGCATCCTCACCACAGACGGCCCGCACACGCGGGCCGCTTTGTTTTGGCCGTAGCAAGAACGATCTGGAGATACCCATGACAAACCGCCGCAACCTCTTGGCCCTGGTCGCCAGCAGCGTGCTGCTGGGCGCCTGCGCCACCGCACCACAAGGCGCCAGCCAGCCACCCATCGTGTTCGTGCACGGCAACGGCGACTCGGCCTCCATCTGGCAGAGCACGGTGTGGCGCTTCGAATCCAACGGCTGGCCGCGCGAACGCCTGCTCGCCATCGACCTGCCCTACCCGCTGGCGCGCGACGACGACAGCAAAGCCCAGCCTGGCCGCACCTCCACCGCCGAACACATGGCCTACCTCAAGGCCGAGGTGGAGAAAGTGCTGAAGTCAACGGGCGCGAAGCAGGTGGTGCTGGTTGCCAACTCGCGCGGTGGCAACGCCGTGCGCAACTACATCCAGAACGGCGGCGGCGAGCAGACCGTGAGCCACGCGGTGCTCGGTGGCACGCCCAACCACGGCGTGTGGGCCATCAAAGGTTTTCGGGAGGCCAACGAATTCTCGGGCACGGGCCCTTTCCTCACCGCGCTGAACGCGCCCAAGAACGCCGCCGGTGACGAAGTCGTGGGGCCGGTGAAATGGATGACCATCCGCTCAGACAACAACGACAAGTTTGCTCAGCCGGACGGCTTGTGGATCGGCGCCAAGGGCACCCCCACCAACGTCACGTTTGAAGGCCCGGCGCTCAAGGGGGCGACCAATGCCGTCTTGCCGCGCGTGGACCACCGCGAGACCTCGTTCTCGCCCGCGGCCTTCGACACCACCTACCGCTTCATCACAGGCCGGGCGCCCAAGACCCTGAGCGTCACCACGCAAACGCCGGTTGTGCTCAACGGCAAGATCACCGGTCTGGGCCTCGTGCCCACCGACCCCGCCACCGGCAACTACGCCAACAACCTGCCACTGCCGGGCGCACAGCTGACCGTTTACGCCACCGACCCCGCCACCGGCGAGCGCAAGGGCGCTGCGGTACACAGCAAGACCGTGGGTACCGACGGCGTGTGGGGCCCGTTCTCCACGCTGGCCGGTGTGCCCCACGAGTTCGTGATCAGCGCGCCGGGCTATGCCACCACGCACATTTATCGGAGCCCGTTTCCCCGCAGCAGCGAGCTGATCCACCTGCGCGCCGAGCGCATTCCGGCTGCCGACAAAGCGGCCAAGGCCACCGTGACCCTCACACGGCCGCGTGGCTACTTCGACGCCCAGCGCGACAGCATGTTGTTTGACGGCAAGGCCCTGCCCGGCGTGCCGCCCAGCGGCGCCGGCGTCTCCAGCTCAAAGCTCCAGCTGATGGAAGACGGCGCACGAACCGTTGCCGCATCTTTCAATGGCGAGAAGATCGCAGGCCGCACCTGGCCGGTGGCAGAAAACCACCTCACGATTCTGGAGCTGACCGATTGAGGCTGGCTCGGGCCGTCAAGCGTGCAGCCGCGAGCTCTTGCGGCAGATGCGTCATCAGGAACTCCATCTGGTCCGCCAGGATGCGGCGGTTGCGCAGGATGAAGTCTTCCCACAGGCTGGGCACGTAGGGCGCGTAGAGCAGCGGCATGTGGGCCTGCTCGGGTGTGCGGTTGCCCTTGCGGTGGTTGCACGACTTGCAGGCCGTGACCACGTTCATCCAGGTGTCACGCCGCTGCTGCCCGAGCGGCACGATGTGCTCGCGCGTCAGCTCTTCCTCGTGAAAGTGGCTCACCGCAATAGGCGCACAGGCAGCGGTCGCGCGAAAACAGCTTGCTGTTGGTCAGCGAGGGTCGCAGGTCAAACGGGTTGATGCGCGGCACGCCCTCGGTGCCGATGATGGAGTTGACCGTGATGATCGACTGGCGCCCGGTGACCGCGTTGTGCCCGCCATGGAACACGGCCACCTCGGCGCCCATTTCCCAGCGCACCTCGTCCGCCGCGTAGTGCAACACGGCCTCTTCGAGGCTGATCCACGACTGCGGCAAACCCTGGGCAGACAGCTTCAAGACCTTCAAAACCTGGCTCCTTCAAATCAAACTGACAGACCGGCCAGCCGCCTTGTCACCTGCGGCTGGTGCGCCCGCCGGCTGCGACCGGCGGCGCTGTGTCAATATACCGTGCTTCGATGACGCCACGCCCGACCGTCGCCACATTCCACCGCATGAAAATTCTCCGAGGCCTGCGGACGGCCGCACCGCCGCCAGGACGGCGCCGGGCTGCGCGCTGACCATCGGCAATTTCGACGGCGTGCACCGCGGCCACCAGGCCATGCTGGCCCTGCTCAACAACGAGGCCCGGCACCGCGGCGTGCCCAGCTGCGTGATGACCTTCGAGCCGCACCCGCGCGACTACTTCGCCGCCGTGCACCAGAAGCCCGAGCTGGCACCCGCGCGCATCGCCACCCTGCGCGACAAGCTCGAAGAGCTGGCAGCGCTGCGGCGTCGACCAGTGCGTGGTGCTGCCCTTCAACGCGCGCGCTGGCCGCTCTGCCACCGCAGGCCTTCATCGAAGACATCCTGGTCAGCCGCTGGGCGTGCGCTACGTGCTGGTGGGCGACGACTTCCGCTTTGGCGCCCAGCGCGCGGGCGACTACGCCATGCTCGACGCCGCCGGCCAGCGGCTGGGTTTCGACGTGGCGCGCATGCAGAGCTACGAGGTGCACGGCATCCGCGTGTCCAGCTCGGCCGTGCGCGAAGCCCTGGCCGCGGGCGACATGGAGCGCGTGGCCGCGCTGCTGGGTCGCCCCTACGCCATCAGCGGCCATGTGGTGCACGGCCGCAAGCTGGGTCGCGAACTGGGCGCCAGCCCAGGCCGGCGCGGGCGACGGCTTTCGCACCCTGAACCTGCGCTTTTCGCACTGGAAGCCCGCCGCCAGCGGCATCTTTGCGGTGCTGGTGCACGGGCTCTGCCCGACGGCTCAGCCGCTGCCGGGCGTGGCCAACCTGGGCGTGCGCCCCTCGCTGGACCCGAACGATGTCAACGGCGGGCGCGTGCTGCTGGAAACCCATTGCCTGGACTGGCCCGACGCCGTGGCGCAGCACCTGGCCGGCGGAGAGGCCTACGGTAAAATCATCCGCGTGGAACTGCTGCACAAACTGCACGACGAGCTGAAATACGACAGCCTGGACGCCCTCACCCGAGGCATCGCCCAGGACTGCGATGAGGCTCGCCGGTTCTTCGCCGCCCTGCCCGCGCAGGCCTACGGGCAAACCCACCGCCAGACCACGCGCGACCGAATTTAGACGCCGTCGGTCTGCCCGGTCGCCGCCCTAGGAGCAGGCTCGGGGCGAACGGCTCTCCTGATCTGCGCTGCTGTCCACGCCCCGTTCGGGCCGAGCCCGTTCGAAGCCTCCACCGAGCCGAACACCATGTCCGTCGAAAAAAGCCGCCGAGCCCGAAGCCAGCGCCTACCGCGCCACGCTGAACATGCCCGACACGCCGTTCCCGATGCGCGGCGACCTGCCCAAGCGCGAGCCGGCCTGGGTGGCCGACTGGAACGCCAAGGTGGCCTCTACAAGCGCCTGCGCGATGCCCGCCAGGGCGCCCCGCTGTTCGTGCTGCACGACGGCCCGCCCTACGCCAACGGCAAGCTGCACATCGGCCACGCGCTGAACAAGGTCCTGAAGGACATGATCGTCAAGTCCCGGCAGCTCGCCGGCTTCGACGCGCAGTACATCCCCGGCTGGGACTGCCACGGCCTGCCGATCGAAAACGCGATCGAAAAGCTGCACGGCCGCAACCTGCGCCGCGACGACATGCAGGCCAAGAGCCGCGCCTTCGCCACCGAGCAGATCGACCAGCAGCGCGAAGACTTCAAGCGCCTGGGCGTGCTGGGCGACTGGGAGCGCCCCTACCGCACCATGGACTTCGGCAACGAGGCCGGTGAAATCCGCGCCTTCAAGCGCGTGATCGAGCGCGGCTTTGTCTACCGCGGCCTCAAGCCCGTGTACTGGTGCTTTGACTGCGGCTCCTCGCTGGCCGAGTTCGAGATCGAATACGCCGACAAGAAGAGCGACACGCTGGACGTGGCCTTCGAGACCGACGACGCGGCAAAGCTGGCCAGCGCATTCGGCCTGGCCGCGCTGCCCGCCGGCAAGAAGCGCCTTCGCTGTCATCTGGACCACCACCGCCTGGACCATCCCCGCCAACCAGGCGCTCAACGCCCACCCCGAGCTGACCTACGCCCTGGTCGACACGCCCATGGGCTGCTGGTGCTGGCCGAGACGCTGGTCGAGAAATGCCTGGAGCGCTTCGGCCTGAAGGCACCGTGCTCGCCACCACCAAGGGCGAGCCAGCTCGGCGGCCTGAACTTCCGCCACCCGCTGTACGACGTCGACGCGGGCTACCGGCGCCTGTCGCCGGTCTACCTGGCCGACTACGTGAGCGACGGCGACGGCACCGGCATCGTGCACTCGTCGCCCGCCTACGGCGTGGACGACTTCAACTCCTGCGTCGCCCACGGCCTGGCCTACGACGACATCCTGAACCCGGTGCAGGGCAACGGCGCCTACGCGGCCGACTTCCCGCTGTTTGGCGGCCTGCACATCTGGAAGGCCGTGCCGGTCATCCTGGAGGCGCTGAAAAACGCCGGGCGCCTGATGGCCACCGTGCCCATCACCCACAGCTACCCGCACTGCTGGCGCCACAAGACGCCGGTGATCTACCGCGCCGCCGCCCAGTGGTTCGTGCGCATGGACGAGGGCGAGGGCGTGTTCACCAAGGACAAGGCGCCCAAGACCCTGCGCCAGCTGGCGCTGGACGCCATCGACCACACCAGCTTCTACCCCGAGAACGGCAAGACCCGCCTGCGCGACATGATCGCCAACCGGCCCGACTGGTGCATCTCGCGCCAGCGCAGCTGGGGCGTGCCGGTGCCGTTCTTCCTGCACAAGGATTCGGGCGAGCTGCACCCGCAGCACCATGGACATCCTGGACCAGGCGGCCGACATCGTGGAAAAGGGCGGCATCGAGGCCTGGAGCCGCGTGACGGCCGAAGACATCCTGGGCGCGGAAGACGCGCCGCACTACACCAAGAGCACCGACATCCTGGAGGTCTGGTTCGACTCCGGCTCCACCTTCCAGCACGTGCTGCGCGGCAGCCATGCGCAGGCCTACCCCAACGGCGCCTTCCACGCGCAAGGCCCCGAGGCCGACCTGTACCTCGAAGGCCACGACCAGCACCGCGGCTGGTTCCACAGCTCGCTGCTGCTGGGCTGCGCGCTGTACGACCGCGCGCCCTACAAGGGCCTGCTGACCCACGGCTTCGCCACCGACGGCCAAGGCCGCAAGATGAGCAAGAGCCTGGGCAACACGGTCGAGCCGCAAAGCGTGACCGAGCAAGCTGGGCGCCGAAATCGTGCGCCTGTGGGTGGCCAGCACCGACTACTCGGGCGACCTCAACATCGACGACAAGATCCTGGCCCGCGTGGTCGACACCTACCGCCGCATCCGCAACACGCTGCGCTTCCTGCTGGCCAACGTGAGCGACTTCGACCCCGCCACCGACGCCGTGCCGCTGGAGCAGATGCTGGAGATCGACCGCTACGCCCTGGCGCGCGCGGCCGAGCTGCAGGCCGACATCCTGGCGCACTTCGACGTCTACGAATTCCACCCGGTGGTGAGCAAGCTGCAGGTGTACTGCTCGGAAGACCTGGGCGCGTTTTACCTCGACGTGCTGAAGGACCGGCTCTACACCACGGCGCCCGAAAGTCGCTGGCCCGGCGCAGCGCCCAGACCGCGCTGTACCAGATCACCCACGCCATGCTGCGCTGGATGGCGCCGTTCCTGAGCTTCACCGCCGAAGAGGCCTGGCCGGTGCTGGCGGGCGACAAGACGCAGGGCTCGATCTTTTTCGAGACCTTCTCGCCGCTGCCATCGCCGAACGAGGCGCTGCTGGCCAAGTGGTCGCGCATCCGCGCCATCCGCGATCTGGCCAACAAAGAGATCGAAGCTGTGCGCACCACCGGCGGCGTCGGCGCTTCGCTGCAGGCCACGCTCACCATCACCGCCGGCGCCGACGACGCGGCGCTGCTGCGCTCGCTGGGCGACGACCTGCGCTTCGTCACCATCACCTCGGCGGCCAGCGTGGTCGATGGCGCCGAGCTCGCGGTCGGCGTCTTGCCCAGCAGCGCCACCAAGTGCGAGCGCTGCTGGCACTACCGCGACGATGTCGGCGCCGACCCAGCCCACCCCACGTCTGCGGGCGCTGCGTGAGCAACCTGGCCGAGGCGGCGGGCAGCGGCGCGGGTGAAACCCGAAAGGTCGCGTGATGGCATCGCAGCGCAACGCCAGCTTCTGGCCCTGGATCGGTCTGGCGGCGGTGATCCTGCTGGCCGACATGTTCACCAAGGCGCTGATCCTGGGCTACTACCGCCTGGGCGACAGCACCTATGTCACGCCGTTCTTCAACGTGGTGCGGGTGCACAACCCGGGCGCGGCCTTCTCGTTTCTGGCGGGCGCCGGTGGCTGGCAGCGCTGGTTCTTCACCGTCATCGGCATCGGTGCGGCGATCTTCATCGTCTGGATGCTGCGCTCGCACAGTGGCCAAAAGCTGTTTTCCTTCGCCCTGGCCTGCATCCTGGGCGGCGCGATCGGCAACGTGATTGACCGCGTGGTGCACGGCTACGTGATCGACTGGCTGGACTTCCATTTCGACTTTCTCTCGGGCATCTTCCACGGTGGACATTTCCCGTCGTTCAACATCGCCGACATGGGCATTTCAATCGGCGCCATGTGCCTCATCCTGGACGAAATCCTGAGGGTTCGGCGATCCCGTTGAGGGCGACTCCGGGCGGCAGCGGCAGGGCGATCACTCGCTCGTTTTGCACCGCAGTGCCACAATCAGTTTGACGTCCACAGTCAGTGGACCACCCGCAACGCCTTGCGTTTGAACGAAGGAACACCATGCCCGCCCTGCTGCCCCACATCGACCCCGACGGCCTGCTCGAGTTTTCGGTGGTCTACACCGACCGCGCGCTCAACCACATGTCCAAGCGCTTCCAGGGCGTGATGACCGACATCTCGGCCATGCTCAAGCGCGTCTACGGCGCCCACTCGGCGGTGCTGGTGCCGGGCAGCGGCACCTTCGGCATGGAATCGGTGGCGCGCCAGTTTGCGCACGGGAAACACGTGCTGGTGATCCGCAACGGCTGGTTCAGCTACCGCTGGACGCAGATCTTCGACATGGGCTCGATTCCCGCCAGCCACACCGTCATGAAGGCCCGCCGCACCGCAGAGGGCTCGCAGGCGCCCTGGGCACCGGCGCCGATCGAAGAAGTGAAGGCCGCGATTGCCAAGGAAAAGCCCGCGCTGGTGTTCGCGCCGCACGTGGAAACCTCGGCCGGCATGATGCTGCCCGACGACTACCTGAGCGACGTGGCCGACGCGGTGCACGCGGTGGGCGGCCTGTTCGTGCTGGACTGCATCGCCTCCGGCGCCATGTGGGTCGACATGGCCGCCACCGGGGTGGACGTGCTGATCTCGGCGCCGCAGAAAGGCTGGAGCAGCTCACCCTGCTGCGCCATGGTGATGCTGAGCGAGCGCGCCCGAAAAGCCATCGACGCGACGCAAAGCACCACCTTCGCCATGGACCTGAAGAAGTGGCTGCAGATCATGGAAACCTACGAAGGCGGCGGCCACGCGTACCACACCACGCTGCCGACCGACGCGCTGGTCCGCCTGCGCGACACCATGAACGAGACCGAGGCCTATGGCTACGCCCGGGTGCGCGAAGAGCAGATCGCCCTGGGCGCCGCCGTGCGCCAGCTCACCGAGCGCCATGGCTTCCCCAGCGTGGCGGCCCAAGGTTTTCAGGCGCCTGGCGTGGTGGTGAGTTACACCACCGACGCCGACATCCAGTCGAGCAAGAAGTTTCTCGCCGTGGGTCTGCAGACCGCTTCGGGCGTGCCGCTGCAATGCGACGAAGGACCCGACTTCAAGACCTTCCGCATCGGCCTGTTTGGTCTGGACAAGTGGCACGACGTGCCCTCCACCCTGCAGCACCTGGAGACCGCGCTGGCCCAGGTCGCGCCGGCGCCGGTCACCGCCTGACGTTTTCCGTCTGAAAACAAAAAACCCCGGCTGCCAGACCGGGGTTTTTGCTGGTGCGCTCAGCGTTCGAATCAGGGCAGCAACACCGTGCAACCCGTGGTCGCACGCGCTTCCAGGCTCTTGTGCGCGGCCTGCACCTCGGTCAGCGGGAAGCGCTGGTCGATGCGGATCTTGACCTGGCCATTCAGCACGACTGCAAACAGATCGTCGGCCATGGCTTGCGTGCGTTCGCGGCTGGTGATGTGAGAGAACAGCGTCTGGCGCGTCACGTAGATCGAACCCTTGGGGCCCAGGATGCCGGGCGCAAACGGTGCCACCGGACCGCTGGCGTTGCCGAAGCTGACCATCAGGCCAAACGGCATCAGGCAGTCGAGCGACTTGTCAAAAGTGTCCTTGCCCACCGAGTCGTAGACCACCTTCACGCCTTTGCCGCCGGTGATCTCCTTCACCCGCGCGGCGAAGTCTTCGGTGCGGTAGTTGATGGTGAACTCGGCGCCGTGCGCCTGGGCCAGTTTGCACTTGTCGTCCGACCCGGCCGTGCCGATCAGCCGCAGGCCCAGGGCCTTGGCCCACTGGCAGGCGATCAGGCCCACACCACCGGCGGCGGCGTGGAACAGCACAAAGTCGCCCGCTGCCAGGCCTTCCACCGGCAGACACTTCTTCAGCAGGTATTGCGCGGTGAGGCCCTTGAGCATCATGGCCGCGCCGGTCTCGAAATCGATGCCGTCGGGCAGCTTGCAGACGTTCATGGCCGGCATCACGCGCACGTCGCAGTAGCTGCCGGGCGGGTTGGCTGCGTAGGCGGCGCGGTCGCCGACCTTCAGGTGGGTCACGCCCTCGCCCACGGCTTCGATCACGCCCGCGCCTTCCATGCCAAGCGCCAGCGGCATGGTGTTGGGGTACAGACCACTGCGCTGGTACACATCGATGTAGTTCAGGCCGATGGCGTGGTGGCGGATGCGCACCTGGCCTGCTGCCGGGCTCGCCCACCGGCAAGGTGTCGATCACGAGCTGTTCGGGGCCGCCGGTGGCGTGGATGCGCACGGCGCGACTGGTCTGGGTCATGGGGTCTCCTGGCCGGTGGTCCGGCAGTGTGTGGTTCGAGAAAAGGGCCCACATGCTGCCACGAAATCGCCGCACCTGTGCGACAGCCAGGATCGCCTTGCACACGCTGGCGCCGCACCGCGTTGTTACAGTTCCGGCCATGTCTCGCCTTCTTCCGGTCAGCTCACCGCCAGCACCGCCGCCCTTTTGCTGATCCCGCCGCTGATGTGGGCCGGCAATGCGGTGGTGGGCCGGATGATGCAGGGCTCGATCCCGCCGATCACGCTCAACTTCGCGCGCTGGTCGCTGGCTTTTCTGCTGCTGCTGCCGCTGGCGGGCTGGGTGCTGCGCAGCGACAGTGGGATGTGGCCCCACTGGCGCCGCTTCGCCTGGCTGGGCCTGCTCGGCGTCGGCCTCTACAACGCCTTGCTGTACCTGGCGCTCAAGACCTCCACCCCCATCAACGTGACCCTGGTCGCAGCAGCCACGCCGATCTGGATGCTGCTGCTGGGCCGCGTGTTCTACGGTGTGGCCATCTCGCGCCGCGCCGCTTTCGGTGCCGCGCTGTCGCTCAGCGGCGTGGCGGTGGTGCTGTCGCGCGGTGACGTGGCGCAGCTGATCGGCGTGAAGCTGGTCGCCGGGCGACGCCTGGATGCTGCTGGCCTCGCTGGTCTGGGCCACCTACAGCTGGCAGCTCGCCAAGCCGCCACCCGGCTCCGAGCCCCCGGCCATCAAGGCCGACTGGGCGGCGTTTCTGCTGGCTCAGGTGGTCTTCGGCGTGGCCTGGTCGGGCATGCTGACCGCCGGCGAATGGCTGGCGCTGCCGGCCGCACCAGCCGGCCAGCCGCACATCGTCTGGGGCTGGCCGTTGTTGCTGGCGCTGGTCTACGTGGCAGTGGGGCCTTCTTTGCTGGCCTACCGCGCCTGGGGGGCGGGCGTGGGCCGGGTGGGCCCGACCATCGCCGGCTTTTTCTCCAACCTCACACCGGTGTTTGCCGCCGTGCTGTCCACCGCCTTGCTGGGTGAGCCGCCGCGCCTGTACCACGGGCTGGGTTTTGCGCTCATCGTGGGCGGGATCCTGATCAACGCGCGGCGCTGAACAGCCCACCGCCCGATTTCAATAAGTGCCGGGGTAGGCGCCACCATCGGCCAGCACGTTCTGGCCCGTCATGTAACCGGCGTGCACGCTGCAGAGGAACGCGCAGATGGCGCCGAACTCCTGCGGCTGGCCGAAACGGCGGGCCGGGATGGTCTTGCGGCGCGCGTCCATGATGGTCTCGACCGGCTGACCGGTCTTGCTCGCCGCACCTTCCATCGTGGTCTTGAGGCGATCGGTGTCGAAGGCGCCGGGCAGCAGGTTGTTGATGGTCACGCCCTGCGCCGCCAGGCCGCTGCGCGAGACGCCCGCCACAAAACCGGTGAGGCCGCTGCGCGCGCCATTGGACAGACCCAGGATGTCGATCGGCGCCTTCACCGCGCTGCTGGTGATGTTGACGATGCGGCCAAAGCCGCGCTGCGCCATGCCGTCCACGGTGGACTTGATCAGCTCGATGGGCGTGATCATGTTCGCATCGAGCGCCTTGAGCCAGATCTCGCGGTCCCAGCCGCGGAAGTCGCCTGGCGGCGGGCCGCCCGCGTTGGTGACCACGATGTCAAACGCGCTGCCTGGGCCGCCTGCCGCAGACAGCGCGGCCGCCCGGCCCTCGGGTGTGGTGATGTCGGCCGCGACCGCGATCACCTGAACGCCAGGGCTCGCTTCACGCAAGCCCGCCGCGGCGGCCTCCAGATCGGCCGCGCCACGCGCCACGATCACCAGGTTCACCCCCTCGGCCGCGAGCGCCTGCGCGCAGCCCAGCCCCAGCCCCTTGCTGGCGCCGCACACCAGCGCCCACTTGCCTTGAATACCCAAATCCATTGCTTGTCTCCTGTCAGGTCCCGCGGCCATAGCGCGTGACCAGAAAAACACCGGTCACCACCAGCACGGTGCCGACCACGATCCAGCCGTTGAACGGCTCGCCCAGTATCACCACCCCCATGACGATGGTGGACATGGGCCCGATCATGCCGGTTTGCGCGGCCAGGCCGGCGCCGATGCGCTCGATCGCCATCATCACCATCAGCACCGGCGCAAAGGTGCACAGCGTGGCGTTGAGCATGGACAACCAGATCACCTCGGGCGCCACCAGCGCCGCGCTCATGGGCCGCAACAGCACGAACTGCAGCAGCACAAACACACAGGCCACGCTGGTGGCCAGCCCCACCAGCCGCAAGCTGCCCAGGCGCTTGACCATTTCGCCGCTGTAGACCAGGTAGACCGCGTAGCTGATGGCGCTGCCGAACACCAGCAGGGCGCCCAGCGCGGCGTCTGGTCCTTGCAGCCCAACCTCATGGCCAAACACCAGCAACACGCCGGCGTAGCTCACCGCCATGGCAATCGCTTGCAGGCGCGTGATGCGGCGTTTGTAGAGCACCCAGCCCAGGATCAGCACCAGGGTGGGGTTGAGGTACAGGATCAGCCGCTCCAGGCTCGCCGTGATGTATTCCAGACCCCAGAAATCGAGGAAGCTGGCCAGGTAATAGCCTGAGAACCCGAGCCCGATCACACCCAGCCAGTCGCGCCGGGTCAGCGAGGCCTTGCCGCGGCTGGCCCACCAGGCCAGCGCCAGGAACAGCGGCAGCGCAAACAGCATGCGGTACATGATGAGCGTGACCGCGTCCACGCCGTAGCGGTAGGCCAGCTTGACGATGATGGCCTTGCCGCTGAAGGCCACCGAGCCCAGGGCGGCGAGCAGCAGGCCGCTGGCGAGGTGGGGGTGTGGCGAGGGCGCTGCGTCGAGAAGACATGGCTGGATTATCCGCAGCCTGGGCAGTTGCCTGGAGCCATCAGAGACTCAAAGCTCAGGGTTTGGGCGACAGCAGCAGATCGGGATCGACCACGCGGTAGACGCGGCCATGGTTGTCCAGCGCCTCCAGCAGCGCCTTCGCGCACGAAGGCGTTGAGCGTGCGGCTCACCGTCTCCAGCTTCAGGTCGAGCATGGCGCCCATGTCTTCGCGCGAAAACAGGGTGCACACCGACGGCATCGTGTTCGGCGCGCATCTTGAGCACCAGACCGGCCACGCGCTGGCGAGCGGTGCCGAAGTTGAGGTCGGCCAGCCAGTCGTCGGCTTCCTTCAGGCTGCGGTGCCAGCGCTCCAGCAGACGCTGGTGCAGGCGCGGCGTTTCGCGGTTCAGGCGCTGGATCACCTGCAGCGGCAGGCGGCAGACCTTGATGCTGGTCAGGCCAATGGCGTCCGAGTCGTAGGTGGGGCCCATCAGCGCCTCCAGCCCGATCACATCGCCCGCGCGCAGCACGCGCACGATGCGCTGGCGTCCGTCCACCGTGTTGCGCACCAGCTTGACCACGCCGGCGCGCAGCGTGTAGAGCGAGGTGGCGGTCTCGCCCATGCGCACCAGCGCGTGGCCCGCCGGGTGCTCCAGGTCGTCGATCGGTGCGTGGATGAGGTTGAAGTCTTCCTCTTTCAGATCGGCAAACAGCACCATGTCGCGAATGCCACAGGCTCGGCAATCGGCGGTGCCGCGCCAGGCGGATTCGGTTTTGATGGGGATCATGAATTCACCGGTGGCGTGGTCGCCAGCACTTCGTCGATCGTGGTCAGGCCCTCGGCCACGCGGGCGGCGCCAGCCAGCCGCAGCGGGCGCATGCCGTCTTTCACCGCCTGCTTGCGCAAGGCTTCGATGCGCGGCTCGCGGTTCACCTTCTCTTTGAATTCTTCGGTGACCACCAGCAGTTCGTACAGCCCCATGCGGCCGCGAAACCCGGTCATGCGGCAGTCGACGCAGCCCACCGGCCGGTACGGCTTGTAACTGCCGCTCACCTGCCAGGGCTTGACCAGATCGGCCAGCGCCTCGCGCGAGGCCTTGGCGGTGGCCTCGTCCTCGCGCGTGCGGCAGGCCGGGCACAGCGTGCGCACCAGGCGCTGCGCCAGCACGCCGAGCACGGTGGCGTTGATGAGGTAGGGCGGAATGCCCAGCTCCATCAGCCGCATGATGGCGCTGGGCGCGTCGTTGGTGTGCAGCGTGGTGAACACCAGGTGGCCGGTGAGCGCGGCCTGCACCGCCATCTCGGCGGTGGGCAGGTCGCGCACCTCGCCCACCATGATGATGTCCGGGTCTTGCCGCATCAGGGCGCGCAGGCCCTGGGCGAAATCCAGATCCAGATGGGTTTGCACCTGGGTCTGGTTGAAGGCGGGCTCGATCATCTCGATCGGGTCTTCCACCGTGCTCACGTTGACCTCTTCGGTGGCCAGGCGCTTGAGCGTGGCGTAGAGCGTGGTGGTCTTGCCCGAGCCGGTCGGGCCGGTCACCAGCACGATGCCGTGCGGCCGCTTGGTCAGGCCTTCCCAGCGCTGCGCGTCGTGCGCCGCAAAGCCCAGCGCGCTCAGGTCTTTCACCGTCGAATCGGGGTCGAAGATGCGCATCACCAGCTTTTCGCCGAAGGCGGTGGGCAGGGTGGACAGGCGCATCTCCACCTCGTCGCCCTTGGCGCCCGCCGGTCCCGGCCTGAGCGTTTTGATGCGCCCGTCCTGCGGGCGGCGGCGCTCCACCACGTCCATGCGGCCCGAGCAGCTTGATGCGCGCCGTCATGGCGTTCATCACGCCGATCGGCATCTGGTACACCGGGTGCAGCACGCCGTCGATGCGGAAGCGGATCACGCCCTGCTCGCGCCGCGGCTCCAGGTGGATGTCGCTGGCGCGCTGGTCAAACGCGTATTGCCACAGCCAGTCCACCACCTGCACCACGCTCTGGTCGTTGGCATCGAGCTGCTTGTTGGTCTTGCCCAGTTCCACCAGTTGCTCGAAGCTGCCAAAGCCGGCCTGGCCACCGCTCTTGTTGGCCGCGCGCACCGACTTGGCCAGCGCAAAAAACTCGGCCGGTGTAGCGCGCAATCTCCTGCGGGCTGGCCACCACCAGGCGCACGCTCTTGCGCGTCTGGCGCTCGACCTCGGGCACCCAGTCGCGTGATGAAGGGCTCGGCCGTGGCCACCACCACCTCGGCCGGGCTCACCTGCACCGGCAGCACCTTGTGGCGCTCGGCGTAGGCCGCGCTCATCACGTCGGCCACCTTGCCCACGTCGACCTTGAGCGGGTCGATGCGCAGGTAGGCCAGGCCGGCGCGCTGGGCCAGCCACTGGGTCAGCGCCTCGGCATCCAGCACCACGCCATCGGTCTGCCGCGCCATGCCCACCACCGCGAGCCGCTGCAGCGGGTGCTGCGCGCTGTGCGCCGAGGCGCAGCGCGCGATGGTGCGCTTGGCTTCTTCGGCTGAGATCACGCCATCGGCCCGCAGCCACTCCACCAGCGTGCGCCAATCGAGCGGGCCCAGCGGCAGATCGGTCTTGGCGATGGGAGCGGGGGCGTGGGGTTTCATGTGGGCCTCAGCTTACCGGTTTGAACAGCTTCAACCATTTCACCGCCGGCAGGCCCCAGCGCGTTTGAATGGCTTCGGCGCGGGCCAGCAGCTGCATGCGCGTGGGGCGGTCTGGCGTGCGCTGCGCCAACACGATGGTGTTGCCCTCGCGCGTGGGCTTGAAGGCCCACAGCGCGTCGTCGCCAAACGCCGCCGCAATGGATTGCAGCGAGCGCTCGTAACTGGTGTCGCGGCCGAACAGGTTGACCGTCATCACGCCGTCGTCGGTGAGCAGCGAGCGGCAATCGGCATAAAAGTCGGGGCTGTCGAGCACCGGCGCAGCGGCCTCGTGGTCGTACAGGTCAACCTGCAGCGTGTCGATAAGCCCGGTGTGCTGGGGGTTGCGCACCTCTTCGGCCGCATCGGCCAGCACCACGCGCAGGCGCGGGCCGTCGGCCGGCAGCTTGAACCAGCCGCGGCAGGCGGCGAGCACCTGCGGGTTGATCTCCACCGCCGTGGTGTCCATGCGGCAGGCCTTGAAGCAGAACTTGGTCAGCGCCGCCGAGCCCAGGCCGAGCTGCATGCGCGCGGCGCCTGGGCACCGAGTCGGGCTCGACAAACAGCAGCCAGGCCATCATGCGCTGCACATAGTCGAGCTCGATGGCAAAGGGCGCGTCGATCACCATCGAGCCCTGAATCCACTCGGTGCCCAGGTGCAGAAAGCGCACCTCACCGTCTTCTGACAGCGTGACCTCGGGCAAGGTCTGGGGACCGCTGCGGCGCCGGGCGGCGGCGCTGGCGTTGGCGCCTGCCTTCATGCGCCCCACCCGCTATGGCCGTTGCACAACACGCGGGCGAACCACGACACGTTTGCGGCCATTGCAGGCTCGACGGAGGGCGTGAGGGGCCCAGCAGCGGCAAAGATCGGCATCAGGTGTTCCATCAACACAGAAAGGCCGAATTATGAACACCGACGTCGTCTTGAATTTTCTGGCGACCCAGGGCGCGGACTTCGCGCTCAAGATCCTGGGCGCCATCGCCGCCTGGGTGATCGGGCGCTGGCTGATCGGCACTGGCGACGCGACTGATGGGCAAGGCGCTGGAGCGCGCCAACAAGCTCGACGCCACGCTCATCACCTACCTGAAGTCCATCGTCTCGGTGGTGCTGACGCTGGTGCTGGTCCTGGCCATCCTGGACATCTTCGGCGTCAGACCACCTCGTTCGCGGCCCTGCTGGCTGGCGCGGGTCTGGCCATCGGCGCGGCCTGGAGCGGCATGCTCGGCAACTTCGCCGCCGGCCTGTTCCTGCAGGTGCTGCGCCCATACAAGGTGGGCGACTTCATCAACGCCGGTGGCACGCTGGGCACGGTCAAGGAACTGGGCCTGTTCGCCACCACCGTGCTCACGCCCGACAACGTGCTGACCGTGGTCGGCAACAACAAGGTGTTTGCCGACAACATCCAGAACTTCAGCGCCGAGCCCTTCCGCCGCGTGGACTGCGTGGCCAAGGTGGCCAACAGCGTGGACGTACAAGGACGCCATCGCCCGCCTGCGCCCGGCCATCGCTGCCATCGCCAACGTGCAGTACCGATCCGGCCCCTGACATCGAGATCCTGGAGTTCACGCCCGAGGGCCCCAAGCTCTGCGTGCGCCCCTACACCCACACCGACCACTACTGGCAGGTCTACTTCGACACCCACAAAGTCATCGTCAACACCTTTGGCACGGCCGGCTATCCAGTGCCGGAAACACCCGTCGCGCACCGGACTGTTTGAACCTCTGTGCCGCACGGCGTCGATTGCCTGGGTCATGCACGCGATGTCGAAACGCCAGCCGCGTCAAAAACTGTTTTCCAGGCCTGCAGCTTGCGCTCAAACGACCAGCTGGCGTTGGCCGGGCTGGTGGAAGGCAGCTTGTGGACCGGCAGGCCCAGCGCCTGTGTGTGGCGCGCGTGTCTGAAGCTCTCGCCGCCGTTGTGGGCGATGGCCTGCAGCTGGGGACAGCGTTCGCGCAGCCCCGCGAAATCGTTCAGCTCACCGGCGCGGATGGCGGTGTCCAGGCTGCCCTCACGCTCACAAGCGGCATACACATCCCAGATGCCGAGGTGGTGCGCCAGCGCTGCCGCCACGCGCTGCTTCGTAGGTCATGCCCATCAGGTCTTGCGACCACAGCAGCGCCCAGAATTTTCCAGAATGCGTTCTGCGGGTGACCGTAGTACTGCTGCGCACGCAACGACGCCACGCCCGGGAAGCTGCCGAGCACCAGCAGACGCGTGTTCGCATCGAGCACCGGCGGCAGGCCAACCAGTCGCGCCATGTCAGTCTGCGCGCGTCAACAAGGCCGCCAGGCGTGGCAAGGCGGCGCAGGCATTGGCGCTGGTGGCGCGGGCCAGTTCTTCAGACGCCATGCCGCGCAGACCCGCGATCACCGCGCCAATCCGTGGCAGCTCGGCCGGCGTGTTCAGGCCCTGAGCCTGGCCCGCCGCGCGCTCGGCGGCGGTGGCGTAGAGCCACTGCGGCGGGATGTCGGGCGCATCGGTCTCCAGCACCAGGGCCGACAGCGGCAGCGTGGCCGCGAGTTCGCGCAGACGCAGCGCTGGCTCGAAGGTGACCGCGCCGCCAAAGCCGAGCTTGAAGCCAAGATCGATGAAGGCCTGCGCCTGCTGCGCGCTGCCGTTGAAGGCATGCGCAATGCCACCCCCGGTGGGCAGCTCGCGGAGATGCTTGAGCAGCACGTCGGCGCTGCGGCGCACGTGCACGATCACCGGCAAACCGTGCTTTCGGGCCAGCTTGAGTTGCTCGCGGTAGAAGAAAGTCTGACGCTCGCGCATCGCCGGCTCGCACAGCGCGGGCACAAAAAAGTCGAGCCCGATTTCACCCACCGCGACCAGGCGTGGGTCGTCCCGGTATCTCGGCAAGGGCGGCATCGAGCGCCTGCAAATCTGCCTCTTGCGCCTGCGGCACAAACAGCGGGTGAATGCCCAGCGCGTAGGCATCACTCAGGCGATGCGCCAGCAGGCGCACGGTGTCGAAGTTGGCGCGTTCCACGGCGGGGATCACACACACACCCACACCCAGAGACTTCGCACGGTCGCGGGCCTGCACCGCCAGCGCATGGTCCGGGCCAAACTCGGGCGCGTCCAGGTGGCAGTGGCTGTCGATCCACACAGCGGGGCTTCAGGTCAGCACGCCCGTGGTCAGGCGCAGCACGCGGCTGCAGCGGGCGGCCAGAGTTTCGTCGTGCGTCACCACGATGAAGGCCGTGCCCTGGTCGCGGGCGAGCTGCAGCATGAGTTCAAACACACCGTCTGCCGTGCTCCGATCCAGGTTGCCGGTGGGCTCGTCGGCCAGCACGCAGGCCGGTTGCGTGACCAGGGCGCGCGCGATCGCCACGCGCTGGCGCTCGCCGCCCGATAGCTCGGCGGGCCGGTGGTGCAGCCGCTCGGACAGCCCCACCCGGGCCAGCACCTTGGCCGCCTGCGCACCCGCCTCGGCGCGCGGCAGGCGGCGAATCCACAGCGGCATGGCCACGTTGTCTTGCGCGCTGAACTCGGGCAGCAGGTGGTGAAACTGGTAGACAAAGCCGAGGTGCTGGTTGCGCAACACACCCTGCTGCGCCGCGCTCAGGCCATCCAGTCGCTGGCCCTTCAGCGTGACATGGCCGCTGCTGGGCGCGTCCAGCCCACCCAGCAGGTGCAGCAGCGTGCTCTTGCCCGAGCCGGACGCGCCCACGATGGCCACGGTTTCGCCCGCGCGCACGGTCAGGTCCACGCCCTGCAACACGGTCACATCGAGGCGGCCTTCGGTGAAGCGTTTGGTGAGGCCTTCAGCCTGGAGAACGACACGGCATGGCTTCACTCATAGCGCAGCGCCTCCGCCGGATTCACGCGGCTCGCGTGCCAGCTCGGGTAGATCGTGGCCACGAAAGACAGAATCAGCGAAATCACCGCGATCGGCAGGATGTCGCTGCGCTGCGGGTCGCTGGGCATGTTGCTGATGAGATAGATGTCTTTGGGCAGGAAGCTGGTGCGCAGCGCGGCCTCGATGGCCGGCACGATGGTGTCGATGTTGAAGGCGATGCCCAGGCCCAGCAGCAGGCCCAGGCCGGTGCCGATCACGCCCACCATGGCGCCCTGCACCATGAAAATCCCCATGATGCTGCGCGGGCTGGCACCCAGGGTGCGCAGGATGGCGATGTCGGCGCGCTTGTCGGTCACGGTCATCACCAGCGTGGACACGAGATTGAACGCGGCCACTGCAACGATCAGCGTGAGGATGATGAACATCATGCGTTTTTCGAGTTGCACGGCGGCGAACCAGGTGCGGTTCTGGCGCGTCCAGTCGCGCACCAGCAGGCTGCGATCGAGCTCCGCGGCAATGGACACCGCCACCCCGGGCGCCTCATGCAGGTCTTTGATCTTCACGCGCACGCCGGTGGGACCCTCCACGCGGAAGATGCGCGCCGCGTCGTCCATGTGCAGCAGCGCCAGCGCCGAGTCGTATTCGAAATGGCCCGAGTCGAAGGTGCCGACCACGGTCAGGCTGCGGATGCGCGGGACCACGCCAGCGGGCGTCACCTGGCCGCTGGGCGCGATCAGCGTCACCGTGTCGCCGGTGATCACGCCCAGGCTGCGCGCGAGCTCGCCACCGAGGATCACGTTGAATTCACCTGGCGCCAGCCGGGCCAAAACGGACGGTGCCATCTCCTGCACCAGATCGGTCACTTTTCCCTCTAGCGCCGGGTCGATTCCGCGGATCAGCGCGCCCTTCATGTCTTCGCCGCGCGCAATCAGCGCTTGCGCGCCCACATAGGGCGCCGCCCCCAGCACCTCGGGATGGCGCTCGATGCTGGCCAGTGTCTGCGCCAGGTTGGGAATGGCCTGGCCGCCCGCCTCGAACACCTCGATGTGCGCCAGCACGCCCAGCATGCGGTCGCGCACCTCCTTCTGAAAGCCGTTCATCACCGAGAGCACGATGATGAGCGCCGCCACACCCAGCGCAATGCCCAGCATGGACACGCCCGAGATGAAGGAAATGAAGCCGTTGCGCCGCGTGGCGCGGCCGGCGCGGGTGTAGCGCCAGCCCAGGAGGAGTTCGTAGGGGGTTTGCATAAGCGGGTGGGAGCCGGGCGATTGTGGCATCCCCGACAATCGCGTGATGCCTTCCCTGCGCCACGAGCCTGACTCCGATCTGCACCTGCTGGTTCCCTTCGCCAGCGCCAGCGCGCCCGAGTGCCACGCGGTGCTGAACGGTCTGGCGCTGCCAAATCTGAGCGCGCTGCTCGCCGCGCTCACGCCGCTGCCACCCGATGCCGGCGACGACCACTCCCTCACGCCCCCGCACGAGCGCGCCCTGGCCAGCCTGCTCGGCCTGCCCGCCGAAGATGGCCGCATTCCCTGGGCCGCAGCGGCCAGCCAGCAGCCGACCCAGCCCCAGGCCTGGCTGGCACCCTGCCATTTCCAGGTGGGCATGGACCAGGTGACGCTGTTGCCAGCCGATCAGATCGGGCTGGAAGCGGCCGACTCCCGTGCGCTGTTCGACGCGCTGGCGCCGTTTTGCGCCGAAGACGGCATTGCGCTGGTGTTCGAGTCCGCCAGCCGCTGGCACGCATCGGGCGAGCCGCTGCGCGATCTGGTTTGCGCCAGTCTCGACCGGGTGAGCGGCCGCTCGGTGGCCGACTGGACGCCCGCTCAGGGCCGCAGCGCGCTCATCACGCGCTTGCAAAGCGAAGCACAGATGCTGTTCTACACCCACGCGGTGAACGACCGGCGCGAGGCGGCGCGCCAAAGCATCGTCAACGGTTTCTGGGTGCACGGCGCTGGCGCCCTGGCCGCACCGCCAAAGCCGGTGCAAGCGCCCACGCAGCCCGATGCCCTGCGCCAGGCGGCGCTGCGCGGCAACTGGTCTGCCTGGCAGCAGGCCTGGCTGGCGCTGGATGGGGACGAGATTGCGCACGCACTGGCGCGCGTGCGCGCGGGCGGGCAGCTCACACTCACGCTTTGCGGCGAACGCCACGCGCAGACCTGGGTGCGGCAGCCGGCCAGCCTGGTGCGCCGCCTTGGTCATTTCTTTCAATCGCTGCGCGGCCCAAAGCCCGCCTGGCAAGCACTCCAGTCTTTATGAAAATCATCACCCGCGATGTCCCGCCGCGCGCGGCCTGGGCGCTGGAGCAGTCCGGCCTGCACCCGCTGCTGGCCCGCCTGTTTGCCGCCCGCGGCATCACAGCAAAAGAGCAACTCGACGACGCGCTGGCACTGCTGATCCCGCCGGCGCACATGCTCGGTGCGAACGAAGCGGCCCGGGCCCTGGCCGACGCCATGGCCGCGCAACAGCGCATCTGCATCGTGGCCGACTACGACTGCGACGGCGCCACCGCCTGCGCCGTGGGCGTGCGCGGCCTGCGCATGCTGGGCGCCCCGATGGGCTTTCACAACGTGAGCTATCTGGTGCCCGACCGCGTGACCGACGGCTACGGCCTCACCGCCTCGATCGCCCAGCGCGTCAAGGCCTCGGGTGCCGACATGCTGGTCACGGTGGACAACGGCATTGCGAGCATGGACGGCGTGCGCGCCGCGCGCGAGCTGGGCCTGCAGGTGATCGTGACCGACCACCACCTGCCCGCGCTGCAGAGCGGCGCGGTGGTGGTGCCCGGCGACTGCATCATCGTCAACCCGAACCAGCCCGGCTGTGGTTTTGAGAGCAAGTGCATTGCCGGCGTGGGCGTGATGTTTTATGTGTTGCTGGCGCTGCGCGCGGAGCTTCGCTCGCGCGGCGTGTTCGACGCCAACACCCAACCGCGCATCGACGCGCTGCTGCCACTCGTGGCGCTGGGCACGGTGGCCGACGTGGTCAAGCTCGACGCCAACAACCGCCGCCTGGTCGCGCAGGGCTTGAAGCGCGTGCGCGCCGGCGCCATGCCGCCGGGGATGATGGCGCTGTTCAACGTGGCCGCGCGCCGGCCCGAAATGGCCACGGCTTTCGACTTCGGTTTTGCCCTCGGCCCGCGCCTGAACGCCGCCGGCCGCCTGGCCGACATGACGCTGGGCATCGAGTGCCTGATCGCCGACGACGGCCTGCGCGCCGACGAACTGGCGCGCACGCTGGACGGCATCAACCGCGAGCGCAAGGCGATTGAAGGCGACATGCGCGAGCAGGCGCTCATGCTGGCAGAGGAAATGTTCGACGCGTCCGAAGAGCCGCCGACCGCGCTCATCGTGTTCGACCCCGATTTCCACGAAGGCGTGGTCGGCATCGTGGCCTCGCGCCTGAAAGACAAGCTGCACCGGCCCACCTTCGTGTTTGCCACCAGCGGCGCCGAGGGCAAGGAACACGAGCTGAAAGGCTCGGGCCGCTCCATCCCCGGCTTTCACCTGCGCGACGCGCTCGACCTCGTGGCCAAGCGCCACCCTGGCGTGCTGCTGCGCTTCGGCGGCCACGCCATGGCGGCGGGCTGCACCATCGAAGAAGAGCACCTGGAAACCTTCGAAGCCGCCCTGCAACAGGTGGCTCACGAATGGCTGGACGCCGCCACCCTGCAACGCCGAATGGAAGCCGATGGCGCGCTTGACAAGCAATACCGCCGCACCGATCTGGTCGATACGCTGCACAAAGAGGTCTGGGGCCAGGGCTTTGCGCCACCCGTGTTCTGCGAAGAGGTGCAGATCGTGAGCCAGCGCCTGGTGGGCGAAAAACACCTGGCGCTGAAGATGAAGCACCAGGGCGAGCCGGTCGACGGCATCTGGTTCGGCCACACCGAGCCGCTGCCTGAGCGCGTCAAGCTCGCGTTCCGGCTGGATGCCGACGAATGGCAGGGACAGCGGCGGGTTCGATTCCTGGTGGAGGCTGCGGAGCTGTAGCCCCGCGCGCCGGTCCTATCGGAATGCGGCATTGATGGTCATGAAGCCGATGAAAAGCTGAGTGGGCACATCAAGGGTCGATGGCAGAGTCAACAACAACTCCCGTTTCACGCTGAACCAGCGCGGTTCTTCCACCGTTCCGAGGCACTTACCCGCCTGCTCCAGCCGGTAGCGCACACGGCCCCAACGGCCCGCGGGTTTGAGGTGGGCTTCCAGGGGGTGACGCAGGTGCACCTCCTGTCGCTGCAACTTGCCTGGCGGCGAGATCACATCGGCCGTCGCCAGCGGTTCGGCGCCTTGGTGCAGGGTGTAGCGGGTTTCGTTGTGAAAACCACGGCTCAGGAACTCGAACCCAATGCGGTACAGCCCTCGCGACGTGCGAATCTGCACATCGCCGTCCGGCGAGTCTTGCGGATGCCAGCGCAGCCGCGCATTTTTTGCCTGCGCAAAATTGGGCCAGACAAGGTCAGCCGAAAACGTCTGGCTGGCATCAAATGCCTGGTAATGGAATCCGGAAAGCGCCGACTTCTGCCGAAGGGTGAGCATGCCCGCCAAACCCCGGTTCAGGACATCAACGCCTCGCGCACGGCCGCCAGCTGGCGCCGGGACACCGCCAGCCGCTCGTCCACACCGTCAAGCCGAACCATCCAGCCTTCGCCCTCGACTGGGATCGTTGTGCTTTTCCACCGCGCGCACCGCGCGCCGGGCCACCAGCGCGTTGCGGTGCACCCGCACGAACAGATGCGGGTAGCGCTGCTCCAGGTCGTTCAGCGCGCCGTCGTAAATGTGTTCCTTCTCGGTGGTGCGAACGGTGATGTATTTCAGCTCGGCCTTGAGGTAGATCACCTCGGACAAGGCCACCCGCTCGCTGCGCCCGCGCTCCTGAATGATGAGGTGCTCGGTGGCGCCACCGGTGTCGGCGCCGCTTTCGGCCAGGCTGCGGGCCCGCTGCACTTTCTGCAACGCTTGCTGCAAGCGCTCGCGGCGCACCGGCTTGGTCAGGTAGTCGATCGCCTCCAGCTCAAAGGCTTCGACCGCGTGTTCTGCGTAGGCGGTCACGAACACGATGGCCGGCGGGGTGCCCATCTCGCGCAGCCGGCTGGCCAGCTGCACGCCGTCCACACCGGGCATGCGCACATCGAGCAACAGCAGATCGCAGGCGGTGCGCTGGATCTGCTCCACCGCCTGCACCGCATTGGCCGCCTCGCCCACCACATCAACACGCGGCTCGGTGCATTCGGCCAGCAGCGTGCGCAGCCGCGAACGCGCGTGCGCCTCGTCGTCAACGATCAATACCTTGAGTGTCATGCCTTGCTCCGTTGCCTCGTTCCACCGACCAGCTTACACCGCCTGCGCTAGATGGGGATTTCCAGACGCACCTGGAAAACACCTTTGACCAGCGCGCTTTGAAAGCGGCCCTGCACATCGTGCAGCAGCGTCAGGCGCTGGCGCACGTTGTCCAGCGCCAGCCCGTGCCCGCGCTTGCCAGTGCCAGCCGGCACCGTGTTGGTCACCTTGATGATCACCACACCACCCCGGCGTTTGGTGCTGATGCGCACCACCGCTCCCTCCGGGCTGGGCTCCACGCCGTGCTTCACCGCGTTCTCCACCAGAGGCTGAAGAATAAGCGGCGGCAGCTTGGCGCGCGAGGCCGCGTCGTCCACGCTCCATTCCACGCGCAGCCGATCGCCAAAACGCACCTGCTCGATCGCCAGGTAGTGCTCGGCCAGCTCCAGTTCCTGCCACAGCGGCACCGACTCCTGGGTGTCGGCCAGCGCGTGGCGAAACAGCTCGCTCAGGTCTTCCAGCAGGTTCTCGGCCTTGGCTGGCTCCTCGCGCACCAGCGCGATCGCGGTGTTGAGCGTGTTGAACAGAAAGTGCGGCCGGATGCGCGCCTGCAGCTCGGCCAGCTGCGCCGTGGTGCCGGCCGGCATGCGCGCCTTGGCGCGCCAGACCAGCGCCGCCACCACCACGGCGGAGAGCAGCGCGCCAGCGGCCGCACTGGCCAGCCAGGGCGCGGGATCGACCAACCCCATCCAGGTCATCAGGCCGCAGCCGTACAGCGCCGCCATCGCCCCCAGCGCCACGCCCGCCGCCCACTGCCAGGGCATGGGCAGGCGCGACAGCGGTTTCTTGACGGCGCAGGCGGCCAGCAGCCAGGCCAGCGTGGCGGGCAGCGCGGCGCCGGTCAGCACCGCCATCTGCACCACCCAGTCCCACAGCCCGTGGGCACCAAACATGGCGCCCACGATCACCACCGCCTGCACGAACAACACCGCACGCAGCACCACGCCGACCTTGCAGGTGTCGAACACCAGCTCGCGCGGATACAGCAGGGCCGGCATGTCCGACAGCGGCAGCGTGCCACCCATCGGGTGCAGGTCCTGGTAGCTCGATAAAATCCGGGAGTCTTTCATGGCTGCACTATAGGGTGCCCACCAGGGCTTGCGTGTGTCAACGAACCGACCGCAATCCGTGGCGTGGTCCACGGCCAACAGCAGACCAGACGCGACACCCATCCTCCAGCGGCCTTGCCGCCGCCCCTTCGGCGTTGGCCATTCGCCAGCCGCCACCTCCTGCCCACCAGACATCCTGAGCCCACCACACCATGAGCGACAACCAACTCGACAAAAAATCCGAAGCCTGGTCTGCCCTGTTTTCCGAGCCCATGAGCGAGCTGGTCAAGCGCTACACCGCCAGCGTGTTTTTCGACAAGCGCCTCTGGCTGGCCGACATCACCGGCAGCCTGGCCCACGCCGAGATGCTGGCGGCGCAAGGCGTCATCAGCGCGCAAGACCGCGCCGACATCGAGCGCGGCCTGGCGCAGATCCGCAGCGAGATCGAGGCCGGCTAGCTTCGAGTGGAAGCTGGACCTGGAAGACGTGCACCTCAACATCGAAGCGCGCCTGACCCAGCTGGTGGGCGACGCCGGCAAGCGCCTGCACACCGGGCGCAGCCGCAACGACCAGGTCGCCACCGACGTGCGCCTGTGGCTGCGCGACGAGATCGACCTCATCACCGACCTGCTGGGCGAGCTGCAGACCGCGCTGGTCGACGTGGCAGAGAAAAACGTGGAGGTGATCCTGCCCGGCTTCACCCACCTGCAGGTGGCGCAGCCGGTGAGCTTTGGCCACCACCTGCTGGCCTATGTGGAGATGTTCTGCGCGCGACGCCGAGCGCATGAGCGATGTGCGCCGCCGCACCAACCGGCTGCCGCTGGGCAGCGCCGCGCTGGCGGGCACCACCTACCCGCTGGACCGCGAGCGCGTGGCGCGCACGCTGGGCATGGTCGACGAACGTGGTGAGCCGCAGGTGTGCCAGAACAGCCTGGACGGCGTGAGCGACCGCGACTTCGCCATCGAATTCACGGCCGCCGCCTCCCTGTGCATGGTGCACGTCAGCCGCCTGAGCGAAGAGCTGATTCTGTGGATGAGCCAGAACTTCGGCTTCGTGAAGATCGCCGACCGCTTCACCACCGGCTCGTCGATCATGCCGCAGAAGAAAAACCCCGACGTGCCCGAACTGGCGCGCGGCAAGACCGGCCGCGTGGTCGGCCACCTGATGGGCCTGATCACCCTCATGAAGGGCCAGCCGCTGGCCTACAACAAGGACAACCAGGAAGACAAGGAGCCGCTGTTCGACACGGTGGACACGCTCAAAGACACGCTGCGCATCTTTGCCGAGATGGTCGGCGGCCAGCTCAACCCGGCCACCGGGCAGAAAGAAGGCGGCATCACCGTCAACGCCATCGCCATGGAAGACGCCGCCAAAAAAGGCTACGCCACCGCCACCGACCTGGCCGACTACCTGGTGAAAAAAGGCCTGCCGTTCCGCGACGCGCACGAAACCGTGGCCCACGCGGTGAAGGCTGCGGCGTCGCACCTGCGACCTGTCCGAGCTGCCGCTGGCCGTGCTGCAAGGCTTTCACGCCAGCATCGAAAAAGACGTGTACGAGTGCCTGAGCCTGCGCGGCTCGCTCAATGCCCGCAACACGCTGGGCGGCACCGCGCCGGCCCAGGTGAGGGCGCAGATCGCGCGCCACCGCCAACGTCTGGGCTAGGAGCCGGGCTCAAGAGCGGGCGCGAAACGCCGATGTCACTGAAGACGCCGGGCAGGTCTGCCCAGGCATTTTTTTGACTGGAGCCTTTGCGTGTCAGCCCTGTATCTCTGGATCGCCGTCGTCTTTCTGGCTGCCTTGGGCTGGTGGGCGCTGCGCCGTTCGCGTGCGCGCCCCGCGTCGCCGGCTGGCCTGCCAACACCTGCCAAACGAGCGCCCACGCCCCGCGTCACAAGCGCCGCTGAATCGCCCTCCGTTCCAACCGTCGCCGCGCCATCAATCCCCGAGCCCGTGCCCGCCGCACTGGCCGCATTGCAGTGGCGCCAGGCAGATGACCTGATACCGACCGAGCGCGAGGCGCTGATGAACGCGCTGCGAGCAATCCCTCGCCCCCCAGGCTCGCTGCAAAAGCTGCTGTCTCCCGAATTCCTGGCACGCGCCAGCTCCACCGAACTCAGTGAGCTGGTCATGGGCGAGCCGGTGGTCGCCGCCAAGGTTCTGGGCACGGTGAACGCGCCGTTCTACGGGCTGCAGCGGCCCGTGACCAACGTCGGTCAGGCGGTGACATTTCTTGGCATGAACACGGTGCGCAGCATCTGCCTGCAGTACCTGTTGGCCGACACCTTCAAACCCGAAAATGCCGCGATCCAGCGGGTGTTCGACACCGTCTGGCAAGCCAGCGCGATCGCCAGCGAGCTGAGCGTTCGCCTGAGCAAAGCGCTCAACCTGCCCGACCAGGGCGGCCTGGCCACGCAGGTGGTGCTGGGTTTTGTGGGGCATCTCGCCACCGCTTCACTGCTGCCACAGGCAGCGCTGGCCGCGTGGCTGCCACAGAACCGGGTCGACCGGTTGGCACAGGAACAGGCGGCACTGCCGCTGAGCTCGGGCGAGCTCGGCAGCCTTCTGCTCAGGGAATGGGGGTTGCCCGAGGCGTTGATCGCAGACGTGGGCGACATCAACCGCTTGCTGGTCACTCCATCCAGCGCGATGCCGCCCGCACGCGTGCCGCGCGTGGCTCTGGGCTTCCTCTGCTCACGCCTGGGCGAGCAACTGGCCCTGGGGCAACGCACCAGCCTCGCCAACTACGACGCCATGCAGGACATCGGCCCAGACACCCACCATTTGCGAAACTGGCTGGCGCATCCAGCCCTGAATGGGCTCAACGCCGCACTGGCTGCGCCCGAGCTGCAAAGTGCGGTGCAACGCATGCTGCAACGCACCCAGCCAGCGGGCTGAGGCAAACCGCTTGCGCGCCGCTCAAGAACGGGCGCTGACAGCCGAAAACAAAGGGGATGCCAGGCCGAACCGCCGCGGCACAACGGCTCAACGGGAGTGAGCGCATGTCGAATCTGTATCTCTGGCTGTCGCTGGGTCTGGCGCTGTCCTCCGCCCTCATCTGGTGGGTCTGGCGCCGGCCCGCTGCGCAGACTGCTGTGCCGCGCACAAAAACCGGGAAGGCCTGCGCCCCGGCACCCAGGCTGCCGGCAGCTGGCGCCGCGCCGCACGCCCAGGCGCCGGCTGTTCCAGCCGCAGAACCCACGCCACCCGAACTCGCTGCCCTCACCTGGCGTCGCGAGGCCGACCTCACCACACCCGAGCGCAGCGCGCTGGTTGCGGCCATGGCCGACATCACGAGACCGCCCGGCCCGCTGCTGCAGTTGCTGTCCCCAGACTTCCTGGCCAGCGCCAGCGCAGCGGAACTGGGCGACCTGGTCATGGCCGAACCGCTGGTGGCGGCCAGGTTGCTGGGCCAGGTCAATTCGCCGCTCTATGGCCTGCGCCATCCGGTGACCGACATCGGCCAGGCGGTGGCTTTGCTGGGCATGACCACGGTGCGCAGCATCTGTGTGCAGTACATGCTGGCCCAGTCGTTTCAACCCGCCAGCCCATCGCGGCAGCGCGTGCTCGACACCCTTTGGCGCTCCAGCGCCATCGCCAGCGAACTGAGCGTGCATCTGGGTCGCGCGCTGAACCTGCCCGACCGGGGCACGCTGCCCACCCGGGCGGTGCTCGGTTTTGTGGGGCCGGTCGCCACCGCCTCGCTGCTGTCTCCCGAGGAACTGAGCCAGTGGCTGGCACTCCCGCGAGCGCAGCGCGCGCTGCGCGAGCAGGCCCTGCTTGGTCTGAACAGCGGCGAGATCGGCGGCTTGCTCATGGCATCGTGGGACCTGCCCAAATCGCTGATCGACGAGGTTTGCGGCGCCGCCCGCCTGCTGGGCCAACCGGCTGACAACGCCAGTCCCGCAACCGCGCCCCGGCTCGCGCTCAGCTACCTTTGCGCGCATCTGGCCGAGCAACTCACCAGCGGCCAGCTGACCTCGCTGGCGGGTCACGATTTCATGCAGGAGCCCATGGCAGACACCCACTATCTGCGCCGCTACCTGAACCAGTCGTCGCTGCACCTGCGCAGCTACCTGGGCCACCCGGCGGCCGCGCGCCTTCAGGCCGCCTTGCAAGCGCCCGAGTTGCTGGCTGCGGTACATCGAATGCGGGCACCGCCTTCGCCTTGACCAGCCGCTGAGCCTCCCGCAGCGCAGCGAGCTCCCGCTGTGTGGATAGACTGGCCCTCCATTCAAGAGGGCCGCTCCATGCAGTTGTTCACTCCCCATGGCTGGCTGGAAAAGCTGCTGGCCGGCTTGCAGCGCGCGTCGCTGCAACTGCTGATCAAACCGGTGTTTTCGCCGCGATTCTCCATCGGCTTTCAGCGCCGCTGGCTGGAAGCGCTGGCCAAGCTCTCGCTGCCCGTGCCACGCGCCGCCGAGGCCACATCGGCTCACGTGGGCGGTGTGGCGGGCGAATGGCTGCGCCCGCGTCGGGGTGCCAAGGCAAAGCCCGTCGCCACCATCCTGTACCTGCACGGCGGCGCCTACTGCATCGGCTCACCGCGTACCCACCGCTCGCTCACCGCGCGCCTGAGCCTGGCCAGCGGCCTGCCGGTGTTTGCGCTCGACTACCGGCTGGCGCCCGAACACCCCTACCCCGCCGCGCTGGACGACGCGCTGGCCGCCTTTCGCGCGCTGCGGGCCGAGGGCCCGGTGATCGTCGGTGGCGACTCGGCCGGCGGTGGCCTGGCGCTCGCCCTGGCCATGGCCTTGCGCGACGCCGGCGAGCCGGGGCCTGCCTCGCTGCTGCTGCTCTCGCCGCTGGGCGATGCGGTCACGCCCGACCCGCTGCCGGTGCCGCCGCCCGGCGAGGCCATGCTGAGCACCGCCTGGGCCCAGGCCTGCGTGGACTTCTACCGCGGCCAGCGCAGCGCGGCCGAGCCCGGCATCTCGCCCTTGCGCGGCGACCTGAGCGGCCTGCCGCCCACGCTGATCCAGGCCGGCACCGACGAGCTGCTGCACGACCAGGCGCTGGCGCTGGAGACCGCGCTGCAGGCCGCCGGTGTGCACGTGCGCTGCGAGATCACGCAACACCGCTGGCATGTGTTCCAGCTGCACGGTGGCGTGCTCAAGAGCGCAGACGAAGCCATCGTGCGCCTGGCCAGCTTTGTGCACGCCCACCTGCCGCGCGTGGTCGATGGCGTGAGCGAACACGAGGTGGTCATCCTTGGCGCCGGCATGTCGGGCCTGTGCATGGCCATGCAGCTGCAGCGCACCGGGCAACACGACTTTGTGTTGCTGGAAAAACAGCCCGGCCTGGGCGGCACCTGGTGGGACAACACCTACCCCGGCGCGCACGTGGACGTGCCCTCGCCGGTCTACTCGTTTTCCTTCGCACCCAACCCGGGCTGGACGCGCCGCTTCGCCGGTGCCCGCGAAATCCAGGCCTACATGCAGCAGCTCGCCGAGCGCCACGGCCTCACCGAGCGCATCCGCTTCAGCACCCGGCTGGCCGAGGCGCGTTTTGACGAGGCCAGCGGCCTCTGGCACTTCACCACCGAAGACGGCCGCCAGCTGCGCTCGCGGTTTTTTGTCTGCAGCACCGGCCCGCTCAACCAGCCGCGCTGGCCCGACATCCCTGGCCTGGACAGCTTCCAGGGCCAGCGCCTGCACTCCGCGCGCTGGGACCACGCCGTGCCACTGGCGGGCCAGCGCGTGGCCGTGATCGGCACCGGCTCCACCGCGTCGCAGCTCGTCGCGCCCGTGGCCGGGCAAGCGAAACAGCTGCATGTGTTCCAGCGCACCGCCAACTGGGTCATGCCGCGGCTGGACCGCCGCTACGGCGCGCTGGACCGCGCGCTCGCGCAGTCCACGCTCTACAACCGCGTGGTGCGCTGGTGCTGGATGCAGACGCTGGAAATGGGCCGCCGCGGCTTTGACGAAGGCACGCTGGCGCGAAAGGGCATGCTCAAGACCGCTGCCGCGCACCGCAAGCGCCAGGTGCCCGACGCCACGCTGCGCGCCCAGCTCACGCCCGACTACCCGCTGGGCTGCAAACGCATCATCTACTCCAACGACTTTTTCCCCGCGCTGGGCCAGTCCCACGTGGAGCTGGTCACCACGCCCATCGAGCGATTCACACAAACCGGCATCGTCACCACCGACGGCAGCGAGCGCGCCATCGACGTGCTGGTCTGCGCCACCGGCTTCGACACCCAGCATCTGTTGTCCAGCATCACCGTCACCGGGCGCGGCGGCCTCACGCTGGCGCAGGCCTGGCAGGCCGGCCCCGAGGCCTACCAGGGCGTGAGCGTGGCAGGCTTCCCCAACCTGTTTCTCATGCTCGGCCCCAACACCGCCACCGGTCACACCTCCACCCTGCTCTACATCGAGCCCGAGGTGCAGCACGCCATCGCCTGCATGCAGGCGGTGCGCGCCGGCGGGCACCGCAGCGTGGAAGTGACCCAGGAGGCCATGGTGGCCTACAACCGCGAACTGCAGTCGCGCCTGGGCGGCTCGGTCTGGAGCCAGTGCCGCAGCTGGTACCGCATGGACGGCGGCAAGATCGTGGCCATCTTCCCCGGCTTCACCGCCGAGTACGTGAAGGCCGTGCGCGAGCCCGACTTCGCGAGCTACCGCCTCGCTTGACGTGCGTCAAGCGCCGCCGCACTGCCCGCCGCTAAGCTCCCAGCCCATGCAAACCGACAGCACCACCCTCACCGCCCCCGCCAGTGCCAGCCTGGCCTGGTCCGAGCAACTCGCCGTGGGCGACGCCCGCATGGACGAAACCCACGCCGAATTCGTCGACCAGCTCAACGCGCTGCTCGCCACGCCGGTGGACCAGCAGCTGCCGCTGTACCGCGCGTTCCTGGACCACACGGTCGAGCACTTCGCGCAGGAAGAGCGCTGGATGCTGGCCACCGGCTTCGCGCCCGACAACTGCCACGCCAGCCACCACGCCACCATTCTGGAAACCATGCGTGCGGTGATCCCGCACTTCGAGAACGACGACCCCGAAATCATCACCCGGCCTGGCCGAAGCCCTGGCCGAATGGTTCCCGCAACACGCCGCCAGCATGGACGCTGGCCTGGCGCAACACCTCAGGGAAGTGGGCTTCGACACCACCACCGAAACCCTGGCCGACCCTTCGGTGATCCGGCCCGCGAGCATGAGCGGGTGTGGCAGCGTGAGCTGCAGCTGACGCTGCGAACCGCCGGTCAAAGGACCGGAATCACACCAGGGTGTTGAGCTGAGTGCCCAGCGCACCGCCACTCGCCAGCGGCAGATCGCCCGCCACCGCGTTGAGCAAGGCGGCGGACGCCGATTCCTGCATGTCCATGGCCTTTTTCATCACGAGCATCTGCGCTTCCTGCGCGGTCTGGCCCTGGCGCGACTGAAGCACGCGGTCAATCAGCAGGGCGGGCGATACGTTCATGTCCATGGCGAATCCTTGAGTGGCACTCCCTCTGTATCGGCCCAAAACGCCCTCCACTTGAGGCGCGGCGCTTGCCAGCCACGCACCAAAACGACCACAATCCCGCAGCGCCATCCAGTGGCCACACGCCAACACAACGCTGCCCAGGGAGGGCAACCCGATGAACGACGCACAGCCGCGCCCGTTTCACATCCGCACCGACCGCGAGCTGGTGCACCCGCAGGTGATCGACCTGCTGCGCGAACACCTGGCCGGCATGCACGCCGAGTCACCGCCCGACAAGGTGTTCGCGCTGGACCTGAGCGGCCTGCGCCGCCCTGACATCACCTTCCTCACCGCCTGGCGCTTGGGCGCCGTGAGCCAGGCTGGCGACACACCAGGCCCCGAGGCGGCGAACAGCTGGTCGCCATGGGTGCCCTCAAGGAGCTGACGCCCACCACCGCCACCGCAGGCGGCCACGGCGAACTCAAGTCCATGCGCACCAGCGCCCGCCACCTGCGCCAGGGCGCCGCGCAAGCCATCCTGACCGAACTGCTCGCCATCGCGCGGCAGCGCGGCTATGCGCGGGTCAGTCTGGAGACGGGTTCCACGCCCGGCGTTTGAACCGGCGCTGGCGATGTACCGGCGGTTTGGGTTTGTGGCATGTGGGCCGTTTGCGGATTACCGGGAAGATCCGTTCAGTCGGTTTATGGGATTCGAAATGGCACCACAAGAACCATCTACAGTTACCACGTTGGAAATGTTCGCCGAGCCGAACCAAAACAATTCAACAACCTCATAAATCAATAATGTTCGAATCAGTTGTTTTACGCAGATCCGAGTCCGGATCCCCTATTTCGGCAGGCCAGGTGTGTGAGGCACTGCTCTTTTATCAACGAGTCCACTTGGTTTTTGATCGCGGCACACTGATACAACTTGCGAAACAAATTGGACTTGCCTCACTATTAGTACTCTTGCGAAGACATGAAATCAGCGCAGTTTATTGCGAGGAAATCCTCGGCACAATCACCAATTCAGTTGGATCACAACAAGTACATTCTTTCGCCGGATTCACAATGGTTGGCCATGACACGACAAAGAAATTTACAACAACCAGTGAAGCGACTCTGCACACTCTTGAGCAAGCAGGATTTGCAAGAGCCGAAAGCAGGAGTTTTGCAAAAGAATTTCACAAAATTGTCCCAACCCGAAAATTAACTGGAGACTTTTTTCTCAAAGGCGGAATAACAAACGCTGCAAACGATGATTTAAAGGACAGCGCTTTCCTTGCCAAAGCGATTGACGAGGTTCTTCGCAAAACCCCTGGATTTCCAGAGGTGAATCATCCCATTAGCTTTGAGACATGGCATACTGAACTTGGGTTCTATGACTCACCAACCTCGATTTCAAAGCAATCAATGATTGGCGCACGAGTGCGACTCCTGAACTTGATCCCATTACCCCCGCCAATTTGTTAAGTGGCGTCCTTGATGCAAGGGCAGACCTAGCACTTGCCTCATTCTACGGAGGAGACTTTACAACATCATCCGCGGTGTCTTCAGTAATTAGAATACGTCACACTGAACTCCTACGACGCACTGGAATAAATACAGACTCCCTTAAGCAATTTCATGACGTCAATTTCCCAGACTGTCCATCCCTCAGAGAAGTGATTGATTCCCAAGAGCGTAGTTTCAACGATTTTCTTCGTCTTCTAGATAAATCAAATCGATTCAAAGGATGGATGGCCAGCGTATCACCGGACGAAGGCCTTATCAGATCCTATTTGCGCGACATAAGAGCCACCGGATGGGTGGAGAAACTACCAACGAAGTCGCTTCGATATGTTTTAACAACAGGCATTGGCGCGATTGACCCCATCGTGGGCGCATTAAGCTCGGCAGGGGACACATTCTTAGTTAACAAGATTCTTGGGGGGTGGCGTCCAAATCACTTTATCGACAATCGATTCAGTCCATTTTTGCAAAAATAGACTCACATGCAATAGGATCAGGTCTTGCCTTTTGCCTAGCGCGTAACTGGGGTCAGATTCCAATTCTTTGCGCGCACGCCACTTCGTACAGACGAATCTCTCACTGACGAGAGAGTTACACGCCAGACAACACGATGAACCGCACTTAGACTCGCACGATTCACCCTGAACTATCCGTACCCACCATGCCCCAGCTCACCGCCAACGACCTGAAAGTGCGCGGCATTGCCGCGATTGAAGACGTGCTCGCTGGCCAGACCGAGGCCACGATTTCGGTGCGGGGCAAAGACCGGTTCGTGGTGATGAATGTGGCGCAGTACCACTACCTGCGCGAGTGTGAACTGGAAGCGGCGCTGGCCCAGAGCCGGGCCGATCTCGCTGCGGGGCGAGCGGTGAACGAAACCGCTGCCGAGCACCTCCAGCGCATGGAGCGGCTGCTGACCGAAGACAGCTGGGCGCTGAGTCCGGTGTGGCTCATGCCCTACCAGCTGGTCTTCACCGACGACTACAACCGCCGCGCCCTGCGCTTCCTCAAGCGCCATCCGCAGCTCAAGGCCCAGTACGGCAAGACGCTGGCCCTGCTCGAGGTCAACCCGCACCACCCCTCGCTGCGCCTGCACGCGCTGTCGGGCAGGTTGCAGGGTCTGCATTCGGTGTCGATCAACCTTTCCTATCGCATCACGCTGGAACTGCTGATCGCCGACGGGCAGATCATCCCGATCAACGTGGGCGATCACGATGCGGTTGATTGAGCCGGTGGCGCGACCTGTTGCCTGAGCACCGTCTTCAACACCTTCCCGTAGTTGTTCTTCGGCAGCGATTCCACCACCTCGTACCGCTTGGGTCGCTTGAAGCGGGCGATGTGCGCCAGGCAGTACGCGTCGAGCGCCTCGGCCTCCAGCGCCGCCCCCGCCTGCGGCACCACAAAGGCCACCACGATCTCGCCCCACTCGGGGTCGGGCGCGCCGACCACCGCCGCTTCTGCCACGCCGGGCGCGGTGAGCAGCACCTCTTCCACCTCGCGCGGGTAGATGTTGCTGCCGCCGCTGATGATGAGGTCTTTGCTGCGGTCTTTGAGGGTGAGGAAGCCGTCGGCGTCGAGCGCGCCCATGTCGCCGGTCCAGAGCCAGCCGTTGCGCAGGGCGGCGGCGGTGGCTTCTTCGTTGCGCCAGTAGCCGGCCATGACGCTGTCGCCCTGGATCAGCACCTCGCCCACCTCGCCCGCGGGCAGCGGCTCGCCGTCGGGCCCGGCAACGCGGATGCGCACCGGTGTCTGCGCCACGCCCACCGAGGCGATGCGCTCGGCATGGCGCGGGTGCTGCGCGTCGGCCAGGTGCGTCGCGGCTGAGCGCGGTGCCGGTCATGGGGCTTTCGCCCTGGCCGTAGATCTGCACGAAGCGCGGGCCCATCACGCGCAGGGCGCGCTGGATGTCGGCGGCGTACATGGGCGCGCCGCCGTAGACGATGGTCTTGAACGAGCGCGCGCAGACCGCCGGCGTGAGGCCTTGCGCCTCGGCTTCGTCCACGATGCGTTTGACGATTGTTGGCGCGGCGAACAGCGATAGCGGCCCGAGGTCGCGGCCCAGGGCGAACAGCTCGGCGGCGTCAAACCCGCCCGAGGCAGGCACCACATGGCGCGCGCCGGCCATGAGGTGGGGAATGGCGTAGAGGCCGGCGCCGTGCGACATGGGCGCGGCGTAGGCAATGGCGTCTTGCGGCGCGATGGCGTCCACGTCGTTGAAATAGGTCAGCCCCATGGTCATGAGGTTGCGGTGCGTGATCATCACGCCCTTGGGCCGGCCGGTGGTGCCGCTGGTGTAGAACAGCCAGGCGGTGTCGGCGGGCGCGCGCTCGGTCACGGCGGGCAGGCCCGGGCCGTCTTCCAGCCAGGCGGTGCAGGCCATGGAATCGGCGTCGATCACGCCGTCCAGCCCCGTCAGCGCGGCGGGGTCGGGCAGCACGTCGGCGGTGACGAAGGCCCAGCGCGCCTGGGCGTTGTCCACGATCCACTGCACCTCTTTGGGGTGCAGCTTGGCGTTCACCGGCACCACCACCAGCCCGGCCCACCAGGCGCCGAACAGCAGCTCCAGGTACCGCGGGTGGTTGCGCATGAACAGCACGACCCGGTCGCCCGGCACCAGGCCAGCCGCCAGGAAGTGAGCACCTGCTCGCGCGGCGCGCTCTGCCCACTGGCCATGGGTGGCGACACACTGGGTGCCGAGAAACAGGGCCGCCCGGGCCGGGTCTTGCAGGGCCGCGCGTTCGAGCAGGTGGGCCAGGTTCATGGTTGCGCTTCGAGACGGTGGATTTGGCTGCCGCCGATCATGGCCTTCGCCTTCCGGCTCAAGGCTCGACAGCCAGCAGCGTGAGAATGCGCCGCCAGTGCGCCTCGCTCACCGGCGTGATCGACAGGCGGTTGCCGCGCTGAAGAATCTGCAGATCGGCCAGTGCCGGGTCGGCGCGAAGCTCGGGCAGGCCGAGCAGGCGGGTTTTCTTCAGCGCCTTGACGTCCAGCAGCAGCCAGCGCGGTTGATCGGCGCTGGATCGGGGATCGACATACGGCGATTGCGGGTCGAACTGGGTCGGGTCTGGGCGGGTGGTGGAGGCCACTTTGGCCAGGCCCGCGATGCCCGGCTGGGCACAGCTGGAGTGGTAGAACAGCACGCCATCGCCCACGCGCATGGCATCGCGCATGAAATTTCGAGCCTGGTAGTTGCGCACACCGGTCCAGGGGACCGTGGCACGCGGCGCGGCCAGCGCGTCGTCGATGGAGCACTCCTTGGGCTCGGACTTCATCAGCCAGTAGGTGGCAGCTTGCATGGGCCGATGGTAGCGAGGCTTGAGCGGGTGGGGTGTGACGCGTGGCGGTGCACCAATCCATTCGCCATGGCTTAGCATCAACGTCTTTCGTACTGCCCTCGGGCTTGTCTCCCCAGTCTGCCCGCAAGCCTTTGGCTCGCCCCTTGCCTCACCCTCTGGCTGCCAGCCCGCTTCGAGCGCGCAGCACACCACAGAGCCGCGCCCAACCCCATGCTGATCGCCAACCTGCTCGCGCAACTCGCCTTTGGCCTGCTGGCCATGACGATCTGCCTGCCTTCCATGCAGGAGTGGAGCGCCATTTTTGGCAGCAGCCAGGCGGCGGTGCAACTGACCTTCAGCGGCTACGTGGTGGCCTACGGCGTGCTCCAGCTGGTGTATGGCCCGCTGTCGGACCGGTGGGGGCGCAAGCGGGTGCTGTTGCTGGGGCTGGCGGTGGCTTGTGCAGGCTCGGTGATGGCGGCGCTGGCGCCCGATCTGAACACGCTGATTGCAGCGCGGGTGTTGCAGGGCGCGGGCTGCGCGGCTGGCATGGTGGTGGGCCGGGCGCTGGTGCAGGATTTGTTTCAGGGGCCGCAGCGCACGCGGGTGATGGCCTATGTGGGCATGGCCATGGGGCTGGTGCCGCCAGTGGCCACGGTGCTGGGCGGGCAACTGCATGTGGTGTTCGGCTGGCGCGCCAATTTCGTGCTGATCGCCCTGCTGAGCGCCGTCCTGTTCGTGGCCGCCTGGCGCGGTCTGCCCAGCCACCAGAAAGCCGCGCAACAGGCGGCGCACTGGCTGCGCGTGATGTTGTCGTCTTACCGGCAACTGGTGCGTGAGCCGGCGTTCATCTGCTACGTGGCGATTCTGTCGTCCACCACCGCCTCGTTCTATGCGTTTCTGGCTGGTGCGCCGATCGTGCTCGGGGGCTACGGTGTGGGCCCGGCGGGGGTGGGTTTCTACATCATGGTCGGGCCGCTGTCGTACATCGTCGGCAACTACCTCACCACCCAGCTGGTTCACCGGGTGCGCGAGCGCCGCATCATGCTGCTCGGGCAAAGCCTCACCGTGACGGGTATCGCGCTCATGGCAGCGCTCTCGATCGCTGGGGTGCACACGCCGCTGGCGTTTGCGCTGCCCATGGTGTTGCTTGGCATGGGCAATGGCCTGCTGGTGCCGGTGGCGCTGGCGGGCACGGTGGGTCTGCTGCCGGCACTGGCGGGCGCTGCCGCTGCGGTGGCTGGGCTGATGCAGCAGATGATGGGTGCGGCAGGTGGCTTTGCGGTGGGGCTCTTCACCCACGAAGACGCGACGAACCTGGGCCTGCTGATGCTGGCGCTGGCCATGATCGGCGTGGCCGCACAGGTGTGGCTGCGGCGCCTGGGCGGACCACCCACGCCACCGCCGAAACGGGTCACTTCGCGCTGAGCGCAGCGCACCCACCTCGGCCCGTCAACCGGGCAGGAACAGCGATTGCAGGTCGCTCAAAAAATCCAGGCCGCGCTCGGTCGGCCACACGCGCTCGCCCTCACGCGCCAGCAAGCCTTTGGCCAGCGCCTGGCTCAAGCCCGGCTCCAGTGCAGAAAGCGGCAGACCGGTGCGGGCGGTGAAATCGCTCAGGGAAAAACCGTCGAGCAGGCGCAGGCTGTTGAGCATGAACTCGAACGGCAGATCGGCGCGCGGCACCTCCTGCACGCTGGCCACCGGATCCAGCGCGGCGCGCTCCAGGTAGCCGCGCGGATCGCGGATGCGCACCTGGCGCACCACGCGGTGCGCAAAGCTGAGCTTGCTGTGTGCGCCAGCCCCAATGCCGAGGTAATCGCCGAACTGCCAGTAGTTCTGGTTGTGGCGGCTGCGATGGCCAGCGCGTGCATAGGCCGACACCTCGTAGCGCGCCAGGCCGGCGGCGCCGGTGAGCTCGGTGATGCGGTCGAGCATGGCGTAGGCGTCGTCGTCTTCGGGCACGGCAGGCGGGTACTTGGCGAAGACGGTGTTGGGCTCGATGGTGAGGTGGTAGATCGAAATGTGGGGCGGCTGAAAGCCCAGCGCGGTACGCAGATCGGCCTCGCAGTCGGCCAGTGTCTGCCCGGGGAGGGCGTACATGATGTCGAGGTTGAAGGTGTCAAACGAGCGCGCGGCCTCCTCCACCGCGGCCATGGCCTGTGCCCCGTCGTGCACCCGGCCCAGCGCGCTCAGGTGGGCGTTGTTGAAGCTCTGCACACCGATCGAGAGCCGCGTCACACCGGCCTGGCGAAAGGCGCGAAAGCGGTCTTTCTCGAACGTGCCCGGATTGGCTTCGAGGGTGATTTCGGCGTCGGCATCGAGCCGCACCAGCGCGCGCACATCGCCCAGCAGGCGATCGATCGCGTCGGGCGAAAACAGGCTGGGCGTGCCGCCGCCGATGAACACGCTGTGTACCGCGCGGCCCCAGATCAGCGGCAACGACGCCTGCAGATCGGCACGCAGCGCGTCCAGATACGCCTGCTCGGGCAGCGCCGCGCCGCCCGGGTCGCGCCATTCGTGCGAATTGAAATCGCAGTAAGGACACTTCTTCAGGCACCAAGGCAGGTGGATGTAGAGCGAGAGCGGTGGCTGGCCCACCAACTGCAAGGTGCCCGGGCGCATCCAGTGCGCCAGATCGCTCCAGTGCGGCGCCTCGGGCGCGGGGCCTTGGCGCGCACCGGGCCAGGCCACGCGGACCTCGTTCACCGGGCTCATTCGGTTGCGCCGGGCGCTGGCATGAACCACCGCTCGCGCATCTGCGCCAGCATCTGTTGCGCGGCGCGCCCGCGGTGGCTGTTGGCGTTTTTCACCTCGGTCGGCAGCTCGGCGAAGGTCTTGCCAAACGCGGGCAGAAACATGATGGGATCGAAGCCAAAGCCGTTGTCGCCGATCGGCCGCTCGGTGATCAGGCCGGGCGCGCGGCCGGCGGCGATCAGCGGCTCGGGATCGTCGGGGCTGCGCACGGCCACCAGCGTGCTGACCAGCGCAGCGCGGCGGTCGGTCTGCCCGCGCATTTGCTCCAGCAGCGCGCGCACGTTGTTGACATCGCCCTTCTCGTAACCGAACTGGGTTGCGTAGAAAGCGGTGTCCACACCCGGCAAACCACCAAAGGCTTCCACGCAAAGACCCGCATCGTCGGCCAGCGCGGGCAGCCCGCTTTCGCGCGCCGCGTGGCGCGCCTTGGCCAGCGCATTCTCCACAAAGGTGCGGTGCGGCTCAGGCGCCTCGGAAACCCCCAGCTCGGACTGGCGCACCAGCTCCACGCCCAGCGGCGCAAACAAGGCCTGCAGCTCCGCCAGCTTTCCCGCGTTGTTCGAGGCCAGCACCAGTTTCATGGCCGCTCCCCGCTCAGAGACCCAGTGCCTGCCGTTGCAATTGCACCAGCTCGCCAATGCCTTTTTCGGCCAGGGCCAGCATGGCATTCATGTCGTCGCGGCTGAAGGCTTCACCCTCGGCGGTGCCCTGCACCTCGACAAAATGGCCAGCGCCGGTCATGACCACGTTCATGTCGGTGTCGCAGGCCACGTCTTCCACGTACTCCAGATCGAGCAGCGCGCGGCCGCCCTGCATCCCCACCGAAATCGCCGCAACATGGCCGCGAATCGGCGAGGTGGCAATTTTGCCGTCGGCCAGCAGGCCGCTCACCGCGTCATGGGCCGCCACAAAAGCGCCGGTGATGCTGGCGGTGCGCGTGCCGCCGTCGGCCTGAAGCACATCACAGTCCAGCGAAATGGTGCGCTCGCCCAGCGCCTTCAGGTCGAACACCGCGCGCAGCGAGCGGCCGATCAGGCGCTGGATTTCCTGCGTGCGTCCGCTTTGCTTGCCCTTGGCTGCTTCGCGGTCGCTGCGGGTGTGGGTGGCGCGCGGCAACATGCCGTATTCGGCAGTCACCCAGCCTTCGCCACTGCCGCGCTTGTGCGGTGGCACCTTCTCTTCCACCGACGCGGTACACAGCACCTTGGTGTTGCCGAACTCGATCAGCACCGAGCCCTCGGCGTGCATGGTGAAGCTGCGGGTGATGCGCACGGCGCGCAGGGCGTTGGTCGGCCGGTTGCCGGGGCGTGTGAGGTCTGTCATGGGAATGGGGTTTTCAGGGGTTTGAGGGGCGCATGGTCTGCGCACTCCGGATACATGCCGAACCGGTCTTGTCGAACCACTGAACCGGCCCCCTCGGCGGGACAGCTTCAGCAGCGTGACGGGATCAGGCGTTTCTTTCGGCGGTGCGACGGATCGCTTCGTTGATCTCGGCGATCGAGCGCTCGATCGCCTCGTCGTCCATGTCTTCGATGCTCGGGTCGGGTACGCCAGACTGGATGGTGGAGGCGAACACGCCGTCGTCGATGTCTTCGGTGGACACCCGCGTGGACTTGAACGTCTCCGGAGTCTCCCACTCCATGGCCAGCACCGTGACATTGTCACAGCGTGCGCCACCGCGCTTCAAGGCCATCTCCACCAGCTCGGGCACCGACTGGTCCAGCGTGGCGCGCGAGAGCTCGTTCACCACATCGTCGTCGCTCACCGTGCCCCAGAGGCCATCCGAACACAGCAGCACCCGGTCGCCTTGCTGCAGCTGCAGCGGGCCCGAGAGGTCAAAAACCGGCTTGGCGGGGGAGCCGAGGCAGGTGAACAGGATGTTGCGGTTGATGTGCTGGGTGTTGCGGCCCAGGTGCGCCTGCTGCTCCATGTAGGAGTGGTCGCGGGTGCGGGTGACCAACGCGCCGTCGCGCACGATGTAAAGCCGCGAATCACCACAGTGCACCCAGTGAATGTGGTTGCGCTCCATCACCGCCGCCACCAGCGTGGTGCGTGGCGTGTCCAGCATGCCCTTCTCCGAGGCGTAGCGAATGATCTGGTGGTGGGCGGCCATGGTGGCGCTGGAGAGAAACTCCGGCACCTCTTTGACCGTGGGGTTGGCCGCCTTCTGGAAATAGGCAGAAAAAGTCTGCAGCGCCAGCTGGGCCGCCATGGCGCCCTCGGGGTGGCCACCCATGCCATCGGCCAGCACAAACAGCCCGGACTCGCGCGTGTAGGCGTAACCCATGCGGTCTTCGTTGCGCTCGCGTCCTCCCTGCCGGCTGATCTGATAGACCGAAAACTTCATCGAAACTTGGTCCCCGCCGCGGTCGATTTGCGGGCCGATTTCTTGTTGTCCGACACGATGTTGTCAAACTGCAAGCGCATTTTTTCGGCCACGGTCAGCTTGGTGTAGCTGCGCTCGGTTTCCCGGCTGAGCTCTTTCTGAAGCGCAAACACCGACTGCGGACGCGACAGCGGATCAAGCGACATGCACCACTCCACCACCTCGATCAGGTTGTCCGAATACACACCGCGAAGGCGCGACAGCGCCAGCGAGAGCCGGTCTTTTTCCAGGCGCTGGGGCGCGTCGTTGGGTGGGTAGCCCTGCATGCTCGCGTAGATACAGGCGCCGATGGCGTAGATGTCGGTCCACGGGCCCATGCTGGAATCGCGGCGGTACATCTCGGGCGCAGCAAAGCCGGGCGTGTACATCGGCCGGATGAAGTTGCCTTCTTTGCTCAGCACCTCGCGCGCGGCGCCGAAGTCGATCAGCACCGACCGGTTGTCATCGGTGACGAAAATGTTCGCCGGCTTGATGTCCAGGTGCAGCATCTTGTGCTGGTGCACGATGCGAAGACCGCGCAGTACCTCGTCGTACAGAGACCGTATGGTCGACTCGCGGAACACCTTTTGCTTTTTCAGCTCACGCGCGGTGATGATGAATTCCTGCAGGGACGCGCCCTCCAGGTAGTTCATCACCATGTAAACGGTTTCGTTTTCCCGGAAGAAGTTGAGCACGCTCACCACCGAGGCATGCGAAATCTGCGCCAGCGCGCGACCTTCTTCGAAAAAGCTCTTGAGCCCGAGGCGGTACAGCGAGAGCTTTTCAGGCTGAACCTGTGGCAACAGCTCACCCGGTCCGCGGGTGGCCAGCGAAGAAGGCAGGTATTCCTTGACTGCGACTTGCTGGCCTTCGGTGTCCACCGCCAGATACACCACGCCAAAACCGCCCGCTGCCAGCTTGCGGACGACGCGGTAGCCACCAATCACAGTGTCAGGCGGCAGCGGAGCGGGTTTGACCTTTGACATAATTCAAGCGGGTTCCGTGACGCCTTGTTCTGGACCTCTCAACCTGATCGGACACATCTGCATGGCAGTTTACAGCATGACCGGCTACGCCACGGCCCAGGGGGGCGGGCAAAAACCCGGCCCTGCGGGCGACGCGGAACGTGAAACGCAAGCGGCCATCGGTCTGGAAATTCGCTCGGTCAACAGCCGATTTCTCGATCTCAGCTTCAAGCTGTCAGACGACCTTCGCGCCGCCGAGCCGGCGCTTCGCGAACTGCTGACCAACCAGCTCAAGCGCGGCAAGGTCGAGGTGCGTGCCTGGATCGAGGGCCGCGGCGAGGGCGGATTGCGCTCGCCCGGGGCCGCCGAGCTGCAAAAGCTGGTGAGCCTGCAGGACAACGTGCGCGCCTGGTTGCCCACCGCCAGTGCCTTGTCGGTGGCCGAGGTGCTCTCGCTCACCGCGTCGCGGCCAGCGCCGCGGGGTACTGAGCTGCAGGATCAGCTGATGGGGCTGGGCAAGCGCGGCATCGAATCGCTGATTGAGTCACGCCAGCGCGAAGGAGACCGCCTCGCCGCGATGCTGCTGGACCGGCTGCAACAGCTGCGTCAGCTGGCCAGCGACGCGCAACCGCTGATTCCGCAACTGGTGGCGCAGCAACGGCAGCGGTTCCTGGACCGCTGGAGTGAGGCGCTCGCCGCTTCGTCGAGCGCGGGCGCACTGGGCAACGCGGTCACCAGCGATCAGGCCCGCGACCGTGCGCTCACCGAAGCCACTGCTTTTGCGATCCGCATTGACGTGGCCGAGGAATTGACCCGGCTCGCTTCGCATCTGACAGAGATCGAGCGCTTGCTCCAGAAGGGTGGCGAAGTGGGCAAGCGGCTGGACTTTCTGATCCAGGAACTGCACCGCGAAGCCAACACGCTGGGCTCCAAGTCCTCCAGCCTGGAACTCACCCGCATTTCGGTCGACATGAAGGTGCTGATCGAACAGATGCGCGAGCAGGTCCAGAACATCGAATAGCGCAAATCAGACCGCCCGCACCCTGAGTTGAAGATCCCCATGGAATACCCTGGAAACCTGTATGTTGTGGCCGCCCCCAGTGGCGCGGGAAAGTCGAGCCTGGTCAAAGCGCTGATGGAACTCGACTCGCGCGTGGTGCCCTCCATCTCGCACACCACGCGCGCGCCGCGCGGCCAGGAGGTGCACGGGCGCGAGTACTACTTTGTGAGTCAGGAAACCTTCGACCAGATGGTGGTGCAACAGGCCTTTCTGGAGTGGGCGCAGGTCCATGGGAACCGGTATGGCACCTCCAAGCAAACCATCGAGCAGCGCATGGCGCAGGGCGCCGATGTGGTGCTGGAGATCGATTTTCAGGGCGCACTTCAGGTCAAGCGGATTTTTCCGAATGCCGTACTGGTGTTTGTGCTGCCGCCGAGCTGGGAAGAGTTGCGCTCGCGCCTGGAGCGCAGGGCCGAAGACAGTGCCGAGGTGATCGAGCTGCGGCTGCAGAACGCCGCCACCGAGATACGCCATGCCAAAGAGTTCGACTTCGTTATAATCAACGAGTTGTTCGACCGAGCTTTGTTCGACCTCAAAGCGATCGTTCATGCACAGCGGCTCAAGTTTGCCGCCCAGCGCATCGCCCGCGACGAGACCTTCAAGGCGCTGAACATTCCCTGAATTTCGCACCCACCGGAGCCCACCCATGGCACGCATCACCGTCGAAGACTGTCTGCAGCAAATCCCCAACCGCTTTCAGCTGGTGCTGGCTGCCACTTACAGAGCCCGCATGCTCAGCCAGGGCCATGCGCCCAAGATCGAGAGCAAGAACAAGCCGGCCGTGACCGCGCTGCGCGAAATTGCCGATGGCAAGATCGGGCTGGAAATGCTGAAGAAGGTGCCGCTCTGAGTCAGCGGGCACCTCGGAAAAAACACCGCAACGCGGTGTTTTTTTTCGCCTGCTCTGGTGCAGTGCTGCGCCGCATCGAACGGACTTGATGGCAATCACGGCAAGCGTGGCGGCGTCGCGCTAAAGTGGGGGGTATATGAGTCCGATGGTTGACACCCCCACCAGCAGTGAAACGCCCTCTGTGCAAGCGCACCCGGCGGCCAGTGCTGCTGCGGCCAGCTTTGCGGCGCTGCTGGGCAAGCTCGACTACCTGGGACCGGCCGAAATCGAGAGCATCCGGCAGGCCTACCGCTTTGCGGATACCGCGCATCTTGGCCAGATGCGCAAGAACGGCGACCCGTACATCACCCACCCGATTGCGGTTGCTGCGCAATGCGCAGAGTGGAAGCTCGACGCTCAGGCGCTGATGGCGGCGCTCATGCACGACGCCATGGAAGACTGTGGGGTCACGAAGGAAGAACTGGTTCAGCAGTTTGGCGCACCGGTGGCCGATCTGGTGGATGGCCTGACCAAGCTGGAGAAGCTGGAATTTGACTCTCGGGAGCAAAACCAGGCCGAGTCGTTTCGCAAAATGCTGCTCGCCATGGCCAAGGACGTGCGCGTCATCCTCATCAAGCTGGCCGACCGCACCCACAACATGCGCACCATGGCCGACATGCCGCGCAGCAAATGGGAGCGCATCAGCAGCGAAACGCTGGAAATTTATGCGCCCATTGCCCACCGCCTGGGCCTGAACTTCACCTACCGCGAGCTGCAGGACCTGGCGTTTCGCTTCCTGCACCCGTGGCGCTACGAGGTGCTGTCGAAGGCGCTCAACAAGTCGCGCAACCGCCGCAAGGATCTGATCGCCCGGGTCAAGGACGATGTGGAGCGGGTATTCATCGGGCACGGCATGCAGGTGCGCATTCTCGGACGAGAGAAGACGCTGTATTCGGTCTACCGAAAGATGGACACCAAGCACCTGTCGTTTTCGGAAGTCACAGACATCTACGGCTTTCGCATCATTGCGCCCGAACTCATCGACTGCTACACCGGTCTGGGCATCCTGCACCACCTCTACAAGCCGGTGCCAGGCAAGTTCCGGGACTACGTGGCCATTCCGAAGGTCAACGGGTACCAGTCGATCCACACCACGCTGATTGGTCCATTTGGCACCAACATCGAATTTCAACTGCGCACCCACGCGATGGACGTGGTGGCCGAGTCGGGCGTTGCCGCCCATTGGCTCTACAAAGCCAGCGAGCCTGGCGGCGATACCTCGCAGCGGCTGGGCACACAGTGGCTGCAGTCACTCCTCGACATCCAGCAGGAAACGCACGATGCGGCGGAGTTCTGGGATCACATCAAGATCGACCTGTTCCCCGACGCGGTCTACGTCTTCACGCCACAGAGCAAGATTCTCTCGCTGCCGCGCGGCGCCACCATCATCGACTTCGCCTACGCGATCCACAGCGATGTGGGCAACCGGGCCATGTCTGCCCGCGTCAATGGCGAGGAGAGTGCGCTGCGCACGGAGCTGAGCAACGGAGACGTGGTCGAGGTGGTGACCGGCGATGACGCTGAGCCGAACCCCGCGTGGCTGGCGTTTGCCAAGACGGGTCGCGCGCGATCCAAGATACGGCACCACCTGAAAACGCTGGCCCAGGACGAATCGCACCAGCTGGGCGAGCGCATGCTGCTGCAGGCATTGCGGCACGAGGGCATTGCCCAGCTTCCCAGCGAGGATGGCGAATACAAGACCGCCTGGGACAAGCTGCTGCGCTTCACCGGCAGCCACAACCGCGAAGAGCTGGTCACCGACATCGGAACCGGCAAGCGCATCGCCAGCATGATCGGGCAAAAAACTCGCGGTGCTGCTGTCAGACAGCGGGCTCAAGCCCGATGTGCTGCTGATCAGCCACGAGCGCTACGCCAGTGGCCACGATGAAGCGGCGTCGCAGGGTGTGGTCACGCTGGATGGCAGCGAGGGCGTCTCGGTGCAATACGCTCCGTGCTGCAAGCCCATCCCTGGTGACCGCATCGTGGGCTATCTGGGTCGCGGAGAAGGCCTGATGGTGCATGCCGAGGATTGCCCCACGGGCAAGCGCCTGCTGCACCGTGACAGCGAGCGTTTCCTGGAGGTGGAATGGGCCGACGAAACGGTGCGCCCGTTTGCGACCATGGTGGTGGTCACGGTCAACAACGGCAAAGGCGTGCTCGCCCGCGTGGCCTCGGCCATGGCCTCGGCGGAGGCCGACATCACCCACGTGGACATGGGCGATGAACCGGCGCAAAACGCCACCGACATCCGTTTCACAGTGGCGGTGCGCGACCGCCAGCACCTGGCCACGCTGCTGCGCAGTCTCAAAAGAACGCCCTCGGTGTTGAAAGCGCAGCGGGCCAAAAGCACGCGCACTTGAAGTCTGCGGTCTCCGTCAGCCAGCCGAGGCAGACGGATAGGACACAGACAAAACGTCCAGCGACTGTGCCCCATCGGGAAGCTGCAGCTTCACCACATCGCCCTCGCGCGCTTTGAGCAAGGCGCGGGCCACCGGCGAGACCCAGCTGATCTGGCCCTGAGCGGTATCCGCCTCGTCCACCCCCAGGATGGTGACCGAGGTTTCCTGGCCCACTGGGTCTGCGTAGACCACGGTAGCGCCGAAAAAAATCTGGTCTGAGCCGTGATGCATCGAGGTATCGACCACTTCGGCAATCTCCAGACGGCGGGTCAGAAAACGGATGCGCCGGTCGATTTCGCGCAGGCGCTTCTTGCCATACAGATAGTCGCCGTTTTCCGATCGGTCGCCGTTGCTGGCCGCCCAGTGCACGATTTCCACGATCCGCGGTCGCTCGTCGTCGATCAGCGCAAACAACTCGGCACGCAGGCGGTCGTAACCCGCGCGGGTGATGTAGTTCTTGCCGCCAGGCGCCTGTGGCTCGGGCGACGCAACGTCGTCGTCCTCGCCATCGGTTTCGCGGGTGAAGGCCTTGCTCATGGGGCGATGCTGGCAAATGCAGACGGGTTGTGCAAGACCCAGAAAAGAAAAAAGCCCGCAGCTTTTGGCTGCGGGCTTTCTATTTGGTGCGGCTGGCAGGAATTGAACCCACGACCCCTTGGTTCGTAGCCAAGTACTCTATCCAACTGAGCTACAGCCGCGAAGCCTCAAATTCTAGCACCATTTTTTGGTAGGCCGTGACAGACTTGAACTGTCGACCAAAGGATTATGAGTCCTCTGCTCTAACCAACTGAGCTAACGGCCCGCGTCGCGCATTGTAGGCGCGCGTTTTCAGCCATTCTTGCCCTGGGTGAGCGCATTGCCGACCAGTTTCGCGGTCACGTCGACGATCTGAATCATGCGTTCGTAGGGCATGCGCTGCGGGCCGATCACGCCCAGCGTGCCCACCACCTGCCCATCCACCTCGTACGGCGCGGTCACCACCGACAGATCCTGGTAGGGCACCACCTGGCTCTCGCCACCGATGTAAATGCGCACGCCCTCGAGCCTGCGCAGAAACGTCAAGCAAACGCAGCAGCTGTGTTTTCTGCTCGAACAGATCGAACATGCGGCGCAGGTTGCCCATGTCGCTGGAGAACTCGCTCACCGAGAGCAGGTTGCGCTCGCCAGACAATCACCACTGTCGTCCTGCTGCCCGGCGTCTTCGGTGTCCACGTCCACAGCCGCCTGCATGAGCGAGGCAATCTCGCCGCGCAGCATGTCCACCTCGGTCTTGAGACGCTCGCGCACCGCTTCCATGGTGAGACCAGCGTAATGGGCGTTGAGGAAGTTGGCCGCCTCCAGCAGCTGGGACTGGGTGAAGACGGTCTGGGTGTGGATGATGCGGTTCTGCACATCGCCCTCGGGCGACACGATGATGACCAGCACCCGGCGCTCGGACAGGCTCAGGAATTCGATGTGGCGAAACACCGAAGCTGCGTCGCGGCGCCATCACCACACCCACAAACTGCGACAGGTTCGACAGCATGTTGGCCGCGTGGCTGAACACCCGCTGCGGCTGGCCAGCCTCGATGCCGGTGGCCGCAGCCGCTGTTGCCACGCTCAAATCTTCCCGCCGCACCGTGAGCATGGTGTCCACAAACACCCGGTAGCCCCGCGCGGTGGGGATGCGCCCGGCCGAGGTGTGCGGGCTGGCGATCAGGCCGAGCTCTTCGAGATCGCTCATCACGTTGCGGATGGTCGCGGGCGAGAGGTCCATGCCGGCAGCGCGGGCCAGGGTGCGCGAGCCCACAGGCTGGCCGTCGGCGATGTATCGCTCGACCAGGGTCTTGAGCAGCAACTTGGCGCGGTCATCCAGCATGGCACCATTCTACGGAGATGCATGCACCAGGCGGCAGCGTTTGCGCGGGTGAATCAGCAAGGGTTTTCGGGGGCCTGCGGCAGCTGGCACGCATGTTGTAATTCGCCCATGAAGCCACCCGCCAGCAGCCCGTCTGCGCTCATCAGCGCCCAGCGCCCGCTGCGTTTTGCACACGTGGTCATCGTCGGCAAATACCAGGCGCCTGGCTCGCGGCACGCGGTCGATGAAATCGCGCATTTCCTGCACGACGAAGGCTGCGACGTGTCGCTGGACCGAGACACGGCGCTCAACACCGGACTGGTCCAGTACCCGGCGCTGGACGTGGCCGCGATGGGACAGCAGTGTGATCTGGCGCTGGTGGTGGGCGGCGACGGCACCATGCTCGGCATCGGTCGCCAGCTGGCGCGCTACGGGCTGCCGCTGGTGGGTGTGAACCAGGGGCGGCTGGGCTTCATCACCGACATTCCGTTTGACGATTTCCGCGATGCGCTGCGCCCCATCCTGCACGGCGAGTACGAAGAAGACGCGCGGGCGCTGATGGCGGCCACGGTATGGCGCGACGGGCGCTGTGTGTTCGAGGCAGCGGCACTCAACGACGTGGTGGTCAACCGCGGCGGCGTGGCCAGCATGATCGAGCTTCGGGTCGAAGTGGACGGCCACTTCGTGGCGAACCAGCGCGCCGACGGCATGATCATCGCCTCGCCCACCGGCTCCACCGCCTACGCGCTGTCGGCCGGCGGCCCGCTGCTGCACCCGGCCATCGGCGGCTGGCTGCTGGTGCCAATCGCACCCCACACGCTGTCCAACCGGCCCATCGTCTTGCCGTCACACAGCGAGATCGCGGTGGAAATCGTTTCGGGCAAAGACGCCAGCGCCCACTTCGACATGCAGTCGCTCGCCAGCCTCATGCACGGTGACCGCATCGTGGTGAAGCGATCCGAGCACGCGCTGCGGCTGCTGCACCCGGTCGGCTGGAGCTACTTCGACACCCTGCGCAAGAAACTGCACTGGAACGAAGGCGCCTGACGTGTGGGCATGAGGCGCCAGCCGGTTGGTGACCCGCTTCCGGGTCAGAATACAGTTTCTGCCACTGCCCTTTTTCCGCCGCCCATTTCATGAGCCTACGCCGCATTGCCCTGCGCGATTTCGTCATCGTGCAGTCCCTTGACCTCGATCTCGCCGCCGGCTTCACCGTGCTCACCGGCGAAACCGGTGCGGGCAAATCGATCCTGATCGACGCCTTGCAGCTGGCCCTGGGCGCGCGGGCCGAAGCGGGCGTGGTCCGGGAGGGTGCGGCGCGCTGCGAAATCGCTGCCGAGTTCGATCTGCTGCCAGCAACGGCCAGCTGGCTGGAGGCACAAGGCTTCCCGGTCGAAGACAGCTTGCTGGTGCGCCGCACGGTCGACACCGAAGGCCGCAGCCGCGCCTGGATCAACGGCAGCGCCGCCACCATGACACAGCTCAAGGCGCTGGCCGACGACCTGGTGGACATTCACGGCCAACACGCCTGGCAAAGCCTGACCCGCGCCGGCGCGGTGCGCGAGCTGCTCGACGCCTATGCCGGCATCGATGTTGCCCCGGCCCAGTCCCGCTGGGCACGGTGGCGCGAGCAGCGCAAAGCGCTGGAGGCGGGCACCGAGCGCCAGACCAGCTTGCGCCAGGACAGTGAGCGCCTGGCCTGGCAGATCGCCGAGCTCGACAAACTCGCGCCCGCATCGCACGGGTGGGACGAGCTCAACAGCCAGCACGGCCGGCTGGCCAATGCCCAGGCCCTGATCGACGCAGCGCAGCTGGCCAGCGAGCTGCTCGACGAACAGCAAGACAGCGCTGCCGCGCTGATCCACCGCGCGCTCACCGCGCTGCAGGCGCAGGCCCACATCGAGCCGGGTTTTCGCGACCCGGTGGAAGCGCTGGAAACCGCGCTGGCCCAGGTGCAAGACAGCGTGCACAGCCTGAACCAGGTGGCCCGCCAGACCGATCTCGATCCGGCCGGTCTGGCCGAGCTCGACCAGCGCATGGCCTTGTGGCTGTCGCTCGCCAGGCGCTACCGCAGCACACCCCAGGACCTCGCCGCCCTGCACGCCCAATGGCGTGCCGAGCTCGCGCAGATCGACCAGGCGCTGGACCTGGATGCACTGCAACGCGCTGAACGCGCGGCCTGGCAGGCTTGCGAGACCGAGATGGCCGCGCTGAGTCGCCAGCGCCAACAGGCCGCGCCCAAGCTCGCCAAGGCCGTGACCGGCACGATGCAGGCGCTGGGCATGCAAGGCGGGCGCTTCGAGGTCGCTTTGCAGCGCCTCGCAGAACCGCAGGCGCACGGGTGGGAACAGGTGGAGTTTCTGGTGGCAGGCCACGCTGGCGTGACGCCGCGCCCGGTCGGCAAGGTGGCCTCGGGCGGTGAACTCTCGCGGATCGCGCTGGCGATTTCGGTGATCACCAGCCGCCTGGGCCGAGCGCCCACGCTGATTTTTGACGAGGTGGACGCGGGCGTGGGTGGCGCGGTGGCGCACACCGTGGGCCAGCTGCTGCGACAGCTTGGCCAAGACCGGCAGGTGCTCGCCGTCACACACCTGCCGCAAGTCGCCGCCTGCGCCGACCAGCATCTGCTGGTCAGCAAACAGCGGGCCGGGCGCCAGACTGTGAGCGCGGTTCAGCCGATTGCGACCGAGGCGCGGGTCAGCGAACTGGCCCGCATGCTGGGCGGCAGCGATGCATCGCCTGTTTCGCTGGCCCATGCGCGCGAGCTGCTCACCCCATGAACACCACCAACACGACAGACTCGAACAACGCCCCGATTCGCCTGGTGCTGGTCACAGGCATGTCTGGCTCGGGAAAATCGGTGGCCCTCACCGCGCTGGAGGACGTGGGCTTTTACTGCGTCGACAACCTGCCGCCCGAGTTGCTCGAATCCTTCATCTCGCTGGAACAAGGCATGCGCGCCGACAAGGTGGCGATCGCGATGGACGTGCGCAGCGCGAAATCCCTGCCCGGCTTGCCGCAGCGCCTGGCCCAGCTCGAACAAGAACACAAGCGCAACCTGCACCTGACCACGGTGTTTCTCGATGCCACCACCGACACCCTGGTGCGCCGCTTTTCCGAAACCCGGCGGCTGCATCCGCTGTCGCTGAAAAGCGCTGACGACCAGCACCGGGCGCTCACCGATGCCATCGAACACGAGCGCGAACTGCTGGCCGAACTGCGCGAACAGGCGCTGGTGATCGACACCAGCCTGATCCGCCCAGCCCAGCTGCGCAGCCAGATCAAAGACCTGCTCGGCGCCACCCAGGCGCCGCTCACCCTGGTGTTTGCCTCGTTCGCCTTCAAGCGCGGCATCCCGATGGACGCCGACTTCGTGTTCGACGTGCGCATGCTGCCCAACCCGCACTACGAGCCCGCGCTCAAGGCCCTGACCGGGCGCGATCCGCCGGTAGCCGAATTCCTGCGCGCGCAGCCCGAGGCGCTTCGCATGCGCGAACAGCTGATGGGATTTTTGAACGACTGGTTGCCGCAGATGCTGCGCGACCACCGGAGCTATGTGACCGTGGCCATCGGCTGCACCGGTGGCCAGCACCGCTCGGTGTTTCTGGTCGAAGAACTCGCCCGTGTGTTCTCACACGACTGGTCCACCCGGGTTCGCCACCGCGAGATCGGCGACTGGCCGGCTCGCACCAAGCGCGCCGACGATCTGGGCTGAGCTCAGACAGCCATCAGCCGCTGGTACAGCGCGCGCACCGGGGTCGGCAACCCCCGGGAAGACAACTCGCAAGCACTCACCCATTCGCCATCGGGCAACACCGCCTCGCCCGATGACAACGTCACCAGCACCGGATGCAGCCGCAGCTCGCGGTGGGTGAGGCTGTGTGCCACCGGGTCAAGGTGCTGGGCTTGCGCATCGGCGCCGCTGGGCAGCGTGGCCATCAGCTGCTCTTCACTGGTGAACACCGGCGGGCAATACAAGCCCGCCCAGATCCCCGGTGCGGGCCGGCGCTGCAACCAGAACTGGTCCGCCGCGTTCGTCGGGTGCAGGCGCAGCACCAGCAGCCACCAGCTCTCATGGCGCCGCTTCGCGGCCTTGGACTTCACCGGAAAACGGCTCACCGAGTTTGCCGCCCTGGCCGCGCAAAGGTTTTCCACCGGGCACCGCTCGCACAGCGGCTTGCTGCGCAGGCACACGGTAGCGCCCAGGTCCATCAGCCCCTGTGTGTAGGCGCTCATGTCGCTGGGCGTCGGCGCGCTCGGCAGCAGCCCCTGCGCCAGCGACCACAGCGCGCGCTGGCTGGCCACCTGGGCCAGATCCTGGTCAAACGCCAGCAGGCGAGAGAGCACGCGGCGCACATTGCCATCCACGATGGACACACGCTCTCCGTGACAGAAAGCGGCGATTGCTGCCGCTGTCGAGGCGCCAATGCCGGGCAGGGTCTGAAGCTGCTGGGCGCTGGCTGGAAACACGCCGCCATGCGCGCTCACCACCGTTTGTGCACAGCGGTGCAGGTTGCGCGCGCGGCTGTAGTAACCGAGGCCAGCCCACAGGGCCATCACCGCGTCGCTGCTGGCTTGCGCCAGCGCCAACACGGTGGGAAACGCGGCCAGAAAGCGCGGGTAGTAGGCCAGCACGGTGCTGACCTGGGTCTGCTGCAGCATCACCTCGGACAACCACACCCGGTAGGGATCGCGTGTGTGCTGCCAGGGCAGGCCATGGCGGCCATGTTCGATTTGCCAGTGGATCAGGCGCGGCGCGAAGGCCAGCGGCAGATCGCGCCCGCCGGCGCTGCCCGCTGCCGCTGGCGTCATGCCAGGGCGTTTTCGGCTGGCGCGTCTTCCGGGGCGGCCAGCAGGTGGTCGGTGAGTTCGGTGAGTTTGGCGTCGAGCAAGTTCAGATCGGCCTGCTGAAGCTGCAGCTCGCGGATGCGCTCGTTGAGCCCGCCAGCGGCCTGCTGAATGCGGGACACCGCCTCGATGCGGCGGACAAAATTGCGCCGGCGCTCGCGCAATTGCGCATCGAGCTGCGCGGCGGCCGACTTGTTCCACAGCTCGATCTGATTCACCGCGCTCTCGTAGACCACCCGCAGGCGGCTCATGAGGGCGCGGGCCAGCCGCTCGCCGAACTCGGGCTGGGCCAGGCGCAGGGCGTTGCCCAGGCTGAGGTACTGCAGGTGACTCTTCTCGACCAGATCGAGTTCGCTGCGGAATTGCGCCAGCGGGGGCGGTTCGGGGGCCTGCAGGGAAAAGCCGTACTCGGCGTTCAAGCCCTTGAAGCTGCCCTCCAGCATCGACTGAATTTCCCCAGCCAACTGGTCGGCCTGCTGCATGTCGGCGCGAAGCCGGTCGAAGGTGCTGCCGTAGGCGCGCTTCACGCCGAGCTTGATGCCAGGCTGCTTGAGCGCTCGCGCCAGATCGGCCACTTCACCCTTGAGCTGGGTCGCACTGAGGAGGGCAAACAAATCCTTGAGCAGACGCAGGTGCACCGAGCGCACCGCCTGAATCTTGGCGCCGCTGGCGTCGAAATCGGCCTGCTCCTGCTCGATGCGCAGGCGCATCTGCTTGATCACACCGGCGTTCTTCCCGCGCAGTCCATCGAGTTCCTGAACCTGCTCCACCAGATCGCGCGCCCGAATGTGCACCAGACGCCCGGTTTCCTCCCGCAGGGCATCAATGCCTTGCGCCACCGAGGCGCTCAGTATCTTTCGGCGCTGCCCGAGCAGGCCAACACCCAGCGCGGCTTCGAGCTCCAGCAGATTGCTGGCCTGGAGCAACTGCTCGTCCCGGTTCACCTTGGCCAGCAGCCCTTTTTGTGCCGACACCGCGATCACCTGGCGCGGCGACAGACCGAGGATGTCGGCCGAGTCGGTGCGCTGCGAGGCGATTTGCAGCTGCACCTGTTCGGGCGAACTCAGCGCGTCCCACATGGTGTCGATCTTGTTGAGCACCACCAGTCTCGACTCGCGTCCTTCACCCAGCACCGAGAGGTGCTGGCGCCAGATGGTCAGGTCGGACTTGGTCACGCCGGCGTCGGCCGCCAGAATGAACACCACCGCGTGCGCCTGAGGCAACAGGCTCACGGTGAGCTCGGGCTCGGCGCCGATCGCGTTCAGACCGGGCGTGTCCAGAATCACCAGGCCCTGCTTGAGCAACGGGTGCGCCATGTTGATCAGCGCGTGGCGCCATTTCGGCACCTCGATCAGCCCGTCAGCGCCCACCAGCGGGTTGTCGTCCGGCGTCTCATCGTTCCAGAAACCCAGGGCAGCGGCTTCGCTGCGGCTCACGCGGCGCACCTCGGCCACCTTCTGGATCGCCTTGGCCAGCTGCTTGGGGTCGTTCACGTCCAGGTCGACCCGCTCCCATTTGTTGGGGGCGTTGCGCCAGTCGAGCAGGGATTGCGGCTGCAGGCGGGTTTCAATGGGCAACAGCCGCAGACAAGGCGGCACGTCGGCGTCATAGGCAAGCTCGGTCGGGCACATGGTGGTGCGCCCGGCGCTGGCCGGCATGATGCGGCGCCCATAGCCGGCAAAGAACACCGCGTTGATCAGCTCCGACTTGCCACGCGAGAACTCGGCCACAAACGCGACCATGATCTTGTCGTTCTTCACCTCGGCATGCAGCTGCTCCAGGCGGTCCCGCACACCGGGCTGCATGAGATCGTGATCGATCAGCCACTCGGACAACAGTTTGAGTCGCAAGGCGAACTGCTTGCGCCAAGCACCATGCTCGTCCAAATCCTGGTTAAAGCTCATACAGCGGTGTCTCTTTGGGTGAAATTCAATATAGCATCGCTCCCGCGCCGGCCAGCGCTCCAGGCTCGCGCCTGTCGGTTCGTGACCGGGGTCAGGGCTTCTGGCAGGTCGGGCAGTAGAACGTCGAACGCTGACCTTGGCGCACGGCCTTGATCGGCCCGCCACACACGCGGCAAGGCTGGCCGGTTCGGCCGTACACCATGGCATCGAGCTGAAAGTAGCCGCTCTGGCCCTCGGCACTGGTGAAATCGCGCAGGCTGCTGCCACCCAGGGCCAGCGCGCGCTGCAACACCGCCACGATGGCCTGGTGCAGCCTGGCGGCCCGCGGCTTGCTCAGGCGATCAGCCCGCAGCGTGGGCCGAATACCCGCCATGAAAAGGGCTTCGGAGGCGTAGATGTTGCCCACGCCCACCACGATGTCGCCCGCCAGCAGCACCTGCTTGATGCTGGCGCGCCGCAGCCGCAGGCGCTGGTGAAACATCAGGGGATCAAACCCGGCTTCCAGCGGCTCGATGCCCAGATGGTCCAGCAGCTTGCGCGCAGCCGCATCGTTGGCAGATTCCACGAACACCACGGCGCCAAAGCGACGCGGATCGTGAAGCCGCAGCCGTCCGCGGGTGGTGGCCAGTTCGAAATGGTCGTGCACGCCGGGCGGCGGCAGCTCAACGGCAAACTGCAAGCTGCCCGACATGCCCAGGTGCACGATCAGCAGGCCCTGATCCAGCTGCACCAGCAAATACTTGCCGCGGCGGCCCACGCTGATGACCCGCCGGCCCACCAACCGATCAGGCGCCACGCCCAGCGGCCATCGCAGCGGCTTGCCCAGCCGCAGGCCGGTGATTTCGGCGCCGGCAATGCGATCCGCAAAACTGCGGCGGGTGACTTCAACTTCGGGGAGTTCGGGCATGGCAACCGGTCTTTTTTGGGCCGCCCTGGAACGCTTGCAAGGGCTTGGGGTCCGACGGCCATTCGCTGAGAAGCCTTCCATTATCATGATCCGATGAACACCTCGCGCCGCCCAGTCACACTGGAAATTTGCTTCGAAAAGCCGTTGGCTGGCCAGACGCGTGCTCGATTTGGGCTTGCCTGGGGCCTCAGCGCGGTGCTTTGGTTGGCTGGCGCAGCGCAGGCCCAGAATGCGCCGCTGACCCCGCCGGCTGGACCAGTTGAATCGACTGCCACGACGCAAGCCGCCAGCCCCAGCAACTCGGCACTCACCGCGCCGCTTTTCTATCAGTTGCTGCTGGGCGAGCTCAACGTGCGCGGCGGCGATGCCGGCGCTGGCTACTCCCTCATTCTGGACGCCGCCCGCAAGCAGCGCGACCCGGCGCTGTACCGGCGGGCGGTGGAGGTGGCGCTGCAAAGCCGTTCGGGCGAGGCGGCCCTGGGCGCTGCCCGCGCCTGGTCGCAAGACCAGCCCCAAGACGCCGAGGCCGAGCGCTTCGTGCTGCAGATCCTGCTGGCGCTCAACCGGATCAACGAAACCGGGCCCGTGCTGCGCGCGATCATCGAGCGCAGTCCAGCCAATGAGCGCAGCAACACCATCAACGCCATTCCCCAGACGTTCGCGCGCGCAACCGACAAGGCCGGCGCGCTCGCCGTGGTGCGCGAAGCCCTGGCACCAGCCCTCAAGCAGCGAGACCAGGCGGCAGCGGCCTGGACCACGATAGGCCGCATGCAGCTGGCGCTGGACCAGCCCGCACTGGCGCTGACATCGGCGCGCGAAGGCCACGCCGCCGAGCCCGCCTCGCCCTTCCCTGCACTGCTGGCGCTGGAGCTGTTCGAGCGCGGGCAGGCGGATGCCGAATCCATCGTGCTGCGCCAGCTGCAGGCAAGCGCCCAGACCAAATCCCAGGAACCTGCCGTTGCCCTGACCTATGCGCGCGTGCTGATCGACTTGCAGCGCAACGCGCAAGCGCGGACCCAGCTCGATGCACTGACCACCCGCCGGCCCGACCTGCCCGAGCCCTGGCTGCTGCTGGCCAGCCTCGCAGGTGCAGGCCAACAGCCTGCCGGCCGCCACGCAATCGCTGCAGACCTTCATGACGCTGGCCCGGCAGTCGGGCGATGAGCGGGTTCAGCGCGGGCTGACCCAGGCCTACCTGCTGATGGCGCAGATCGCCGAGAAGCAACAAGACTTCGCAGCCGCCAATGCATGGCTCGACCGGATCGAGAACGCCGACGAAATCATGGCCGCCCAGATGCGCCGTGCCTCACTGCTGGCACGCCAGGGGCAGACGAGACGAGGCACGCGCACTGCTGCGCAACCTGCCCGAGCGCCGCAGTGGCGACGCCCGACTGAAGCTGGTGGCAGAGGCCCAGCTGATGCGCGATCTGAAAGACCACCGCGCCGCCTACGAGGTGTATGGCGAGGCGGTCAAACGCTTCCCGGACGACACCGAGCTGCTCTACGACCAGGCCATGATGGCGGAGAAGGCCGACCTGATGGGCGACGATGGAGCGCTTGCTGCGCCAGCTGATCGCCGCCAAGCCCGACCACTACCACGCCTACAACGCGCTGGGGTACTCGCTGGCAGACCGCAACCTGCGTCTGGTCGAAGCGCGTCAGCTGATCGAGAAAGCGGTCTCGCTGTCGCCCAACGACGCCTACATACAAGACAGCCTGGGCTGGGTGGAATTCCGCCTGGGCAACACGGCCCGCGCATTGGAGATCCTGACCGCGGCATACGCCAAACGACCCGATGCCGAAATCGCCGCCCATCTCGGCGAAGTGCTCTGGGTTCAGGGGCAACGCGAACAGGCACTCAAAATATGGCGCGAAGGCCTGCTGTCGGCAGGCGACAACGAAACCTTGCAGGACACCCTGAAGCGCTTGCAAGTCAAGCCGTGAACAAGCGCCGGGTCTTCACAAGCCTGGGCTATGGCGCTGCTGCTGAGCGCCTGTGCCACGCCAAGCCCGCCTGGAGCGGGTGACGAAAACAGCTGGAGCGGCACGGCTGGCGCTGCGGGTCGACAGCACGCCGCCCCAGGCCTTTTCTGCCGGCTTCGATCTGCGCGGCGGCCCACAAGCCGGCGAGCTGCACCTGAATTCGCCCCTGGGCAACACCGTGGCCAGCGTGCACTGGTCGCCGCAAGGCGCCGAGCTGCGCCAGGGCCAGCAGCTCGAACGCCGCGCCACACTGGACGAACTCACCACCGAGATCGAGCGGCACCGCGCTGCCGGTGGCGGCGATGTTTGGCTGGCTGCGGGGCGACGGTGCAAGCACCGACGGCTGGACAGTGGACCTGTCTGAGCAGCCGCAAGGCCGCATCACCGCACGCCGCACCAACCCACTGCCCAGCGCCGAATTGCGGCTTCTGCTCACACCATGAGCCCCGAAGTCCAGACGACAGGCTTGCGCGCGCTGTACGACATTCCCGCACCGGCCAAGCTCAACCTCTTCCTGCACATCACCGGGCGCCGGGCCGACGGCTACCACCTGCTGCAATCGGTGTTCATGCTGATCGACTGGTGCGATCGCCTGTCATTTCGAGCGCCGGGAAGACGGGGTGATCGAGCGGGAAGACCTGGAGCCAGCCAGCCTGCCGGCAGAACGATTTGTGCGTGAAAGCCGCGCGTGCACTGCAAGCGGCCACCGGCTGCGCGCTTGGTGTGCGGATCGGTCTGGACAAGCGCCTGCCGGCCGAGGCCGGGCTGGGCGGTGGCTCGTCGGATGCCGCCACCTGCCTGCTGGCGCTCAACCGGCTTTGGGAACTCGGCCTCAAACGCAGCCAGCTCACGGCCATCGGGCTTCAACTGGGTGCCGACGTGCCGTTTTTCCTAGGCGGCCACAGCGCCTGGGTGGAAGGCGTGGGCGAGCAGATCACCCCGATATCGCTGCCCCCGGCGCGATTCCTGATCGTCAAACCACCGGTGGGCGCGTCCACACCGCGCATCTTCAGCGATCCGGCGCTGAAACGCGACACAGAAACAGCTATAATCCAAGGCTTTGCTGCAAACGAACCCATCGTTCAAAGCGCAAGTTTGTTGCGGTGCGACATCCAGAAGATGCTGGAAATTGGCCACAACGACCTGCAACCGGTGGTGGAGCGCTTGTGTCCCGAGATGGTGGACTGCCTGGGGTGGCTACAAGGCCACGGCTTGCAGGGCCGAATGACCGGATCGGGCACGGCGGTGTTTGCACCAATGCAGCAAGCGCTGAACTTGCCCAATGCGCCCGCGCACTGGACGGTTCACGAATGCAGCAACATGGATGCACATCCATTGCAGGACTGGTGTTCGGATTAGAATCCGGAGCGCGCATCAGCCCCGGCAGTTGATGCGTGACCTGCGACAGGTTTTTGGGTTGACGGGCGGGCCTTCGGGCACACCGGTTGACCTGCGTAGGGGAGTCGCCAAGTTGGTAAAGGCACTGGATTTTGATTCCAGCATGCGAGGGTTCGAGTCCTTCCTCCCCTGCCACCCACATCAATCACTTCATGGCCCGGGCAGGCCGCTGCAACGCAGCGTCCGCAAAGCCGCCTCAACGCAATGGATGCAGCAAACTCCGCCATGCACGTTCAGCCCCCGGATTTCATGATCTTCACCGGCAACGCCAATCCGGTGTTGGCCGCTGAAATCGCGCAGAGTCTGGGCACCCAGCTGGGCGCGGCCAACGTAGGCCGCTTTTCTGACGGTGAAGTCACGGTCGAGATCACCCAAAACGTGCGCGCCCGCCACGTGTTCGTGGTCCAGTCCACCTGCGCGCCGACCAACGAAAACCTGATGGAACTCATCATCATGGTGGACGCGCTCAAGCGCGCCTCAGCGGTGAGCATCTCGGCGGTCATTCCCTATTTCGGCTACGCCCGTCAGGACCGCCGGCCGCGCTCGAGCCGCGTGCCGATTTCGGCCAAGGTGGTGGCCAACATGCTGCAGGCGGTCGGCGTGAACCGTCGTGCTGACCATGGACCTGCACGCCGACCAGATCCAGGGCTTCTTCGACATCCCGGTGGACAACATCTACGCCTCGCCGGTGCTGCTGGGCGACCTGCGCACCAAAAACTACACCGACCTGCTGGTGGTCTCGCCCGACGTTGGCGGCGTGGTGCGCGCGCGCGCCCTGGCCAAGCAGCTCAATTGCGACATGGCCATCATCGACAAGCGCCGGCCCAAGGCCAACGTGTCCGAGGTGATGCACGTGATCGGCGACATCGATGGCCGCAACTGCGTGATCATGGACGACATGATCGACACCGCCGGCACCCTGGTGAAAGCCGCCGAGGTGCTCAAGGAGCGCGGTGCCAAGAATGTGTACGCGTACTGCACGCACCCCATCTTCTCCGGCCCGGCCATCGAGCGCATCGCCAAAGGCAATGCACTCGACGAGGTGGTCGTGACCAACACCATTCCCCTCTCGCAAGCCGCCCAGGCCTGCAAGAAGATCCGCCAGCTCTCCGTGGCGCCGCTGATGGCTGAGACCATCGCGCGCATTGCCTCGGGAGAGTCGGTGATGAGTTTGTTTGCCGATCAGGACAACCTTTTTTAAGGCCTGAGAGCAACAAAAAGCGAACCGCCTCTCACGGGGCGGTTCTTTTTCAATCGAGGCGTTCTGGTCGCGGAACCCCTCAACAGGAGTCAGTTATGCAATTTGTCGCTTTTGAGCGCGCCAAGCAGGGTACGGGTGCGAGCCGCCGTCTGCGCAACACCGGTCGCGCGCCCGGTATCGTTTTTGGTGGTGACGGCGCGCCCGTGACCATCGAACTGGACCACAACGCCTTGTGGCACGCCTTGAAGAAAGAAGCGTTCCACGCCTCCATCCTCGACATGGATCTGGCTGGCACGGTTCACAAGGTGCTGCTGCGCGATGTGCAGTACCACCCCTACAAGCCGCAGGTCCTGCACGTGGACTTCCAGCGCGTGGACGACAAGACCCGTCTGCACAAGAAAGTGCCACTGCACTTCATCAATGCCGACGAGTCCGACAGCGGTGAAGACCGACCGTTGCGTGATCAACCACGTGATGACCGAGATCGAAGTCGAGTGCCTGGCCATGCAGTTGCCAGAGTTCATCGAAGTCGATCTGATCAACGTGAAGAAGGGTGACACCATCCATGCGCGCGACACTCGTCATGCCCAAGGGCATCAAGCGCGTGACCCATGGCCGCACCAACCTGACCGTGGTCACCGTGGTGCCACCGAAGGTCGAAGAAGTGGTGGCCGCACCGGTCGCGGCACCTGCCGACGACAAAAAGGGCAAGAAGAAGAAGTAAGCCGGGAACAGCGGCGGCCTGAAGCCGCTTGCTGCAGAACCTGCTCAACGGCCCGCTCATGCGGGCCGTTGCCGTTTTGGCCTGTCCCATAATTGAACGCCATGATTCGACTCATCGCCGGTCTCGGCAACCCCGGCCCCGAATACGAAGACACGCGCCACAACGCCGGCTTCTGGTGGGTCGACGAAGCGGCGCGCCTGCTCAAGGCATCGCTGCACATGGAACGCGGGCATTTTGGTCTGGTGGCGCGCGCCACCTGTGGCGGGTCAGACCGTGTGGCTGGTCGAACCCCAGACCTTCATGAACCTGTCGGGCAAGAGCGTGGCCTCGGTGGCGCGCTTCTACAAGATCGCCCCCGAAGAGGTGCTGGTGGTGCACGACGAGCTCGATCTGCCACCCGGCGAGGCCAAGCTCAAACGCGGCGGCGGGCACGCCGGCCACAATGGTCTGCGTGACATCCATGGTCAGCTCGGCAGCGCCGACTACTGGCGCCTGCGCGTCGGCATCGGTCACCCGGGCAACAAGAACGAAGTGGCGAACTGGGTGTTGAAGAAACCGTCACCCGACGACCGCATCGCGATCGCTCAGGCGCTGGACCGCAGCCTGAAGGCCTTGCCACACCTGATCGCCGGAGAGATGGACAAAGCCACCGCGCTCATCCACACCAGCAAACCGCCTCGCCCCAAGCCGCCACGGCCCGCACCGAAGGCGGAGCAGGCCGATCAGCCTGCCGTGGGTGAGGCGCCGCCTGCAGACGGCGCAGCCGGTTCTGCAGAAGCCTGAAGCCGCTGGTATTTCTGCCACAGCGTTTCCCGTGACTCCACATGCTCGGGGTGGATCGGGATGCAGCTCACCGGGCACACCTGCACGCACTGGGGCTCGTCGAAATGGCCCACACACTCGGTGCACTTGGACGGATCGATCTCGTAGATCTCCTCGCCCATGTAAATCGCCTGATTCGGGCACTCGGGCTCGCACACATCGCAGTTGATGCACTCGTCGGTGATCATCAGGGCCATGTCACAACCTCCGTTCGATCGGGAAACCGGCCACAGCGCTGGGCCGCCCCAAGCCAGCCCGCGCCCTCTCGGAGGGCAGCGAACCGCGCGTCAGCGGGGAGCGTGGAGCAGCTCTTCAGGCCTGAAGCGGTGGCGTGAGCAAGCGGGCAGCCACCTGCGGACTCACCATCTGCGACACGTTGCCCCCCAGCGCGGCGATCTCGCGCACCAGCGTGCTGGAGATGCATTGCAGCTCGGCCTGCGGCAGCAGCAACACGGTTTCCACGGTGGGCAACAGCTTGCGGTTCATCGCGGCCATCTGTGACTCGTAGTCAAAATCGGTGAGATTCCGAATGCCACGCACCACGGCGGTGGCGCCCTGCTCGCGGCAGAAATCCATGATCAGGCCGTCAAACGGCAACACCCGCACGCGCCCTGGCAGCCGATCAGCCGCCTCGGCCGCCATCGCCAGCCGCTCTTTCAGCGAGAAGCGGGTTTTCTTGTGGTGCGCGATCGCCACCGCGATGATGAGCTCGTCGAACAGGCCCGACGGCGCGGCGCGCCACGTCTTCGTGGCCCAGTGTGATCGGGTCGAAGGTGCCGCTGTAAACGGCGATGCGGGAAACGTCGGCAGGCATGGCGCAATTATGCGCGCCGAGGTTTCGGTGGCCTCAGGCTGTGGGCAGTGCCCGCAACAGATGAAAGGCCACCGCGCCGGCCTTGCCCTGGCGCTGCACGGCCAGGCCGAAAGGGGTCAGCGCCTCATCGGTCCAGGCGTGTGGCGCCTCCAGGTAGACCAGGCCACCCGCGTTCAGCGCGGCGCGAGCGGCCTGCAGCGCGGCACCGAACAGCGCCTCGTTGGCGCCCTCGGCAAACGGCGGGTCGAGAAACACCAGGTCCAGCCCGGTGCCCTGGCGCTGCCGCAGCCCGGCCAGCGCGTCGCCGCGCTCGATGCGCAGCGCCTCAGCGCCCTGCAGGCGGCTTTTCAGCTGGTTCAGGCGGGCCACCAGTGCTGCGTCTTGCTCGATCAGCACCACCTCGGCCGCGCCACGCGAAGCCGCTTCCACGCCCAGCGCTCCGGTGCCGGCGAATGCGTCCACACAGCGCCAGCCGCTCAGGTCTTGGCCGAGCCAGTTGAACAGCGTCTCGCGCACCCGCGCCGGCGTGGGCCGCAGGCCGGGTCGATCGAGCACCGGCAGGGGGGTGCGCTTCCAGCGCCCGCCGATGATGCGCACAGCTTGCGGTGCGGCATGGGTCGGACGGCGGGCGGCGGCGGGTTTTTGCATGCGGCAAGCTTACCAAGCCACTGCACCGACGGCGGTGGTCAGACCGAGCATGTCCGGGCTGACCTAAGGCTTGGCGCCCACCACCACCGTGACCATGCGGCTGGGCTGCAACACGCGCTCGAAGGCGCGGCGGATGTCGGCCCGACTCACGCGCTGCACCTGCTCGGTCCAGTGGTCGAGGTAGTCCAGCGGCAGGCCATTCCAGGCGATGTTGGCCACGTTGTCGAGCAGCTTTTTGTTGCTGTCGATGCGCAGCGCAAAACCGTTGACCAGGTTGTCTTTCGCCGCCTGCAGCTCGGCCTCGCTCGGACCTTCGCGCACAAAGCGCTGCAACACCTCGCGCGCCACGCCGACCGCCTGATCGGCCTGGTCGGGCCGGGTGGTGAGGCCAATCTGGAACGCGCCTGCGTGCAAGCCGGGCGCAAAGAAGCTGTAGACGCTGTAGCTCAGGCCGCGCTTTTCGCGCACCTCGCTGGTCAGCCGCGAGGTAAAGCCACCGCCACCCAGAATCTGGTTGCCCACGATGAGCGGGAAAAAGTCGGGATCGCTGCGGACAAAGCCGGGCTGACCGATCTGCACCTGCGCCTGCGCCGCGTCAAACGGGATGCGCCGCTCGACGGCGGCGGTGAGCGGCTGAACCTCGGGCACGGCGGGCAACGCCGCGCAGCCATTGGGCTGGATGGCCGCCATGAGCTGTTCGACGATGCGGTTGGCCTCGGCGCGGTCGATCGCGCCGACCAGGCTCACCTGGGCGCGGCAGGCCGCCATGTGACGGCGGTAGAAGCCGCGCATGTCGTCGATTGAGATCGCATTCAGGGTGGCGGGTGTGGTGTCGGCACCGTAGGGATGGGTGCCATAGACGGCGGCATCGAAGGCGCGCGCCGCGTGGGTGGCGGGCCGGTTTTCGGCTTCGATCAGGGCGGCGATCGTGCGCTCGCGGTCGCGCTGCCAGATGCGCTCGGGCCAGGCCGGCGCGGCCAGCTGGCGCGCGGCCAGTGCCACGGCGCCGCGCAGCAGATCGGGTTCGGTGAGGGTGCGCAGCGAGACGCTGAAGCGGTCGCCACTGGCGCTCGCGCCGAACTGGGCGCCGAGGTCGGCCCAGGCTTCACCGAGCTGGTTTTCGTCCAGCGCCGGCTGGCCTGGCTGGGCTGCGACTTCAGCGAGCAACATGCCCGCCGTGGCACCAGCCAGACCCGACTGACTGGCCGGGTCGCGGCGGCTGCCGCCGTCGACGTTGATCTGCACGTCCAGCATCGGAATGCTGGGACTGGGCACGAGGTACACGCGCGCGCCGCTGGCGTGGGTCCAGTGCTGGATCGGGATCGCGGCCTGGGCCGTGCTGGCCAGGACCAGCAGCACGGCGCTGGCGGCGATGCGCAAGCGCGAACGGGCGAATGAAATCATGGTGGCGTGTTGCTTCATGTCAGTGGCGCCCCAGCGCAGGCCGCGGGCCGATCGGGGGCGGCGGCCGGGCGCTTGCTCGGGTCGGGCACCAGCACCGCAGCGGTGAGCTGCTCGTCGCTGAAATAGCGCTGCGCCACCGACTGCACCTGCGCCGGTGTCACGGTGCGCAGACGCGCCATCAGCCGGTCGCCGGTGTCGATCGCCATGCCGTAAACCCAGTAGCTGCCGAGCTCGCGGGCCTGGTTGAACACCGAGTCGAGCTGGTAGACCTCGCCCGCGGTCCACTGGGTGATGACGCGCCTGAGTTCGTTGGGCGCCACGCCGTCGCGCGCGATGCGCTGCAGCTTCGCCCTTGAGTGCAGCCTCGGCCGCCGCCGGCGTGACGCCAGCCGCCGGCACCGCGGTGAGCATGAACTGTTGCGGCCCGCGACCCATGAGGCCGTAAGACGCGCCAGCGCTGTCGGCGATGCGCTGACCCGGCGCGCCCTGCACCAGCGCGCGCTCCAGGCGAGCGCCGCTGTAGCCGTCGAGCACAGCCGAGAGCACGGTGAGGGCCAGCGCGTCCTGGTCCGACGGCGTCTCGCCACCGGTCCAGCGCGGCACCTTGTAGCCCAGCACCACCAGCGCCTGGTCGGCGGCGGCGCGGTATTCCATGCGGCGCGGGCCAGTCTGCTCGGGCTCGTCTTGCGGCTTGCGCGCGGGCACGGCGCGCGCAGGAATTCGACCGTAAATTTCCTCGGCCAGCGCCCTGCACCTGCTCCACCTCGACATCGCCCGCGATCACCACCGCCGCGTTGGCTGGTGCGTACCAGCGGCGGTAAAAATCGCGCGCGTCCTGCGGCGTCATCGCGTCGAGGTCGCTCATCCAGCCAATGACGGGGCGGCGGTAGGGATGGGCCTGAAAACTCATGGCGCTGAAGGCTTCGAACATGCGGGCGCGCGGCGACTCTTCGGTGCGCTGGCGGCGCTCTTCCTTCACCACCTCCAGCTCGCGCAGGAACTCGTCGTCGGCCCACTGGTTGTTGGCAAACCGGTCTGCCTCAAGCCGCATGACAGCTTCCAGCTTGTTCGACGGCAGCTGCTGGTGGTAAGCGGTGTTGTCGCGGCTGGTGAACGCGTTTTCGCGCGCGCCAAGGGCGGCCATGCGGCGCGAGAATTCGCCTGGCGCGAGACTGGGCGTGCCCTTGAACAGCATGTGTTCGAGCACGTGGGCCACACCCGAGGTGCCATCCACCTCGTCCATCGAGCCCACCCGCACCCACAGCATGTGTGCCACCGTGGGGGCGCGCCGGTCGGGCCGCACGATCAGCGTCATGCCGTTGGACAGCGTGAACTGTTGCGCCACCGGCGTGGACACGGCGGCTGGCGCCGGGCTCGAAGCCGGCGCGTTGCCGGCGGCCTGCGCAGGTGCGAGCAGGCTCGCTCCCCACACCGAGACAAGAGCAAGCGCCGAGGCCAGTCGGCGAAGGGAGGGCGGTGTGTGGCGTTTCATAGAATGCAATGGATTCTAGAGATGGACAAATGTTCTCGTTCTTCCGAAAAAAACCACCTGCCACGCCCGAAACACAGGTCCCGGCTCCACCGAACCAGCCCGTGGCGCTGCCCGAAACGCCCTCGGCAACCACGCCCGTACCAAGCCCGGTTGCGCCACCCGCGCCAGCCGTTGTGGCCTTGCCGGTGCCAACACCCGCCATAGCGGCGCTGCCTGAGCCGGCCAGCGCGTTCGAAGCGCCGCGCAAAGGCTGGCTCGACAAGCTCAAGACCGGCCTGCGCAAAACCGGCTCCAGCATCGCCACCGTCTTCACCGGCACGCGGATCGACGACGCGCTTTACGAGGAGCTGGAAACCGCGCTGCTGATGGCCGACACCGGCGTCAAGGCCACCGAACACCTGCTGGCCGATCTGAAACGGCGTGTGAAAGACAGCAAGACCACCGACCCTGCCGCCGTCAAAGGCCTGCTGGCCGACGCCATTGCCGCCCTGCTCACGCCGTTGCAGAAACAACTGGTGATCGGCGAGCACAAGCCCACCGTGATCATGGTCGCCGGCGTCAATGGCGCGGGCAAGACCACCTCCATCGGCAAGCTCACGCGCCACCTGGCCAACGAAGGCGCCACGGTCTTGCTGGCCGCGGCCGACACCTTTCGCGCCGCCGCCCGCGAACAGCTCGCGGTCTGGGCCGATCGCAACACGGTGGAAATCATCACCCAGGCAGGTGGCGACCCGGCCGCCGTGAGCTTCGACGCCGTGACCGCCGGCCGCGCGCGCGGACGCGATGTGGTGCTGGTCGACACGGCCGGCCGCCTGCCAACCCAGCTGCACCTGATGGAGGAGCTGAAAAAAATCAAACGGGTGGTGCAGAAGGCCGACCCGTCCAGCCCGCATGAGGTGCTGCTGGTGATCGACGGCAACACCGGGCAGAACGCGCTGGCGCAGGTGAAAGCCTTCGACGAGACGCTGGGCCTCACCGGTCTCATCATCACCAAGCTCGACGGCACGGCCAAAGGCGGCGTGATCTGCGCCATTGCGCGCGAACGGCCGGTGCCGATCTACTTCATTGGTGTGGGCGAAAAGCTGGAAGATCTGGAAACGTTCGACGCGCGCGAGTTCGCGCAAGCCTTGCTGGCCTAGGGCCTGTTCACACGTTTCTCTGGGTGCGAACGAGGTGCAAAAGGCCCTAGTCGTCGCTGCCGTAGTTGCGCCATTGCTTCATCGCATGGCGCATGGTGAACATCTGCCGCTCAAAGGGCGGGCAAGCCTTGCACATGGCCATGTGCACCCGCAACCTCAGCTTGTCCAGCACAGACAGCTCGCGGTCTTCCCGCGCCACCACCAGGGCCGTGACTTCCTTGCAGGTGCGCATCAGGGGCATTTTTCTGAGCAGGGGATTCATCGCGCACCAAACCAGTTGAGTTCCAGACATTCGCGCAGGCGCAACCGGGCTCGGTGCAGCTGAACGTAAAGGTTCGTCGGCGTCAGGTCCAGTTCCTTACAGATCTCGTCGCTGGAGAGTTCCAGCCATTCGCGCATCAGGAACAACCTGCCCTGGGTGGCAGGCAGCTTTTGGGTGCAGGCGTCGAGCACCGCCATGAACTGGCTGCCGTTCAGGTCCTGCTCGGGGTTGCCCCAGTCGGACGGGCGCTGGGCAAAGTGGCCGTCGGCCTTGAAAGCCATGTGCTCCAGGGGATCAAAGCCGTCGTCGTCGCTACCGTTGTCCAGCACCACTTCGCGCTTGCGCAGACGCAGGCTGTCGATGATCTTGTGCTTGAGGATGCCAACCAGCCAGGTCTTGAGTTGCGAGCGCCCCTCGAAGGCCAGCGGCCTGGCCAGCGCAGCGAGCACGGTTTCGGACACCGCGTCCTCGGCCCAGGCCTCGTTGCGCAGCTGCAGGCGGGCAAACCGCATCAGGTAAGCGCGCTGTTCCACCAGTTGCTGCTCGAAATCGGTTGCGGACATGAAACACCCAGAAACCCAAAGGCTTTGGAGTGTAAGGACTGCTGAGGTGGCGAGACCAACACAGCACCACAACGGAGCGACAAATGCCAGTTTTTTCACCACACCACCCGGCCTTGCGCCGGCGCCAGCTGCTGGGCTGGCTTCCCCTGCTGGCCTGGCCGCTGGCCCAGGCGCAACCTGCCACCGCCGCGCTTCCCGTGCTGGAAGGCAAAACCGCAGACGGGCAGGCGCTGGGGCTGGCCGGGCTGCGCGGGCGGGTGGTGCTGGTGTTTTACTGGTCCACCGGCTGCGCCGTCTGCCGCGACAAGATGCACGAGATGCGCGCCAACCTCGCGGGCTGGCAACAGCAGCCATTCACCCTGCTGGGCGTGAACATGGACACGCGCCGCGAAGACCTCGCCAGCTACGAAACCCTGCTGCGCCAGACCGTGCCCGCTCAGCAGCGCCTGCGCTCGGTGTGGGCCCCCGACCCGGCGTTCACGAGCAGCCTTGGCCTGCCCACGCAATTGCCCAGCGGTGCACTGATCGACAAAGACGGCCAGCTGGTGGAACGCTACAGCGGCCGCATTCCACCCGAGGCCTGGGACCGCATCTCCGAGCTGCTTTGAAGATCACAGATTTGTTATCTGGCCGCTGTAAGAACCCGCCACCGCGCAAAGACTGAACCACAACCGGAGGCCATCGCTGACGCGGTGACCCCGGTTACCTCAACCCCTTAGGAGCACTTCCATGAACCAACGCACCATGATCACCGCCGCCGCCGCTTCGCTGATGTCCCTCGCCATGCTGTCCAGCCCGGCATTTGCGCAAAACGCTGCCAAAGAGAAATGTTTCGGTATTGCCAAGGCCGGTCAGAACGACTGCGCCAACCTCGCCGGCACGCATTCCTGCGCCGGTCAGTCCAAGGTCGACAACGACAAGGGCGAGTGGAAATACGTCGCCGCAGGCACCTGCGCGACCATGAAGGGCATGACCATGGAAGAGGCCAAGGCCAGCATGATGAAGAAAGACGGGATGATGAAAAAGGACGACATGAAAAAAGACGACATGATGAAGAAGGGCTGATCCACCATGTCGCACGCCACGCCGATGCCCAGCACCGCTGCGGCCGCAGCCGCGCCAGTGGGCATCGGGTGGCGGCACCCGCATTACGCCGAGCTGCTGCAACAGCAGCCCGCGCTGAACTTCATCGAAGTCCACTCCGAGAATTTTTTTGCTGATGGCGGCGCCGCTTTGTCGGTGCTGGAGCAAGGTCGCGCCTGCTACCCCGTGAGCCTGCACGGCGTGGGCCTGTCGCTGGGATCGGCCATGGGCATTGATGCCTGGCACCTCGACCAACTCGCCCGACTGGTCGAGCGCATCGACCCGGTGCGCGTCAGCGACCACGCCTGCTTTGCCCGAGCACCGCTGCAAGGCCAGCCGGTGCACGCAGCCGACCTGCTGCCCCTGCCCATGACAGACGCCGCGCTGGCCGTGATGTGCGCCAACGTGCAGCGCGTGCAAGACCGCCTGCGCCGGCCGATCGCGGTTGAAAACCTGTCGGCCTATGTGCAGTGGCGAGACGCAGACATGAACGAGACAACGTTTCTGACCACCCTGGCACAGCGCACCGGTTGCGGCCTGCTGGTGGATGTGAACAACCTCTACGTCAACGCGCTCAACGCGCAGCTGCGCGGCGATCCACAAGACCCGCTGACCGCCTGCCAGGACTGGCTGGATGCCATCGCGCCGGGATCGGTGACCGAGCTGCACCTGGCCGGCCATGTGCACACCGGCGACATCGTCATCGACGACCACGGCAGCCGCGTGACGGATGCCGTCTGGTCGCTCTTTGCCCATGCGATCCAGCGCCTGGGCGCCGTGCCCACGCTGATCGAGTGGGACACCGACGTGCCCGCCCTCTCGGTGCTGCTCGACGAAGCCGAGCACGCGCGCCAGGTCGCCGCCAAGGCGCTGGCCGCCACCCGTTCTGCCCAGGGAGTGCCCGCATGAGCAGCGCGTCCGTCACCGCGCTGCAAGACCAGCAAACGGCGCTGCTGAGCGCCCTGTTCACCCACCCTGCACAACATGAAGCGCGCCTCGCCAGCGAGCACCTGCTCGCCCAGCTCACCCTGCAAGGCACGCAGACCTCAAGAGGCGTTCAGGCTTACCAGGCCAACGGCCATGCCCTCGCCGAGCGTTCGCTGGTGGCTGCCTACCCGGTGATCGAACAAATGCTCGGCCAGGGCAACTTTGCCGCCATGGCCCGCGACCTCTGGCACCGGCACCCGCCCGCGCTGGGCGACCTGGCCAACTGGGGCGATGCCCTGCCCGCCTTCCTGGCCCGGAGCGAATCTCTGGTCGATGTGCCCTACCTTGCGGATGTGGCGCGTCTGGAGTGGGCGCTTCACCGCGCGGCCAGCGCAGCCGACGCGGCGGCCGACCCCGCCAGCTTCGCGCGCCTCGGCGCGGAAGACCCTGCGGTGATCACGCTCGCGCTCTCGCCCGGCACGGCGCTGGTGAGCAGCGCCTTTCCCGTCGCCAGCCTGGTGCGCTCGCACCGCCGTGCCCAGCCCAGCCTGGCGCAAGCCGCGCAGCGTCTGCGCGAGGGCGTGGCCGAATGCGGGCTGGTCTGGCGCCAGGCGCTGAAGCCATGTGTGGCCCTGGTCACCCCGGTTGAAGCCTCGCTGCTGAGCCAGCTGCTGCAAGGGCACAACCTGGCCGCCGCGCTCGACACCGCGCTGGCGACCGACGTGCCCGACAGCCAGACATTCGACTTTTCCATCTGGCTCACCCACGCCGTCTCCACCGGCCTGGTCCTGGGCGTGAACAACGCCAGCCCCCATCCACCCAAGGACACACCATGAACCACCCCACCCTGTTGCACCGCGGCCAATCGCTCTGGCTGGGTGCCACCAGCCTGATCGACGCGCTGCGCGCCCCGGCTTCCCTGGCCGCGCGCATCTACCTCGCCCAGGTGTTTTTCCTCGCGGGCCTGACCAAGGTCCGCGACTGGGAAACCACCGTGCTGCTCTTCACCCACGAATACGCGGTGCCGCTGCTCTCGCCCGAGGTGGCTGCGGTCATGGGCACCGGCGGTGAGCTCATCCTGCCGGTGTTGCTGTTGTTCGGCCTGGCCGGGCGTTTCGCGGCCCTGGGCCTGAGTGTGGTCAACTTCGTCGCGGTGATCAGCCTGGCCGACATCGCACCCGCCGCCTTGCAGCAACACATCACCTGGGGCGTGTTGCTCGGTGTGCTGGTGCTCTACGGTCTGGGCAAATGGACCGTCGACTGCGCCTGGATTCGCCCCCGCCTCGAACGCCGCCTCGCCCACACCGCCCGCTGAAATCCTCATTCTCTGTTGCCTGGAGACCCGTCTTGCCTTTGAACCTGCCCACCCTGTCGCGCCGCCGCCTGTTGCTCGGCGCCGCCACCGCATCCGCCCTGCCCACCGCCTGGGCGCAGACCAAGGCCCCGGCCTGGAGCGACATCGAAAAGGCCGCGCGCGGCCAGACCGTGTTCTGGAACGCCTGGGCCGGCAGCGAGCAGACCAACGCCTACCTGCAGTGGGTCGCGGCCGAGGTGCAGAAGGCCCACGGCGTGAAGCTGGAGCACGTGAAGATCACCGACACCGCCGACGTGGTCAAGCGCGTGCGCGCCGAAAAGACCGCCGGCCGCAAAGACAGCGAAGGCACGGTCGACCTGGTGTGGATCAACGGCGAAAACTTTGCTGCCATGAAGCGCGAGGGCCTGCTGTTTGGCCCGTTCGCCGAAACCCTGCCCAACTTCCAGTTCGTGGACGTGGTCGGCAAGCCCACCACCCGCAACGATTTTTCCGTGCCCACCGACGGCATGGAATCGCCCTGGGGCATGGCGCAGTTCACCCTGTTCGCCGACGGCAAGCGCCTGCCCCAGCCGCCGCAAAGCATGGCCGAGTTGCTGGCGCTGGCGCGGCAGCAACCCGGGCGCATCAGCTACCCGCGCCTGCCCGATTTCACCGGCACCACCTTCATCAAGCAGGCGCTGATCGAACACGTGAGCGATGTGGCGGTGTTGGCCAAGCCACCGGTAGACGCCGCGTTTGCGCCAGCAGACCGCCGGCCTGTGGCAGTTCCTGGATGCGCTGCACCCGCACCTGTGGCGCGGCGGCAAGCAGTTCCCGCAAAACCCGGCCGCCATCCGCCAGATGATGGCCGACGGCGAGCTGCTGCTGGCCCTCACCTTCAACCCCAACGAACCGGCCAACGAGGTCGCGGCCAAGCGCCTGCCCGCCTCCACCGTGGCCTGGCAGTTCAACAAGGGCACCATCGGCAACACCCACTTCGTCGCCATTCCGTACAACGCCCGCGCCAAGGCCGGCGCGCAGGTGGTGGCCAACTTCCTGCTGTCGGCCCAGGCGCAGGCGCGCAAGGCCGACATCGCGCACTGGGGCGACCCCACGGTGCTCGACCTCGCGCGCCTGCCGGCCGCCGAGCGCGCCCTGTTCCCCGCCAAGCCCTTGCCTGGCCAGGTGGCGAAAAACGCACCGACCCTGCCCGAGCCGCACGCGGCCTGGGTTGAGCCACTCGAAAAGGAATGGACCCGGCGGTATGCGTGACCACCCCCGAGAGCGGATGACCACCCCCGCCGCGCTGCGCGCGACCCCCTCAAGGGGGCGATGCTGGCGGCCCGGCGAAGCCGGTTCCGCGGCATCCTGGGTTGAATTCACATCTCGCCGGGCATGCTCGTTCTGATCCCGAACACATGAGATGAGGCAAGCAAGGCTGCCCATTGCAGCGGCTCTGCTGCTGATCGCCGCCTTGCCACTGCTGGCCGTGGCCGGCGCTGTCGCTGAGCGCGCTGTTCGACGCGGCGGCCTGGGTTTCGCTGGCCGAAGATCCGCTGTGGCTGGGCGCGCTGGGCCTCACGCTGTGGACCGGCATCGCCTCCACCGCGCTGGCCTGGTGGCTCACCGCCTGGCTGCTGGCGCAGGGCTTCGTGCGCCAGCGCCTGGGTGCGCTGCTGCGCGGCCTGCCGGTGATGCTGGCCACGCCGCACGCGGCGTTTGCCATCGGCCTGGTGTTCCTGATTTCCCCCAGCGGCTGGATCTTGCGCGCGCTCTCGCCGTGGCTCACCGGCTTTGACTGGCCGCCGCCCTGGCCCACCACGCAAGACCCCTGGGGCCTGGGTCTGATCGTGGCGCTCACCGCCAAGGAAGTGCCGTTTCTGCTCTGGACCGCGGCCACGCAGCTGCAGCGCGACGACGTGCGCCAGCGCTGGCGCGCCGAGCACACGCTGGCGCAGACGCTGGGCTACGCGCCGCAGCGCGCCTGGTGGCGCGTGGTCTGGCCGCAACTGGCGCCGCGCCTGTTCTGGCCGCTGCTCGCGGTGCTGGCCTACGGCCTCACCGTGGTCGACATGGCGCTGGTGATCGGCCCCGCTTCGCCGCCCACGCTGGCCGTGCTGGCCTGGCAGTGGCTGCAAGACGCCGACCTGGCGGTGAACGCGCGCGGCGCGGCGGCCGGCGGCGTGCTGACCGCCGTGGTGCTGATCGCTGCGCTGGCCTGGCGCGGCGTGCAGGCGGGGATGGCGCGCCGTTCGCGCCGCGCCGGCGGGCAGCGGGGCCGCGCCACGGCGTCGCGCCTGGGCTCGCTCGGCCTCGTGGCTGCTGCTGGGGTCTGTACGCCGCCGTGCTGCTGGCGCTGGCCGTGGGCAGCGTGGCCGGCGTGTGGCCGTTCCCGGCGCTGTGGCCCGAGCTGCTCACCGGCCAGGCCTGGGCCAGCGTCTGGGCCAGCCGCGACACGGTGGGCACCACGCTCGCCCTGGCGCTGGCCTCCACCGCCATGGCGCTGGTGTGGTGCGTGGCCTGGCTGGAACTCGGCCCGCGCCACTGGGACACCGCCTTGCGCCCGCTGCTCTACCTGCCGCTGGTCTTGCCCGCCGTGCTGTGGGTGGTGGGCCTGTACAGCCTGGCTTTGCAGTGGCGGCTGGAGGGCCAGTGGCTCGGCCTGCTGCTGGCGCACACCGTGATGGTGCTGCCCTATGTGTTGCTGGCGCTCTCGCCCGCCTACCTCGGTTTCGACCCGCGCGCCGCCCAGCTCAGCGACAGCCTGGGCCACGGCCGCGCCGCGTTCCTGTGGCGGGTGAAGTGGCCGCTGCTGCGCCGCTCGCTGGCCGCCAGCGCGGCGGTGGGCTTTGCGGTCAGCATCACCCAGTACCTGCCCACGCTCTACATCGGCGCCGGGCGCTTCGCCACCGTGACCACCGAAGCCGTCACGCTCGCCTCCGGCGCCCAGCGCTCGCTCACCAGCGCCTACGCCGGCCTGCAGTTTCTGCTGCCCGCGCTGGCCTTTGGCCTCGCCGCCTGGGTCGGCCGGCCGCGCCGCTTCAGGAGAATGGCGGCATGAGCCTGAACGTGCACATCCAGCCAGCATCGGCAGCGCGCAGCGCGTGTTGCTGCGCGAGCTGCGCTTTGACGTGGCCAGCGGCCAGATCCTCACGCTCATGGGCGCCAGCGGCAGCGGCAAGAGCTCGGTGCTCGCCGCCATCGCCGGCACGCTGCACAGCGTGGCCGAGGGCGCGCAGGCCTTGCGGTTTCAAGGCTCGGTCACGCTCGACGGCGCCGAGCTCACCGCGCCTGCCCACCGCCCGGCGCGGCATCGGCCTGCTGTTCCAGGACCCGCTGCTGTTTGCCCACATGACGGTGGCGGAAAACCTGCTGTTCGCCGTGCCGCCCGGCCCGCGCGCGCAGCGCATGGAGCAGGTGCAGCAGGCGCTGGCCGACGCCGAACTGGCCGGCTACGGCGAGCGCGACCCGGCCACGCTCTCCGGCGGCCAGCGCGCCCGCGTGGCGCTCATGCGCGCCCTGCTCGCGCAACCGCGCGCGCTGCTTGCTCGACGAACCCTTTTCCAAGCTCGACGCCGCGCTGCGCGACCAGTTTCGCGCCTTCGTGTTCGACCACATCCGCGCGCAAAACATCCCCGCCGTGCTCGTCACCCACGACGCCGCCGACATCGCCGACCCGGCCCTGGTGCTGGAACTGCCCAGCCATGACTCGGCCTGAACAAACATGCTCGACCGCGCCATCCAGACTGCCATCAAGCCGGTGCTCAACCGCGCAGCGCTTGGGCTGGTGCGCCTGGGCATCGGCGCCGACGCCGTCACCGTCACCGGCTTCGTGATCGGCATGGCCGCTGCCGGGGCCATCGCGTTTGAGAGCTACTGGCTGGGCCTGGCGCTGCTGCTGCTCTCGCGCCTGATGGACGGGCTGGACGGCGCCGTGGCCCGAGCCACGAAACCCACCGACCGCGGCGGCTTCCTGGACATCACGCTCGACTTCCTGTTCTACGCGTCCATCCCGCTGGCCTTCGCCATCGCCCACCCCGCCCAAAACGCCCTGCCCGCCGCCGTGCTGCTCGCCGCCTTCATCGGCACCGGCAGCAGCTTTCTGGCGTTTGCGGTCATCGCCGAAAAACACCAGGTGCCGTCCACCGCGTTCCCCGACAAGAGCTTTTACTTCCTGGGCGGCCTGACCGAAGCCACCGAAACCCTCATCGCCTTCGCCGCCATGTGCCTGTGGCCGCAGTGGTTCCCGCAGATCGCCTATGGCTTTGCCGTGCTGTGCGCGATCACCATCGCCATGCGCATCGGCTGGGGGTGGCAGCGGTTCCGGTAGGGCGGTTCACAGCGCGTACTCCTCCAGGGCCTTGATGCGCTGCTCGGCATGGTTTTGCATGCACCCGATGTACATCACGGTGCGGATCGTGCCCGAGGCGTGCAGCGTGTAATAGGCATCACAGTCCTTCTGCCGGAACACCACCCAGGCCCGTTGCGCCTCGATCAGGCCCTTCTTGATCTCGGCGTAAGCAAGGCCGTCGTCGGGCTTGCTGAGCGACTGCATCACGCGGCGGTAGGTGTCGTTCAACTTCTTCTCGACCACCTCAAAGTCGGCCTGCGCACACGCGTTGATGTCCAGCGTGGTCATGGCCTTTTTGCAGTCGAGCTTGGCGTGCGACAGCGTGGCGATGGAAAGGGTGGCCAGGGCCAGCAAGGTGTGGCGCATGAGGTGCCTCCGAGAAGAGAATGGCGCGACTCGTTTCGCGCAGATCTGGTTACTCAGAATCAACGCCCTCCCGCGCTACCCCGTCCGCGATGTCGCCATTCGAACCAGACCTCGATGCGCGACAGTGACATCGTGCAAGACATCAGGTTGCTTCGCCGCGGGTCGGACTGGGGAACTGGGACATGACCCCGATCCGTGGTCGATGGGCTAGGTTTCACCGCCAACTGCAGACGGTAGACCGTAGTTCTTGATGTCCTTGATTGCCTCAAGTAGTTTGATCGTTGCGCTCGCGTCAAGTGTCTCACCTTGATACCGAACCTCGTATAGGCCCTGTAGATTCGACGGCAACTTCACGCCGTCTCTCACCAACAGAATGAACCTGCGCCCATAGAACGCCATAGCGGCGCCGATCTCAATGAGCACGTTCGGATTTAGAAGAACGTGCTCGTTGCCTTCAGCATCAACGATCGTACGATCTGCATCGACATGAATGATTGCAGCACCGGAGCTGCGCATGTCATCCAATACTTTTTCCGGTACGGGCTTTGACACAGACTGACGTTCAACCGAGACAACAGGCTCCAACTCTCCATACTCAAGCAGTTTTCGAATAGGGTCAACGAGGTCGCGATTCTTGCCATGAGTGATGAATACGCGTCGACGTCGCTTGTCATCTGCGATCGCAGCATCCAGAGCTGCTCCTCTATGCTCCACACCCCGAGGGGCTAGCGGTGCTGACGCGGCCGGGGGTCCAGCAGGTGCAGCTCGAGCGCCGTCCAAGGACGCCTGAATCGAAAGGTCAGGTAGTAATTCAGATGTTTCGCGTTCGTAGGCGCTGTCTTCGCGCTGTGTCGGCGCGGTTGTGCCAAGTAACGTGACGTAGTTCTTGCCTTTGATTTCTCGATGGCCACCATGCTCGGCGCTCAGATGATCCTTCGAAACGTCAGCAGTCTGAGCTCGGTACGCAAGGTCCTCAAGTACGTTGCCGTGCAATATCTTGTCGAGGAATCGAACTGTCATCGTACTGGCGCAGAAACTCGCCAAACACGCGCGGATTCGAGCAGTGCTCACGCTTGGCGGCGAGATCTTCCTCTTCCTGCCGCGATCGCAGAATCGTCGCTCAAGCGCAGTAACAGAGATCGTGCCTGATCGCGCTCCGCCTTCGGAAGCCCGACGGCGATTGCCGACCCGGAAGCACACGAACTGGGATCCTTCGGGGTCCATCTGTAAGCCTTCGCACTGCATTTGAGTTGAAGCTCCGCCGTAGTCGTCAGCGATGCAGCTGGAGTGTCGAAGCTGCGTACTGCAGCGACGTCAAAGGCACGTCCGACTGCTTGACTAGGACTCTTCGCCGCAGCCTTTGCAGGCGCACTTAGAGCAGGGCTGGAAGGGACCTACGGAGCGAGCGCTCCGTTGGTTTTCGAATTGATTTGGCCATTGATGCGATCGTTGCTAATGTGAAGCCTGACGTAGTGTATTCCGCACAAACCGCCGGATAGGGACGAGCCCGGTAGTACATCGCCATGTGATGGCCTGGAAACGAATTCAGGCAGATTACCCACCGTGAACCGCCGTGTCACCTCCTTCAGCATGCGAGACTACAACCTAAGCCTGCCCCGAACCGACTGAAGGGCTTTGCCGACATGGCGCACGATGTTCCCCGGCGACCCGAGCAACCGGGCGCCTTTCCCACCAAACAGGAGACAAACCATGACCACCCACACATCCACCCCCCTCGCCGACCAGCGCTACTTCTGCGAAGGCCCTCGCTGGCACGCCGGCCGGTTCTGGTTCAGCGATTTTTATGCGCACGAGGTGTGTTCGGTCGGGCTGGGCGGCGATGTGCGCGTGGAGCTGAGCCTGGGCGACGAGCAGCCGTCTGGCCTGGGCTGGTTGCCCAATGGCGATCTGCTGGTGGTGGGCATGACGAAGCGGCAGGTGCTGCGCCGCGCCGCCGGCAAAGACCTGGCCGTGCACGCCGACCTGAACGGCATCGCCACCTTTCACGCCAACGACATGCTGGTGACGCCCGAGGGCGATGCCTATGTGGGCAACTTCGGTTTTGATCTGGATGCGTTTCTGATGGCCCACGGCGTGGAAGGCCTGCTGGCCGCGCTGGGCACCGACCCGTCGCCGTTTCTGGGCAAGCTGGCCCATGTGAAGGCCGACGGCACGGCGTCGGTCGCGGCCGAGCCGGTGCTGTTTCCCAACGGCATGGTCTTGCTCGACGGCGGGCGCACGCTGGTGGTGGCGCAGACGCTGGGTTTTGAGCTGACCGCGTTTGACCGCGCGCCCGATGGCAGCCTGTCGAACCGCCGCGTCTGGGCTTCGCTCCAGGCGGCCGGGGTGGCGCCCGACGGCATTTGCGCCGATGCCCAGGGCGGCATCTGGGTGGCGAATGCACTGGCGCCCCAGGTGATCCGGGTGGAAGACGGTGGCCAGATCACCGACACCGTCACCACCTCGCAAAACGCCTACGCCTGCGCGCTCGGCGGCCCGCAAGGCCGGCACCTGCTGATCTGCACCGCGCCGACCTCGGTGCACGCTTTGGCGGCGGCAGAGCGCAACGGGCGGCTGGAAATCGTGGAAATCTGAGATCGGCAACAGGGGTGTTCACCAGGGGAGCGCCTGTTCATCGCGATGACGCCTGCAGCTTGGCTACTCCACTTACCCGCGAAGCGCTCATGGCTTGACTCAACGTACCGTTTCACGTACGCTTTCAATCCCGCCCAAAGCCAGGAGCACCAACATGCCCGCCCTCACCGCCAGCGAAGCCCGCGCCAACCTTTACCGCCTGATGGACCAGACCGCTGAGTCGCATGAGCCCGTGCTCATCGCAGGCAAGCGCAACGACGCGGTGCTGGTCTCGGCCGAAGACTGGCAGGCGATTCAGGAAACGCTGCACCTGCTCGCGGTACCGGGCATGCGCGAATCGATCAAGGCTGGCCTGGCCGAGCCGGTGGATGCCTGCGCGCCGGAGCTCGACTGGTGAGCTGGGCGGTGGTGTTTGCCAAGCACGCCCAGAAAGACGCGCAAAAACTGGCCGCCAGCGGCCTCAAAGACAAAGCCCAGACGCTGCTCGCGCTCCTGCGCGACAACCCGTTTCAGAACCCACCGCCTTACGAGAAGCTGGTCGGCGATCTGGCCGGTGCTTACTCGCGCCGCATCAACATCCAACATCGGCTCGTCTACCAAGTGCTGGAAAAAGAGCGCACTGTGAAAGTGCTTCGAATGTGGACGCACTACGAGTAAGCAAGCTCTGCACAAACTCATCGCCATGGACACCGCTGCCGCGCCTCGCCTCCTCTGCTTCAACAAGCCCTACGGCGTGCTGAGCCAGTTCACGCCCGAGGGCCGGTGGCGCGGGCTGAAAGACTTCATCGACGTGCCGGGCGTCTACGTGGCGGGCCGGCTGGACGCCGACAGCGAAGGGCTGCTGCTGCTCACCGACGACGGACCGCTGCAAGCCCGCATCAGCGACCCGCGCCACAAGATGGAGAAGACCTATTGGGTGCAGGTCGAGGGTGTGCCCGATGAGGCAGGCGCTGAACCGCCTGCGCGCAGGGCGTTCAGCTGAACGACGGCCCGACACGGCCAGCGCGCGCACGCACCATGCCCGAGCCCGCCGCACTGTGGCCGCGCGACCCGCCGGTGCGGTTTCGTCAGCACATCCCCACCAGCTGGCTGGAGCTGGTGATCGCCGAGGGGCGCAACCGGCAGGTGCGGCGCATGACCGCTGCGGTGGGCCACCCCACGCTGCGGCTGATCCGCGCCGCGATCGGACCCTACTCGCTGGCAAATCTGGCGCTGGGCGAGTGGCGATGGTGCGCGGCCGAGGCGGCCGACCTTTGACCGCGGCCCGTGGCGGCCAGACGCTGGCGCAACGGGTTACCGGGTGGCGATGGGCAGCGGCTCCACACGCCGCGTCAGGCGCCAGAAGCGCACATTGAGCACCAGCGCCGCCACCGCCAGGCCGCCCACCAGCCCGACCCACAAGCCCACCGGGCCCAGCGGGCCAAACACGCCGAGGCCCAGGCTCAGGCCCATGCCGATCACCCAGTAGCCGAACACGGTGACGAGCATGGGAATCTTGGTGTCTTTGTAGCCGCGCAGCACGCCCATGGCGCCGACCTGCAGGCCATCCACCAGCTGGAACACGGCGGCAAACACCAGGAACTGCGCGGCGACCGCGATCACCTGCGCATTCGGCGTGTAGAGGCTGGCCAGGAACTCGTTGGCGCTCCAGAGCACGCCGGCCGACACCGCCATGAAACCGCTGCACAGCAAGATGCCCAGGCGGCCGCGGTAGCGCGCGGCCAGCGGGTCGCCCGCGCCCAGCGCCTGGCCCACCCGCACCGTGAGCGCGATCGAGATGCCGAGCGGGACCATGAACGCGATGGAGGCGATGTTGATCGCGATCTGGTGGCCGGCCACCGCGTCCACACCGAAGCGGCCCATGAGCAGCGCGGTGGCGGTGAACATGCCCGACTCCATCGCCATGCCGATGGAGATCGGCAGGCCCAGGCGCACGATGCGCGCCAGGTGCGCCCAGTCGGGCCGGGTCCAGGTCTGGCGCAGGCGGTGCGCGGCGTAGCGCGGTGCGCGCAGGGTGTAGGCGAACAGCACCAGGCAGCCGATGGTCTGGGCGATGCCGGTGGACAGCGCAGCGCCGGCGCCGCCCATGGCGGGCCAGCCGAAATGGCCGTACATGAAAACGTAGTTGCCCAGCACGTTGAGCGGCAGCATGAGCAGCTGCGTCCACAGCATGGGCATGGTGTGGCCCATGGACTCGTTGAGAAAACGCGGCACCAGGTACAGGCAGGTGAACGGCAGGCTCCAGCCGACCCACAGCAGGTAGCGGCGCGTCTCGGCCACGATCTCGGGCGCAATGCCCAGGTGCGGCATCAGCAGTGCCAGCGCGAGCAGCGTGGCCATCTGCACCAGCGAGAGCGCCAGCGCCAGCCAGAGCCCCTGGCGCCATTCGCCACCAATCAGGTGGTGGCGGTTGGCGCCGATGTGGTGGGCCATGATGGGCGTGAGCGCCAGCATCAGGCCCAGGCCGGCGATGAAGGTGAAGAACCACATGGCCGAGCCCATCGCCACCGCGGCCAGCGCCAGCGGGCTGATGCGCCCGGCCATCAGGGTGTCGGCCACGCCCATGCCCATCTGCAGCAGCTGCGCGGTGATGACGGGCAAGGCGATGAGCGCAACCGCGCGCAGCTCGGTGCGCGCTTTCAGGAAACGGGGGGAATTCACGGAGACAGAAAAAGAAAAAGGCGCCAGGGCAGAAGACCACGGCGCCAGTTGATAGAAGCAGCTTGAACTGCTGCAACTATACCGAGACCATGCCCCCGAGCCGCGCTCACATGCGCTGCACGCCGAAGCGCCGCAAGCACCGCTTTCTCGACCTCCACCGCCAGAAAGATGCCGCTCGCCAGCGCCAGGATGAAGCCCCAGGACGCAGAGATCCAGCGCGGCAGTGCCAAACAGCTGCTGCATCGGCGGCGCGTAGGTGAACAGCGACTGCAGCACCAGCGTGATCGCCACCGCAGCCAACCGCCATCGGGTTGCCCGCCAGCGTCTCCCAGCGCAGCGCGCTGGCGGTGAAGTGGCGCACGTTGAACAGGTAAAACACCTCGCTCATCACCAGCATGTTGACCACGGCGGTGCGCGCCACGTCGAGCGAAGCTGCCGCGCGCCAGCTCCCAGCTGGTAGATCCAGAAACATGCGCGCCACCATCAGCAGGCTCACGTAGACGATGCGCATCGAGCAGCAGGCGCGTGATCAGCGGCTCGCGCGGCCGGGCGCGGCGGGCGCTGCATCACGCCGGCCTCGGCCGGCTCGAAGGCGAGCGCCATGTCCAGCGTGATGCTGGTGACCATGTTGACCCAGAGGATCTGCCCGGCCGTGACCGGCATCGCCAGACCGGCGAACACCGCCAGCAGGATCATGCCGGCCTCGCCGCCGTTGGTGGGCAGGATGAACAGCAGCGACTTTCTTGATGTTGTCGAACACGCGTGCGGCCTTCGCGCACCGCGCGCGGCGATGGTGGCGAAGTTGTCGTCGGTCAGCACCAGGTCGGCCGCCTCGCGCGCGGCGTCGGTGCCGCGCTGGCCCATGGCCACGCCGATGTCGGCGGCCTTGAGCGCGGGCGCGTCGTTCACGCCGTCGCCGGTCATCGCCACCAGCTGGCCGCTGGCCTGCAGGCTGGCCACCAGGCGCAGCTTGTGTTCGGGGCTGGCGCGGGCGACCACGTCGGTCTGCGCCAGGCGCTGCGCTCAGCGCCGCGTCGTCCAGCGTGTCGATCTCGGTGCCGGTGAGGGGCTGGCCGTCGTGCAGGCCGATGCCGCGCGCCGATGGCGGCGGCCGTGGCCGCGTGGTCGCCGGTGATCATGACCACGCGGATACCGGCCGCGCTGGCACTCGGCCACCGCGGCCACCGCCTCGGGGCGCGGCGGGTCCATCAGGCCCACCAGGCCGAGCAGGGTGAAGCGCGGCGTGATGTCGGCCATGGCTCAGCGTCGCGCGTGCCGGCGGGCAGCTCGACACTCGGCCAGCGCCAGCACGCGCTGGCCCTCGCCGGCGGCTGCGTCGCATGCGCGCGCTGCCAGGCGTCGGCGTCCAGCGGCTGGCCCGCTCGCGTCCTGCACGCACAGGCCGAGCACCCGCTCGGGCGCGCCCTTGAGCAAGCGCGAACACGCGGCCCGCGTGGTCGTGGTGCAGCGTGGCCATGAAGCGGTGCTCGGACTCGAACGGGATGGCGTCGATGCGCGGCGCCTGCGCGCGCGGCCTGCTCGGCGGTCCAGCCCGGCCTTGAGCGCCAGCGTGAGCAGCGCGCCCTCGGTCGGGTCGCCGGCCAGCGTCCAGCTGCCGGCTTCGCCTGTGGTGCAGCTGCGCGTCGTTGCACAGCAGCGCGCAGCGCGCGAGGCGCATCAGCTCGGCGTGCTGCGCCGGCGTCGATGGCCTGCCGTGCCACTCGAAAACCCGCCCTCGGGCGCGTAGCCCGCGCCGCTCACCTCCATCGTGTCGCCCGGCAGCAGCAGGCGCACCGCGGTCATTTCGTTCTTGGTCAGCGTGCCGGTCTTGTCGGTGCAGATCACGCCGACCGAGCCCAGCGTTTCCACCGCGGGCAGGCGGCGCACGACGGCGCGCTGGCGCTGGCCATGGCCGCGGTGCCGATGGCCAGCGTGATGGTGACGATGGCGGGCAGGCCTTCGGGAATGGCGGCCACCGCCAGACCGACCACCGCGAGAAACATCTCCAGCGCCGGCACGCCGCCGACGTGGCTGCCGTACAGGAACGTGAGCCGCGCTCGCCAGCGAGGATGAAGCAGCGTGATCTGGCGCGCGAACTGGTCGAGCCGGCGCGTGAGCGGCGTGGCCAGGCGTGTGCACCGCCGACACCAGCTGGCCGATGCGGCCGATCTCGGTGGCCGCGCCGGTGGCCACCACGACGCCGCTGGCCTGGCCCTGCGGTCACCACCGTGCCGGCGTAGGCCATGCCGCTGCGGTCGCCCAGCGCCGCGGTCGTCGGCCACCGGCTCGGTGTCCTTGTCCACCGGTACCGATTCGCCGGTGAGCGCGGCCTCGTCGATGCGCAGGTTGTTGACCGCCACAGCCGCAGATCGGCCGGCACCCGCGCGCCCGATTCGAGCAGCACCACGTCACCGGGCACCAGCTCGGCGGCGTCGATCTCGTGGCGCTCGCCATCGCGCAGCACCGTGGCGCTGGCGCGCCAGCATCGCGCTGCACCGCCTCCAGCGCGCGCTCGGCCTTGCCCTCCTGCACGAAGCCGATCACCGCGTTGATCAGCACCACGCCGAGGATCACCGCGGTGTCCAGCGTAGTCGCCGAGCCGGCGGTGATGGCCGCCGCGGCCAGCAGCACGTAGATCAGCAGGTTGTGGAACTGGCCCAGCAGCCGGCGCAGCGCAGCCGGGGCGGCGCGCTGCGGCAGGCGGTTGGGGCCGTGGGCTTGAAGCCGCCGCTGCGCCTCGGCGGCGCTCAGGCCACGCTCGCTGCTGCCCAGGCGCTGCCAGACCTCGTCAGGATTCAGGGTGTGCCAGGTCGAGGGGGATTCGGTGTTGCTTCTTTGCGCCATCCTCAAACGATAGCGCTGCGCGGCGGGGTTTCACACCGAAAGCGTCAAGCGCTGTGCAGATCGTCAGGCGCCAAGCCGACCAGAGCCTGCCAGCGGGTCCAGTCTTGCGGATCGTCCACGTCCCACAGTGTCGGCAGCTCAACCCAGCTGGCGCCCACCGCGCTCAGTCGCTCGCGGGTTTGCGCCATCACGCGCGGCGTGCTCCATGCCACCCGCTGGAACACGACCGGCACCGCGCGGCGCAGGCCGATCAGCACATAGCCACCGTCTTCCGCCGGGATCAGCACGGCGTCGTGTGTCTGCAAGGCGTCGGCCGCCTGCTGCAGGTGGGCCGTGGTGAGCGCCGGGCAATCGGTGCCGACGATGAGCAACGGGGTTTGCCGGTGTTGTGTGAAGTGGTCGACCATGACCGCGGCCATGCGGTCGCCAATGTCGCCCTCGGCCTGCGGCAGACACACCACGCCGTGGCGCTGGGCGAGCAGCTGAAACAGGCGGTGGCCAGCGCCAAGCGCGACGTGCAGCGTCAGTGCGCCGGTGCTGGCCTGGCGGGCAGTGGCGAGCGTGCGCAAGATGAAGCCGCGCTGCGCCCGCGCCGCGCCGGCGTGGCCCAGCAGCGGCGCCAGCCGGGTCTTGGCCTGACCCGGCACCGGCGCCTTGGCCAGCACCGCCACCGCCGCACCCGCGCGCGGCGAGTAGCCGTAGCGCCGCGCCAGGTGGTGGGCATCGGCGCCAGCGGCCCAGGCCGCGCGCAGGCGCCACATCAGGACAACCGTGCGCCAGAAACCCCGCTGGTCCCAGCGGCGGCCGTCGGTGGTGACGCGCTCGGGCAGGCAGGCGGGTGGCGCCACGCGCCGCAGGCGAGCGCTGAACTCGATGTCTTCCATGAGCGGCACAGGCGCAAAACCGCCCAGGGAATCAAACACCGCACGCCGCACAAACAGCGCCTGGTCGCCGGTGGCGATGCCGCTGGCGCGCGAACGCCGGTTCATGAACGCGGCGACCATGGGCAGCAACGGGTGGCGTCCGGCAATCTGCACATCAAAACGGCCCCAGGCGGCACCCCCTGCCAGCGCCTTGGCCACCAGTGCATCGGCCGCTGGCGGCAGGCTGGTGTCGGCGTGGAGGAACAGCAACGCATCCGCCGCACGCGCCAGCGGGTGCCAGGCGCCGGCGTTCATCTGCGCGGCGCGCCCGCGCGGCGCGGCCACCACCGCATCGGCCAGCGTCGCCGCCAGGGCTTGGGTGCCATCGGTGCTGCCGCCGTCGGCCACGATCAAAACCGCACCGCGCTCGCGCAGGGCGACCAGCGCGCCCAAATGCCTGGCCAATGCAGCGGCCTCATTGAGCACGGGCACCACCACGGCGAGTTTCATGGCGCTGCGCTCAGACACCGAGGGCGCGCTCAAGCGGGTCGAAACCCTGCAACACCCGTTCAACCACCGGCTCGCTCAGGTAGTGATCGACCCGCTCGCGCACATGGGTCACCAGCGCGGGCGGCGCTGCGCTCGGCCGACCAGTCCTGGCCCGACGCCGCGGCACTGGCGCGCTGACGCGACAGCACACGCCACTTGGCGCACCAGGTGATGGACCACAGCCACATGGCGCGGCGCAGCGGCAGGTGCCAGGCTTGTGCCTCTGCCGCCATGGCCCCACGGCGTGCGCCCAGGCGCGGTACGCGTCCACCACCTCCGCCTGGGTCAGCACCGCGTGGGTGTGCAAGTCCCAGGTGGTGGAGGTGTAGAGGGTGGCGTGGGCGAGATCCAGGCCGGGGTAGCTGTAGCGACACTTTTCCAGATCGACCAGCACCGCCGAGCCATCGGCGCGCACGATGAAGTTGCCCGGATGGCCATCGAACGCGATCAGGCAGCGCGGCGGGCGCGGCACCCGATCGCAGAGCTGCTGCAGACCATTGAGCTGCCGCGCCACCACCGAATGGACCATCGGCGCGACATTCGCACGCTCCAGATAGGCGGCCTGGGCGGTGATCTCCTGCAGCAGATCCAGCAACGGATCGGCGGCATCGAGCAGCGGCGCGCGTTCGGCTGGCGCGGGCAGCGCGAGGGCATGCAGCGAGGCGAGCGCGGCCACGATGCCAGGCAAATCCTGCGGCAACCGGGCCGGACGACCCTCAACCTCTTGAACCAGCAGCGCACCCCAGGGCAACAGGTCCGAAGGCGGCAGCACGCTGTGCAGCCGCGGCGTGCGCCCGCCAGGCGCCGCTCGCTCGAAGCAGGCGCGCTGGTAGGCCAGGTTGTCTGTGGCGGCCAGACCCATCTGGCTCTGCTTCGGAATGCGCGCCAGCCAGCCACTGCCCAGCAGGCGCACGTGGTCGTGCGCGAGCCCCTTGTCGGTCAGGCGCTGCAGCGCGTGGTGTGCCAGCGGATGGTCGGCAGCCAGCAGGGCGCGTTGCAGGGCGGCGAGCGCGTCGGCCATGTCACCACCGCGAAAAAGCAAACGCGCAACTCGGCGCGGGCAACCGAGGTGTCGCCCGCCAGCCAGGCAGACGCGATGCTTCCGATATCAACAACCGCATGAAACCTCTCCCTGTGGGACTTCTCTGAACCCGCTCGATCGCCGGCGCATTGTGCGGCAAACCCGGGCTCAACAACCAGATGTAAGAATGGTTTGCATCTGCCGACTGACGGTCTACACATGCAAGGAATGGCCGTGAACCCGAAAAAAATACTGACCCTGTTGCTGCTGGCGATCGCCATTGGCGCTTTCTTTGTCTTCGATCTGGGCCGCTTCCTGAGCCTGGACTACCTCAAGAGCAGCCAGGCCGCGTTTGCCGATCTCTACGCCAGCGAACCGCTGCGGGTGGCGGGGATTTATTTCGCCATCTATGTGGCGGCCACCGCCTTGTCGCTGCCCGGCGCGGCCATCATCACGCTGGCCGGAGGCGCGATTTTTGGCCTGTTCTGGGGCACGGTGATCGTGTCGTTTGCCTCCAGCATCGGTGCCACGCTGGCCTTTCTGGTCTCGCGCTTTGTGCTGCGCGAGCACGGTGGAAGACAAATTTGGCAAGCGGCTGGCCGAGATCAACAAGGGCGTGGAAAAAGACGGCGCGTTTTACCTGTTCACGCTGCGCCTGATTCCGGTGGTGCCGTTTTTCGTCATCAACCTGCTGATGGGCCTGACCAAGATGAAGGCGCGCACCTTCTACTGGGTGAGCCAGCTCGGCATGCTGGCGGGCACGCTGGTGTACGTGAACGCGGGCACGCAGCTGGCGCAGATCGAGTCGCTGCAGGGCATCCTCAGCCCGGGTCTGATCGGTTCCTTCGTGCTGCTCGGCATCTTCCCTTTGATCGCCCGAAAGATCGTGGAGTTTGTGAAGAAGCGCAAGGTCTACGCGCGCTGGGCCAGCGTGAAGCCCCAAGTCGTTCGACCGCAACCTGATCGTGATCGGCGCCGGCGCCGGCGGCCTGGTGTCGGCCTACATCGCCGCCGCGGTCAAGGCCAAGGTGACGCTGATCGAAGCGCACAAGATGGGCGGCGACTGCCTGAACTACGGCTGCGTGCCGAGCAAGGCCCTGATCAAGAGCGCCAAGCTGGCGCACCAGATGCGCCACGGCGAGAACTACGGCCTGTCGCGACACCACGCCCAGCTTCAGCTTCAAGACCGTGATGCAGCGCATCCACGAGGTGATTGCCGCCATCGAGCCGCACGACAGCGTGGAGCGCTACACCGGCCTGGGCGTGGAGGTGCTGCAGGGCTACGCCAAGCTGGTGAACCCCTGGACGGTGGAGATCGCGCTGAACGACGGCGGCAAACAGACGCTGACCACGCGCAGCATCGTGATCGCAGCCGGCGCGCGCCCCTTTGTGCCGCCGCTGCCCGGTCTGGACGATGTGGGCTACGTCACCAGCGACACGCTGTGGGACGAGTTCGCCCAGCTCGACGAAGTGCCCAAGCGCCTGGTGGTGCTGGGCGGCGGCCCCATCGGCTGCGAGCTGGCGCAGAGCTTTGCCCGCCTGGGCTCGCAGGTGACGCAGGTGGAGATGGCGCCGCGCATCATGGCGCGCGAAGACGAAGAGGTGAGCGAGCTGGCCAAGCAGGCGCTGATGGCCGACGGCGTGGACGTGCGCACCGGCCACAAGGCGCTGCGTTGCGAAACGATCGATGGCGAAAAAACGCTGATCGTGGAGCACGCAGGGCGCAGGAGCAGCGCATCGCGTTCGACCAGCTGCTGTGCGCCGTGGGCCGCAGCGCGCGCCTCACCGGCTACGGGCTGGAAGACCTGGGCATCCCGACCAACCGCGACGGTGGAGACCAACGAGTACCTGCAAACGCTCTACCCCAACATCTACGCCGCGGGCGACGTGGCCGGGCCCTACCAGTTCACCCACGTGGCCGCGCACCAGGCCTGGTACGCCGCGGTCAACGCGCTGTTTGGCGACTTCAAGAAGTTCAAGGCCGACTACTCGGTCATCCCCTGGGCCACCTTCATCGACCCCGAGGTGGCGCGCGTGGGCTTGAACGAGCAGGAAGCCAAAGAGAAGAACATCCCCTACGAGGTCACGAAATACGGCATCGACGACCTGGACCGCGCCATTGCCGACAGCGAGGCCCACGGCTTCGTGAAGGTGCTGACCGTGCCGGGCAAGGACAACATCCTGGGCGTGACCATCGTCGGCACGCACGCCGGCGACCTGCTGGCCGAATACGTGCTGGCCATGAAACACGGCCTGGGCCTGAACAAGATCCTGGGCACCATCCACACCTACCCCACGCTGGCCGAGGCCAACAAGTACGCCGCCGGTGAATGGAAGCGCGCCCACCAGCCCGAGAAGCTGCTCGCCTGGGTCAAAAAGTTCCACGACTGGCGCCGCGGTTGAACCCGCTGCCTGCATCTGCATCGAAGGTCCACACCATGAACACACACCGCACGAATCGCCGCCACGCTCTCGGTCTGCTGACCGCCCTGGCCAGCGCCACCTTGCTGCCGCTGGGCGCCTTCGCCCAGGCCGGCTTCGACCACCAATACGCCGCCTGGAACACGCTGCTGAAAAAACACGTGCGCTGGCTGCCCGATGGCAAGCAGTCGCGGGTGAACTACAAAGGTTTTGCCGCCGACCGCGCAGCCCTCAAGGCCGTGCTGGACGGCCTGAGCGCCGTGCCCAAGTCCGCCTTTGACGGCTGGAGCAAGCCGCAGCAGATGGCGTTCCTGATCAACGCCTACAACGCATTCACGGTCGAGATCATTCTCACCAAGTACCCAGACATCAAGTCGATCAAGGAGCTTGGTTTTTTCAACCGAGGGCCTTGGAAGAACGAGTTCTTCACCCTGCTCGGCGCCAAGCGCCACCTGGACTGGGTCGAACACGAGCAGTTGCGCCCGGTTTACAAAGACCCGCGCATTCACGCCGGCGTGAACTGCGCCAGCATCGGCTGCCCGGCCCTGCGCGACGAAGCCTTCACCGCGACCCGGCTCGATGCCCAGCTCGACGACGGCATGAAGCGCTTCATGGGCGACCGCACGCGCAACCGCGTGCAGGACGGCGAGGTGCAGGTCAACATGATCTTCAAGTGGTTCAAGGAAGACTTCAACAGCGGCTACCGCGGCATCAACAAGCTGGAAGACCTGCTGGCCCAACACGCCGAACAGCTCAGCGACAAGCCCGAAGAACAGGCGGCCCTGCGCGCCAAGACCCTGCCGGTGAGCCACCTCGACTACGACTGGTCGCTCAACGACGTGGGCCGCTGACCATGTGGCGGCTGCTGTGGGCCACGGTCGCGGCGGCCAGCGCCGGCGTGGCGCTGGCCCAGCCGGCGAAAGCGCTGCCGCCGCTGTTGCGCGATGGCGCTGCGCTTTCGCCCGAGTGGCGTTTCGAGGGCTTTCCCAAGAAGCAGGCCGAGATCCCGCCCACGCGTTTCGAGGCCGGCACGGTGGAAGGCGTACCGGCGCTCAAGGTCGTCACCGACCGCTCCTACGGCACCTGGGTCAACGGCTGGCAAGGCCCGGCCCCAGCCCGCCTGCAGTGGCGCTGGCGGCTGGATGAGCCGCTCTCAGGCGGCACAGCGCCGCCCGACCTGCTGAGCAAGGCCGGCGATGACGCCGCCCTCAAGCTCTGCGTGATGTTCGACCACGCCCTGGACAGCGTGCCTTTCATCGAACGCACCTTGCTGCGTGTCGCGCGCGGCGTGAGCGGCGCGCCGCTGCCCGCGGCCACGCTGTGCTACGTGTGGGACAGCGCCGGCGCTGCCGGCGTTCAAGGTGCCAACCCCTACACGCGGCGGGTGCGCTTCATCAGCCTGCAAGGGCGCGATGCGCCGCTGGGTCGCTGGGCGAACGAGTCGCGCGACGTGGCAAAGGATTTCGCCACGCTGTTTGCCGACGAGCTGCCGCAGGGCGCACAGACCCCGCGCGCGGCCCTGCCGCCGGTGATCACGGTGCTGATCGGCGCCGACAGCGACAACACCGCGAGCCGCAGCCTGGGCTGGGTGGCCGACCTGCGGTTTGCGCCATCCGGCCCCTGAAGGTGCGCCGGGTGACGCGCCAGCGGGCCGCTGCTCGCCTGGGTCGGTGCTGCGATTCGCCATGCCCATGCTGATCGCTCCCAGCCTGACCACCGCCCGCCTGGCCCTGCGGCCGGTCACCCCCGCCGACCGGGCCGACCTGATCGCGCTGGAGGCCGATCCCGCCGTCATGCGCTTTCTCAACGGGGGTCGCCCGGTGCCGGAAGCGGGCTGGCCCGACGGCAGTTTTCTGACGCCTCGCGGCACCGAGCCCGAGGTGCTGGCGGCCCACACGCGCGCCACCGGCGACTTCGTGGGCTGGTTCGCGCTGTTCGACGACGGCGTGGTCGGCGGCCTCAAGACGGCGGAGATCGGCTACCGCCTTCGCCATCAGGCCTGGGGCCAGGGTTACGCGACCGAAGGCGTGCTGGCGCTGACCGCCGAAGCGCTGGGCCGGCTGGGTTTTGCCCGCGTCCGGGCCGAGACCATGGCCACCAACATCGCATCTTGCCGCGTGCTGGAGAAGGCGGGTTTTCGGCAGGTCGAAACCGGCTCGACACGCTTTGCACCACCCGTTCCGGGGAACAACCCGGGCGAGATTGTCTTTGAGCGTGTCGACACGCTCTAACATCGCCACCCATGCAAACCCCCGGCATCAAAAAACTCGTTCTGCTCGGCGCCGGTCATGCCCATGTGCATGTGCTCGCGCAGCTCGCACAAAACCGCCCGGCCGATCTCGACGTCACCGTCGTCTCGCCCTACCCGTTTCAGACCTACAGCGGCATGACGCCCGGCTTTGTGGCCGGCCACTACCGCGAGGCCGAGTGCCAGATTCCGCTGGAGCCACTGGTGCGCGCCGCCGGCGCGCGCTGGCTGCCGGCGCGCTGCACTGGCGTGGCGCCCGATGAGCAGACGGTGGCGCTGGCGCCGTCGAGCCACGCGGGCGACCCCGCCTCGGTGCCCGACACCCTGCGCTACGACCTGCTCTCGATCGACACCGGTGCCGTGCTCGACCGCGAGCGCCTCGCCCGCGACATCCCCGGTGCGCCCGAACACGCGCTCATCGTGCGACCCATCGAGGCCTTCGCCCGCCTCTGGCCCGAGGTGCTGGCGCTGGCGCAAACCCGCCCGCTCTCGGTCGCGGTGATCGGCGCTGGCGCCGCCGGGCTGGAACTGCTGATGGCCGCCGAGCAGCGGCTGCGCGAAGCCGGCCACCCGGCGCGCTTCACCCTCATCACCGGCGGCAGCGAGGCGGCCGAGAGCTACCCCGAAGGCGTGCGCCGGCGCGTGTTGCGCCAGCTCAAAAAGCGCCAGATCACCGTGTTGCGCGAGGCCTGCGTGGGCATGGCAGCCGGCGCGGTGCGGCTGGGCAACGGCGCCACCCTGGCCTGCGACGTGCCGATTCTCGCCATCGGCACGCACGCACCACCCTGGCTGCAGGGCAGCGGGCTCGCGCTGTCAGAGGCCGGCCATGTGCTGGTCAACGCCTTTCAGCAAAGCACCAGCCACCCCCAGGTGTTCGCCGCCGGCGACGTCGCCACCCGCGCCGACCAGCCGCACCCCAAGAGCGGTGTCTATGCGGTGCGCGCCGGCCCGCCGCTGGCGCACAACCTGCTCGCCACCCACAGCGGCCAGCCGCTGCAGCCCCACCAACCACCCCAGCGCACGCTCAACCTGCTGTCGTGCGGCGCCGGCCACGCCATCGGCAGCTACGGCCCGCTGAACTGGGAAGGCGGCTGGGTCTGGCGCTGGAAAGACCGCATCGACCGCGGCTTCATGGCGAAGTACACGCTGCCGCCAGCTTGAGGCTTGCCCGGCAGCGCGGGTGATCCCCGCCCATGCAGCGGCCATGCATGGGCTTTCGCCGTCGGGTGATTTCAAACGAGTGGGGAATGGGAGGAAGAAGCGAAAGGCTTTTCCCGGCACACGTGGCGGAGGCTGTGAGATTCGAACTCACGGACGGTTGCCCGTCGGCAGTTTTCAAGACTGCTGGTTTAAACCGCTCACCCAAGCCTCCGGGTGTGTCTAACAGGGCGCGATTTTAGCCGTTGACGGCAAGCACCTCGCCGGCGCCGGCCGCGGGCGCGCCGAGCAGGCTGAAACCGACCCGGGTGCGGCCGGCGGCCGACTCGGCGAGTGGCTGGCCGTCGTGCATGCGCGCGATCGCCGCCACGATCGACAAACCGAGCCCGTGGTGTGGTCGCTCAACCTCGCAGCGCGAGGCGTCGGCGCGGAAAAAGCGGTCGAACAGGCGGGGCAGCTGCGCGGCGGGCACGGTGGGGCCGGTGTTTTCCACCCACAGCCGCAGCTCGCCGGCAGCGGTTTTCTCGATGTGCACACAAAGCTCGGTGCGCGGCTCGGCGTAGCGGATGGCATTGCCCAGCAGGTTGGAGAGCGCGCGTTTGATCAGCGCCTCGTCCACCGGCAGGCTGAGGTCGCCATCGATGCGGATCGACAGACCGGCCTCCTCCATCGGCGCCTCGTGAAACTCGACCACCTGGCGCACCAGTTCGGCCAGGCTCACCGGCGCGCCACGGCGCGCTTTCACGCCGCGATCGGCCTGAGCCAGAAACAGCATGTCGTTGATGATGCCGGCCATGCGCTGCAGCTCTTCCAGGTTGGAGTGCAGCGTGTCTTCCAGATCGGCGTTGCTGCGTTCGCGGCTGAGCGCGAGTTCGGTCTGGCCGATCAGGTTGGCCAGCGGCGTGCGCAGCTCGTGCGCCACGTCGGCGTTGAAGCCTTCGAGCTGGGCGTAGGTGTGGTCCACGCGCTCCATCAGGCTGTTGAACTGCTCGATCAGCGGCTGCAGTTCTTCCGCTGGTTCGTCGAGCGTGAGCCGCTGCCTGGCCTGCCCAACGTCGATGCCGCGGGTCTGGTCGGCCAGATCGAGCAGCGGTCGCAGGCTGCAGCGCACGCGCCAGAACGTGGCCCAGGCCACGAAGATGCCGCCGGCCAGCGTGGCCACCACCAGCAAAATGGCCAACCGCTGACGCGTCTTGGTGTCTTGCGAGCAGTCCAGCACCAGCCGGCCGGTGTAGAGGTTGCCGGTGGACTTGTCGGTCACCAGAAAGCTGCTGGCCTTGGAGGTGCTGGCGTTCACATCGAAACTGGCCGGCGGATCGCGGTAGAACTCGCTGCCGTCTGCGCGGGTCACCACCAGGTGGGTGCCGGGCCTGCGCTCGGCCGACCAGGCCAGCTTGTCGAGCATTTCGAAGGTGCCGGCGCGCTCGCTGGCGCTGCTCATCATGTCGGCCAGCACATGGGTGTAGCCCTGCATCTGCTCTTCGTGCTTGGCCTGGAACAGCATGGCCGTGAAGGCGTAAATGACAGCCAGCAACACGCCCAGGCCGATCACGGTCTGCGCGGCCAGCAGCAGCGAGAGGCGCCGGCCGATGGAGTAGGTGCAGGGCACCTTGGTGGCGGTGGCGGTGTTCATGTGCGCTCCTCCAGCACATAGCCCATGCCGCGCACGTTGTGCAGCAGCTTGGGGCGGAAGGGATCGTCCATCTTGGCGCGCAGGCGGCGAATCGCCACCTCGACCACGTTGGTGTCGGAATCGAAGTTCATGTCCCAGACCTGTTCGGCCAGCGTGGTGCGCGAAAGGATCTGCCCCTTGCGCCGCGCCAGCAGCGCCAGCAGCGCGAATTCCTTGGCCGAGAGATCCAGCCGCTGGCCGTCGCGCCAGACCTTGCGGCTCAGCAGATCCATCTCCAGGTTGCTCACGCTGAGATGGCTGTGGGCGGCGCTTTCGTTTTGCCCGGCACCGCGCCGCAGCAAGGCGGCCACGCGCGCCAGCAGTTCGGAGAAGGCGAAGGGCTTCACCAGGTAATCGTCGGCGCCGGCTTCCAGCCCTTGCACCCGGTCTTCCACCCGGTCGCGCGCGGTCAGCATGAGCACCGGCGTGTTGCGCTTGGCGCGCAGCGCGGCCAGCACGCCAAAGCCATCAACGCCCGGCAACATGATGTCGAGCACCACGAGCTGGTAGTCGCCCTCGGTGGCCAGATAACGGCCCTCGATGCCGTCGCGCGCCACGTCCACCGTGTAGCCGGACTCGGAGAGACCGCGCTTGACGTAGTCGGCCAGCTTGGCTTCGTCTTCAATGACCAGGATGCGCATGGGAACAGGGGACTCGAAAGAAAAAGGAACCCGGAAATTGTCGCGGATCGCCCTGCGGCACTGGATGACAAATCTGTCATCCCCGCGTTCATCAAACGCAAGAACCGTTTTTTAAAGTTCTCTCCATGCCGAAACGAAACGGCATCAAGCAAGTTCTCTCTTCAACCTCTGTCCCTAGGAAAACACCATGAAATCCGTGACCCGCATCGCTCTGCCCATCGTCCTGTCGCTCACCGCCGCCGCTGCGATGGCCTCCGAGTTCACCCCCGAAGCCCCGTTTGTCTCCACCATGAGCCGCGCCGAAGTGCGTGCCCAGGCCATCGCCGCCCGCGACGCCGGCCAGATTGCCAGCGGTGAGTTTGCTCCCGTCATCGTGGCGCAGAGCACCAGCACCCTGACCCGCGACCAGGTGCGCGCCGAGGCGGTGGAAGCCCAGCGCCTGGGCCTGATCACCCGCGGCGAAGTGCTCGTGGTGCCCACGCCAGCCCAGCTGGAGCAGGTGCGTCTGGCCGGCCTGCGCGCCGTGCAAGCCGACAACCTGGCGCAGGGCGTGAACAAGCGCGTGACGAACTGATCTCACGCTCCGCATGCCTGACCAAAACGGCCCTTCGGGGCCGTTTTTTCGTTGTTGGGTCTCACGGGTTTCACCGTCACCGCCGGCCGGTCGGCAAACCGGCGGCGTCTTACCCGAGCAGCAGCGCGCGCCGGCAACACGCTGGCGTGGTGCTTGAGCCGACAATCCAAGGCAACTCTCAACACAAGCCGACCCCATGTTCAACCTCTGGCTCTGGATCAAGGACCGACGCAACCGCCTGTGGGTTGCCCCCATGCTCACCGCGCTGGCGGCGGTGTTGCTGGCGTTCGCCGCCAAATGGGTGGGCAGCTTCTGGCTGACCGAGCGGCTGCCCGAGATCGAGGCCAGCACGATCAACGACCTGCTCACCGTGATTGCCGGCAGCATGCTGGCGGTGGCCACGTTTTCGCTGGGCATCCTGGTCTCAGCGCTGAGCTCTTCGGCCACCACGGCCACGCCCCGCGCCACCGAGCTGCTGATGGGCGACGACGACACGCGCGGTGTCATTGGCGTGTTCATGGCGTCGTTCACCTTTGCGGTGGTCGCCAAAACGGCGCTGGGCGTGGGGTACTACGACGCACCGGGCCGCTTCGTGCTGTTCGTCAGCACCCTTGTCGTGTTGACCTATGTGGTGTTTCGTTTGTTGCTGTGGGTCAAAACGCTCTCCAGCCTGGGCCGACTGAACGACACGGTGGCGCGCATCGAACGGGTCAGCCGCCAGACGCTCAAGGCCCACGTGAAGCGCCCCCGCCTGGGCGCTGCGGCGCCGCCACACGCCCCGGGCAGCGGCACCCCGATCAAGGCAGACGACATCGGCTACCTCTGCCACCTGAACCTGAGCGGCTTGCAGCACGCGGCCAGCGAAGCCAATTGCACGCTGCATGTGCATGTGCGCCCGGGCAGCTTCGTGGGGCCTGACACCGTGATCGCCACCGCATGGTCACACCACCAGCCCGAGAAAATCACCGAGATCAACACCGGCCAAGCGCCGCCGCCCACCCCGAAGGCCGAAGCGGTTCGCGCCTGCTTCGTGCTGGGCGCCACGCGCAGCTACGACCAGGACCCCCGCTTTGGCCTGATCGTTCTCAGCGAGGTGGCCCTGCGCGCGCTCTCGCCCGCGGTCAACGACCCGGGCACCGCCATCGGCGTGCTGGCAACCCTCACCCGCCTGGTGGTGGACACCGACCGCGCGATGGCCGAGCAGGCAGCCGAGGCGGCAACGGCCCGGCAAAAGAACCCCGATGCCGATGACCAAGGCGTTGAGTTCGATCGGGTCACACTGCCCGAGCTCGACACCCGCACCCTGGTGGCAGATGGCTTCGCACCCATTGCCCGCGACGGCGCCGGCATGCTGGAGGTGGGCATTCGGCTGCAGAAAATGCTGGCCACCATCGCCCGCAACGGCAGCGCCCCGATCGCGCAAGAAGCGCGGCTGCAAGCGCGCAAGGCACAGGAGCGCGGCCTGGCGGCGCTCAGCCACCCGGACGACCGGCGCGAGCTCGAAGCGCTGCACCGGCAGCTGTTCAGCGCCTGAGCCGGGGCGCCAGGCCGGGCTTGCGGCCGGCAGGCGCCCCGCACGACCACCGGCGAGGCGACCCGCTGCGCCGTCTGGCCTGCGGTTTGCCCTTGCAACCGCCCCGGACTTACAAGACAGGCAAAACTTGTTGCACACATGCTCAAACGCCCGGGGCCGCAGAATGCGTTCAAGGCCCCAAGCGAGCAAGCCGCCCAGCCCACCCCAACCCGCACAGCCCAAGCCCATGAAACAGCCAGCCCAACTCGCCGCCCCTCGCCCACAGGTCTTGCGCGCCCTGGCCTTTCTGCTGCTGGCCGGCGCTGGCTGGGCCCTGGCATCGCCCGCCCGGGCGCAAGCCGCCACCGAAGCGCCAGCCGCTGCGCCCTACAGCCTCACGCTGGGCCTGGGCGTGGCCCGCCTGCCGGAATACGAAGGGTCCGACCGGTTCGACACCCGCGCCCTGCCCTTCATCAGCTACCGCAGCGGCCGCTTTTTTGCTGGCACCCTGAGCGGCGTGGGCTACAACCTTTCCAACACGCCCGAGATCGAGTTCGGCCCCGTGCTGACCTACCGCTTTGGCCGCGACGAGTCCGACTCGCCCCGGCTGCGCGGCCTGGGCGACATCGACGCTGGCGCCGATGTGGGCGCCTACCTGCGCTGGAACGCGCGGCCTTTCACCCTGGGCGCCAGACTGGAGCGCGGCGTGGGCGGCAACGTCACCGGCACCTCGCTGCGGCTGGACGCCGGCTACGCCCTCGCCATCAACCGCAGCAACGCGCTGCGCTTCGACGCCGCGGTGGACTGGGCAGACACCGAGGTGATGCAGGGCTTCTTCGGCATCTCCGCGCCGCAGTCGCTGCGCTCGGGCTTGCCGGCCTACACCGCGTCGTCCGGTATTCGCCGCTACGGCGTCTCTGCCGCCTGGGCTTACAACATCACGCCCAACTGGATGTCCACCGTGCGCGTGGGCGTCTACCGCTTGGGCAGCGAAGCCGCCGGCAGCCCGCTC